>AP024710.1:1520000-2720000 GCA_024363285.1 Leptolinea sp. HRD-7 | reverse complement strand
GCTTTTGCACGGCTGAGCACAACAACCGGCTCCGGGTCATCAGCCGGCACATCGGATGTGAAAACAGCTTTTCCCATGGCTACGAGAGCCTTGGCATCATCAATACCCAGGTCAAGCTTTTCACCTTCCGGAAATCCCTGGCCGCGAATGGCCACGGACCGTGTCAGGAGGACTTTCATGTGTCACCTCCTATCCTATGCGGTGCCTTCAGCAGGGGAAACATGCAACTCTCCGGAATTGGAAACCGGAACATCCTTAGAGTTGAACTGGATGGCCAGCACGAGCACAGGGGTGGCGGCCGTGGCGTTTGGAACAGTGGTAACGGACCGAACATACCGTTCGTTAGGTTGGTGGACCTCAAGCGTGGTCAATCCATCAACGGTTGTTGTGGTGCTGAAGGCAACGGACGTACCAGCCAGGTCAGCCCCATCAGACATTGTGGATACCGCGCCCTGCTGGGCTTTGATCGAGAAATCAAGCGCTTCACCGTGAAGCGCGGTGGCGATGAACGCCACAGAGTCATAGCCCTGCATATCCAACGCGGTGCCGGTAAGGGTTTCGTTATCGGCGGCTTTCATCGCCTGGATGGATATTTTGCAATCCTTGAAAATACTATCCATGGTTACTCCTTTGGGAATTTTCTGCATCAATCCCTGCTCCGGTTATCCGGAGCAGGGTCAATAACACTTAATTCAGGCTAGGAAGCCTTGGCGTCCAGCATGGCCGAGAATGACTGCGCCCGGCGGACAACGTTATCCACATCCTGCATAGCAGTGATGAGCACATCGCCATTGGTGGAGTTTGTGTACGGGTCGATGATCAGATCCAAACCACCCCACAGCAGATAAACCAGATCAGCCCAGTTCCCGAAGAAGATCGCAGAGCAAACGCCAATGGCTGAACCTTTGGTCAGGTTGGATTTCACCTGGTTGGTGGCCAAAGCCGGGTAACCGTTCATCTCACCGTCTTCCCAGATAAATCCGTTCTGGCCGGAGACCTTGGGGGTCTTCTTGAACACGCCGCGCATCTTGGTATTGGTGATGTAGGCCAGGCTGCCGGTATCAGCGTTATCAATGGAGACCTCAGTCTCAAGGTCAACGATATCCGCCCAATCGGGGACTGCGCCATCAGTTCCACCTACTACTGACCCGATCCCGGTTACGTTCTGGATACCGCGAGGCTCGTTGCCTGCGCCGGCGCCATGCAAGCCGGCAAAGTCCATACCCAGGGCAAGGGAACTGGCCAGATCTTCACGCGCCAGCATTTCAGCATCCATTGAAACCTGTTTGATGAAACGGCGGGTGAGCTGCAAATAACCGGCGATGGTGCGAGGGCTCCCCTTCACCTGTCCAAACTTCAATTCGCTCTTAGTTGGGCCGCCGCCTTCCCCGACCCAGTAATAGGAAGATCCCTGGATCTTTTTGGGGATTTCGATATCGCCGACCAAACCGGTCATCACCGTGGCGCCAGCCTGGCGGGTGACCATCTTGTTACGCAAAATATCAATGAATGACCCGGTGAGAAGCTGAGTCTGTTTCAGGTAACCGCCGTATTCCGGATCGCCAACCATCTGGTTGTTACGCAGGCGTACAGCGCCACCGCGGGCATCCATGGGAGTAATCATCAGGTCCCAGGGGACAAACACACCCTTGGGATCACGTCCGAGTTTCTCAGCCATGGCCTGGCTGGCTTCCAGCTCAAGCCCGGCCTTCTGGATCGCGCGGGGATCACCCATCTTGGATTCATTCACAGCGTTGATCAACCGTAGAAGGCTGTAGTTCTGCAGCTCTTTGGCAGACATACCAATGGCAAGGTCGTTTTCATCCACGGCAACCATTTTCGCGCCGGCAGCCTGCTGCCCGCCATTTGAATTCATGCCTGCATCAATGTCACGAGCAAAGCTGTATTCATTGGACGCCTTTTCATAGGCGGCTTTGAGCCGATCAACATCCGGTTTCAGGGCCATGGCTTCTTCCCGTTTTCCGGATTTGAACAGCTCATCGGATTCCGCGAGTTTGTCTTTCCAGGCTTTATCCGCGGAATTTACTTCATCAAGCAATTTTTTTAGATCCATACCTATCTCCTTCCTTACTACAAATAAAAGTTGATTTCGTCACGGAAGCGCTGCTCATCCTCAGGCAGGTCCACAACCGCGGCGCTTTGAACCGGTTCGCTGGCCTGATTGAGCAGCGCTTCCGGAACATTCATATAGTTTTTCAGAAGGGCAGCATTCGCCTTCGCTACCGCTTCTGATTCCTGCATGGCTTCTTTACCGATATGTAGCACTTCATCAGCGAAGCCCATCTTCACAGCCTCATTGGCCGAAAGATACGTGGTGTCTGTCATCATCCGGTTGATCCGGTCCACACTTATTCCCGTCCGGTTGGCATAGGTATCCGCCAACCCGGTTTTTGTGGTCTTCAGGCACGCCAGCCACGATTCAAGTGTCTCGATATCCAGGGTGGCATACATGACCTCAAATAGTGGATCATGGATCATCATGTAAGCCGTATCCTGGATAAGGATCTTGTCTCCGGCCAGAACAATAGCCACTGCGGCGCTGGCTGCCATCCCGATCACCTTGATGGTTTTGAACCCGGGGTACTCTCCCAGGATCGACCGGATGACAGACGCGGCCACAACATCGCCGCCGCCGGAATTTACCTTGATCGTCACCGGGCCGCCCTTGCCAATGGCATTCAGATCATCCCGGAACATCTGCGGAGTGATCTCATCACCCCACCAGGAATACTCAGAGATAACCCCGAAGAATTCGATCTCCGGCTCACCGCTGGGTGTGTCTGCGGCGTTTTTAACAGTCCAGAACCGGGTATAAGGCTCGGCGGTTCCTTGAAAACATCGGATGGGTCTATTTTTCATTCGCGCTCCCGTCTCCGGAATTTGTTTCCGGCTTACTAATGGCTGTCACTTTCCCATCCGCGATAATGGCCATGTTGGATGGAATGAAGTGGAAATCCCCGCCGGTATAGCCTGGCTGGTCATCAATTGCCAGCGCTTCATTCGGCGTCATTTGCCCGGATAAGATCTTGTCCTTCAGGTACACCGCCCGCGCCTTTGAATTCATCCTCAGGAACGCGTCACGGTTATACCGCCAGTAACTGGTACTCTGCTCGGCGCCCGTCAGCCACTTGATGCGGCAAGCCTGTTCATCCTGCACCAGGTACGGGTCCAGCGTGGACCGCATGTAGTCTTCATCCTGCTGGTCATTAGACTCGTAGGATTGTTTTCCCTGGTTGAGTTTGTACAGGGGCAGCGCGAAGAAATTGGCAATATCAACATCCTCGGCCAGGATCGATTCAAGAAACTGCGCGTCAACCGGTTTGATCTCGGCCAGGGTAAACTTCCTGACCTTCCCATCGAGAACGACCACGCCGCCCGATCCATCAGAACCGCGGGCCGCTTCCCAGTAAGAATCACGTACCTTCTGCCTGGCATCCGAATTCATATCGCCATCAAATTCAGCTATGGCAGAGGGCATCAATCCGCGCTGGAAGATCCCTGCTTTCGTTTCATTTCCGGCCATCCGGGTACCCAGTGTTTCCCGAGCGAATTCGATCACCCCGCGCCCCTTGAAGGGTGTCTTCATATTGATGTGAACGTGCTTCACCTCAGCATCAGGCATCACCATGGGTCTGCCTTCCACATCCTGAGAGATCCACCAGATATTCCCGTCTGCCCGCTTCTCGGCATAGGTCACAGCCGGGTCAAGGTTGATGATCATCCGCGTCCCCACCGGCGACCATTGAATGCCGTCGCCATGGGTTAGTACATCAACCCAGAATTGTTTCCGCAACATAAAAGGGATCATGTACGGATTGGGCTGTACCTCAACCGCGAACGCCATATTTCGACGAACGAAATCCGGCATAACCCGTTTCTTGGTCTCCGAGTTGATCAACTGCAGGGGAATCATGCTCAGATCGTCCGTGATCAGATTCAGGGCGCGGTAATACGTTGCGATTCGCATCGCGTTTGTCGTGCTAACCGATTTACCTGCCACCGTTGAGATAGAAACACCGCCGCCTAACAATTCAGGCCGCGTCCAGGTTGGGGTTACAAGGTTTTTCACAGCATTGCGTAAGATCATTCTTTCTTCCCTCCGAGACTGACCAGAACCCCGGCCACAATCAAAAGTCCTCCGCTCACATACAAAGCGGCCACAACACTAAGCAGGTACGTGGCGTAGATGATCAAGCAGCACCCGCAAACATAGAGAATGTCATCCAGATATTTATTCATTACATTCCCCAATCATCAGAGAGAATTTCAGCGCTGATATCCACGTTCCCCTTGTAGTACCGGGCGCGCGCCATCCCGGTGATCCAGGCGGCCACCGGGTCTATCCTGCGGGTTCTTACCACGCTCTTCCCCTTGTGCTCCTTTACATACTTCTTGAAGCCCTGTCCGTTGACCGCAATACTGGTATTCCCGAATGCCCACCGCGCCACCAGGTTGTATTCATGTGTCATAAAACCGGTTAACAGCGGGTCCCCCGCTACCGGAACAGTCGGATCCGGTGCTTTACCTTTCAGCAATACCTCTGTCTGGTTCAGCGGATCCGTCAAAGAGACAAATGTCTGCGGAATATCCACACACACCAGCCCTTCCTTTTCCAATATTTGAAGCAGCATCGTGGCAAACGCCCGGTCCGCATCCAGCTCGATAACGTTGTAGAGCGTCCGCCATAGGCTGATCCGCTTGTGGATCTCCGTGTAATCGATGATGTTCCCCGGCGTAGCCGTCACATACCCGGCAGCCGCCCACTTGTCATAAGGGACATGGTCAAGGGCGATCCTCTCCCGCATGTTTTCATCAGGGATAAACGAGTCCCAGATGATCCGCCAATCAGGTTGGTTTCCCTGTGGCGGGAAAATGCCGCACATTGAAGCCAGGTCGGTAGTCGTGGATAGGTCCAACCCTATGAAACAATCCCGTCCAGCCAGGTCATTGCGATTCCATGTACCTACCGTATTGTCAAACAGCTCTATCGGCTGCCATGTGGTGAGCTTGGTAGTGATCCACTGATTCAGATCCAACCACCGGAACAACCGTTCATTCTCAGGTTTATTCTTTGCGGTCGCTGCGGCTTCCCGCATAGATTTCAGTGACTTCGCCAGGCCAAGGCTAGGGTTAGCCTTGAACCAGTTCTCCTCGTTATATATGTCATCCCCTTCGTAGTTGTAGATTACAACATACCAGGTAGGATCAATGATCTCGCCACTCATTACCTTCATGGCGTATTCGTGGATCTCCCAACCAATACCAACCCGGTCCGGGTCATCACCGGCCGTAGTGATTACCCACCAGATTGGCTGCCGGCGGGCGGCACCAGCTTCAAACGTCATAACATCCCAGAGATCGCGGTTAGGCTGGGCATGGAGCTCATCGAATATACAGGCTGAGGTATTGAAACCGTGTTTGGTAAAGGCCTCCGCGCTCAGAACCTTATAGACCGATCCGGATTTCTTGTCTTCAATGGTCCTCGCGGAATCAGTGATCTTTGCCCGCTTTGCAAGGCTGGTGATCTGCACCATATCCTTAGCCACTTTGTATACAATACTGGCCTGCCCCCGGTCAGCGGCGCACCCGTAGATCTCCCCTTTTTGCTCTCCATCAGCAAACAGATGATATAGTGCAGCGCCGGCGGCCAGCTCGCTTTTCCCGTTCTTCTTTGGTAGCTCGATGTACACGTACCGGTACTGCCTGGCGCCATCTTCATTCAGCGTGCCGTACACATCCCGGATGATCTGTTTTTCCCAGTCAAACAAAATGAACGGCTTGCCGGCATACTCGCCAATCGTATGCTTAAGCAGCTCAAAGAAATTGACCGCATAATCAGCTTTGGCTTCACTGAACATAGTGACCGCCAATATCAATACGATAAGGAATGAGATAGATTTCTTCATTCAACTTTCTCATTGACGAACTCATTCACTTTTCCCAGCAGGGCATCCATCGGATCAATTTCTTCCTCTGGCGCCTTTCCTTTGGGAGCCGTTCCAGCTCTGGCCCGCGGCGTGAGGTAAAGCGATTGCCGCATCTTGAACATCAGATCCCGCTTCCGGTCCACCCGGCCATCCAGCTTCAGGGTTGTCTGGAACGACTCTTCCATCTTCATTCCGGTCTTCACAGCCGATTCGAATTTTCCATCCTCAAGCTGCTTCTTTCTTACTATGTCAAGCAGCTCGAATTGAGAGAAGGACGCTTTCCGCATGGCGTCAAGCTCCGCTACCTGTTCAGCCAGGATGCAGAAGTCCTCGATCAATCCCATATCCAGGCGGGTCACGATCTCCGCATCCAGCTCACCATACATCCTGATCAATCGGCGCCAGACAGCCTCTGCCGTCCGCCGGCCGCGTAAACTCGCCGGCGGGTTCTGTGGCAGCGTCCGATTCGGGCGCAGGGCAGCGTCACGCTCTTCGCGCTCTGCCCGTTCCGCGGCTGTCTCGTGCCGATTGATCAAACTGGATGGTTTCCTTGCTGGCATAAAAATTTGCCTCTTATTCCGGATTCTTCACATTGGGAAAATTTTTCGTGCGGAAGGCCCCGCCCGCTCGACACTCCCCAGACTCAAACATTTTTAGTACCCCTCCCCCTGTTGACGAACCCCACCTCTTCCGCCGTTCTTCGAGAGTGACAACCATGACAAAGTGACACCAGCTTGCTTCGCCAGAACTTCACCCGGTTGCCCTCATGACGTTCTTCATGGTGTACTTCTGTGGCTTCTGTATGAATGTTTGCGCGCAAACAATCGACGCACCAGGGTTCTTTCTCTAACTGGCGCTCTCGTGCCATCTGCCAGCGCCTGTCATACAGCCGGTGCTTTGCCCGTTCTGCTTCGGTGGGCGCGTGAGTGGGTACTGCGGTCTTATGATTGTCGCAGTACCCACCAGGCACCAACTCAGCGCATCCAGGAAATGCGCAGGGTTTCCTTGATTTAAAGGGCATACAAATCCCTATAAAAACCAGTAAAAACACCAATAAAATCAGCCATTTTCAGATCAATTTCAGTAACGAAGTGATGAACCACACAAGGATTGCAGACCCTTCAATCCCAGCCAACCAGAGAAGCAGCTTGTTCTGTTCCCTCAGCTGGGTGATTGCCATGTCTTGACCATCATCAGCGACCTGCAGATCTCTGATCTGATCCTTGTGTGCATCTATCTCACGCCAGGCAGCATCGATCCGAGCTGTGACAATAGGCTGGCAACTTGCTTCTCTCGTTTCCAGCCCGCGCAATCGCTCATCGCTCTTGCGGAATAGTTCTTTCAGCTCGTAAAAGCCATGATCCATGTGTTCTCCAAGGCTCTTGATCTGTCGCTGCAGATCATTGGCGGTTATTGATTCTTCCGGAACTGTCACAACTGCCTGCACTTTCGGTGGCATGGATCGAATTACCCGGCGCCTGCAGCAGCGCCCGTATCGTCAGGCACATCGACATCCGGGACAGGCTGGATATCCTTACCAAATGCAGCCTTCAGGATCAACGCCCACAACCCGGAAATAATGATCGCCAATTGATCGACAGTGATCCCTGACGGGAAGACAACGTTATAGGCCCGCATCAAGATCATCGCAATCGACCCGAGAAATCCCCAGAATTTACGTGAGACCATAAGTCCAGCCCAGCCGTTACCCGGATCCTTGGCCAGGCCTACTAAGTAAATAGCCACACCGGTGACAAACAACGCCAGGCTGCCAACATCCAGCACCCCCGGAAACGCGTGAAAGGAATCCATCAACACATATATAAATGACAGCACCGTCAGCCAGAACTTACGGCTGCCCCAGCTAAATGCCGCCGGAGCGATGGCCAGGCTGATCAAATAGCCGGCAGAGATAGCCGCCAGACCGGCCGTGTGGGGCACATCCAGCGCATAACCGGGGATGAAAACCCCCACGATCAACACAAACAGTGTGATCAGCGCTACCCAGAAATCCACATTCGAAAACAGTTTTTTCATACTTTTCTCCAGTTTGGGTTAAACAAAAAGCCGATGCGAAGACCCATTTTTGAAATGGACCTTCGCATCGGCTTATCCTGCGATCAGATCGACTACCTATTCAGTTATACTGCTATATCCTCATTCTTTCGAACGGCCTTCGCGTTGGGGGTTTCCCCGCGATCAGACCAAAGAAATGTATTAACCGATTATATACATAAAATCTCGAATAATGCAACTCAATATGAGATTTTTTCTATTTTTTCGGCCTTCCTTTCGCCCATTCTCCAACTGGTGGATGCTTTTCCACATCAGAAGCCTTTATTATCCAGGTCTTTCCTACCTTCACGGCCGGCATTTTACCAGTCTGGCACCAACGCCGGATCAGAGCAACTGATGCGCCTATTTTTTCCGCGGCTTCACTTATAGAAATAAAGTCATCCATTTCAATCCTCCGAATATGTCACTTCAATATACCCCAGAAGTTGTAATTCTGATGAAAACCCTGCCAGATACCTGCGCCGCCCCCAGTAAATATCCATATCCATAACTAACCCGTTATTCAGTTTTATTGGCTTCAACCCGTCAGGCTTTCCGGACTTCAACTTGTACCGCCGCATCACCATATTTTCAGTCCAGCAGGCTTTCGGCCGCCCTGTTGACCCTTTGTTGATCTTGTCGAAATACTGTTGCCTGATCCATGCTTTCTCAGCAATAGACTGGATTCGCTCATCATCCCCATACACATCCTGCGCCAGCACAATTTTTCCCATTGGTTCTTTCATGTTGTCAACCTTTAGAACAAATTATCTGTAAAGAGTATAGCACAAATATTCTTATTTCCGAATAAAGACAATCGCCAAAACCAGCGCAGTTCCGATTAACCAAACAATAAGATATATACCCAGACTATCGCTCATTTCAATAATCCTTTTTTCTCACAATTGGATGGAATAAAGCCAGCCTGTGAGATGGCACAGATAAACCAGCAGGCCGTACCCCAACGCCATCCCGATGACAAGGATCACCCGCGCATCAGACTTTTTTATATTTGCCGGCTTCTCCAGGTGGATGATCAACCCACCTTCCACCCTCTCGCATCGGTCACCATATTCCTTTTCAATAAAATCGGTTACCAGCATTTTCCCGTGACACCGTGGAATTGAAATAAATTGATATCCTGACGATTGCCTTTTTTCTATCAAATCAATAAGTTCCTGCTGCCACGGGAGCAGCCCGTCATTGTCGTTCATCGCGTCACCACCACCCAGAATATTCCTAACACGATGAAGAACAGGGCTTTCAGAATTTCGCCCCGGCAGTACAGGGTAATTGCCGCGCCAGCCATCAAGAACCCAATCCCCTTCGTAAAAATAAATGATGTCATATATGCCCTTCCTTCCCTCCACGTGACGGCTTAAGCTGCGGCCTCGGTTCCACCTGGTCCAGTTCACCGCGCTTGAACGTGATAACCACCTCGCCATACCCACGGCCCGATTTGACCACCATCTGAATGGCCTCCAGGATCATATTCAAATCATCCGCCGGCACTGGCAGCTTTCCCGTGCCGGCGTCCCCCTTCGTGAAGTGGGAATTAAAGGGGGATTCATTGTCGATCACAGATCCGGCCATGAGGCAGCCTCCGCCCCCAAATAATCCTTATAACAATACCCATACTTGTTATGGATAAAGTCCTCATTGATCTCACTCTGCTCACTCATGGCAAGCCTCCCTGATCTTTTGCGCTACTTCAGAGGGTATGCCGAGCACTTCAATTTGTGAGCCATTTTTCATCTCGATAACAGAGTAAGTATCCCGGCTGTCATGGCGCGGCGATTTTGTAATCACTAAATATTCTTGGGGATTAATAAAGACATCATTCATGTCATGATCAAGGAACTCAACAGTCGACACATTTACCATAGTCACCTCACCTGTAATAGAAGATCGTTCAATCCGCCCACCGCACTTTGTGCATTTCTTGGAATTGCGATATCGCCCCTCCACATTCCCGCACTCAACACACTTGAATGGATACCAGCTTCCCAAGGTCACCTACCTGTAATTGTTTGCGCGCAAACATCTGCTGAAACTGTTGATAAATTCCATGCTTTTACTGCTGCCTCGATGGATGCGAATCGGCATCGTTTCAAAAATGCGTCGTCCCGGCTTGACGGCATCGGTTCATACTCCCATTGCCCGGAAGTATTCAATACAAACGGAGGATCCACAATTTTCCACAGCACAGTACCATCTCGCTGGATGGCATCCCGTAAAACAATCCCGTTTGGATAATGTCTATGACCTGGAGTTAATTCATCCCCCGTCATTGGTTCTAATAAATATAAGGATGATATTTTCAAACCTTCAAAAACAGGCAAGTTATAGCTTGACAATGGAATCTCCTTTATTCGACATTACTTTCCTTAATTCCAACCGGTTGAGTATCCAAATCTTCCACCGACCCGATGATCTTGCCATCAGCCACCAGCAGACCGGCGCTCAACTGCCTCTTCACACCCGCCAGCACTGAGGGTCTGCGTCCATCTTTGTTAAACGACTTCAACCGTTCATCCTCCGCGTTGGCAATATCGATCAATCCGCAGGCCGGCCAATCTCCCCGCCAGCAAAAGTCACTCGGGCCGCACACAAAAGCGCACCGGCTGGAAGTGAACAACTTCTGGTTTCGCGTCATCAGCGCACATTGCCGGCACAACCTGCGTTCGTCCTTACCGAAATCCGCATACATTCGGTCCCGTAATTGCCGGTTGGGGTAGTAATCCTTGATCGTCATTCCGCCGCCAGTTCTTTCGCGGCCTTGTGGTCCATCCACTGCACATAGCACAGGCAGATCGCCATAACCGGCCATTCCCGTCCATACTGGCCAAAGCACACCGGAGACAGGGTATCCATGCGCTCCCTGGCAACACAAAAAATCTCATCATCCAGGATATACATATCAACAGACGCCATCCCGGCCATCTCGATAAACAAAGACCAGGCTTCTGAAAAATCATACGTCCACGGCGGAAGCGCCTGAGTCCAACCGCGCGCCACACCCGGGATCTTCCACCAGCCGCGGATCTGCGGATCCATCCCGGCCGGCGCTTCATCCTGGTAGACCCAGCCGCGAGCAAGTGCGATCTTCTTCCGCACTTCTTCAATTTGATCTATGGGCCATGGATACTTGATTTCCGCTAATTGCCCCCCTTCGTGAAGGGGGTTGGGGGATTCTTTTTCAGGCATCTTCCACCTCATTCCCCTCGATCGGCAGCCGTTCGATCTCCAGTGACGTACCGCCCCAGGGGACAATATCCCTGGCTACCAGGTCAAAGCTGGAGACATACTGCGCCTTGTTTTTGTCGTACCGCACAACAGGCCCGCCAGTTATTTCATCTGCGTGCAACCGACCGCGCACCTGAAGGTACATTCCTGTCCGCACATATTTATCAGCCCAATCGGCCCACTTGTCCCAGGCGCTAACCCGCCAGATGATCTTTTCACGCCTCTGCTGGCCCGTATTGTCACGAAAATTCCGGACCGTCTCCACAGTGATCCGCTTGCAGCTCCCGTTATCCATCGGCAGATATTGCAAAGGACCAACCGCCTGCACCATACCCACTATCAGGGTTTCTTGAAACATGGTTAATTCTCCGACAAGAATGATTTCGCAACTTCAGCCATAGTCTTGAGGATCAGCAACAACGGGAGGTTTCCCCAGAACAAAAACCACATCAGGTTATCAGCCTTGATCAAGTCAAGAATTCTGAAATTTACATAAGTACTCGCGGCTAAAGATAAAAGGCTTATTACAATTTCGATACAACCAAATGCGACAACCACCTTCGTTTTCTTCATTTTTTCTCCCTCACATCACAATAAATTTGACTTCGATCGTGGTTCCGAACTCGGAACCCAGCAGCCGCGCCAGATCCCCGGCATAAGGCTTGACATGGTCGACCACAAAACTATTTGCTGCCCGGATAGTCACCTCGCCGTCTTCCACCGGACCGGTCATTCGCAGCGAAGAGAACCAGGTCTGGAATACTGAGTGCGGAATGTTTGCGCGCAAACATTCCAGCGCGCGCCCGAATGCCTCAATCTGGTTATCCGGAATTTCCGGCATCTCGCCCCCCTTGCCCGAAGGGCAGAATGGGGGATCAAGGGGGGATTCATCACCGTCGCCAAACACTGCCCGCGGCTGCCACCCCTTCTTCACCGGCCAGCCTGCTTGCATCCTGAAAATAGCCATGGCCACATTTGGCGCCGTCTCAAGGTGGAATCTCGCAGATCGAGGTTCAATCCCCGCATTGATCAACTGGCTGCGCTTCGGTTCACGCACCCCGAACTCATCGAAAATTTCGACAAGTTCATCTCTAGCTAGTAGTAGCTCTTTATTTTTAGAATCTAGATTAATAGATCTACTACTACTAGATACCGGGACTTCGGTTTTTCCGAAGTCCGACTTCGGTTTTTCCGAAGTCCCGCTATTTTCAGGCAATTCAGAAACCGGGACTTCGGTTTTTCCGAAGTCCCCATGGTTGGGGGATTCAAAGAGAGGGAGGATGGTCTCAGTGGTTATTAGTCCCTCATCTTCATCTTCCCCGGTTCCCAGCATAGCCTGGCCAAGGGGGAACTGCCGTGTGTTGCCGGCAATCTGCCAGTGGTACCGGTCGATCCGGGTGACCATCTGGTATTCAAGCAAAACTTCCAGGGCTTCCTGCACTGCTTCAAAGCGGTACCCTGTCTGACGCTGCAGCCACTTCACATTCTGTGGCATCCCAGAAAACCATAACGCCATCACCACAGAAACCGGCGCGCCTTTCCAACTCCGAAGCATGTGCAACTGGAGGGGTATTTCCTTTGTTGTCATCGATTCACCACCATGTTTGGGTCTACGGCTGAAAGGAACACCGGCCCGCGCCCTTTGTATTGACGGAAGATAACCAGCACCTTCAACGTTTCGTCAGTCCGCTCATCAACGATCCGGCCGGCATACTTCGCCCCGAAAGAAATATCCACATCCTGAAGATCTGAAATAGCTTTCTGGGTGTGAACTGCTTCATGGCAGTCGGGGCATAAAACTCTCACTTTATCCATTTACTAATCGCCTCAGCCGTGATGTACTTTGACTGGCAGCTCCCGGTCTCCAGGTCGATGTAAGTGGCATACTTTCGCAGATCCTTCGTGATCAGCAGCCTGATCAGGTAATCCGCCATCTCTGCCGCCATCCGCTGGTTGATCGCCATGCCCTGGCTGTCCCGTAGCGCCATATCCGCGCAGCTCAACTCCGCGTCGATGGTTGATCCTGTCGAAGCCATTTGGTCGGGGGAGTTGTCTCCCGGTGCAATCAACTCCGGGTGCTGCACGGCCGGCGAAGCGACCCAGCTTGTATATCCCGGTATGGAAAGCGGATCTTTCTTCTCCCACTGTTGCCGGTTGGCGCCGATCAATACCTGCCCGTAAGAAGCAGTATTCCCGCTATCGATCCACCAGGCATGGCTGTAAGTAGTGATATAACGGTTGATCTCTTTCCGGCCTTCGGGTCCGTCAACACATCCAAGCAATACCCCAAAACCGTCATATCCGCGCCAGCGGTCACATTGAAACTTCTGATTCCAGGCACTTATCGACAGCCCCCACGCCTCGCTGTAACGCTGGGCCAATGTTTCCGCCTTGTTCTCCCCGACTTCTGCCGCGCAGAAATTCTGGCGGAAGATGTTTTTCTCTTCCACTGTGTCCGGATCCACGAAGACAATATCTACGTCGTGGTTCATGTCCATCAGCCAGCGGCCAACCCGGGCGACAGCCGGAGCCAGCCAGCTACCAGTTCCACCGCAGCCGATCAGCGCCAGATTTATGGACCGCGGCGCCGGGATGATCACCTTCAAAGCGTCAGCATAATTCTGTGTAAACATCATGCGCTCCTGATTTTTCAAAGTCCTGGAAGATCATGGATGCGGGTACAACAGCATGGTGGCCGTAGATCCCAACCCGGCACAGGATATGCGGCCAGGCCTTGTCCAGCCTACCGAGAACCACATATAGCCGGAAACCGGTTTCATCACGGTCATCTTCACGAGAAAAGAATGCGTCCATCGTGTTGTGAGAATGCACATCCACCATACCGATCATGGCGCCCGGACCGTAAGGGTTTACCGGCTGGCAGCGTGCGGCTGTGGCGACCTGTGGAGGGATGTAATAACTCCATTTCTCGTTAAAGTAGCCCAGGTAAAACAGCATTTCGGAATGAATGTTTTCCCGGCTCGTGCGGATCATAAAATCCAGAATAGATAAAGGGATCTTCGTTTCCAGCGCCACCACCAAGCCCGCACTCATCAGACCGGGCAGCTTCTTCCCCGGATAAAGTACTATCGGAATCTGCGCGGCCATCCCTTGCCGCTGAGCGCGGATGAATACCCCGTTCGCCGCGTAGACGAATTCATACATTTTGCCTGGCGTCGGATAACCTACGGGGCCGGTCCTGCTTGTTTTTTTTGCCACAACGTGATCGATGAACATATTCACCTCAAAATATCCTTGATGATGCTGCCTACGGTTTCGCGTGCCGGCATCAAATCGGTGATTGGCCAGGCTGGCTTCTTTGAATATTTCTTCCAGGCCTTCCGGATGTCATTGTCAAATTGCCGTGATTTACCGGCAGCCAGGTCTGCGTTAAAGCCAGATTCGATAAACAGCCTCCAGGCTTTTTTCATATTGCTAACCTCAGCCACTGGCGGGTTATTTAATCCCCAACAGATCCGATGGTCCGGGTGGACGTTCGTGAATGGCGCCCTGAAAGCCTTCGCTTCCGGAACAATGAACGGGTCAGTCAGCGCAACCAGGTAATAATCCTTGCCGGCGCCCACCATCATCAGGCGGGGGAACATCACCGATATTGTTTCGGGGTTGCCGCCCGGGTTGATCAGCGTGATCTCTTCTCGTGCCGGCTCAATTTCAAGAACGGCCCAGGGACCATTCGTCCCATAACCATGGCGGATAACCCCCGAAGGAATGAACCCGGAATCGATTTCCGATTTGCTGAATGCGGCAGATACATCCGGCGCGGCAAGGCACTTGTGGCTGATCCGGCCGTCTTCTTTCCATTTGAAAATATAGTCACCGCTTTCCATGAAATACAGAACGGCTTTGATCGCGCTGTTTTTCTCGAAAGTATTGTTCATACGCGTACTCTCACTTTTTCAGGTTTCTCCAGACAGGACGTCCATACAAAGGCAAATTTCAAATACAGCGAATTATCTTTCTCACACAAGGACCGGGCTTCGTTGGCAGAGTCAATGGTCAAGCTGGCTTCCCGCCATTCTTCTTTCAAACGGTCGAAATTTTGTTTTGTGAATTCAGGGTATTCTGAGTACCCATCAAATGCGTTGAATGAGAAGAAGGTGTTTCCACCATAGCAGGCCATTTCAACGGCTCCGCGGAAATGATCCATCCCATTTTGGGATAATTGTTCATCCAACGTTTCCCAATTAATTGACATTCCTCTGGACGTTTCCATTGGATTTATGGGTATGTTCCACCCGAAATAATCATTACAGGCATCCCATTCCTCACCGCCAATTGCTCCGTTTAGCATGGCTGCAAATACTATTAAGCTTTCGTCAGATTCGAAATTTGATTCCGGTTCGAGAAACACATCAAGGATCTCATCGTCAGAAAACCTATTAATTCCCATCGCTTTTGGAAGAAGATAAACTTCATCGTTATTACTGAATTCCTCCGCCATCCATTCTGAATCAATGGGGAAATGACTGTCTATTACACTGAAAACCTCATAAATAAAGTTTTCAGTGTCACCAGAGAAATCCAGGCTTTGAAGGCGTTCGTCATTCCGCAGGCCAACCTCATCGATTGTTTGGAATATTTGGATCTTTGAGCGTAATATACGCAGCCTGGTACTCGCATCATCATAAGTTTTCCGCTTATGGGATTCCAGGCGCGCCCTGGCGGTCCGGTACGATTGGACCGTTACAACTCCGTTTTCCGCTTCGATGAGGCCGGCCATTCCGCAGAACATTTCAGAACCCCGCCGGAATTGTTGACGTTGCCACCGGCCGGGATCTCTTCATCCGGTGGAGCGCATACCCAACCATTTCATTCTGCCGGTCGCCCTCTTCAAGGGTCGATGTGATCAATTCGTCTATCTCGGTGAGGCTATCCAGGTCAAGCTGATCTGTGTCGGTTCCCGCGAGTTTTGTTTCCAGCAGGATCACCGGGTTACGCCCGGCCGGTGCTGTGACCAGGTCCTGCCAGCCGCCCTTGGTGCCGGCTTTCTTGATCACCGTTATGGTGGTCACCCCATCCTTTTCAGTGCGGGTCAACTGCGCGTTGGCGATCTCCGGGAATATCGGCCGCATGGCGTTCTTCACGCCGTCATCCGTTTCACCGATCTCAGGCGGTACGGGGATGGTCTGACCTTCAATAAATACCTTGTATTCCATCTCAGGCCTCCACCTCAAAATCTTCCGGATGCAGATCGTTGATCAGTTTCTCCAACTGCCAGGGCATGTTCCATTTCCATGCCCCAATCCGGGCCACCAAGAAATTTGGGGAGCCATCATTCCGTCTGGTGGAGATGAAAACCTGCCGTCCCATTTCATGCCCATCTTCCGGCTGGAAACCAAGCGTGACGGTGTATTGCGATTCAGCCCAGGTCTTCGGTGTTGCAGGCGCCGCTGGCATTTCAGTGACAGGCGCCGCGGCTGGTTGCTGTGCCATCGGTGCGGGAACGGGAGCGGTAGGCAGCGCCGGCTGGTTGGCCGGGATAATTGGCGCCGGTTCTTTAGCAGGTTCAGGTTCTTCCACCGGCTGAACCGGTTCAGGCACAACATCATTGCCTTCAATATCCTTCTGCAGCCAGGCCTGTTCTTCACCATATTCAGGATCTGGTACAGCCAGCACCTCATCGCCAGCTTCAACCACGATCGGCGCTTCATTCGGGACCGTGAAATCAAACTGCGCCGGCGCCGGGTGGATCTCCGCGATCGCCGCGTTGATCCGTTCGCGGATCGTGTCGCTGTTGACTTGCCCCATCCAGGCAGCGCTGAAGAAATCATCAAAGTCTTTGTTTGCACAAAGCTGGTCCTGTTCGCTCTGCGATAATTCATAAAATGGGATCATCGCGGTTGCCTGGCGCTGGCTCACACTTCCATCAGAAATAGCTGTGAGTAATCCAGCCGGCAGGCTCAGCAGCCGCAGCAGGTTGGCCACCGTCGACCGTTCCAGCCGCACCTTCTCCGCGATCATCGCCTGGGTCCAGCCGAACCGGTTGATCCACTGCTGGAAGGTCAGCGCGCGTTCCACCGGATTGAGCTGCTTCCGGGTCTCATTTTCCGACCAGGCTGCCAGCGCCATTTCTTCATCGGTGTACTCAACGATCTTCACCGGCAGCTTGTCATAACCCTGATCGGCGTACATCCCGTCCAGCAGGTAAAAAGCCTGGTGGCGGCAGTGGCCGTATGCCAGTTGGATCTCGCAGCCCTCACTCCATGGGATGGGATTCCCGTCCTTATCAACCGCGCGACCGGCCGGGTTTTCCAGAAGACCCTGCGCCCGGATGTCACTGGCCAGGTTCCCGATGTGATCATGCGGGATCTCTTTGCGCACCTGGTACGGGTTTTCGTTGATCAAATCAAGCGGTACTAAAGCTATAAAACTATCTTTCATCCTGGGTTTTCCTTCCTATTGGTGCCAATCGTCATGAGATAACAGTAGTTATCTTCTGACGTTTGATTGATCAGTATTTTTGCCCCTCTTCTGTGAAGAGGGGTCGGGGGAGATTCCCAACAATTCTCCGACCGTCATCCAGTGGCTATTGTGATTCCCCCGCAGGTTGTGCAGATACACCTGCGTGATAGACAGGTTCTTATGGCCCAAAAACTCCATGATCTCGCGGTCCGTGGCGCCGGCTTCCTGCATCAGCACCGCCCCGCTGTGTCGTAAACTGTGCGGCCTGATTCCCTTCGCGTGTAGGCCGGCCAGCTTCAGATACCGCTTCAATAACCGCCCTACCTCTTCCCCGCTGATCGGCTGGTCCGGGTTGACTCTTTTCCCGCCCGGCATCGGTTTATTGCCGCGGTGGACGGGTGTGAAAATGTAATCAAAAGGTTGGATCGTTTCCAAACGGCCGGCTTTCTCAATGTACGCGCACACCGCCTGGTAGACCGGCGCCGGCACTTCCAGCCGCTGGTCCTGTTTCCCCTTCCCGCGCCAGCGGTAGATGATCTGCCCATTCGACTGTTCGAAGTCGCCCCACCGTGCCAGCCGCCACTCGCTATTCCTACGCGAAAGCATCAGGTAACCCAGGAACAGCGCGTAATCCCTGTACCCCTGGGTGGTGCCGCGGTAGATCGCGTCCAGCAGCGCGCGCGATTCAGACGGGTCCAGGAATGTGGCCTTGCCGTACAGCTCCACTGTGGACCGCAAACTCTTGCCGGTCGCCGGGTTATAGTCGTGCAGCGGCACCTGTTTCCCGCCCGGGTCGCGCACCAGGTATTCCTTGGTCACGAAGTCATAGAAGGACGAAACCGCGCTCACCCGTTGGTTGATGGTGGATGGAGCCTTGCCGGCTTTCTCCAGCCCGCGGCTGTAGCGGATCACGTCCGTGTGATTCACGTCCCATGGCATCGCCGTGGTAGACGCGAGAAAATCCTGCAATCCCTGGGCGTATGACCGCCTCGTGTTGGCAGACTTGCAGCTATCCAGCCACAGGCTGATCGCGTCCGCCCAATCGCGGCGCGGGATGGTTCTCGTAAAGTTTTGAGTCTCAATGCTTCCTGGTTTCATTGTTCCTCGTTTATGGGTTCCCCCGCCGGAAGTCAGTTCCGGCGGGGGATGCAGGGGGGATTTTGCCGGTGACCGTATCCGGCCCTTCGTACTCAATCGTTCAAGTGGCGGTTCGCCATCCGGTTTTCCTCGGTTCGGGGAGACTGGTTTTATGTCTTCTATCCTCGCGTTTTGTGGGTCGACAATCCACTGTCCCATGTTCGGCGGCCGGGATTTGAACCCGGTTGCGCTTGCCTGATCCGAACACCTTACTCTCTCCAAAACTGGTAAGTCATCCAGTCCTTCGGGATTCCTCAGCTATGGACCCGGTGTTTTATGACCTGTCGTTGAGTAAGGGCGTTGCGCCTTGATTCTGTTGAACGTGTTCCCACCCGGAGACAACCTTTCGGCATTATCTCCGTTTTCACGCCGCCGCCAAATATTCTTCTTGAAAGGTTCTAATTTGCCGGTTACACCATCCGGCTTACCGGCTCCACACGTCTGCCGCAAATTCAACAGATGGTCGGGTTGATTGAAGAGCTATGCTCTATGCCTCACGGTAATGCCAACCCTATCCTAAAATTTTGGGATGACCTGGCGGCCCCGAGTTGACGGGGTATCTCCCTGGAGTGGATGGATTCGCTCTCTACGGCTAATTTCGCCACGTCGCCCGGAATCCCCTAGTGGAGGCTCAGGTTGCCCTGTATTCTCACTACGTCGTCCTGCGTGTCTCGTCCACGCCGCCGCCAAATTTGATTTTTAATTTTCTGAGGGGAAGCAGATCATTGCTCTAACAAAGCAATCCTTGGCTTCCAATAGCTTTCTCATTCCGGCTGATTTCTCCGGGCCGTCTGGAAGGGTTTCTTCCATGTGATGGGCCAATTCGCTGATCGGCTTGCTCACTTCCTGTAACTGTGGTGGTAGGTGCTGATAATCAAAATACTGAATTGTTGTTGATCCCATAAACCTCCTTTCCTTGTCTCTTGTTGTCAGGTTTTACTAATTTGCCGGTCTTTCCCGGCTGTCAGGTACTTCTCAACCAATAAGGAGATATCTGTCCCGGGCACCACCCCGGCTCGCCCATCTCGGGCTTGGCTGCTGGCTTTGAACGTGATCTCTGCCTGCAGGTATTGGTGGCCGGCCGTATACACTTTTTCTGTCACTTCTGATTTTTCCGGCCGGCCACCGGCATTGTGGTTGACATTACTGTTGCTGGAACATATTCAGTTGTAAAAATTCAGGCCAATCCATTTCAAAAACGTTGTTACCCGAACACTTTCAAATTACTCTCACCACCTCCTGTCTTTGGCCCCCTATGCCCTGGATGCTTTCTTCAGGGTCGTGAAGGGGGATGGGGGATTCTTTCCAACTGGTTTGAGGGACCAGAAATTACACTATCAACTTCGGGGTAGTCGTAGCCCCAAACTTCTCCAACCACCGCAGCGCATCCGCCATTTCTGATTGTGCTTTTGCTGCCAGGGTGATCATCTGAATATCAGAATGCGGCTTACCATCCAGCAGGGCGTCCAGGGTTATTTTCGCGTTGTTGATCCGGCTCGCCGCCTGATCACGTGCTTCTTTTGCGTTGTCTGGCCATTCTCTTGGTTTGTTCGCCATAGAACTGCCCCTATCCTGCCCAACATGCACCCGGTTTTTGCCCGTATTTCGCCTTACTTCGTTGCTCACTGCAAACCTTGCTATTCTGGAGGCATGAAAACCCCGAGATCAAACAGCATCAATGACTTTCCCATCGACAATAACAGCCTGCGTTTGCGCGCGGACCGCATCCGCCACTGTGACCACAACATTAGGCTCAGAGAACAGTGCGGAGTGAAGGCGGTCAACGGCATAGTCAACAACATCGCCATCATTCCCGTACTTCAAAAGCTCCATGATCGCCTTGATCTTCTGCTGGGTATCTTCACGAATTCCCCAATTTACCCGCACGCTTTTTGCGTCTGCCATATTCATTCTCCGACTAGTACTAGAGTAGTAACTGCTTCTTAGACATATTACTACGCTAGTAACCACTTGTCAAGTACTTGATTTACATTACTACTGGAGTGCTTATAATGATTTCAATGGATTTTCATAAGTGGATCAAAGAGAAATATACGAATTGGTCTGACTCAGGGAAGAAGAGTGTCAGTCAATTTGCTGCCTACTTGGAAATAAGCCAGCCGACAGTTAATGCATGGATTGGTGAAACAAGGGGGCAGCCTCAAACAAGAGAAATTATCAATAAACTTGTTGCTAAATTTGGCGATGAAGTCTATGAAGTCCTCGGTCTATCCGCTCCAGGAAACAATAATCCCGGTCTCTCAATCCCTCTACTTGGCCGCATCGCAGCCGGAACCGCCATCACTATGCCACCATCCGATTTCCCCGCCTTCGGATCTGATTCCTTCATCAATATCTTGCGCGATTGGATACCCTCAAACGCCAAATCAGAATCGCTTTTCGCCCTGGAAGTGGAAGGTGATTCCATGGAAGGTGAGGGCATCCACAACGGAGATACTATCATCATGCGCAAAGTCCAGACCGCCAATAATGGCGACCTGGTGGCCGTCCGGCTAGATGACGAAAATTCATTCACTTTGAAAAAGTTCTTCAGGGAAAATGGAACTGTCATTCTCCAGCCGGCAAATCCCAATATGCAACCTATCACAGTGCCGGCCGAGAAAGTCCACATAGAGGGGAAGATCGTCATTTCGATCAGGCGTTTTAAGTAAATTGTTTGCGCGCAAACATTGTTGAAAGGGAGGGGAGATAATGCCGGAAATTATTAATACAAAAATTGTTGGCGTTTCGAAAAGTAATGAGCATGGCCGATCAAGGCAGGAAATAATTGAGGATGATCTATCAGATGGCGATGATCTCTCTTTAGTGCGGGAACCTGAAAACCGTTATGACAAAAACGCGATAGCGGTATATCCAGGCCTTCATTTTGACGAAACAGATACCGATGATCGAATTGGGTATCTGAGTGGCGAATTGGCAGAAAAACTGGCTCCTAAACTTGATAGCGGTCAATATATCGAATGCAGCATCCTAAACATCACGGGCGGCGACGAAGGGAAAACACTAGGTGTAAATATAGTATTAACGGTCTTTTCGCCAGAAGAATCCAGAGAGTTGTTCGATCGAGTTAAGAAAGATAATTCTCGCGATCTAAACGAAAAGAATAAAATCTATGATTTTTCAATTCAGCAGGCCGATGAAGGGAATCCCAAGTCGGGTATTGGTAAACTGTTGAAGATGTTCTGGGATTGGTACTGGCATGGGATCATGCAACACGGCAGCTCAAAAGCCCGAATATTTACAATCCTAATTACGTTATGGCTCCTAAGTCTTTTATGCAGCCTCCCATCTGCTTTATTCCCGCCAGCCGTTTCTACACAGGCCGAAGTCCCGCAAGTGAATATTCAAACCGCTGTAGCCATCGAGAGTGCCCGCGTGTCCACAGAGATCAGCGCGAAGGCAACCCAAACCCAGGCAGCATTAGTTACACCGGCACCATAGAAATGTTTGCGCGCAAACATTGAAGCAAGGGAGGTAGGTTTATACCTTTGGTAAAAGGCTCATAAGCAAAAGAATGCCAACAATTAATCCAAGCAGCCATCCTGCCCAGATAGTTATTCTATTTATCCCATCACAGATTGCTGCATTTTTATGGATGACATTCAAGTAGCAGCTCAATTGCATTTCCAAAACTTCACGTTCATTTTTACCAACAAACGCTTCACTCAAGGTTTCCCATTTTAATTCTATCGGGCTCAAAGTTTTTACAGGCCTGAGCGCCAGAAGACAGAGGACAATCAAGAGAAAATAAAGAAAAAAAACAACAAGAATTCCCGCCTGGTATAGAACAATATAGTCTTGATGAATCTTAATTGTCATAATCTGCAAACCACTAAGCAAAGCCACAATTAAGGAAGCAGAAGATAGGATCGATCTGGCTGTAGCCTTTGTCTTTGAAATCCCATCAAGAGTCCTTAGAAAAGAAGTTTCAACTTCATGCAGTGATGTTTTCAAACCAAAATTTTCATTCATTTTCACTCCAGGAGAAAAAAACATGTCAAATAATAATTCCACAGTAACTAAGTCTCAACCTAGTACGACATCAAAACCTCTGCCAGCTCCAAAATCTCCAGGAACACATGAGACAAATACTGCTACAAAAAATAATCCAAGTGGCCCATTGAAAAAAAATCGATAATTCATATTAGCACATAATTTCTTGAATTATTAATTTTAAGAGAACAATAGAAAATGTTTGCGCGCAAACATTCAGGTGAACCATGAGATCGATTTTCCGGAAGCCATCACTTAAGAAATCATTATCCGCCCGTACTTCAATCAAACGAGCAGTGCGTTCCAAGATGCGCGCTCCCCGTGGCTGGGGGTGGGTAACCAACCCGAAGCGGGCTGCCTATAACCGGTTGTATAGCCGTACGTCCCGGAGTTGCTTCAGCACATTACTGATCACTTCCCTGTCCATTCTTGCCATCCTTGTATCAATTCACTAGCCAGAACTTTAACAATTGTTCTAGATAATTTTTAAGGTTAGGCATGACGTTACCCTGACGGGTTTCCACCCTTGCCCCTCTCACGGCTTCACAATTAGTATCTCCGTGTCATGGTCAAGTCGGTTTCACCCCCACACGGTTGACATCCGTGAGGTCGTAGGTTCGAGCCCTATTCCGCCCACAAGATACTAAAACAAAATCACCTTCGGGTGATTTTTTGTTTTCCTGATCTGGAACAAAATCAGGCGTTTTTCCGTCCTTTAATTGCGTTATACAATTAACCTGTGAAACGCAGGTACTAGAAAAGAGGGTGTACCATGACGGGAAGAAATATTAATCTGCTTGATCGCATATTATTGCTTCTATCAATCTTAATTCTCGCAACAATTTTATGTTCCGGTTGTAATCTGCCTGGTAACTCCCCTCAACCTACAACCGTCATCCAAATGACATTAAATGATCCAAATACCCCTACCCCTGTGCCTACCGGAGAGAAAACTGCCATGCCCGAAGTTAGTGACGAACGGCCCATGTCATTGGAAGAAGGTCAACAACAATCAGCCAAAGTGATTCCGGTTGCCGCTTCTACCGGAGAGCCAATGCCAGAATCTGAACTGGCGAATATCCTTTCCAGACTTCCAGCACTACCCCCGAAAGAAGAAATACAATCAGATTTCAAACTGGCACAGGATATCCTCCCACCTCCCCGTACTGGAGAAACGGTTCAGCAGCCGTTTCCACCTACGGCTAATGCTCTACCGCCGGAGCAATCGGCCACTGGCCCTCTCGAAGTCTTGCGTTTTTCTCCTGAAGGTGAAATTCCTGTAGCTCCATTCATCAGCATCACCTTCAACCAGCCAATGGTTCCTGTAACAACTCTAAAAGATTTGAGCGTAAATGAAGTACCAGTAAAGGTCGTCCCGGAACTGAATGGCACCTGGCGATGGCTTGGTACGAAAACCCTGACGTTCAACTATGACTCTGCTCTAATTGACCGGTTACCAAAATCGACAAAATACACGGTCACAGTCCCTGCCGGAACAAAATCGCAGACCGGCGGAACCCTTGATTCAGCCGTCGAATGGACATTCACGACTCCCGCGGTGAAGATTACGTCCAAATACCCTGAAGGTATCAGCCAGCCCCAAAATCCGTTGATCTACGTATCCTTTGATCAGCGTGTCGATCCGGCCGCTATTCTCAAGGTGACGTCCCTTACAGCCGGCGGAAAACCAGTTGCAATACGATTATCTACCGAATCAGAATGGAAGAATAACTCAGTTATTTCAGCCAGAGTCAAGAATTCTATTGAGGGCAGATGGATAGTGTTCCAACCGTTAGAAATTCTCCCGTTGGATACATCTATCACAGTTTCCATCGGCCCAAATACGCCATCGGCAGAAGGACCGTTAACCTCCAATGATGTGCTCTCTTTCTCATTTCGAACATACGCGCCTCTTAAAGTGGAAGATCATGGTTGCTCATGGGGTGACAACGAATGCCGTCCATTTACGCCGTTTTATATCCGCTTTAACAACTCCCTGGACGCGAAATCATTCTCTCAAGACTTGATCAAGATCAAACCGGATATACCCGGCGTCACAGTGAATGTTACAGGCAACTCCATTTCCGTTCAAGGTGAAACGAAAGGCCGCACAACCTATACAGTGACTCTTGATACCAGAATTCAGGATGTGTTCGGCCAGAAGCTGGGCAGTAGCCAGAACCTGACTTTTAAAGTAGGTTCTGCCGAGAAGATGCTGGTCAACCCTAACCAGAATTTCATTACCATCGACCCGGCAACTGGCGATCCTTCTTATTCTATTTACACCGTCAACTACGATAAGGTTGATGTGCAGATTTATTCCGTTAAACCATCAGACTGGCCGGCGTTCCGGAAATATCTGCGCGAATACCGTCAGACCGATAATCCGGCGCCATTGCCGGGTAAGAAAGTGTTTGATGGTTCAGTAAACATCAAATCAGTAGATGACGCGCTTACTGAGACACCAGTCAAACTGAAGTCATATTTAAAGAATAATCTTGGACACTTGATATTAATAGTCAAACCGCATCTGGGATTGTTTGAAAAAGACCAATACTGGCAGCGGGTTCAGGTCTGGTTGCAGGTAACGCGCATTGGTCTTGACGCGATGGTTGACAGCTCAACCATGACAGCCTGGACCACCGATCTGCGGACAGGAATGCCCATTCAGAACGCTACCATATCCGCCGAATCACCGATGCCAGCCAAAATGACCGGAGAAACGGGGCTGGTAACTTTTGACATCCCCGATGGCGCCACGTACCTTACAGCGTCAAAGGACAATGATACGGCTCTGCTTCCACGTTCAACCAATTATTGGGGCGATGAAAGCTGGTACAGCTCACCGGTTACAGATGAATTACGCTGGTATGTTATTGATGATCGCCAGATGTATAAATCCGGCGAGGAAGTGCACATCAAAGGCTGGTTGCGCCGGATTGGCGGCACGCAAACTGGTGATGTGGGTCTGGTGGGTAATGATGTTACCTCGCTGACTTACAAAATCACTGAGCCGCAGGGGAATGATATCGGCAATGGAGAGGTGAAGGTCAACACGCTGGGTGGGTTTGATCTGGCGTTCACCATACCTCAAAAAACAAATCTTGGATCGGCGCAAATCTACTTCCAGGCATCCGGCAGTTTAACCAATCTATCCGGTACTTCCTTCAACCACAATTTCCAGATCCAGGAATTCCGCCGCCCTGAATTTGAAGTATCCGCGCGAAATGATACACCCGGCCCATTCTTTGCCGGAGAATCCGGCATGGCAGCTGTAGAGGCCAAATACTATGCTGGCGGCGCGCTTCCTAATGCAGACGTTACCTGGCAGGTAACCACAACCCCGTCGCACTATTCTCCTCCGAACTGGCCTGAATTCACTTTTGGATCGTGGACGCCATGGTGGATAAATGATTTCGAGCCAGGTAATGAAAGATCAAATGTGCAGACTTACACCGGCAAGACAGATGCCTCTGGTACACATTACCTCAAAATCAATTTTCAGAAAGATACATCTGCCCGCCCCGCAACCGTGTCCGCTGAAGCTACCGTCATGGATGTCAACCGGCAGGCATGGACAAGTTCAACCAACATGCTGGTACATCCGGCCAGCCTGTATGCCGGGTTGAAAACTGAACGGTATTTCGTCGAAAAAGGCACACCCATCAGAGTTGACGTCATCGTCACCGATCTTGATGGCAACCCTATAGAAGACAGAATGATTAACGTCCGGGCAGCCCGACTCGAATGGAAATTCCGCGACGGTCGCTGGTCTGAAGAAGAAGCGGATGTACAAAACTGCGATATTGCCTCTCAGAATGAACCTGTCGCCTGTCAATTTGAGACTCCTGTTGGCGGGTCATATCGGATTTCCGCCGAAGTGACAGATGAGAAGGGCCGTAAGAACCGCACAGTTATTACACGGTGGGTCAGCGGCGGCAAACGTCCCTCAGCCCGAAAAATTGAACAGGAAACGGTGACCCTGATTCCGGACAAAGAAATCTATCAACCCGGTGATACTGCTCGCATCCTGGTGCAACCGCCCTTTACACCGGCAGAAGGTGTTCTGACGCTCAGCCGCAGCGGCATAATTTCCACCGAATACTTCCGCATTAAAAATGACACCGCAACACTGGAAATTCCGATCACAGAGGGATACATTCCCAATCTGAATGTTCAGGTTGACCTGACCGGTTCAACGCCCAGAGTGGATGATAAAGGTGAAGCCATACCTGACATCCCCAACCGACCGGCATACGCTTCAGGCAATTTGAATTTAAAAATTCCTCCCCTCACCCGCACATTGGAACTGGCAGCTAATCCTTCTGAAAAAGAAATGGAACCGGGCAAAGAAACGATCGTCAATGTGGAACTTAAAGATAATAAGGGCAATCCGGTTCCCAACGCCGAAGTTGCTGTAATCGTTGTAGATGAAGCCATTCTTTCACTTACCAACTACAATCTTGCTGATCCGGTCTCACTCTTCTATTCCGACCGACCATCCGGTTACTCTAATCTATATAGCAGGGCCAGTATCATTCTGGACGATCCCCTTGCCCTGGCGCAATCAGCCAGTCAGGAATTACAGGCAAAAGGCGTGTCCGAAGATATGGCTTTCTCTGCCGGCATGCCAGCTGGCACCATGATGCCCATGCCGGCGGCTGCTCCAATGATGGAGAGGTCCGCGGCAGAGTCACCCCAGGCGCCGGCTATACGCATCCGGTCGGATTTTAATCCTTTGGCGGCATTTTCGCCCTCAATAACCACCGATGCCTCCGGAAGAGCCAGTGTTCCTGTCAAATTGCCCGACAATCTGACCCGTTACCGAATAATGGCGGTTGCGGTATCCGATGATGGTAAACAGTTTGGTTCATCCGAATCAAACCTTATTACCCGCCTGCCCCTGATGGTTCGTCCTTCGGCGCCGCGCTTCCTCAATTTTGGTGACGAGTTTGAATTGCCTGTTGTCATCCAAAATCAGACTGACGCTGACCTGACCGTTGATGTGGCTGTTCGGGCAACCAATCTTGATTTCACCGGACCCCGTGGCGTCCGTATCAATGTGCCCGCGAAAGACAGGCTAGAGGTACGCTTTCCGGCTAAAACCGATTCTGTCGGAGATGTTCAATTCCAGGCAGCCGCCGTATCCGGCGACTTTGCGGATGCGGCCACCATCAGCCTTCCGGTTTACACGCCGGCCACCACGGAAGGGTTTGCCACATATGGAGTTATTGATGAGGGCACGACTGTTCAACCGATCGCTTCACCATCAGGTGTATTCCCGCAATTCGGTGGAATGGACATTACCACTTCTTCCACCGCTCTTCAGTCACTTACAGACGCGGTTCTTTACCTGGTTTCGTACCCGTTTGAATGCAGTGAACAGCTCTCATCCCGGATACTGGGTGTAGCGGCATTACGGGACGTCTTGAGTGCCTTCAAAGCCAATGAACTACCATCTCCAGAAGAGATGGAAGCCGCCGTTCAAAGGGATATCAATCGCCTGCAGGGTATGCAAAATAGTGACGGCGGATTCCCGTACTGGCGTAGAGGGCAGGAATCCATTCCGTTCAATACCATTCATGTTGCCCACGCGTTGCAACGGGCAAATCTTAAAAATTTTGATGTTCCTTCGGCAATGCAGCAAAAACTGCTGGTGTATATGCAGCAGATCGAAAACCACTACCCCGCGTATTACAGTCAACGCACCCGTTGGAACCTTTCAGCTTACGCGTTGTACGTCCGCAATCTAATGGGTGACCGGGACGTGAATAAAGCGACAGCCCTCATAAACCAGGCAGGGCTGGAAAACCTTGATCTGGATGCCATTGGTTGGCTCTGGAATGTGCTGATCGATTCTCGGGCTGATACAAACACACTGGCAGACATCCGCAAACTGGTCAGTAATCGGGTAGTTGAAACCGCGGGAGCCGCTAACTTTGTTACAGAATTCGATGACCAGAACTACCTGCTTCTCGGTTCAAATCGCCGGACGGATGCCATCCTTCTCGAAGCCCTGATGACTGACAATCCCCAATCCGACCTGATCCCGAAGATTGTCAACGGCTTGCTGGCGCATCGTGAAAAAGGCCGCTGGGGAAGCACTCAGGAGAATGTTTTTGTGCTTTTGTCCCTTGACAAATATTTCAACACATACGAATCTCAGACGCCTGAATTTGTAGCCAATATCTGGCTGGGAGACCAGTATGCCGGCAGTCACGCCTATAGTGGTTATTCCACCGAATATCAAAAATCCTCCATTCCAATGAGCTATCTGGTAGATGCAGTTCCTTCCGGGGAAACCCGCGATCTGGTGATCAGCAAACAGGGAACAGGCCGCCTGTATTACCGGCTTGGCCTGGATTACGCACCAACCGATTTGACCCTCAAACCGATGGATATGGGATTTGTTGTCGAACGCCGCTACGAAGCCGTTGATGATCCCGCAGATGTCAGCCGGGATTCAAACGGTGTTTGGCAGATCAAGGCCGGCTCGAAAGTCAAAGTGCATTTGACCATGGTCGCGGACAGCCGCCGTTATCATGTGGCTTTATCTGATCCGCTGCCAGCAGGACTGGAGATCATCAACCCTGAACTGGCTATCACAGGCAGCGAAGGTCAAACCACAGGCACTCAGGCGCCCCGCTACGGCTGGTGGTGGCACTGGAACTGGTTTGACCACCAGAACCTGCGTGATGAACGCGCGGAAGTCTTCACATTACTTCTGTGGGATGGCGTATATGAATACTCTTATATAGCCCGCGCGACCACCCCGGGCAGGTTTGTGGTACCCCCCACCAAAGCGGAGGAAATGTATTCTCCCGAAGTTTTCGGCCGCGGTGCCAGTGACATAGTTATTGTGAAGTAACTGTTAGTTGTAAATAAAACAAAACAAGGGCATCCTGAAATGGACGCCCTTGTTCTTTTTATTCAACAATGGGATTAATAAATAAACCGTATGACTACACTCGCGCAAAGGGCAAAAATCGTTCCCAGCGAGAGCGTATTCAAAATATATTCTTTTTCGTTGTCATTCTTTTCATTCAAATAAAATGGAACCACAAATGGAGCCGGTAGAATTGCCATCATAAGCACAGCCGCCTCAAACAGCCGGTCAAGTCCCATCAGTTGACGTATCACCAGCGCATTGAAGATCAAAGCCAGAATTATCCATAACACGCTTCTCAGGATAACAGTCTTCGCAGGTTCAATCAAGCTGCCTTTCCGGAACCTCAGACCAAATCCGATGACTATAGCGACCAGCGGGGTGGTCATGCCTGCCAGTATTTCAGCGGTTCGCAGGATACTATTGGTTATTGGTTGTCCCTCCATGATGGTATAGAGTCCGAAAACATTGGTCAATCCACCTGCCAGTATTCCGATAATGACAGGAGTCTTTAGAAAAGTAACCAGAGTATGTTTCAGGTCGATCTCCCGGCCTTGATACACCTCCAGGCGGGTTATCAGCACAAAAAAGACGAATAAAACCTGCCCAAGATCTATTACCGCGAAATAGGATACATTCTCCACACCATAAATGGCTGTAAACATGGCATAACCCAGCATTCCCGCCTCAAAACCGGCCATCAGAAACGAAGCATAGTTATGTGACAATCCGGGAATTCTTTTTAATTTCGCCGTCAATAACATGACGATCACACAGGTCAGAAAAATAATGGCCACAATCAAAAAAAATTGTGGGGAGAATGTCATGGTTGAGAATGCTTTGAATAAAAGTAAAGGGAGCGTGATATTCACAACCAGTTTCTGCATATCGGTTATGGTGGTATCCTGGATCAGTTTGATCTTCTGTAAAATTACCCCAAGAATTACTAACAGGATCACAGGAAAAGTGGCGCTCATTGTCGCAAGGATTTGCATTTGGTCTGGTCCTTATATAAAAACAGATTATGGAAAAATTTTAACAGGTAGTTATCTCGTACTGTGAAACATTATCGCTCAAGGAAAAACTTGTCTAAAAGTCCTGCAATTTCTTTGCCTATCGAGTCACCGACATCCTTTATAGATTGTAAACCTTTCAATCCCAAAGTTTGGTAAACAAGCCGAATATCGGTAGGGAACTCTTCCACAGCCCACGCAGCTTTCCGGTATGCCCAAACCTGTGTTTGAGATTCTCCATGGATTTCCAGGTCATAACAGATATTCGCCAATATTTCAGCCACTCGCTTATTCGCTGCCAGTTTGTCGCCCGGGATTATTGGCCGGGGTACTCTGTCCTTTACTCCATACTTTTTACATAGTTCCCGTATTTTCAATGCCACATCGTTCCAATTGTAATTGACCATCCCATAGCTGCCAGCCGGGTACCATTTTTGATAAGGTTCGATCAGGTCAGGAAATTCTGCCTGCAAAGTACGAAAGAAATAATCCTTCTGCTGGTCTGCGAGCGTCAACCCACCCGCCAGAACAAATTGACCGCCATTCTCTGCCGTCCAACGGACTACTGCTTCCAGATTGACATCCTCGTCACATATTCCGGGAAGTATTGGCATGAAACAGGTTCCGGTCAAGATTCCGGCTTCCGCTATCTGTTTCATGGCTTTGAACCTGGCTTCCACAGGCGGGGCATTGTTTTCCATTCGCCTGGCGATAACATGTTTGGGCGATTCCGGCGCGCTGATAATACTGAAAGCCGCGACCGAAGGAGTTTTGTAATTGATCTCCCGTAAAATTTCCAGGTCTTTAATAATCCGCGGTGATCGTTCTAAAATAAAAACAGGAAAACCCAGATCACAGCAGACTTCCAGAATTTGATGGGACAAACCGTATTTTTCCTCTACCGGTTGATAATCACAGGTAAAAACCATGTCAACTGGTTTCCTGCTTAAAGCATTCCTTAATAATTCAGGAGCGTTCTCTTTTATCTTTATCGTACGAGAAAACTCGTCCGGGCTGTCAAAGGGCGAATATTTCTCCTCACGCGTATAACAGAAAACACAACCGTGTTGACAGCCGGTATATGGATGCGCCGTATACTTGCTCCAAAACCAGTGATCGGGATGCCGGTGTGTATTTAGAATAGATTTTGGCCTATATGGAATGTAATTTACTGGTTCTCTCATTCGGATTTTCGTATTACTCTAACTTTCATTTCGGGAGGTAAAAATGTGACAGCTTTGCGAATCATCAAGGCTGTGTGTGGTCGATTTTGCAGTGATACCAGCCAGCCTGTCAAAATGGCGGGATAGAACCGGCCCAGTGTTTTCAACCCCTAACCCACAATCGTGACCGCGTCATAATTCCGTTCTGTGAACATTGGGCCCAGGAACTCAATAAGTTTCCCAATGAATTTTGATCGAGGGTGAGTATCTGCTTATCTCAGTAAACAATATGATTATGCCAGATACCGTCATATATTATTTTATTCGGGCTGAAAGCCTTTACTTTTTATCAATCAGATACGTCATACTATTTGCTATAATACCCGATCAACCACGCTTCTATAAATCGAGAAAGAAAGAATAGGATGAAGAATAGACTCATTTCAATTATTATGCTGACCGCTTTCGCGGCTGGCTGTACTTCGCAACCAACACCTATACCAGAGCCCACGGCAGATATCAATGCTCTTGTGGGCACAATGATGGCCGTCACTTTGACAGCCATCGCCCCCACACCTGTTCCTCCCACAGAGACTCCGGCTCCTGAACCCACCGCTACACCCCTCCCGCCCGGAACCCTGTTAGAAGAATTTGGCGCTGGATTTACCTATCCAAACGATGCATGGACAGAACCTTTCGACGCCGCCCGCGTTAGTGTTAAACACAACTACACGGTTACAGCAGAACAGGATTATCTGAAGTTCACATTTAATGATCCCGAAACCTACCTGTATACCTTCAATACGAATGAAATGCCGGCTGATGTGACTATGGAAACATCCTATCTGAATATTGACACTCCGAGCTCAGAAGCATCGGTGTTGTGTCGTGTAGATGCCGCGACTCGTTCAAGATGGTATGAATTCCGTATTGTTCATTTCGAGAGGGCTGCTGTTATTTATTATTTCGAAAGAAAAGAACAATATGGAGACCAGTATACAAAACTTGCCTATGCGAAATTGCCCGTAGAATTATACAAAGACCGGGAAAACCGCCTGGAAGGCCGGTGCCAGGGAAACACACTCACCCTGACATTAAACGGCCAGCAGGTTATGAGTGTTCAGGATACCAGAATTCAATCCGCTGGTCTGGTTGGACTTGGCGGCATTTCTCATAAAAAAGTTCCTATGACGATTTCCTTCAATTATCTGAACGTAGTTCCGGCACAATAAATCCATATACATCAAAAACTCTGGAGTCAGTGAAAGACTCCAGAGTTTTTTGTTTAAATTCACTGGCACAATTTCGAAATTATCATCTGCTAAAAAATAATCCAATACCCAGCAGAATGGCATAAACAAGTTCCAACCGGCCTGTCTCTGCCAGGACGGAATTCAAATCACGCCCCGCTTGTTTGTTGACATGGTTGTACGCCCGGAACGCAAGGGGTAAAGAAAGATAGGGTAATAAAACCCAGGGATATGAAACAAAGAAGAACCAAAGTATTGCCGGGATTAGGTAGGCCATTGTAATTAACACAAAATATTCCCGCTTTGTGAAAGTGGCTCCAAAAAGAACTGAAAGGGTTTTCTTACCTCCGGCTTTGTCAGTATTAATATCTCTTAAGTTATTTACCACCAGAATCCCGGTAGAGAGCAATCCCATAGCAGAGGCTATCAAGAAAACAGCCGGGGTTAGTGTCACAGCCTGCGCATAATAGGTGCCGCAAACAGCCGCCAATCCGAAGAATACAAAAACGCCCAACTCACCCAATCCATAATAGCCATACGGCAGAGGTCCACCGGAATATGTCAGCGCGGCAAAAATCGCCAGAACTCCAACAAGCAGAATAAGCCAGCTGCTGACTGACGCGACATATATACCCAGAAACGAGGAAATGGCAAAGCATACTACCAACCCGATCTTTACCTGCCCTGGTGTGAGTAACCCGGCCTGTGTGACCCGTAATGGTCCAAGCCGATCCGGTGTGTCCGTACCCCGTTGAAAGTCAAAGAGATCATTGGCCAGATTGGCCGCGATTTGCAATAGAAGGGCAACCAATAGGCACGCTATAGCCGGACTTGCCCGAAAAGAACCGTCATACCAGGCTAGAGCACTGGCAGCGACTACTGGCGCTGTGGCGGCAGGGAGTGTTTTTAGACGGCTGGCAATTAACCAGATTTTTACCGCGGATGGTTTTTCATTTGATTCCATATCTATTTTTACCTGTTCTTCTACTGTTTTTTTGCAATAAAAAGAAGGCAGTCCGATTTCCGGATTGCCTTCTGCCTGAAAGAATAATAAGGCTACAGGTTGTTTATCACCATGTTATATGCGGAAGTCAGGTAGGGAGCAAACAACGGGAGCAAAACAAATGCAATAAGGACAACAAGAACAAAAATTAGTGCGTACTCAACTAATCCCTGCCCCTTTTCACTGGCATAAAATTTCATCCACAACCTCCTTTCCCCATACAGGCACAATTCAATACACCATCCTTAATTACCCGAAATTGCACATAAAAAGAATAAAAGCCGAATTAAATAGATCGCCTTTCATTATTAGGATAGTACAATGTTTCAATAAGAGCAAACGCCTATCAAAAATGTAAGGCCAAAACAAGAATCCGCCAGTCTTCAGATCGGCGGATTCTTGATAAAAATTGATCTGTTACTTAATCATGAACACTCGTTGACCACCTCAGCAACCGGAACAAAATGATTGCGAAGATCGAATGGCGAGAACACGCCTTTTGATGTCACTACACCGCTGATCAGTGTTGGTGGTGTGATATCAAACGCGGGATAAAATCCTTGAACACCCTCTTTAACTGTTCGGGTATCAAAAAATTTCAGGCTTTCTTCTGGATTCCGCATTTCAATTTTTACATCTTTGATATGAGGCTCGGAAACTGATGGATTGCGCAGGATATAGCAGGGGATTTTATGATAATGCGCAGCCATAGCCAGTTGAAATGTGCCAACTTTGTTGACGGCATATCCATCCAGTGTAACCACATCCGCGGCACAGGCGAACACATCCACCAATCCCTGAGACATCATAAAACCCGGCATATTATCCGTTACAACAGTAACAGGAATGTCCATTTCTCGAGCCATACTGGCTGTCAGTCTAGCTCCTTGCAGAAAAGGTCGCGTCTCAGGGCAAATTAAAGAGATTTCTTTACCCGCTTTCCGAGCTTCCAATAATGTATAACCAATATAGGTCTCCGCAAAGCATTGAGTCAACAGGCGAACTCTGTCGGGAAGCATCGCAGCGGTATACGCGCCAATCGTTCGGTCTTCTTCGTAACGTTCTTCCAGTATTTTGTTCACAAAATATAATGCGGTCTGTTCGATATCTTCACCCGCGCGCAATGCATGCAGAATCACATCCAGAATCCGCTGCATATGCCTTACCTGAAATGCCGCCGTTGTGGGCCTGGCGTGACCGATTTCATCGGCTGCTTTAACTAAAAATGACTCGATCTGACCTATCGGTTTGTTTTTCGCTTCATGAGCTGCCAGAACCATTCCACAGGCCGATGCCAGCCACGGCCCCATGCTCTGGGTCACCATATCGCGAATTGCCTGAATTACCTCAGTGTAATGATGGCAGGTGACAAACTCCACCTTCATCGGATAGATCCGACGGTCGAGAATTATGACTTTCCCGTCTTCGTAATGGGCCACATTTTTGGGATTGATAAGAAAACCGAGCCCTTCAGCATATTCAAAAGACATCATTAATTCCTTTCTACAGGTAAACAGAGTTAAGGCTCTACTCGCCTGGCCGCGCACAGCGTGACGCCATCCTTTTTTACTTCATACGCCATTGGCAGGTCAGAATATAACGTTAAACCCTCTCGTCTTAAAGGTAAGAAAACCAGGCTTTCAGGTGGATAAACTGGATCGTTTGCCTTATATATCTGAAACCGGCTATCCGCGTAATAACGGACAAGGTCCGGCATGAAAGCCGCAAAAATATAATCGGCCTCTTTTTCATTATTATTGACTTCTACCGTCAGTTCACGGTAACAGGTAAGCCAGTAATCTACTTCATATTTTCCGACAGCACCCTTGATACCGCCAGCCAATTCATTGTAATAAGAGTATTCATACGGATGATTTCGGACAATACCAACAATCCCGGGTATGAGTATCACGAGCGCAGCGATCGCCTTAATCCAAACCTCGCGCAAGCGTGATAGCCTGTCAATACTTTCCGCGCAAAAAAAGAAAAACGCGGGAATTATGAAAAGGAAATGCCTGTAATTATCATACATGGGTGGCCGTAAGGCCAGAACGTATCCAAACGGAATCAGGAACCAGGCAACCATGATCCAGGTTTCCACTAAAGTAGTCCGCTTCCAAAGATTTACCAGGAATATGATAACTCCCGCTATTCCTGTGAGTACAGCAGGAATAGTCAAAGTAACGAGCATCAGCCAGGGTAAGTAGCCAGCCGGTAATTGCTTCGAATCATAGACCGTTCCCTGAAATAAGACACCTACTCCAACAGGGTTTTCTGCCATATGGAAAAAGACTTCAAAGAACCGGTTGATTGTATTCTGCCAGAGGTAAGGCCAGGTAATTAATGTGACTACTATCGCCGTCACTCCGTAGACGATCAAGACAGGTAGCGATTTCCAGCGCAACCTTCTAAACAACTCCAGGGCGATCAGAAAACCGGCAAGCGGACCCAGCACGCGTGTTGATGTAGTTACGCCCAGAAATGCCCCGGCAAAAAATGCCAATCCAATCATCTTCCAATTCATTGAGTATCTAGATGGTTTCATAAAAATTGCTATGAGAACTTTGCCGGTGAATGACCCGAAACGTGATACCCATGAAGGGTAAAGCCAAAGGCTTGTCGCCACAAGTGCACATATAATGGCAATCGCGGTTATAGTAGACAAAGCTTGCGCAAATAACAACACCGCTTTATCCGAATAGGCTTGAAGCGGTATGGAATCTCGATTTTTTGCCAGGGTGTTGAAAACTCTAAGAACGAAGTCACCTTCTGAACGGGTATAAATACCAAGAACTGTCTGTTGAAGAGAATTCACGATAGATGGTTTGAAAATCCAGCCCATCACAGAGAAAAAAGCCAGAAAACCACTGGCAATGGTTAGGTTTTTTATCCATTTTTTTGATACCGGTTTCTCACGTACAGATTTTGTCCGAAATCCTTGAGTATTGAGGATGGTCTCGACATTATCAATGAGGTTCAAACCGTAATAGATCGAAGCAATAAAAAGAACCATGAATGGGATATCTTTGGGGTCGATCCAGGAGATGCCAAATATCACGGGTTGAGAGGCAAATAAAACTGTTGCGATGAATGACGTCGCAATGGAAAACCATCGCATCAACAACTTATAGAAAAGCAATACCCCGAGAATAAAAATCAGAAAGTTTACGAGGTGCCACAAATCGATATCTAAAATATTTACTGTCAGATTGTGAAGTAGATTGACTACAATTTGTCCGAAAACCAGGTAAGCAGGACCGTACAGGCGTAAATTATCTGGCCCCAGAAGGCTTTCAAGGTTAAACTGACCTTCAACACGATCATGAATGGAATAAGCCTGCAACGATTGTGCCGCATATCTGTACAGATCTGGTTCATCCCAGCTTGCGCCATAATTCCGAAAAAGGGTCAATCCGGCGATCAGACCGGCAAGAATGAGAATGAATTCAGGTAAAAATCGGTAACGAAATATTGATCTCACCTTTACTGTACTTTCCTTTACCCGTCATTCTTACGAAAATACTTTGTTTACCCCAATATTGAGCCCGAAAGTGTCATGATTATGACACATCATTATTATATGGGCTCTTAAGTGGTTATTTTTAATGAAATGAAGATGTTCAATGTTCCGCGGAATGATCTGACTTTAACCTATTTCAATCGTTGTAAAAAAAACGCTATATGTCAGTTAATCGCGACTACTAATTTGAAAAAGTCCCCGGCTAATTCCAGGGACTTGATCGCTAGAGTTTTTCGCCAAAATTACTTTCTATGAGTTTTTTAATGGCTGCCAGTGCATCTTTCTCTTTATCGCCATCAGCAGTAACAAGAATTTCGTGCCCCTGGTCTACACCCAGTATCAAAACAGATAAAACACTTTTGGCATTAACAACTATGCTTCCGGTAGTTAAATTTTGTACTTTTATATCGCAGGGAAAAGAATTGCATGTTTTTACAAATAAAGCAGCCGGCCGCGCATGCAATCCAGCCGAGTGGGCCACAATGAATTTCTCTTCAGACAAAATTGACCTCCTGCAGATAATTCCGTGATGGTATTACATCCGGATGATAGAAAATTTAATTCCCGCGAATTACAGGACTAGATCCATGTAATCTTCTATTACCCACTATTTCAATGGATAAAATAACCAGACATCAATCTATTCCAGTTCCAATTACGGAAAATATTATAATTCAATGCTCGCATGAAATAATGTAAAACGATTAAACAGGATAAATGTAAATGACGTTATGTAGAACTTTTATAGAAAAACTACAGATATTTTGCCATTCTTCTTAAGGATTTCAATCAACGCGTTCTAATAATCAAGTATTCTATAATGAGACATACGAAAACGCGGCTTCTCTGAAAAAGAAAAATCACATCAAAGGATTTTATAAATTTGGTGATTAATTCGCGATAAATCCAGAAATATGGTATGATTTTGTCGATTTCTCAGAAAAATCATTAATTCTTATTTAATAGGAGCAAACTATCAGCGCCAACAATTTTCGAGTCAATGAAACAATCCGGGTTCCCGAAGTTCGATTGATCGGAGCAAATGGAGAGAATGTAGGTGTCGTTTCTATAGATCAGGCTTTGCGTATGTCACGTGAAGCTGAACTTGATCTGGTTGAAGTATCTGGAAATGCCACTCCTCCAGTTTGCCGCATCATGGATTTTGGGAAGTTCCTGTATGAACGAACAAAAAAGGAACGTGAAGCGAAAAAAGCTCAGACAAAAATTGAGGTCAAAGAGATTCGCCTTCGCCCCAAAACAAATGAACATCACCGCTCTTTTAAAACTCGAGACGCCAGACGCTGGCTCAATGATGGAATGAAGGTCCGGGTAACCGTACGATTCCGGGGCCGTGAGATTACATATCCTGAACTTGCGCTGGAAGATTTAAAGGAAATCGCAGCGGAATTATCAGATGCCGCAATTGTCGAACAGGTTCCAGCAATTGAAGGCCGTGTTATGACCATGGTTCTCAGTCCTGCGAAACCGGGTAAAAAGAAAACTGCTGGTGATAGCACAAAAACTGAAGCCAGTGATTCTATATCGGCTGATAGTGAATCAACTGAAAAATAGGGTAAAATTTACTTTTGCAATATCCAGGAATTATCAGAATTTCTGGTTGATTCTGCAGAGAGGAGTAATACTGTGCCACGCAAAGTTAAAGCAGGTAAAATCAAGCTGAAGACCCATAAAGCAACCTCCAAACGGTTTCGCCTTACCGGGTCCGGCACTTTGATGCGCACGAAGGGTGGCAAAAGCCATTTACGCCGCCGCACTTCTACACGCACAAAGGCCTTGCTGTCTGAGATGGTTGAAGTGAAGGGCGAGAAGATCGTCCAGCGCGTCAGCCGCCTCGCCCCCAACATGAAATAGGGGCAATCGTCTATCATTTTTGGAGCGGCCGTTGGGTGTTTCCAACTGACGTAAGTCGACGCCCAGGGGTTTGCAAAGGAGTAACTTATGGCAAGAGTAAAAGGTGGCCCTAAAGGTCATCTGCGCCACAAAAAAATGTTGAAATTAAGCAAAGGTACGATCGGCAGCCGTCATCGCCTCATTCGCCGCGCGAATGAAACCATGCTGAAAGGCCTTTGGTATGCCACTCGAGATCGCCGCGTTCGCCGGCGTGATCTTCGCAAGCTTTGGATCGTCCGCATCAACGCGGCAGCCCGGATCAATGGGTTGTCATACAGTCGCCTTATCGCAGGTATGAAATCCGCAGGCATTGCCCTTAATCGGAAAATGCTGGCAGACCTGGCGGTTCGTGATCCGAACGCATTTGCAGCAGTGGCTGGAAAAGCAAAATCCGCTTAAACCCTCTCTCTGCAAAAAGAACAGGATGACCTTCAAGTCATCCTGTTTTATTATTAAATGAGTAAAATCTAATTAAAGCCATGCCAATTTACCTTTTTTCTAACTTAACTGTTCAAATAGATACGGGGGATATTACCAGGGAACATACTGACGCTATAGTAAACGCGGCTAATGCTCACTTGCAACATGGTGGCGGTGTGGCCGGAGCCATTGTAAGATCTGGTGGTTTTGATATCCAGCGTGAATCCAATGATTGGGTAAATATTCACGGGCCAGCTTCATTTAATCACCCCGCTGTTACAGGTGCCGGTTCCCTTCAATGCCGTTATATTATTCACGCTGTTGGACCGGTATGGGGTGAAGGCAATGAGGAAGAAAAATTAAAAACAGCCATATTTTCCAGCTTGATTGTGGCGAACGATTTGAAATGCGCTACTATTGCGTTTCCCGCCATTTCTACTGGTATCTTTGGATTCCCCTTACAACCAGCATCTGAATGTTTTTTTCAGGCGATAGAAATGTTTTCTTCTCAAAAAATCCTTTTCTTTGTTCAAATTATTAAGATCGTTTTATTCGATAACCACGCGTTTCAAATCTTTACAAATACATTTTCCCGATCAGGAAAATCCGATTATGATCACATCTAAAAAAAACCCTCGTCTTCAAAATATTCGCGCTTTACTTCAAGACAGAAAAACCCGGGATGAATCTGGTCAATTTGTGATCGAGGGCGTTCGTCTGATTGAAGATGCTGTAAGTCATGGAGCAGATATTAGTGAGGTCTATTATTCAAATATAATCTCAGAACGCGGGTCTCGGGTGGTACAAATTTTACGTGATCGAAATATTCCAGTAGAAGAGGTACAAGAATCCATTTTTAATGCAGTAATGGATACTTCAACCAGCCAGGGGCTTGCCGCCGTATGCCGTAAACATGAAATAACATTACCAGACAATCTGGATTTTATTGTGGTGGCAGATCAATTAAGAGACCCGGGAAATTTGGGCACAGTAATCCGTACTGCGGCTTCCGCTGGGGCACAGGCAGTTCTGACCACTCCGGAAAGTGTAGACCTTTACTCTCCTAAAGTTTTACGCTCCGCGATGGGTGCTCATTTTCATATTATTTGTGGTGAGATGGAATGGAATGATTTGGAAAAAATTAAAACCAGAAAAGCCAGTGAAACAATAACGGCTTATGTGGCAACCGCAAACGGAGAATTGCTTTGCTGGCAAGGTGACTTCACCAGGCCTACAATGATAATCATTGGAAGCGAAGCGGATGGCGCGACAGAGTCCGCCTATAAAGTAGCAGATTATCGGCTTTCAATACCGATGCCCGGAAAAATGGAATCCTTAAATGCTGCTGTTGCTGCAGGCATCTTAATTTTCGAAGTTGTGCGTCAACGAACTGGCAAATAATCTCGAATTTATCAGGAGCTAGATATGAGGCACTTTATTGTAGATATTCATTACCTTGTTCCAGTAGAGCAATTGGCTGACATTTTGCCCGCGCACCGTGCATTTCTTCAAACCGGTTACGATAAAGGACTGCTGCTAATGTCCGGCCCTAAAGAACCACGAACCGGAGGGTTGGCAATTGCCCGTTCTGAAACAATGGAAGAATTACATGATTTCTTCTTGCAGGATCCATATCATATTAATAACGTTGCTACGCATACTATTGTTGAATTCAATCCCGTTCTTCGTCAACCATGGTTGGAAGATTGGATAAAAGGATAAAAGTACTATTTTATCTGTCTAAAATTGACAATAACCAGATTCTTGGCACAATCACTACTCGTATTGAATTTAAATCGAGGCGAAAGACTTCGCCCGTTCTGATCAACCAGGCGGATTCCATATTCTCCCTGGGTGTCAACTGGTTTATCCGTTAAGAAGATTTCATAACCACCGACTCCATACCAGGGCGAAGAACCGGTAATGTTCAGGAACTTAATGTTCTTTCCATACATGGGGCCATCAACTTGTACCGTTATTCCGGTAATTGGGCGGCCCTGAAGGTCAAATACTTGCCCGGCTATTCCTGACCAGTTACATGTTCGTTCTTGTTTAAATAATGTCGCGGAAATGCTTTCAGGTTTTGCCTGTAAGTCAAAAGTATATAGAGATGTGTCTTCTGGTGTAGGTGGAACAGCAGTTGGCGTCTCAATTATTTTAGTATTCGTCGGTCCAGGTGATGGTTTCAATGTCGGCAGGTTGGTAGCATATACCGGATAATTCACTGTCGGCGATGGAACAGAATTGATCGTTTTAACAGCATTGGCAGGGTGTGCCATTTTCCAAATGAACCAACCGGCAGCGAAAACAGTAGCTACTGAAAAAACTACACTTAATAAATTCCATAACCATGCAAAAGCCTGTAATTGTTCCCGACGGCGTTTTCTGCGTTCATACCTGAGTCTGGCTGGACCGTACTTCATGACTTCCCCCCTCAGGGAACAAGAACGTCAATTTTAGCATTTGACCTTACGGTAGAAACCCAATCTGTTATTGCCTTTTTCTCAAGAACAGCTCTCGCGTCCGGATCAAGTTTCTTAGCGGGATCACGTTCAATCAATTGTACAAGGTGGTAACCGATGGAAGATTTCACAACCTGACTAACCTGCCCGGGTTGTAATTGAAACGCCGCTTCTTCAACTTCAGGTTGTAATAAATATCCTCGAGGAAACCAACCGAGATCACCTTTGGTTACCGGATCGGCCTCTATTGCAAGAACAGAAAAGTCCGCACCATTATCAACTTTTTGACGCGCGATTGCAGCACCCTCTTCGCGACTGAAAAATATCTGACGGGCGTGGATTTGTTCAACAGCTTCCGGAAGTGCTTTAATGATCTGATCCCGCTGCCATGCAGCTCCAAGATTACGAATCAGAGAACGCCGAAACGAATCTACGGTGTAACCATTTTTTTGAAGCCACGTATTAAATCCGGCTTCTCCTCCTGCTGAAGTGACGAGTTCACCAATCCTGGTGTTTAGATCTTTATCAGATAACACATAACCATTCTTAACAGCTTCCTGGTAAAGCAATTCAGATCCAATTAACTCGTCAAGAACGCGCTCTCGGCGATCTTCAGCCGTGTAAGTTTTGCCCAGGGTTGCCATAGCCGCGTCAAAACGTTTTAATTCTTCTTCATAATCTGATAGAAGAATACCAGATGAGTTCACTTTTATAGCCATAGGAAGCGGCGTTGGTGACGGAGGTAAAGGGGTTTCTGTTGGCGGGATAGGTGTTGCGGTAGGTACAGGTGTTGCCACATTGCACCCATGTGTGAAAAGAATACCTGTTAAAACTAAAATGGAAAATAAATAATTCTTTTTTGTAAACATTCCGCAAATTATACTCAATTACAAAAAGACTGCCTGAAAATTATCAGGCAGTCTTCCAAAATCAATTATTTTAGTATTCCGGAGGCGGCATAGGAGCCGGTTTTTCTTTTTCCGGAACATCCGTGATCAAGGCTTCAGTGGTCAAGATCATTGCCGCAATTGAGGCAGCGTTCTCCAGAGCGCCGCGGGTCACTTTAGCCGGATCAATGACACCACCCTTGACCATATCCATGAATTCATCGGTCAGAACATCATAACCCATGTTCTTGTTCTTCTTTGATTTCTGGATCTGCCGGACATTCTCAACAATAACCGAGCCATCTTTACCGGCATTTTCCGCAATTTTAATCATGGGGATTTCCAGGGCTTTGCGGACAATCTTTACACCAATCTGTTCGTCTTCATTGGCCATCTTTACGCCATCAAGAGCAGACATGGCGTTGATCAGCGCGACACCGCCACCAGCCACGATACCCTCTTCAACAGCGGCACGGGTAGCCGATAAAGCGTCTTCAACGCGGTGTTTCTTTTCTTTCAGTTCAGTTTCTGTAGCAGCACCGACACGAATGATAGCCACACCACCGGACAGTTTGGCCAGGCGTTCCTGCAGTTTTTCACGGTCATAGTCACTGGTGGTCTTGTCGATCTCAACTTTGATCTGCTCGATACGGGCTTTGATCTCAGCTTCGTCGCCCTTGCCGCCAACAATTGTGGTGTTATCTTTATCGGAGACAACCTTCTCAGCACGGCCAAGGTCGGAGATAACCACGGATTCTAGCTTGCGGCCAGTTTCTTCAGAGATGACCTGTCCACCGGTCAAGATGGCAATATCCTGAAGCATAGCTTTGCGGCGGTCACCGAAACCAGGAGCTTTGACAGCCAGTACGTTCAGCATGCCGCGGATCTTGTTCAGAACCAGGGTAGCCAGAGCTTCACCGTCAATATCTTCGGCGATGATCAACAGATCGCGCTTTCCGATCTGGACGAGTTTCTCCAGAATGGGAACGATATCGGCGGCAGCGGAGATTTTCTTGTCATAGATCAAGACATACGGTTCGGGAATTACCGATTCCATATGTTCTGAATCGGTTACGAAATACGGGGAAATGTAGCCACGGTCAAACTGCATACCTTCCACGTAGTCTTTTTCAAATTCCAATCCCTTGGATTCTTCAACTGTGATGACGCCATCTTTACCGACTTTATCCATGACTTCGGCGATCAGTTCACCGATGACACGGTCCTGGGCGGAAATGGTGGCAACATTAGCGATCTCATCTTTTGTGGTGACTTCAATGGCATTCTTGGTGATTTCGGCGGCAACAGCTTTGGCCGCAGTTTCGATACCACGTTTCAAAAGCATGGGGTTGGAACCGGCAGCCAGATTCTTCAAGCCTTCGGTAACAATGGCATGAGCCAGAACAGTGGATGTAGTGGTACCGTCGCCGGCGATGTCATTGGTTTTAGTGGCAGCTTCTTTCAAAAGCTGGGCGCCCATGTTTTCGAAGGGGTCTTCCAATTCGATTTCTTTGGCAACGGTTACACCATCGTGGGTGATGGTAGGAGAACCAAATTTGCGATCCAGGGCAACATTGCGGCCTTTCGGGCCAAGTGTAGTGGAAACTGCGTTAGCGACAATGTCAATACCGTTCTTTAATTTACGGCGGGCATCATCGGAAAAAATAATTTGTTTAGCACCCATTGTTTAACTCCTTCAAATTCCTAAAGAATGATTTCTATTCAACAATTGCAAGAATATCGCTCTCACGCAGAATGAGGAGTTTCTTGCCGTCAATCTTAATTTCAGTTCCAGAGTATTTTGCGAACAAAACAGTATCGCCAGCTTTTACATCCATGGCGATGCGTTTTCCACTTTCATCGCGATCACCGGCTCCAACAGAAATGATCTTACCTTTCTGGGGTTTTTCTTTGGCAGTTTCGGGAAGTACGATACCACCGGCGGTAACATCTTCTTGCTCGATGGGTTCGACCACCACACGGCTGCCTAAGGGTTTGAGAGTCATTGCCATATAATCCTCCTGTTGCAGATTGAATTTCATAATTTTTAGCACTCTTGATATTTGAGTGCTAACAAATCAAAATATACCTGTCTTTATAGTACGAGTCAAGATGTGTATATGAACTCTTATAAATTTTTGATATTTATCCGCCAGAATACACAATACCGTAACTCGAGCATATCTCTTCGCTGGCACTGACAATTGAAAGTATTGTTTTGTCTTCTGGAAAACCTTGCCTTACCTGGTGTAGTACTTTAACGGCTTCCGTGCAATAAGGCTGAGACTTCCGATGAAGTCCGGCTAAAACTGACCCATACGTATAGTAATAAACAACTGTATTTGGGCTTAATGGCATCCCCTGGATAGTAATTTTTTCATCTTTTTCCGGGTCGCATTCCCGAATCGCGCAACTTGTCTCTGCGTTGCATCCATAAATAGCGCATTTCAGTGGATCGATAGAACCTTCATAGTTGTGAGATTTAAAATAGACAATTCCTAATTGACCATAAACATCAGGGCTGGTGGGATCGTATTGCAATGCTTTCTTTACGTTACGTGAAGCGATAAAAAACTCACCCATTTGTGTATACGTTTTTCCAATAGCCAGATATGGAATGGAATCACGTACTCCCAGATTTTCATTGATTGCAGCCGCCTGAGCGAAATACTCAATGGCCCGTTCGTATTGTTTCAACTGCCGGTAATTAAGCCCAATTGATATGTGCAAGAAAGTAAGGTTAGGTGTAATTTTTACTGCTTCTTTGTACTCATTGATGGCAACGTCATAATTACCCAGCGATTCATTTACATACCCATTGACTCTGTGAATATCCATGATCTTTTCGCCCCGCTGGGTTGCCTGGGCAACAGCCTGATTGATAACCTGCAGCGATTGATCCCATTTTTGTTGGTCTACAAGAATCTCTGAATAATAAGCCAGAGCCATTGTATTTTGATTGTCCAATTGAAGAGCTCTTACCGCATTCTGTTCAGCTTCTGTCATAAAGCTGTCTTTTTTTTCGTAGTTCAACACGTTATTGGCATTCCAATCCAGGGTGAATGCCCGAATAGCCCAAACATTACTGTTTTCAGGTGATGCTGTTGATGCTCGGTCAGCCGACACCAATGCCTCTGCCAGGCGCTGTTGTTTTTGTCTATCCGTGGTGAGAAGGTTGGATGAATAAGTCTGAATACGGGCAAGCTCTGCCCATAGTTCACCATTCTGTGGATCAAGACGGGTAGCGTTGTTGTAAGCGGTAATGGCTTTAACCAGGTCCCCCGCTTTGAAATGGGTTTCTCCTTCTAACGCAAATGATTCGGCATTGCGAGTGGGAGTCATTGTCGGTGAGAATAATGGTTGCACCTTCCCAATCTGAACAGCATTAACCAGAAGTAACCCACCAATAATTAGAATAATCCAGATCAACATTCGATAGGGGTTAGAAGTTGACCTGGGTGGTCTGAATTCTGGTCGTTTATCATTAAGTAACATGTATATTTATTATTTTGACGGAACAGGTGTCAAAGTAGGCACCTTCCTTATAGCACTTGAAACAGTAGGTTTGAGAGCTTCTGGGGTCATTTCTTGAGAATTTTGATCCGGAACAGAAGGCGTGTCATTCCCAGCATTATTATTTCCGGGTTTTGTCGGGTTCCCCGAACAAATATTTACGATTTCCTGGGCATTGTAAACCGAAATTTCATCGTTCTTTACACCTTCCATCAACGCCTGTGAAATCGGAAGTGCCTCACCACACATACCAAGGTTTGCCAGAGTGAGACCATATGTAAAGTAGTATTCGGCTACACGCCCATATGCCAACGGAAGTCCTTTTACTTCTTCCCCTGTATCTGCTACTCCGCCCGTAACAGCCAATTTTAATGGTTTTATGGAATCTTCAAATTGTTTATTCTTGTAATACATTGTCCCAAGATTGCCATACATATAAGGGTCTGTTGGTGCAACTTTAACAGATTGCTCCGCAAATTGAATTGCCTTGGCATATTCTCCAATCGACGCATACGTACGGGAGATATAAAAGTTTGGAAGCGGGTCACCAGGGTTCAGAGCGTTTGCCCGGTTAAACTCCTCAACGGCTCTGTCGTACTGCTCCAGATACCGGTAATTTCTACCCAGTGCCAGGTGCAGATCGGCAATGTTAGAGTTGATTGCGATAGCAGCCTCAAATTCGCGCGCTGCGTCAGCGTAATTACCGGTTAATTCCAACACAATACCCCTGGCCCGGTGAGTGGATAATGCGTTTGGAGCGATAGTTTGAGCGTTGCGTGATGCTTCAACAGCTTTATCCAATGAGCCAATGCTGCCAGAACCAGCTTGAGTTTGTGCAGCCAGAACTTCTGCCCGATAGGCATAAGCATCACCATTATTCTGGTCTAATTCAAGAGCCTTAGTAAAAGCGGATTCCGCGCTTAAATAATCGCCATCCAATCCTAATGCCCACCCTCGAATGGCATGCGCGTTGGAATTGTTACCATTTAAAAGAAGGGCGTTTTCTGCGTTTTTGATGGCATTTTTATAATCGCCCGTGTAAATCATTAATCTAGCCAGCGAAATATATGTTGCCGGATTTTTTGGATCGGATTGAATGGCCTGATTGTAAGTAGATATTGCCTGAGAATACTTTCCTTCATTTTCAAGCCGTTGAGCCTCTGCAATATATGATTCAGGCGCGCGTGTCGAAGTTGGTGTGGGGATAAATAGCGGTGGACTGGATGGAACAATTACCCGATCAACATAAACTGCACCACTTACCAGAAGCAGCAATACCAAAATTCGGCCTATTCGTAGCGGCCTTCGCCGCCTGTTCATACTCCAATTACTGCCTTTTAAGTACATAAAAACATCTTACCATTATAAGAAATGACCGGTCAAGGCAAGGGCATCGTATAATTTAGTAATGAAATTTGATATCTTTACATTATTTCCAGAAGTTTTTCAACCTTATCTTAACGCCAGTATTATAAAACGCGCGAGAGTAAATGGCCTGATTGAAGTAAATTTACATAATATCCGCGACTATACGGTGGACCGTCACCATACTACAGATGATATGCCTTATGGCGGTGGTGGTGGAATGGTCATGAAGCCCGAACCTGTTTTTTCCTCGATCGAATCTGTTTTGGGAAAACCACCTGATATTCCGGTTATTCTAATGACTCCCCAGGGACGATTGTTTACTCAGGAAGTGGCGAAAGAGCTCTCAAGCCTTCCCCATATCGCTTTGTTATGCGGCCATTATGAAGGTATTGATGAAAGGATCCGTGAACACCTGGTCACCGATGAGATATCTATTGGTGATTATGTATTAACAGGCGGCGAACTTCCGGCGCTGATCGTTATTGATGCGGTATCTCGTTATTTGCCCGGCGTTCTTGGTGATCCTACCGGTACTGAAGATGATTCGCACGCTTCCGGCCTGCTCGAATACCCGCATTACACACGCCCGCCGGTTTTTCGAGATTGGCCAGTTCCAGAAATCCTCCTTTCAGGTAACCACGCGGCCATCGACAAATGGCGCTTACAGCAATCACTGCTACGGACATCAGAAAAACGTCCGGATATGATGGAAAAATACTTGAAACGGCAAAATAAGGATTAATTTCGCGGGTACTTGTTATTAAGATACCGATTCCAGAGTAGCAATAAACGAATTCTTGATATACAATAATCACAGTACCAAATCTTATTCAAGAGGAGAACTATGAAAACCAGAGTATTTGTTGTGCTAAGTTTCCTTGTAATTTTAAGTATGGTTTTTCCTGCCAGCGTCTATGCCGCGGCCCCCAAGGCTGACGTCGACTGCTCGAAAGCCGATACCTTCTGCGTAGGTCTGGTGACCGATGTTGGTAAGATCGATGACAAATCCTTCAACCAGTCCGCTTACGAAGGCCTGAAACAGGCTGAAAAAGAACTGGGCGTCACCACCAAATACATCGAAACCACTGACTCCAAAGACTATGGCAAGAACATCGAAACCTTCGCCGAAGCCGGTTACAAAGTGATCATCACCGTCGGTTTCGCTCTGGGCGAAGCAACCATAGAGGAAGCCAAGAAATATCCGGATATCAAATTCATCGGTGTTGACCAATCTCAGACCGAAGTCCTCGACAACCTGAGTGGTATAGTCTTCGCGGAAGATCAATCCGGTTATCTGGCCGGTGTTCTGGCTGGTCTCATGACCAAAACCAACAAAGTTGGTGGTGTGTTCGCTACCGATACCGTTCCTCCTGTATGGCGGTTCGGTGAAGGCTATCGCGCGGGTATCAAATCTGTAAATGACAAAGCCGAAATCAACATTGTTTACCACAATGATGTCGGCCTGGACAAAACCTTTGCTGATCCCGAATGGGGTAAGACAACCGCCAATTCCATGATGGATAAGGGCGTCGATGTCATCTTCAGCGCTGGCGGCAAGACGGGTAATGGTGGTTTGATCGCGGTTGCCGGAAAATCCACCAAAGAAAAACCGATCTACGCCATCGGCGTCGATACCGACCAGTACCTGACCGTTCCGGAAGCCCAGAAGGTTCTGCTTTCCTCCGCTATGAAGAGCATCACCCCCGCTGTCTTCGACAATATCAAAGCCGCAAAAGAAGGCAAATTCAAGGGTGGTAACTTCTACGGTCCTGTCTCCCTGGCCCCCTTCCATGATCTGGACTCCGTTGTGTCCAAAGAAGTCAAAGCCAAATTGGAAGAAGTCAACAAGGGTCTTCTCGATGGTACCATCAAGACCAATGTTCCTGCGACCAAACCCGGCTAATTTGTAGTGAAGTAGCCTCAAACAGAGAAAGGGCATACGCCCTTTCTCTGTTTTTTTTATGATGAAACTCATTATCTTTTTTAGATATTTTTAGATAGAATCAAATATCCCATACTCTGGGCAATAGAGATTTTATAAGGAGAAGGAATTTTATGGATAAGGAGAATCCGAACCCAAAAGAAGCTACCCCTCCAAAATTTAAACTTGATAGCAAGATTGTCAACACCTACCTGGTTCCTATTCTGGCTGTTTTTACAGCCCTTGTCATAGGAGCATTGATCATTCTATGGGTTGGTGGTGACCCGGTTCTTGCGTATCAAGGTCTTTTCCAGGGTGCTTTTGGAAGTCTTCGCGCATTAAGTGAAACGACTGTCTGGGCCTGTCCGTATATTTTTGCCGGCCTTGCGGTAGCTATTGGTTTCAAAGGCGGGTTGTTCAATATTGGTGGTGAAGGACAACTCGCGTTTGGTGCTGTTGCGGCAGCCTGGGCAGGTTATGCGCTACCTGGAATTTTCAAAACTGATATTCCTCCTGTACTGCATGTTCTTTTGACAATTGGACTGGGCGTTATGGCCGGTGCCATCTGGGGTGCGATCCCAGGCTTGTTAAAAGCCAAAACCGGTGCTCATGAAGTTATCAACACGATCATGATGAACTACATTGCCTTGAATCTCACCAGCTTTTTACTAAATGGACCGATGAAGGATCCAAGCCCTACCAATGTAGTCGCCCGCACACCCAAAATTGCGGTTTCCGCCCAGATCATGCCGATCTTCGAAAAATTCCGTTTTCACTGGGGATTTATCCTCGCTTTGGTCATGGCATTTCTGATCTGGTGGCTTCTCTGGAAAACCAAACTGGGTTTTGAGATCCGCACAACCGGTTTGAATCCGGACGCGGCAAAATATGCCGGCATTGATGTCGCCAGGACTATCGTCATCACTATGGGACTATCAGGCGCATTGGCCGGTTTGGCTGGAGCCATTGAGGTTACAGCCCTCAATCACAGGCATGAACTTGGGTTCTCTTCTGGTTATGGCTTTGACGCTATTGCCATCGCGTTGCTGGGTAAGAACCATCCCGTGGGTGTTGTTCTTGCCGCCCTTTTATTTGGCGCCATGCGCAACGGAGCTACGAAAATGCAATTCCTGACCCAGATCCCCGTAGATATCATCTCCATTATCCAGGCCCTTATCCTGCTTTTTGTCTCTGCTGATGCCATCGTACGCTACATTTTCCGCATCCGCACTCCCCAGGAACGTGTGGTCTACACTCGTGGATGGGGAAAATAGGAGCCAACTATGGACTTGAAACGATCAATATTTATAGCCGTTGTAATCGCGATTCTTTACTCCGTGGTTATCTTTATTGGCCAGTCAACTACTTCTCCTCTTGTAATCCTGACATCCATGATCGCGACGACCATCTCGGTTGCCACTCCTTTGACACTGGGAGCTTTATGCGGCACATTCTGTGAACGCTCCGGTGTTACCAATATTGGTATTGAAGGAATGATGTTGTCCGCCGCCTTCTTCGGTTGGCTTTCATCCATTTACCTGAATTCCATCGTACATTTGGATCCTATGTCCAGCTTGATTTTAGGTGTGGTGATCGCTGTCCTTACGGGTGGTCTTCTTGGACTGCTGCACGCGTGGCTTTCAATCACTTTCAAAGTCGACCAGGTTATCAGCGGTACAGTCATCAACATTCTGGCTACCGGTGTCACAGGGTTTCTTAATCGCCAGTTGTTCTTTGAAAAAGGAAGCATCTTCGGAGGCAATGTTCCTCACGCACCCGGTATTTTGCCGATTATTGCCATCCCCGGCCTTTCTCAGATCCCGGTATTCGGCAAAATATTTGAGCAGCAACCTATCGCCTGGTTGGCCATTATTCTGGTCTTCGTTTCCAACTTTGTCCTGTTCCGCACCCGATGGGGCCTTCGTACCCGCGCTGTTGGCGAACACCCACGTGCGGCTGACACGGTAGGTATTAATGTCTCGTATATGCGGTACATGAACGTTATCATTGGTGGTCTGCTAGCCGGACTCGGCGGTGCTTACTTTACTCTCGAATCGGTTCCTTCTTTTGAACCTTTGATGACCAATGGCCGTGGTTTCATCTCTCTGGCTGCCATGATCTTTGGAAACTGGACGCCCATAGGAGCCTGGGCTGCTGCTCTGGTGTTTGGTGCCGCGCAGGCATTTCAAATCAACCTGCAATTTTTCCGTGACCTTATTCCGTCACAGTGGGCTTTCCTGCAACAGTCTTATATTGTCGGATTAACACCTTATATTCTGACAATGATTATTCTTGCCGGTTTGATTGGTCGGACAACCAGCCCGGCGGCTGATGGTACTCCATATGAAAAATAGCCTGCGGGAAATAAGTAGGAGATAAAGCATGGATAACGTACTGGAAGTTAAAGGGATAACGAAAAAATTCCCCGGCGTGTTGGCCAACGATCATGTAGATTTTTCCCTGAAAGAAGGGGAAATTCATGCTCTTTTGGGTGAAAATGGTGCCGGTAAATCTACACTGATGAACATTATTTACGGGTTAATTTCTCCAGACGAAGGAGAGATTTTGATTAATGGAAAACCCGTTCATTTTCATTCACCCAAAGATGCCATTGCCTGCGGGATTGGTATGGTCCACCAGCATTTCATGCTTGTGCCTGTTTTTACTGTAGCTGAAAACATCATGCTGGGTTCTGAAAAATTGAAGAATGGTGTTCTGGATATTGAACAGGTTAATAAAGATCTGATTGAACTATCGACGCAATATGGACTTGAAATTGATCCCACAGCCCTGGTGCATGACCTCCCCGTCGGCATCCAACAGCGGGTAGAGATCATCAAAGCTTTATACCGCAAGGCAAAAATTCTTATTCTTGATGAACCTACCGCCGTTTTGACCCCACAGGAAGTGGATGATCTTTTTGCGATTATTAAGAAACTCGTTCAACAGGGAATTTCTGTCATTTTTATCACCCACAAGTTAAAAGAAGTTCTTTCGATTTCAAATCGAATAACAGTCATGCGAGCGGGGAAAGTCATCGCTACTGATGACCCGGCAAAAACAAATGAACAGGCACTGGCATCACAAATGGTTGGCCGAACGGTTATTCTAAAAGTAGATAAAACTCCTGCCAAACCCGGTGATGTGGTCTTGGACATTAAAAACCTGGTTGTTACCGATGACCGCCGTGTTGAAACAGTAAGAGGCATCAGTTTTCAGGTAAGAAAAGGTGAAATCCTTGGAATTGCTGGAGTTCAGGGAAATGGACAGACAGAACTTGCAGAAGCGTTGACGGGTTTGCGTCACGCGACTTCAGGAGAGATAAAAATTCTTGACCAAAATGTCTTCAACCACAACCCAAGAGATTTGGTTGAAAAAGGAATGGGACACATTCCTGAAGACCGCCAGAAACATGGTTTTGTCATGCAGTATCCGATAGCGGATAATTTGGTTTTATGTTCGTATTATGTTTCGCCGTTCTGCCGCCGGGGCGTCTTACAGAATGCAGCAATCGGCTCTAACGCGGAAAAACTGATCAAACGCTTTGATATTCGTACTCCAAGCCCTTATGTTCCTACGTCAAAATTATCGGGCGGCAACCAGCAGAAGGTAATTGTTGCCAGAGAGCTTTCGCGCAATATCAAGTTTCTGGTTGCCAATCAACCTACCCGCGGACTTGATGTAGGTTCAATTGAGTATATTCACAGTGAAATCATCAAGATGCGAGATGAAGGAATTGGTGTCGTTCTGATTTCTGCTGAACTAGATGAAATCATGGCATTATCTGACCGAATTGCAGTTATGTATCATGGTGAAATTGTCGCGGTCAAACAAGCTGACGAAGTCACCCGTGAAGAACTCGGTTTGATGATGGCAGGGTCTTTAAAACCTGAAATCCAAAAAAATTAAGTTTTATAAAACAAGAGAGTTGGAGTCTGTCTCAAAAGTCTTTTTTTGTCTTTTGAGACAGACCAAAACATGATCAAATCTTAGTAAATCGACGGATATTCAGGTATTGTTCAAAATATCCGTCGATTTATTTTTTAATGTGAGAATTGAATATGATTTTTCTTCAGATTCAATCGTTTGTTCATGGTCCGATCCTTGCACCTTGATGCAGGTTGAAACCATGTATAATTTGTCTGTAATAAATGACATATCCGATTAGTAAAGGAATTTTCCATGATAAAACCTCGGAGATGGATTACTGCCCTATTATTGACCAGTTTGTTGTTGACATCATGCGGACCGGTTGAAACGACTCCTGATAGTATGGAAGTCCAAAACCAGATCAACGCGGCTGTTGCACAAACTTTGTCAGCATTAACCACCAGTGTAGCCGCCGTTCAGTTAACGGACACGGCGAAACCGACTGAGACTAAGGCTCCCACGGAAACCAAAGAACCTACTATAGCTCCCACAACGGGACTAGCCGCACTTCCAGCAGCTGCAACCAGCAGCGGACCGACAAAAACATCTCAGCCAGGTGCGTGTACTGATCGGGCATCGTTTGTCGCCGATATTACCATTCCTGATGGCACAATGGTTCCTCCTGGAACCCAATTCGCTAAGACCTGGTCAATACGAAACGCGGGTTCTTGTACCTGGACACCGGAATACAGTATTGTCTGGACTGGTGGTGACATGAAAGGGCCTTCCAATAATTATCCCCTGACAACGGCAAATGTTCTTCCCGGTCAGACGGCACACGTAACAGTCACATTAACGGCACCTACAAATTTTATTAAGTATCGCAGTTTCTGGAAACTGATGAACAAAAATAAACAGGTGTTCGGTATCATGGATAACACCGGCAAAGAACAATCTATCTGGGCAGAAATTGTTGTGGGAAACACGTACAATTTCCTGGCGAATATGTGCAGTGCCACATGGACAAGTTCATCAGGAGTACTTCCCTGCCCTGGAAATAAGAATGATCCCAGAGGCTTTGTCTATCTTAACTCCGCTCCTGCCATTGAAGGTGGTGTAAAAGAGAATGACCCGGCCATAATAATGGTTCCACCCAATGAAAAAGACGCGTATCTTGTGGGCCAATTCCCCCCAATAATAGTGGCTGAAGGCTCTAATCTGGTATTACATTTTGGATGTCTTGAAGGATATACGAAATGCAATTTCCGGTTCCGTATTGCCTACTCAATAGAAGGTGGAGCAGAACAAGAGCTTGTCAATCAGGTGCATGGCTTTGGCGAATGGGAATACATCAAAATCAATTTGACCCAGAATAACAAGTATGCCATGATGAATAAAGCTACTTCTTTCCTGTTCTATGTTTATCCGATTGAAGGAAGCTCAGATAATTACGCGTTTCTCTTTAGTCCCATTATGACAACAGATATTTAGAAAAAATCATAATTCTCAGCCTGGTTCATAAACAAAGAACCAGGCTCTTTTTTTTATGCAATGAGTTGAAATAATTGTTCGATAGGATTATGATAGAACTAATTCCAATAGAACAGCTTACTTTGGATTTTTGAGATAACGGTGAAAGGTTACGGTATAATTATGAACCTGGCCCCCGTAGCGCAATGGACAGAGCACCAGCCTTCTAAGCTGTTGGTTGTGAGTTCGAATCTCACCGGGGGCGCCTTGCGGCACATTTACATGGAGGAATAATGCTTGAGCGAAAAGGGATTCTCCAGTTTCGCGGAAAAAGTGTGACTGTCGTTGGCGATGACATTCAAATCGGGCAACAGGCTCCTTCATTTAAAGCACAATTGCAAGATTGGTCTTTTATAGATCTCTTGAAACTCACTCGGGGAAAAATTCGAATAATTGCGTCTATCCCATCGATTGAAACTGATATATGCGATCGGGAAGTTCGCAGGTTCAACAAAGAAATGATTGGATTTTCAAAAGATTTTTCTGTAATTATTATCAGTACAGATCTACCTTTTGCTCAAAAACGATGGAGTGAAATTTCGGGCGTTGACCAGGTTATTCTAGCATCAGATCATTTGAAAACTTCATTTGGAAAAAGATATGGATGCCTCTTGAAAGAGCCTCGAATTTTGAGAAAAGCCATGTTTGTTGTTGATAGAAAATACCGAGTGGTTTATGTTGATTACTTGAAGTCTTTGAACGATGAACCGGATTACGATTCGATATTTGAGGCAGTTCGGAAAGTCATGTAAAGCAAATTGACCAGTTATTTGATAGGAAGGTTGTTATGTTTGAATATCCCCGGTCTGGTATGTTCAATCTACGAGTATCGTATATGAACCACAATTATCGGCCTCCTGTAGACGTTATCGAAACAACTACAGGATACCTGATACGTATAGAAATTGCCGGTGTCAATGAGAGCGATTTTAATATTCGGTATGATCACAACGTATTAAATGTCAGTGGAACAAGGCAAGACTCGTATAAGAATTTTACATTTCACCAGATGGAAATCCATTTTGGAGAATTTGAAGTTCAAATTGCCATCCCCAACCCGATTGAGGATAGTATTACTGCAGAGTACAAGAACGGTTTTTTGGAAATATCTATGAAAAAAGCAACACCTAAAAAAATTCACATAAAAGATAAGGATGCCTGATTTTTCCTATGGTTGCCTCTCGATGGAATGCCAATCTTAGAGAAATTTTGACATGGTTTGAAGATAGTAACCTCAACCAGAATTTTGGAGATTTATTGTTGGGTATGTCGTTATCAGAAAACAGCAATATTCTTAAACTTGAAGAAAGACCGGTTGATTCTTCTGAGAATAATAAAGAATCCGAAAATGAATTTGCCATTCCAGAAGAATTACCCATTCTTCCTCTTCGTGGACTTGTTGTTTATCCCCAGACTGCGGTGCCGCTCACAATTGGTCAGCCGCGATCTATACGTCTGGTTGATGACGTAATTTCCGGGAACCGCATTATTGGGCTGGTAACCACTCGCAATCCTGAATTGGAAAATCCTGGACCGCAAGACCTCTATAGTGTTGGGACGGTGGCCATTATCCACCGCCTCTTCCGCACTCCAGACGGCACAATTCGAATTCTGATACAGGGCCTCAGCCGGTTCCACCTGGGTGAATTTACTTCAGAAGAACCCTATTTGAAAGCCAGGGTTATTCCAGCTCCCGAAATTCCAATTGACACGCTTGAGGTTGAAGCCTTAGCCCGCAATGCCCGTGACCAGTTTGAGCATATCGCTAAAATGATCCCATCAATTCCTCGGGAATTGGTTGAATCAATTTCCAACATCACAGATCCACTTCAAACGGCTTACTCTATTGCAAATTTTGAGAGAATGGAATTGGCTGATGCTCAGGCTATTCTTGAATTGGATTCGGTGGAAGAAAAACTGCGAAAGCTTGTCACAATTCTTGCCCGTGAAAGTGAAGTTCTTGATCTTGGGCAAAAGATCCAGAATGAAGCCAGATCTGAGATCGAAAAGGTCCAACGTAACTATTTCCTGCATGAGCAATTAAAAGCCATTCAGAAAGAATTAGGCGAAGGTGATGAAAACGCCGAAGATATTAATGAATTACGAAAAAAATTAGAGGAAGCAGCATTACCGGAAGAAGCCTTAAAACAGGCGAATCGTGAGTTGGATCGTTTATCCAGGCTTCCAACTTCAGCGGCAGAATACGGCGTCATTAGAACCTATGTGGAGTGGCTCAGCGCACTTCCGTGGAAAAAATCCACTGAAGACAACCTGGATATTGTCAACGCCCGTGCAGTATTGGATGAAGACCATTACGGTCTAAAGGACGTCAAAGAGCGGATCCTTGAATACCTTGCTGTTCGAAAACTTCGACTTGAAAGAAAATCTCAACTTGAAAACGAAATACGCACGGATCGAATCCGAAAAGAACGAGAAGGAGTGATTCTTTGTTTCGTCGGTCCTCCTGGTGTGGGCAAAACCTCTCTCGGTCAATCTATCGCGCGCGCGTTAGGCCGCAAATTCATTCGAGTTTCTCTGGGTGGAATGCGAGATGAAGCGGAAATCCGCGGTCACCGCAGAACGTATATTGGCGCCCTGCCCGGAAGAATATTGCAGGCTATGCGGCGCGTAGAATCAAATAATCCGGTGTTCATGCTGGATGAAATTGACAAACTGGGTTTTGACTTTCATGGAGATCCCGCTTCAGCTTTACTCGAAGTGCTAGACCCCGAACAAAACTTTGAATTTCGTGACCATTACCTCGAAGTGGCTTTTGATCTCTCTCAGGTAATGTTCATCACTACGGCCAATTCGTTAGAAACCATCCCTGCACCCTTATTAGACCGTATGGAGATCATTCAGCTTGCCGGTTATACCGAGCGTGAAAAATTGATGATCGCAAAAAGCTACCTGATTCCAAGGCAAATTAAAGAAAACGGTCTACTTCCAAAAGAAATTCGGATGGATGATGAAAGTATCTTGACTGTTATCAGGCAATATACCCGTGAAGCTGGTGTACGCGGACTAGAGCGAGAAATTGGTGCTATTTGTCGAAAAATAGTCACAAGTATTTCAGAAGGCAAAAAGAAGAAAGCTCATATTCAGATCAAAACTGTACACGAAATGCTCGGTCGTCCAAAATTTCTGGGCAATGAAGAAATTGCACGGCGTACATCAATTCCGGGTGTGGCAACCGGGCTGGCATGGACGCCAACGGGTGGTGATATTCTCTTCATAGAAGCGTCAAAAATGCCTGGAGCCAAGGGATTTCAGATCACCGGGTCTGTGGGTACAGTAATGCAGGAATCAGCACATGCTGCGCTCACATTTGTTCGCTCACATGCGAAAGAACTTGAAATCGATCCATCCTTTTTCCAGAATGAAGATATTCACCTGCACGTTCCCGCGGGAGCAACACCAAAAGATGGCCCATCTGCCGGTGTGACGATGACTATCGCATTGGTTTCATTACTCACTGATCGACCTATTCGGCCTGATTTGGGAATGACTGGTGAGATCACATTACGCGGTCAAATTCTCCCGGTAGGTGGTATTAAAGAAAAGATGCTCGCCGCGCATCGAGCGGGATTGAAGACAATCATTTTACCCAAACTCAATGAGCCTGATCTAGACGATATTCCTCAAGAAGTCCGTAATGATATGAAGTTTTATCTGGTAGAACAAATGGAAGAAGCTATCAAGATTGCCATTCCTAAAAAGAAAGCGAAAAAATAGAATTATGGGCACAAAACAGAGAATAATGATCCTGGAAGATAATGTAATGATGCGGTCATTATTGCAAACATTGCTTGAATTGGAAAACTTTCAAGTGGTTTGCCCGGATTTTCCTATTGTTGATCCGATAAAAATCATAAAAGATATTGATCCTGCGGTGATATTAATGGATATTAACCTCCCTAATCTGAATGGAATTACACTTATGGGAGAAATTCGATCTTCACAGGAATTAGATCATGTTAAAGTGATCATGTGCTCCGGCTCTGATAAGAAAACGGAAAGTCTCAACGCCGGAGCGAGAGCTTACTTAATGAAACCTTACATGCCGGATGAATTGATTACTCTGGTGAAAAAAATTATTAACGAATAAACAATTCAAGGAGACCTCCTTTTGTCAACTAAGAAAAATTCCGGGAATAAAACAGAAATGCCAAGTCAATGGCGCACGATTGACCTTCATATTCATACCCCGGCTTCAAGTGATTTTCAACAACCTGAAGTGTCATATTTAGAATTAATCCAACGTGCAGAACAGCGTGGATTGGATATTATCGCATTCACTGATCACAATACGGTAGCCGGCTATCGTACGATGAAAGATGAAATACATCAGCTTGAAATGCTGGAAGAACTGAATCGTCTTCTTCCGGATGAACGACAAAGACTTTCTGAATATCGCCGACTGTTGAAAAAAATTCTCGTTTTGCCCGGAATTGAATTTACCGCAACTTTCGGGTTTCATATTATTGGTATCTTTTCTCAAAACACACCAATAAGAGATATTGAACATCTTCTTCTCGACTTAAAAATCCCCAGCAACCGCCTCGATGAAGGTTCTGTCACAGTAGGTGCCACTACTGACGTCTTAACTGCGTACCAGAAGATACGGGCTTCAGGCGGAATTGTTATTGCCGCGCATGCCAATTCTAGTAATGGTGTGGCAATGCGTGGGATTAATTTTGGAGGTCAAACTAAAATTGCCTATACGCAAGACGAGGCGTTAAGTGCCCTTGAAGTAACAGATCTCGATACCAACGCGGCTCGTTCCACCGCTACATTCTTTAACGGAACTAAACCGGAATATCCCCGCCGCATGCATTGCATCCAAGGTTCAGATGCACACCGACTCACACAAGACCCCCAACGAAAGAAAAACCTGGGTATTGGTGATCGTGCAACAGACGTTTTTCTTCCGGAAATCTCTTTTAAAGCCCTGGAGGATTTGTTTCACTCCAATGACTTTTCACGAACACGCCCTCACCGATTAAAGGAAGAACCGGCTTATGATTTCATTCAGGCTTCTCGTGAAGAAGGCGCGAATATTATTCAGGATTTTCATGAAGAATTAAGTGTTCGCGGTGGAAAACTATACGCCATCATTTCAGATATTTGCGCCTTTGCTAATACCAATGGTGGTACGTTGTATATTGGCATTGGCGCAGATCCTCATAAACCGCCTCTTGGTGTTTCAGATCCGGAACAGAATATTAAAATTCTCGAAAAAGAAATCTCCAAACGAATCAGTCCTCCCCTCACCTGTCATCTGGACATCCAGGAATCACACGGAAAGAAATTGATCCGTGTGATCATCCCTCGTGGTGACGATCCACCTTATGCGGTGGAAGATAATAAAATTTTTGTCCGTTCTGAGGCAGAAACCGGATTGGCTGTGCGAGATGAAATTGTCGGACTTGTGACAAGAGGTAAATCACGTCAGACCTCTTTACCCCAGGATGCCAATTCGGATGCAAGTATTGTTACACCCGCCGATATTGATTCACTTCCAGAAAAAGAAGATACATCTCCCCGAACCGGAGTAGAAGTCGCTTCAGTTGAAGAACGTCAGGGAACCCGTTATTTCACTATGCGAGATCTACGCAACGGATCAATGGTCAAGAATGTTACCCAGCGTTCAGCTCGACGCCTTTGGCATTATGCCATCAGTCGTTATCTTGAATTGGAAAAAGAATTCGATCCTCGTACAGCCTACTGGAGTGGAGATAACGGACTTCTAAAACGCTATCAACAGGGAAAATCACCTGCATTTGATCTGGTTCAGCGGCTACCGGATGGTTATCGTTTCTTCTTTGGTGTTACGGCGAATGGAATTCATGGATTATGGAAATTTGTCCTTGAAGAAGAAGATAATTCAGGCGATGGGTCATAAACATATGTCAAAACCTGAAACACAATCTGCGCCGCCCGGAATTGACATTCGACCATATAATCACACAGAAGATTACAAAACTGTCTTAAAAATCTGGAATTCTGTCGGAAATGGTATTCATGTCTCGTTTTCAGATGAACCGGCAGAACTTGAAAAATTACTCCGCGTAAGTCCTGGATTATTCTTTCTTGCCATACACCGCGGAAATATCATCGGCACTATTATGGGCGGGTTTGACGGCAGGCGGGGGTTAATCTACCATCTGGCTGTTCTACCCGAGTATCAGAACAGGCATATTGGATCTTACCTTATGAATTATTTGGAAAATGAACTCTATAAAAGAGGCTGTCGGAAGATCTATCTTTTTATCGTTCCTGAAAACATAAAAACGGCTGATTTTTATCAAAAATTGGGATATGAGCAAATGTCAGCTATTCCATTTACTAAAATTCTCCAATAACAGTTTTCTTCATCAAATTAGAGTATCTCTGATAATTTCGACAAACCATCGCCGTATGAAAACTCAAATGTATTATTGGAAAGTCGAGGAATATCATTCAGCTTAATTCTGCTTCTATTCTCGTAACTCATTCGATTAATAGACACAACTCGAAGATCTATTTTACGACTTTCCGCTTCATGACAGGCGATAGCCAAATCACGATTGTTTTCCGGGGTAATCAAATAACAAATATGACCTGGAATAATTCTTCGAGACATATTTCGAAGTAATTGAGAAATTGGAAAGACTGACCCTGCTTTTACAAAAGTGAGTATTTCTACAATCTCGTCCATCTGCCGAGAACCACGCCCGGGTTGAATAATGAATTCATTTTCTTGATTTAGCGCGATTCCTACCGAAATACCTTTTTGTATCCACGAGATTGCCAATGAAAACGCAATCGAAACAGATGTTTCAAAGGTATCACACGGTAAAAAGTATTCCACATTTTCTGTATTGTGATAGCCGTTTTCTGTAAATGGGAACGTATTACAGAAATGCGCTTGTCGTTGACAATCCAATAATATCCAGGTTGTCTGTTCAATGGAAATATCTTGATGTCGGGAATGAATAAATCCCCTTCGCGCCGTTGTCGCCCAATGAATACGGCTCAGAGGATCTCCTTCCATGTAAGGGCGAACTGAGCTGCTGGTCATGTCACTTTGCTGTAAAGTAAATCGCGCTGCCCTCGCTGCTTCGGAATCTTTTTTCCGGCTCTTGCCGGTTGCCAGATTAATTCCATAAGGTGTTACAGTAATTGATCCTGACATTAGAATGACGCGATTTGCCTCAAAACAAGCCATCGGATCAGATGACTTTAATTCAATGGGACCTAAAGGTAACTTGCCTCTTTTTTGGAGGTAAAAGCTGGAAGAGATATAATGCCTTCCCTTACCTTTGATCAATCCCGTAACATAATGAATCGAATTAGTACGAATCTCAGAATCATCTTTCAAATCTATCCAAAGAACAGGTATTACTGATCGATTTATTATTGTCAAATCCTCTTCAAAACGATCGCCAACCTGCCATTGTCGTTTTCGAAATTTTCTTTCTATTGAAATAAAATCTAAAACAAAAAGCGAATAAATAAATGACAGTACAAGATAAATTAAAATCACATATAAAGCATTAAGAAAGAATGTTTCATCGAACAAGAAACGTGAAAAGAATAGGAAGATTGAAATGATTGCCAATCCCCAGAAGTTTCCCGTTGGTTGAATATGAAATAAATGATTACTTCGCCGGGGTGATCTCATCGATCAATGGAACCTGTATACCGGATAGAATTTTTTGCATGGCTTCCTGACTGGTAGTGTTGTTCATCCGCGCTTCTGGATTGAGTATCAGCCTGTGGCACAGCACGGATTCAGCCAGTGATTTCACGTCATCTGGAATAACGTAATGTCGGCCTTGAATGATTGCTTTCGCTTGCGCGGCACGAATCAAACCCAGGCTGGCACGTGGACTGGCCCCAAGTTGAAAGTCAGAATGGTTCCGAGTAGCATGAGAAATGGATAAAAGATAATTTCTAATGCTTTTTGCCACATATATATTCCGAACAGCTTTCTGAGCTGCAAGAATTTCTTCCGCAGATGCAACCGCTCTAAGGTTATGAATGGGATGTTCCACCTGCATTCGATCAAGAATCGCTTCTTCAACAGACAGATCAGGATATCCTATGGATGTGTGTAAGAGAAAGCGGTCCATCTGAGATTCCGGAAGAGGATATACCCCTTCGTATTCAACCGGATTCTGTGTCGCGATGACAAAAAATGGTCGTGGTAATGAACGAGTGACATTATCCACACTGACTTGCATTTCTCCCATTGCCTCCAAAAGTGCAGATTGCGCCTTTGGAGTAGCTCTATTTATTTCATCCGCCAGTAAGATTTGTGTAAAAACAGGTCCTGGTCTGAATTCAAATTCATTCTTTTTCTGGTCATAAACAGAAACACCGGTAATATCACCAGGTAATAGATCAGGGGTAAATTGAATCCGTTTGAAATCGCATCCGGTTGATATGGCAAGACTACGTGCGAGTATCGTTTTTCCCACACCGGGAACGTCTTCTATTAAGATGTGCCCTTCGGAAAACAGCCCTATAATCACTAGCTCCAGTACAGACCGTTTTCCAAAGACAACTTTTTCAAGATTACTCAAGATTCGAAACGCGAGCTCCTGGGTTTTTTCTGTTTCGCTGGGTGTCAAAACGAACCTCCTGAAGTTTTCTTATGCCAGAGTCCAAGTATTACACAAAAAATGGTACCCGCAAGTGTCAGCACTGAACCAATAATAAAACTAAGAGGTCTGTAATCCAACCGAATACGAGTTGCGCCTGCTGGAACTTTTACCGCCATAAAGACATAATCCGCATGATAAATAATGGTATCTTTCCCATCAACAGTCGCTTTCCACCCTGGATACCAGGCATCAGCGATAAACAGGTACCTTTCTTTATCAGATCCATTTACAGTAATCTCATGATTTAATAAACGGTGAGAGCTTTGTAGAATATTCTTAGAACCCGGTTCCATTTTTTCACAGTCAGGTTGACTTGTTTCTCCGTTTTCAATAATGACAATTGCATTCAGCGTATCTGTTTCCGCACCTTTTGATAAATAACCCAGAGCTTCGCGCTCATTCTTTACCTTCTGAGCACAACCTGAAAGCCAATATTCAGGGTATGTTTTATTGGTTTCCCAGGATATTGTATATGGAGGTTCAATTCCGACATTTGCTATTTGCCCGGTATTCGCTAGAGCTAGAAGTCGATTGCGAATTTCAGGTTTAGCATTTTCTACCTCGTTGATAAAGACCAGATACCGGTCCGGAAGCATAGGGTCAAAATTGTTCACCATTTTGACAGAAGATAAAATATTGCTGTTTGGCAGGTAAGAAGCGATTAGATTTTTCCAATCATCCATTTCACGAATATCTTCGAATTTAAAAAACCGTTTGAACCGAAGATCTTTTTCGGAATTTTGAGAGAAATAAAACCGCTCCTGTGAATCATTCGGAACTGAAGCATACAGTTTTACATCAACGGCGGGGTTTAGTTGCCAACCAGCCCAGAACAGGTCAACCATTAACCATATTACAAACGCGAATCGCCAAAAAATAATTTTTTTATCCCTGTCAATAGCGGGCTTTATTAATGAGAGAACCAGATAACCTGCCATCAAACATCCCCCTGATATCAACGATGTTTTAAATGAACCCTTTACTTCTGGCATAGTAATAATCGATGCAAAACCGGCCAGTAACATGGCCAAGACACCCACAATCAACATATAAATTTGATTACGTTTGACTATCGGGTGCTTGATCCATTCTTCCAGCCCCCAACCTGCTGTAATGATCATACAAAATATCAATATGATCATCCACCTTGTTGGTCCGTTAAATGCCCCGAAAGTTGGTACATTTTTAAACAACCATGGATATACAGGAGTATTCCAGCCCATCGCAAAAATAAACACCACACAAATCGTAATAAGGATTAACAAAAATAACGGTTGTTTATTCTTGTTATTTTCTTGTTTTTTCCTCTTCGTCCAGGTCAAAAGAAAGTAGAAACAAAAGAATATTGGAAGGAGTCCAAAATAAGCGGCATCTTCCCAATAATTGGCATAACCCCAAAAATCACCCATTCCCGGATTGCCAAATATATTCGGGAAAATAAGTGACAACAACCGCCAAGGCCAGTATGAATATGAAAGAGCGGTTTGATAATCAATGGAACCTGATCTCTGTGATTGAAATAAATATTCAAGCGTGGGTATTAATTGAATTGCACTCACCATAAATGCAAGCAAACCTGACATACCCACGAGTGTGATGACTTTTAATAACCGCTTCCAACCACCGTTTACGAATGCCCCGCAAGTTAACCAAACAAGTGAAAATAGAAGCGTGTACCAGGATAATTGAGCATGTCCGCTTAGCCATTGGCCAGCATAAGCCAGTGATAGGAATAGAATAGCCTTGGGCGTACTGCGTTCGGAAACAGTATCTTTTATTGGAGACACGACATGGCTGGCAGCCAATATTATCCATGGGATCCATGCAGCCGCTTGAATAATGGTTAAAAAACTGCCCCGACCAATAAAATATCCGCTAAGACTATACGACAATCCACAGATTATTTGCGGAATCGGGCTTACGCCGAGTTTTTTCATTAGATATGTCATTCCAACACCGGCCCAAATCAGGTGCAGAACAACCAGAACGCCATGTGACCATGCCATCATTTCCAGTCCACCGACTGACCCGGCAATTAGCGTTATCCAAGTAGGCGGATAGAAAAGGGCTGATTGGTAATTAGCGGCTAATGGAGCGCCCAAACCATTCCATATGTTCCAGAGAGGTAATTCGCCCCCCTGAAGACTTCTCAGAGCCTCCCAGTGCCATGGAATGAATTGCAGAGAAGTAATCCCCCAGAACAATGCTTTTCCTGGAATAAGTGCTGGGAGGAATAACAATATGGGGGCAATATATACTGGTATATAAAAATACCAGGGAACTTTTTGCGTGGTATCTTGGTCGTTATGGGGCATTGTTCATTTCCACCCGGTACACCTTATAATCACCGGAATCGTATATTTTTTGTAATGGTAAACCATCTGCCAGATGCCATCCGTATAGACGAGTTGTCTCTGGAGTGATGACAATAAATCGTATTTGGTTTATTTTTATAAAATCACGCTGCCATTGTTCATCGTTTTGATCGGAAAAAAATCTTTCTATGTTGGAAAGCTCATTTTTCAGATTTACACTTTCCGGTCCATGACCAGCAATAACTCTTACAGGTATCCAGGCTGGAAGAGAATTGGCAGTCTTATAATCTGACACGATAACATCGCCGGGAGAAACCTGTTTTTCCAGTGTATTTACCATTTTAATTTCATTCGCTGATCTGAACACTGGTTCAGCTGGTTTGAGTATACCCATTAACACCACCATCAAAATCAGTATTGGTGAAATGAATGACAGGCTTATCACAACTCTGGCGATTAACCGGCTGGCAGGTTTTCGCAAAATGCTTTCCAGTGAAAAAAATATCAAAATAACGATTGCCACCCAGATACCATCAATAAACCGGCGCTGTAAATTATAGGGCGCGTATGCCAGGATTCCAGCGCACAATATCCATGCGGGTAATATGAAATATTTTTTCGACTGCATTTTAAAGATTTGCACCAATCCGGGAATTCCTACTACCAGAAATACGCCAAAAGAAAGCAAGTAATCCACTACCGGAGGTGAGCTAATAATATTCTGTCCATACCATGCTTTCAGATATGGATCAGAATTGAAAAACAGAAAATTATACAGAACCCAGGGCGATGAAATACCGGCCATTATGGCTCCATTGCCAGCATACCTGAGAACCGATCCCCATTTTTGTTTTTCGGTTAAGATTAATTGGATCAATAAATAACATCCTAATACTCCGTACCCAATCACAATCGTTAATGGTTGAAAGAAACCAATAAAAAACCAGCAAATTCCACCCTTTACAGAATTCTCCCAACTCTTTTCCTTTTCAAGGGATTTTAAAAAATACACAAAGCCCAGTAATAATAATCCACGGGCCATAATAAGATGAGGTAACCCTAGAAGCGAGAGAAATCCAAAAGCTTCCGGAGAGTAAAATTCCAGTGAACCACCCCACCCGGTATTTCCTCCGGTTAATATTAAACCGGTCCACCCCAGTCCTCCACCCAGTAATATCATCAGGCTTGCCAGACGCCTGTATACAACTTTTTCTATAAATTTGGAACAAAACAAATATGTCACCCAGATAAGAAATCCTCCGGCAAAAAACCGGAAAATATGGAAAAGAGCCACCAATTGGTCATGAGCCTCCGGAGGGTATGCCAGTTTCCCCAATAATATATATGGTAGAAATGCGACAACTCCAGTTTGCGGCATAACCGAATAGGGTGATCTGAATAACCAGCTCCCATAGGTGCCTGTTAACATCTTGGCAATGTAAGAATTACCATCTTCCAGCCCCAGAAGAAACCCGGAGAAACGCCAATCGTCACTTTGTTGAAAATAACCGGCCAAATAAGGGATAGTAGTGAACAATATGATAAGCAATCCGGCTATTCTTAGCCATCGCCATTCTTCTTTAGATACCATGACTATTCCATTTCCAAATCAATATGCCGCTTGCTAAAAAAGAAAACAGACTTACAGTCAGACCAATATAAAGCAGAACAGGCGCGTAAATAAATTCGATATTGTGATATCCGACAGGCAAATTAATAGAGCGTAGAATGTCATAAGCGGTATTGATTTCTACATTAATGCCATCGACCCGAGCCAGCCAACCCGGATAATTTATTTCTGAAAGAACCAAACGCCCCGGGCCTTCAGCCTCAAGTTTTATCCGATTCAAACCTCGGTCAATATTAAATACCCTATTCGAATCTTTATCACCGGTCTCTGCCTTTTCTACCCACGCCCATCCTATCGCAAGGGGGTTCTCATAGATAAAAGTGTCATCCAATGTATCTTTATACTTCCATTTATCAGAAATTATTGGGAAACTGGAAATAAGGTATTTGACGTTTAGCAGTCCAAATAATTCAGAACTTGGCTTTATTCCAATATTATCGATTGTTGGATCTCCAGTTTTGAATGGTGGCAATGTAACGGAATAACTATCATCAGTCAAACCTATGGACTGGCGGATAAAACTGGAATACGATTTAAGTTGCAACGGGTCGATACCATCAGCCAGTTCAATTGAATAGTCCGCTGCTGTCAATTGCGGGATTGAATAAGAGGGTGAAAAAACTCTTGAATTGCTTCCACGGTTTTTGACAAATAAAGCTACCTGCTCACCAGATTGGAATGCGTCTTTTCGTGAAATGAAATTTGTTAAACGCACATCAACCAGCATCAGGTCAATTACAGCAAACAAGCCGAGCAGAATCACAAATACGGATGAATTCAATCTCCGGTAGGAAAATAGAATTATTAATATCGTAATAATCAGCCAACATACTGAATTCGCCAGTATAAAATTATTTTTATCCATATCTATAGAGACGATAACAATTTGAAACAACAAACCCAATAGGGCGAAAAAGATGGTCACCAACCGAAGATACATCGCTTTTACGGGGTTATTCTTCAGCAATTCATCAATAGTTATCACAGATATCATAAGCAATGAAATATTAAAAAAATACAAACCCCTTGACGGTACACGCAATAAAGAAATACCGGGTAATTCTGCCATTAATTGATTTACTGGCAAATTTTCTCCCAACGACCACAATAAAAAGACAATGCCAGAGAACAGCCAAAAGAACAGTTCAGGCCTTTTTCGTAGAAAAGATAATGCAATCAAAGTCAATAACAATATCATTGCCCCCGGATAAAAAATCCATTCCATGGATGTTGGATGCCCCGGAACAATTAATCCCGTTAATTGTATTGGCGGGAGTGAAAGATAAAGCGAGTCACTAACAGACATAGAACTTCTACTTCCCAATCCTGCGTACTCTAGAAGCGGTAACCAGACGGCTGTTCCAATACCGGCACCAAGTACCAACGCTATTCCAGATTGAATTATCCGAAGTTGAATATGAGATTTTGATTGAAAAATTATAAATAAATTAAACGCCATCCAGAAAATACCGGCATACGCGGCAAAACGCATGTCTGCCAGAAGAATCAATCCCCAAAATAATGCCGATAAACCTGGTATTTTCCAATTCTTACTATCCTGATTGATCGACAGTAAAAATAGCCATGGTAACCACGCTGATGCGCATACCCAGGTGAAATGACCTGATATAACGTGAGTGTATCCGCCTGGCATTACACCAAACAACAGACTGCCAGGTATTTTTATTCGAGAATCAAGCCCCATTTTTGCTAACAGAAAATAAAATCCGACCACGCCAATAAGAATATGCATCCCCATTACCAGATTAATCCCTAACGGCAAAGGGAACAATAAACTCAACCAGGCCGGTGGATACCAGAGAGTTGACAAAGGATTGGCCGAAAAAGGATAACCGGAGAGAATTAATGGAGACCAAAGAGGAATTCCCTGCCCGGTCGCCAATGACTGCTGGATAAAAAACAGGTTCGGATAGTGGGTTATCATAATGTCGGAGATCATTGTTCCAGCAGGAACAATGAACCTATCCCAGGCAGCAAGTGGGATTAAAACAGTTAGCAGTAATAGCCAGCGGAAATCTTTTCTAATCATGTTTCAAAAGCCGTGAAACAGAGTATAGAGAAACTTGTCCAAATTGTTTATCAGGCTTTATATCATTGATCAATTTCGATTCTCCTAAAAGTCTTTCTCTTGGGCCTATAAATACCCAATCAATCTCATTTTTCTCTAAAAACTCTCTGCATTCATTTATTTCCATTCTGCCATCGAAAAAATTTTCAACAGCCTTTTTGTTATTATCAGCATCAATACTCTCAAACGGGTGCCCATAAAGCACACGAATTCGTCTTACAGTGGGAATAAGCAATCCGGTTTCACTGGATGCTAAAACAGCAACAGGCTTTCTTTCCTGAGTCGACAGCCAATCGATGGCTTCAAGTTCATCAGATCGGTAATAATATAAAGAATTGTGGTTTAACGGGGCAAATATTGTCATTGAAAGAAGAAACAATGGTGTGAGTATTGTCATTATCAGGCATATCTTCAGTAATTTCTTGAATGATATTCTGATCTTTTCGGCAACGATTGGCAGAGCAATAAAACCCAATACTGTAATCGGAATGAATAGGCCAAACAAAAAACGTCTCTGTAAATTGAATGGAATGACGGTTAATACTAATCCAACAACCATCCAGACAATCAATTTTCGGATGATCCAATTATTACGCATGTCAAATATAAATTTTGCTCCGAAAATTACCAGAATTATCCAGGGTGAAAACGTCAGAAAAATATCCCAAACTGCAGGTGAGGGTGTCTGGTTTTGTGCCGTCCAGGAAGTAAGTTGAGAAGTAGATTGAACCGCCCAGTATTGGTAGATACTATAAGGCAAACCAAAGAGGATAAAAACAATAATACGAATAGCAGAAGTATTGCATTTTTCTATCCTTTCCCAAATCCAACTCAAGGTTATTACTGAAGCAATAACAACAAATCCAAATGGTGAAAGAATGGACAGTAATAATCCACCCAATCCAGCAAGGATTGTATTCACCAGATTCATATCATTTGAAAGAAGTAATAAAGATCCTACAGCTAACCCAATCGCAAGGGGAAAATGCGGATTGGCCAGACCGGATAAAAAAGGAAAAGCTTCAGCTACCCAAAAATCCGCGCCAAATTTACCAAATGGCAACAACATCCACCCTAGCCCCCCGCCAAATCCGATCATGAGAAACAAAGTCGATTGATGGGTTCCAACAAATTTCTTTACAGAAATAATCAGTCTCGAAATTATCCACAAAAGGAAGCCATAAGCCAAAACACGCAGAAAATTAAAAAAGAATGAAGCAGGAACAGAAAATAATCGAGATATTTGACCTGCTGTTACATAAAAGGGAAACAAGAGCCGCCCTTCACCCGGGTACCGGGAAAAAGGAAGGGTAAAAAGCCAATCACCACTATGCCCGATTTCCATTTTCGCAAGGTAACTGTAACCATCAATCGGATTAAATACCACACCGGTATAAACAAGTTCTGAATTTTCAGATTTAAACCCGACCAAACAGGGGACTGCGGAAACCACAACCAATAGCACAATGAGAAAGTTCATGTTGTTATTCTTCATGGTAATATAATTCTATCGCTTTCCTGTTTCTTTGTTTTATTCCCCAACAATACCCCCGAAAGGTTAATATGAACCCCGCATTCCAGCTATCGAGATTGCAAAAGATCGATTCCGAGATCGACCAGATTACCCTGCGCCAACAGGAAATTGCTCGTATGATTTCAGATCAAACCGTTATCGATGAAATCAAAGAACGCATTTCCACACTAGATGCTGATTTGAAAGCCGCTTCAAAAATTCTGAAGAACATCGAAGAAAAGAATGATCGGCTTCAAATGAAACTCCAAGAAGACGAGCATGCTCTTTATGGAGGCAAAATACGTCTTCCCCGTGAATTGCAGGACCTGCAGAATGAAATAGCTTCGGTAAAGAATCAGATTTCCGATCATGATGAAGCTCAGATAAATTCAATGTTGCAAATAGAGGAATTAGAAAAAAACAAAGAAAAGCTGCTTAAAGAATTGGCAGAAGCCGAATCAACCTTCGCTACCCGGGTAGCCGGATTGAAGGGCGAAAACACGTCTCTCGAGAAAAAACGGGATAATCTACTTACAGAACGAAATGCGGCTGTCCAGAATCTAGATTCTTCTTTTTTAGAAAAATATGAAACACTTCGGAAGATAAAACGAGGACTGGCCGTATCGGTGGTGGTTGATCAGGCCTGTACCGCATGTGGATCCACTCTAACACCATCTGACTGGCAGGCTGCCCGTTCACCTGAACGGCTTGTAACCTGCTCTTCCTGCGGGCGGATTTTGTATGCGGGTTAATTAATGATTTGTTTACAAAATTTTTTGTAGATGAATTTTGTAAAAGATTTATGTTTTAAAGTTGGGCAATCAATGATTCAATGATTTGAAGCAAAATAATTAATACAAGGGGAGAAAAATCCAATCCGGCAATAGGCGGCACAACACGACGAATTGGGGTCAATAAAGGTTCTACCAGTCTATCAAGAAAAGCTCGTATCGAATTATACGGGCTCATAAAATACGAGAGAATGACATCTACCAGAACAATGAATGATACAACACGAATAAAAATTAATACTGTAGTTATCAATATTAGTGCCATTTTTATTTTATCTCCATTTGCTTTTTTGGCCTTGGACCCATTATAGCTGTACCAATTCGGATGAATGTTGCCCCTTCCATTATGGCAGCTTCAAAATCACCGCTGGTCCCCATTGAGAGCTCATCCCATTTGATATTTTTAAATTTACCAGCCAAATAATCACGTAATTCTCGTAAAACTTTAAAATATGATCGCGTTTGTTCTGCACTGGCCGAAAGGGGCGGCATAGTCATTAGTCCGCGAATACTTAATGTTTTAATTGAATCAATCTGATCAATAATGGGTATAAGCGAATTCCAATGATTTTGATTCCAGGCAGAAAAACCCATTTTCGATTCTTCCCCTGAAACATTCATTTCTAACAATACCGGCATAGTTCTTCCGCTATTCTGCAGTTCCCGGTCCAGTTTTTCTACGATCGATAGACGGTCAATTGAATGCATCCAATCAAATGAACCAGCCACTATCTGTGCTTTTCGGCTCTGTAAGTGACCGATCATGTGGATTTCAATTCCATCCAACTTTCTTAATTCTTCCAGTTTTTTTTCTGTCTCCTCTGGATAATTTTCACCAAATAGCCGCGCTCCAGCTTTATATGCCTCAATCATCTTTTCTACCGGTTGCCCCTTGGTAACCACAATTAATTTGACATCATCAGGATTGCGGCCAGCTATTTTGGCCGAATAGTCAACCCGATCAATGATCTTTTGGTAGTTAGTAGCAATGCTATTCGTCATTAGTGATTTCCATTTAAAGCAAGCAATGCGCCAAACCTTCCTGTCTTCCCATTTTCAGCACGATGAGAAAACCAGGTATCCGTGTGGCAGGCTGTGCATATCTCAGCCAACTCAATGTTCCGAACACCAGCTTCGAGCAAAATACGGCGGTTCGCTTCCCATAAATTAAGGAATATTTTACCGTCAGAAGCCTGAAGCAATATTCCTTCTGTTTCACCAAAACAAGCTTCAGCGTCACTGGCAACATCCTCTTTTACTTCATAGTGATCAGGACCAATTGACGGACCAATCCCCACCACTATATCTCCAGGCAAAGATCCGTATGTTTTTTCCATTGAGGCTATACAATCAGCCGCGATCCGATTTAATGTTCCAATACGGCCAGCGTGCGCGATTCCAATCACATTATTTTTAGGATCATAGAAAAATAAAGGCACACAATCCGCAAATCGCATGAAAAGCGTTATACCTGGTCTATCAGTAAAAATGGCATCAGCTTTTTCATGTTCTTTGTCTAATGGTCGATTACTTTCTGTGCAAATAATCCGGTTACCATGCACCTGCCATACATCAAAAATAGATTCCACAGGAAGATTAAAGCAAGAGAAGATTCGCTTTCGATTCTCAATAATGTTCTCTCGAGTATCCCCGCTCAAACCTCCAAGATTAAGAGAATCCCACGGAGAGGGGCTAACACCTCCCTTTCTTCCAAATATGCCCTGATGAATTGGATAATGGGCAAGACTCTCAAATTGCACGAAACTCAACCCATTTTCGTTACGAAGGATCATTTATTCTTCCCCTCTGAAGAAGCAAGTTGTTTGGCTATCGACATCTTCGTACTCAAAAGGGTTCGAGTCTCTTTCATTGATTCTTCTAACAATGGAAAGAGAAACCACGCCGTGGTCAAACCAAATAATCCTCCGGTGATAACGCGTAGTAAAGGAGTACTTTCTCGTATCGGTAACCATGAAGGCATTGCGCTGGCAAGACTAGGAAGTTGAGAAAAACCATCTACCCCTATTGGGATCAATCCGATCGTCAACCAGAAGATCCATGGCAAGGCTTTTATACGTTTTCCCGTAAGAACAAAGACCAGTCCAAACAGAAACATAGCAATATATATGGCGGTATCCCGTTCGCAGAGTGCCACTTTGTAACCAGTAATTTCATCACCCAGGTACGACCGGGCTTTGAAAATTTCATCCGAAGATATTCCAGTTTGTTCTTCGAAAGATTTGACACCTGCTATTCCAGCAAGTTTACGAGGATAAAACAATTGTTCTCCAAAAAGAAACCACGACCGGAAGCCCAATTGATGACATAAAGGAGAATAAATCGCGTAGATCACTTTTGCCGGCCCGGTTTGACCGGTTTTCATCAATATAGGGGCAATAAAAGGTAAGCCGGCATATAGGAAGATTACAAGAAGAACCATTGACATGAAATTTTTACTAATCCAAAATGAGACTCTGTCAGTAGTTGAAACAGTATGACCACGATTAATTCTCTGCCTGTAAGTTTCATCATTAACGGACTCCAGGTGCGATGCCCGATCTATAGATGCACCGAGAGCGATTTGTAGATCAGTCTTTCGGAATGGAGAATGCAATACATATGGTCCAATTTTTACATAAGGGAATCTGGCTTTATCTACACCCTGCTGATCATCATCCAATTGTTCCACATTAACAATGGCTAACTGATGAGGATGAGTTTTTTGAAGTTCATCAAGATACTGAAGAATGATATCGCATTCATCGCATTCGTTTTTTCGGTATAACGTAACAGTTACCATGATGTAAGCCCTAAAATTCCTAAATATTTTTTTAGCATTTCTGTTGATAATTGTCCTGTGTGATAATCGACAATTATTCCATCTGAATTCACAAAATATGTGACTGGATATGCCATGATACGATATGTTTCCGAAACCTTCCCATCAGTATCGGTCAATATTGTAAATGTTATTTTATTGGATTGCACAAATGAATGTATCCGGTCATTCGGGTCTCCCATATTTATTCCGAGAATAACAATGGAATCTTTCATCTTTTCGTGCGCATTTTGCAAAACAGGCATTTCATCAAGGCAAGGTGGGCATTCTATTGACCAAAAGTTGATCAGTACTGGTCGTCCTTTATAATCACTTAATTTTCTTTCAATACCATTTATATCCATTAATCCAAAGTCGGGAGCCGGATATCCTTTTTTAGGTTTCGTTGTCAAATTTTGGAAAATATTTTCTCCAGGAGCAGGATTATCATCTGGATCCTTCTCTATGAATATCCTCCACCCCATTATGATGATCATTGTCAAAGTGATAATAATTATTGACTTTTTCATAAGACTAAAATCATAATCCTTACCCTAAGATTTGAAAAATATTTGTAACTTGATGGTAGTAACCCCCAAATACCAGTAAACCAATAAGGATCAACACATAACCCATGCTGATTTCGACAAAATGAGCCACTTTTGAAAAGCGAGACATATATATTGTGATCCGGTCAATAGCAACTGCCATAGCCAGGAATGGAATGGCAAAACCAAAGGAATACAAAGTAAGCAACCGGAATCCCTCCAATAATGTACCTTCATTCATTGCCAGAGTTAAAATTGACCCTAAAACAGGCCCTACACAAGGTGACCAGCCAGCAGAAAACAATACTCCCATGATAAATGAAGAAAAATAGCTAAGGTTTTCTTCCATCCGGTTCGCCGGGCGCAAATCATAATCTAACCATTTGATATGAACCAATCCTGATAAATGTAAGCCAAAAAGAAAAATAAGAATTCCACCGGCCTTTTCAAGAATTATTCTAGATTCAAATAACAGACTTCCGATAACTGAAGCTGCCATTCCCAGACCGATGAAAATTACGCTAAATCCGGCGACGAAGGCCAATCCGTGAAAAAATGTATACCATCGGTTATTCATCGAAAGGGTTTGATCCGCAGATACAGAGCGTCCCCCCAGATAACCAATATATGCGGGCATTAATGAGATCACACAGGGTGATAAAAAAGAAGCTATTCCTGCAGTGAAAGCCAGCCAAAGCGTAACAGTCACAACTTGTTACCCATCAATCACATTGACAATAGTTCCGCCGGGCATGGATACCGTTAAATCTCCTGGATAATATGTCACATGTGGAGTAGTCCATCGCCATATCCATTTCGCATCTTCAGGAGATGCATTTACACAACCGTGGGAAACTGGCATGCCATAATTATTGTGCCAAAATGTCGAATGAATGGCTACCCCTTCTCCTGAAAAAAGGCTTGTCCATGCGATCCCCAGGGTATCCCATCCATTTCCGGTTTGCCCACCAGCCATGTGAATCGATAATAGCTTTCTCCATATCGGGTGTGGACCGGGTGGTGTCTTCCAATTGTCAACAGCGTTACCAGATGCGTCATATTTTGCCCCTGAAGATATGCGGCAAAAATAGACTTCTCGATTGCCTTCATAGCAAGACAAGGTCTGATTAGCGATGCTTACATCAACTCTCTTTTCTTCAATATCAGGACTTATTGGCTGTAATTCCTCATTGGTTATAGGACGGAATGCTTCTGCGGCAGCCCAAAAAATATCGCCTGGATTGCCATATTTTTCATTGATTCTGTATTGTACTTTCCCGTCAGAAGTGGTGCGAACATCATCAACCCAGATCACCTGGCTGTAATATATCCGGGGTACAGGTACAGCATCTATCCATGTTCCTCGTGCGGGAGGGTTTTCAAGACTGAGGTCTGCCATAGGGACTGTGACTTCGACCCACATTCCCTTTTCTGTTTCGTTTGCCGGAAGAGTTGTAACAGGTTGATTGGGAAGATTTTTTACCGGTTGAACACTTCCAGCATAAATATACCCATTGGGTGTTTCGACCCAGTTACGATTCATTAAACCGGCAGGCAGTTCGCCGATAATATCCCGGTTCCACTGAACGAGTTGATCTTGATAGAGTTTTCCAACTACAGCCGCATCTGCAGAAGGTCGGGCACGCATATTGACAGAACCAACACATATTCGACCAATCCGTTCGCCTTCAGGTATTTCGGCAACAGGTTGCAACCAATCACGATTTGGACGAATAGCAACCAATCCAAAACCTGCCGCAGCAGAATACTTTAAAAAATCGCGTCTACTTATAGAAGCTTTCATTTCTCATCCAATTATTATCATTTGCCAGGTCAACCGGCCAACTCTTTTCGATCAATCATTTCTTTAATTGTAACAAGAGATGGTTCCCAATAAGTATCACCGGCTGTATAAGGTATACGCTGACGTATTAGTGTGTAATTATATCCTGTCACTTCGCCAAGTTTTGTCTTCGGGTTTTCCCGTATACGTTGGGTTAAAGCTCGAGCAGCAGAGAATAATTCAGTAGCCAAAATATGCTTCAGGTTATCCAGAACAGTTCGTGCATGGCGTGCAGCGTTCATTGAGTTCGCATTATGATCTTCCTGGTTCGCCGATGTTGGCATTGAGAAAACGGAGTCAGGTGCGCAGAGTGCCTGATTCTCTAATACAAGTGAAGCGGCTGTGTATTGCAGCATCATCAGTCCAGAATTCAAACCAGCATCCACCTGAGAATCCACCAGCATAGAAGGTAAACCGCCATTAAGATTGCCATCTAATAGCCGGAAAATTCTCCGCTCTGAAATGGCGCCGGTCTCAGCTGCCGCGATTTTTAATGTATCCATAGCCTGAGCTATCGGTTCCCCATGGAAGTTACCTCCAGAAATTGCCCCATTGGATTCAAACAATAGTGGATTGTCCGTTGCCGCGTTCACTTCAATTTCGACAATTTTCCGCACATAAGCTAATGCATCTATTCCTGAGCCGTGTACTTGCGGAGCGCAACGAATAGAATAAGCGTCCTGTATTCGGCCGACAGAATCCACAAGTGAGCTTTCTCTTATGGCTGACCTGATACGCGCCGCTGAGATGATCTGTCCGATATGACCGCGAGCTTGATGCAATCTTTCGTCAAATGCGGAAGAGCAGCCCTTTACAGCTTCAAGGGTCATAGCGGCAGCCAGATCAGCGAGTTTTAAATAATATTCAAGATCAACTACACATAGTGCAGCGATTGCGGCAGAAAAAGTTGCGCCATTACTAAGAGCGAGTCCTTCTTTGGGCTGAAGAATTAATCGTTCCAATCCGGCTGCCTTCATAGCAGCTTTACCAGACATCTTCTGCCCTTTGTAAAAAGCTTCACCGGATAAAGCCTCATCATCCTCTTCATCTCGCGTCAGAATCAACCCCAGATGACACAACGGAGCGAGGTCACCCGAAGAACCCATAGATCCTTTTTCCGGAATTAGCGGATATACCCCCTTGTTATTTAGTTCCAAAAGGCGTTCAATCAATTCAACTCGCGCGCCAGAAAATCCTTTAGCCAGCGTGTTTGCGCGAATTGTGATTGCCGCACGAACAACATCCTCCGGCAGAGGTTCTCCAGTTCCTACAGCGTGACTGATGATCAGGTTCCTTGCGAGTTTTCGCGCGTCTTGTTTATTAATGCGTCGGTCTGAAAAAATGCCGAATCCAGTATTTATTCCATAAACCGGCTTATCCGAATTCACGATCTCATCCACCCACTCACGTGACCGCGTTATCGGATTAAGCGCCTGCCTGGAAAGGTTAACAATTTCCTTTTTCCGAGAAACATTTTCGATCTGTTCCAGGGTGAGGTCGTGTCCGGTTATGTCCAACATTAATCTTTTATCCTTTCGGAAGAATTAATTGTCCTATTATTAAGGCAATAACAGGGACAGTAATATTATCGTACTCCTCGATAGGCAGCGATTCAACGGCTGTGCAAATAAGCCCAATAATTAGTGTTGGAAAAATGTATGATTCTAAAGGAGAGAACCATACCCGAGCTTGTAGAAAAAAGAATATTACACCGATGGAAAATGTTATTCCCCCGAGAAACATGGCAAATGAACCAGCCCAGGTTTTACTTTTTGACCAGGGTAAAGAGACTGTACCAAAACGCTTTCCTACGATATCCGCCAGTCCATCGCCACCGCTAAGCATCATTAATGCAACTACACCAGTGGGAGAATCAGTCCAAAAGAAAATTGTCAGCGTCACAAAAGCCATCCCATAGATCAAGGGACCACGTAGTATTTCACGCCTATCGCCCCGGCGGGTCAAAGCATCGATCGATGCTTGATCCTTCATCCATCCTAAACCAACAAGTAAAAATTGAATAGAAATCAGGAATGGAATTCCGGCTGCCAAATAACGAGATATCGGTTCATCGGGAAATAATAGCCAACAGAGAACAAATATTGGGCCTGTTCCTGTATGAATGATCTTCCGGCTGGTTTGTCCACTGATCCAACCTTTATGAGCAAAAAAATCATTAATACGCAGCCACAACAAAGCAAGTGCCATCGTGACTGCCATCGCCAGCCATGCATTCATCATTTAGAATACCAACCTTCAATCATTTTTGCCGGATTGTTCCCGGCGAATTTCTCGTTCAGCATCCCGCCTGGCCATTACATCTCTTTTATCATATAGCTTCTTGCCTTTTGCCAGGGCAATTTCGATTTTTGCCCGTCCTTCTTTCAGATAAACCTGAACCGGTACAACAGTCACACCTTTTTGACGGACAGAATCAAACAATTCTCGAATCTCTTTTTTATGCAGTAATAATCTACGGGGTCTTTTGGGATCATGGTTATAGCGACTGGCCGCTTCATATGGAGCGATATGTGAATTCACCAGCCACGCTTCATGATCGTTGACTTCAACATAAGCTTCAGCCAGACTAATTTGACCAGCGCGTATCGATTTTATTTCGGTTCCAGCCAGTGAAATTCCGGCTTCAAACCTGTCTAACAAAAAGTATTCGAAATGAGCCTTACGGTTATTAGCGACGACTTTGATGGTCATTTTTTAATTTTAACATACTAACCAAAATAGAAGAGCGCGATACCTGCAGCTATGCGCCCTACCGCTACAATCCAAAGAGCAATGTGCAGGTTTGACAACTGGCCGATCAACGGTCCGCCAAAAGAACCCAGCAAAATACCCGCGTTAAAAACAAGGTTATACCAGGAGAGAAAGCCAGCCCTTCCGCCGCGTGGGGCGGATTCGAGAAGATAGTTATATATCGTCCCTCCCACAAACCCCCATCCCATTCCCCCAAAAATATTGGCTATAAAATACAATGCCGGTCCATTGCTCATTGCCAGAAACGCGGGAAAAAATCCCAATACGCCCATACCAAACGCCAATACCTTACGATATCCGAACCGACGGGTGATAAATTCCAGGCGGATTGAAACAAGAAACATGACAATATAAAAAATGCTTGTTCCTACACTGATCACAAAATCACTAATATGGATGATATTGACCTGATAAATTGGGAAGATAGCAATCCCCAGATACTGAACGAAATGAAATGTAAATAACAGTAAAATAATTCGTCCAAATTTTCCCTGCAATACATCAAATCGCAATAAACTGTGCAATACGCTAACTTTTTTATCCTCATCGATTTGGATCATTTCGTGAGCGTGCTCTTCTTTGAATGCTGGTTTTACAAACCAGATATGCATGGTGCTCATGGCAGCGCCCAAAAATCCAATCCCAAAAACGATTTGATAATTGAGTGGGAAAACGACATATGTTAATAATTGTCCGCAAATCAATGTGGAGACTATTGTAGTTATGGATAAGACAGCGTTTCTAATACCCGCCACATGACCGCGGTTAGTTGCGGGAACGGAATCCGCAAAAAGTGCGTTAAAACTAATTGCCTGAGCAGTGCCCGGGATCCACATGATAAATGTGATTATCAGAATGGCAAGCATCTGCTGTGGTTTGGAAAATATCATCGGCACAAAAATCAAAAAACCATAAAAAATCCGCTGCAATAATGCCGAGAGAAATGCAGTTCTGTTTACAGGCCTTTTTGATAAGTAGTGCCCTGCCGGTAAAGCCACAATCAGATTAACTATCGCTTGCGCGCCATTAATCATCCCGATTTGAAATGCCGAAGCACCAATGCGGGCAGCATAAATAGATAGGAATGACATGGTGCTGCCTGTTAGTATGCCAAACCACAACATATCCATATAAAGGTGAATGCTGTTACAGGCCAGAGTGTTTTGCCGGAATCGATTAAATAATGGAATTTGTGTTCTCATACCTTACCTTATTAATACGAAGTGCAAGTATAACCCTGTACCAATTATCAGAACATGATTCCGATATAATTAATCAGCTTACAAGTTTGAAATGGTGACATCGTTTGTGAAGTCACAGTTTCTATACAAGACGGGTGAAAAATTGACAGGTCCGCCTAGAGGACTCATTGTTTGAACGAATGGCGCCTGGATAATTACAATACAGGTAACTGCAATGGTAAAAATTACTGTAGAAATGGCGAATGGCGAATGACAGACCTTAAAAAGTATGACAATCAGACAATTTCGCGACTCATAATTGGCGGAATAATCATTCTTTTCCTGGTTGGCGATGGACTCATTTTCCTGATCTATGGTCAGGAAGCCGCTATGATGGGTTTACTATGTCTTGTTGGTGGACTGGTACCCATGGGATTGATCATCGGAGTTATATGGCTTATGGATTGGGTGGTCAAACGTGCCAAAAGGAATTCTTGAAGAGATTTATATAAAAGAATCTGATGGATGGCTCGCCCGCGTCCGGGCTCCATTATCCACCAATACTAACCGGGTAATTCTGCTTCTTCACGGATGGACAGGTGACGAGAATTCCATGTGGTTTTTTTCCCGAGGGTTACCGACAGATACCTGGATCGTTTCACCTCGAGCTCCGCTTGTTTGCCCGGCGGGAGGATATGCCTGGGGAATTGCAACAATCGGTCAGAGACCTGATATAGAAAAATTTCATTCTCAGGCGATTAAACTTATTGATCGGCTTTCAGGATGGGTGCCCGGTTACTCACCCGAAAATCGATTGGACATTATCGGTTTCAGCCAGGGAGCTGCAATGGCATACACGCTTTGTCTGACGTCAACACCGGTAAAAGTTGCTCCGCTGGCCGGTTATATGCCATCCGGGTTTATTGATTTCGCTTCAAAAATTGACTTCTCCTTAATAAAGTTTTTCATTTCCCATAATTCCGATGACACCATGCTTCCAGTTGAGGAATCAAGAAATGCGCGTGATTACTTTATACGCCGTGGAGCTGTGGTCAATTATTGTGAAAATACAGGCGGACATAAGATGAGTTCCGCCTGTGTAAAAAAATGGATCTTTTTTTTCGTGACTAACGGCCCTGAGTGAGAGACACCATTCCTAATAACGCCCCGATGGTTAGAAGAGAAACTATCAACATACCAGGCGGGATTTTTGTGTTTACCCCACCGGAATCAACCGGTTGAAAAGTAGGTATTTGAAGTGGTGGTGGTGGTGTAAAAGTCGGAAGGCGCGTCGGCACATTTGTAACAATAAATTGAGCCGCCAGTGTCGGGTTAATTGTGGCTGTTGTAAGCGGAGTGGGTGTAGGAGGTGGTTCAACAACTTCTAGAACACTTCCGGGAACCAGATCAACCAACGGAGCGTACAACCAGGCTGTACCACCTTCTACCCCCGGATATTCAACCAATATCCATTCCCCACCGGGCGATTTTCCTTTGGCAGGGATAACCTGTCCGGCTAATAAAACACCAACTTTGGGGTATAGCGTTCCCGGTCCGGAACGGACATTGATCTGTTCCTGATCAGATTTAACCGTCACAGCCGCTCCAATCGGTGTGCTTGTAACTGTAGGAATCATCACGGTGGGCTGCTGTGGAAATCCACTGGCTTCCACCGGTCTCATTTGCGTAAGAAACAACAGGCTAATTAAACATATCAATCCGCCTGAGACTAAAATTCTTGAATTAGATGTACTATTCATAGTATTTCACAACCATAAAACAGGAACCTGCGTATATAATATTGAAATTCTTACAAGAAAGATTTTGAAATCGGGCTGATTATAACGCAAAGATGGATCAGAAAACTTACTACGGATCACTCCTACCGGAAGACATCGCTACTGTGTTGAATTCACATTTTAACCGTGGCGCGTATAGAGTTTTTCGTCAGGGAACAAATAACCAGACAGCTGTGCAGATTTCTAAAAGCGATTATGAAGCCGGCGGTCAGACTGCATTAACAGTTATTATCCACAAAGTGGAAGATGGGGTCATGGTAAAGATCGGTCAGCAGGCATTGTTCGGAGTGGCTGCCAGTCTTGGATTTTCAGTTTTTACCGCTTTGCGTAACCCGTGGAGCCTTCTCGGACGTTTGGATGATATCGCAACCGATATTGAATCGCTTAATCTAACACAACAGGTTTGGGACACAATAGACGCATATGCAAAATCCGTCAACGCCGGTCAGCAACTATCTGAACGATTACGCCGGCTAGAATGTGACTATTGCGGCAGTGCCAATCCAGTTAGTGAATCAAATTGTGTGGCTTGCGGTGCACCTCTAGGAAGCCAACAACCCCGCACCTGTAAACGATGCGGGAACGTGCTGAATACCGGTGAGAAATTTTGCCCAAATTGCGGTGAAGCCGCCAATTAGCGTTATGCCGGCTCTCGCCAGTGCCTGCCACCAGCTCCAATAAAATCATCTGCACCAGGCGGCCCCCAGGTGCCAGCTTCATACACCGGAAGATTTTTTACCTGACTACCCTTCCAGGCATCCAAAATGGAACTGGTAAATTCCCATGCGGCATGAACTTCATCCGACCGCGTGAATAAAGTTGCATCACCTGACATGGCATCTTGCAACAGGCGAACATACGCTTCAGGCGGATTACCTCCAAAAGCCTGCTGATAGTTAAATTCCATTTTTGCGGGAGCTATCTGATTTATCTGTCCCGGAAGCTTGGCACCAAATGTCAGGGTGATACCTTCATTGGGTTGAAGGTTTAGAACAAGCACATTGGGCGCATCACCGGCCATGTTCTGCCAATTAAACAAAGGTAGAGGTACCTGTTTAAACTGAATGGCGATTTCAGTTAAAAATGCGGGCATTCTTTTACCCGATCGAACATAGAAAGGCACACCTGCCCATCGCCAGTTGTCAACAAATAACCTGGCGGCCATATATGTTTCGGTAATTGAAGCCGGGGCTACTCCGGGTTCATCTTTGTATCCGGGAACACGCTGACCATCAATCATACCTGATGCATATTGAGCCCGGTATGTATTCGCTAGTGCATCAGAAGCCTTCCAGGGCCTAAGTGAACGGAGAATTTTTACTTTTTCATCTCGCACACTCTTATCATTAAAAGCCACAGGTGCTTCCATGGCTGTCAAACTTAATAACTGAAGCAAATGATTTTGAAAAATATCTCGAATAACACCGGAAGTCTCATAATAACCAGCACGAGTTCCAACTCCATTAGTTTCAGATACAGTAATTTGCACATGGTCAACATAATGATTGTTCCAAAGAGGTTCAAAAATACCATTGGCAAACCGGAATACCAGAATATTCTGTACAGTCTCTTTTCCCAGGTAATGATCTATGCGAAATACCTGATTTTCCTTGAAAACTGAATGAACCACTCCATCTAATTCTGTTGCTGAATGAATATCGCGACCATATGGTTTCTCAATGACAATCCTTGTCCAACCACAATAATGATCTTTTAAAGAACTGCTCCCTATATGGCGGATGATCTCTTCATAATTATCTGGCGGAGTAGCCAGGTAATACATCACATTACAGATCTTTCGGGTGTCAAACAGGCGAGCTAGCCTGTTATAACCTTCTGGATCATTAAAATCTGACATGATATATGTTGCGCTTGATAGCGTATTTTTAATCACCTCGGTGTCTACCGGTTGTCGGCGCGAGAACTTTTCAACACCCTCCGTCATGTTTTGTACCAGTATTTCGTCTGTCCAATCCCGACGTGCAAATCCAACTAATTGGAAATTTACCGGCAAACGGTTTGTGGCAGCCAATTCATAAATTGCCGGCATCAGTTTTCGGCGGGTAAGATCGCCGGTAACACCAAAAATGACAAACGCTGTCGAATCACCTGACTGGTCTGATTGGGTTTCTTTAAACATATCTTTTATTCCGTTTTCATTTCGTGGCCGCCAAACTGGTTACGCATGGCAGATAACAGGCGATATGCGTAACTGTTTTCCTCCCGGCTTTCAAAGCGGCGGAACAATGAGGCAGCGATTACCGGAACTGACACATCCTGATTAATGGCTTCGTTTACCGTCCATCGGCCTTCTCCAGAATCTGAGACCCAGGGCTTAATCCCATTCAGTGACGGATCACCATCCAAAGCCAGCGCGATCAGATCAAGCAACCATGATCGGACGACCGAACTATATTGCCAGATTTTAGAAATTTGATGAACGTCCAGGTTGAAATCCTTCCGAGCCTGCAATAACTCAAAACCTTCCGCGAAGGCTTCCATCATACCGTACTCAATACCGTTATGAACCATCTTAGTGAAATGTCCAGAGCCTACCGGTCCAACCAAACCCCAACCTTTGTCATCTGCAGGAGCCAGTGATTTGATCAGTGGTTCGATCAAAGGAAATACAGAAGGGTCCCCCCCTACCATGATGGAATAACCTTCCTTCAAACCCCAGATACCCCCAGAAACCCCGGCGTCAAAGAAATGGATACCTTTTCCGGCCAATTCTCTTCCATGCCGCATACTATCATTAAAATTACTATTACCACCATCCACAATTATGTCACCGGGTTTCAATAAATCAGCAACTACCTGAATGGTATCTTCTGTTGCTTTGCCCGATGGAACCATCACCCACACTACTCTAGGAGATTGAAGTTTAGCGATACCATCTGAAATACTCTCTACAGCAATTATTCCCTCTTCTAATTCTAATTGATGGGTGATCGCACTGCTTCGGTTGTATCCGACAACTTTATGTCCTTTGCGCTGTAACCGGCGGGCCATGTTTCCGCCCATTTTTCCAAGGCCAATCAGCAATACTTCCATATTTTTCTCCTGGCTGGTAAATAAATCGATCAATTAAGTTTGTATGAGATGATTATATAATTCTCATTATCATTTTTATCAGATTGGACAAAAATATGCCTGAATTGCATAACCTGTTGACCGATGTTGATGGACTCAAAGTTGGTCACGCACAAAATAATAACGCTCTTACTGGCTGCACTGTTGTCTTAATTGAAAAAGGTGCTGTTGGTGGTGTGGACCAGCGAGGTGGAGCTCCTGGCACACGAGAGACAGATCTTCTTCGCCCTATGCATTTGGTGGATAAAGTTCACGGAATAGTTTTATCTGGAGGTTCAGCCTTTGGGCTCGATGCGGCTAGCGGTGTTGTGAAATATCTCGAAGAAAAAGGGATCGGATTTAATTCCGGCCCTGCCCGTGTTCCGATTGTACCGGCTGCCGTTTTATTTGATCTGGGTATCGGTGATCCCTCAGTTCGACCAGACGCTGCGATGGGATATCAGGCTTGCCTGAATGCCACAAGCGGCATCTTTGCTACAGGCAATGTAGGTGCTGGCACAGGCGCAACAGTAGGTAAGATATTCGGTATGGGTCAGGCTATGAAATCGGGTATCGGCTCTGCCAGTTTAGATATCGGAGGCGGTGTGATTGTTAGCGCGTTGGTTGCGGTTAACGCTTTTGGTGATATTGTTGACCCCTCCAATCAGCAGATCATTGCCGGTGCGCGTCCAATACAGGCTGGTCCTTTTCATATTGGTGGAAAAGCGCAATTTGCCAATACGCTGGATGTAATGAAAAGTAAAACCGGCCGTACGATTATGACATTCGCTTCCGCCGCATCTAATACGGTTATTGGGATAATTGCAACCAATGCCAGATTAAATAAAGAAGATGCTAATAAAGTTGCACAGATGAGCCACAATGGGCTCGCGAAAACCATTCGCCCGGCCCATACAATGTTTGATGGTGATACTATTTTTGCCATTGCGACAGGAAAACATAAGGCTGATGTCAATATCGTCGGATCTTTCGCGGTTGAAGTAATGGCAAACGCGGTGATAAATGCGGTCTTGTCCGCCCGCCCAGCCGGCAATCTTCCAGCTTTCAATCCTGAATAATTAAAAATATCTGAGAAAAGTCGGCTATAATTGGCATTTAGAATACGCTCGTTTACCAATTTTGCTTTTATGAAAGGGAAATCCGATGGTACAGATTATCGCTGATACGCTATCGAGTATTCCAGTTTCCACAGCAAAAGAGCTGGGCATACCGTTCCTTCCTCAGATCGTCATATTTGGGAATGATTCCTATCGCGATGACAGCGAAATGGATTCAAGCATGTTTTTACAAAAATTACGTTCATCCAATCAACTTCCCAAAACTGCCGCCCCTCCCCCTGATCTATATCACCCATATTATGAGCAATTAAAAAGAAATAATAACTCTGCCATAGTTATTGCCCCATCCGCTGGCTTAAGCGGCACAGTGCGTAGTGCAGAAGTCGCCGCACTGGACTACCCCGATGTCGATATCCGAGTCCTTGACACAAAAACAATTGCGGGGGGATTGGGAGAATTGGTTTTAATCGCAGATAAATTTGCGAAAGATGGAATGAATATCGATACATTATTCCAAAAAATGACCGATCTCTCTTCCCGCAGCCGAACGTACTTCCTGGTTGACACGCTGGAATATTTATATAAAGGTGGACGCATAGGTGGCGCATCCGCTTTGTTTGGCTCCATCCTCCAGGTCAAGCCAATTCTTACTCTGGTTGATGGTAAGACGGAACCCGCAGAAAAACAACGGACCAAGAAAAAAGCTCTTGAACGTATCGTTGAACTCGTTGCGGAAGAATGCCCCAGATCTGCCGATGCTCATCTTTGCATCTCACAAGAAGGCGCACCGCAAGATGAGATTGATTACCTGGTTGATAACTTTAAAAAGAACCAGGGTGTATCAGAAATCCATATTTACAGCCTACCTCCCGCGATTTTGACACACGCCGGTCCAGGTGCGATAGCTGTTAGTTATATTCGCAAGTAAACCTATTTTTTGAAAAAAGAAGCTGTCTCTAAAAACCTTCATACCTTTTTGATAATTTAAAGTCCGCAGAGAATTGTAGAAAAGACGGAGATCATGTTTAAGACACGATATCCGTCTTTTTTTATGTTAATTTAAAAATCCTGTTTTTTTCGTACCAGTTTTTTCTTAGTAGGCAGCTTCCAGGATTTTTATTAATTCATCAGTAGTTAGATTAATCGGATTAGCCTTCATGCTGCTCGCATTTTGAGCTTTATCCACAATTGTTGAAAAATCGTCCTTTTGTATCCCATATGTTCGCAATCGTGGGATTTTTAGTTCAATTATAAGATCCTGTAGAAACACCACCCCATCAAGGAGATCGGCCTCAGGATTTCCCGTTAGTAATTTTGCGATTTCCTTATATCTTTCAAGCGTTTGATTTTCTGGTTCTCGTGTCATTAACGCTTTAATATTTATATCCACAGTATATGGCAACAATATCCCACAGATAGCACCATGCGGAGCGTTATACATACCGCCAATTGGTGCTGCGAATCCATGAACAGCTCCCAACCCGGCATTAGTTAGAGCTAATCCACCATACAGACTGGTAAGGCTCAGATCGTATCGCGCATTTTGGTCATTCCCATTATAGAAAGCTTTTTTCAACGATCTTGCGCTACGGATAATGCCATCTCGACATAATACATCTATCATCGGGTTATAACGTTTAGAAACATAAGGTTCTATCACCTGGGTTAATGCATCCAATCCGGTATAAGCGGTAATAGCGGGCGGTAAGCCCAGGGTCAATTCCGGGTCAATAATAGCCAGACGGGGCAAGATATATGTCGACCGCAAACTGACTTTTACCTGTTTTTCTGGAACAGACAAGACCGCGTTCCGTGTGACTTCCGCGCCGGTCCCAGCCGTAGTTGGAACGGCCACACAAGAGGCAGCTGGCTTTGTAAGTGGCCGGTTGTTTCCCACAACTTCAAGGTAATCCAGTAAATCTCCTTCGTTTGTTAGCATGGCTGAAACTGCTTTTCCGGCATCGATTACACTTCCACCGCCAAAAGCAATGACAAATTCACAATTGGTTTTTCTCGCATAATCAACGATTGTTTGCACCAGATTAACAGTTGGTTCATGTTCAACCGGGTACTGTTCTACGGAAATTTCATTATTCGCGCAGAAAGTTAGAACTTGATCGGTCGACGCGCCTTTTGGGCTGTACAACAGCAAAGCTTTTTTCCCAAAACCCGCGGCTGCTTTGATCCCTTCCGGTAAAACACCATTTCCAAACATCATCCTGGAAGATGTAATAAATTCGAACGATTTCATGAAGCCCATCCGGCATCATCAGGGAAAATATTCGTATAAAGTATTCCGTTGCGAGGTTCAGCCATCATGTCAGACACAGTATCACGCCATGTTTTGTAATGGTCAGTTTCTTTATGTTTTAGAGCATCTTCCGGTGTTTTATAGACTTCGCAAAGAACAAATCGCGTTTTATCTTTTGCATCCTGAATCACATCAAAACGGTCTATACCTGGTTCTCTAAGGCTGTTTGATGCATTTTCAAGTGTGGCTTTGATGAATGACTCGACACTTTCATTTTTTACATGGACATGAACGTGAACGATATGCATGATAGACTCCTTATAAAAATGAATAAATAATTCTATCAGAGAGAAATAAATAAAAAAAACGGGATTGAGAAATCCCAATCCCGTTTTTGTGAAGAATTTTATAAATTACTTGATCTCTGCGGTCGGACGCTTACTTTCAGTAATGCTCCAGATCAAACCGGCAGCGAGGACAATGATAGCGATCCAGCCACCCACGCCCAGATCTTTGACACCAACAATGATCGGGGCAGCCAGCAAGCTGACCATATTGACAACCTTGATCATCGGGTTCAAAGCCGGACCAGCGGTATCTTTCAACGGATCACCTACAGTATCACCAACCACACCGGCTTTGTGCCGTTCAGAGCCTTTACCAGTGTTGGCGGCAAGGTCACGAGGTTCGTCTTCGATAGCTTTCTTCGAATTATCCCAGGCACCGCCAGCATTGGACATGAAAACGGCCAACAACTGCCCGGAAAGGATAACACCGGCCAGGAAACCACCCAGGGCTTCGACCTGAAGGATCAAGCCGACCAGCAAAGGCATGGCGATGGAGATGGTCACCATCGGGATCAATTCTTTCTGGGAAGAGCGAGTAGAGATTTCGACCACACGCGCATAATCAGGTTTGACAGTGCCTTCCATGATACCGGGAACGTGGAATTGTTTACGGACTTCTTCCACAATCTGCCCGGCAGCGCGGGATACGGAACGGATGGACAGGGAGCTGATCAACCAGGGCAGAGCTCCTCCGAGCAGCAAACCGACGAATACTTTGGTATCTGACACACGAATGGCGTCCATGACGGCAACACCAAGCTGAGCCTGAACTTTACCAACATCGGTGATAAAGGAACCGAACAGAGAAACAGCTGCGATAACGGCGGAAGCAATGGCGACACCCTTTGTGATGGCTTTGGTAGTGTTTCCCACTGCATCCAGGTCGGCCATGATCTGGCGAGCTTTCTTGGTTTCCTCGTCATCCATGTCATGCCAGGACATTTCTCCAATGCCATTGGCATTGTCAGAAATGGGGCCGTATGAGTCCATGGCCACATTGTTACCGGTGTGAGAGAGCATACCGATACCGATGATGGCAATAGCGTACAGAACATAAATGGTGCCATCAGCAGAATACAGGGTCAGGCCCATAATGAAAGCGACAGCGATAACGATCAAAGCCCAGACACTGGATTCCATACCAACAGAGAGACCTGACAGAATGGTTGTGGCAGGGCCGGTGGAAGTTGATTGCACGATTTCCTTGACAGGAGCTTTCTTGGTGGATGTGAAGTAGGAGGTCAACGGGTTGAAAGCGACAGCAAGGCCTACGCCAATGGTGGTCAAGACAGCGAGACGCCAGTCATTAGCGTACATGTTGGCAACGAAGAAGGAAATAACAACAGTGATGACACTGGAGACTTCATAGGAGCGGAACATGGATTCTTCCGCGTCATGAGCCTGCAGGAATTTCACAGGGATTTTTTCCCAGATCGGTACAGTAAAGGTTCCGATCATGGACGAGATCACACCGATACCGCGGATGATCAGGGGGTAAACAATCCACTTGAGGCTGTGGGTAGGATCAACAGAAACGAGCGTGATACCCAGGATCAAAGCGGATACGATGGTTACTTCATAAGACTCGAAGATATCAGCCGCCATACCGGCGCAGTCACCAACATTGTCACCCACCAGATCGGCAACAACAGCCGCGTTGCGGGGATCATCTTCGGGAATATCTTTTTCAACCTTACCTACCAGATCGGCACCAACATCGGCTGCCTTGGTGTAAATACCACCGCCGACGCGCATGAACATGGCCAGTAAAGTGCCGCCGAAACCGAAGCCCAGAAGAACATCAGGAGCAGCAGTTCCAAAGATGATGAAGATCAGGGTACCGCCCAGCAGTCCAAGACCGTCAGTCAGCATACCGGTAATTGTTCCGGCGTAGTAAGCGATGGTCAAAGCTTCGTTGAAACCACGGCGAGACGCAGCGGAGACACGAACATTAGCCTGGATGGCCATGCGCATACCGAGCTGTCCAACCAACAATGAAAAAGTGGAACCCATGATGAACGCCAGAGTACGGCCAATTGCGATGATGATCGTGGTATTCTCTGGGAATTCTTTTAGAGCTTCCTGTGTCGGTTGAGCAACGTAAATGCTCAGGAACATGGCTACAGTTAGCAAACCAACCGCCGGAAGAATGGTCTTGAATTGGCGGTTAAGGTAGCTATCAGCTCCAATACGGATGGCATCCCATACTTCTACCATTTTTGAGGAGCCTTTATCTTTTTTCATGACTACACCGCGCAGCAACCAGGCGTACGCCAGGCTGAGGAACGCTACAGCCATGACAGACCAAACAGCAAATTGCTCGAAGCCATTCAGGCCGTGCCGAGCCAAATCAAAGATATTCATGAAACCCTCCAACAGTTGGAATTAAAAAAAGCGGCAATAATGGTGCGCAATACTTTGAGGAAATCAAAAATTTTGCGCATTATTTAATCTTACCTTAATAAACACTGGAGCGTCAATGTAGTTTCGAGCATGATATGACTATTTACTGGTATTTTTAGGAATAAGTGCACCCAGCAAAGTCTCATCCCATTTTCGCGTGTCACACGAATAAAGAGAAAAATTGGAACAAAACTGCCAGTATACCCAGCTTATCTGCCTTTTCTCCGCTTCTCTGGCCAAAAATTCCGTCCAGCGGATGCGGGAAGCCCGGTCCGCTTTCTCAATAGTTCCAAACTCCCCCATCAAAACTGGAATTTGATTTCTATTTGACCATTCTGCTGCTTGGTTTAATTCATTTTCAATTTGCTTTTTTTCTTCCGCCGTTCCAATCCATATATTACCCAGCCATTGATTGGAACCTCTAACCCAATCCGCACCCTGGTGTGTAAATTCAAATGGTTCATAATAATGGAATGTGACAATCAAGTTCCTTTTTTCAGGAAGCGTAAGTGTCTGAATTGTGTTTATGTTTGAGAAATCAACAGAGTCGACGATGATTTTACGATGGGTATCGTTTTTCCGGATTACAGAAATTACTCGAGCCGCCAAATCATTCCATCTGTCACGAGTTAGTTCCCGCGATGGTTCATTCAGTATTTCATAGTACAGATTATCGGGATAAGCGGAATAAACTCGACTGATCTGGTCCCACATGGCGAGCAGCTTTTCCTCATAATCAATCGGTTCATTCATAACTTCGTCAAAATGATGTAAATCTAATATAACAATAAGCCCGGCGTTCAACCCATGATTGATTAAATCATTCACCATAGCAAAGAAATCTTTATCGATAATATAAGATGGGTTTCCTCCGGTGTGTGCGGAAAATCGAACGGGCAAACGAACCGCATTAAAACCCGCCTGTTTAATTACATGAAAGTATTCAGGGTCGATCATCACACCCCATTGCCCCGGTTCGGGTGCATCCAACGCATTACCAACATTAATTCCACGGATAGACAATTCCGAATAAGCTTTCGGAACATCCATTGTATTTGGAACAAACTCTTCCATTTCAAACCCGGCAAGACAGCCGTTCAACATAAAAAGAATAGGGAGAAAGAGAAATCCTATCCGAAATCTTTTACGTCTTGTATTCATTAGATACTTGGGTTCATCGAAAGACTTTTGTTTTCATGATAGTAAATATATTCTCTTTACTGAACTCTCCAAATCCATTCATTTGTCTGTCAAAAATGAAATTGACAAGTGTTGAATACTGTGAAGTTGACAGCCCGTCAAATGTGAGGATAATCTTTCGTCCCCAGGATCTGCTTCGCAGGAATACACAGGGGATACTGAAATACGCATCAGGAAAAACCAATGTCATCTTCTCCCCGCAGAAGCCATCAGGATTATTAATAGGCTCAACCGGTGATACAGCGCATCCGGCAACTGAAATATCCAACAGGTCGACGTAAGTTCCTGAACCATCGGGGAATTGGAGAAATAACCGGTCTTTGATCGAAAAACGTTCAGCCGCTCGAAAACGCTGCTTTTCAAAACACACAAAGATAGCTACAAAAATTCCCAACATGTTGTAAAGCAACCAGAACAGGTTTACCAGGTATACCGGCATCATATAGTTAACATCAGTCAACATTTTATTAATTCCAACTGCCAGCGAGATCAAACTGAAGATAGCCAGAATAATATGTGGTAACGCTACCCGAAACGCGAAATATGTGTGAGAAGCTGATTTACCCTTGGGTGTTACAGAGAATTTAATCTTGTTCGAAAAGAACAATTCGGATAAAGCGGATATGGATAAATATGGAGCTAGCGCAGATTCATATATGTGCGCCCAGGTGTATGTACGGCTCTTATGTCCGAACAAGGTGAAGATTAACGATGCCGAATAATATGTGGGAACAAAAAATAACAACATTGTAAAAACATCAGAGTAATAAATCGGAATACCAAATAACAAAAATAGCATCGGGCCGATATAGTAAATGAGCTTCTGAAGCCCAAAGAACCAGTACATAACCCCATCCAGATAGATCAACCGCTGCATAAATGTCAAGCCGGGTAGTTTTAATGGATTCCATTTTTTCATTACCTGGATATTTCCCCGGCACCATCGATCACGCTGAACAACATAATCAGCAAAATAATCGGGAGAAAGCCCCATGGCCAGATTCTCGTTGACAAATGTAGTGTTGTATCCTCTCGCCTGTAAAAGCATGCTGGTCGCCATATCTTCAGTGATCGTACCGACCGGTATCCAGCCAATTGCCTCAATAGCGGAACGCCGGAAAATGGCATTGCTCCCGACATTCAACACAGCATTAAACATTGCCCGACGTTCCAGAACTTCACGCATAAAGAAATCCTGCTCGTTCGGAATGGTCTCAAATAATTTCAAATTGTTTTGAAAAGGATCCGGATTATAGAAAACTTGCGGAGCCTGAACCAGTGCCATATTGGGATCATCAAAATAACCCACCATTCTTTCCAGAAATGTGGATTTGGTGATCATATCGGCGTCTAAAACAGCGAAAAGTTCTCCACTCGCGTAGTTTTGAAGGCAATTATTCAGGTTACCTGCTTTGGCGTGAGTGTGTTTTTCTCGAGTGACCCACACAGCCCCATACTCATCTGCCAGTTGACGTACTTCATCTCTGCAACCATCGTCACAAATATAGACCTTATATTTGTCTTTAGGATATTTTTGACTGGTGGCAGCCGCTACAGTATTTCGCAGAATGGAAACTGGTTCATTGTATGTGGCAATTAGAATGTCGACAGTTGGTAAAACATCAAGATCGTTCAATGTTTTTATTACCGGATTGAAATCTTTAAGGAACATAATCCGGTGAGTGGTTGATTGAAGAAGCGCTAATAATTCTGCAAGAAAAAGCAATCCACCAAAAACCAGGCTGATGACATTAAAAGTGGGGATCGTATAAAGCGCGCGCCAGACCATGTACGCGGTCTGTATCAATATGGCAAATCCAATGAAGTACTTAAGGTATTTACGGTTACTATGTGTCAGATTGGCAAAAACCAGAATCACACTGAGAATGACCACAAGTAAGGCCATCTTTTCTGCGATAATACGTAAATCAAAAGGAGATCCCAGCATAATCTCTTCTGTCCTATTTTAAATTGTTCTGGAACCGGGAAAGGATAAGAATAAACATCAAAACCACACTGACAGAAATTATGACAAATAATGGCCGGTAATCCATCGCCCATATTTCAAAGTTACTGGCAAATTCTTCATACGCAGTTTTGGTTGGAATTGGAAGCACCTGGTTTGAGGCATCCGCTGAATGGTCTTCGGCAATCGGGAAAGCGCCTCCGGTAAGCAGGGTTTTCCTGGTAATGACGAAGGTTTTCTCATTACTTTTTACTGAAGCCGCTATATTTACAAAACCGGCTTTCGCAGAAGAAGGAATTATCACTGAGCCACCCGATGTAATGGATAGGTCATGATTATTCTGTGAGTCAATACTCCATTCAGCCGAAAGTGCGGTTCCTTTAGCAATATCTACCGCCTGAAATTTCTCTAAATGTTCGCCGGATTTTGGTATTTCAATTTCATTCGTTCCTTCAATTAAAGGAATAACGACATCGGAAGATAAGACTTCAAAGTTATCGATATAAAATGTACGGGGATAGTCTTTTTGAACAGTTACTCCCAATGCGTACGACTCTATCGAGGATAATTGAAGGGTCTTATCGCCTCGAGCAGTGTTCCAATCAGGAACAGAAAAGCTTCCGATCGGAATAGTCACCCAACCAGTAAAATCTGGAGGGATAATCAGATTTCCATACTGGCTTTCTAATTGAATGGATGGAGAAGTCTTATCCTCAATGATATATGGTGCTCCCTCAGCTACCGACCAGTACTCGTTATACGCTTCTTTGAAATTGAATGTCAGCCACAGGCTGTTATTAGAAGGGTTTTTAATCCAGAATCGAAAACCGGATGAATTAGACCAATTTCTTTGATTTAGAGGAAGCGAATGGTAAATTGACCCTGATGAAACATTATCCATAGGATTGGGACCAATAACATCAACCTTCAATGATTTAGTTCCAATCCCCACAGCATTTGTGTCCAGATTTACTTCTATTCGAGCCCCATCTTCCCACACTTGATAGGCTTGTCGAACAAGCTTTGTAGTGACATATTGTTCAAACGTATCAATAAACAATTGCTCCTGAGGAGGAGACACTAAAGCAAGAAAACTATTTGAAAAACCTGAAAAGATAATTATAAATAAAGCCAGAACCAATAATTGATAGATCCTTAACAATTTTCTCAATTATCACCATCCGAAATAAAAAGAATCAAGTTGTTATTATTGGGATCTTGAATATATTTCTAAGTATCGCACGTTGTATATTTTTTTAAACTGTCTGCAAAGATTTTTTATATCAAATTTATTTTTTTAACCATATCTATTGGAAAAACTAATACCGTCCAGACATCCACCGCTCAATCTGGTTGAAAGAATTCTCAATCTGCCGGGTTGACTGGCCCGCTATTAAACCAGCCCCTTGGATAATAAGGATAATGGTACCGGCTACCTGCTCCGGGTCGAGATAATTTGGCCAGTAACCCTGCCTGATTCCGGTATAAAGCAGTGTTTCCAGTTTTTTACTCCAAGTTGTTTCATACTGAAGAAATTTCTCCGCGGCTGAGTTTCGTCTACAGCGCAATTGCATTTCAGAGTAAACGGCAAACAATCCGGGATCATCTCGCATCTTGCGAGAGAGACGTGTCAAATGCGCGTGAAGTTGCTCTTTTGGGGTCCCGGGTGCTTCTTCAATGAAGATTTCCATCCGTTTAAAAACATAATCGATCACATTATCGATCAAGGCTTCTTTGGTCGGAAAGTAGTAATACATCGTTGCAGGGTTAATCCCCACTTCTTTGGCCACATCACGAATCCGCAATCCTTCAAAACCCAGCCGGGCGATTATTTCAAATGTAGCTTCAATCAGTTCGTTTTTTCTCACAGAAGGATTATCGATTTTTGTTTCCATATCTCCTCCAACAACTGTTTGATTGATAAAAGGTCTTTTTATTATACTGTTCAATCAAGTGTTTGATAAGTATGGATAAATTCATTGTTCATTTTATTGGTGAATACTATAATCAAAACAACAAATCGATCTGTAGCAGAACGAATTCATTTTATAAGGAGCATTAACTAATGGCCAACAATAAAAAAGTTCGCGTCGCTATCATTGGTGTGGGTAACTGCGCGTCTTCCTTTGTTCAAGGAGTGCAGTTTTATCGGAACGCCAAAGAGAACGAACGTGTCCCTGGATTGATGCATGTCAACCTGGGTGGATATCACATCAACGATATTGAATTCACGGCGGCATTTGATGTTGTTGACACTAAAGTGGGCAAAGACCTCTCTGAGGCTATCTTCGCGTACCCTAACAACACATTCAAATTTTCCGATGTTCCCAATTTGAATGTTCCTGTTCATCGTGGAATGACCCATGACGGCCTCGGCAAGTACCTGTCTCAGATTTTAACAAAAGCCCCCGGCCCTACTGCTGACATCGTGAAGATTCTGAAAGATACTAAAACCGATGTAGTTGTCAGCTACCTGCCTGTTGGTTCCGAAATGGCAACCAAATGGTATGCTGAACAGATTCTTGATGCCGGCTGTGCTATGGTCAACTGTATTCCGGTTTTCATCGCCAGCTCTGAATACTGGGGGGACCGCTTCAAACAGCGCGGACTTCCTATCATCGGCGATGACATCAAGAGTCAGGTTGGTGCCACCATTGTGCATCGCACATTAACCAGTCTGTTCGTTGACCGCGGTGTTAAACTGGAACGCACCTATCAATTGAACTTTGGCGGAAACACCGATTTCATGAACATGCTCGAACGCGAACGTCTGGAATCCAAGAAGATATCCAAGACCGGTTCTGTTCAGAGCCAGCTTCCCACCCCGCTTCCTGAAGAAGCCATTCATGTCGGTCCCAGCGACTACGTGCCGTGGTTGACCGACCGCAAATGGTGCTACATCCGCATGGAAGGTACTACCTTTGGTGAAGTTCCTTTGAATCTTGAAACCAAGCTGGAAGTCTGGGATTCCCCCAACTCCGCCGGTGTGGTCATCGACGCCGTTCGCTGCGCCAAGATAGCCATCGATCGTGGTATGGCCGGCCCTGTTATCGGACCGTCCTCCTATTTCATGAAAACTCCACCCAAACAATTCCGTGACAGTGTTTGCCGCGAAATGACAGAAGCCTTCATTCGTGGAGAACAGTCAGAAGCCTTATAACTGTACTTTTGTGTGGTACCACTTACTGGTAGAATTCAGCACATGACCACACAAATCTCAAAAAACCACCGCAGTCAGATTATCTGGAGCCTGAGCCTTACAGCTGCTATGCTCCTTTCTGCCTGCGGTGGCACTTTAAATACTGTATCTGCTCAACCTAAGGTTGACCGTACCAAACAATTTGAAGACGCGCTTCTCACGGCAACATACGGCGTCCCTACTGCTACAGCAACTCCCGCTCCACCAACAGAAACACCCGTTCCAACAACAGATCCCAATATCACCCCCCCGCCGCTACCGGCGATCTATCGTTCTGAATTCCTGAAACCATTGGATATTCCCCGCCAATACGAAAAAGATGTCTGCACCTACTTAAAAAATAGATGGGATCCCAACAAAAGCGCGCCCGGCACGGTTGTGATGGCAATCATGTTCCATGGAATTTCCGACGGTGATGCCGCAAAAGATAATGACATAACCATGACGGATTTCAAAGCTTTAATGAAATCACTTCATGATCAAAAATTTGAAGCAATACGCATGCAACAATTTGTCGATTTTATGTATAACAACGCGAAAATTCCATCACGTTCGGTTCTTTTGATAGTCGATGACCGCCATCATCAACCTTATTTTGATGAAAAATTTAAAACCTATTATGAAAAATGGGGATGGCCGGTTATTAATTCCTGGATCAGTTTTAAGGAAAACACCCAGGATCTGATCAACGAACAGCGGAATCTGATTGCCGCAGGCTATGTGGATTATCAGGCGCATGGTGTGATTCATAATTATTTCCAGAATGATGAAACCTTCTTGCGTGGAGAGCTTCAAGGTTCCATGGATGCCATGCAAAAAGACCTGGGGGTTAAACCACTTGCTTATATCTGGCCCGGAGGTACTTTCTCTCAGCTTTCTGCCCGGTTGGCCAGAGAAGCCGGTTTTCAGGTCGGGTTTACCGTCGTGCCTCGTGGTCCGGTTATGTACAATTGGATTCCACTGGCCGATGAAATGGACCCGCAACGCCCCGGATATACACCGGAGGGGTTTGCCGGCGATCCGTTGATGACCATTCCGCGTTACTGGGACACAGACGCGTATTATCGGCTGGATGAAGTCCGCCTTACAGGAAATGATGCCGCCGCGAAAGCATTAGAAACCAGAGCGGATGAACTGGCATATTATGACATTGTCTGCAAATCAAAGACGGGAGAGATTCCAACCGCCATTGCCCAATAATTACGGATTAAGATAAGGAACTTCACATGGCAGCTCCCTGCATTTTCTGCGAAATAATTACGGGTAAACTTCCCGGTGATATAGTTTTTCAGAATGAAACAGTCACAGCTTTTCGCGATCGTTATCCTAGAGCTCCAATTCACATTCTAATTGTTCCCAATAAACATCTTGAATCCATTAATTCTGTTACGGCGGCTGACAAAGAACTGATGGGCGATTTGATCCTAATTGCCCGCAAATTGGCAACTGATTTAGGAATATCCGAAACCGGTTACCGGTTGGTCGTCAATACCGGACCAGATTCGGGTCAATCGGTCCAACATTTGCACATCCACTTATTGGGTGGGAATAAAATGCCATTGATGGGAGGATAACTGTGCGATTAAAAAATAAGAGTGTCCTTCTTTTCATTATCTTTTGTCTTGTATCTATCGCCTGTGTGCGCAACGCGGTAACATCTCAAACTGAATTATCGGATGAAGAAAAAATCAAACAGACGGCAGCAGTCATAGCCACCCAAGCTGCCCGTCCTCCCACCCGCAGCCCCGGGGAACCCGCCCCCACGCCAACTCCTGACAGGCCTCATACGCTACCGACATTGCGTACTGACCCAGAAAAATATATCGCTCAACCGAATGACACCTATGGCAAGATCGCCAATAATCATGGTGTCAGCCTTCAGGACCTTATCGATGAAAATGAGATTATTGATGAAAATTTATTGCTTGTAGGACAGGAAATTGACATCCCAGCGCCAAAACCTGCCGGCAAGGCACCTGATTTTAAAATAATTCCCGATTCCGAACTGGTCTACAGCCCGACAACAATCGGCTTCAGTTCTGCCGCGTTTCTCGAAGGCCGCAACGGTTACCTTTCAAACTATAGTGAGGAAGTGGATGGTACGCCACTGGCCGGAGTGGAAATCGTCAACCGGGTTGCGCGCGACTATTCGGTTAATCCCAGATTGTTATTGGCTCTGCTGGAACATATGAGCGGTTGGGTGACAAATCCTCGGCCGGATTCGAACCAAATAGCCTATCCTCTTGGTTACGATCAAGAAGGAGCACCCAAGGGGCTATATAAGCAGTTAAGTTTTGCTGCTAATAACCTGAATAAAGGTTTTTACTTATATCAGGTTAATGCTTTAGCCCAATTCATTCTCGTAGATGGTACTCTAATTACTCCAAGCGCTACTGTCAATCCAGGAACAGCAGGCGTCCAATATTTCTTCAGTAAAGTTCTCGGACGTGAAGCCTGGGAAAAAGCGATCACGAATAATGGATTTATTTCACAATACAAATTCCTGTTTGGCTACCCATTCGACCTTTCTTTAGAACCTCTTCTCCCTGCAAAACTTCATCAACCATCTTTGCAGCTACCTTTTCAGAAAAATGTAAAATGGTATTTCACTGGCGGTCCTCATTGTTCCTGGGGTGACGGAGCCGCCTGGGGCGCTCTTGACTTCGCTCCTCCCGGAGAGATTGAAGGTTGTGAATCATCTGACGACTGGGTTCTCGCGGCTGCCGATGGTGACATAGTTCGAGCCGATAACGGCGCGGTTGTTCAAGATCTCGATGGCGATGGAAAAGAACAAACCGGCTGGACAATTTTGTATATGCACATTGAATCCCGTGACAGAGTCGAACGTGGTACGTATGTTAAAGCGGGTGAACCAATTGGACATCCTTCTTGTGAAGGTGGATTTTCTACAGGATCGCATTTACATATAGCCAGAAGGTATAATGGCACATGGATTGCAGCGGATGGCAATATCCCCTTTATGATGGACGGCTGGACATCTTCCGGTCAGGGAATGGAATACAACGGTGAACTCACCCGAGATGGTAAAAGCATCGAAGCATCTGAGATGCGTGAGGAAAATAATCAGATCAACCGGTGACAAAGTTTTTTTTGTCACATTAATGTTCTGTGTGTTTCTCTCGTCTTGCGCTCCGGCTTATTCCAGTCAACTGGACCTGACTGCCACATCGCAAACCCGTATATTAGCTGAAACCCAGTCAGCCAGAGTGATCAAATCACCGGAAAACACTTCTTCAGGTTCCGATGGGTTGCGAGATCAGGTTGATTATTCATCTCCCTCACCCATAACGCCAAAATCCACAAAAACAATTGCCGAGTTTTTGGTTAAGACTACTATTCCAGAAAAACCTGAGATTCTACCCACATCGTTTCCAACAAAAACCGACTTACCAACAAAAGCCGCGACACATACCCGAACAATGCCGACTCCCAGCATGACGCCTACTCCGGGTATCCCATTGCCTACGCGCACTCCCCTCATTTCACCGACCATTCCACCTATGGAAAATGTGAAAACCGGCGCGACTGACCAAAAAATGCTTCTCTATTACTCTCAGGCTGGTGACACAAAACATGCTCTGGCCGTTCGGTTTGGCGTCGACGGAGATTCAATTTCATCGCCCCAGGAAATCCCACAGGCCGGGCTTCTTAATCCCAATCAATTGTTGGTCATTCCAAAAACCCTTGATAAAACCGGTCCGGAAGGCATTCTCATGCCGGATAGCGAAGTAGTGTATTCTCCTTCCGCTCTCGATTTTGATATTGAAGGATTAATTAACGAAAAAGGCGGCTACCTGAGCAAGTACAAAGAATATCTCTCCAGTGGATGGCACAGTGGCGCCCAGGTCATCCAGCGGGTTGCCATAGAAAACTCTATTAATCCACGCTTATTGTTGACACTGCTTGAATATAGAAGTCATTGGTTGACAGAACAAAACCCGACTACCCTTGAGCAGGAATATCCCATCACACATAAACCCATGATGTACCAGCGCCTTTATCACCAATTGAGCTGGGCAGTCCAACAGTTCTCTATTGGCTATTATGGCTGGCGAGCGGGTTTAATCACAACGCTAACCTTTCCTGATGGTTCGACAATGCGCCTTGCGCCGGAGTTAAATGCTGGAACTGTGGCGGTTCAATACCTTTTTGCTCAAATCGCCAACCAGGATGAATGGGGTGCGTCTCTTTATTCTCCAGGCAATTTATCTGAATTGCACGAACGTCTGTATGGAAATCCCTGGCTTCGCGCGCAAAAATTTGAACCACTCTATCCAACAGACTTAAAACAACCCATTCTTGAACTTCCTTTTAGACCGGGACAAAGTTGGAGTTTGAGTGGTGGACCGCATTCTGCGTGGGGGCCTGATGGGGCTCTGGCTGCGCTTGATTTTGCCCCACCCAGTAATTTTCACGGATGTGCCGAATCCAATGAATGGGTGACGGCATCAGCACCCGGCCTGGTTGTCAGGTCTGCGAACGGTGTTGTGATGGTTGATCTAGATGGTGACGGTTATGAACAGACCGGTTGGGCAATTCTATATTTGCATATTGCCACTAAAGACCGTGTTCCAGTTGGAACCTGGTTAAATCAGGATGACATCATCGGGCATCCTTCGTGTGAAGGAGGCATGGCCACGGGTACTCATGTACACATGGCAAGAAAATACAACGGTGAATGGATTTTAGCCGATAGCCCTATGCCCTTTGTACTTAGCGGTTGGATGGCGCACGCCGGCGATAAACCCTATCTTGGGAAATTGACAAAAGGTACCATGATCGCTAATGCGAACACAAGCGGTACAATGGAAACCCTTACTAATCGTCCCAAACAATGATCTGTTTACCTTCCATTCCCATTAAAAGAACATGGCTTATTAAAGTTGTCGCGGCTTTCCTGATCCTCGCTCAACTTACGGCTTGCCATTCCTCCGGCGGACCGATTAGCACACCCGAACCATCAGAAAATAATAATTATCCGGAATCACCGGTAGTAATAAATACTCCCTTGCCGGTGAGAGAGGCCTATTCCCCCGGTCAACTTGTTGACTATATCGCTTGTTCCGGAGACACACTCCCCGGGTTAGCCTCGCGTTTCAATACAACGATCAAAGAAATCCAACAGGCGAATCCCATCATCCCTAATGATGCTTCCACCATGCCGCCCGGTTTTCCGATGAAAATTCCCATTTATTACCAGTCTCTCTGGGGAACACCCTTTAAAATTTTGCCAGATAGTCGATTTGTGTTTGGTCCGGCAGATAAAGGATTTGACCCGGTTTCTTATGTCAGAGCTCAACCCGGTTGGCTAAAAAATTACAGTGTCTATGCGTCCGGCAGCACCCGTGATGGTGGCCAGATGGTTGAATTGCTGGCGAATAACTATAGTGTTAGCCCGAGATTAATCCTCGCCATTATTGAGTATCAAACAGGAGCACTCACCGATCCATTAAAAAAGCCAGATTCCGATGACTATCCATTAGGGTATAAAGATACAGGACACAAGGGACTTTACCTTCAATTGAGTTGGGCCGTCAACTATATGAGCAACGGATATTATGATTGGCGGTCTGGAAATTTGAAGACATTTGATCTTCAGGATGGCCGGCTTGAACGCCCGGATCCATGGCAAAATGCCGGAACTGTCGGTCTTCAATATTATTTCGCAAAAATTTTACGAAGCGATGAATATCAAAAAGCGATCAATTCAGATGGCTTTTATGCTACATACGTCAAATTATTTGGAAATCCGTGGGAAGGTGATATCAACACAATCCCGGGCAGTTTAAAACAGCCCTATCTACGTTTACCCTTCCTCGGGGGAAAATCGTGGTCTTTTACCGGTGGGCCACATTCTCCCTGGGGAGATGGCGCGCCGTTCGCGGCCATTGACTTTGCGCCTCCGGCGGTTGTAGGTGGTTGCTCGATCTCCAATGAAATTGTTGTGGCTATGGCTGATGGAGTCATTGCCCGGGCTGAACCGGCAATAGCGGTCCTTGATCTCGATGGCGATGGTGATGAACGGACCGGCTGGAACATTTTTTATTTGCATCTGGCTTCTGCAGATATGATAAAAGCCGGCACCATTGTTAAATCCGGTGATCGACTCGGGCGTCCGTCATGCGAAGGGGGGCACGCCACAGGAACCCACATACATATTGCGCGTAAATATAACGGCGAATGGATTCTGGCTGACGGTCCTATCCCGTTTGATGTGGAAGGATGGGTGGCAAAAGATGGCCCGCAGGCATATAAAGGCACATTGACCAAATACAGTCGAACAGTCGAAGCCAGTGAATCTTCCGATATAGCCACTCAGATTCAATCTGAAGCTCCCCGATGACCTCGTTTTAGACTATTCGATAGTAATTTTGTGCGTGATTGGTACAGCCTTACTCAGCATGGCCTGTGCCGGACAATATTTAGTCTCGGATAATTCTACGGCTCGCTCAACAGCTGCCCGATCTATCTCATCGCCATGGATAATGTATTCAATCTCAATACCGGTGAATACCCTGGGATGTTCTGACGCTTTTTCCGCGTGGATTTCTACCTCAAACCGAACAACTTTTTGACGTTTCTTCTCAAGGATAGAAATAACATCCATTGCTGTGCATCCAGCCAGCCCAATGGCGATCAATTCCATAGAGCGAAACCCGTCATTATCTCCCCCAAGATCGTTTGATGTCCCAAGAGGAACCCAGAATCCCGAATCGGATGAACCGCTGAAACTCATTCGGCCTTTCCAGACAACTTTAGCGTCCATTTGTTTCTCCTGATTATTTAAGACAAAACAAGTTATTGGTTTCGGCTAAGTGGCCAGTTGGGAAGAACATCAATATCCAATGGGTCAATATGCCCATTGATAAACCTGAAGTAGCCCGCGGCAGCGATCATAGCCGCGTTATCCGTACATAAGAATAGCGGTGGAATATGAACAGGATATTCACCCTGCCCTGTGAAAGCAGTCCGCAACGCTTTATTGGCTGATACGCCTCCGGCAACAACAATACTCTTTACCTGATATTGCCTGGCGGCAGCCAGGGTTTTCGCAAGTAAAACATCTACGACCGCGGCCTGGAAACTGGCAGCCATATCGGCTGTGGGAATATCTTTTTCTTCACTTTCCAATTGCTTGATGGTTCGCAAAACTGCCGTCTTTAAACCACTGAATGAAAAATCATAACCGCCGTCCATTTTTGCGCGCGGGAAGTTGAAAGCTGAACTATTGCCAGCTTCCGCCGCCTTTTGTATGGAAGGCCCGCCCGGATAGGCAAGGTTGAGCAGACGGGCTACCTTGTCGAATGCCTCACCTGCCGCATCATCCAGTGTGGCACCTAACCGGTGATATTTAAGATGATCTTCCATCAGATTCAGTTCAGTATGTCCGCCAGAGACTAACAGTGCCATCACCGGAAATTCAGGTGGAGTGAACCGATCTACATTTGCCGGTCTTACCCAGGAAGAATAAATATGTCCTTCAAGGTGGTTAACACCGATAAATGGTAAGTTGCGAGCTAATGCGATACCTTTAGCCGCGTTAAAACCAACAACCAGAGAGCCTGCCAATCCCGGGCCACGTGTGACCGCAATAGCGTCAATATCATCCCAGCAAAGGTGCGCATTTTGCAGTGTCTCTTCGATTACCGGGTAAATACTTAATGTGTGCTGGCGGGAAGCTACTTCTGGAAAAACACCACCAAATTTCTTGTGCAATTCAATCTGAGTGGCAACTGTATTAGCAAGTAACAGACTACCGTTCTCTATTACAGCGGCAGCGGTTTCATCACAGGATGATTCAATAGCCAGGATTCTCGCGGGTTTCATATCGATCATACTCATAATTATTCTGTCAGGATTTTACCGGAATCACCAGATCGTACGGATATTCAGCCATGCGTTCGATCAAGCCGTTATGATTGACACAATATGTATCTTCTATTCGAACTCCCATTCCTTTTTCAGGATAATACAATCCTGGTTCGATAGTAAAAACGGTGCCAGGAATCAATATATCTGTTTCATCGGCACTATCTCCTGACCAGGGTTTCTCATGGATCCGCAGTCCTACGCCGTGTCCAATAGAATGGTTATACCCGCTTTCAGTGTTACTATGCGTTTTAACGGTTGTATGTCCCATATTTTCAAATAAATCACAGGTGCGTTCCTGATACGTATGGAATAATTCACCGGTTTTAAGTTCAGTGATTAGTATGTCATAGACCTTCTTTACATCGTCATAAAGGGCAAGGACTTCATCCGGAGCATAACCCAGACACCACGTCCGGGTGAAATCATAGAAATATCCACCGCCAGATTGACATGGAAAAATATCAAAAACAATTGTTTCGCCCAGCCGCAGACCTTCCGCATCTTTCCCGATTGAATGTGGAATACCCGCATCTCGCCCCAGGGAAAAAATTGTGGCTTCAGGGTTTTCTGCTCCAGCTTCAGCCAGCCATAGATTAATTTTCTGCTTGACCTGTCCGATGGTCACAGGTTTTCCTTCTCGATCAACAAGATGATTCCCAGATGCCTTTTGGCTGCTTAAAAATTCAGCAGTTCGGGAAACAACACTTGTGGTGATTTGTCCCATTGTTTTTATCTGAGATAATTCATCGTCATCTTTGGTATTCATCGCCTTAAAAAGGATCGATTCATCCCAGTCTGCTAATGCTTCAACATCAGGAAGGTATTCACTGAGGTTCTTTAGCGTCGAGAACGCTTTCCCTGCATCCCATTGACCATAAAAGACCACCTTCCCTTTCACTATTCCGCAATCTTCCAGAATATGAGCAATCCGTCGGGCTTCGATTTTTGACCTGTCGCCATTTGTCTCTTTTACCAGACTGGCATACGGATGATTTGCGAATGACTGCAACTCCAACCCTGTGCGGGCAGCCTCTTCACGTTCCATCGGATTAAAGAATAAAACTGGTTTTTTACCCTCACAAATAACCAGAGCTCCCTGAGATACATGCACATTTCCAGTAAAGTAGTGCATTGCGGGGTTATGGTCGGCGGAACCAGTTATATAGACAGCCGAGATATTATTCTTTTTTAGGATTTCATCAATCTGAGATTTCATGATTTTTGTCTTTTTTATAAATTGAGAGAGATTTAGATATGCATGATACCAGAATTGGATCTTGTTCTGGAAATACTGTCCGAGGATCAAAACAGACAAGTCCGTCCTTAATAAAGGCTGCTACCGCCGTATCCTGTGCTCGCAAAATATTTAGAAAGTGATCAGGTTTATTCAATGAGAGCGTTAATAACCAGGTAGGCATTTCTTCTTCTGGCATGCTTCCGCCGCCTAACGTTGATTTACCTGCAACAATTTCTCCGCATCCAAGTTGTTCGATCCATTTTTCGATTCTGGTCTTCAACCCGTTAAGGTCAGCGTTCACCATCTTCCAAACAGGTATCTCTTCTACCGCGTGGTGCTTGAGGTAAGCAATTAATGTAGCTTCCAGGCTGGCAATCAAGGTCTTATCAGCGCGAACCGCCCTTGCAAGTGGATGTTTTTTAATTTTTTGAAGAAACATTGATTTGCCCAGAACGCAACCAGCTTGAGGGCCACCCAGAAGCTTATCACCCGAAAAACTGACAACATCCACACCCGTCCGTATCGATTCCTGAACAGTAGGTTCATGGGCTAATCCAAATAATGACGTATCGAGAATAGCGCCAGACCCCAGGTCTTCTACTACAGGAATGCCATAATGGTGACCAAGATCAACAATTTCTTCCAAAGAAGGCTTACCGGTATAACCAATTATCCTGAAGTTTGACGGATGAACCACCAGGATCATCTCACCACCGGCTTTGATCGCCCTTTCGTAATCTTCCAGGTGAACTTGATTCGTGGTTCCTATCTCGAGTAACTTAGCGCCGGATAATTTCATGATATCTGGAACTCTAAAACCTCCGCCAATCTCAACCAATTCACCGCGCGGTATGATCACTTTTTTTCGTGATGCCAGTGACGAAAGAATGAGAAGCACCGCTGCTGCATTATTGTTGACAACCAGAGCTTCTTCGACAGGCATTAATTTCTGGAAAAGTTTTTCGATCTGAGTTGTTCTTTTTCCTCGGGTTCCTGAAGGCAGGTCAAATTCTAACGAAGAATAACCCGATGATATCTTTTCTATGGCACTTATTGCATTAGCACTGAGCGGTGCTCGTCCCAGATTGGTGTGAAGAATTACGCCGGTTGCGTTTATTACCGAGACAGTGCTAATGCGTTCGAGATCGCTTAAATTCTTAGCAATTGTATTAATAATACTTTCAACCTCAGGGATTCTTCCGCCGTTGAAAATACCGGTTCGGATTTGCTGGAGCACATTTCTGGTTTCATCCACAACCAGTTGTCGTCCGAATCGAGTAATTAGTGGTCCTGTTGCCGCATGGTTGAGTATTTTATCAACCCCTGGAATGCCGGAAAGATCAGTGCTCATCATCATCCGGAACAAAGTAATGACTTTGTTCGTTCATGCGCAGAAGGAATTCAATAGTTATGAAACCAATGGCAAGAAAAAGTACAAGACCGGAATTCAGAATGCGTCCAAATTGGAGCCATGTGATAATGCATCCATAAACCCCTACCCAAACAGCCTGCCGAATGACAATATTGGCGCCTGCGCGGGGTTTACTGGGGAAACGGCGGTTTAGAAAATCGGTTACTGGCAATCCTAAACCTGCCAGAGCGAGAAACAAGAAGAAATAAAACAACCAACGCGGTCCCAACGTAGGAACAGTATTTATTATGATCACTGCCAAACCGCCCACTCCCGTTACAACCAGAAAGAGTGCGGTAAGAAGAACGGGTAATCGTGAAAAATTCTGGTTCATAGCCAAAAAGATTATAAACCGAAGTTCTGATTTCGGGAAATTATGGGTTGACGAAAAAAAATGCTTATGATAATATTCACGTCGTTCGGGGGCGTGGTGTAGCGGCTAACATGCGGCCCTGTCAAGGCCGAGATCGCGGGTTCGAACCCCGTCGCTCCCGCCTGAACGAAATAGAGATTGCGAAAGCAGTCTCTTTTTTTTATCATATACGCTTGCTGACCTCTGACAAAAAGATCATCCAAACCCTTTACTCCTGTTTTAACAGGTTATCGTTTACGATAACAACCTCTTCATAATTTCTCAAAAAGAATCTTATTTTGTTTATAATCATTTTTTATATGACAAAAAATAATTTCTTTATGTTTCTAAAAAACAGTGATAAGTGGCAGGCAGCTATTTTATGGTTGGGATTTCTGGAAGGTATAGCGGCTTCCGTATGCTTGCTTTTCGTACCCTCAGATACAGGAAGTATTCTGGGTTTATCTCCGGCGCGTTTTGCGATACTTGTAGCAATTATGCTTCCATCTGCTTCATGTTTGGTACTGGCAATAACGCATAAAAAAAAGAAAGCCTTTTTAAGGATTATCAGATTCTTCAATAAGCAACCACTGTTACTCATGGGTGCTTTCATTCTTTTATCGTTTCTGGTATTTCTCATCCCGGTTTTATTACAGGATCTTTACACCGGAACAAATATATTTTCCTATCAGGCATATTCTCAACGTATCAAACCATTAACCACATATACCGGCTTACTTCTACTTCAATCAGCTATATGGATTATGTTCACGAATCTGGATGTAATCAAAAAAGAACTGAACATAGAAAGAAAATTTTTCCAGATCTGGGGCGTTTCTTTTATCATCTTACTTATTTTTGTTGGATTGATCATCATTTCTCGATTCGGATTGGTTCATGACCCTATCGGTTGGGGAAAACCTACTGTTCCGCTCATGGAATGGCAGATATGGTTGGGGATACTTCTTTTCGTTATTTTTCGGTTAGCTGAAAACACGTCATTATTCCAATATGCATTGATTTTTATTCAAAAGCACCACAAATTTTCAAATTGGATAATGACACTTACCATCTGGATAGCAGCATTTGCCATCTGGTCCAGCATACCGGTACCTCCCGGTTTCTTCGCCACCCCACCCCGCGCGCCAAATTTTGAGATTTATCCGTTTTCAGATGCTGCTTTTTACGATTTTCACGCGCAATCCATGCTTATTGGTTTTGGCTTCCGTGGTGACGCTATCCCACCCCGTCCGTTATATATTTTATTTCTCGCTTTTGCGCATATTTTGGTTGGGCAGGAATATACGCGTGTGATCATGCTTCAGACCGCGTTACTTGCTTTCCTTCCAGTAGTCGTATTCTGGATTGGGAGGAAACTCGCGAATACCCAAATCGGACTGGTCTCTTCTCTCTACATTATCTTCCGGGAATGGACGTCCATTATTAGTACTCCCTTCACATCAGATGTATCTAACTCAAAATTGTTATTTGCTGATATGCCAGCCGCTCTGGGGATTAGCCTTGTTATTTTGTCCACCATATATTGGCTTCAAAACCCAACCCAGACAAAAAAAGCCTTATTAACTGGAGGACTGCTAGGCATCAGCCTTCTGGTACGCACACAAATCATCATCCTTTTGCCTGTTCTGCTGGTCTTTTTCTGGATCAATGCGTACCAGAAAAAAATCCATTTACAATCAATCGTCATTTCTTCCATCGTTTGCCTCTTTGGATTTATTTTGGCTGTATCCCCATGGTTATTGCGAAGTTACCGTATCACTGGTCAATTTGTGTTTGACCATCCCGAATCACAGACACGGGTAATGGTCCAACGATATTACGCTAACACTGATCAGACGAAATATGATCGATTGCCGGGTGAAACAACTGGCGATTACAACCAGAGATTGTCGGCTTCCATTCGCAATAAAATACTTTCAGAACCGTTAGATCTTGTTAACTTTATTGCCGCTCACTGGTTGAATAATGTGATCGATAACCTGCAGATATTTCCCATCCGCTTTGACATAATCGATCCCGCAGAATTAATCTGGCCTCAGCACGCGTTCTGGGAAAACTGGAATGGCGAAGCTACCCTCTGGCAGACTGGACTTATGTTGCTGAATCTGGCTGTGCTGACCGCCGGTGTTGTATTCCTGACAACAAAGAATTTGTGGATTGGCTTATTTCCGTTATTTGTCAATTTTGCGTACCACTTTAGTAATTCAGCGGCACGCAATTCAGGTTGGCGATATACTCTTCCAGCGGACTGGATTTTTCTGCTCTATTTCACAGCAGGCATATTTGCCTTAGTGAATACTGGGAAAAAGGAAACGTTCTTTTACTCACCTGCCAGAATAGTCACTACGAAACCCGAATCATTTTTTTCATTAGCTCCCCTCGCATCCGTAATTCTATGTATAGGATTGTTGCCCCTGGCAGGAGAGTCTGCCTTCCCCCGGCTGTATCCCAAAGCCGCATCTGAAACAACCGGACATGAATTGATCCAGGTTGCTTCAAACCTGCCAGTTGAAGTTCAAACCGGAATTAAAGAATTAACACAAGATGCCAATGCCGTACTAATGGATGGAAGGATGTTGTACCCCCGGTTTTATAGTGAAAAAGAAGGTGAAGAAAAAACCGGGAAAACCGGATATGCACCTCTACCATACGCCCGTTATGTTTTTCTGGTTGCCGGCGATCCCGAAGGAACTGTAATCTTTCCTCACGACAATGGTGAATTGCCCCTCCGAAACGCGCAAAATGTGATATTGGCAGGCTGTATGGACGGATTGGCTGTCAAAGCGAAAATAGTGTATCTCCCTGACTCCGGGGAAATATTCACTGCAAATCCATCTTTACCCTGGGCTTGCTCTACAAAACCATGATAATCAAAGATGTAGAAACAAAAAATTTGACACCGGTTTTTAAAATCGGTGATATTCCTATCTTTGGTGATGTAATTCTTGCACCGATGGATGGATATACCGATCATCCATTTCGCTTGATCTGCCGAAAATGGGGTGCGGCCTGTATTTATTCTGAATTTATTAATGGTCTCGATCTTGAAGGTAAACATCCACCTCACCTTTCAGAGCGATTGTTTTATCATGAAGCAGAACGTCCTTTTGGATACCAGATACTAGACGATTTACCGGAACGCATTTTGAACACCGCCCGGTATCTTCGTAGCCGTAACCCAGATTTCATTGACATAAATATGGGCTGCTGCAGTCGAACAGTCTGTTCGAGAGGAGCGGGAGCAAGTCTTTTACTGGAACCAGATAAAGTATCTTTGATTATCTCCAAGCTTACAGCCGAGCTGGATATCCCCGTTACGGCAAAAATTCGGTTAGGGTGGGATGAAAAAAGTCGAAACTATCTGGATATAGCACGCCGAATTGAAGATGCCGGAGCGTCTGCTCTGGCCGTCCATGGCCGAACAAAAACCCAGATGTATAGGGGAATGGCAGATTGGGATGCCATTTCTGAGGTAAAACAGGCTTTGCGCATTCCGGTGATCGGTAATGGTGACGTAAAAACCGCCGATCAAATCGGACCTTTTTTGCATCACACGAAATGTGACGCGGTTATGATCGGACGGGGCGCTGTCGGAAATCCATGGATATTCGCGCGCAAAAACCGGTCAGATTGCAGCCGCCAGGAGATTTTTAATACTCTCAAAGATCATCTCTTTGCCTCAATGGAATATTTTGGCGAGAATCATGGATTAATCGTGTTTAGGAAACAGGCGATCAACTACATGCAAAATGACTGGTTATCGCCTGATCTCCGCCGTGAAGCATTGACCACAACAGATTGGCACAGGTTTCTTTCGATAATCGAACAGAATCTTCTCTCGTGATCACTCATTCGTTAATCGTTTTTTTAGGCCTGTCACATCGATCTCCGGGTTAGGATATTTCATATTCAATGACTTCAAGGTATCCGCGATAACCGTGGAAACCACGAGATTACGATACCAGTTGCGGTTGGCTGGCACCACATACCATGGCGCCCACTTTGTCGAAGTTTTTGAGATAGCCTCTTCAAATGCTTCCATGTATAACGGCCAGAGTTTACGTTCCTCTAAATCCCCCTCATTAAATTTCCACCGTTTTTCAGGCATATCCAGGCGTTCCATAAATCGTTCTTTTTGTTCATCTTTACTGATGTTCAAAAAGAATTTCAAAATAGTAGTACCTTCGTCATAAAGTTCGTGTTCAAATGCGTTTATATGGTCATATCTCTTCTTCCATACATCCTTTGGAACTAGATTATGAACGCGAACTACCAGAACATCTTCGTAATGGCTCCGATTGAAGACTACAATTTCGCCTTTTCCTGGAGTCTGAGCATGAATTCGCCACAGGTAATCATGATCCAGTTCTGTCTGGGATGGTGCTTTGAAACTGGCAACTTTAACCCCCTGCGGGTTTACACCATCAAAAACAGCTCTGATCGTTCCATCTTTTCCTCCCCCATCCATCGCCTGAAAAACCACCAGAAGCCGATGTTTATGTTCAGCATATAGAAGTTCTTGTAATGAGTCTATTTCTGCCCGTCGTTCAGCCAGTAATTCAATTCCTTTTTGCTTCTTACCTTCAAAATCTCCGGTATCATTAGGTGAGTAATCTTCCAATTTGAACTTCTTACCGGGTTCAATTCGATATCGGTCCATGTATCAACTCCTTAAAAAGTGATCCTGATGTGTTTTTATTATCACCTGTTTTAAGATAAAAGGTTATTGGAAAATATACCCATTTTCATGGTATTTTGCTTGTATTCCTTGTGAATACTGTCTTCAGGATATATAATTCACCGGTTATTTTGGATGAAAAGAGGAAAGACACATGATTGATGTAAATGATCTTCGCAAAGGCGTAACCTTTGAATTGGACGGCAGCCTGTATAAAGTACTGGAATACAGCCATCACAAACCAGGCCGTGGTAATGCCACCATACGCATTAAAGCCCGCGACCTTCGCAGCGGTACCACATTGGAAAAGACCTTCCAGTCCGGAGATCGCGTTCCCGATGCCCGTTTGGACTTCCATAATGTTCAGTATCTATACCGTGATGGTGACCTGTTCTATTTTATGGATATGGAGACATTTGAACAACCCGCTATTCCTGCCAAGGTTGTGGATGAAGCTGCTGGTTTCCTCAAAGAAAATATGGAAGTCAAAATCACATTTTTCAACAATGAACCTATTGATATTGAACTTCCAACTTCGGTAGACCTGAAAGTCACTCATGCTGAAATGGCGGTAAAAGGTGACACTGCTACAGGTGTGACCAAGAAAGTTACTACTGAAACCGGTCTCGAAGTGCAAACCCCGTATTTTGTTGTCGAAGGTGATACCATCCGTGTAGACACCCGCACGGGGGCATACGTTACCCGCGTATAATAAAACCAATCATCTACCCTATCCGCCTGTCACATGATTCTGGGATGGGCGGATTATTTTATCTATATGAAAACTCCAGCCGGATTTGAATGCAGTTACTTTTTTGGTGATTACTATCGTGGAAAGAACCACGAGGAGTGCCGCCTTATTGGCAATTCTCCCGCTCCTCATAATTGGACCCGTGATATCTGCAAAAAATGCCCGGTACCTGCCATACAACGAGCCAATTCATGCTCTGATATGGTGCTTTCAGCCGAAGTGAAACGTAAATATTTCGGTTTACAAAAGGTAGTGACCGTCAATGCGTATTGCCGGAAAAGTCAGAAAAAAGTGGAAGATCCGTATATAGGATGCGGAAGTTGTCACACTTTACCGGAAATATTTCTAGGGAAAAATGAATAATGCTTTCTGTCTTGTTTGATCTTGATGATACGCTAATTAATAATAATACTGACCGTTTCACGCGCGTGTATATGGAGCTGTTAGGCAAATACTTGCAGCCTTACATTGATTCAAACGTTATGCTTCCGTACTTGCTGGAAGGCACCAATCAAATGATCAAAAAGTCGAGTGTTGCCCAAACCCTCGAAGAAACATTTGACCGTTTTTTTTATCCTGGAATTGGTATTTCGAAAGAACAACTAACCCCAGCTCTAACCGATTTTTATAACCGCGTATTTACTGAATTAAAATCTGAAACATCACCTGTGCCGGGTGCGGCAGATCTGGTACGCGTATGTTTATCACGTGGATGGAACGTAGCAATTGCTACAAATCCTCTATTTCCTCTTGCAGCTGTTTATCACAGAGTAAGGTGGGCCGGGCTTGACCCGGAAAATGATGGGTTCGCTGCCTTAACTGCATATGAAACCTATCATTTTGCCAAACCCCAACCGGCTTATTTTGCTGAAGTAACGTATCGAATTCAATCACTTGAGTGTCCGACCGTGATGATAGGGAATGATCTTAAGTTTGATATATATCCGGCCGTAAAGGCGGGAATGCCAGCATACTGGCTCACGTCATCGGACGCTTCCTTGCCTTCCGACCTCCCGTCTGATTGTGCCTGCGGCCCGGTTGAAGGGATTCTGCCCTGGTTGGAAAAAATTGAAAAAATGCCACCCAACCCGCGTCCGGTGACCAGCAGTGCAATGCTTGCATTCCTTCGGGGTGGCGCGGCGGCTATCGATGCGATCGCACGTGAATTTTCAGAACAAAAATGGAATACCCGTCCAGCCGATACAGAGTGGTGCCTAACTGAAATTCTCTGCCACCTTCGTGATGTTGACAGTGAAATCAATCTCGTTCGAATTAATACTGTTTTGAAGGAGACACAACCGTTCATCGCGGGAATTGAATCAGACCATTGGTCAGTAGATCGGGATTATCTACATCAAAACGGACGCAGCGCGCTTTCCGATTTCCTCTCATCAAGGCAGATACTTATCGAACTGCTTGAAAGTGTATCTCCTGAAGATTGGGAACGGGTGATCCGTCATTCTATTTTTGGCCCAACTTCTTTAAAAGAATTGGTTGGGTTTATCGTGAGCCACGACAATAATCACATAAAACAGATTAAGAATTTGAAAATTTAATCTTTTTTCTGGATTTTGACGTAAAATGGTCTGGATACGGGTAACGAAAAACTCCCTCCTTTGACAGACCAGTCTGAATGGAATAGAATTTTTCTATACTTGGCTCCCTATTCGACAAAAGAAAACAGGGGAAGAATTCGGCGAAATCTATGGGGTCTCTCTCCAACAATCATCCAGATTCGCGATATTGTGACTTATCCAAATGGCAGGGAAAAACCCTTGACTTATTGTATTACATAGCCTCAATTTGCTCCGCAATTGAATTGTATTTGATATTTAATTATTTCCAAATCAATCAATCGTTCTCTGGAAATTTCTTTATATTTATTTGTATCTTTATCGTAACCCTTCTTTTAACCTTTGTTAAACCGTTGGGATACAAAATCCGCGCGAATGGTCTCCCCGCGATCATCCTCGCGTTTGGCATAGTTGAAATGTTCACTACCGGTTTGTCCGGTGACGGTCGCATTTTCCTTCTCGCGGCTCCGGTTACGGCACTATTACTCGTGGGTTCACCTGGCAGTGCGATTTTTTCAATATTAAGCCTGCTTACGTATATTATCGCTGGTTTTACACCTTATCTCAATTTTGCGCCCTTTCAGTTTATCCCGATAGAAAACGTGACTGATCAATATACATGGATCACTTCCGGGCTTGTTTTTTCATCTGTAATGATAGGGTTGTTGCTCCTGGGTTGGAAGTTTTCCAGCGTTAACCAGCAGACATCTCAACAGAACTCACAGCTGACTTCAGAAAGTAAATCACTTCGAGAATTAACCGACAACCTTCAAAACAGAGAATTGGAACTCCAGGCCTTATTAAATGCGATAGGCGACAAAGTTCTGGTTATTGACAATCAGGGTCGAATTTTGAAATCCACGGATGGACATTACCATTCCGCTCAAACCGTAGCAGAAAGTCACCGGAAAAACATACTGCGAATTCTTCCTCAACCTCAGGCTTCGGAAGTCTTGGAACAAATTCAAGATGCCCTCCAATTTCATCAGACAAGGGTGATCGATTATTGCGTGAATGAGAATGGACAGGATCGCTGGTACTCAGGGACGATCTCTCCGTTTGAAATTGATAAAGTGGTGATGGTATGTCGCGATATTACAGAATCGATCACCTCATCGTATCGGGAACGTGACCAGCGAACCCTGGCTAACGCTTTGAAAAATGCCGCATCTCTGGTGAACAGCCCTTTGGATCTGGATGAAGTTCTTTCTCGTGTTTTAGCAGCCGTAGGAGACGTGGTGTCGGTCGATGTATCCAGCATTATTCTTATTGGTGATCGCGGGGTTCTCTCTGGTATTGGGCGTTCGGGGCTCTCCGGCTTTCAGAAAAAAATGGAAACATTGAAAAATTTGTCCATTAATGATTTTCAAACTCTCCGAACGATGAAACGAACAGGGAATCCACTCCTTATTCCAGATATCGCCCTTTATCCGGCATGGTCGTCGTTAGCCGGTGAAACAAAAACCCATTCATATCTGGGTTGTCCGATAAAAATTAAAGGCAGGGTTGCCGGTTTTCTCTCTCTTGAAAATGTTAAACCGGGATTTTTTAACCGGGAACACGTTGAAAAATTGCAATCTTTTGTTGACCTGGCCGCGACAGCCATTGAAAACGCCCGTCTGCAACAAGAAACGCAAAAGATGGCCATCTCAGATGAGTTGACCGCTTTGTTCAACCGACGCGGGTTAATGGATCTGGGACGGCGTGAAATTGACCGAGCTCGCCGGTTTAATCATCCATTATCAGTGGCGATTCTTGATCTGGACAACTTTAAAACCATCAACGACACGTATGGACATATCGCCGGTGACCAGATGTTAAATCAGGTAGCGGATTGCTGCAGGTCTGGTTTTCGTGACATTGATATCATCGCCCGTTATGGCGGAGATGAAATAGTAGTTTTATTAATCGAAAACAATCTTGAACAGGCGTATCAGATTGCCAACCGGTTCAGAGAATCCATTGCCAATCGGGTATTTAAGACCGATGCAGGCAACCTCTCTACAACCGTAAGTATTGGTGTAGCTGAATTGACCAAAGAGATGGATAATCTGACCGAACTAATTGATACAGCAGATCGAGCGTTATACATAGCAAAAGAAGCCGGCCGCAACCAGATAATGACCGTCTGATTATTGTGGTAATATCGGTAAACACAGCTGAACCCCATCAATTTCAGCACACCACATATAACAATCTCAGGGGATAAGAACAGGCACAATTAACCTGTTGGTATCTGCATTCCTCTGTGGAAGGGAATAATATGACCAGAAAATTCACCAATCGCGGATATCTTGACCTGCTGAAGAAACGAGTGGCCGTGTTTGACGGCGCCATGGGTACCAACCTTCAGGTTCAAAACCTGAAACCCGAACACTTTGGCGGAGAGGCAACCTTCGGCTGCAATGATTACCTCGTAATCACCTATCCTCAGGCGGTTGAAAAAGTTCACCGGTCATTCCTTGAAGCCGGAGTAGATGTTATTGAAACCTGCACATTCCGTTCTAATCGTCTGACAATGAAGGAATACGGTCTGCAGAACCGAATACTCGAGATTAATAATGCAGCCGCTTCACTGGCGCGAAAATGTGCCGATGAATTCAGCACAACGGGTCAATCAAGGTTTGTTGCTGGTTCGATGGGACCAACGGGAAAACTTCCCTCAATGAATGATCCGGAATTATCTGATATTACATTTGATGAACTGGTAGATATTTTTCGTGAACAGGCTGTTGGACTGATCACAGGCGGCGTTGATCTATTATTGATTGAAACATCACAAGACATTCTTGAAGTTAAAGCGGCCATACTGGGCTGTCAGAAAGCCTTTGAAGAAACCGGTGTTTGGCTGCCAATTCAGGCGCAGGTTACTCTTGATACCACCGGAAGAATGCTTCTGGGCACGGATATTAACGCGGTGGACACGATTCTGGAAGGATTGCCAATTGATGTAATTGGATTGAACTGTTCCACTGGACCGGATTACATGCGTGAACCCATTCAACAATTAACTGAGCAAACCTCGCTGCCTGTTTCCTGTATTCCAAATGCGGGCCTGCCCCTCAATATTGATGGGCAAGCCGTTTACCCATTAAAGCCTGAGCCTTTTGCTGAAGCATTAACAGAATTTGTCACAAAATTCGGCGTCAGGGTAGTTGGAGGTTGTTGCGGTACCACTCCGGAACATTTAAAACATTTGGTTCAGTCATTAAATGGAAAAACTCCTGCAACGCGGAATGTTCAGACCGCTCCGCGTCTGGCATCTTCAGTCTCTGCCACCCCGATGCAACAGGAACCGGCGCCCTTCTTGATAGGCGAGCGCCTCAATTCTCAGGGAAGCCGCAAATTTAAACAAGTTCTTCTGGCCGAAGACTATGACACAATGATCACCATTGCGCGCGAACAGATCGATAGCGGCGCGCATGGACTTGACCTTTGTGTTGCACTAACGGAGCGTACGGATGAAGCTAACATGATACATAACATCATTAAAGCTCTCTCACCCGTTGTAAAAGCTCCTTTTATTTTTGACTCTACTGAACCAGAGGTACTGGAAGAAGCATTAAAAACCGCTCCCGGACGCAGCCTGATCAATTCCACGAATCTGGAATCCGGCCGTGCGAAAGCTGACAGGATATTCGCCCTGGCAAAGAAATACAACGCCGCGGTCATAGCCCTTACGATTGACGAAGAAGGCATGGCAAAGACAGCCGAACGGAAACTGGCCATTGCCCGCCGTATTCTCAATATTGCCGTCAAAGACCATGGACTTAAACCCTGTGACATCGTTTTCGATGATTTAACGTTCACCCTGGCAACCGGGCAGGAAGAACTTTTGGATTCCGCCAAAGAGACATTGGAAGGTATTCGGTTGATTAAAAAAGAACTTCCCGGGGTGTTAACGTCTCTAGGCGTGAGCAACGTCAGCTTTGGTCTTAAACCGGGCGCTCGTGCGGTTATCAACAGCGCCATGCTGTACCATTCTGTTCAAGCGGGCCTGGATATGGCCATAGTCAACCCGGCAACCATTACCCCGTATTCAGATATCCCTGAAGCCGAGCGGGAATTAGCCAATGACCTGATCTTCAACCGCAGGCCGGATGCCCTTCAACGGGTTATTGAATATTTTGAAACCAGCGGAAGTTCAGGACAAAAATCAGATTTGCAAGTTTCACCTCTTGAAGGATTAAACGCCGCGGAACGGGTCCATTGGAAGATCGTTCACCGTGTGAAAGATGGAATTGAAAATGATCTTGAAGAACTGATCGCGGAAGACAAAGTGAAAAGCCATTCAGACCGGTCAGTCGAAATTCTGAATACCGTCCTTCTACCGGCCATGAAGGATGTGGGAGATAAATTTGGCTCAGGTGAATTGATCCTCCCATTTGTATTGCAATCGGCCGAAGTTATGAAGAAATCTGTCTCCTACCTGGAACAGTACCTGGAACGTAAAGAAGGCGCAGGAAAAGGCACACTGGTTCTGGCCACTGTATACGGTGACGTACACGATATCGGGAAAAACCTGGTCAAGACCATCCTGTCAAACAACGGATACACCGTTCATGATCTGGGAAAACAGGTACCGGCAGAAACTATCATCTCAAAAGCTGTCGAATTAAAAGCGGATGCAATTGGACTTAGCGCTCTACTCGTTAGCACCAGTAAACAAATGCCGTTGATCATTAATGAACTCCAGCGCCGGAAATTAGACTTCCCTGTCCTGATTGGAGGAGCGGCTATTAATGAAAAATTCGGACGGCGGATTTTAATGACCGAAGAAAATACCTTGTATGAACCGGGTGTTTTCTATTGCAAAGATGCTTTTGAAGGACTTTCCACAATGGATACACTGATCAATCCAAATGAAAAACCTGCCTTTATGGAAAAAGTCCGCGAACAGGCACGCTATGAACTGGGGCAGGTACGTGGATCGTCCGGTTCAAAATCAGGCGAAACCCTATCTACCGTCCCCCCGGCAGCCAGGATTCCGAATGTTGATGTATACGGTCCCCGGTTAGTGAAAAAAATGCCGTTAGAAGCCGTGTATCAATGCCTGTCAAAAAATGAACTCTTCCGCCTATCCTGGGGTGCGAAAAATACTCATGGTGATGAATGGAAGAAATTACAGGCAGAGTATGAAGACCGATTGGTCAACATGCTAAAACAGGCCAGTAAAGAAGGATGGCTGCAGCCCCAGGGAATGTATGGGTACTGGCCATGCCAGTCAGAAGGGAATGATCTTATCGTCTATCAACCGGCTTCCATAAAATCGAAAAACCCGATCGGATTAACGCGATTTAACTTCCCAAGGCAAGACGCGGGAGAAAATCTGTGTCTGGCAGACTACTTTGCGTCGAAAGAAAGTGGTTTAATGGACATCGTCGCTTTTCAAATTGTGACAGTCGGTCAGGCTGCCACTGATCGCTTTGACCGGCTTCAACAGGCGAATGACTATACGGAAGGTTACTTCACACACGGCCTTGCAGTTCAGATGGCCGAAGCTTCTGCCGAATATCTTCACCGCCATATCCGCCGAGAATTAGGGTTGGAACCGGAACAGGGCAAACGATACTCATGGGGTTACAACACATTGCCAGAGCTATCGGAGCATGCCAAGGTTTTCTCTCTCCTTCCCGTGGAAAAGGAACTGGGAATGGCTCTAACATCGGCATACCAACTGGTTCCCGAACAGTCTACCGCTGCCATCGTATTGCACCATCCGCTAGCCAAATATTTCAACATTGGCGAAAGCCGTATTGACATGTTGATGAAAGACTGACAAGACGCAATGACGTTGTTTGAAGAAAAAACGGTCAGGCGTTTGACCCGGGATCAAAACATTCACCATCCCACCCCACTCCTTTCTGATGGCGCTATGGGGACGTTATTGCACCAAAAAGGAGTAGGTTTTGACGTTTGTTTCGATGAATTGAACCTGATCGATCCCGCCCTGGTAGGTGAGATACATCGGGAATACATTGATGCCGGTTCACAGATCATTCAGACCAATACATTCGGTGCCAATCGGTTTAAATTGGGGCGTTACGGTCTCGCAGACAAAATGCGTGAAATCAACACAGCCGGAGTAGAACTGGCCCGCCGGGTCATTTTAGGTACTTTCAAAAATATTCTCATCGCCGGTGATGTCGGTCCACTGGGTGTGCGTTTGGCTCCATTCGGTCGGGTCAAACCGCAAGACGCACTGGAAGCCTTTACAGACCAAATCTCGACCCTTATCGCATCCGGGGTCGACATGATCCTAATTGAGACCATGACTGACCTGCAGGAAGCCCGTATAGCCGTAAAAGCGGCCCGAGCGGTAAGCAAAGACATTCCGGTGATTGCTTCTATGACATACACCCGTGACGACCGCACTTTGCTGGGCGACGCCCCCGCATCTGTCGCCCGTTCACTTAAGGCAGAAGGCGCGGATTATATCGGTGTCAATTGTTCTGGTGGGCCTGTTCAAATCGTACGGATATTACGCCAAATGCGTTCCGCTGTCCCGGATGCGATGTTTTCCGTGATGCCCAACGCTGGATGGCCGGAGCAGTCCGGCGGTCGGATCATGTACCCGGCTGCACCTGAATACTTCGGTGAGTACGTGGAAACATTTGCGCGTAATGGTGCCAGAATCATAGGCGGCTGTTGCGGGACCACCCCGGAACACATCGCGGCCATGAGCAAGGCTCTGAATAACTTGCCCGCATTAGAATCCGCTATTCCATCTTCCCCGGCTGAGAACGAATCGACCCCGATTCAGGATTTAGAAGCTCTTGAACCCACTGTCTTTGCCCAAAAGATAACCTCGGGAAAGTTTGTATGTGCTGTTGAAATGGATCCTCCGCGCGGAATTGCCACACAAAAAATGCTGGCTGGCGCCAGCCTGTTGGCGGAAGCTGGCGCAGACGTTATCAATGTAGCCGACAGCCCGATGGCACGAATGCGAATGAGCCCCTGGGCGGTCTGCAATCTTATTCAGCATAAGATCGGTATTGAAACGGTCTTGCACTTCCCCACTCGTGGCCGCAATATCATCCGCGTACAGGGTGATCTTCTTGCCGCCCACGCTCTTGGGGTGCGGAATGTTTTTGTGGTAATGGGCGATCCCACTTCCATTGGTGATTATCCCAATGCGATGGATAACTATGATCTGGTTCCATCTGGTTTGGTGAAACTGATAAAGCAAGGGTTCAACACCGGTGTTGACCATTCAGGAGCGAATATCGGTCAACCGACAAACTTTTTTGTTGGTTGCGCGTTGAACCTGAATCCGAAATCACCACAGGATGAGATCAAAAATTTGATGAGAAAAATAAATGCCGGAGCGGATTTCGCTCTAACTCAACCTGTATTTCAACCAGAAATGGCTATTCAATTCATAAACCAGATAAAAAACGAGGTAGAAGATTTTTCCCTTCCCATATTAGTGGGAATCCTACCCCTCAATAACATCCGCCATGCCAATTTTCTTGATCAGGAAGTCCCCGGGATCACCATAACCGGTGATGTGATTGAACGGATCCGCAAAAGTGGTGAGAAAAGTCAGGAAGAAGGAGTTCAGATCGCCGTAGAACTGATTGATGAGATGAAAGGAAGCGTGCAGGGCGCGTATATAATGCCGGCATTCAATCGTTATGATCTGGCGGCAGAAATAGTGGAAGCCATTAAAAAATAAGAGTAGGTAACCTTGTCGAAGCTCAAACCATTTATTCTGAACATTGCCCGCTATGGAGTTTTAATTGTGTTGGTTGGTCTTTGTGTTGTGTCAGCCATCAATGGATATCAGACTGGCGCTCAGGCAGCTGGTGAGTTAAAAGGGGATGATATGGTCACCGCGTGGGACAAACGTCTGCGAAAGATTCGTCCGCTGCTTCCGGAGTATGGGGTTGTCGGGTATCTGGCTGATTGGGACATTCCCGGTGCCCAATACGGTTCCAGCGACCAGGAAGTGGAATTCTTACTGGCGCAATACACTGTGGCACCGGTAATATTGGAACGAGGGAAGAAACACCCTGTTATCCTCGGTAACTTTAGCGACAATGGAGATACGAACAAGTTGCTGGAGGTTGAATCAACTCTGGGCATTCGCCTGTCTCAACCCTACTCCAATGAGATCAACATTTTTACAGGAACGGGGAAATGAGCTACCTGGTCTACCTTACCCTTATTCCACCCATTTTGATGGGAATACTTTTAGCTTCACTACTGATCCTGCCAACCGGTCGAGGTAACCTCGTATTGATCATTTCACTTGGTATACCGTTGGGATTTGGCATCAGCGCCTGCCTTTATTTCTTCTGGTCTTATTTTCTTAATCCGTCGTTTCCGGGCTTCTGGTTAGTAGAGATACTACTGATATTTGCTTTATTGTGGGCTAGTTGGAAAAATAAGATATTATTTACAACTTTGATTCCTGACTGGAAAAAATGGACCTGGTCTGACTGGGCTTTTGGTATTTTATTCCTCGTGGTCTTCATCGCGGCAATGGCCAGTTTTGTTGCCTACACGAAGGCTAATCCCCACGGTCGCTATGATGCATGGGCCATCTGGAACGTTAGAGCACGGATGCTCGCCCGCGGTGGTGAACATTGGAAAGAAGTTTTTATTCCACAGGTCTTCCATGCTGACTACCCCCTTCTGGTTCCATTGACCATCGCCCGAAGTTGGGTAATGGCAGGCACAGAATCACAGCGCATTCCTCCAGCCGTCGCCGGTCTCTTTACCTTCGCCAATCCCGGATTGCTTACCGGAGCCTTACTCGCATTGAAAAAGAAACAGACCGCTTTTCTGGCCGGCATCATTCTTTTGACCACTCCCTGGTTTGTTTATTTCGGATCACTCCAATTTGCTGACCTTCCACTTGCGGCCTGTATTCTGTCAAGCGGAATATCGCTGGCTATCGGATTGATTGACCGTGCGTTCAGTTGGCGGTGGATAATTCTGTCCGGACTGTCAGCCGGTCTGGCTGGCTGGGTAAAAAATGAAGGTCAACTGTTTTTACTTGTTTTTACAGGTGTTTCTGTTATTTTGGCGCTGATTATTTTTCAGAGACATAACAGAATTATCTTTTTTAGAAGCCTTCTGGCCGGTGTTTCTCTTCCACTTATAACAATATTTCTATTTAAACTGACTCTTGCCCCGGCCAATGATGTAGTTGACACCGGAAACTTAGGGCTGTCAATCTCTCAACTGCTCTCACTCCCCAGGTACGGCGAGGTGATTTCCGCTTTGCAGAATTACCCCAAAGGGTTTGGCGGTTGGTTGGTTCCGATTCCATTGGTTTTTATTGTGTTCTGGGTTCTCATGGGACCTGTGCTAAATAAAGAAAACCGATCTGCCATTCTTGCCCTGACAGGTTTACTGATGTTGCAGTGGGTCGGATATTTTTTGATATATGTAATTACGCCCCATGGTCTTCAAACCCACATCAACCAATCATATGACCGTCTGTTGATGCATCTATACCCATTATTTTTGTTCTTTCTTTTCCTTTTCCTGCCGCCTCTGAAAGATTTGCTACCACAACAGGAAAATTCGAAAGACGTGCCTGCGGTATAATTTTTTTATGCTGCTTACAATTGACATTGGAAATACCAACATAACGATTGGCTGTTATCAGGGCGTAACATTGGGCTGCCGATGGAGGCTGGCTACCGACCATGACCGTATGTCGGATGAATATGGGATTCAATTATCCAGTTTGCTCCAACATAGCCATATTAATGTCGAACAAATCACAGCCATATCCATGGCATCTGTTGTTCCCCCTCTAACCGGGCGAATCAAACAGGCATGCCTTCAATATTTAAAACAAGAACCATTTATAGTCGATTCAACCGTAAATACGGGTGTCAATATACTCCTGGATGACCCATCATCCGTTGGAGCCGATCGCATTGTTGACGCGACCGCTGTGCAGAAATTGTATGGCGGTCCGGCCTGCGTGGTCGATTTCGGCACCGCAACCACCTTTGACGCGCTTGACAGCCATGGTAATTATCTGGGTGGCGCTATCGCCCCTGGCATTGGTATTTCAGCTGACGCGCTCTTTCAACGCACATCACAGCTTCCCCGTGTTGACCTGGTTCGCCCTCCAGCCGTCATTGGCAAAAATACCAAACATGCTATGCAATCAGGTTTGCTTTTCGGCTATGTCTCTATGGTGGAAGGTATGGTCGCCCGATTTAGAAAAGAGTTGGGTGATGAAATGAAAGTTATTGGAACCGGCGGACTCGCGGAAGTGGTTGCCCGTGAAACCTCTGTTATCACCATTGTTGCCCCCTGGCTGACCCTTGATGGGCTGCGTATGATCTGGGAGATGAATCAACAACATGACTAATCCATTGCGGGATAAATTTATTATTCTCGGTGTCACAGGCTCCATCGCGGCATATAAAGCTGTGGAAGTTGCCTCAAAATTAACCCAATCCGGCGCGCTGGTTGATGTAATTCTTACAGAAGCCGCATGCAAATTTGTTTCACCGCTCACCTTCCAATCCGTTACTGGCAGAAAGGCTTCCACAGAAGCAGACCTCTGGGGTGGCGAAGGGCACGTAGTGCATGTGTCACTTGGCCATCGAGCTGATCTGGTTTTGGTAGCTCCAATCTCGGCGAATACCCTGGCCAAACTGGCAATGGGTATTGCGGATAATTTATTGAGTGTCACAGTACTGGCGTCATCAGCGCCATTGATCATCGCCCCTGCTATGGATGTCGACATGTACAACCAGCCCATCACCCAGCAGAATGTTGAGACCCTCCGTAAACGCGGAGCTATCATTGTCGGCCCTGAAAGTGGTCACCTGGCATCAGGATTGGTTGGCCCCGGACGGTTTTCAGAACCCATTGATATTGTCAACCAGGCCAGGTATATATTGAGCCGTGGTGGAAAGCTTGCCGGGCATAAAGTGGTCATCACTGCCGGCGGAACATCCGAACCGATCGATCCGGTGCGCGTGATCACCAATCGCTCATCCGGCAAGCAGGGATATGCCCTCGCCCAGGCTTCGCTCGATTTGGGCGGTGATGTGACTTTAATCACCACGACCAACAGCCTACCAGAACCGGCAGGCGCCACACTGATACACGTGAATACAGCACATGAAATGCTAGAAGCGGTTCTCAAACATTCAACTGATGCCGATCTGCTGATCATGGCAGCCGCGGTAGCAGATTTTCGTCCCTTCCGAACGGCGTCTGAAAAGATCAAAAAAGAAGCCGGCGTCCCAACCATTACACTGGAAAAGACCGAAGATATTCTCGCGGAAGTAGCCCGAAAACGAGAACAATTCGGTTTTCCCCGGCGGGTAATCGGATTCGCCGCCGAAAGTGAATCTTTGGTGGAGAATGCAAGGCGTAAGATTAAACAGAAACGACTTGATATGATCGCAGCCAATGATATTTCCACATCCGACTCGGGATTTGAAGTCGATACCAATCGGGTCACTCTACTGTTTCCTGATGGAACATTGCAAGAATTGGGATTGCAATCAAAATTTGAAACTGCCCGGTTAATTTTAGAAAAAGCATCCAGCTGGTTTGAACAAGGTTGAAAAACAGAGTATCACTATTCGCGACACTTTTTGTGGTGCTATTATTGGCATCATGCCAGGCAGCATCAACTGTTTCTTTTCAGGCAGCAACACCATTACCTGAGAATGCATTTTCCACTTCATCGGTTCCCTCTGAAGTGAATGTTTTGTCCAGTGAAACATCCACGCCAAACCCAACGCCAACTCCAGAAAATATCAACCCGTTGACCGGACTTCCCGTTGATGACGCTTCCCGGCTCGAACGACTTCCCGTTCTGATCAAAGTGTCCAATTATCCTCGTACGGGCCGCCCTCATGCGGGGTTATCCTCCGCTGATATTGTTTTTGATTATTACATCGGTGAGTTATTCAACCGGTTTGTAGCGGTTTTTTATGGCAATGACGCCCCTCAGGTCGGGCCTCTTCGTTCCGGTAGACTGGTTGACTCGCAACTGACCCAGATGTTTCGAGGAATTCTGGTATATGGCAACGCGGATGAACGCGTCGACAACATTCTTGCCAAAGACCTGGGTGCCAGAGCCATTCCGTATAAATTCGCTCCCTGTCCGCCTGTGTGTGGTGACGATACTCACAGTGTCACAGGGGTTTTTGCCGATTCGGCTGGTGTTACAGAATTAGCCCGTCAAACGGGCGTTGTTCAAGAGAAACCTGGCTTACAATTTGCAACTTTTTCTGACGAACCTCCTGCCGGAGGAGAATCTGCTATTCAATTCTTGGAACAATATGCTGATATCAACCGGGGTGAATGGCAGTTTGACCCTTCATCCGGGAAATATCTACGATGGATCGAAGATGGAAATGAAGGTGAACCTCTCACTATGATCCCTCTGGTTGATCGAAACAACGGAGCTCAATTGGGTTTTTCTAACGTTATTGTTTTTTTTACTTTTTATATTGAATATAATCGTACACTACACAATATCGACCTTTGGAATAATTCCGGCAGCCAGAGAGCCGTCTATTTTAGAGATGGTTTGAAATATGAAGGAAAATGGCACATAAAAGATCATTCACAACCAGTTGAATTACTAAGAGAAGATGGAACTCCTATGCCCCTAAAACCCGGCAACACATGGATTGTTCTGGCTGGGATAAGTTCACAATTTACAAATCCGCAAGGCGGGCGATATGAACTTCACTTTTTCCTCCCTTAACCGGATAATGAAATAATGATGAAGCAGATTCAATATGTTTGGCTGCCTGTAACAATATTTTTCTTAGCAACTCTATCAGGTTGCCAATCAGCATCTACGTCTGTTAAAGAAATTTCAACTCAGACTGTCGTTCCAACTATCATCAACGTATCTACCCCGACAGAAACCTTGATACCACCTTCTCCAGAAATCGTTACTGCCACCCCGCTGCCTACGGAGACACCAACTCAAATTCCGACTGTCACATCTACCATTAAAGCTGTGCATTATGGACCTGACCGGTTTCCGAAAGACATCAATCCTTTTACCGGTTTGAAGGTGGCTGACCCGGCCATTCTTGATCGCCGTCCGGTGATGGTTAAAGTGACCAATTTTCCTCCTTCCGGACGTCCACAATATGGTCTTTCTCTGGCAGACCTCGTTTTTGAGTTTTATATTGGCGAAGGGATGAATCGTTTTTCAGCAGTTTATTATGGTGAAAAACCAGAAAAAGTAGGCCCTGTTCGTTCAGCCCGTCTGGCAGACATCCAGTTGGCCAGTATGTATCAAACCATTTTTGCCTATGCCAGCGCCGATGCTCGTGTGCGGGTTGACCTGCTGAATCATCTGGATGGACTGGCGATTTCTGTAAAAGATTCAACTTGCCCTGCTTTATGTGATACAGGTGAACATACTGTTAATTCTGTTTTCGCGGATATATCCAAATTCGATGAATACGCGAAATTGAATAAAATCAACAATTACCGTCAGATCGTCACAGGGATGGTTTTTGATTCAAATCCTCCTGAAATGGCAAAATCTCAAGGCGAATTTGTCGTCATCCGGTATAATGATTTAAACGTCGGCGCGTGGAAATATGACCCCTCCCGGAGAAAATACGAACGCTGGACCGAGACTGATATTCCCGAAAATCCCGTAAAGCTGGTTCCGCTGAATGATCAGCTTACCGGCAAACAGGTAGCTTTTGACAATGTTGTCTTACTTTACGCCCGATATAATGAATATAACCCCACCCTGCATAACATTGAACTGTGGGCAAATCGAGAAGCCCGTCGGGCAGTTTTCTTCAGGGACGGTCGCATGATCAGCGGATACTGGCAATCTCAGGCAAATGACCGCCCGATGATTTTTTTCGATGACACGAACCGGGCAATTCCATTGAAACCGGGTAATACCTGGTTTGTCATCATAGGGCTTACTTCCACAGTTGAACAGCCGGAAGCCGGCCAGTGGAATGTTCAATTCTCTCTTCCATGAGTGTTTGATTTATGCGCATCCTCGTCATTTCTGACATCCATGCTAATCTAACCGCACTTGATGCGGTACTTGATGATGCAGGCAAAGTAGATGCTGTATGGTGTCTGGGTGACCTTGTCGGTTATGGACCTGACCCCAATGAAGTAATTGATCGCATCGCCAGCCTGCCATATACCCTCTGTGTTCTTGGCAATCATGACGCGGCGGCTCTTGGGCAGATCGATCTCGATAGCTTTAATACAGAAGCTCGTGAGACAACATTATGGAATCAAGAGAGTCTTTCAAAAGAAAGTAAATATTACCTTACCAGTCTGCGCAAGAAAACAGTCCGTCATGGATTTACCCTCACACACGGAAGCCCTCGTAATTCTATCTGGGAATACATTCTGGATGTGGAAAGCGCGGCAGACAACCTGGATTATTTTATTACACCTTTTTGCCTGATCGGGCATACGCATATACCGGTTATTTACCACACAAAGAATGGCAAGTCATCACTGTATGCCATGAATTCTGACAATCCACTGAGCACTCACCTTAACGGCCGCGCGATATTGAATCCTGGTTCTGTTGGTCAACCGCGTGACGCTGACCCGCGCGCGTGCTATGCTATATTGGATCTTGTTGATAAGACCTGGGATCTGCGCCGGGTATCGTATGATATCTCATCCGTTCAGCAGAGAATCATACGGTCGGGGCTTCCCGTCCGTAATGGCGAGCGTCTTTTTGGCGGTTGGTAAACCGGGAACTTTTTCAAGTTCTGCAACGTCATTCCCGTAGAAAACAAAAAAAATGGAGGGACGAATGAAACGGGTTGCTTTTGCATTGCTGATTTTAATGCTCTTATATACTGGATGCTCATCAGCCGCTCCTACTGCTGCGCCGCTATACGCAGCGCCTGAAGCGGCTGGCGCGCCATCTGCGCAAATGGAAATGGAGAAATCCGAAGTTTCCACGGCCGACTACGCATCGAACAACGGTATGCCAGGGCAGGCATCGCCGGTTGACCAACTTGTCATCCAGAATGCTAACATCTCAATCGTTGTCAGTGATCCAGCCACAGCTATGGATGCTGTGGTCAAGATGACCGAAGAATTTAAGGGTTATGTAGTTGATTCCAATATTTATAAAACCCGCAATGAAAACGGCCTTGACCTACCCCAGGCACACATCACCATCCGCGTTCCCGCTGAATCGTTGACAGTCACACTGGAAAAAATCAAATCATTGGTTGAAGACCCAGCCATTGATGTGTTGTCAGAAACCAGATCTGGTCAAAATGTCACCAAAGAATACACTGACCAGAAAAGCCGCCTGAAGAATCTGGAAGACGCCGAAGCCCAACTGCGCGAGATCATGGCATCCGCAACTCGCACAGAAGACGTCATGTCAGTCTTCAATCAGTTGACCCAGATCCGCGAACAAATTGAAATTACCAAAGGGCAGATCAAATATTATGAAGAGTCTGCGGCTATGTCTGCCGTTGACATCACAATTCAATCTAAAGCGGCTGTAGCGCCTCTGACTATTGGGAGCTGGCAGCCAGCCGGTGTAGCCAAAGAAGCGATCCAGGCGTTGATCAATGCCTTAAAATTCTTTGCCAATGCCGGAATATGGATGGTGTTATTCTTCCTTCCAGTAATAATCATCCTGCTGATACCAGTGTTCATAATTGTCTGGATTATTCGCATGATAAGCCGCAGGAATAAAGCAAAAAAACTGGCTGCCGCACAGGCATCTGAAACCACAAAAGACAATAAGTAAAAGCTAGCTGCAGTACTTAATACAAGCAACTGGTTTTTTAAAACCAGTTGCTTTTTTTATCTTCCGAATTCCAAAAGATCAAATGCTATAATCATCGAATTATTTCACATTTCCCGGAAAACTCATCGGCATGAAAAAAGACCAGTATATAAATTTTGCCTGGCAAGCAGCAGCCTTTATCATGGGATTGCTGATAACTTGGGCTTTCCTTAACAATCCAACCCCAAGACAATTCGGGCTTGCCTTTCGTTATGACTTTCTTCAAATCATGGCACCATTAGCAGTGATCGTGTTTTTGGTTCTTAAATTACCTTACAATATTTCTCGGTTCCTGCTTCTTGGAATAATTTCTGCCATTTTAGTACTTCCGATTGCCGGACTGTGGGCAAGCGGTCAAAGCGAACAATACATTCTGGGCGGCATTATACCCTTTAGTGATGCTCGCTTTTATTTTACAGATTCGCATCGACTGCTGGAAGGATCAGTATTCTTCACCGGCGCCGCCCGCCGTCCTCTGTTCACTACATTAATGTCAAGTATTCAATGGCTGACCGGACAAAATTTACCCCTGACAATTGCCGTACTGACATTGATTCTTGGATACGCCATGTATTTTGCCACCTATGAATTCCGGACCCGGGAAGGTGCAATTGCCGGTTCGGTATTCCTGGTGCTTCTTTATTCATATGCCCGATTGCTTCTGGGTAAGACTCTCAGTGAATTTGCCGGTCTCCCTCTCGGGTTGCTAGCCCTGGTTTTCATGCTGCGGGGTATCACCCGAAAACAGCTAAAACTAATGATCACCGGTTTGTTCTTACTTAGTCTCGGATTAAATGCCCGCGCAGGAGCCTTCTTTATTCTTCCAGTTCTCGCGCTGTGGACAGGCTGGTATTTCAGAAAATCGGGGGGACTCCACTGGAGATCTTTCATTCTTGCCTGTTTGGCAGTGGTATTGGGTTTTTTAATCAACCTGGTTGCTTTCAATACTTACTCATCACCCGATAGCGCTCCATTCGGGAACTTTAGCTTCACAATATATGGTGTGGCTCGGGGAGGATTGGGGTGGACTCAGGTTTTTACAGAACATCCTGAAACCTGGGAGATGCCAACCGGGGAACAGTCACGTTATATTTATTCACTCACCCTGGATATCATCCGCCGAAAACCAATGAATCTGGTAAAAGGGATTTTAAGTTCATACCAGACTTTCTTCTCTCTTGATGACTATTATGGCTCCCTTTGCTGGTTCGGTGATCAGGGTGTTACAGGAACAATAGCCCGAATAGGCTATTACCTCCTTATGCTGACCGGATTGTTCTTTTGTATAAAAAATATTAAAAATCCTGTACGGTCATTTTATTTAACCTCATTCATTGGTATCGTACTCTCAATTCCCTTCGCGCCGCCAATTGACTCCAACCGCATGCGCGTCTACGCGGCAACCATTCCCTTCTTTATTTCCATTCCTGGCATTGGTCTCGCATCACTGGCAGACCACCTACCATGGGAATTTTTCCGACCTGACAAAACCGAATTTCCGTCCTTAATACCGCCTAAAACACTTTCGGCGGTATTAGTGATAATGATGACAGTACAACCGCTCATTCCATTCAAATCTACCCACTCTGAAACACCGCCGATTTTTTCCTGTTCGACCGGACTAAAACCGGTTTCCTTTAGAATTCTCCCGGGAAATCATATCCGCATTGTTGATCAAGATTCTATTCAACAGGAATGGATATCGATTATTCGCGAAAAAACCATGGCAAATCGAATACATAACCTGCCAAACTGGGAAACTTATGACCTTTTTTCCAATGTCAAACCCGGGCAAGTTATTCTGGTTGACCTTGACCTGCAAACCAAGAATCCCATGATATTGATTGCCGAATGGGAAAAAGTATCCCAAAAATCTGGTATTCAAACCCTGTGCGGACGTCCGTCAACAGATATCATGCTGCGAGAATATAATGTCTTCTTTGCTGAGGAGTATATGCCGGAGTAACTGGCCGGTAACCATCCATGACTTCGATTGTTTCTCTGGATATTGAAACTACCGGGCTTGACCCGGTTAATGACGCCATCATCGAAATTGGCGCTGTTCGGTTTAATGGCAACCGCGTTGAGGCGGAATATTCACAAATGATCAATCCGGGGCGGCCAATACCACCGATGATCACTCAATTAACCGGAATCACAGACGAAATGGTCCGCCGGGAACCGCCAGTTAAAGCAATCATTCAAGATTTTGAAAACTTTGTGGGTGACTGTCCAATATTGGGACACAACATCCGCTTTGATCTGGGGTTTTTGCGGCGTCAAACCCGGGCGTTCGAATACAACGACATCATTGACACCTATGAATTGGCGGCCGTTTTTCTTCCCACTGCCAGTCGGTATAATCTTGGCGCGTTGCAGCAATTATTGAGCATACCCTTCCCCGCCACCCATCGCGCGTTAGACGATGCCCGTGCCACCCGAGGTGTATATGAGAAATTGATCCGCAAGGCAAATGAGCTTCCGATAGATCTCTTAGCAGAACTGGTTCGCCATAGTGACCGTACCGATTGGATCGGTTCGTATGCCTTGCAACAGGTGCTTAGAGCCCGTTCTCGTGAACCAATTCAGGCCAGGAAGACGTTCCACATGCCGGCTGGTCCACTGTTTGAAAAACCAGCCGGTAAAATAAACATCTCTGCCGAACCGGAAACCGGAGCTGCCTCGCTAGATTTTGATGAAGTGGCCGCTGTACTGGAACATGGGGGGCCGTTCGCTAAATTTTTCGATTCATATGAATACCGCCCTCAACAGGTTGAAATGCTGCGTGCGGTCACTCGTTCATTTTCAGAAGGTCAGCACATGCTGGTGGAAGCCGGTACCGGAACGGGCAAGTCTTTCGCATATCTTGTTCCAGCAGCCATGTGGGCATTAAAGACAAACACCCGCGTGGTTATATCAACCAATACCATCAATCTGCAAGACCAGTTGATTAATAAAGATATCCCTGATCTACGCGAAGCCCTTGGTGTTGACCTTCGCGCGACAGTACTAAAAGGCCGTTCAAATTATCTTTGCCCCCGGCGACTTGAAATGTTGCGCCAGCGCGGTCCTGAGACAGCGGAAGAAATGCGCGTTCTGGGTAAAGTACTTGTCTGGTTAAATGAAGGCGGCACCGGTGACCGCAATGAAATCAACTTAAACCAGTCACCTGAGTGGGATGTGTGGTTGCGCCTATCAGCCGAAGATGAAGGATGTAAATCTGAAACATGCATAAGCCGTACTGGCGGTGAATGCCCGTTTTACCGTTCAAGGCAGGCTGCAGCGATAGCTCACTTAATTGTGGTTAATCACGCCTTACTTTTATCCGATGTGGCAGCCGGTAGCCGTATTTTGCCGGAATATAAGTATTTGATCATTGATGAAGGCCACCACATGGAAGAAGCAACGACCAATGCGCTTTCATTCAAAGTCAGCCAAAATGACTTTGAACGCCTGATCCACGAGCTTGGGGGGCCAAATTCCGGGCTAATGGGTCGCTTGCTCGTTAATCTTGAGGGTATATTACAACCTTCTGAATTGGCAGCTGTACAAACTGCCGTCAGGCAAACGACTGACCTGGCTTTCAAAATTACCAGCCTGAACAGTCAATTCTTCTCAGCGGTTGACGATTTTCTCACTGACCAACGTGATGGGAAACCAATGGGCACCTATCCCCAACAGGAACGCATCCAGAATGCCACACGTACTTTAAATTCCTGGAATCACGTAGAGGAAATATGGTTTGATGAAAGTGAATTGATCAAAGAAATGCTGGGACTGGTGTCAGGGCTTGTACGTTCAGGCGGAGATGAAGAAGAAGACACCAATGAGGACTTATTAGATGTCATTGGGAATCTGGCAACATTGAGCACCAATTTTTCAGAGATCAACAGAAATGTAACAAATCTAGTCTCAAAGCCAGATAATCTTCAAATTTATTGGATCGAAAAACAACCCGGGTCCGGTAAGATCGGACTTCAAATCGCTCCTTTACATATCGGCCCATTAATGGAAGAGAATATCTGGCATCAGAAAACCAGCGTGGTTCTCACATCTGCAACATTGACCACTCACGGCGAATTTGACTATCTTCGCAGCCGGCTAAATGCCGATGAAGCCGATGAATTGTCACTGGGTTCACCCTTTGATTATGAAAATTCGGCTTTGCTTTATCTGATCAACGATATACCCGAGATCACCGATTCTTACGGTTACCAGAAAGCCCTGGAATCCGGGCTTGTACGCCTCGCAAAAGCCACCAATGGTCGTATGTTAGTGCTCTTTACTTCTTATGCCCAATTGAAGAAAACATCACAGGCAATAGCTCCTGCGATGACGGATGCCGGAATTCAGATTTATGAGCAAGGAGTAGGAGCTTCAGCGAACGCGCTTCTTGAGAACTTTCGAGGAGCTGAAAAAGCCGTCTTACTCGGAACCCGTGCTTTCTGGGAAGGTGTTGACATTCCGGGCGAAGCGTTGTCTGTTCTGGCTATCGCCAAGCTCCCGTTTGATGTTCCTTCTGACCCGATCATCGCTTCACGATCTGAAACATTTGAGGATCCATTTAATGAATATTCACTCCCAGAGGCTATACTACGCTTCCGTCAGGGATTTGGGCGTCTAATTCGCACACAGTCAGATCGTGGCGTGGTAGCAGTTTTTGACAAACGCCTTTTGACGAAAAAATATGGGCGATTGTTCCTTGAATCAATCCCTGAATGCCACAAGGTGACAGGCACGCTGGCTGAATTACCCCGTACAGCCGCCAAATGGCTGAACCTTTAGATGGTCATTCCCCCTGCCACCAGTCTGACCGAGCCGCGTGTTCGCGTCTCTGCAGCACCTCGACAGCACCATTTTCCACCCATAGAACACACGGCCTGTCTGCCAGATTGTAGTTTGAAGCCATACTCAATTGATAAGCTCCGCTTACAGGAATGGCAATTAAATCACCCCGCTGCAAGCGAGGCATGGTGATAGCAGGAATAAGCTCATCCCCGGACTCACAGAAACGGCCTACCAGCCGCATAGTTTCAACCGGGCGTTTGGAACCATCTCCCACGAGCATAGCCTCGTATTTTGACCCGTACAGCGCCACTCGCGGGTTATCTGCCATGCCTCCATCAACCGCAGCGATCCAGTCACCATTTTGCGATTGTTTCGTTGAACCCACCCGATACAGGGCTACGCCAGACCGAGCTACCATGAAACGTCCAGGCTCGATCACCAACTCAGGCAGTGGACAGTTTTCCGTTCTACACCAGTCAGTGGCAGCCTTACTAATTGTGGCAATCCATTCGTTTGGATCTATAAATGGATCATCTATGGTGTATGGAACCCCCCAACCTCCTCCCGGACAAACAACATCAGGATGAAATCCGGCTGTTTTTCCCAGTTCAAGCATTGCTACAACCGCCTGGCCGAACTCCGCAGGATGAAATATTTGTGACCCCAGATGGGTATGGATACCTGTCAGATGAAGTGATTCGCTTTTCAAAGCCAGCCGAATGACATGTTCCGCTTCACCATTAGCAGCCTCTATACCAAACTTACTGGCGCCATGTCCGGTCTGAACAGCCTTATGCGTATTGACGGCAATATTGGGATTAATACGTAACCAGATTTTTTGCCTTACCTGCATGCCCTCGCAGATCGCTTCAACAAATTCTAGTTCGTCCGTGCTGTCTATAACGATTGAGCCAATCCGATTGGCAATAGCTGAATGGATTTCCTCCCGAGATTTGTTGTTGCCGTGTAAATGGATTCTTTCGGGCGGAAAACCAGCCTCTAAAGCTATCTCAAGTTCACTCAGCGATACGACGTCGATGGATGCATCGGTGCGAGCCAGTTTTTTCGCAAATTTGAGGGATAGATAGGCTTTGGATGCGTAAGCGATCTGAGCCTTTCCAGAATAATTTTGTTTAAGGAGCTCTGTCAATAGAGAATAGGATCCATTAATTGTAGAGGCGTCATAAAGGTAAAGTGGTGTGCCATATGTATCGGCCAACAAATTCAGGTCAACACCCGCGATAGTGATTAATCCATCTGCCCCAAATCGGGCTGTTTTTGGGAAAAGGTCATTCAATGTCATAAGAAAACTGCCTGATATCGAAATTAAGTATCAGGCAGGATTGTAAACCAATTGAATGAACTAAACACGATTATTAGCCAGATTTTCCGATAGCTTTCGCGGCGGCAGCCGCCCTTGTATGTACGTCCAGTTTTTCAAATACTGATTTCAAATGGCGTTTTACCGTGTTCGTTGTGATCACAAGCTTTTCGGCGATTTCTTTATTCGTCATTCCCTGCGCCAGAAGGTCAAATACTTCGCGTTCTCTATCTGTTAGAACAGATAGTTCATTATTTGCCGCGAGCGCCTTGCTGGCATCTTCTACAATTTTTAAAAAGGATGCTCTATCAAAAGACTGCTTTTCCAAATAGGCAAATATAGATTCTTCCGCGTAAGCGCGTTTGATCTCGTCCGGCGAACCCACTCCGCTGACGACAATTGTGGGTACCCCGCTGGCACGTGTACTGGACAGCAACTGATAACCGTCCAGGTCTTCGCTGGAAAGATGTTGTTCCATTAGATTCGTTGAACCGCCATTAAGCAACAAGTCAACTACTGCCAGTGATATCCTTTCGCGGCGTAAATACCCAAGCCCTTCACCGAAACTGGCACAAACCCGTACCTGGAAGCCGGCATCGGTTAGTAACTCTTCCAGGATGCTTCTCCACCCGGCATCGTCTTCTACGATCAATGCCTTTCGCTTTCCAGTCTCAGAGCTATCAACAGTTGCTCGAGCGGCAAATCCCGCATTTTTGTTTTTGTCAGGCGTATTTGATGAAACCACCTGATGTATCTGCGGTGCGCTGGCGAGAGCCCGAGAAATCACCTCTTTAAATTGTCCCCGATGAAAACTTTCTTTTCGTAAGAATGTAAACACGCCATAATCCGTAAGTGCGGTAACAGCCAGTTCCACTGTGGCAAAACCGGTCAAAAGAATTGTCCGGCAGTTCGGGTCCATTTTTCTGGCGGCTTCTAACACCTTGAGTCCATCAAAATTGTTATGATCATTGGGCGAAAGAGACAGATCAACGACAGCAATACGGTGTGGTTTAGATTTCAACTCGAACAAGGCATCATCCAGATTCCCGGCCGTATTTACCTTTAGACCGCAATCGGTCAGGATTTCAACCAGAATTTGTTGCCATGACCGGTCATCTTCAACTACGAGAGCGAAAAATGGTGATTGTGTCATTGTATGTTTTCCTCCACGCGCGGCAGACAAAGCCGGAACGTTGTTCCATGTTTTCCATCACTCTCCACACAAATTGAGCCACCCAGGCGGGTCATTAACGTCTTGACCCACCATAATCCAAATCCAAGTTTCCCGGGCCGTTGCGCAGACCTTCCAGAAAATGTTAATTCAAAGATACGGTCTTGAAGTTCAACAGGAATGCCTGGACCATCATCATGAATCACGATTTCAACCCATTGCTCTGTTGATTGACCTTGAATGGAAATTACCCCTTTACCCTGCATAGCATCAGCAGCATTTTCAATCAAGTTTGTAAACACAAAGGTCAAACTTTGACCGCCTGCTTTCACAAGCGGTAAATGGGAAACACCCTCCATTCGGACGTTTATACCCGGAGGCAATTGAGCGGCATGAAGTGCTTCAGATATCCGGGCTTCAACGCATACTGGTTCTAACCGGATTGGCCGCAAATGCGACAGATTATCGCGTACTGTCTGCATGGCTTCCATGGCACAACGTTCAATTTCTGCCAGGTTATTATTCAAGTATGGGTCTGCATTGAGTGCCAGCGCACACTTATCCTGAATACTCTGCACACGCACCGGTATTGTGCCTACTTTATTATTGAGGTGGTGGAGAAGATTTGAGGCGATATCGCCGATAGCGGCAAATGTCTCGGCGACTGAACGCTGCTCCTGAGCCGCCCTCAACTCCTGTTGACGTCTTTCATTTTGCAAAGCCAGAACCGCATAGTGAGATAAGAACGTAAGAACTTTCTTATCCCAATCGGACTCTGCGAATTTACCCTGATCAGGTGACGAACTGTATACACCCAGAGCACCCAATGGCATTTCCGAGTCGCCGGTCAACAATGGGACGATCAACGCGCGGGTCCAGTTTTGCGATTTTGCCAGGTCTTTCCTGTGAAACCGCGGGTCTGTGCGCACATCGTATGCTACAACCGCGTCTCGACTAAGAATTGCCTGCCCTGTTAAACTTCCCTCCACAGGTATTATCTCACCGTGAATAAACCCTCCAGATGATGTCTTTAATACCAGGTTCTGGTCATCTCTAAGCCATAATGCGCTGACGGAAGCATTCAAAAGATCGCATGCTAATGATGTCACATTTTCAAGGACAGAGTCACAGGGCTGTGTAATGATCAGGCGAGCAACATCTTGTAACGCATCGAGAAGCCGGACTTCTTGTATGGCTGTAACGGCGAATGTAGCCATAGTTTGGAGTATATGGCTGTGATTTTCATTGAAAGCTCCGGGTTCCGGGCTTTCAAGGTTCAAAACGCCTTCCAACCGTCCACTGGAATTGATGAGTGGTACAGCCAGTTCTGAGCGCATGCGCAAACCCGGATCCAACGGATAATATATCTTTGCCCATGGTTCGGCTTGTAGATCGCTGATCAAAATTGGCTGCCGGCTACGGGCCACAAATGCCATCACACTATTGCCTCGTAAGGGCAATAACTCTGTTTTCGGGCGTGTCATATCATTCCCGGCATACGCGCGTGTGACCAGATTGTCACCGCTACGGTCGACTAACCGGAAAATCCCATAATGAGCGCCAGTTAAATCGAGAGCGAGTTGCAAAATGGATTCGAGGGTCTCTTCTAATTTCAACCGAGAAGAGATCAACAACCCGGCGCGGTTCAGTTGTTCAATTTCGGCTTCCCTGTGCTCAAGATCTTGCCGCATGCTGGCCAGTCTACGTGAGTGATAGATAGCCATGGCTGCCTGATTGACAAAATTATCTAGCATAAGTAATTCAAGCCGGGTAAATGTTCGGTTCTCTTGCAAGTAGACGTATAAAACGCCTACTACCTGTTCTACAACGATCAGAGGAAAACAGCCGACGGCTTTAACACCGGCTTCGGAAAAATATGGATGGATTGCAATGTCCTTCTCTTCATAAGAAAGAACACTTCGGCGACGCTTGACTGCCCGGATACCAAATCCATTCTCTCTCGGAATATCATCCGATTCTGCTTGAGATCTGAATATTTTCCCCTCAACGGGTTCCGCTGAAACACGTGTACTGTTCGAAAATCCATCTCGTGTTTCGTCAAACGTATAAATTACAGCTGATGACCCCGGAACAACACGAATGGCGCTTTCCACGATCAATCGCAGACTGTCTTCACTGCTGATCACATCCTCAGACCCGATGCGGTTGATCGTTCCGCTGATCTGGTTTAAGCTGGCTAAAGCTTCCAGCAGACGTGTGTCATTTTCCCCGGAGATTAAGTTTTCCTGTTTGCCCATAGCTGCCCACCCGTCCGTGTTTGTCATTGTAACATGTACCTGTAAACAGAATGTGTATTTAAACCTGACCGCCGAACGCTGAAAGCAGGCCAGTGTGGTCGGCGGTCAGTTTTCGGCGGTCTCAGGAAAAGGAGAAATGTCGTTCTCGCAGGCGATTTTAGATATCGAAGTACAGGCTGAATTCGTAAGGAGTCGGGCGGAGCCGCATTGGATCCAGTTCATTCACCTTCTTGTAGGAAATGTATGCTTCAAGCATATCCTTGGTAAATACATCACCCTTCAACAAGAAGTCGTGATCCGCCTCCAGGGCAGCCAGAACATCACTCAAAGAACCGGGAACCTGTTTGATTTTCTTAGCTTCTTCAGCAGGCAATTCGTACAGGTCTTTGTCCTGAGGTTCGCCCGGGTCGATACGGTTCTGAATACCATCCAGACCGGCCATCAGAATAGCGGAGAAGCATAGATACGGATTGCTGGAGGGATCGGGCGCACGGAATTCAACACGTTTGGCTTTTGAGCTCTTGGTCACCGGAATACGGCAAATGGCCGAGCGATTGCGCTGCGAATAGGCCAGGTTTACCGGTGCTTCAAAACCGGGAACCAAACGGCGGAAGGAGTTAGTGGTGGGGGAAGTCAACGCCAGCAAAGCCGGAGCGTGTTTCAAAATACCACCGATGTAATACTTCGCTGTGTCAGAAAGGCCGGCATAACCAGCGGCATCATAGAAAACGTTAGTATTACCTTTCCACAGAGAAGAGTGCACGTGCATACCGGAGCCATTGTCACCGAACAGCGGTTTGGGCATGAAGGTAGCTGTTTTGCCGTTTTTGCGGGCAACGTTCTTGGCAATGTATTTGTAGAGCAGTAAATTATCACCCTGGCGGGTCAGAGTATTGAATTTAAGACCCAGTTCGGTCTGGCCGGCGGTAGCCACTTCGTGGTGATGGATCTCCATCACGACGCCGGCTTTTTCCAGAGCCATGACGATCTCAGAGCGGACGTCCTGCAGGGTATCGGTGGGTGGAACAGGGAAATAACCGCGCTTTGGAGAAATCTGACCACCAAAGTTCTGTTTGTCAGCGCGGCCGCTGTTCCACCAACCTTCTTCGCTGTCAACGTAATAGAAAGATTCATAGGTATTGCTGGAGTAGCGGACGTTATCAAAGATGAAGAACTCGGCTTCCGGTCCCATGTAAACGGTATCGGCAATCCCGGTCTGTTTCAAATAGGCTTCCGCTTTGCGAGCAACGTAGCGGGGGTCACGCAGGTAAGGCTGAAGGGTGACCGGATCATAAACATCGCAGGTGATCACCAGGGTCGGTATGTTCGCCACAGGATCAACAAAAGCGGTTTCCGGATCTGGTTTCAAAAGCATGTCAGACTCATGGATTTCCTGGAACCCGCGGATGGATGAGCCATCAAACGGAATACCTTCTTCGAACAACTCAGCGTTCAGCCGATGAACAGGAATGGAAAAATGCTGCCACTGACCCGGAAGATCGGTGAAACGAATATCCACCATCTTTACATCTTTGGCCAACGCCAATACATCTGCAACTGTCTTAGCCATGTGGTTCTCTCCTTGATTTTTCATTTAAAAACCAATTTCTAACTTATGGTCTCGATTATATTCACCCATATTACCCGTGTACATTACCCAAATGGAGCATATTAAGGCATTAAAAAACCCGATTTTTAGGTAAAAACAACTTAAAAAGCTATAGATATGTAGAAAGAAGCCAATATATTAATAATTGGGCAGATATTTTTTTAATTCCCACGGTGTGACTTCCAGTCGGAAATCTTCACATTCTAACCGTTTCGCGCTGACAAACCTGTCCAGAACATGAGGCCCTAACGCCTGGCAGATGACCTCATCCTTCTCCAGATCGTCCAGCGCGTGGGATAAAGACCCCGGAAGAATGGATGATTTCGGGCGTGAATTACGTTCCAGCAGGTAGATATTTTCTTCCGTGGCTTCTGGTACTGGTAAATTCCGGCGAATTCCATCCAGCCCGGCTGCCAGCATAACGGCAAACGCCAGATATGGATTGCAACTTGGATCCGGGCAGCGTAATTCCAGCCGTGCCAGCGATTCATCGGATGATCGGGGAACTCGAATAAGTGCCGACCGGTTGATTCGCGCCCAGGTGACATACACCGGGGCTTCATATCCGGCGACCAACCGTTTATACGAATTGATTAATGGTGCCAGAACAGCGCACATTCCTCGCGCGTGGAATAATTGCCCGGCAATGAACTGCTTGGCAATTTGTGAAAGTCCATGCGGGTCACCGGGGTCAGAAAACGCGTTCCTTCCGGTTGCCGCGTACGTGAGGCTCTGGTGGACATGCATTCCGGACCCATTTAACCCGCGGATCGGCTTCGGCATGAAGGAACAATACAGGCCGTTTTGCTGCGCGATCACCTTTAGAGCCACCCGCAATGTAACGGCACTGTCGGCGGTTTTCAACGCATCAGAATACCGAAAGTCAATTTCATGCTGGCCCGGCGCACCTTCATGGTGCATGGCTTCCACCTTCAACCCGAATGCCTCCAGCGCGGTGGTCATTTGACGGCGTAAGCCGGATGCCATATCCGAAGGCGCGTCAAAATAACTGCCCTCATCATGTGGATTGGGAATTTCGGGAGCACATCCATCATTGGATTTAAACAGAAAGAATTCAAGTTCAGGCCCGGTAAAATACGAGAACCCCATATCACCGGCGGCCTCCAAAGCTTTCCGCAACACTCCGCGCGGATCTCCCTGAAATGGTTGACCTTCCGGTGTGTAAACATCACAGATCAATCGCACTGTAGCGTCATCACCCGTTAACCAGGGGACAATCGCGTAAGTGGATATATCAGGGCGCAAATGCATGTCGCTTTCAGCAACACGCGCAAAACCTTCTATAGATGAACCGTCAAACCAGATACCCTGTTCCAACGCAGCGGGTAATTCATGAGCGGGGATGGTGATGTTTTTTACCACACCGACAATATCCGTAAATTGAAGATCAATGAACCGGATATGGTTTTCCTCAGTCAGTTTTACAATATCATCGTTAGATAATTCCCCGGTCATAGTCGCGCTCCCCTTAATTATGGTCTCATGGTCTGCAGGATCAAGGCGAGAATAATTAATGCAATCAGCACTCCAATGGACAATCCAATCCCTTTCCAAATCTGAAGCATAGCCAGTGAAGGTCCGCCGTCAGTTGAAAGTGGTTTCCGATCCAATATTCTGGTATCTACCGCCTCTGGGTTGTCCAATGCTTCAATCATTGCGTCCATAGATGAAAAACGCGCGTCCGGGTCTTTCTGCAAGCAGGTAGAAACAATAGCGGCAATATTTTGTGGTACCGCCGCGTTCAATTTATCTACCCTGGGGGGCAATGAATTCAAATGTTGAGACATAACCACCATAGGTGAATCACCAGTAAATGGTGGACGACCGGTAAGCATTTCAAAAAAAATAATGCCCAGCGCATAGATATCTGTGCGTTGGTCACCGCGTCTACCGTCAATTTGTTCCGGAGACATATAATCCGGTGTTCCCATAGTGGCGCTTAAATTTGAGTATGTAACCCGGTGAGCGCCTTTTGTCAACGCCAATCCAAAATCCATGATAACCGGTTGGTTAATTTCGGTTATAAAAATATTCTCAGGTTTCAAATCCCGGTGGATCACGCCATTTTTATGGCAATATGACATACCATCAGCTATTTTACGCGCCAGTTCTATAGCCTTTTCAACTGGAAGTGGTGCGGAACTTTCGATCAACGACCGCAGCGATGTTCCTTCCACATATTCAGTGACCAAAAATGGAATGCGATTAAACTTTCCGGATCCAAGTCCTTTGAGAATAGCCGGATGATCTAAAGTGTCCATCACTTCCAGTTCACGCTGAAAGCGTTCATATTGAGCCGGATCTCCCAACATGGTTTGGTCTGGAACCTTTATCACCACCTCACGGCGATTCACCAGGTCAAATGCCCGGTAAATATCACTCATCCCCCCCTGTGCCATATGGGCTTGAATTTGATACCGGTCAAATTGGTCGCCAATTTGAAGCATAGTGGGATTCATTATAGCATAGGCATTCATTAGATCATTTTCCTCAATTTTTGCAGCCAGTGGATTTTGCGGGGTGGTGGATTAATCACCGGAAAGGAAAGTCCGGTTATTTCAAACGCAATAACCGATGCGTTATCGTCTGTCTCACGAGTCAAAGCCAGATCAATTAGACTTTGACTGATCATTTCGACCGGCAGATTTTTCGTTTTTGTTCCAAATTCCACGTCTTCAATTACAGACCAAACCCCATCCGTACAAAGGATTATGCGGTCTCCCTCTTGTAAGTGATGGTTTGTGATATCCGGTCGAACAAATAAATCAATACCGACAGCCCGCGTCAACACCGACCGGCTCGCGTGGGTTCTGACCCGGTCAGGTGAGAGCAATTTCGCTCTGACCATTTCGCCAACCTGAGTATGATCAACCGTAAGGCAAGTTGATCTTCCGTTTCGCACCATATACGCCCGGCTGTCACCGATATGCCCCAGGTGAAGAGTGTCACCGATGACGTACGCTGCGGTTATGGTTGTCCCCATTCGACCTACACCATTTTTTATTGCGGTGTTGTAAACCTGGAGATTTGCCCGGTCAATCCCGGTCTTTAGCGCTGAAGGGTTTGGATGTTCCATGGAATAGACAGCGGAAGATACAGAGTCGATCGCCATTCGGCTGGCAATATTCCCTAATGAATAACCGCCCATTCCATCCGCGATCGCAAATAGTTGACCATAATTTCGCGCAAGATCAGGATCAGGCAAGTAAATTGAATCCTGGTTATCTTCGCGCACAGGACCGGCTATGCTGATGCCACTAAATTCGACATTCGGCAAACAATTGGTCAAAGCTTCATCTCCCGCTGAACCCGAACCAGATCAGGATCGGTCAGATTGGTGAAAAATAAACTGATTATTTTTCTTCAACTGCTTGTTTTATGAACGGAAAAATTGATTGACCTTTTTTATGCCGGTTCAACACATAGTAAAACATACTAATGATCAACCAGCCACCCGCGATACCTATCGCGACACCGCTAGATTGAGCCGTTGCTCCACCTGACTTAAAGCCAACAAAAAATATTGACCCGAAAAGTAAAATATTGGCGGCCAATCCCAATAAAGGAATAATAATATGCATTACAACATTTGACCCGGGTTTACCGGCAAATGCCACAATAGTTAATGAGCAGATCAATCCGTACAAAACGAACGTTCCCAGGTTCGACGCCAGGGTTATCCCGGTCACGGTAGAAACACCTCCCAGAATACCAATAGTGCCGATAATCCCGGAGAAAATTGATAAAAAAATCACCGCGGCAAATGGTGTAGAGTATTTTTCATGCAACAAACCGACGATTTCGGGCAATTCATTATCCTGTGCCATAGCAAACGTGATTCGGACAGCCGTATTCATAGCAGACAGCGTCGTTCCGATAATGGCAAGTGCCCCGCTGGCCGCCATCACCAGCATAAAAGCAAAACCATTGCCTCGCAGAAAAATATCCCCGATCTGAATGGCCAAATCACCTATTGGGGCACTGGATACCGCGGCAGCCGCAATTCCTTTCAGAGCGCCATCGGCGGATGTAAACTGATTGCTTAAGGCATAATTCGCGGCAAAGTATTCCAACATGTAAGCGAATAGTCCTTGAATTATGAGTGCCAGAATAATTCCCTTCGGAATATCGCGTTGCGGATTTTTTGCCTTAGCCGCAAGCGCCGTGGAAGATTCAAACCCGACAAGAATGATGATGGCAATCGAGGCCTGAAACAATACGCCGGAAATACTATGCGGAGTAAATACAGATTGGGCAGTAAGATGAAACCATTCTGTCGATGGAATGGCCAAAGGATTCTCCAACCTGAATTTGATGGCCAATACGGAAAAAACTATCAAAACAGCCAGTTGGATAAAGTTAATCACCACAGATACAACAGTAGACCCTGTAATACCGCGCATCGCGAGCATTCCGATCGTGATCGCGAAAATCCATGCAATGATGATCTGCCCCCAGACTGAAGGATGAAGTCCATAAAAACCCAAAAGGTAGGTTACCAGTACGGTAAAGAAGGCAACCATAACTCCCGGATACACCCAGTAAAACAAATGAGCCGCCCACCCCGTGACGAACTTGGCCAGTTTTGCCCATTGACGTATCCTTCTTCCGTCACGTTCAAGAAACGCTTTTTCGGCAAAATAATACGCGTTCCCAGATCCAGTATCCGGGTATCGACGCGCAAGTTCACTAAAAGACAATGCGGAGAGGAACGCGAGGACCAATGCGACAAGAATTCCCGGCAGCATGTCAACGGCTGTTGTGGCGCCATGCGCATCTGTACTGGCCGCCTGTAACTGATACGTCATCCACAGAAAAGCGCCCGGCGCGATCAGCGCCATCGCGCTAACAGTTACACCGGTCAATCCCAATGTTTTTCTATTTGATGACGTAGCCATGAACACCTCCAGCCGAATTTCACATATGTATTTCGACCATTTTACATACCCGTTTATATTACCCAAAGTACCCAAAAGGGCACTTAATAGCCCAATAAGGAAAAATCTTCGTTAAATATCCTATCCATATACAGTGAAAAATAACCCTTTAGGGTGATATTCACTGAGATTTTTTGCCGCTTTCTCGGGATACTGTTAAATTTGATGAAATTAACGATGAAAACCGGCCCTGACCGACCGGTTTTCATCATGACGACTGCGTTTTGTAATTAAAGGTTACCCTTCAGCCACTGGTACTGTTGTTGATTTTCCCTTATATCCCGGCAGCCCTTTCAATGCGGTAGGAGAAGGTTCCCAATCCCTGGGATATCCCAATGCCCCCATTTCAGGAATGTCCAACCCTTCCAATTCGACGTCGGCCGAAACCCTGAGCAGACCTAAAGCAGAGAGAACCTTGAAAAACACAAAGGATAGACCGCCCACCACAACTAGCACAGATAACGCTTCAGCACCCTGTGCCAGTAATTGCGAACCATTTCCGTAGAGCAATCCAGTGACCGGAGTAGAAACACCATTCCAGGCGGCAGTATCCGGATTTCCATTGGCGAAGATACCAACTGCCAGAACTCCCCAGAAACCATTGAAAAGGTGAACCGGGACGGCGCCTACGGGATCGTCAATTTTCATTTTTTCCAGCAAAACTGAAGCCGCACACACCCACACACCGGCAATCAGGCCGATAACCACTGCCGCCCAAATATCTACGAAAGCGCAAGGAGCGGTGATGGCTACCAGACCTGCCAGAACGCCATTGACTGACATTCCGGGATCTGGTTTTTTGGCTTTGCTGAACCACCACATGTAAAACATAGCGGAAAGCCCACCCGCTGCTCCGGCTAGTAAAGTATTAACAGCAGCTAGAATTGCCAGGTTACGAAACCCTCCCGTGAACCCCAGTGATGAACCGGGGTTGAAACCAAACCAACCGAAAAACAGGATGATGGTTCCAAGAACACCCAGAGAAATGCTATGGCCGGGTATAGTATTGGCAGAACCATCTTTATTGAATTTTCCAATACGCGGACCGATAACAATGGCACCAGCCAATGCAACCGCGCCGCCAATCATATGCACTACCCCGGAGCCGGCAAAGTCAACCGCACCGTTGCCCCACCCAAGACTGCGTCCCAGGTTAGCCAACCAACCACCACCCCATACCCAGTTTCCAACCAATGGGTATATAAACATGCTTACCCATAGGCCCATCAAAACAAAACCTGAAAATTTCAAACGTTCCGCCATAGAACCGGTAGGGATCGTGGCCGCTGTGTCCATGAAAACCATCTGGAACAGGAAGAAAACCAGGATGCCGCTGCTGATGGTTAATCCGTTGAGGAAAAATCCATCAAGTCCGAAAACATTGGCTCCCCCTATTAGCCAGGGTGAAGCCAATTTGTCAGCGGCCCAGTTGCTCAGCGTGACCGGCGCGAACGACCAGGCGGGTAACGAGGTACTGATTTCAGGATAAGTAAAATTTACGCCACCAAACTGAATGGCAAAACCGGTAGCCCAGTATCCGATTGCTCCGACACAAAAAACCATGATATTCATCATCATCGTGTGGGCAACGTTCTTTGCGCGGGTAAAACCTGTTTCAACCAGCGCAAATCCAGCTTGCATAAAGAAGACCAGGAAGGCAGCGAGGAAAAGCCACAACGTATTTAGATCAAGTGACACAGTCTGAACAGCTGTGTTAACCGTTTCCACCGTCGGGCCGCCGTCATCGGCAAACACTACCATTGAGGGGACGAAGAGGGCGACAAGCAAAACCCCCATAAACAAAACATGTAGCCATTTGATACGAAAAATTGAATTTGTACGCATATCTCTCTCCTTTGAAAGACTAATTCGTATTCTATGCCTCCCATTGTGGGAAAAAAATTACCCGGATGGAGGAATTTTGATTGTTTTTCAGTGAATTTTTTGGCTCGGTATTACCCCTTAGAGTACTATCCATTAATTTAGATAGAAGGTTTAACCATTAGAACCGTAATACTTCTACGGTTCTAATGGTTATTTCAATATGCATCTGGGTGATACTGGAGTCGGGATCAATACCACCCGATCATGTCTTTACCAACACACAACAACGAGGCCATAATCATTGCCATTAATGTTGGTGGAACGGCAATTAACAGCCATCTTTTCCATCCTACTTTCCCATAATTACGTTCCATGTATGAATATGCCACCACATTTGCTGACGCGCCTATTGGTGTTAGGTTGCCGCCAATATCCACACCCAATGCCAGAGCCCAAACCATCATTGCCAGTGCGGGCATGCCGGGAATTTTTGCCAGGTCTTCCAGAACATAGCTCATAGCAAGTGCCAATGGAACATTGTCCAACACACCACTTGCCAGACCAGGAATCCAATGTAACGCCATAATGAAAATACTGGTGGATGTTTTAGCCCCCGCCAAAAGTTCCGCGATGACCTCAAAAACTCTGGCTTTTTCTAATCCACCGATCAATAAAAATAATCCACTGAAGAATAACAGACTTTCTCCATCCACTTTCAAGATCACAGTACGGGCTTGTCCTGGTTTCAGCAAAAGCAGGGCAAGAATAGCGGGTACAAGAGCAGCTGTCGCGGCGTTGATCGGTAAACCTGTAATTTCTGTTAATGGCAAATGGAAGATCAATAATAAAACAGCTATACCGAAATAGATCACTCCAACGCGGGTCATGTGAACATGTACTTTTTCAGTTTGCAGATTCTCAATTTCTGAGATAGTTTCAGGGGTTAACAATTGACGTGCGTTCAATAATGATTTTCTATTTATAAAATAAAAGAATACTAATAAGGCCAATGCAACAAAGATGGACACAGGCATCGTGTTTTTTGCAAAATCATTAAACGTGAACCCCAGAGTTGTACCGAGAATTACATTGGGAGGATCTCCCATCAAGGTGGCGGCTCCCCCGGTATTTGCTGCGCAGACTTCCGCAATCACAACCGGGATTGGGTCAATTTTTAATAGCCGGGTCAACTGAACAGTTAACGCAGTCAGGAATAACATGACAGTGATACTGTCCATGAACATGGCTAAAAAGCTGGCAAGAATAATAAGAATTACAAAAAGTGGTATGGGTTGATAATTCACTTTCCGGATTGATGTCATAGCGAGCCAGGTAAAGAAACCGGCTTCATTCAATATCGAGACCAGAATGAACATCCCGGATAATAGACCCAGTGTCTCCCAGTTTATGTATTCTATTGCATCTTTCGGGGACATTACACCTGTGACAATGAGAAGCGCTCCACCACCAATGGCTACCCAATGACGCGGAAATTTTTCACTGACTATCATTCCATAGGCAATAATAAAGATAATGATAGATAACATGATGGCTGCCTCTTCTTTACAAAGGGTTTTAAGCATTCTACTGTCCCCGTCATGCTCCTTGAATGACCCTTATGGAGAATTTTTTATGGCAGCTTTGACCAATTTTTTTATATTTTTTATTAGAAACGATCACTTTGACGTATTTTTTTAACCCTTTCGGGTACTCATGCTCCGAAATGGAATTTATCTTCTTGCCTCATGTATAATTTTTATAAGGATTTCCATGGAACGAATAACCTTTTCTGATCCAGAAGCAGCATCGGCAATCATTGCCCGTCTTCAAGCAAAACAACCGGGTTTTGAAAAAATCAAACCGGCCCTGATTAGTATCCTCTCGGAAGCAGCCGATCCTGATAGATCGCTGGTTCATTTTGAACGGTTTGTTGAAAACTACGGGCCTGAGATTATTCCTTTATTATTTCAAAACTTACGTGGTATCGAGATACTGTGTACTCTATTTTCCGCCAGTCACTTTCTAACAGAGATACTGCTTCGAAATCCGCAATCATTTAATCTCCTGTTGGACCGAAAAAAACTATCTCAAAGAAAGACCCTCGAACAGATTTCTCAAGAAGCGGAAAATGTGCTCCGTAGTGTTCCGGAGGAAGAAAAAAAGAACGCTCTTCGCCGCTATCAACAGGAAGAATTGTTGCGTATCGGAGCAAGTGACTTTTTGGATTTGTATGACCTTCCTGCTGTTGTCTCACAACTCTCACGTACTGCCATAGCCCTTACCAGAGTATGTTTAAATCTGGCTGTAAGTCAGACGGGAATATCATCAAACGGGTTCTCTGTACTGGCAATGGGGAAATTGGGCGGCCGCGAATTGAATTACAGCTCTGATATTGATCTGGTTTTTATTTCTCGTGATGACCCAAATAAATTGATTCCCCTCGCCCAGAGACTGATTGATAATCTTGCATCCACAACCAGTGATGGTTTTCTCTATCGGGTAGATATCCGTTTACGCCCATGGGGAAATGATGGGCCGTTGATCTCTACTCTATCTGGATTCCTTCAATATATTGACAAGAATGCCCGGTTATGGGAGAAGCAGGCATTACTAAAACTCCGTCCCATTGCCGGTGACCTGGCACTCGGTGAAGAATTTCGAGAAGCTTCCTATATCCGCTTGATTCATCTTCCAGAAGAGCAGATCAAATCAGAAGTCTACGCCATGAAGCAGCGAACGGAAGAAGTTCTCCGTGAAAAAGGTCGTGAATGGGGTGAAGTCAAACTGGGCGTTGGATCTATTCGGGATATTGAATTTGTCATTCAGTATCTCCAAATGGTCAATCTTCGGAATTATCCGCAGATCCGTACTCGGGCAACTCTGAAAGCCATCTCGCTACTTCGAAGTAATGGTCTTTTATCTCCCAGTGACGCCCGAATATTGCATGACGGTTATATTTTTTTGAGAACGATAGAACATTTTTTACAAATGATGGATTATCGTCAAACTTATACACTTCCATCTGATACTACGGCTATACGCATCCTGGCTCGTAGATTGGGTTTTCACAATGGCGAGGCTTTCATTGAACGCTACCAGGAACATTGTAGCGCGATCAGAGAAATATTTATCCGATACATCGGAGATAGACCTGTAGATCATCAAACGTCACCAGAAGTATCACGTCACATTTCTCGGATGGATAATTCCTATAAGCTTGTTTTCTCTGAGGAAGAGATCCAGCGGCACTCGTTACTGGCGTCAGAGTTAGGTCAGGAAAAATCGGTCTCCATGGATGTCGAAGAAAAAGACAATGGATGTTACCGGGTTACGATCGTCGCGTATGATTACCCCGGGGAACTGTCAGTATTATGTGGGTTGTTATTTGTCCATGGTTTTAACATTATTGATGGTTATGCATTTACCTATGAACCAGCTTCTCCCTCTGGAAAAGAGAAACTAAGTCCTTTAAATCGGCAACGAAATATTTCAGGCAATAATCGTATTTACCACCCCTCAGCGGGTGAAATTCACGAAACATCCATTGATGAATCACGCCAGAAGATTGTAGATGTTTTTACCGTCCAACCGGTAACACGACAACCCGTTACCCCCAATATCTGGGATGCTTATTTAAGCGATCTTACTCACATGATGAGTCTTTTTCAATCAGGGCAGCGCCGTGAAGCACGGGGGCTCTTAGCCAAACGAGTTGGCGCGGCTTTTCAATCAATACCTGGAACCGCGGTTCCCCTAATGCCCATTGACATCAAAATCATCAATGAACCGGCTCAGCGGTACACTGTTCTGCAGATAGACGCTCCGGATACGTTCGGTTTCCTGTACGAATTTACAAATGCACTGGCTTTCACCCGAATAAATATTAATCGCATGATTATTCGTTCGGAAGGAAATCGTGCCCGCGATGTATTTTTTGTCACAGACGCTAATGGTAACCGGATTGAAGATGACATGAAGCAACGCGAGCTTCGAGCGGCAATCGTGTTGATCAAGCATTTCACCCATTTGCTTCCCAATTCACCCAATCCCGAAATCGCGTTACTGCATTTCCGAGAGTTTCTAGCCCATCTATTCGAACGTCCCAACTGGCCAGATGAGATCGCCTCCATCGAACAATCAGATGTTTTAAAAGCTCTGGCACATATTCTGGGTGTCAGCGATTTTCTATGGGACGATTTTTTACGGATGCAATACGCCAACCTTTTCCCAGTGGTCAAAGATGTCGGTGCTCTGGCTGTAGCAAAACCACGCATCGAATTAAACAATGAGTTGACCCAGGCTATTGAGACCAAGATCGTAGGAGGTATTGGGTATCCTGATTGGCAATCTGCACTTAATGCATACAAAGACCGGGAACTTTTTCGAATAGATATGCGACACATTCTCGGTCTAACCTCAGAATTCTGGGATTTTGCCGCCGAACTAACCGACCTGGCGGAAGTAGTCATCTCATCCGCGGTAGACATGTGTCAGGCAGAGTTGGGACAACGGTTTGGCTATCCAGTTTCAGAAGACGGGACTCTAGGGGTATTGAGTGTTGTCGCCCTGGGAAAATGTGGCGGACGAGAGCTCGGTTTTGCTTCAGACATTGAACTGATGTTCATTTATTCCGGGAATGGGAACACAAATGGCACAGAAAACATCGAAACATCTGATTTTTATGAACGGTTGGTCCGTTCAGTGGTAACAACAATCCACGCCAGGCAGGAAGGTATTTTCCAGATTGACCTTCAACTAAGGCCATATGGAAAAGCCGGGAGTTTGGCAGTATCGTTGGAATCATTTAAGAAATACTTTGCCGCCGATGGTCCCGCGTGGGCTTATGAGCGTCAGGCGTTGGTAAAATTACGACCGATAGCCGGAGATAAAGAGTTAGGTGATACCATAATCGCGCTTCGTGATGAGTATGCGTATAAAAGCGGCCCGTTTGATGTAACCGCTATGCGGGCCATGCGTGAGCGTCAGATTCGTCACCTTGTTACCGGGGGAACTTTTAACGCGAAATACAGTCCGGGGGGGCTTGTGGATGTGGAATACCTCATCCAGGGATTGCAAATTAATCATGGAGCAGATAATCCAGCTTTGCGAGTAACAAATATTCGAACAGCGATGTCTTTATTAAATGAAGCCGGAATTCTTTCTGATTCCGATTACACCAGCTTGAGAAAATCCCATACATTTTTACGCTGGCTGATCGATTCGCTTCGTGTGGTTAGAGGGAACGCAAAGGATATAACCGTACCTCCGTATGGAAGTGAAGAATTTGCTTTTCTTGCACGGCGTTTACGCTATGAGAATGATATTGACCGATTACGCGATGACTTGCTAATGTATCAGACTCAGGTTCTGGAGATTAATAATCGCCTTTTAGGGTAAAAAAAGCGGGTGAAATGTGTCTATGATTTCACCCGCTTTGTCTATACGAAGATTTTAGAACATACCAACGATCCGTCCAGTTTCAAAGTCTATATCGATATCATAAAAAGCCGGCCTCGTCGGTAGCCCTGGCATCGTGGACATCTTCCCCAACAACGGGTAAAGGAACCCTGCTCCAACAGATGCGCGAATATCACGTACCGGTATACGGAAACCGGTAGGAACCCCCTTCAATGTGGGATCGTGACTCAGGCTTAGATGCGTCTTAGCCATACAAATTGGTAGTTTATCAAAACCCAACCGTGTGTAGTTTTCAATTCTCTCTTCTGCTTCCGGTGAATAATCCACTCCATCGGCCCCGTATACTTCTCGGGCAATGATCTCTATCTTTTCTTTTATCGTTTTTTCTAATGGATATAGGAAATGAAAATTACGCGGCTTTTCGCCAGCCGCGATCACGGCTTTTGCCAGGTCTACTGCACCAGCCCCGCCTTGCGCCCAATGACGGCATACCACAGCATCTTCCGCGCCGCCTTCTTCTATGGCGGCTTTTCGAACCAAAGCCAGTTCGGCTTCGGTATCGGTAGCAAATGAGTTAACGGCTACCACAACCGGTACACCAAATTTCCGGGCAGTTTTGATGTGATGCACCATATTTGGAAGACCGGCTTTGAGCAGATCTAGATTTTCGTCTGTGTAAGCTGGATCAAGCGGTTTTCCGGCAACAACTTTCGGCCCACCACCATGCATTTTCAACGCGCGAATGGTTGCCACAAGTACGACCACATTAGGAATAAGGCCGGATGTACGGCATTTTATATCAAAGAATTTTTCCATGCCCATGTCCGCGCCAAATCCCGATTCTGTAATCACATAATCCGCCAGTTTTAGCGCGATCTTATCTGCCACGATTGAACTGTTCCCGTGAGCAATATTCGCGAAAGGTCCGGCATGAACAAAAACCGGTGTACCTTCCAGGGTCTGCATTAAATTAGGTTTTATCGCATCCTTCATCAATACGGTAAGAGCTCCGGCCACACCCAGATCATCTGCGTTAATGGCTTCGCCGCTCTTACTGGTACCGATGACGATCTCTCCAAACCGGCGTCGCATATCACGAAGGTCTGTAGTTAATGCGAGGATAGCCATTATTTCACTGGCCACAGTGATGTCATATCCGGTGCTTCGTTCATGCCCTTTTTCTTCATCTCCGGTACCCACAATAATCCCCCGTAAGAAACGGTCACTGGTATCAACCACGCGCCTCCATGTGATGGACTCTGGATCAATATCCAGCCTGCATAAGTGCTTCCGTTCCTCAACCGTCAAATCATCGGGATTGGTTTTATTAATTCCTAATTTCTTCAACCGAGGTAATAGCCCGCGCCCGAATTTCCGGTTTCCCTGTTTATCAGGTGGGCAAAGCCGGTTAAATAATTGTTCATCCGTAGCTTCAGATTCATGCAACATTCGTACGTCAATTGCCGCAGCCATCAGGTTATTGGCTGCTGTGATTGCATGAATATCACCTGTAAGGTGCAAATTAAAATCTTCCATGGGAATAACCTGGCTGTATCCGCCCCCTGCCGCACCTCCTTTAATACCAAACGTAGGACCCTGGCTTGGCTGACGAATGCATGTCATCACCTTTTTCCCCAGGTGAGCGCCCAATGCCTGGCTTAAACCCACAGTTGTGGTTGTTTTTCCTTCACCAAGCGGCGTAGGTGTGATGGCTGTCACATCCACATAAATCCCATCCGGTCTATCTTTTAACCGTTCCAATACTTCCAGTTTGACTTTCGCTTTTACCGGTCCATAGAATTCAATCTCATCCGGCAATAGTCCTAATTCCTCCGCTATTTCAGAGATTGGTTTCAGCTCAGAATCCTGGGCTATTTCAATATCTGAAGGTACCGGTGTTTTCAACTTCAATGTGATTGGACGGAATTCTCGGGTCATTCAATTCTCCTTTTGAGATAGGCAGTAAACCGTAGGTTTATTTTACCTTTTTGACGAACAAATTGAAAATTTTATTTAGCAGATGCGAAAAACGCATTCCGTTTTTTTTATGCCATCTAAACAAAATCTAAATAACTGTGCAATAACATCAACATGCAACAATCGGAACCATCCCCAATTCATTTAACCTGAATTAATTCTACGAGGTAAATTCATGAGCTTTAAAAAGAATCCTATTTTCAAGAGAAAAGTGTGGGTCCCCTTTCTTATTGCGATCCTGGCAGTCAGCGGGGTAAGTTACTGGTTTGTATCTAAAGGAACGTTGCAGACCAATAAAAACACATCTTCACAGACTGACATAATCCAGACTTCTATTGTACGAAAAGGTGACTTGAAAATTACAACAACGGGAACCGGAACCCTGGTCGCTGGTAATTCAGTTGACCTGAGTTTTTCCACTGATGGCATCGTTCAGGAACTGAATGTAAAAGCCGGCGACAAGGTTACCAGAGGTACAGTGCTGGCAAAAATGAACAACGCTAAAAATCTGGAAACTCAGGTTGCCGCAAATGAGTTGAGCTTGTTGGAAGCTCAGAAGAACCTGAACGATCTGGAAAAAGCGAAAGACGTAAACCTCGCTCAGGCGTATCAGGACATGCTTACAGCGCAGGAAACATACAATACGGCGTTAAAGAAAGTTCAGCGGCAGGACTACGCCCGGTGTAGTGAAACCGTCAATAAAAGGAATCTGGCTGCCCTGGAAAAAGCTCAGGATAGGCTTGAACAGATTGGCCTCCGGTATCAGGGATCCGAAACCTGGAATGAAGCCATGTCGGTTTACAGTACGGCGAAAGCCAATTATGACTACTGTATTAGATTTACAGACCAGGAAAAAATTGACTTTCAATCCGCTTTGGATGTCGCTGATGTTGCGCTAAAACAGGCAAAAACCAAATACGAGACATTGAAGGCATCTTCGGGTATCGACCCTGACGAATTGAAATTAGCTGAAGCGAAAGTGGAAGAAGCCCGGATCAAACTGGAATTGTCAAAAGAGAATCTATCCGGTTCAACCCTGACGGCAACGATCGATGGAACTGTGACCTATCTAAAAGCTAACAAAGGGGCTTATGTTGACACCAGCACGTACATCACAATCTCAGATCTATCCACCTCTGATGTTGATGTAAGTATTAATGAATCTGATCTTGACAAACTCAAATTAGGCGCGAAAGCCAGCGTGGTTTTTGATGCGTTGCCAGATGAAACATATACAGGTGAAGTAGTACAAATCAATCCTGAACTCTCAAATTCAGGACAGTATCGTGTGGCAACAGCAGTAATCAATCTGGAAAACCTTGCAGGCAGTAATCTTGAAAAACTACCACTGGGTGTCAATGCTAGCGTAAAGATAACATCCGATGAAATTACCAATGCCCTACTGGTACCAGCCGCGGCCATTCGCAGCATCGGTGACGGTCAATATGGTGTATTTGTCGTAAATAAAGATGGAAACATGACCTTCCGCATTGTGGAGGTTGGAATTAAAGATAGTCTCACAGCCGAGATCAAATCCGGCCTTGAACTAAATGAAACCGTCAGCCTTGGTCTTTCAGCAGGTTCCTAACCATGCCAGACCAGACCATAGAAGGAATTAATCATGGAAGCGTTTAAGAGATTTAAAAACAAACGCCTGATTATCGGTGCCGTAATAACAATCATCCTTGGGCTGACAGTTCTGGCATTCATTTCATTCCAATCAACAGCTACTTCGCAGGTAAAAACCACACAGGCAATTAGAACGGCCGAAGTAACAGTTGGAGACCTTACCACAGAAGTTTCCGGAACTGGAAAGATCGTAGCACCTGATGCTGTTGACCTGGCTTTTTCAACAACCGGTAAGGTAGCTGAATTGAATGTCAACCCGGGAAAACTAGTTGAAGAAGGTGACGTTCTGGCAAAACTTGACCGGATTTCAGCCCTACAGGAAGCCGTAGAAAACGCCCGGTTGAACCTCACCAAAGCCCATAAGACGCTGGATGATCTTGAGAAAAATAAAGAAATCACCCTGGGGAACGCATTAATTGCGAGGTCTGAAGCGGCAAAAGCGTTGGAAAATGCCCAAAAAAGCGAGGTTAATAAATACTCTCCTCGTTGCGAAAAATCTACTACTGAAGTGTATTACTTCGATTATATGTATGCCCGACATGAATATCTGTACTGGTATAACGCATTAATAAAAAAGAGCACTGGTTATGGAGATATGTATATCCAGGAACGGATGGCACCTTATAAGGAATCGATGAACCAGAATTACTCCAATTGGAAATATTGTGAAGGATATTCTGACCTCGAAATCGAACAATCCAAAGCAGCCGTTGAAAAAGCGCAGGCAGATTACGACAAAGCCAGTGAATACTATGAACGATTGAAGAACAATAATGGCATTGATCCTGATGAACAGGCATTAGCCGAAGCAGCAAAGAAAAATGCTGAATTGCAACTTGAACAGGCTGAAAGCACTTTAGAAGGAGCCACATTGGTATCTCCGATTGATGGAACAGTGCTTACGGTTAAATCTGCGGTAGGAACAATTCTAGATAAGGACACGTATAAGTCTCCCTATATTGAGGTAGCAGACCTTAGTAAACCGATTATCCTGGCAAGTTTCGACGAAGCTGATCTGGCATCGATAAACACAGACTGTGTAGTAACAGCAGAATTTACCAGTCTCCCTGATCAGGTTTTTGAAGGAACGATAACCCAGATTAACCCGGCTATGACAGAAACGAACAGTGTCAATTCAATTCAGGCATATATCCGTTTGAAAAACAATTCCTCAACAGAAAATTTAAACCTTCCTGTTGGGTTAAACGCCTCAATAAAACTTGTCTGTCCCGTCGCGAAAAATGTGACGATAGTACCACAAGCCGCACTGAAGAATGAGAATGATGGTGAAGCAACAGTTTATATCGTTTCTTCAGACGGTACGATGGGCGCAATACCGGTCAAAGTCGGGAAAAAAACCGAGGCAGGTGCTGAAGTCACTGGTGACCTGAAATCCGGTGATCTAGTTGTCATCAGTTCTGTTAAGTAGAAATCACATTAATAGATAACTCCAAATATGGAGAGGAGCAAATTTCCCATGATAAAGAGATTCAAATTACCATCCCGCAAAGCAATGATGATTATTGGTGTTGTATTACTGGTAATAGTCGGTATTACAGGTTATTTATTTCTAAATAACAAACCTCAGAGACGGGCAATTTCCAGCTTTATTCAGCAAGGGTCATCAACATCAACGGTTAAGAAAGGTGATATTTCCGTCAAATCTAACGGAACCGGTACTCTAGTGGCTAACCGGCTTTCAAAGCTTTCCTTTTCTATTGACGGTATCGTGGATGAAGTAAATGTTAAAGTGGGTGAAAAAGTAAAAGAAGGTCAAATCCTTGCTAAACTAAAAGACATTTCCTCATTAACCTCTACTGTTACATCCACTAAACTAGCGCTTCTTTCTGCTCAGCAAGAACTGCAAACTCTTAAAAATAATGCACCAGCCGCCCTTGGAAATGCGCAGTTGACAGTCACGGCAGATAAAAGCAACCTGGATGACGCTATTGCCGGCCAGATCAAAGATGGACAAACACGTTGCGATTCAAAAACAACGGCATCGTATTATGACAAATATATGGTGCTGCAAAATAAATATGACGAGTTGAATGACGGTTCCACCGCCGGCAATTATTACCTCACAGTCATCGTACCAGCTCGCGATGCCGCACTTCAGGCTTTCGCAAAATATAAATATTGTGCCGAATATAAATCGTATGAAGTTGATGCGGCTGAAGCCAAACTCAACATTGCCAAAGCACAACTTCAAATCGATGAAGCAAAACTGTCAACACTTCAGGCAAACAACGGGATTGATCCAGTAGAGTTGGCAACTGCCGAGAACAAGGTTGCCGTAGCCCAGGCTGCTTACGATACGGCCGTCTCAAATCTCGAAAATGCTACTCTGGTTGCCCCCTTCGACGGCACCATATTAAGTATTGCGGGAATGGAGGGTGACCGGGTTGACTCGGAAACCGTGTTTATGACGATTGCCGATGACGTCCATCCCCAGATAGAATTTGTCGTCGATGAATCAGACCTTCAGAACATCGCCCTTGACCAGGAGGCAGAAGTAACCTTTGACGCGATTGAAGGTAGAAAATTTACCGGAACCGTGACACAGATAAACCCTACGCTAACCTCAACCAGCGGATATTCGACCATCTCCGGCATTATCACATTGAATATGGATGATGTCACTGATGTTCCAAATTTATTCCAGGGATTGACCGCTTCTGTTACCCTGTACAAAGGTAATGCCAAAGACGCACTGATCATACCTGTGTCAGCCCTGCGTGATTTGGGTGACGGAAAATACGGTGTCTTTACTATTGAAAAAGACAACTCGATGAAGTTGAACTTCGTAGAGGTTGGTTTGAAAGATTCCACCAACGCCGAGATCCTTTCCGGGTTGGAATTGGGTCAAACAGTTTCCACCGGGATCACGGAGCAATAGCCATGGAACCCAGGAAAATTATAGAAACTATCAATCTTGAAAAAGTGTACGGCAATGGTGAAAACGAAGTGAAGGCGGTAGATTCCATCAGCATCACAATTCACGAAGGTGAGTTTGTCGCCATTATGGGGCCAAGTGGTTCAGGTAAAAGTACACTGATGAATATTCTGGCCTGTCTGGACCGGCCGACAGGAGGAAGTTATATTCTGAATGGTATGGATGTAAGCAACCTTTCTCGGACAGAATTAGCTCGTGTACGTGGAAAAGAATTAGGGTTTGTGTTCCAATCTTTCAATTTGCTTCCCCGTATGTCTGCTATTGAAAATGTGATGCTTCCATTAATGTACCGCCCCGATCGTCCAACCACCATTCCACAACGCAAAGAATTGGCCATGCAAGTACTTCAAAGCGTCGGCCTTGCGGAACGGGCTCATCATCTTCCCAGTGAATTATCCGGTGGACAGCAGCAACGGGTAGCCATCGCTCGCGTTCTGATCAACGAACCCATACTTATCCTGGCGGATGAGCCAACCGGCAACCTGGATACAAGATCCAGTGAAGAAATCATGGGAATATTGCATGATCTACACGGGCGTGGTCGTACGATCGTCATGGTCACCCATGAACCCGATGTTGCCGCACATACAGAACGTATCCTTCATATTCGTGACGGAAAACTACATTCTGATGAAAAAAACGGACATCTGAATCCGAACAAGATAAAACAAACCATTAATAGTGAACCGCAGAAGGTTTGAGGTGCAATATGAATTACGGAGAAATAATACACACTGCATGGACCAGTATTCTTTCTAACAAGTTAAGGTCTATTTTAACTATGCTCGGTGTAATCATTGGTGTTGCAGCCGTTATTATGATGGTAGCCATTGGAGCAGGAACAGAAGCCACTATATCTGAACAGATTAATGGTCTTGGATCCAATTTGATTTTTATCAATGAATCATTCAATCGCGGTGGGCCTGGTGAAGGTCCAACCAACCAGAGTGGAGGATTGAAATATTCCGATGTTGCGGCGATACGCGACCAGATAAAAGGAATAGCTGGCGTGTCAGTGGAACAATCGGCCAGCAGCCTGACAGCCAAATTCAACGATATCACCCTGGAAGATCTGACCCTGGTTGGTACTACACCGGACTTTTTAGCTGTGCGTGATGTAAAGATTGGTTCCGGTCGGTTCTTTACAGACGAAGAAGTAACCAAAGGATCCAAAGTAGTTGTTCTCGGAAATACGGTTGCGCAAAACCTTTTCCCAGATGGCGACGCTATCGGGCAAGTAATCAGTATTAGTAATGTCAATCTTACAGTTATCGGGGTACTCTCGCCAAAAGGGCTCGTTTCTGGAACGGATTACGATGCCCAGATTTATGGGCCCATTCAATTGGTCTTTAAGAAATTTACTCCAAGCATGTTTGCCCGCATTGTTGGAGACCGGGTTCGCATGATCACTGTCTCTGTTGAAAACAGCGACAACATGCAAAATGTGATCAACCAGATAACCATTCTTCTGGCCAACCGACACAAAGTCAGCGAGGATGAATTGGATTTCTCCATTCGAACACAGAGTGACATTATAGAGACCGCCTCATCGACAACGGAATCATTCAGAACACTGCTGGCAGGCGTGGCAGGCGTCTCCCTGATCGTCGGTGGGATTGGGATCATGAACATCATGCTCGTCAGTGTTACCGAGCGCACCCGTGAAATCGGTTTGCGTCAGGCTATCGGGGCAACCCCCATGGATATTCGAGTCCAGTTCTTATCTGAAGCGTTAATGCTCAGTATCTTTGGAGGAATTCTGGGGGTTCTTGTCGGGGTTGGAGGTTCATATATCTTTGGCAAAATTGGAGGAATGCGTACGGTAGTCCTCCCATACTCGGTTTTTCTGTCATTCCTGTCATCCGCGTTGGTTGGTATCTTTTTCGGCTATGTTCCGGCGAAAAATGCCGCCGAACTGGATCCGATTGTCGCGTTACGTCACGAATAGTTTTTACATCGAAAGGATTGTTCCTATGAAAAAAAATATCATCATTTCACTTATTTTAATTTTGGCTGGTGTACTGGCCGCATGTACCGCCATATATGGGCAGACTGCCCCAGATTCTGGCAGTACGGAAGGGCAACCACCGTCCGGAGCACCAGCTGGTGGACCCATTGGTATGCCTGGTAAATCACCTGCAGGTGGAAGCAGCACCGCTCAAGCACAAACTTTACCGGTGGAATCAGTCGTTGGGATTGGCATCATAAAACTTGAAGGCACCGATAACGCGATTGACGCTGAGACTGCCGCTGATTTACTTCCACTTTTCAAAGCATTGAAAGCTCTGAGCAATAACAGCAATACATCTGTAGCTGAAATTAAAGCTTTAAATACGCAGATCAAAAACACCCTGAAAGCCAATCAGCTGGCAGCCATTGAAAACTTGAAAATCACATCAGCCGATGTAACCAAACTATTACAGGAGAATGGTTTAACATCATCCTCATCGCTTTCATCTGGATCCAGTTCATCCAGCAGTAGAAATAACGGCGGTTTTGGCGGCCCTCCGGATGGAGGCATGATGATGATGGCAGCAGGTAATACTATGAGCAGTAAAACCCAGTCGACACCCAATGCGGTTGCCGCGTTGACATCCTCGCGTAAATCAGCCGGCGGATATAACCTGACTTTTGCGGATATTATTATCAAATTGTTAGAAACAAAAGGTAAAAAATAACAATTCGAGAAAATGCCTGCATAAAACAAGCCACACTTCTTAATTAGTCACACCTATCGGAAAGATAAGCCCGTTTACAAACACGGGCTTTTTTTCTTTTGTAATTCTTATGTAATTCTTAAAACATTCCTATCCCAATATGGTTTAATTAGTAGGATATACGGATGACAATGTCATAGAATGCAAATAGCCCTTAATTGTGACTAAAGGTACTCGGAGTCGTCTTAGATTTCAGATAAACAGATTTTACAGATACTTATTATCTGTTCAAGTGACATAGTTACAGGTATTACCTGTCGAGAAAAAATGATCATAAAAAAAAATTTGATGGGAAAATTTAAAGAAAAAAAGGGTTATCGAGGGTTCAAATCCTGTTCAACCAGTGAAAAAAACGAAGAGAAAACATCTTCAGTGATTGATATCGCTTCGATCATCCAACTCGAGGATGTAATTAAGCTATATGAAACACCGGCAGGCGCATTCCAGGCATTAAAAGGAGTGACACTGGCTGTTAAAAAAAATGAATTCCTGTGCATTGTCGGGAAATCTGGCGCGGGAAAAACAACTTTGTTGAATATGATCACTGGAGTCGATTCACTTTCTTCCGGGAAAGTTTGTGTTAACGGCACATCTGTTCATGATATGACAGAAGATGAGCAGGCTCTCTGGCGTGGTCTGAATCTTGGGATTATCTATCAGTCATTTGAACTGATGCCAATGCTTACCCTGCTTGAAAATGTAATGCTCCCTATGGATTTTTGTAAGCTTTATTCCCGCAGCAAAAGCCGCAACCGAGCAAAAGAACTTCTGGAAATGGTCGAGCTCCAAGACCATATAAATAAATTGCCGGGCGCCATTTCAGGTGGACAACAACAGCGAGTAGCTATAGCCCGAGCTCTGGCTAATGATCCTCCTTTGATCATTGCCGATGAACCTACCGGCCGCCTTGATTCAACTACCGCTGAGACGATCCTCGATATATTCGACCATCTTGTCAAAAATGGTAAAACCATTGTCATGGTCACCCATGATGCCAGTGCCGCGCAACGCGCGAACCGTGTTGTTGAGATCGCCGACGGAGAATTAGTTTCCGGTGATGGTAAACACATCATCATGAAATCTATTGTTTCCGCGGCTTAAGGGAGAAAATCAAAGGTACATGCCTATTCCCCGATTATCAACCATACGACTACCCGGGAAAAAGAAATCGCTGGAAAAACCCGAGAAGAATATCAAACCTGATTCTTCCGCGTCTAACAGTGATTTCAGACAACCTCTGATTGAGATGCGTGATATTTATAAAGTATATAAAACCAACGCGGGTGAATTCACCGCATTGAAAGGTATAAACGCGGATTTTTATCCCGGACAGTTTGTCAGCATTATTGGAAAATCCGGAAGCGGTAAATCAACTCTCCTAAACATGATCACCGGAATTGACCGACCATCTGCCGGCAAAATCCAGATCGGTGATACATACTTACAAAACCTGACAGAAAACCAATTTTCTGAATGGAGGGGTAAAAATCTGGGAATAGTTTTTCAATTCTTCCAACTATTACCCATGCTTTCATTGCTGGAAAATATCATCCTTCCCATGGATTTCTGTCAGATGTTTACGCCACCAGAACGAGAAGCCCGGGCACGCGAATTGCTTGAAATGGTCGGCCTGGGAGACTACATGGATAAACTTCCAACTGCTGTTTCTGGCGGGCAAGTTCAATGCGCGGCCATTGCTCGAGCTTTGGCCAATGATCCTCCCATTATTGTGGCTGATGAACCCACTGGTAACCTCGATTCAAAAACAGCGGAGATGGTTCTAAACCTGATCGATGAACTCGTAATGAAAGGAAAAACGGTACTCGTAGTCACCCATGACGAAGCTGTAGCGCGCCACGCTTCTCGAACACTAGTGATATGTGATGGCGAATTGGTAGATGAAGATATTTCCAAAACTCTTCCTCACATCTCACACAGGTCAATGTTAATGTTAGCGAATCAATCGGTTGATTTCACCAGAAACCATGGCGAAGAATTATTCTCCCGTGAATCAGAGATTCCCGGGCTTGTTATTGTTATCGATGGCGACCTGGATATTCGTAATTCTGATGGACGTAAGTCAGGAAGAATAAAAACAGGTTCCGTTTTATCCAATCGGTATCTTCGTAATACCATTTCTAATGGAAAAGTACTGGTTGGAGGATCGCGCAAACCAGCGCGATTGAAAGTGCTTTCGAATAACAACTTACAAATAATCGTAAACCAATCCAGAAGCTTCAGGGCATTTATTGAAGAAATGGAAGCTAATGGAACGATATTTAAAGACAATGAGTTGGAGTCCAGTATATGAGACCGCGCTGGCAGAAAGTCTTTGCCGATCTATGGGGTAATAAGACTCGTTCCTTCCTCGTGGTTGCGTCTATTGCCGTGGGATTGTATGCCGTCGGCATAATCGCCAGTGTGAATGAGATTTTGGTCGAAGATATGCGCAACGGGTACAGAGCGGTAAATCCAGCCAATCTCAATATTTCAATACCCGGTTTCTCAGATGCACTCATTGAAAAGATACGCGACCTGCCTTATGTGGGAAAAGTTGAAGCGCGAAAACACATGGTCCTCCGCTATAAGAATAAATATGGCGAATGGGACCGTCTCGAAATCCAGGCTATTCCCCAGATTGATGAAATGTCCATCAACATGGTCAAGCCGCTGGAAGGAAAATGGCCGCCAGATTACCGTGAGATCGCCATTGACGCCAGTGATCGGAAAGATGTAGCTGCCGCTCTGGGTGAAATGATTGAGATTCAGTTGCCTTCAGGAAAAACACGCGAACTCAAACTCACCGGTGTAGTACATGACCAGACTATCGGCGCGACCGGAGGAGGCGGCGGATACTTCATTGCGCCTGTGAACGCGTATATCACCACCCATACCCTTGATTGGTTGGAACAATCCTCAATATATAACGTGTTATTGGTAACCACCACTACCGGCCAGACAGATGAAAGTGTTCTTAAAACAATTTCCGCGGATATAAATAAAGAAATAGAAGATAGCGGGTATGTAATCTCTTCTACCGTTATTCGAACATCCACAAGTCATCCGAATTCCGTGTATATTGATGCCATTTCGGGTGTTTTGTTTGCGCTTGGCTTACTGGTGGTCTTCCTCAGTGGATTTCTAATTACAAATACACTCTCTGCTCTAATGAGCCAGCAGATAAAACAAATAGGTGTTATGAAAACTGTGGGAGCCCGTCGATCTTCGATCATTGGGCTTTATATGGTTCTAATCGCTCTATATGGAGCCATCGCGTTGGCTATATCCATTCCTACAGCAAACTGGTCAGCCTTTGGATTGGCAAACTTTGTGTCAAGCACAGTTAACTTTGACGTACAGGGCTATCGGTTCTTTGTCAGAACTCTTATTCTACAGGCTGGTATTGCCTTGATCGTCCCACAGGCTGCCGCTTTTTTTCCGATCTATCGCGGAGCAAAAATCAAAACTGTGCTGGCTATTAGCGGGGGACAAAATTCAACCTCTGAATCTCACCAGGGATGGCTGGACCGCCGCCTCAACCAGATCAACGCTATCTCCCATCCATTAAAAATATCCTTGCGTAATACCTTTCGGCATAAAGGAAGATTAGCTTTGACGTTGTTTACATTAACTTTGGGTGGAGCTACATTTATTGCCACTTTCAACGTACAGGGCGCGCTGACTCTTTACATGAAACGAGTCAGCAAATACTTCGTGGCCGATGTCAGTATGACCATGAGTAAATTTTATCGGGTAGACCAGGTACAGAAAGACCTGGAAACCATACCCGGTGTTCGAGTAGTGGAAGGTTGGACATTCGCCCAGTGTGAAGTCATGGAAGCCGGAGACAAACCGGGAGAATCTGTCGATATGTTGGGCGTTGACCCGCAAAGCCGCCTGATCACCCCCATTTTGATCAAAGGCAGGTGGATAATCCCCGGTGATGAAAATGCCATTGTGCTTAGCGAACGTTTTCTTTCAGCCTACCCTGGCCTGAAACTTGGTGATACGCTCAACTTACGTGTTAATGGAAAGAAAAGCGATTGGATTGTTGTAGGCTTCTTTCAACTGGCCGGAAAGAGCACGGGGTTCAGAGCGTACAGCAACTACGATTATCTATCTCATTTTATCGGCAGCCCGGGCAAAGCGATCTCTTTTCAGATCAGTTCCAGCATTCCCAATATGTCATTGGAGGAACAACGTAATTTCGGGAAATTAATCGAATCAACCATGCGCCCGCGTGGATATGAGATCGCCAGCATCAATGCCGGTTTATTCGCGCTCAGTTCAAGTACCGAGGGATTGAATATTCTGACCATCGTTCTGGTTTTCATGGCTTTCCTCACCGCGTTAGTTGGCGCTATTGGTTTAATGGGTACTATGAGCATGAATGTGATGGACCGTACTCGCGAAATTGGTATCATGCGGGCAATAGGTGCTTCAGACCGCACGGTTATGTCTCTTGTTCTGGTGGAAGGTCTGTTGATTGGATTGATCAGTTGGCTTTTGGGTTCGCTTTTATCGTTTCCGATCAGCAACTGGTTGAATGAGATATTGAGTCGAGCCATATTCGATGCTCCCTCAATCCTATCAATTACTCCGGTTGGTTTTATCATCTGGTTGGTTCTGGTGATCGTCCTGTCAGTCTCTGCCAGCGTTCTTCCGGCACAAAATGCCGCTCATCTTACCATCCGGGAAGTGTTATCGTATGAATAATGATTTTTTCGATAAAAGCTTATCACGTATGGTTCTAAAAGCTCATTTTCTGCCAGTTATTTATCCCGGTTCACTGTTTCAGATAGAATGTAATTGTCCGCCTTTTGAAGGGAAAACCTTTTGTCAATGAACATAATTCGCAAAACGCTTTTACCTCTTTTTCCGGTTCTTCTAATTTCCATGCTTTTAACTGGCTGTTCACCATCCGCCTCCACGCAGACTCCAGCAGCATTACCGGTAACTGCTGTGCCTGAACGCACATTATCTGAAGCCAGGATTGTTCCCATCCGCAACGCGGCATTAAGCTTCCCTTCTGCCGGTATTGTTGACGAAGTCATCGCGCCAGAGGGCGCTTCTGTCAAAGAAGGTGACGTTATTGCGCGCCTTAAAGGCACAGACCGCGCCAGGGCGGCAATCACTCAGGCGGAAGTACAGATCCTTTCCGCTAAGAAAGACCTGGATGATTTTATTGAGAAATCGGATATTGCCCGGGCAAATGCTGAATTGATCCTGGCCAAAGCCCGCATTGAACTGAAAAACGCCCGAGACGCGCGAGACAGTCTGGATTACCAGCAGGTTTCTGGTCCGGCTTTAGACAGTCTGCGTGCCACCTATTACATGGCATTAAAAGACTTCAAAGACGCAGAAGACGAATATGAGCCATACAAAGATCGCGGTGAAAAAGACCTGGAGCGCGCACAATATCTGCAAAAATTGTCAAATGCCCGGTTGGCGAAAGACAAAGCCCTGTACAATTTAAATAAAGCCCTTGAAATGCCTGATCCTGAAAAGATTTCTAGAGCTGATGCGCGCCTTTCACTGGCCGAAGCCGCTCTAATTGACGCGGAAGCGACCTACGATAAAGTTAAATCCGGCCCGGATGAATCAGAAAAGATCATTCTGGATGCGGCTTTAAAAAATGCTGAAGCACAGCTCAAAGCGGCGCGCGCCGCTCTTGAAGATCTTGAATTGAGAGCCCCGTTTGATGGCACTGTTATTTCCAACGATTTGAAACCCGGGCAAGCCGTAAGTCCCATTGTGACTGTTATGTTGGGAGATATCTCCGCGTGGCAGGTGGAGACGACTGATCTTGTGGAACAGGATATTATCAACATCCAACCCGGCGATCCGGTAACCGTCGCTATTGATGCGATACCATCATTAAAACTTCCGGGAGTGGTTAACCGAATTAAACAAATGGGAATCGCCAGTAAGGGCGATACAACATATACCGTTTTTATTGATCTGGAAGAATCAGATCCACGTTTACTCTGGAATATGAAAGCGTTTGTGGCCTTTGAGAAATGAAAAAATTCACCGGTTCATTTTTCCGTTCACCTGCATCAAATAAAGCCTTTGCAGCCCTTCTGCTGATTTCTTTTCTGTCAGGGTTATCCGGTTGTGCGGGATTCAATAGAGCTACACCAACACCTGACATTCCGGTAAAAACGAATACCGGCGTGTCGGCTGAAGCTAAGGTCATACCTGTTCGCAGCTCCATTCTAAGCTTTGCCGCAGCCGGTAAAGTTGAATCTATCCAGGCGCCTGAAGGTTCCTCTGTTAAAAAAGGAGACCCCATCGCCAAATTGGAAGGCTCAGAAAAAGCCGAAGCCGCGGTCACCGCGGCTGACCTGCAGGTAGCTTCCGCTCAAAAAGCATTGGATGACTTGAAAGAAAAAGCAAAAATTGCCGCGGCGGATGCCGAAATGGCCGCAGCTCTGGCAGAACAGGAATTAAAAGACGCGAAAGAGAAACGGGAAGATTTGAATTACAAACGCGTCAATCAGTATATGTTGGAAAGCATCCAATCGCAGTTAATCATCGCTGAAAAAGCCGTGGAAGATGCCGAAGAGACATTTAGTTATGTGCAAGATAGACCTGAAGACGATGCGGACCGCGCCCGGGCGTTAATGTACCTTTCCCAGGCTCGGCTGGCACGTGACCAGGTCAAACGCAACCTGGAATACGCGGAAGGGCCTCCAGCTGCCCAGGATATCGCTGAAGCTGATGCCCGGGTATCCAAAGCGCAAGCCGCGTTGGAAGACGCGAAACGTGCTTTCGATAGGCGAAAAACCGGTCCGGATCCCAGAGACCTAACTCTGGCTGAAGCCAACCTGAATAACGCCAAAGCCCAGGCTCAAGCCGCACGTTCGGCATTGAATGACTTACAGCTCTCCGCCCCGTTTGACGGCACCATCATAGTCAATAGCCTGGAGGTGGGAGAACTGGCTTCATCCGGACAGATCATGCTGGGTGATACATCCGCCTGGCAGGTGGAAACAATTGACTTAAAAGAGGTGGATATTATTGGGGTAACCGCGGGTCAGAATGTTGTTGTTACATTTGACGCGATACCCGGTCTCGAAATTAAAGGTGTTGTAAACCGGATCAAAGGGTATGGTGTAACCGTCAGGGGCGATAATACGTATACAGTCATAGTAGATTTACAGGGAACCGATCCGCGAGTATTATGGAATATGACAGCCAGGGTCACGTTCCCTGATACAGAAATGACTCAGGAGACACCGTAATTATGAAAAGGCTATTACATCAGACTTTCATTGCTTCATTGTTAGTTTTGGGAATCATTGGACTGTCTGGTTGTTCCAATTTTAATATTTCCAAACCCACATCCACAGCCACACTTACTTCAACCCCTCGCCCTCCACGAAAGACACGTACACCTTCGGCAACCCCTACAGCGACTGTCACTCAAACCCTTACACCAACCATCACTTCGACGGCGACTTTGCCTCCACCGCCGGATGATTTTTCCAACGCAAGGCTTTATTCTTCCGGTACAGGACCCGGTTGGGAGTTCTTCTTCAATATTGAACTCAAGGAAAAAATTGTGGGCGATTACAATGCCGTTGTCGGAGATCCCCCCAAACCATTCACCTGCCGTCCTCTGGCAGAATACAATCACCCGGAACGTTTATATTGCACCGGCCGTATCCCGGAAGTTGATAAGAATCTTGTCTTCAAGATAATCGAAAAGAAAACCGGACAGGTAGTTTATAAAGGATTTGTTTTTAGCCCTCTACCATGAGGGCTTTATTTTAGAGACCACGCAATGGATTATGCGGGTCAAATTCTAAACCATCCGGCATAATGGCTTCGTTGAGATTCGCGCCCGATAAATCAGCATTGCGTAAATTAGCTTTCGCCAGATTGGCTCGTTCCAGGTGGGCATTTTTCAAGTTCGCGCCCTCAAGGTTAGCCTGATAAAAATCGGCGTCATTTAGTTTTGCGCCTTTCAGATCAACATTGGTTAATATAGCTTTCTTCAAACTGGCATCCCGAAGGTTAACTGTCTGAAGTGTGCAGTTCGTCAGGTCAGCACCATCCAGATTGGCACCCTGAAGAATAGCATTGGATAATTTTGATTCTTTCAATTTCGCGTCACGGAGGATGCCGCCCTTGAAATTTACAGTCTGAAGGTTAGAATTTTCAAGGTATGCCCTTTCAAGATTGGCGTTTTCCATATTACTGCCCTGAAGATTTACGCGCCACATATAAGCCCCGATCAGGTGAGTGTTCTTCAGACAGGCCTCGATCAGAGTGGCATCCTGAAAAATGGCATCGTTGAATGTTGAATTGGTCAAATCGGCTTTTGAAAGAACAGCGTCGCGGAAAATGGCAAAAGTTAAGTCACAATCCACCAGAATTGATTTTGTCAGATCGCGCCCTTTAAAATTTGAACCTGACAGGTTACTTCCCTTTGCCTGAATTGGACCTGATTTGTTCAATTGTTCAGAAGCCATATTTAGGAATCCTTTTCCTGTATACGCGTTAAACAAATTAATGAATCCAAAACCTTTAATACCTGAATATATGCGAGAATTCTATATCAGTATCTCCGAAGAGGTAATTGCCGGATTACACAAATCCCAAATGATGTCCATCCTCTTCTTAATTCAGACGGAAAAGGTATTTTACAACCCCCTTTTCGGATTCTGGGGGTCAAATTCCAAACCGTCAGGCATGATTGCCCCGGCGAACTCAACACCATCCAGATTGGCTCCAGTGAAAATGGCATTTTTAAGATTTGCTCCATCCAGATATGCGCCTTTTAAATTTGCACCACTCAGGTCAGCTCCTTCCAGGTTTGCGTTGACTAACCGCGCGCCTTTCAAATCTGCCTTGACAAGTATGGAAGAGATCAAAAAACAGCTACGTAAATTAGCCGCCTGAAGATTGGCCCCTGACAAGTCACATCTTTCCATGTAAGAAGCCTGAAGAATTGCGCCCCAGAGATTGGCATTTCTCAAACTGGTATTGATCATGTTGCATGACCGCATTTTGGCGATCTGAAAATCACAATTATCGGCGTTGGCGTTTTCAAAATCCGCGTTATCCAGATTGGCTCCCTGAAGTTTCGCGTTCCACAAAAAAGCGTCTTTTAGAGATGTACCCATCAACATGATTTCTACCATGTTGGCATTCTGCAAGATCGCTCCCTTTAGATTTGCCATTATCAAATTGGCATTCCTGAGATCAGCATCACTTAATATGGTCTTACTCAGGTTGATGCCTGACATTCGGGCATCATGCAATACGGCACCTTTTAGATTTATCCCCTGCAAATCAGCGTTTTCCAGATCTTTCCCCGCTAGCTGTACCGGCCCGGGTTGATTGATGAGGTCAAGGATTTGTTCTCGGGTAAATTCCATTCATACCTCTATAAATTTAACAGTCGAATTAAATTTTAACCACTATTTCTAAAAAAATAAGAAAATTCGAGATTGATTGCTGAAATTATGGCATATAACAGAACATTAGGCAATCAAAAAAAAGTGAAAAAAGAAGGTTTGATTGTGTAGTCAAATATGCTTAATAAGTTTTTTCTGTATTCCTGTTATTTTTTAATCCATTTCCATTATAATAATTGAGTTAATTTTAGAAATCTTACTATAAGATTTCGCGTTAGAAAAATGAAAAATAGTTTCGGCATGCGATTCTAGAGTCATCGGTTTTCACAATTAACTAAACCAATACAAACTGAGGCTGGTACATGAAAGCAATTGAGCGTTGCAGAATTTGCGGCGGAGAAGACCTTAAGCCCGTAATTAACCTTGGAGTTCAGGCATTGACGGGGATTTTCCCCCGCTCAATAGACCAAAAGATTTCCGAAGGTCCTCTGGAACTTGTTCGTTGTAATGACGAGAGGAATAACTCAGCCTGCGGATTACTTCAATTACGTCACTCCTTCAACCTTAATGAAATGTATGGCAAAGATTATGGATATCGTTCTGGTTTGAACCAATCCATGATGTATCATTTGCGGGAAATCGTTCGAAATATTGAGTCAATCGTAGATCTAAAAAAAGATGATTACATATTGGATATCGGTAGTAACGATGGCTCCCTTCTCTCTTTCTATCCAGAAGACAAAGGGTTAAACCTGATCGGAATTGATCCGACTGGTATTAAGTTCAAAGAATACTATCAAAAACGAATTACCCTCATCCCTACCTTCTTTTCCGCGGAAGAAATCCGAAAGAACTTCGGATCGAAGAAAATGAAAGTCGTTACATCGATTTCGATGTTCTACGATCTTGAAGCCCCAATGCAGTTTGTTTCCGAGGTCTATGACGTCCTGGACGACGAAGGTATCTGGGTGCTGGAACAAAGCTATATGCCGACCATGCTCAATGTGACGGCGTATGACACGATCTGCCATGAACACCTGGAATATTACGGATTGAAACAGATCAAATGGATGGCGGATCGCGTAGGGTTCAAGATCATCTCCGTCACTCTAAATGATACGAATGGTGGCAGTTTTTGCCTGTCTCTGGCCAAGAAGGATTCTCATTATCCAGAAGCCCAGTTGGAGATGAAAATGCTATTTACCGAAGAAACGGATATGGGGCTGACAACCGACAAACCGTATCAGGAATTCACACAACGGGTCAGCGCCCATAAAACCGACCTGGAAGAATTTTTTGCCACTACGCATCGCAAAGGTCAAAAAGTTCTCGGGTATGGAGCTTCCACCAAAGGTAATGTGCTCCTTCAATACTGCGGGATCAGTAAAGAACAACTCCCCTTCATCGCGGAAGTCAATACCGACAAATTTGGATGTTTCACCCCGGGTACATTAATTCCGATCATTTCTGAGAAGGAAGCCCGTGAAATGAAGCCGGATTTCTTTTTTGTGCTTCCATGGCACTTCCGCAAAGGCATCATTGAACGTGAAAAAGCGTTTCTGGAAAACGGTGGAAAACTTGTATTCCCGCTTCCGAGGATTGAAGTTTCAACATTTTATTCCTGAGTTCCAATGATCATAGAGAAAGACCTTTACGACCAGATACTCAGGGTAATGCCAATTCCCTGTGTAGATCTTCTGATAACCGATAATTCCGGCCGGGTTCTTTTAGTGAAAAGAAAAAATGAACCCATGAAAGATCAGTGGTGGTTTCCCGGAGGTAGAGTGTTATTCAAAGAGACACGTTACCTGGCTGCCTGCAGGAAATTACATGAAGAATGCGGGTTGCAGGCGATTTCCGTAAAAGAGATGGGCACATTTGATCTGATTCTTCCAATACCCGATGAAGATGAAATTAGCCATGGAATTACCACCTTGTTTCTTATCAACGTAGGAGATAACACGGCTTTTACCGTTGATGACCAGAGCTATTTCGCGGAATGGCGAAAACCAGAAGCCTGGATAACAGAAGACCTACACGAATTCGTACGATCGAATATCACAAGTGTTGATAAAACAAATCCGCTATGAATATAATAAAACTTGATGGAAAATCTTCAGAGCATTATTTTAAGAAAATTGCTCAAATTCACACAGAGGAAATTCATTTTGGATTTCTCCCGTTATTAGGTGAAGATTTTTTGGCATTGTTATATTTTTATATGTCGCAGGTTCCATCAAGCGGTGTATGGATCGCGGAAGAAAATGGAACGGCTGTTGGTTTTGTTACAGGAACTGCCGATATTCGTCAATGTTACCGGCAGATTATTAAACAAGCATGGTTTTCGTTGTCGTGGAAAGTGTTACGCTCTATTTTTAGAAAAGATGTATTAAAAAAGATTCCTGTGATTATTGCGTACCCATTTCAAAGTCATCATGATGGTGACGATCTTTCAGGTGAAAAGCAGCTTCACCACCCCGAACTCCTTTCAATAGCAATTTCTGCTGATGGAAAAGGAAAAGGAATTGGAAGAGCTCTGGTACAGGCTCTTGAAAACGGATTAAAAGAATGGGGCGTGAAAGGTCTTTATTTTGTCTCCACTAATAGCGAAGACCCGAATTCGAACGCTTTTTACCAACATGTCGGGTTTAAACCGGTTGGCAAACACAGACACAACGATCTGATTCTTCAGGATTACCAAAAAGAAATACCATTAATCTAATGGTCTTCTGAAAGGATTTTATGACTGATATGGAGCTTATCCCCTGGGCAAAACCTGATCTGTGGGGAAATGAAGGCAAGTATATCGCCGAGGCGTTGGAATCCACCTGGATATCCGGCGGCCCGTTTGTTGAAAAATTCGAGAAAGATTTCTCCGAATATTCCCATGTCCGCTTCTCACTGGCAACGTCCAATGGAACCACGGCAATCCATCTCGCCTATCTTGGGCTGGGATTAGGTCCCGGTGACGAGATCATCGTCCCCGGGTTCGCGTTTATGGCCGCAGCCAACATGGCCTTGAATATCGGCGCACAGCCTGTATTTGCGGATGTTGACCCCGATACCTGGTGTGTGACCGCCGAATCGATCGAAAAGTGCATTACCAAACATACCAAGGCTATTGTTCCCATCCACACGTATGGCAATGTGTGTGACATGGACAGCATCCTTTCACTGGGCAAGAAATATGGCATCCCGGTTATTGAAGACACCGCAGAAGCTTTCACATCGCGTTACAAAGGCAAACTGGCTGGAACCATGGGATTGGTCGGTACTTACAGCTTCCAGGCAACCAAGGTGATCACCACCGGCGAAGGCGGCATGGTCACCACTGATGACGAAGCGTTGCGCGACAGAATGGTGATGCACCGCAGTCATGGAATGCTGCGTAAAACATTCTACTGGCACGAACTCCCCGGACAGAACTTTCGCCTCACTAACCTGCAGGCAGCCATGGGCGTCGCTCAAATGGAAAAATTGGATACCATAATATCCGAACGCAAACGGGTTTGTTCGAAATATATCGAACTCCTATCCGGTCTGGATTTTCTCCATTTGCAGGTGTTCCCAACCGAAGTTGACGCCCTTCCTTGGGCTGTCGCCATGCGGTTGGACCCCGCTGCCTTCCCCCAGGGAAGAGACACCGTATTGCAGCAAATGCGCGAGAAGAACATCGAAACAAGACCGGGGTTCTACGCTGCCAGTCTTATGAAGCATATTTATCCCGATGCTTCAAATATTCCCGTTTCGGAAGAAGTCAGCAAACAGGTCATCAGTCTACCTACCTTCCCCACCCTTAAGGATGACCAGATCGAATATATATCCTCTACATTGATTGGATTGAAAAAATGAAATTCAAGAACGACATTCTTCTTCGTTATATAAGCGAAGCCCCGCTTGCCCTGGCTTTTGAACGCTATCTTGAATGCTCCATTTATCAAGAACTTCCGTTAGAACGGCCTATTCTCGATCTGGGTTGCGGTGAAGGCATTTTCGCTCATATTCTCTTTGATGAAAAAATTGATACCGGCATTGATCCCAATCCCCGAGAATTGGAACGTGCCCGCGAATATGGCGGATATAACGAACTGATTGAATGTTTCGGAAACAATATCCCCAAACCGGACGCTTCCTATAACACAGTCTTTTCTAACAGCGTATTGGAACACATCCCCGATCTGGATCCTGTTCTGGAAGAAGTAAGACGGCTTTTACCGGTGGGAGGCACTTTTTATTTCACCGTTCCCTCTGATAAATTTGATCAATACAGCGTTGTCAACGGCGTATTGACAACACTTGGGCTGAATTCCCTGGCGGAAAAATTCCGCGCGGCCTATTGCCGGTTCTGGAAACATTATCATTTCTACCCCCTCAATGTCTGGGAAGACCGCGTGCGTGCCCATGGGTTTGAAGTTATCCAATCACGTCTATATGATCCGAAACGCATCTGCCGTACCAATGACTTTCTCGCGCCGTTCGGAGTTCTCGGGTTTATCATGAAACGCCTGACGAACCGCTGGGTACTAATCCCGGGATTGCGCAGGGTTTTCTGGAGCCTGTTTGTTAAACAGTTTGAAAAATTCCTTGAAAATGGCCACAAATCGGAAGAAGGCGGTCTGGTCTTTGTTGCCGCCAAAAAGGTGAGTTGATGCTGGTATCTATCGTTCTTCCCACATTCAATGAATCTGGCAATATCCTTACGTTGATCCAGGAAATCAAGGAAAACATCCCTGATGGGTGGGACCATGAAATTATTGTGGTCGATGATAACAGCCCTGACAAAACGTATGAGTTGGTGAAGAACACGTACAGCAATGACCCGAAAGTAGTCCCCATCTTGCGCACTACGGATCGCGGCTTCGCGAAATCGATCCGTGCCGGCATTGAGAAAGCCTCCGGTTCCAGGGTCATCGTGATGGATACCGACCTGACGCATGACCCGGTCGAAATCCCCAAATTGCTGCACATCAGCAAATATTATGATATTGTCAGCGCGTCTCGGTTTTCCGCCGGTGGACGCATGCAAAGCATCCGCCATTACCTGGCCAGCTACTCCTATAACCTGCTCATCCGGTTATTCCTGCGCACTCAGGTTCAGGATAATTTGGGCGGTTATTATGTGATGGATAAAGAGAAATTATGCCGCCTGCCCTTTGACCTGATCTTCTTTGGCTACGGAGAATACTACTTCCGGTTGCTGCATTTCGCGCAGATCGAAGGATTTACGATGGTTGAGATACCGGCGTTTTATCGTTCACGCACATCCGGCACCAGTAAATCGCGGTTTTTCAGAATGATCTTCAGCTATACCAGCGCACTGATCAAATTGAAGCTGGACGCGAAAAATTATCGTAAAGAAAAATAGCAATTTATCGAAGATAAAAACATCCTGCGTTTTCATTCGCAGGATATTTTTCTTTATTAATTGGTCGGTTTCCATAACTCAACGGTAATATTGTCTTTGGTCGGAATTATTACCGAGGTGACTTTTTTATACTCTTCAGGAAATTTCTTCCCACACTCAGTTACTAAAGTTGATGGAATCTGCCGCTTATTCTCAGAGGTCAATACCCAGGCTTTGTCGAAATCCTCATTTGTCCAATCTTTAAGGATATTCTGAACAAATCTTGTTGAATTCGGATACCCTCCGGAATACCATGGATAAACCGGAGACCGGCCATCAAGCACGTAAACCAATCCCGGCGCCATGCCTGTCAGATCGATAACCGGTGTTCCTTCCACAAATCCATCGGCTATGGCGTCGTTTTGAAGTGTTTTAAAAGCCAAGGCATACTTCGGGCTTGTAATCACCTCTTCCTTTCCCAACCGAATGGACGATTTCGTTTCCATGCGCGTTACTTCGATGTCCTGCCCGTACGTCACCGGACGTTTACTGCTCAATGGGACAATATATAACGTATATGGAATAATGATCAGGAAAAGAATAACCAGTCCCTTTTGGGTATAACTTCGAATGACATTGGGAAAGGCTTCAACCAGAAAAAGAAGAGACAGAACAAAAACACAGATAATATTCGCGAAGACCCATGTATATTGATTGATGGTGCCAAAAGCAATAGAGAACGCGATCAGAACACCATACAAAGACCTCAAAATCGCCTTGCCCTGATCAGTATCTGTCTCTACAGAAGTCGATACTTTGCCTCGTGAAATGATCAAAAAGATCAGGGTAAAACCATACAGAAGGCCGGCCCAGTAACCTGTTTCAATGAACAATCCGGCCAGAAAGAGGACTCCCAGCCAGATACCGGCAAGAATCCGGAACTCAACGTCATTGACGGTTCTATTGATTTTCTTGAAATAAAACCTGACAGCGGCTAAGAGAAAGGTATATCCGAGCCATAACCACCAGTATCCCAGCGTGAGCTGTTTTATGTAAAGCCACAGGGGGTCAAATATGGATTCGATTGAATGCTCAAATAATGAGATAGCTTCATATCCGCGAGTAAGTTTGATGTAAATCGACTGGATGCTTTGCCCGTTAAGATAAATAAACGCCACCCCACTCAGCAATCCAATCAATCCTCCAATAAATATTTGAACTACTTCACGGATCTTTTTGCGCTCAACAAGAATCACTAACAAGAAAATACCTGCAAAGAATGCCGCGGTAGTAAGTTTTGATAAAAAGGCAATAAATCCGCTGATACCAATCACGATTCCGCCCGCCAGATGACTTCGTTTTGTCTGGTAAGTAAGCACCATGAAACCCGTCAACAAAAGCAGACCGGAAAGCAAGGTCAACCAGTTGTAATTGGGCGTTGACAGCCATTGACGGTAAAACAGGACAGCCGTGATCGTGGGAATGGCCATGAACATCGCTTTTTGGTCTACACTCTTTACACCAAATGACTTACCAACTGACCAACCGCATAACATGGTAATGGCCATAAGCATCACAGCCCCCGCGATGCGCATCCGGGCAGCAGACTCTCCCACCGCCAGATAGATCAACCGGGTAAATATCCCGAACTGCCGGATCTCGTAGGCGACATCCTCATACCGGTGTGAGATGAGCAGGTAATACCCGTTATCGGTAATATCAAATCCCCGGTGTAAATAAGAAAACGCCACAATCCACAGCATTAAAGTCAATTGCGTTACGGGGTGGGTGGCAATTTTTCCTGTTGTACTCAAAAAAAACGGTTGAAAGCATAATTTCATTCTTTCAGGAAGAATGGGTGAGATGTACCGGGTATAAACAACAACAAGAGCGGAAAGAATAAAGAAAAATAGAAAAGAAAAAAAGACCAAAATGGCGAACTGGGTTAAAAAACTCCGGCCGGCAAAACCTTTTCCGGGTTGGATTGCCCCGGTTATCTTTTCTTTTGTGATCCAGAAAATGACCGTACTCCAGAGAAGCATAAAAAGAACAGTTTTTTTATTTTTTCTGGCAAAATCAATCAATGCTTTCATGATTCCGTCTACCTGTTTATATTGTCTTCCACCATTGATATTGGGAATTATTGTAAATGCTAACCGGATTAAAACCTGAATAGCATATTATATCTTTCACGTGTCAGTGGGTTTTAAAGCTTCATCCCCATATTTGAATAGATTTCTTTAAAACAAATTTTACTTGCTGTCTGATATGATTTCGGGCTTGCCCAGCCTCGCGTTGACCAGCGACGCGGCCATAAAGAACCACACGTCGCCCAGGGTGGTCACCAGGCGGAAGACCAGCGCGATATAGGTCGATTTCGCGTCACCGATCATCGGGCTGAGCAGCAGAACCATGATCGATTCGCGTATCCCCAGCCCGGCCGGCGCGCCCGGGGTGATCAAACCCAGCAGGAACGCGATGGAATACACCGAAACTACGAGCGGCAATGAGATACCGTCAAGCGTTCCGTTAACGGCAACCGTGATTACGCAGAAAATAATGCTGGCGAACAGGAAATAGCAGAAGATCAATCCCGCTACCGGCAGAAGCGCATTAAAAGACCCTTTGCTGTTCAATTCGTCTTCCGGAATGAATTTCTTCAGTAAAGGCACACGCGGCACGATCCGCGGGAACAGATAGATTGACCCGGCAATGACAGCAAAGACAACCAGAATAATCCCCACAATAAGAAGTATGGACAGGCCCTCATACCGCACACCCATCAGGTAACCGATCAGGCAGAAAACCGCCGAGCCGATAACCGAACCCAACACCTCAAATAACGCCGCGCCCAGAAGAGATGAGTTCCGGTAACCTTCATTCAGGCACAGCACGTGACGGTTGGTCAACTGGAAGATGTTCCCGGGCAGGTATTTTGCCACCTGAGTGCGTCCGTAGATCGAGTAGATCAATGCCAGCGGTTTTCGCGGTTCACCAAACCACTCCAGCAGCAATTTCCAGGATACAGCCGGAATGCCGGTATCCAGAAAATACACCAGGCTTCCGATCACGATGATAGCCGTCAGATGTGCCGGGCTGAGCAGGTTTAACGTCCAGATCTGATTGGTGTAGAAGCGTTGAAACACAAAAATCAACGCAAGTAGCGAAAGGATGCTCGTGGCAATATCAATGATCTTCTTCAGGGGGATTTTTTTCATACAATTGAGAACTGATTATATAAAAATCATCGTCCCCCGTATTGTTTCTGTGGGGCGAGAGGGGGTCGAACCCTCACGATGTCACCATCGACGGATTTTAAGTCCGTTGCGTCTGCCGATTCCGCCATCGCCCCAAGCGATGTCCCAATTCTACCCCAATCATATCCTCCGTCAAGAGAATAGACGATTTAGAATACCGGCTACCCTTCGGTTACCGGGAAAAGACTCTTCATCAATTTAGCATAACGCGAACCCAGGTGTACCAGCGGCGATGATAACTCCGCCTCAATTACACCCTGACCTAACACAGCCCTCAGTTCTTCAGCCGTATCAAATGCGGGCACCCGGATACCGGCTTTGCCAATCTCGATCAACGTATGCGAATCCGATCCGGCAGTACCGGGTATCCCACGCTGACCGGCAAATTCAAAAGCCTGCAAATTCCATTCAGCCTTATTGCAGCGTGCGTTGAAAACCTCTATGGCATCTACCTGGTCAATGATCTCCAGCAGATCATTGATCTGCCAACCGCGGTGAGGGTCAAATGGATGAGAGACACTAATAAAGGCACCCTGATCACGCAACCGTTTGATCGCTTCTTTGGGTTCCAGGTCGCGCGGAACCTCTTTGGTGACAAATGAAGCAAGTAACTCGCTCTTACTGGTTTGTACTTCCTCCCCCACAATGATCAATTCCGGATCAAGCTCCTTGCAGCGAAGCGCTCCCCGGATGGTATTGTGGTCTGTGACCACCAACCTGTCAATACCTCTGGCACGGGCAGCGCTCACCAATTCACCCGGTTTTACGAGACTATCAGAAGATGCATAGCTATGGCAATGAAAATCAACTTTTAAAATATTTTTCGTCATTATAAAGCCCTATGATGAGATGAGACACCTGTATTTTTCCTGACTCGTCTGGATTATACTCTACCGGCTTTTCCTTCTTTCTGCGTGATAGAATAAATATGCTGTTCGTGACATCTATTACCAATTCTGGAAAGAAAATAATGGATTCTCTAAATAATACATACATTTTCCATCCTGAAGTTGCTGCCGCTCTTCGAAATCAGAAACCGGTTGTGGCTCTGGAATCTACCGTTATCACACATGGATTGCCCGTCCCCACCAACCTTGAACTGGCTCGCGATATGGAAAAGGTTGTAAGTGAAGGGAACGCCCTGCCGGCAACCATCGCCGTACTGGGTGGACGTGTTCATGTCGGACTCGAACCGGAAGAGCTTGAGCGACTTTCCACTGAACGTGGAACCCATAAGATCAGCGCCCGTGATTTTGGCCCGGCCGCTGCCCGCAAATGGGATGGCGGTACAACAGTTGCTGCCACGTTGATTGCCGCACGAAATTCCGGAATTCGCGTATTTGCCACCGGCGGTATAGGCGGCGTTCACCGCGGTTCTAATTTTGACGTCTCCTCCGATCTCATTGAACTGGGCCGCAACCCGGTTGTGGTAGTCTGCGCGGGGGCTAAATCCATTCTGGACCTTCCGGCTACTCTGGAAGTACTTGAAACCCAGGGTGTCCCGGTAATTGGGTATGGTACAGACGAATTTCCGGCATTCTTCTCCACATCAAGCGGATTACGGCTTGAATGCCGTGTTGATAGCCCCGAAGAAGCGGCGGAAGTTGCCCGTGCTCACTGGCAATCCGGGCTGAAATCTGCCGTGTTGGTTGTCAACCCGCCGCCCGCGGTTGACGCGATCCCGGCTCAAATAGTTGAAGCTTGGATCGCCCGCGCGGAAAAAGACGCGCAACTGGCGGGTGTGCACGGCAATGCCGTCACCCCCTTTCTGCTCACACGCCTGGCTGAGATCAGCGGAAATGCCACATTGAAAACCAATCTTTCCCTGCTTAAGAATAATGCCGCTCTGGCGGCGAAAATTGCCTGCGCTTTGTTTCCTGACAAGAAGCCTGTTGTCTAATAAACAGAATCTCAAAAAAAGCACCCCTTGTTTCAAAAAAACGAAAGGGGTGCTCTTTTATCAGGGTATCAGGCCGGAAGGCGGCGTTCCCGTCACTGTGATTACAATGACATCTGGTGCCAGAAATGTAGCCGTAGCCTTTTCAGTTGGCGGCAATAACGTTCGAGTTGACTTTGGAGTAATCGTTGGCTGACGCGTATCCGTCGGTTTGATAACCGGTGTTTTACTAGGTATCGCTGTAGCCGAAGGCAACCTGGTGCTTGTTGGAGCCATGGTCTTTGTCGGAACCGGGGTACGTGTAACAGTTGGAGCATCACCTGTTACTGTGAACACACCACCGGTTATGTACTGAGTTCCCAAAAATATTTGAACTTCATATTGGCCAGGAAGCCAATCTTCTGCGGGTGGAAGGCAGTCGGTGTATCCATAACCACCGGTACCGCCATCCCAAGGTTTTGTTTCATCGCAGATGATCGTATCACCACGCTTCCAGATGGCCGTCCACTGTGCCCCGTCAGTCATTTTGTCATAGCTGAATGTGCCATATATATGCATTACCGGATTGGCAAATTCAACCAAAGGATCAACCGGCAAGTTCCCTTCGATCTTTCTACTGAATTGCAGGCTGCTAAATACCGCCATTGGATCTGGAGTTATTTGTCCGGTAAATTTTGACAGGTATTGTGTGGGTAAAAGCGGAGTTGGAGAAAACATTGGAGTTAATGTTATCGTTGGAGTAAACGTAATCGTAGGTGTTTGTGAAATGGTCGGAGTTTGAGTAATGGTCGATGTAAGGGTAATTGTGGGTGATGGCGGAAAAACCCGATAAATCACAGGTCGAGCGTATTGATTAAGTGAAAAGGCAATACTGCCGAGAATAATGGCTAATATGACCATTCGCCAGCCCCGCATGATCATATCGCGTCGTTTGCGAAAAAACATTAACCTTGAACCGGATCGAATGGAATTCCAACCTGCAATCGCGGCCAGCAGACCACCGATGACCGAAAGGAAAAAAAGTACCTGTAAAGCGGTTTCAATATCCAGGTTAAGTGTAAAAGGCATTCTTATTCCAGATGAAAAAATGATTTTAGATTATAGCACGTCCGCTGAATAACCTGTTTTAAGCCAGCATGGTGTAAAATCAAGATAATAGGGAGAATCCGGAATGATCCTACAACCCGGCACAGTTTTAAATAATCGATATAGAATCATCTCCGTTCTTGGTCAGGGAGGTATGGGTGCCGTTTATCGGGCTGTGGACGAACGTCTGGGCAGTCCGGTTGCTGTAAAAGAAAACCTGAATCTTGCCGGCGAATTCGCCCGTCAATTCAAACGAGAAGCCGTAACTCTTGCCAGCCTTCGCCATCCGGCACTCCCCAGAGTAGCCGATTATTTTGCCTTTCCCAAACAGGGGCAATATCTGGTTATGGATTACATCGAAGGCGAAGACCTTCGTCAACGCATTGAGCGGGCGGAACGCCTTCCTGACCGTGATGTTGTACTGATTGGCGAAGCTGTCTGCGATGCTCTTACCTATTTACATTCCAGGGTCCCTCCGGTTATCCATAGAGATATCAAACCGGGAAATATAAAGATTTCTCCCAATCAACAGGTATACCTGGTGGATTTTGGTCTTGTAAAACAAGATTTTGGCGACCAGGCCACTACAACAGGTGCTCGGGCTATGACTCCAGGCTATTCGCCACCCGAACAATATGGCACAGCCCGAACAGATTCCAGAACAGACATCTATTCTCTTGCAGCCACCCTATATGCCGCGTTGACCGGCTCGATACCGGAAGATAGTATTACACGCGCAACTCGCAATGTTGCTCTTACACCCATTCTAAGTTTAGTTCCAGGCGCGAGCCGTCGTCTGGCAGCAGTAATCGAAAAAGGGTTGGAATTAAATCCTGACGACAGGTATCAAAGCGCCGATGAATTTCGACAAGCCCTTCTGGCTTCTTTAGAATTGACACAAAGCTTCATTCCTTCTCCCCGGGTATCGGCACCTCCCCCCGATTCGATTGACAGCCTTCCCGTGGATAGCAATCTGGATGAGATTTATTCACCCGCTCCTGAACTCCCCAAACCTATCATCCGTGAAGAATCCCCGATCGTATTCCCCCCGGAAAAGAAAGCAAAACCGCGAACTAGAGCCCGAGTTTTATTTACATCAGCTGTTTTGTTATCACTCATGGTACTGGGTTCCTTTTTTGTTCCCTGGCAAAACCTTCCATCTTTTGTCAGAACGACAGCCCCAATTGAAACTTCAACCCCTAAACCGAAGAGTTCTCCTGTCAGGAAAACAAATACGGCTGTTGCAGGTATAAAAAAAACACCCCTCCCTACTGACACAGAAGTCGTCAGTTTCATTAGTACAGAACCAGAACCGACCGATACGGAAGAAATTACAGGAGAAACGATTGAAATTACCCCTGTAGAACTGACATTCAATAATCCCACAGAAAAAGTATTCATAGAAATTACACAAACTGTCATTCCTCCTACTCCCACTCCGGCAAATTTACTGGGAGGTAGTGCTCAGATCGCTTTTACATCTGAACGATCAGGGAATTTTCAGATATGGGTCATGAATATTGACGGCACCAATCAGCGTCAGATTACCGGGTTGGCTAACGGGGCCTGTCAACCTGCCTGGTCGCCGGATGGCAGTCAATTGGCGTTTATTTCCCCGTGCAATGGAAAAAAAGATATTTATACCGGCGCCAAGATCTACCTCACAGATGCTGAAGGCAAAAAAATCTGGGCTTTACCCATTCCGCTCAATTCAGCAGGCGACTTTTCGCCCAAATGGTCACCGGATGGAAAAATGATCGCTTTTGCTTCATTGCGTGGTGATAGTAAATCACACATCTACCTTTTCTCTTTTGCCGACTCATCCGTCAGACAAATAACAAGCGCTGCGTACGGTGATGTATCACCAGCCTGGGCTCCCAGTGGATTACAGCTTGCTTTCGCCAGGCAATTCCCGAATTCCCAAATCTGGATCACTGACCTGACCGGAAAACAGCAATTCCAGTATAGTCCCAGCGGGGCGATCATAAACAATTGGCCAGAATGGAATAAAGATGGATCGGTACTTTTCTATTCACAAATGAGCCCTGATGCCATTGTTCCATATCTCGTTGGGCTTTCTTATGAGAATCGCAATAAAAATTTAGAAATACGCATTCCTCCCATTGGCTCGGAAGATATTGGACCAGTTGTTCAGCCGGCTTTGTCTCCTGATGGACAATGGTTTACCTATGAAGGTTGGCCGGATGGGAAAAATCATGATATCTATATTCTTTCCATAGACGGGTCAACAAGAAAACGGTTGACAACAGACAAAGACCGTGACTTTGGTCCGGTTTGGAGACCGGTAGGAACACCGGCTGCATGAGTTTGGATATCGGGCAAGTCATCCATAACCGCTACAATATTTCTGAAGTGCTGGCCAGTGGCGGCATGGGAACCGTTTACCGGGCACGAGATGAAAGCCTGGGAATCGAAGTAGCCTTAAAAGAATTTCTTCCCGGTAAGATATCCATTGAGCATCAAAGACGGAATACGGCTCTCATCGCGGGCTTAAATCACCCTGCCATACCCAGGGTTACAGATTCTTTTGTAACCGAATCCGGCAGCCAGGTTCTGGTAATGGATTACATTCCGGGTGATGATTTGCGTTCTATCATAGAAAAAAAAGGTCCTCTTCCTACAGGTAAGGCGATAAATATAATCTCGGCAATTGGTTCAGCACTTCATTTTCTTCACAAACAAAATCCGCCTGTCATACATCAAGACGTTAAACCGGGAAACATTCGTATCACTCCAGATGGTAAAGCAGTATTGGTAGATTTTGACCTGGCAACGGAACTGATTGATTCACCCTTTGGAAAAACTACCAACGATCAGGGGCTAACGCCCGGTTTTGCCGCACCAGAACAATATAACCGTATGGCTTCTCCGGCATCGGATCAATATGGTCTGGCAGCTACACTTTATTACCTGTTGACAGGGGTTGTTCTTCCTGATGGGATTTCACGCGCGTCAGGCAATTCTGATCTACCAGAACAATTTGTCTCACGCATTTCCATCGACCTTCAGACCTGTCTAAAAAAAGCACTGCAAATCAACCCGAATGACCGTTATTCCGATGTGCAATCCTTCGTTGATGCGCTTTTGGCCTTTGCGCGTACCAATCCTGGTCTGGCATCGTCCTCATCTATACGAAATACTTTACCCCTACCTCGTAAGAAGAATTATGTCAGAATTGCTGTCGGGCTCGGGATTGTTGCAATATTGGGGTTGCTGATCATTTTTGGCTCATTATTGAACAGCCAAAACTTGAAAACTGTCGTTTCACCTCCGCGATACGATCTTGAGACACCTGTTTTGGCTACAGAAATGGCAGCACCGGTTATGGAAAAGGTTGCCGTCTCAGAAATACCTGAGGTAATCCCCACGCTTCAGGCTGCCGCACCGGATCGCAACAAACCAACACCCCTTGGGGGACTATCAGGCACATTTGCCTATGTCTCTGAAAAGACCGGTTTGCCTCAGATCTTTATTGGCTCGACCACATCAAAAAATAGCCTACAGGTTACTAATGTCTCAGAAGGCGCCTGTCAACCAGAATGGTCACCTGATGGGTTGAGATTGGCATTCATTTCTCCCTGTCCGCCAAAAACGGAATTAACCGGTAAACAAGAACCATACAGCGGAGCTGGTTTATTTCTTCTGGTTATAAATGATGGACAGATCATCCCGATCCCCTCTTTACCGGGCGGTGATACAGAACCCGCCTGGTCTCCGGACGGTTCAAAAATAGCTTATACATCCAACCGAGCGACATTTCCACAGATATTTATCTTTGATATTGAAACAGAAGACACCATACAAATTACAAATACAACCGGAGGAAACAAACAACCTGCCTGGTCAAAAGACGGTAATCAGTTGGCGTTCAGTTCGTATCGAAAAGGTTCCTGGCAAATCTGGTTATCCGCCCCTGATGGAAACAACCCTATCCCATTTTCAATTCAAAATAATGGCGCAGCCTTTTATCCTGATTGGTCTCCTGATGGAAAAACCATCGTTTACAGTCAGACCAATTCATTGCGTCTGGTGTCCAAATCAGTGGTTGATGAGAACTCGAAAGAAGTTGTTCTGAATCCTCGTTTGACCGGCGCGGCAAATCCTGATATATCTCCAGATGGCCGGTGGATTCTCTTTGATTCAAAAATCGGGGGAAATTATCAGGTCTACCGCATATCAATTAATGGAACCGGCGCTGAATCGCTTACCCCCATCGATGAGATCTCATACCATCCAGTCTGGAAGCCTGTTTATTGATCTGGAAATCAATTCTCTAATAATCGCCTGGTCTTTTGCCGGCTTCGCCGTCGTAAAACATCTAAGACTCGGGGAAGAACCGAAGTATACAGCCGATAACCAACCGGATTGATCGGATAATCCCACGCCCCTAGAGTACGCACAACTTCGCCTCCGAACCCTTGTTTGAACCGAAATACACCTGATAACCGATCGTTATCTGAAAAATCATCCGGCGCCCCCCACAAATCATACACAGTTTTCTCTTTTGATTTTGCCAGTAACATACCTTTCCATTGTAAAAGGTGGTTAGGCATAAACTCTCGGTGCAAATTTGATGACATACCGTACAGGTAATGAGCTTTCTTACCAAAAAAGATCACCCATATTGCGCTGACCAGTGTTCCATCAACTTCGGCTTTCAGGCAGGTTGCCATCCCGCTGGAGGTCATTGTTGTCCACACTTGCCGGTAATACTCCCACGGACGAATGATAAATCCATCCCGCGCTGCGGTTTCAGCGTAAAGGCGATATATCCCTTCCCATTCGGTTTCCGATGCTTCAGAGACAGTAACACCTTTTTTTTCTGCCAGCCGGATGTTATAGCGGGTTTTTTGATGCATCCGTGCGAGCAGTGTCTCTTCCGGGGCAGTAAGGTCTATCTCTACGGTATTCCGGAACTGGATCTGATCTTGAGAGAAACGCCAACCGGTCTTTTTCAGGTAATCGCGTACCTCCTGCCCGGTGGGGTCAATTCGTTCTGAAGGTGTGCCAGGTATACCCCGCGCTATGATCAGGTCAGGGTCTATCTTAATCAATAGTGCCTTTTTCTTTCGCGCAATATCGATCAAACCGTCAAGAACTTTGCGGTATTGCGCCGGGTTGCTCCAGTCAACAAGCGGTCCGCGGGGCACATAGGAAACTGATATCGAAATTCTGCCTGCGGATCTGGTTAACATAAGAGCTGCTGCAAACGGTTTGGTATCTCCTTCAGGCCAGGTAAGGTATTCAGGTATCCACCCGACTGGTGCTTTGATCCGGGCCCATTCTTCCGTTTGTAAGAACGTAGCCCCCGGTAAGTTTATAATGATGTTATTCCACGCCTGCATGGTCACCCCCCGGTCAATCCCCGGCTTTGAAGCATCTTCCGCCGAATTAATTTGTACAGCAAGGGTTGGTATATGTAATCATACCCCGGGCATGAGCGATATATGCGTCCACCCAGACCTCTTTTGAACCGGTAGACTCCCCACAAACCATCAGAGCGGGTTTCAAAGCAGGCTTCAAGCTCTTCCTCCGGAGCATCCGGAATACCCCATAAATCATACTGGGAACAACCTTGCCTTGCTGACCATTTCATAGCTTCAAATTGCAATAAATAAGCGGGCATTCGCTGACGTTCCTCGTCTCCTGAGGCGCCATATAAATAATAAGCTCTGGATCCATGTGCAAAAACCATTAACATGGCAAGCGGCCGATTGTCAAAAATTGCCTGAAGCAATGCAACTTTTCCTTTTTGTTTGAACAGTCGATAAGCCGTCTGGTAGTAGTCAATTGAATGAACACCAAATCCGTCGCGTCTTCCTGTAGTTTTCATCAACCGGTCAAACGCGTCAAAATCTTCACACTCAATTACCGAAACATCTTTCTTCTCTGCCAGGCGGGTGTTATACCGGGCTTTTTGTTTCATCCGCGAAAGCCAATCATCTGGTGAACCACTAATATCAACATAAATGGTCTGGCGCGGTTGAATGGTATCTTCTACCGGGGTAAACCCTGGCAGTTTGGAAAGTAAATTTATGGAAGCCGTATCTTCCATATCCGGTTCTACGCGAAGGAAAACAGCCCGGTTTTTACGGCAGACTTCATGAACTTCAGGCCATATATCGATCCAATTCGGACCAAGAGGTCCTTTGGGAATATAAGCCATAGTAAATCCCAAAGGAAGTTTTCGAAAAAGTATCTGAGCACCCGTATCGCCTGTTAATATCCGTTCAGGCCGCCAGCCATACTTCTTCTTTGTTTCTCCCCACATTGAGGTTTGGAGCAAATGCGCTTCTGGCAGGAGCGACACATAATCATCCCACGTGGATAAATTGACGATAGCCATAAACTAATCGATTGAAAGCATTTCAGGTGGCGGCATACTACGGACTGATGCGCCAGGAATCAGATCATCCATCATACCCAGAACGGCCGAAAAGTCACCATCTTTTGCCAGATTAATGATCTCGTCGATGGATTTTTGCAATACCTCACCACGCATGTCTTCGTTTCCTCTAAGCTGATAAATATCTGGATGCGGAGTACGTTCAAACGCGCTGCCACTATCCCATAAGTCTTCACTTAATTTTTCTCCCGGACGTATTCCGGTAAAAATAATATCGATATCCCGGCCAGGTTCCAACCCTGAAAGCCTTATCAGGTCTTCGGCTAAATCTAATATCCGTATCTGTTCACCCATGTTCAAAACATACGTTTCGCCCCCATGCCCCATGGTGGCCGCTTGAAGAACCAGATAAACCGCTTCCGGTATTGTCATGAAATAGCGTTTCATGTCCGGATGAGTAATGGTTATTGGACCACCTCTGGCGATTTGCCGTTTGAACAACGGGACAACACTTCCCCGGCTTCCCAGTACATTTCCGAATCGAACAACGCTAAAATCCTTTCCATAGCGTTCTGCCGCGTCAAGAACAGTCATTTCAGCCAACCGTTTAGACGCACCCATTACATTGGCAGGCCGGATAGCTTTGTCGGTAGAAATCATTACAAGACGATCCACATCACTGGCAATTGCGGCTTGAACAAGATTCCTTGTTCCTTCCACATTGTTGGTAACAGCCTCTTCAATGTTCGACTCCATTAAGGGAACATGTTTGTGTGCTGCCGCGTGAAAAACAACCTGAGGGCGATACGCTTGAAAAACTCGTGCCAGCCGGTCTTTATCGCGTATATCCGCAATAACAGCTTTTAATGAAAGTGACGGGAATCTGTCCTGCAATTCAAGGTAAGCCTCAAAAATACTGTTTTCACCATGCCCCAGCAGGATCAATTCTGCCGGCGACCAGCGGGCGAGCTGCCGACAAAGCTCTGCTCCGATGGATCCACCAGCACCAGTCACCAGAACAACACGATTACTGATCGTTCGCCCGATCTGTTCATCCATAAGCCGGATAGGTTCTCGGCGTAAGAGATCGGTAATATCAACTTCACGTAACCGGTTAACACTTACTTTCCCTCCCAGTAATTCATAGATACCCGGCATGGTTCTAAAATGCACAGCTTTCAACCGGCAAATATCAGATACCATTCGGATAACTTTGCCGGGCGCGCTTGGGATGGCAATGATTACCTCATCTACCCGGCGATTATCCAGCACTTTTGCCAGATCACTTAGCGACCCGATAACCGGTATGCCATGAATCTGCTGTTTCATTTTTACAGGATTGTCATCAAGGAAACCAATGGGAATCAGATTAACCTGTGGATTTTTCTGCAACTCCCGAACAACAAGGGCCCCTGCGTCTCCCGCGCCAATGATTAAAGCCTTTTTTGTTTTCGCGCTTGGAGAAAATGCCTGCTGAGTCGCGTTCTCAGAAAGTAATCGTATGGTGAACCGCAGTCCACCGACAAGACCGAGAGAAACCAGCCAGTCGATGATCAACACCGAGCGAGGGAAGCCAAAGAATAGCCCCAGATTAAAGAAGCTCACCATTACAACAGAAAGAACGACCGAAGCCGTTGAAACCGCTGCAACGATCAACTTCAACTCTTGGACGGAGGCATATATCCACATACGGCGGTATAACCGGAAGTAGTAATACACCAATGGCTTGATGACCAGTGCTGTCCCGATCATCCAGTACGCGGAAGGCAGATAAAATGAAAACGCAGCACCTAATTCAAGGCGTAGTACATAACTGCCTAATACTGAGACAATAACAAGAATTAGGTCAGCAATCAGAACATACCGGTTGCGAATATTTGGACGGGATTTCATTATTGTCCTTTTAATCCGAAAACAGCTCCCACAGTCCGCAAAATAATCATTACATCTAAGAACAGGCTGCGGTGCTTGATATAGTAAAGATCATATTCCAGCTTAATAATCGTCTGTTCAATCGTTGAAGCGTAACCATAATTGACTTGCGCCCATCCGGTAATGCCAGGTGCCACAAACAAACGGGCTCGATAGAATGGGATCTGTTCCTGAAGCATATCCACCAATTCTGGTCTCTCCGCCCGGGGACCTACAAGGCTCATTGTTCCTGATAGTACACTTAAGAATTGCGGTAATTCATCCAAATGAGATTTTCGCAAAAACCGACCCACCCGTGTTACACGGTCATCATTCTCCACCGCCATCCGTGCTTTACCGTCTTTTTCAGCATCTTGTCGCATAGTACGAAATTTTGTGATTCGGTAAACCTGACCATTAATTCCCAAACGATCCTGTGAGAAAAAAATTGGCCGGCCGCTTTCCAGTAAAATCGCCAGAGAAATAAAAGGTGAACAAACAGCTAAAATTACCAAACCTAAAATCGCGCCAAAAATATCCATCAGCCGTTTGGCCAGCTCATAGAAACCACCGGCATGTGCCTGATCTACGAAAGACCTTAATATCCAATCGGATTGCAGCAACATGATCGGCACCCGGTTCATTATTTCTTCAAAAACAATGGGCATCGTGGTGATTTCAACACCGGTTTCCTCGGCTTTTAAGAGGTTCTGGAACAATACTGGGTTCATTTCTCCGGAAATAGCAAAGATTAGATCAGATATATTCTCTTCTTCCAATAAACCGGGGAGGTCAACTCCAGTTCCTATAACGGGAACATTTTCAATAACTTTTCCCTGTTTTTCTTCATCATCGTCTACGAACCCGACAATATGAAACGGCATTGGTTTGACGCTGTGCAACGCATGGACAAGGTTTGACCCAGCTCTGCCCGCCCCAACGATGATCACCCGCCGCATGAATTGTTTGGCAGTGAAAATATTGATGTAGATTAACCGCCAGAGAACAGTTAATACAGAGACAGCAATAATGAAAACCGCTACTCCGGTTCTGGGGAGAGAATTGGGCTCACTGAAAAAAAACACAACAATATAGATCAAGAAACTGATCGCAGCCGCAATCCCCACTCCTCTAATTGTCTCGTTTATTCGGCTGGCTTTACGAACATCATACAGCTCAATAATTAATAACAACCAGATAAATGGCAACAGGTAAAACCAATCCGCTGGTCTATCTACCAAAAATTCCCAGGAAAACTTTAACCATTGGTCACGTTGTGACCAAAAGTACAACGCTACAAGCAACCCGAGCCATGAGATGGCCAGGTCTCCGAGAAAAAGAATTAACCGTCGTTCGGTGGTTTTTAACCGCCAGCGCAGTGGTCGAATTGACTTCGGTATGGTCATGCGATAAATTTTTATTCCTGTTTAGTAACGATGCTTGCCAAAAAACCCGCTCCCCAGGTGAAATGCATGGTAATAATTGCCAGGGGAATGCCTGCTATCAGGGATATATCTTTACGTTTGGCCGCTTCCGGCACAGAGGCAATCATGATTATACCCAGATATAAGAGAATAATAGTGAGCAAACCATAAAATGCCGGAGGAAACACTATTCCTGAGGCGATCAAAACCAGCAGCCCGGCTACAAAAAGAGGTGGCATCAGTTGACGCGGTTTGATCGAACCAGGATACCTTTTAACCATTTTTGCCTTCCAGAATCCATACCGCCAGTATTGACGCCCCAGAGAAGCCAGATCAGGCCGCGAAAAATAATGGCAAACTATTGAAGGGTCAAACCAGACTACTTTACCCATGTTCCTGATACGAGTATTAAATTCATAATCTTCATTTGTTAATAGGGATTCATCAAATAAACCGACTTCATCAAATAATGCCCTGAAATAACTTCCGAACGGAACCGTATCCACCGGCCCTGAAGTGCCGGAGATACGATATTTTACATTTCCCACACCTAACCTGTGGGCAGCCGCGGCGGCGATACCGCGAGCAATCCAGGAGGTTGCGCCTGGAATGATAATCCATCGTCCGCCAACATTATCACCATTGCCGGCTTTAAGGTTTTCGACACAGCGCGATACATAATCCGGTGCAGGTAATGAATGGCCATCCATGCGCACAATAATTTCACCGCGCGCCTCCCGGATCGCAAGATTTAAACCGGCAGGGATTTCCCGTTTTTTATTATCCACAACCATTATCGGAAGCGATGGATTTGCCAGACGGAATTCATTGATCCTTTGACGGGTATCATCATCAGATAATCCATCAGCAATGACAACATCCAGCTTATCAACAGGGTAATTCTGTTCTTTTATTGCCTGCAATACCTGAGATATGGTTTTACCTTCGTTTAGACAGGGGATAATGATGGTGACGGTTGTCATAACGTGTTGTTCCTGTGGATTTTGACGGTCGTTTTGTCAAAATAAACTGGCAGACGAACAAAGAAAGTGCTTCCCTTCCCCGGTTGGCTGACAGCCCAGATTTCTCCATTATGAGAAATGATTATTTGTCGGGCAATTGCCAACCCCAGGCCTATCCCGCGGCTGGCGCCTCCCCGTCGTGATTTATCCACCTGGTAAAACCGCTCAAAAATACGTGAAGCTTCCATATCGGGTATACCCACACCAGTATCAGAAACAGAAGCAAGAACATGGCTCTGTTCGGATTTCAGTGAAAGAGAGATCGTCCCACCAGCAGGCGTAAATTTTATGGCATTATCCAGTAAATTGGTGAAAACCTGTGCCAGACGGTCGCCGTCTCCCATGACAACCAGATCAGGTGAAATATCTTTCTTGATGGTCAATTCAGCTGCCTGGATCAGAGGCTGCATCTTTTCATCCAGTTGATCCATGATCATAGAGATATTTACCGGTCCGGAAAGCATCCCAGCCGTTCCCTCTTCCAGTTTTGACAGGGTTAATAGATCAATGACTAACCGATGCATTCGAGATGCCTCATCATAGATTACGCTGGCGGCCTGCATCAACTCCTGGGGTGTGCTGGCAGCTCCATCCAGAATGGATTGGGCAAAACCCTGAATGGAAGTTAAGGGGGTTTTTAATTCATGTGATACATTCGCCAGAAAATCTTTCTGAGAATCCTCAGTCTGCTGCACGCGAATGCTCATCTGGTTAAAGGATTCTGCCAGTTCTTGAATTTCCCGCGGACCTTCCTTTTCCAGCACCGGATAAGTCCCGCTCTCTATCTGCCGGGCTCCATCTGCCAGCCGCCGTAACGGGCTTCCAATCCAGGAAGACATAAACAAACTTAAGGCGAATGCGATGAACAGCGCTATGGCACTACCTTTAAACATAGGCTGCAAGATCTCGTCTCGCAACATCTCTCGAATTTCTATGACCGGCTGACGTGATGCGGCAATAAGGTACGATGTTTCATTTAGTGGGCGGACAACATAAAGCCACGACTTGCGATCCATATCTTTAAAAATAAAAAAAGAAAATGGGTCATCATCTACCGAAAAAACGGGTGGATTAAAATCCGGTATAGGTGGAAAAATTCCGCTACCGCTGTCAATAATTATGTTCCCGTTGTTATTTATCACCGCATATCGAATACCATCGATCCGGGACTGGTTTACAACAATTGTTTTAATTCTATCCGTGTCATTCAAATCGCCCAATTTGATCATATTGATCAAACTGGACTGCGCAAGACGTAATTGAAGTACTGTCTGCCGGTAAAACAATGGACTACGGCTTAAAGCAGAAATTGTAGGACCGATCATCCCTACAAGTGCAATCAGAATGACTATAGAATAGCTCAACCAGAGGCGTGAACGTAAAGAAGAAAGCATCAGGCCGTTAATTTGTAACCGATGCCGGTTACAGTTTCAATGTGAACACCGCTGCCCTCTATTTTTGAGCGTAGTTGGGCGATGTGCACATCCACTGTTCGGGTTTGCCCGAAGTATTCAAACCCCCATGCCAGGTTTAGTAATTTTTCTCGGGTTAAAACCAATCCCCGGTTCTTTGCAAGAACCAGAAGAACTTCAAATTCCTGAGTACGTAATGAAAGCGGTTTATCACCGTTATAAACCTCTCGCCGGGCCGGATCAATAACCAGTGTGCCTATACGCAGCATTTCACTTGATGTGTCTTTTCCATACCGTTCAGTCCGCCGCAAGATGACTTTAACCCGTGCGGTTAATTCCCTGGGATTGAAAGGTTTGGTCATATAGTCATCCGCGCCCAGTTCCAATCCCAGGATCTTATCAATATCGTCATCGCGCGCCGTTAACATTATTACCGGCACGTTGTTCTTTTCTCGCCGAAGCCGCTTGCAAACTTCCAAACCGTCCATTTCCGGTAGCATAACATCCAGAACCACCATGTTTGGCTTTTTTGTTTTGATCATTTCAAGTGCAGATTTTCCATCCGCGGCTGAAATGGTCCGGTAACCTTCTCGCTCCAGGTACATACGCGCGAGTTGGATAATATTCGGTTCGTCATCCACCAGCAAGATCAATTCATCGGCCATATATTAATCCGTCAATCTTAATTGCACCCACATCCACATCCACATCCGGATTCGTTATCACAATTATCGTCATCATCCGGCATTACGGCGATCAGTTCAATTTCAACGAGTCCGTTTTTAGGTAACCCGGCTACCTGAATAGTTGAGCGCGCGGGAAAATTCTCTGTGAAATACGTACCATAGATGGCATTCATTTTTTGAAAATCAGCCATATCTTTCAAGAAAACAGTCGTCTTGATTACGTGTGCCAAATCAGTTCCGGCAGCTTCAAGAACATTTGCTAAATTCTTCAACACCTGATGTGTCTGAGCCTCAAGCCCGCCATCTACCAGTTCATTCGTTTCCGGATTCAAACCGGTCTGCCCGGAGCAAAATACAAAATTATTAACTTTAATGGCGGCAGAATACGGCCCTAACGCTTTTGGAGCTTTCGGGGCAACAATAACATTTTTTTCCTGGCATGAACAAGACATTGGTTAACTCCTTATGATTTGTTTCGTTATTCTAAGTCAAAGGATGCTGGAAGGCAACCGATTTGTGTGTATCACAATGTGATTCTATAATTCTTCCATAACATCCGGTTAGCAAGATAAAGGAGGTACTTTATGACAGCTATTGACGCGATAGAAGGTATCGGTGATGTTTATGCGAAAAAACTGCGAGCCATCGGAATTAAAAATGTGGAATCGTTGCTACAAAAAGGAGCTTCAAAAAAAGGCCGCGAAGAAATTGCGCGCGATGCAGGAATTGATGAGCATAAAATTCTCGAATGGGTCAACCGGGCTGATTTATATCGGATCAAGGGAATTGGATCGGAGTATTCAGACCTTCTGGAGGCTGCCGGGGTTGATACTGTTGTTGAGCTTTCCAAGCGCCGCCCGGACAACTTAACAGAAAAAATTGTTGAAGTAAATATTGAAAAAAGACTTGTGCGACGTATTCCAACGAAACAAATGGTAGAAGGCTGGATTTCTGAAGCCAAATCTCTCCCCAGAATCGTGACGTACTAGGCTTAACCTTTTCAAACAAATATCGTCAGCCTGTCAGTCTGGAACCAATTGTTATCTCCACGAGATTTAAAAAAGGTCTGGCCAGTGAGCCTTGACTATTATTTATGGGATACTCTTAAATGGAATATCGACAGGAGAATTGTAAGAAAAACTTCTGAAAGCATTATCGATGCCTCCCGGTTATTTGTTGAGTGGATCGGGGCAAATGATCATCCAATCATCAATGCCAGCCGGAACATAAGTTGGAAACCATCCTCCTATATCTGGCGCCTGATAGGGTTTCATCATGTGGAACTCGCGACAGTGTATGTCGACCCGCGCTCTTTATCCATTGAAACAGCACTTCACGAGCTTGCGCATATACTGGATAACCGTCTGGGAACGCACCCATTAGCATCTATTTTTGGTGGTGGACCGTCTGACGACATGCTCCGGTTTGTTGGCATAGATCCTGACCAATTTTTTCCCCGTTTTTCTGCCATTGGATATGAACAGTCATTAACCAGAGCGGGGTGTGAATTGAACCCTACGAAATATGGAAGGTCCAAAGGTCCGGCTGAAGATTTCGCGGAAGCGTTTCGTCTTGCCGTACTTGAGCCCGCAACTCTTGAAGAACAGGCACCCAAAAGATCAGAATGGTTTAAAAAGTGGAAAATTTGAATAATATTCGAGTTTTTGACTAAAACAATTATCTGCTCAGTTTCCGATTGACATTTTATCCGGGTAAAACTAAACTTTATCCATGTTGTCAAAAGTCTACTCCTGTGCTGTTATCGGCCTTGATGGGGTTATTGTGGAAGTTGAGGTTGACACAGGTCCGGGTTTGCCCAGAATGGTTATTGTCGGTCTTCCTGATACGGCCGTACAGGAAAGCCGCGAGCGGGTACGCTCAGCCGTAATGAATGCCGGGTTTGATTACTGGCGGCATTCATTGACAGTAAACCTGGCGCCAGCATCTGTCCGAAAAGAAGGTCCCGCGTATGATCTTCCAATAGCGTTAGGTGTTCTGGCGGCAACCCGTCAACTTCCACCGGAAGTTCTTGAAGAATGCCTGGTTATTGGAGAACTGTCTCTTGATGGTACTGTGCGTCATGTGCGCGGGATGTTACCGATGGCCGCTACCGCCCGGCAGCAGAATTTTAAACGGGTTTTTGTTCCTTCTGTAGACGCAGCAGAAGCCGCGCTAATCCCGGATCTGGAAGTCATCCCTGTCAATTCGTTGACTGAACTTGTAATGCACCTGCGTGGTCAGATTACTATTGAGCCCACAGCCACAATTGACCCCGCCGAAGTGGAAGAAGCGGTTACAGCCGATTTCAGTGAGATCAAAGGGCAAGAACATGCTAAACGTGCCCTGGAAGTAGCTGCCGCCGGTGGGCATAATGTTCTTATGATTGGCCCACCGGGTTCTGGAAAGACCTTGCTTGCCCGGGCTATTCCATCCATTCTTCCCAGAATGACCATTGACGAAGCTTTGGATGTGACCCGAATATATTCAGTGGCAGACGCGTTACCACCTGATGTACCATTGTTCCGCTCCAGACCGTTCCGCGCGCCCCACCATACCATTAGTCACGCCGGGTTGGTCGGTGGAGGACACATTCCTCATCCTGGTGAGGTGTCATTGGCCCACCGTGGCGTTCTCTTTCTGGATGAATTACCCGAATTCGGGCAGCGAGTCCTGGAAGTTATGCGGCAGCCAATAGAGGATAAAGTTGTAACCATCAGCCGGGCGAACGGGTCTCTCACTTTCCCGGCGAACTTCGAATTAATCGGCGCGATGAATCCCTGTCCATGTGGCTATTACGGCGATCCACAACGCGCCTGCACCTGTTCTGAATCAACGGTAACAAAGTATCAGAAACGCATTTCCGGCCCGTTAATGGATCGGATCGATATTCATATACAGGTTCCTCGTGTAGAGTATGAAAAACTGGCCAGCAGTCGCACCGGCGAACCATCCAGCGTTATTCAATCGCGCGTGGAAACCGCGCGCGATATCCAACGAAAGCGGTTCAGTTCTCCCGACGGCGGATTTGAGAACGGTGTCACTTGCAATGCCGATATGCGCCCGGCCGAAGTGCGAAAATTTTGCGAACTGGATGATGCCGGCAAGAACCTGATGAAAAGCGCAAGCATGCAGCTTCAACTTTCAGCCAGAGCTTATCACCGTGTTTTAAAATTAGCCCGCACAATAGCCGATCTAGCCGGCTGCGATTCAATCAAACCGGCACATTTGGCAGAGGCATTACAATATCGCCCACGGATGCTCGAAAACGGATAAATAGCGGTATTGGGTTTTATATAACCCGGTATTGATCCAGAAAGATTATCTGTGCCTTATACAAAGTTTACATAATCTGTCTACCTATTTGTATAATCTAGATATACTAGAAATATACGGGAAATGATTATGAAAACTAAAAGATTACTAATTTCATCACTAACAATTTTTTTCTTTGCATTTTTGTTGACAGCGTGCCAGTCAACATTAGCAACACCGGCTCAAACAGAGGATTTATCAAAAACTCTTGAACCAAACCGGAGGAGTTCCGGATTTCTGATTTTTGAAGGAGAAGCTGTTCCTGTTAGACACGTCACCCTTTCCTTTCCGATCAATGGTGTTGTTGATGATGTCCTAGTAAAAGAAGGGGATACGGTTAAACAGGGAGATCTTCTTGCCCGCCTGAAAGGTTCAGAGAAACAAAAAGCGGCAATATCCGCGGCTGAATCAGAACTTTTATCTGCAAAGAAAGCACTTGATGATCTGAATAACAACGCCAATGTTGCCCGGGCTGAGGCCCAGTTGGCTATGGCAAACGCGAAAAAAGCGCTTGATAAAGCCGTGGAAAACCGGAATTATAAAAATTACAAACGAGCGGACCAATGGTATATTGACCAGGCCAACGCGGATTATCTGATCGCTTTGAATGATTTTAATAACGCGAAAACAGTGTGGGAAAACTGGGAATATAAAGACGAGACAGATAAGAACCGTGCATATGCCCTGCAGAATTTTGCGGCTGCCCGAAAAAAGGTAGAACAGGCCGAAGCCAATTACAAATACCTCCTTGGTAGTCCCAAAGAAGTTGATGTTCAAATTGCGGAAGGCGAACTGGTTGTAGCCAAAGCAAATTACGAAAAAGCTCAAAAAGACTGGGAGCTGGTCAAGAACGGACCCAATAAAAACGATCTTGACCTGGCTCAGGAACGTGTTGACAATGCCCTTGTGCAATTAGAAGCGGCCAAAACAGGCCTGGAAGATCTGGAACTTAAATCTACCATTGATGGAACTGTTGTATCGTCAAATTTGAAGACCGGTCAAATTTCTACTATCGGGGCATCGTCAGTGGTAGTCGCTGATCTTTCTGAATTTCAGATCGAATCTAACGACCTGACAGAGTTAAATATTTACAGGGTCAAGGAAGGCGATGCTGTCAATATAACATTTGACGGTATCCCCGGACTTACCCTTCCCGGAAAAATTGAACGCATCAAACCATTAGGTGAAGACAATCAGGGTGATATCACCTATTCAGTAATCATTAAACTGGAAAAGCAGGATCCTGCCATTAAATGGCGGATGACCAGCTCAATCACAGTAGAAAAACAAGAATAATTTCCGGTCCATTCAATAAAAAATTGTTCACTAAAAGACGCCAGATTTTATGAGGCGTCTTTTTTTCCCATTAATAAGAGAAATAATAAGGTTGCGCTAATGAGAAACAGTTCTTGAACATCCGGGGAACAAAAAGAGAGGAGGAGATCTCTTATCAGAAAACTCCTCCTCCCAAAAAAGTCTTTTGTCTATTACGCTTATCCACAATTAATCAAATTATCGATCTCCGCACGATCGTCAATTATTGATTGAATTTTTCCATCAGAGATCTGGATGATCCTGTCAACAAAAACGCACATGCGCATATCGTGTGTCACCATCACTCCGGCTTTCTTCTGTTCATGAATAAGGTCTGCGTACAAACGAGTGACCTGATATGCACGTTCGCTATCGAGACTGGCTGTGGGTTCATCGGCCAGAACAACACTTGGATTATGAACCAGTGAGCGCGCAATAGACACACGTTGTTTTTGGCCGCCGGATAATTGATTCGGCAGGTTGTTAATGCGGTCAGAAAGTCCAAGACGATCCAATAATTCTTCCACTCGCGTTGCGGCGTTCTTATTAAACCGCCCGTTCAGACGCAGCATCAATTCCACATTCTCTTTAACGGTCAGATACGGAACCAGATTGTTGGATTGAAAAGTAAATCCAATATTCTCTCGTCGAAATTTCACGCGATCTGAGTCGCTCATTTTTCCCAGATCCACCCCATCAATGATCACCTCTCCAATTGTAGGAACCAGCAGAGCAGCCAGCATAGCCAGCATGGTCGTTTTACCTGAACCACTTGGACCTACCAGCCCGATAAACTCACCTTCATGAATTTGGAAGGATGCTGTGTCAACTGCTTTGACCTCATTGGATCCGCTTTTATAAATTTTACTGACGTTCTTTGTTTCTAAAATAACAGACATAGCAGGCTCCTATGATGACAATCCCAGAGCGATCAAAGGCTCAACCCCGATAGCCACTTTCACAGAGACCAGTCCACCTATCGGACCAATCGCCAGTAAAGCCAGAATGGCGATTAGCACAGAACTGCCATTGAAGACAATTGGGATTCCCGCGGGTAAAGCCACTGATAATAAAAGGGTTACCACAGCGCCGAGGAAAACCCCGAATGTGGTCACCACAATGATCTGAGCGATTACAGAAATAGCCACCACAAAATCAGATGTCCCAATGGCTTTCAACACACCAATAAGAGGGATCTTCTGCAACAATTGGATCTGGAAAAAGCCTCCAATAACCAGTACACCGATTAAAAGTGTGAATGCCTGTTGCGTATTTAATGTGTTTTGTTGAACTTTGTACCCCGGAACAGCATCAATCGTCGCCGCCTTGTTGATTACTTCAATTCCTTCAACCTGGCTTTGAATGCGCTGAGCTACGACTTTTTCCTGGGCAGGATCGACAAGTTTCACCGCGATGATATTGGATGTCAACTCCCCTGCATCTCCCGTCTTTTGCCCCTGGGGTTTAATCTGATCCCAGGTTTTAAAAGGCAGAAACATGGTCGGGGCGTACTGATATTGTTCACCATCTGTACTTCCCACAACCTGCAAATTAAAATATTTTTCCTTTGTGCCTTGAATTGTTTTGACAGTGATTTCATCACCAATTTTCACACCAAGGCGTTCAACAAATTTTGATTCAATAACGGCCTCATTACCTTTCAGCGTGTTAATTGTGCGACCTGCCAACACCGGCGGCATTCCCGGGCTATCCGGTTCGATACCGATCAAAGAAATGTTCACCGAAGGACGCCCATCGGGATAAATATATGCCCCGGTGGCAAACCCTATCGCACCTACTTCCTTTACGCCCTCTACCCGACGCACATCATTGATCTTCGACCGTCCAATACGACTTGTGGCAATCAGATTGTCAACATCCTTCTGGAAAACAAATAATTCAGCGTTTATTTTGCTTAAATACTCACGGTTGGATAACGCCAACCCTTCAGCCAGTGCGGCTATAAAAAGTACCAGCGTGGTAATCAAAGCAATTACCAGACTGATGAGTAAAAACCTTCCTTTGTTACGCCATACTTCTTTTACTGCGAGGTAAAAACCCATAATTCCTCCCGGATTGGGATAGTTAGCTTTTACAAATATTATACGAGGATTGTTGATTTTCCCGGAAACCATGTACAGACTTCAACTATAAATTGATGGAAGTTCAAGATAAAATCCTGGTATGCGAAAGAATAATCCGGGAATTTTACAAGACTCACAATTACTCTGGAATTATCTTGTTCTATCTGAACCAGTAGAGAAATCGGATGGGATAATTATTTTTTGCAGTAATGACCTGCGGGTGGCGGAATTCGCGGCCAGTTTATTTCATAAAGGATACGCGTCCTGGATTTGTCCGTCAGGTGGTATTGGCCGGCTCACATACAATTTATTCAGCAAACCAGAAGCGATGGCGTTTTCAGATGTTTTAGTCAAAAATGGTGTTCCAGAAAATGTTATCTACCCGGAAATACGGGCAACCAATTCAGCAGAAAATACATTCTTTACCCGTGATCTGATAAATAAAGAAAACCTTCCTCATTCGCGCTTGATCGTCCTACAAAAACCATATATGGAACGCAGAACTTTGGCCACCCTCACCAGGTATTGGCCCGACCAGCGTTTTATCGTTTCCTCACCACCAACCACGTTTGAGGATTATCCATTCCCGGGTTTTACACAAACAGACTTGATACATGTTCTGGTTGGAGAAGTCCAACGTATGATTTTATATTCTGAGAGAGGTTGGCACAGCGCGCAAACCATTCCTGATGACGTCTATTCAGCTTTTATCCGTCTAATTGAGGCTGGCTACACTGGTCAACTCGCAAACCCATCTGCCTTACCGTCAATTCCCTCGTAATATCGCCTTATATCCCTGGTCTCGTTCTTGCAACCATTACGGAAAAACCTATTTCAGGCGGCGGTTTGACTATGATGGACATAAATTCTGAGATCACCGAACTTCTTGCGCAGGCAATGCGTGCCATTCAATTCGGGCATAAACAGGCAGCAGCAGCTTACTTGAATCGCATTCTCGAGATGGACCCTGATAATATGGACGCCTGGCGTTGGCTGGCTGAATGCATGCCCAATCAAGAAAAACGTAATTACTGCCTTGAGCGTGCAGGCCTTACCGGTTCATCTCTTCATTCCTATGTTCCATCCCGCAATTCTTTCTATACCGCCGCGCCTTCTCTGATTGATGTTCCCGACGATACACCAGACCCAACTCTGGCTGAAAAACACGCGCGCAAGGCAGCTCTTCGAGGACAGAAAAAGGCTGAATTGCCTCCACACTACCACACTGCCATGCCCATTAATTTTGATCTACCCAAGGCATCGGCTCAAAACCGTCGTCCATCGCAGACTCAGGCAAACGTCAACCGAGTACGTCAGCAGAATACAGTCATTCCGTTGGCAAGAAAACCGCTGCGTAAACCCCGTAAAACTGTATCGTTTAAAGGTCTGGGGTGCAGTATTCTGGTATTGGCAATTTTTGTGGTGATTGGTTATGGATTTTTTTCAACTGGCATAACCTCCGGTGACAAAGCCTGGAAATGGTTATCTACTCAGATTGAAAACAACCTAGCTGAAATATTCTCAAGAAGCGAAACAAATTCTGATAACACAGTCTCCACAAACTCGGTCATGGCCACATTCTTCCCAACGCCAGCAGCGACACCTGTGCCGGATTCAGTGATAGATACAGCCGCAGTTCGTGAAGCCGCCGAAGTTCCCGCTGAGATCCCGCAAGAAGCGCCGGTGGAACAGGAAGCATCCGAACCAGCAGTTGAGACGCAAACCACCCAGGACGTTTCTGCCGCGCCTGTTCAGTCACAATCAATACCCATCGATAACGACCCCAACGCGAACACAGGAGTTATTGACGATTCACCTGTTGTAAACCCCGATTCAGGTGTCGAAGTTGATTCAAATACTGTAACCTTCGACTCACCCGTATCTTCGCCTGCCCCTTCTGCCGCATCCGTTCAACCATCAGATTCTCCAGCATCCTCAGATAATTCCTCCTCTATTCAGGATGTCGCAGCCTCCGCTTCTCCAGCCGTAGCTACTTCTTCAGAACCGAATGGGTACGTAAAAGGACCGATTGTTATTGGAAAATCAATTAAGGGAAACAATATTGAAATAATGCAGTTTGGAAACGGTCCTGTTGAGCGTTTGATAGTGGCCGGAGTGCATGGCGGAAATGAATGGAATACCACTGCTCTGGCTGACGAATTGATCGCGTACATAATGAAAAATCCGAAAGTCATTCCCGGAGACCGGACTCTCTATATTCTTCGACTTTTGAATCCAGATGGTGAAGAACGCGGACACAACCTCGATGGACGAACGAACGAACGAGGAGTTGACATCAACCGTAACTTTGACGCTTTCTGGGTAGTAGATTGGCCGCGTGATGGTTGTTGGAACTACCGTCCGATCAGCGCCGGTTCAGAACCTTTCTCAGAACCTGAGTCAGCAGCTCTTCGTGATTTTGTAAAAGCACACAATATCAGCGCGATGATCAATTACCATTCTGCAGCGATGGGCATTTTTGCTGGTGGTAATCCTCCGGATGCCGATTCGATTAATCTGGCAAAATCCATTTCAGCTGTCACTGATTACGCGTATCCTCCTGTAAGCAGTAGCTGCAAATATACCGGGCAGATGGCAGATTGGATGTCTCTTCATGGCATAGCCGCAGTTGATCTGGAACTCTCCAATCACACCGATACAGATTTTTCCGCCAACCTGACAGTTTTAAACGTCCTTATGAAATGGGAACCTGTTGCGAATCAGAAAACACTTACTGGCTTGATCAAAATCGCCGAGAGCCTGCCTGACAAACCATCCCTTCCCCAACAGGTTCGCAAGTTTGGCGTACAAACATTAAATACCCTTAATGGCATAATCTTTGGAGTACAGGAAGAGAAGTAGAATTCATGCATCACCCTGGTACATGTGGAAAGTAATGTGTGAAATATTTTAGAATCGCGACTCTGATTTTCTTTCTGTTCATCTGTTATGTCATCTTCAGTGCTGACACCGGCAGTATGCCGAAGTGGATGTATTTGATCTACCATTTTCCCAATGGTGACAAACTGGGGCATTTCATGCTGTATGGGATAATGGTTTTTCTTACAAATGTCAGCTTTCCAAATTGGATATACCGATTTGGAATAATTACTTTTCCCGGGGGCGGATTGCTCTTTTCGGTTTTCTCAATCCTCGAGGAAATTTCGCAATCATTCTTCTCCTCCCGCAACAGTTCATGGGTAGACCTCGCATGCAGCATACTCGGAATTGTGGTTTTCAGCTTAATTTCAAGCAGATACATCAGGCGTTTCTTCAAACCGACTGTTTGATCTGGTTAAGGTAATTATCTCTGGAAAACGATATAGGCGCTTGACATAGCGTCATAGCCTCTTATAGACTTGAAACAGTATCAATCAATCGGGAAAGAGAACGATAAATGAGTTTGCAGGGAAAAACTATTCTGGTAACAGGTGCAGGCGTTCGATTAGGCCGCCATATCGCCATCACATTAGCAAAAGCCGGTGCAGAAATCATTCTACATTACAACTCATCCTCCAGAGACGCGGAAGAGACTGCCGAGCAAATCAATGCATTGGGTGGTACCGCGTATTTGATTCAAGTAGATCTCTCAGACCCAAATAAAGCGGGTGATATATTCAACCAAATAAAAACAGAAAAACCGGTGTATGGTGTTGTTCACAATGCGGCTATTTTTGAGCCGTTAAAGCTTCCGGATGTAACGCCGGAAAACTGGCAGCGCCATATGGATATCAATCTTGCTGCCCCGTTCTTCATCAGTCAGGCATTCTTCAAAAAACTGAAGCCAAATGCCCAAGGTCGTATCGCAATGATGCTCGACTGGCGCGCTCTCCGCCCTGGTGTTGATCACCTGCCATATACAATCAGCAAAGCAGGTCTGGCTGCGCTTACAAAGACTCTGGCTCTATCCATGGCGCCGCGGGTGACCGTCAACGGTATTGCATTGGGCGCTATTCTCCCTCCCACGGATAATTCACCGGATGACAAATTAATCCAATCAGTGCCCTTGAAACGTTGGGCAAATTTGGATGAATTGAGTCAAGCCATTTTATTTCTCATGGATGGGCCTGAATATATAACCGGCGAAGTAATCCATCTGGATGGCGGCCGGCATCTTATTTAACAATTGGAGTTTTTATGGATCAGATCATTATTAAAGACCTGCTTGCCCGTGGTGTTATCGGCATCTCAGATCGGGAACGTTCTCAACCACAGGATATTTTGTTCAATTTGGTCATTTTTACCGATATCAAAGCCGCAGCCGAAGCGGATGATGTTGAATTGAGTGTTAATTACAGAACCGTATCCAAACAAATATTGGCATATGCTTCAACAGCTGGCCGATATACTGTAGAAGCGTTAGCAGAAGACACAGCCCGAATGGTACTGGAATATCCAAATGTCGCCGGCGTGCGGGTTCGGGTAGAAAAACCAGGCGCAGTACGGTTTTCACGCTCGGTCGGAGTGGAGATTGAACGGATGCGGTCATAACTATGCATATTAAGACAGGCGGTTGGTGATGACGGAAGTAGTCATCCTATTAGGCTCCAATATTAATCCGGCAGAAAACATTCGCCGCGGCGCTATTGAGCTTTGTAAACAGATCCCTGTCTTGAGATCATCATCTGTCTGGTTGACACCTGCCATTGGAGCAAGTGGCCCTGATTTTTATAACGCGGCAGTCCTTTGTGAGACTGACCAAACCGCCGATTATTTAAAATTTAATCTTTTACGCCCAATTGAAGAAAAATTAGGGCGGGTAAGAACATCCAACAAATACGCTCCCCGAACATTAGACCTGGATGTGATTATGTCAGGTAGTTCTGTTCTCGAACCTCGATTGTGGGAAACGGCATTTATGCTTCTTCCTGTTTCTGAACTGATACCTGATTTTTCTCATCCAACTTCCGGCGAATCACTCTCAGTTCTGGCAAAAAAAATGGCGCCGGGTTCCGGCGCCATTCGAATTGAAAATTTTCCTCTTTTTTTGGAAAATGAACCAGATTAAAAATGAAGCGGTTCAGCACTACGTGAAATGTTATCAAGGAATTCTGTCCGTGTAGCCAGGTTATTTCTAAAATAACCCAGCATGGCAGATGTTGTCATGCGAGAGTCATGCTTTTTTACTCCGCGCATCATCGAACAAAGATGTAATGCTTCAACAACTACAGCTACTCCGTGAGGGTGAAGTGCTTCATCCAGAAAAGTAGCAATTTGTTGTGTTAACCGTTCCTGAACCTGCAATCTGCGTGAGAACATATCTACAATTCGAGGAATTTTTGAAAGCCCAATTACTTTTTTATCCGGTATATAGGCCACATGAGCTCGTCCAATAAAAGGCAGCATGTGATGCTCGCACAGACTATAGAACTCAATATCTCGAACAATTACCATCTCGTCATATTCCACATCGAACATAGCGCCATTGATCAACTTATACGGGTCAATCCGGTATCCAGAAAGCAATTCATCATAGCTGCGAGCGACCCGATTCGGAGTATTCAATAATCCTTCACGTGAGGGGTCTTCTCCCACTGCCTTAAGAATGGCTGTTACAGATTCTTTTATTGTTTCATGATTGATACCTTCATCACACAGTATTTCTGCGGCATCATAAAGATCTTCTTTTTTGTGCATATCACCAGATCCTTCCCTGACATTATTAAAATCTATCTTTTTGCAAGATAGAGAATAAATTCCATTATAGTAACCAAATTATTCAAATATCTCCTTTTGTACAGGTATGTCAGATCATTTATTCCGCTTCAGCAAAAGATCGGCTAAAGATAGTAGTGCTGAATACCCTTCATTCTTTTCAGGTAGGAGTTCCAGAGATTCTTTGGCCATATTTGTCAATCTTGCCGTCTCGTGTTCAACCCAATCTTTAACGCCATCATGACTTAGTATTGAAGCCAATTCAGTAATATCTTCGTTTGAAAACGGTCTTTTATTCCATCGGCGGCGAAATTCAGACGATTGATTCAGTCCATATAAGATAGGTAATGACTTTTTTCCGGTCACCAGGTCGCTTTCAGCGGATTTGCCAGTAAGCGTACTATCCCCCCAGATACCCAACCAGTCATCCTGTGCCTGAAAAGCCAAACCAAGATTCCAGCCAAAATCTTCCAATGCCTTGACAATTTGTTGATCAGCGCCGGTGATAGTAGCTCCTATCGCCGCGCTGCAGGATAATAATGAAGCAGTTTTTCCTCCAACCATCGGCCAGTACGCATCAACCGGTAAACTTTCGGCTGCTTCAAACGCCATATCGAGGTACTGTCCTTTGGTTAAACGCACGCAAGTTGATTGCAATAAATCCAGGGCGCGCAACACATCTGTAGCCCGACCGGTTGATCGGCAAAGAGCTGAAAAAGCCAAAGAAAACATACAGTCGCCTGTGTTGATTGCCTGAGCCTCTCCGTGAATTGCCCAGACTGTTTTACGGCCATGTCGAAATTCCGAACGATCTTCAATATCATCATGGATCAATGAAAAATTATGTATCAGTTCAACTGCCGCGGCAGCCGGAAGCGCATCTTTCCAATCCTTTCCAGCCGCTTTGGTCCCTAATAAAACCAACAGAGGTCGAATGCGTTTTCCCTGAGCCTTTTCTCCAGCATCCTCACCCTCCCAACCGAGGTGGTAAGCCATCGCATCGCGTAAACCTTTGTAAAACCCTTCCTGATCGATCTGAAGGTTTTTTTTAAGTTCTTCTTCAATCAACGGACGTGTTAGAACTCTAAAATCTTCCAGGGTCATATCAATCCTCTACCTGCAAAATAGTTGGGTCCCCCCGAAATGCTTCCAACGATGTCTTACCGCACCCAAACAGGCAAATACTAATTTCACGGCACATCGCGTCAATTAAGCGGATCGTCGCGTCAGTTGAAATGGCAGCCGTTTTTAAGAATGGTGATGCAAAACCGCACATTGAAGCACCCAATGCGATACATTTTGCCGCATCTACGCCGTCTTTTAGACCCCCTGAGGCGAATACCATCAGGCTGGGTGCCGATTCACGAACCATCCTGATAGACCTGGCTGTAGGAATCCCCCAACCATGAAAAGCCGCGGCAATATGCGCCCTGTAAGGGTCTCCAATTCTATGCATCTCGACCTGCGACCAACTGGTTCCCCCTGCTCCCGCGACATCAATGCCGGCAATTCCGGTCTCGGCCAGACGAACCGCGTCTTCATCGGATATTCCCCATCCGACTTCTTTAATAATTACCGGTACGTTCAGGTTACGAGTTACGGTTTCAATTTTTTTTAGCAATCCGGCAAAACGGGTATTTCCTTCTGGTTGAACTGCTTCTTGAATCGCGTTCAGGTGCAAATACAGAGCGTCTGCTTCGATCATATCAACAGCTCTCTGGCATTCCTCTACTCCAAATCCATAATTCAATTGAACCGCGCCTAAATTGGCAAAAAGTAAAATATCCGGAGCGAAAGATCGGATATTAAAAGTTTTACTTAGATTCGGGTTCTCTATAGCCGCCCGTTGAGATCCTACACCCATGGCAATTCCACTGGCTTGCGCCGCTTCGGCCAGAACCCGGTTGATCTTTTCCGCGGTATCCGTTCCTCCTGTCATAGAAGAGATCAGGATCGGGGCTTTGATTTTTTTCCCAAAAACGGTGGTGGAAATATCCACCTCAGCCAGATCAATCTCCGGCAATGCCCTGGGTTTTAGATGGATGGACTCTAAACCGGTTGTTATTGATGACGTAACATCCATGTCCAGGTTAATTCGGATATGGTCATCTTTACGTGAGGAAACAATAGATGAATCAGGCAATTTAGCAATCCCGAAAAAAAGATGGTTTCAGTATACCAAAACGGTTCCTACGGTGTTATTAATACAAAACCAATTGTGTGACGGTTTTAACGAACAGAATACTTGACAATCTTCGTTCCACCATTACAATTCATTTCGAGGATTTCATTCCCACAAGCAATTCAGGAGAAAATACATGAGCGACACCTTTGAAGAGGTTACCAGCGTAATTGTTGACGTTTTGAAGATAGAAAACAAAGGAATCACTATGGATACCAGGTTCATTGAAGACCTGAAAGCCGATTCAATGGATCAATTTTTCCTTATTGATGGGTTTAGTGAAAAATTCAATGTATCCATTGCCGATGAAGACGCGCGCAATATCAAGACCGTTGGAGATGTCGTAAAATACGTTGACTCCCTAAAGAAATAATCTTGATAAGTCTGTAAACGCCGGAGGAAAAATTTCATCCGGCGTTTTTTTATTATCTTTGCAGGTTTCTGGAAATTTCTTCCGGGTTGCTCGCTATCTTTACCCCGGCTTTTTCCAAGGCTGCGATCTTATCTGTGGCATTACCGATATTGTTCTCAATGATCGCACCGGCATGCCCCATACGCTTTCCCGGTGGTGCTGATTGACCAACCACCATACCAATAACCGGCTTTGTCATACTGCTGCTGATGAATTCTGCCGCTTTTTCCTCTTCGAAACCGCCAATTTCACCAATTAATACAATTTGTTCGGTGTGCGGATCATCCTCCAAAAATTGAAGCGCTTCCACAAAATTCATCCCCACTACCGGGTCTCCGCCAATTCCCAGGCATGTGCTTATACCCAATCCCGCGTTGGTTAGATTTAATAAAACTTCATACGTCAATGTGCCTGAGCGAGAAACAACCCCCACATTTCCTGGGATGGCAATGTCACCGGGGATGATCCCAACTTTTATCTCTCCCGGATTGATAATGCCCGGACTGTTTGGTCCAATCAAAAGTGTCCCTTTGTGTAATAAGTACTCATGGACTCGCATCATATCTAATACAGGAATACCTTCAGAAATACAGACAATTATTGATATCCCTGCGTCAGCTGCTTCAAACATGGCATCCGCGGCATGACGTGCCGGAACAAATATAACGCTGACTTCAGCACCGGTCATTTCTACCGCTGTACGGACCGAGTCAAAAACAGGAATTTTTCCATCCAAAACCCATTCGCCGCCACGTCCAGGAGTTACACCCGCCACAATATGTGTTCCATATTCGAGCATCTGCTGGGTGTGAAACAGACCTTCGTGCCCGGTAATTCCCTGAACCAGAACCCGCGTATTCTTGTTTATCAAGATTCCCATTTCAAGCTGCCTTTCCTGCCAGGTCTATGCAAATTTTTGCAGCTTCATTTATCGATTCGGCCTGTTTTAGTACCGGATGATTCAGTATATTTTTACCTTCGTCAGAATTCGTTCCTGCCAGGCGTACCACTATTGGGATATGCACCTGTCTTTCATTCAACACGTGCATAATTCCATTTGCTACCTCATTACAGCGGGTGATTCCGCCAAAAATATTGATCAAAACAACGTTCACCGAAGGGTCTAACAAAATGATCTTTAACGCGGCAGAGACCCGTTCCGCACTGGCACCTCCCCCAATATCCATAAAATTCGCCGGTTCCCCGCCATTCGCTCGTACAACATCCACAGTAGACATTGCCAATCCGGCACCATTTACCATGCAGCCGATATTTCCTTCCAGTTTGATATACGAAAGTCCAAATTTCTTTGCCTCTATCTCCACTGGCAATTCATTACCGGTATCCTGAAAGTCTGTTAATTCTGGATGTCGAAAAAGGGCGCTCTCATCTACGATGATTTTTCCATCCAACGCCACAAGTTTTTGATCAGCCGTGATTACCAGAGGATTGATTTCCACCAGGTTTACATCATAATCCAGGTACACTTTCCATAGATCGTGCGTCAATTGAATAAAAGGCTTCCATAGGTCTCTGGGAAGATCAATGCATGCTGCCAGATCGCGTGACTGATAATCTCGTAAGCCTAATAATGGATTGATCGGGATCCGGTAGATTTTTTCGGGAGTTGTTCTGGCTATTTCTTCAATATTTACCCCTCCGGAAAACGATGTGATCATTACCGGACAGCGTAATGACCTGTCGGTTACTACACTGAGGTAAAGTTCTTTTTGAATATTGACAATTTCATCCACCAGAACTTTTCGAACAGGAAACCCTTTTAATTCCATCCCCAATATTGAAGCCGCGAGGTCTTCTGCTTCACGCGTAGTTTTTGCCAGCCGGATACCGCCTGCTTTCCCTCTACCGGAAACGAGCACCTGAGCTTTGACCACCACCCGTCCACCCAATTCTTCCGCGATTTGTCGGGCTTCCCCCGATGAAGATGCTACCCGGCCATTAGGAACCGGTATTCCGTACCGGTAGAAAATTTGCTTTGACTGGTACTCATGTAATCTCATAATAAAAGATCTACTCCACCCGCTTAAAATAGATACAGGTCTTCCACAAAAACATCAGGAAAACCTGTGAAGAAGAATAAGAGGTTGATAATTCACCCTCGCTTAAATTAAAACGGATGAACGCATTATATCAACTAATTGCTTTGCGCATATTAAGCTAAACCAGATAAGAGAATAAATGACAAAAAGAGGCTGACCCAAAAGTCAGCCTCTTTACACATTAAAAAGGGTGTGATTCAATAGGGGAATGAAAAGACGAGAAAGCCGCCCAGTATTTAAGCCGTACATCATGAACCAACCGAGCCTGATACCACCGAGTCTGGATGAAATAATCCCAGAAGGGCACATCGTAAGGGTAGTGAACGAAGCGATAGATCAGATAGACATAGACAAGCTGATCCAAAAATATAAAGGGGGAGGGACGAGCAGTTACCATCCGCGGATGATGCTGAAAGTACTGGTGTATGCATACACACAGCGGATTTACACATCGCGACAGATCGCGAAAGGATTGAGAGAAAACATTCAATTCATGTGGATCAGTGGGCGGAACACGCCGGATTTTCGGACGATCAACCGGTTCAGGGGGAGCCGAATGAGAGGAGTGATTGAGGATGTATTTGGGCAGGTGGTGCAACTGTTGAGAGAGATGGGATTGATCCGGCTGGAGAACTATTTTGTAGACGGGACAAAAATAGAAGCAGACGCGAACAAACATCGAGTAATATGGGCTAAGCGGACAGCGGGATATAAGAGCAAGTTGGAGCAGAAGATCCATGAGTTATTTGAAGAAATAGAAGCCGTCAATGAAGCCGAAGAAGAAGAATATGGGGACAAAGACCTGGAAGAGATGGGAAATGGCGGCCCGATAAATAGCGAACTGATCCGGGAACGGATGAAAGAGGTAAACGAACGGTTGAAGAGGGAACCGGGGAACAAAGAATTGAAAGCGGCGGAGAAGAAATTAAAGAAGGATTATCTGCCGCGAATGGAGAAATACGAAGAACAGGAAAAGACCCTGGCAGGGCGAAGCAGCTATGCCAAAGCTGATCCAGATGCCACGTGTTTTCGCATGAAAGAGGATCGGGGTTCCGAGAAGCCGTTACCATTACCGGCCTACAACGTTCAATGTGGCACAGAGAACCAGTTTATTGTTGGCTTCAGCTTGCACCAACGGGCAGGAGATACGGCCTGTTTCATTCCACATATGGAGCACATTCAGGCGAACCTGGGCATCCTGCCAGTTCGAGTAGTTGCCGACGCGGGATATGGAAGTGAGGAGAATTATGCTTATTTGGAGAAGAACCAGCTCGAAAATTATGTAAAACACAATCTATTTCACAAAGAGACAACCCGAAAATATCGGAACAATCCATTCGTAACCGGGAATCTTCCGTATGATCCGCAGACAGATAGTTTCCATTGCCCTGGACAAAAACAATTGACATTTCTTTACACAAAAAAGGTCAAAACAGATAATGGGTATCTAAGTCAGCGCAAGGTGTATGGGTGCGAAGATTGTTCCGGGTGCCCATTTCGACCAAAATGTTTCAAAGCAAGAGGCAACCGAAAGATCACAGTCAATCCCCAACTGGATGCCTATCGAGCTCAGGCAAATCTGAACTTGCGTTCGGAAGATGGTATTCGCTTGCGTGTTCAACGCAATACGGATGTAGAGGCTGTTTTTGGCATAATCAAGCACAACTAAGGTTCCGGAGATTTCATCTCCGCGGGTTGGATAAGGTGAGTACCGAATGGGGACTGGTCTGCATTGCCCATAATATATGCAAAATGGCGGTCAGATAGCCGCCATTTTTTTTGTCTCATTTTTGGGGAACGATTCTAGATTAGTTTTGAGTCGTCCTCTTTAAAAACCTTGATTTTCCGTTTAGCCTTTCAAAAAGGCATCTAACGCTTCTTTACTGATACGGTAAGCATTACCAATCTTCTTGGCTTTCAAATCACCGGCAGTGATAGCAGCTATCACATCTTCTTCCGCTACGCGAAGAACAGCGGCTGCCTCAGCCGGTGTCATCACATCACTCATGGCAGCCCCGGCTGCTGCACCGGCTGCGGTTCCGGCATTTGCGGTATTACTCATGCCTCCGGCAAGTGCCTGGTTCATAATGTTTCCAATTCCCATTCCGGCTCCGATCCCTGCCGTAAGTCCCGCGCCACCTCCGGGGTTTTGGGCGGCATCGCGCATGGCATCCGCTGCCTGAAGTTGAGTATATGTTGCCATATCCAACATACCCATGGCACGAAGTTCTTCTGCTGATTTCTCAGAGGGCTTCAGGTTCCCAATATAGAAGGATTTCAGCGTCATCCCTATGGCCGCGAAATCGTCTTGAGCCTTTGCCCGGACAGCCGCGCCGATCTCTTCAGTCAACCCGATAAGCTGTACCACACTATTTTTTGCCGCGGTTTCGCCAAGTACATCCTGCAATTTACTGAGCAGCATATTGCGAACACGGTTCTCAATATCCGACATCCGGTAAGAAGCCTGCGCACCCACAATCTGGGTAACAAATTGAACAGGATCCGCGATCGAGAAACTATAGGATCCAAAACCCTGTAAGAGGGCGACACCCAGTCCCATACCAGGATTTCGAACGATGATCGGCTGCGGGGTACCCCATTTTCGATCGACAAATTCCTTTGTCGAAACATAGTAAACCTCTGCCGTAAATGGTGTACGATCATTAAAAGCTTTGCCGATCAAATCAATCAACTTGGGGATGTTTGCGGTGACAATAGTATGACGTCCCGGCCCAAATGTATCCAGGGCTTTCCCATCTCGGAAGAAAACCACACGTTGACTCTCACGAACAATGATCTGACTACCAATCCGCAGGTCCGCGATACCTTCTTCTGGGAACCGGTGGACAATTTCATCCGCCATCTCATTTGGATATTCAACTACATCAAAAATTCTAGCCATTGTTTTTCTCCATTAACAATCAAATTATCCCAGTTGGATGGACCTATTGAGCAAGAACAATTTCAGAACGGTGGTTATATGCATCCACGGCTTTAGTTGCAACGGATTTGAGGTTGCGAATTGCTGCCGGCAATCCATCAGTTCCGATGGATGCTTCAACTGTATCAACTGCCCGATTGGCTTCTTCAGCCATTTCAAGTAACGCAAGATCATATTGATAAATCTTCAAAAGTTCAGCTTCATTGATCTTCACGGCATCGAAAAGACCGGAATAACCGTAAGACGCGTTTTTTACGCGATCAATGAACTGACGAAACTTGATAGCGGCGCCTTCTAAATCGTCAACATACTCAATAGCTCCCTGGCTAACGAGATCAGTCTGAAGAGCACTTATGCGTTTCCAGATTTCTTCAAAACGGTTGGACACCGTATCGCGCAAAAGCTTATCTGCCGCGCGGCGGTTTTCCCGTTCAATATACCCACCAAAACCCGGGATTTTCGCCAAAATTTTTGTTACCACATCCTGGCTGTTGGTAACCTGATCAAACAAGTCGCTCATTAGTTCCTCCGATTTGAAGACAACTTAAAATAATGACAATTGGATTATAGCGGGTTAGAAACATGGGTACAAGCAAACCCGCCAGATGAAAAAAGTGATATTTGTTGTAAGGTGTTTGTAATTTTCTTCGCTTGCATTATTTACCTTTCATTCTATAATTATTCGTAGTTGAAGAACATTAATCTAGATTTGAAAGGAGGTGAAAGAACATGTTATTTGCCCCGAAAGAAAAAGGTCAAGGTTTGGTTGAATACGCTTTGATCCTCGTTTTGGTCGCTGTTGTCGTTATCGTCATCCTGGCCCTGCTCGGACCCGCGATCGGCCGTATCTTCTCGAATGTTGTTCAGGCTATCTAATTCAAAGCCATTGTTGTTTCCATTTTCTACATAGTAATACGTAAAGAAAAGCCCGAAGTTGCAGGGCTTTTCTTTTTTGTAAGGGATGGATTATTCAAAAATTCCGTTTAATTTAATTAATGGAATCATTTTTATACTATAATTCTTTTCGGTGGGAGATTAAACCGCATCCCAAAGTTCAGTAGGAGGACCACATGGCAAGTGGAGGAAAACAACGGGGGCTGATCATAATTGTCATTGCCCTTGTGCTCATAGCAATACTCGGTGTGGCGTATTTTGTCCTTTCACGCGGCACTTCATTACTGTCACCCGGCACTCAGCAGACAGGTGGGGCGGCCGCTCCCGCGCCCAGCGCAAAAATGACCAGTATTGTAATTACTACTCAGAAAATTCCACGAGGATCCGTAATTACGGAAAGTGTAATTACTACACTGGCATATCCAGAAAAAGATCTGGTTCCAGGTACATTCTTTACCAATCCCAAAGATGTCTTGAACAAACAGGCAAAATTTGATCTTGAACCTCGTATGCCTATAACACAGGCCATGCTGGTAACAGGACAGGCCGGTGTAGGTTCTTACGCTGCCTTCCAGATCCCCAAGGGATATGTAGCTGTATCCATGCCTATCAACCGTCTTTCAGCGGTCTCATTCGCACCGGTGGTTGGTGATCACGTAAATATCATCGCTTCCATGCTGGTTGTGGATATTGACCAGAATACCCAGTCGAAACTGCCTAACAATTTGGCAAAAGTGATCCCGGAATATGGCGCCACAGAAAGTGACCCGGGTTCTTTGACCGCGACAATAGGCGATAAAGGTGGCGAACAGGGACGTGTTGAAATTGACGCAACACTGCAGCATCCAGTCTACGTTGTTCCTTCAGAAGTTCAACGTCCACGTCTGGTCAGTCAAATGGTCATTCAAGACGCGATCATTCTGCGCATGGGGAATTTCCCCACCAGCGAACTGGCAAAAACCAGTGGCGTAGAGCCAACAGCTCAGCCAAATGCTGGTGGAGAAGCATCCGCTGCTACCCCGGCCGCGCCGGATATCATTACTTTGATCGTGCGACCGCAGGACGCGATCACGCTTGATTACTTGCAGCAGACCGGTGCCAAGATTTCTCTGGCACTGCGTTCAGCGGGCGATGTTGACCCTGCTGCTGTTGAAGCGGTAACACTTCAATACCTTTTCCAAACATACAACATTCCCAATCCGCCGAAGACCAACTTTGGTGTTGAGCCCAGGCTTGATAACATGCCCGTTACAACATCGGTTCGGCCTACGCCAATACCGTAAATTGGAAAAAGGAAAACGCATCATTTAGATAAGAATTTAGTTTTCAGGAGTGATTATGCCCGGGCAAGAGAAGATTCGGGTGCTGATCGTAGATGATATAGCAGAGACCAGAGAGACGGTTCGCCGTCTCCTGCAATTTGACACAACGATTGAAGTCCTTGGTGGAGCACAATCGGGTCTTGAAGCTATTGCTCAGTGCGAACAGTTAAAACCTGATGTGGTGTTAATGGACATCAACATGCCGGATATGAACGGCATTGAAGCCACTGAAGCTATACGAAAGAAGACACCCTACACTCAGATCATTATATTGTCGGTACAGGATGATCCCGGTTATTACCGGAAAGCCATGTTGGCTGGCGCGCGTGATTTCATCTCGAAGCCGCCCATGATTGACGAGTTGACGGCGGCTATCCACCGCGCAGGCGCAATGGCTCAGGAAGAAAAGAACAAACTGATTGCGTATCCGGGTGTCAGCGGAAAGACTGGTTCTCTCCCCTATAGCAGCATCCAGATGACACTGGGGAAAATAATTGTTGTTTACAGTCCCAAAGGCGGGACAGGTTGTACAACTATTGCCACCAATCTTGCCGCGGCACTTCAGGGTGAGAATTCCAATGTCGCCCTGGTTGATGCCAGTCTCTTATATGGTGACGTTCCTGTTTTCTTAAATGAACAACCCAAGAATTCAATTATTGACCTTTCTGTTCGAGCGGATGATCTTGACCCTGAAACAGTTGCCGCGTCATTAGTTCAACCAAAGACCGTTGGCTACAAGATCCTGGCTCCTCCACCCAGCCCGGATCTTGTGGATCGGGTCAATGGAGATCAACTTGTCAAACTCCTGAACTTGATGAGGCAGTCGTTCCAGTATATTCTCATTGACACATCTTCATATCTTTCAGATGTTGTTCAATCCGCCCTGTCCACTTCTGATGTGATCGTACTGATAACCACTCCGGATATCGCATCGATTAAGAATTGCAGTCAGTTCTTGAACCTGGCAGATATGAGCGGCATTGAACGTGATAGGATCGTGTTTGTCTTAAACCGTTTTGACCGCAATATGCATATCGATCCGGCAAAAGTTGGGAACCGCCTCAATCAGGTTGTAAATCTTACAATCCCGATGGATGAAGCATACGTTATCCGATCCATCAATAAAGGCGTTCCAATTTACATTGAAAGCCGCACCCATCCTGTCAGTATGAGTTTCCAGAAATTAGCCTCATTGGTTAAGGAAAGAATCATCAAACAGGATGATAGCGCGTATACCCAGGCTGGTTTGAAATAACAGGGTGGATCGATTTTTGGAGGTTGAGAAATGGCTTTATTAAAACGATTCAATACTGGTGAACCCGGAAATACCCCCCCGAGAGAAAGTGGTTCTGCGGGATCAGGCAGCAATGAGGGGTTGCGTTCAACTCCTCCCCCTCCGGCGGTAGCGTCTGTTCAACGGTCAACAATGACACCCACTATTGGTTCCGCAGAAGGGTTAACTGATTTTAAGAATCGCGTCCAGATGAAACTGCTGTCGACACTTGAGCCGACAACAGATATGACTCGAAAAGAACAATTACGCCAGAACATTGAACGCGTAATAGATGAAATGATTCTGGAAGAACACATCACCATTTCCCGCCCGGAAAAGATCCGTTTACACGAATCAATATGCGCAGAATTATTGGGTTTTGGTCCGTTGGATTCCCTTCTTGATGACGAGGCCATCACGGAAATCATGGTGAACGGAGCGAAACACATCTATGTGGAAAAGCGCGGGAAGATCATCAAAGCCAATGTGACTTTTGAATCGAATGAGCATGTTTTGCGAATTATCGACCGTATCGTATCACCACTCGGCCGCCGAATTGACGAATCCAGCCCATATGTTGATGCCCGTCTTCCAGATGGCTCCCGCGTGAACGCCGTCATCCCGCCAATCTCACTTGTTGGTCCGGTACTTACCATTCGTAAATTTTCTAAAAAACCGATCACCGTTGAACAATTGATTGGTTTTGGTTCTATCACTCCAGAAGCCATGCAATTTCTCAAAGCCTGTGTAGAAGCCCGTCTGAATATCGTTATTTCGGGCGGCACTGGTTCTGGTAAAACCACTCTTCTCAATGTGCTTTCGAGTTTTATCCCCGGTGATGAACGGATTATTACCATCGAGAACGCGGCCGAGCTTCAGCTTCAGCAGGAACATGTAGTTACAATGGAATCCCGCCCGCAAAACATTGAAGGTAAAGGTGAAATTACTATCCGTCAATTAGTGGTTAATGCCCTTCGTATGCGCCCCGACCGTATCATCGTCGGTGAAATTCGTGATGAAGCCGCTCTTGATATGTTGCAGGCCATGAACACCGGTCATGAAGGTTCAATGACTACCCTTCACTCCAATGGTCCGCGTGATACCTTATCTCGTCTTGAGACCATGGTTTTGATGGCCGGAATGGATTTGCCCGTTCGCGCTATCCGTGAACAGGTCTCATCGGCTATTGATTTGATTATTCACCAGGACCGTATGCGTGATGGTACACGTAAAGTGACCTATATGACTGAAGTGCTGGGAATGGAAGGTGACGTTATTACCACTACCGACCTGTTCACGTTCGAACAGGCTGGCATCGAAAATGGTCAGATCATTGGTATGCTCCGCCCGAGCGGACTTGTTCCGAAGTTTATAGAAAAGATACGCGCTTCGGGTATTGTCCTCCCTACATCAATCTTTGGTATTGGCCGGAGATAACAATTGACCCTTGCAAATTATGCTGATACAGTGGAATCGAGGATGATGCCATGAGTTTGATGGTCTTCTTCATCGCAGGCGCGGCAGTCTCGGTAATGCTTTTGATAATAGGCATTATTGTTTCCGTGCGTAGTGATCGTGATATTGTTGATGAGCGTCTGGGTCGCTTTGTTGATACAGAAGTTGCGGAAGAAGAGTTAAAAAAACAAGCGGCTACCCCACTCACTGACTGGATCAATAAACGCGTTGAAGGATCATCAGGCGGCGATAGATTGGCCAAAGAACTGGCCCGGGCAGATCTAAAACTAAAACCGGGTGAATTTATCGCCGTCATAATCATTGCAGCATTTGGTGTAGGTCTTGTTTTATGGTTCTTCTCTGGCCAGAGCCTTATTATGGGTATTTTGGGCGCTATTGGTGGATCTTTCCTTCCCAGGATGTACCTGAAAAGCCAGCAGGGAAAACGTCTTCAGAAATTTGACGAACAATTACCGGATATGCTGAACCTGATGGTTAACGGTTTGCGTGCCGGTTTTTCCACACTTCAGGCTATGGAAGCGGTGAGCCGCGAACTCCCTCCGCCTATTTGCGATGAATTTCGCCGTGTAGTTCAGGAAATGCAATTGGGTATTACGATGGAAAAAGCGTTGGATAATCTTCTCCGCCGTATCCCCAGCGACGATCTTGATTTGTGTATTACTGCCATGAACGTCCAACGCGAAGTCGGTGGTAATCTGGCGGAAATTTTGGATACTATCAGTTACACCATCCGCGAACGCGTAAGAATTAAAGGTGAAATTCGCGTTCTAACAGCTCAGGTAATGTATTCCGGTCGGTTTCTTTCCCTGCTTCCACTGATTGTGATTGGTGTGCTCTATTTGCTTAACCGAGAATACATGATGGAATTTTTTAAAGCAGAAAATGTTCCCTGCGGTTATATCGCGCTCGGACTTGGCGGTTTATTGATCATTGTTGGTTACCTGGTGATGAACAAATTGGGCGAAATTGAAGTCTAGCCGAAAATAAAGGAAGTGTTCTATGTCATCCATAATGATCGGTTTGCTGGTTTTAGTTGGACTTGTAGTTATTATCGCCATTGTTCTGGTCGTGATTGGTTTGCGCAACCCTTCATATCAGAACAGCCGAATTCTTCAAGAACGTTTGGAAGAAATGACCACTACAGGGGAAGTGCTCAACCTCGAAAAGATTGAACTCTCTCTGCCTTTTTCTGAACGTGTGATTTACCCGATCGCCCGTAAATTGGGCGAAATCGCCATTCGCTTCACACCGCAAAACGCGCTCCAGGATACGGCGAAAAAACTCGAGCTTGCCGGTAGTCCGGGCAAACTTGACCCGACGATGATGATGGCACTCCAATTCATTTCGTTTGTTTTCTTTGGCGGAATGATGTTTCTGTTGTTTACAGTAGCCAGAGTAAGTTGGTCGTTGGGTGTGATTGTTCTTATCGTTCTTACTATGTCCGTTCTTGGCTTCTTTATCCCACAAATGCTATTGACATCTGCAATAGGCCGCCGCCAACATAATATACGCAAAGCTATGCCGGATGCGCTTGACCTTCTTACGATCTGCGTGGAAGCCGGCCTTGGATTTGATGCCGCCATGTCAAAAGTAGCGGAAAAATGGGAGACCGAATTAAGTCTGGCATTCGCGCGGGCTATCCGCGAAGTACAGCTTGGCAAACTCCGCCGAGAGGCATTGCGTACTATGGCAGAACGTATAGGTATTCCTGAAATGACCAGTTTTGTGGCGGCGGTTATCCAATCAGAACAACTTGGTGTGAGCCTCGCGAAGGTTTTACGCATACAATCTGACCAGATGCGTATCCGCCGCCGTCAGCTTGCGGAAGAGGAAGCACATAAAGTGCCGATTAAAATGCTTATTCCGATGGCCTTGCTTATCTTCCCTTCATTGATGATCGTGTTGCTTGCGCCTGCGGGCTTCAGGATTATGCATTCTGCCCTGGGCAGTATGTTTAAGTAAAGTATGAAACAAGAATTGACTGCTGTCTCAAAAAGGCAGCAGTTTTCTTATCATTTTAGTTCTCTGATGTGGAATGTCCTTGATTGGATTTTTCCACCTGATTGTCCTGGCTGTGGTAAGCAAGGTGAGAGATTCTGTGAAAAATGCAAAAATTTCGTACAACCTCTCACCGACCCGCTCTGCCCTGTTTGTGGAGAGCCGGGAAAAAGTAACGCGGTTTGCGATGATTGTCTATCGTATCCTCCAGGCTTTGATGCCCTGAGAGCCTACGCAGTCTTCGATGGACCGGTACGCAATGCCCTGCATCGGTTGAAATACAGAGACGATATAAGCCAGGGAGATGTTTTATCAAAATTTTTATTCGATCTGTACTCTTGTCTAAACTGGCAGATCGATCTAGTAACGGCCATCCCGCTGAGCAAAGAACGCCTTCGTTCCAGAGGATATAACCAGGCAGAAAGAATTGCCCGTCCATTCGCTTTTCGTATAAATAAACCATTCTACGCTAATGCTGTTGAAAGAATAAAAAATACAAATAGCCAGATCGATCTTTCATTATTTGAAAGACGTGAAAATGTTTCAGGCGCTTTTTATGCAAACTCTATGGTTGTTAATCTAAAATCTGTCATAATAATAGATGATGTATCTACCACAGGATCGACGATTTCTGAATGTGCCAGGGCGCTGAAGGAGGCAGGTGCCGAAAAGGTTTACGCGTTAACGGTAGCGCGTGCTCCTTTGAAAGGAAATAATACTCGATCCGGGTAGTTCATTAAATAAGCAGTCAAGGAGGCTTCTATGGATTTCAAGGTCGAGATTTCAGCAAAGAATATGGATGTAACCGATCGTATCAGCGACTATGTCAATAAAAAGGTCGCGAAGTTCGACAGGCTTCTTCCAGACATTGATGAAGTTCATATCGATCTCGCGCATTGGAAAAACACGCGCAGCCTGAGTGACCGCAATGTCGCACAAATTACTTTACGAGGTAAAGGATATATCCTTCGCGCAGAAGAACGCGCGGACGATATTTTTACCGCTATGGATATTACGCTCGATAAAATGCAGCGGCAGATCGAGCGGTATAAAGGCAAGCGTGAACGCGGTCGTGGAGATGGCATCCCGGCTTCTGAAGTAGCGCCTGTTGAACCGGTAGAAGAAGTATCGGAACAACCGGTTATCGTTCGAAGAAAGGAATTTACTCTGGTTCCCATGGATGAAGCAGAAGCCATTGAACAAATGGCTTTACTGGGTCATGAAAATTTCTTTATCTTCTATAATGCAAATAGTAATCAGATCAATGTTTTATACCGGCGCCGTGACGGAGCCTACGGATTGATCGAGCCCAAGGTCGGATAAAAACTTACACCTAATAAAAAAAACCGGAGAAGAATTCTTCTCCGGTTTTTTTATGTGGACGGAATATTTATTTTTGAATTCCGGTATTCTTTTAACCAAATAAGCAGGCTAAGTATTGTTGCTATGAACAATAAAAATCCTAATATGGCAGCTACTATATGAAGACTATATACCTGATCCACAACCGGGGCGAGGGTAACGTTATTCAAACCTGATCCACCAATGCCTGATTTATGGATAACAAGAATTGCCCAGATAGAGCCGATAATGGCTGTTCCGCAGGTCTGTCCTAATGTACGGGTTATCGCTAACAGGCTTGAGACTACTCCAAGCCTCCCTGCCGAAGCAGCACTGAGAATAGATGAATTATTTGGGCTCTGGAATAATCCCATTCCTAAGCCAATAGGAAGGTAAATTAATGCGAACTCAATAGCCGAAGTATTGGGTGTCAGCCGAATCAATCCAAAATATCCAATGGACAAAATACCCAGCCCTGTTACCGTTAACAGGTGAAAGCCAAACCGATCGGAAAGCCAACCTGATATGGGACCGGTGATGCCCAGCATTACAGGAAATACCGCCATTAACATTCCGGCAAGTTGTGGATTGTATCCCAGAACATTTTGCAGGTAAAAAGGCATTAAGAATATCAATCCAGCACTGGCAACAAACGTTAAAAATCCAGTTATCAAATTGATTCTTAAGATTTGATTGGAGAATAATTTTAGATCGATTACCGGTTGTCTTACCCTTTTTTCAACCTGTATGAAAATCATCAAAAAAACCAGGCATAACAGTAGTAAGCCAATCGTTTCAAATGAAACCAAACCTGAACTCTGGGCGAATGTCATGGAAAATAGCAAAGAAGATAGTGTCAGAAATAACAAAAACGCGCCTGTTAGGTCAAAATATTCGCCATGATTTCGATGGCTTTCAGGAAGATAACTTAAAGCTATTGGAATGGCTATTGCTCCAACGGGTAAATTTACAAAGAAAATCCAATGCCAACTCAGATTTTGCAGAATAATTCCACCCAAAGTGGGGCCGCAGATAATTCCCAGGGACACAGCCAGTCCATTGATTCCCAAAGCTCGTCCCCTCTCATCCGGAGGGAAACTCTGGGCCAATAATGCCGGTCCGAGAGCCATGATAAATGCGCCTCCGATAGCCTGCAAGATACGAAATACGATCAGCCATTGAATCTGCGTTGAAATACCGCAAAGAAGTGAACCAGTAAGAAAAATGGAAAAACCCAGAATATATAACGACTTTTTGCCAAGAATATCGGCCAATCGTCCAATTCCCGGCATAAGAACGGTAATAGTCAAAAGGTATGAAAGGACAACCCACTGAACGGATGAAAGGCTAGTATTAAGTTCTTTTACAAATGTTGGTAAAGATATGTTAACGATACTGCTGTCAATAGTGGCGAGAAATACACCAAATGACACCGATAATAAAACCAGCCACTTCCCTGAGTATTTTGTCGAATCCATGAGTTTACCTGTACAAAATTAAGATTATAACATGCGGGTTTTAATATCGATTACAATGCGGGTATGTTTGTATTCCTGTCAAAAATGCTTCCATTGTTTATTTATCCGACCGGAGCGGTTTTTCTCTTACTGATTCTGGCTTTACTCTTCTGCCGCGGGCAAAAGCATCTCCGAATAATTTTGCTGACCACTTTATTAATCATATTTCTCTCTGGAAACCGTTGGTTATCATACAGTCTGGCTCGAACCCTTGAATGGAAATACTTACCGGATCACACTTCAGTTTCAGCACATGCCATTGTCGTTCTGGGTGGAGGAACAGAATCAAACCTCCCGCCCCGCCAGGGTGTTGAAGTAAATAGTGCCGGAGACCGTATGATTCACGCTGCAGATCTTTACCACACGGGGATGGCCCCGATAATCCTGTTGAGCGGCGGAAATGTTGAGTGGATGGATTCTCTGGAAAATTCACCGGCAGGGGATATGCGTCAGATTCTTTTAAAACTTAATGTTCCCGATTCCGCGATGATTCTTCAAACAAAGTCTCAGAATACGTATGAAGACGCCGTTTTCTCTGCGAAAATTCTTAAGGAAAAAGGAATTTCGAAAATTATCCTGATAACATCTGCCATGCACATGCCCCGTTCAGTCGGGTTATTTGAAAAGCAAGGCATTACTGTTATTCCCTCCCCTACAGACTTTACGGTCACAGAAGATGGATGGCGGCGGATGTTTTCGCCCAATCTTGAGACTTTCTTGACAAATATTGTTCCCAATTCAAGTTCAATTGGTTTAACAACATCGGTTATGAAGGAATACATCGGGATGATCGTATACCGGTTGCAAGGTTGGTTATAAGCCAATTTTCTAGTCCCCGAAAACTATCGATATCCAGACCATTTGACTAACAAATATATTAACATTTTCTAATCAGCATAGTTCTTGCACCTTACTTGTATTTCCTAAGGTTTCGGTTTATGATTAGTTTAAAGCACACAAAACTGACGTTTTCAGGTTGAGAAGTGTGCCTGAACAATCTGCTTGCTCCGATTGCCCAAAAACTACGTATATAACAATGAGGACGGTAGCGAGAAGAAATGAATGTTATGGTTGATGTAATCCATACTTTTTGGCAAAATCTCCAGGTCGGCGTGGTAACACAGGTCGGTTCATGGAATTATGTAATTATCGCGTTGCTAGTAGCTATCGAAGGACCTATAGTTACCCTGCTGGGCGCTTCAGCCGCCGCTTCAGGTTATTTAAAAACCGGGTATGTTCTTTTAGCGGCAGCCACTGGGAACATCTCGGCTGATCTTATTTGGTATTATCTGGGTTATGGTGGGAAGATTGAATGGCTACAACCATACCAGAAATGGTTAGGTATTAAACCGCGCCAGATGGATCATTTACAGAAAGAAATGAATAAACACGCGGCAAAAATTTTATTCTTTGCCAAATTATCTGCTGGTTTTATGGTTCCTTCCCTGATTTCGGCGGGAATCGCAAAAGTACCCGTCAAAAAGTGGTTCCCAACGCTATTACTGGGTGAAATGATCTGGACAGGCACCCTGATGCTAATCGGATACCATGGAACGATGATGTTGACCAATATATCTCATAGTATTGAGTATGTTCTTTTGGGCGCATCCATTGTTTTTCTTGTAGCTATGGTATATTTCATCCGGCGTGCTTTACGCGAAAGTGGCACTTTTGAAGAGACCACCGACGCCAAATAAGAATAACGCAAAACAAAATAAAAAAATAACAACTTTCAGGATGGCCCAATGCGGATCCTTATTACAGGCTGTACATACTACCCTTCGAAAAACGGTCAGGCAATATTCACCATTAATCTGGCAGAAGGCCTTGCGGCAAGGGGGAATAAAGTTCTAGTAGTTATTCCGGCATTAGGTGGCAAAGCCCGGGAATATGAAAGAAATGGAGTTCAAATTAAAGAACTTGACTCTATTGATCTGGGAAAATTGCACGCAGAAGCTGTTATGTCTTTTTTCCCCGAAAAGCAGGTACGATCAATTCTGGATGAATTTCAACCTGATCTGATTCATATTCACGACCATTATCCAATTAGCAATACGTTTGTACGTGAAGGAAAGAAACGCAAAATTAAAGTCGTTGGAACCAATCACTTTGTACCTGATAACCTTTCACCCTATGTACCCGGATCAACTCATTTCAGCAAAATTCTCAGTTGGATCATGTGGAAATGGATGCGTTTTACCTTTGATCAATTGGATTTTGCCACAGCTCCCTCACGAACTGCCGCGGAAATACTACGTCAACAGAATATAAAACTTCACATCTACCCGATTTCCTGTGGAGTGGATACAAACCGATTCAAACCTGATCCAACCATTGACCGGGGATTCTGGAGGGAAAAATATGGAATTGATAAAGAGAAACCGGTATTCCTCTTCGTAGGCCGTGTAGACGCAGAGAAAAAGTTAGACTTGTTGATTCGCGCTGTAGATTTCCGCAAAAAAGAGGATATTACACTCGCCATTGCCGGCAATGGTTCTCACAGGAAACATCTTGAACAACTTGTAAAAACTCTACAACTTGAAAACCAGGTAAAACTTTTGGGGTTTGTTCCTAATGAAGACCTTCCTTCCCTGATCAATTCAGTGGATATCTTCACCATGCCCAGTGAAGCCGAATTGCTATCCATTGCTTCATTGGAAGCTATGGCATGCGGAAAACCAATACTTCTCGCAAACGCACGAGCCCTTCCTGAATTAGTTCACAATGGCAAGAATGGATACTTATTCAAACCGGGTTCAATTCAAGATCTGTCTGACAAAATCGACCTGTTATTATCACAGATCGATAACTGGCAGGAAATGGGTAAAGAGAGTCTACGCATGGCTCAGGCGCATACACTTGAGAATACGATTACCGGTTACATTATGCTTTATTACACTCTTGTTGCTGAAAAGAAATTGCCCAATCCGCAAACCGAATGGTTGAGAATACGTCCCGGGGCAGCTGCCCTGGCGGAAATATCTTCTATCAAATAATCTGTAAAAAAAGAACCTCCACGTCAAATCGCGGAGGTTCTTTTTACTAGTCTTTCGCCGGTACACCTGGAATATATCGGAACAGGCTTGCGCCTTCTACTGTGCCTATTAATTCCACGCGATTGTAGAACATGCGCGCGTATGGGTCGCTCTCAGTGATCATGTAAATATTACCGTAAACATAATCCAGCCCAATTCGATCAAAGTATTCACCGGTTTTTCCCCGACGCATTCGTTGGAAGTAATCATTACTGTTAATCAAGCCATCAAGGTTAACAATCGTACGGTCTTTGATAAAGTAAGCCACTATACCGCCACCGGTAGTCCCAATGATTGATCCTGGTTCTGTATACTGTTCCAATGCCCTGGCACCGCTCAGGTAAGCTTCTTCATCAGCCGGGTTAACCTGATATGTAAAAAGATCAAAAATATAACCAGAGAATGGGATGACGAGTAATAATACAAGCACTGTTCCCAAAATTCTGAAAAACCATTGAGATACCGATTTTTCTTGAAGCCACTCAATAAAACAATTTAGTAAAACACCTCCCGAAATAACAATCAAAACCATTTCACTTACCCAGTACCAGGTGAGAGTTTCAATATACGTAGTGCTTTTATAGCTATATATCTGTGCCATACAGGCAATGAAAAATGGTAACAGATAGAACCTGCCTACAAGATCCTTAAAACTCTTCCATCCTCTTTTAACAAAAGGAATAGCCGCAGCCAACATAACAACGCTTGAGATTAAAACCAATAAACGATGAATGGATTTCTGATTTTCTTCGGTAACATTCAAAAATTTTTCAAAAAAACCAGCTATATCATGTGGGATCTGGGTAAGTAATGCAAACGGGCCTATATTCACCTGAGGGGTTACCAGATGTGTCAGGAAAACTTTGTAATTATCGACTGGAAAGCCATATACAGTATTAGGTAGGGTTCCCCACCATCGTTTGATCTGTCCACTGACCGGTGTTTCGGTACCAAAATATATTTTATTGAAACCAAGGTAGACCAGTAATGTAATTCCTACGGGAAGCCCCAGCGTCAACGCCAGTTTCATCCAGCGAGCGAATTTTTCCTTCGGACTTTCTCCAGAAGCCGGTAAAGAATCGCGGTGCTTAATCAGTACCCAGATCAAAATGGCAGCTACAAGAAAACCATTATCTATACGGCTCAAAAAAGTAAAAATTGCCGCGTATCCAAGACGGGAAAAATCAGAAATCGATAACGATCCAGTCTCTTTCTTAAAGTCAATCTGTGAGGCCAGGTAAATCAACAGTGTGACTGTCAATGCGTTCACAGTTGATTCCATACCCAGGGTAACCGTAACAAAATGCACCTGAATTGAAAACGCCCAGAATAATGCCGCAGCAAAACCAGCCAGTTTTGCTCCATTCGTTTTAAACATTCGATATATCAATATCGCCGTTGCGGCGTTCATTATTCCGGCAAGAACTACTACAATCCGCAATGGAAGAATGAGATCCAAATTTGCCAGAAGGAAAATTGGAACACAAATTATCATCCAGAGCGGATGAAAACCATTTGTTCGGCTCAGGCCGTCAAAAGAAATGTCTCTTCCCAACCCTATGTTTTGAGCTGTTTTGAAATAGTAAAAAGCGTCATCGGTGGTATACCAGTTCATTAAGCTATTCGCCGGGGAAAATGCGACATAGAGATGCGCCGCCAACACAGCAATAAACAAAAAGATTTCAAATCGGGATCGTAGAATTTTCATACTTAGAAAGAACCCTCCACATACAAACCGGGGCACTAAATGCCCCGGATTTCTTGCCAATTGTACCAGATGCCACCCTGTTAGCCTTAATGGGTGATAGAATCCCTGCCCATATGGAACTCGCAGTAAATTATTCTCCCCAGGCGGCAGACTTACTACGTTCAGGTCAAATAAATTTTGATCTGTTTAAAACACCCAACTGGCATAACATGGTAGAAGAAGCTATGAACTACCATCCGGTTTATATTCATTTTGATCTGAATGTAGGGCTGGGAAAAATAGCCCACCAAAATTGGGGTGAAGTAGAAGATTTTTTAAATAAGACCGGCACAGAAATGGTCAATTTGCATGTGGTTGCACCGGAGAATCTAAACGCATGCAATGAAATGGACATAGAAGCCTTTCTCGATTCCGTTATTGATGAAGTCCGGTTGGTCTGCAAGCGGTTTGGTGAAGATCACGTAATCGCAGAGAATGTCCCTTTGCCGATCTCAGGAAAGCCTTATTTGCGTCCGGTAGCTATGCCGCGTTTCTTTCAACGCCTGGTATCTGAAACCGGATGCGGTATGTTACTTGACCTGGCCCACGCGTCAATCACGGCTCTTACATTGCAAACTGAACCAATAGCGTTCTTTTCCGAATTTCCTATCCGCCGTCTACGTGAGATACATGTCACCGGTTTGGGTATTCATCAGGGTGTAATTCATGATCACATGGAATTGCGTGATCATGATTGGTGCCTGTTTGAATCAGCAATTCATCAAATCCGCGCCGGAAATTGGCGGAAGCCTGAAATCATCGCGTTCGAATATGGAGGTACCGGTGAGCCGTTTGTCTGGCGAAGTGAATCCCGGGTTCTCCTCGAACAGGTACCTCGATTATATTCATTGATTCATAATGGCAACAATAACAACTCATCCGGATAACGACCCCTTTGGCGGAGAGAATCCGTCAATTGAGACTATCTGGGCATACCAATGTACCTCAACCAATTGTGGACTGCGGTTTCCAGCCCCTGAAAGAACCAATCTGGTTTGCCCGATTTGCCATTCACCCGTATTAAAAGCGCAAATCTGGCAAAATAGTACGTCTGACCGCCATTTCTCTTCTGATACGTCATCCAGGTTCGTAACAGTTCTTGATAACATCCGGTCTGCCTACAATGTTGGGTCAATTCTCCGCAGTTCCGATGGCGCGGGGTTATCACACGCCTATTTGTGCGGCATTACCCCTACTCCCCTTCACCCGAGACTTGCTAAGACTGCCCTATCTGCGGAAATCCATACATCATGGTCATATCACCCCAATTGTGTTGACCTTGTGCAAAATTTAAAAAAAGAAGGATTCTTTATAATTGGGCTCGAAACCTGTAAAGGCGCGTTAGACCTCACTACTGAAACACAGATACCGAACGGGCATTGCGCTCTTGTTGTAGGAAACGAAGTTTATGGTATCGATCCCGCTGTTCAATCGATTTGCGACCGCCTTTACTTGCTCCCGATGACAGGAATTAAGAAATCTTTGAATGTATCGGTTTCATTTGGAATTGCGGCTTATTACCTGAATCGTCATAGAATTTTCGAAGTTCCGGTAAAATGAGGGCTATCACTTTTTTATAGGATAATTAATGCGTTCTTTCAGTCATTGGACCCCCGCTTACATCTTCAGCAGATTGGCTGACTATTACTTCCGGTTTCAAAACCCTAAGGCACCCTGGTTAACACCAAGAGCAATCGCCTACCTGGAACAGGCTCTTCAACCTGATTTCATAGGACTGGAATATGGTTCAGGTAGAAGCACAGCCTGGTTTGCCCGTCATGTAAAGAAACTCACCAGTATTGAACATAATAACGCATGGTACACCCGGGTACGTGAAGAACTGGAATCAAACGGATTACAGAATGTAAATTACCATTTCTACACGAAACCAGAACACACACTATCGTTGGAACAAAAACTGATATCAGATTATGTACACGCTGATGACAATCTTCAATCTGGCACATTGAATTTCGTTTTGATTGATGGAATTGAACGTCCGGCTTGCGCTATTCGAGCCATTCCTCTCTTGAAGAATGGAGGACTATTGATTATTGATGACGCGAATCACTATATTCCATGCAATTCTTGGGCGCCAAATTCCAGAGCGATCTCAGACGGTCCGATTGATGATGAATGGGCGAAAGTCTTAGAAGAAATCAAAGAGTGGGATGCTGTTTGGTTTGGCAATGGGATCAAAGAAACTGCTGTTTTTCGAAAACCGGATGAACTCCGATCAAGCCGGTGATTTATTAAAGTAGTCCGATTATCAATCCGGGTATACAATATTTTTTAATCCCTCAGCGGAATTGCCAGAATCAATACTTCAATCACACGGAGGATTTGCTGCTCATGAAGGGTAGAACTGTCATCCTGGTACTTCTCGGTATCCTGATTGTTCTGGGTGCCGTGATCGGGATTATTGTTGTCCAGCTCTTTTACCGGCAGCCGTTCATTCCCCCATCGACTCTGGCCGCTATGATGTCGCTAACCCCTCAGGGATCAGTCACACCGGGTACGGGAACGCCGATGCGTATCCTTACAGCCACCACAGAGACCACGCCTACCCCGACATTTCCTCCATATTCCACTCCAGAAGTCCTTTTTACCCCGGTCATTACTGATACTCCCGGCCCTTTAAAAGAAGTATGCGGCACAACTGGCTCTTACATTCTCCTCACTGTCCTCACAGACATAACGTCACAAGACACACTATTTAATGGCGCGATCGGATTTCGGATCGTTAATGTCGATTTTAGTCATGAACGTATTGTCGTTTATGCCCTTCCCCCCGAATTGGTATTCCCGGATTCCAATTTATTATCATATGGCCTGATGTATCCCTCATTATCCGGCGCATTCAATTCGATCTATAACGTCGAACGGAGTAATGCGGATGCCATTTCGCTGGCATCTAATGGCACCGCGCGATTGATCAATGAGAATCTGGGGATACTTGCTTCCCATTACATGATCGTTGACACAGCCAATATTGAAAAATTCGCGAACTCGCTGGGTTCTGTTGATGTCAAACTCAGTGCTCCTTTTCTTTCTGACGAATATGATATGGCCCGTGGTTCACAAAAACTTGACGGAAGCATGATCAGGAAATTTATCACCTATAAAGGCGGCGGTGGAGCGGGCGAATGGGACCGTGTTCTAAGACAAAATGATGTAATAAACGCGTTCCGTGGAATAGCGAAGAAATATGAACCGGCCGCATTTGTGAAAATGTTTATTAATCAAACAGAAGATGGTTTTGCCAGCGATCTATCCATTGAACAACTAAACCAACTGGTATGCCTGGCCAATTCCATAGAACCTGTTCGGTTCCGTTACTTCACCATACCCATTTCTCGGTTGAATATTAACGACGACGGCACAATTACCATAAAAGATCAAGATTCATTACGCGCGAATATTGCCAATTCCCTCGGTGGAACCGGCGAATAAACCCGCGCAACAGAGGCCAGCAAAATGAAATATATCGCAGCCATTGACCAGGGAACCAGCAGCACACGGTTTATCGTCTTTGACCACCAGGGACAAATCGCGGCTGTTGACCAGAAAGAACACAAACAGTATTATCCTCAATCGGGGCAGGTTGAACATGACCCGATGGAAATTTGGATTCGCACGCAAGAAGTCATTCTTAACGCACTGCAAAAGTCTGGAATTCACCCATCTGAGATCTCTGCCCTGGGCATTACCAACCAGCGTGAGACCACTGTCATGTGGGACAGGAACACAGGACAACCTCTTCATCCAGCTATCGTCTGGCAGGATACTCGTACCGATGAAATATGCCAGGAACTGGCAAAAAAAGGCGGGCAAGACCGCCTTCGTGATAAAACCGGACTCCCTCTGGCAACATATTTTTCCGGTCCTAAGATCAAATGGTTAATAGAAAATGTGCCTTCCGTAGCCGATGCGGTAAAGAACGGCACCGCATTGGCCGGTACTATCGACACATGGTTGATCTGGAATCTTACTGGTGGTAAGAACGGCGGTTTGCACATTACCGATGGCAGCAATGCTTCCAGAACACTTCTAATGAACCTTCAAACCCGTCAATGGGATGACAGCCTGCTGGAACTTATGGGAATACCAGCATCCATTCTGCCAGAAATTCGACCATCTTCACAGATCTTCGGAGAAGCACACGGAATATTAGAAGGCGTACCCATTGCTTCCGTTCTGGGTGACCAGCAAGCCGCGTTATTCGGTCAAACCTGCTTTGCTCCCGGCGAAGCGAAAAATACCTATGGCACAGGATGCTTCATGCTAATGAACACCGGTCAAAAACCCGTCCCCAGTAACAACGGATTATTGACCACATTTGGATACCAATTGGAGAACCAGCCTCCTGTGTACTGCCTGGAAGGCTCCATAGCCATTTCTGGTGCCCTGGTACAGTGGCTCCGGGACAATCTGGGTATTATTCAGAAATCAAGTGATATCGAAGCTCTGGCGCGTACAGTGGATGATAATGGTGGTGCATTCATCGTTCCCGCGTTTTCTGGTCTCTTCGCGCCATACTGGCGCAGTGACGCGAGGGGTGTGATCGTTGGGCTCACCCGCTTTGTCAATCGTGGACATATTGCCCGGGCAGCCCTCGAAGCCACTGCTTACCAGACTCGCGAAGTATTAGATGCCATGCGCTCTGACTCTGGCATTGACCTGCAAAGTCTTAAGGTTGACGGCGGCATGGTGGTCAATGACCTGCTGATGCAATTTCAGGCAGATATCTTAAATGTTCCTGTCACCCGGCCGAAAGTAGCAGAAACAACGTCATTGGGAGCGGCTTACGCGGCTGGGCTTGCTGTAGGTTACTGGAAATCATTGGATGAACTGCGCGCTAAATGGGCACCTGAAAAAACCTGGTCACCTGTAATGTCGAAGGCAGTTCGCGAAAAATTATATTCCGGGTGGAAAAAAGCTGTCACCCGCTCCTTTGATTGGATACAAGAATAATATGAGTGACAAACCAACTGCCGTAATTATTGGCGCCGGGTTCACCGGTTGCGCGCTGGCCTATGATCTTACCCTTCGCGGCTTCGCGGTCACAGTTGTTGACCGTGGAGAAATATGTAATGGAACCTCTGGCCGCACACACGGCCTGTTACATTCCGGCGCACGGTATTGCGTGAATGACCCGGAGGCTGCCCTTGAGTGCATAAAGGAAAACATCATCCTGCGGAGAATCGCGCGCCAGTGTATCGAGTTTAATCAGGGTTTCTTTTTGGCCATCACAGATGAAGAACTGGCATTTAAAGATGAATTCCAAAAAGGAGCGGAAGAAGCCGGCATTCCAGTACGCTGGATGAACGCGAAAGAAATACTCACGCTTGAACCGGCAATTAATCCCGGTGTACTTGGTGGGTTTGAAGTTCCCGATGGTTCATTTGATCCTCTCCGGTTGGCATTGGCTTTTGCTGCCAGCGCGAAAAACCGCGGCGCGCGCTTCATGGCATACCATGAAGTGGATTCTATTCATGTGAATGGTCAATCTACGGTGGACTTCATCACAATGATAGACCGTACAACCGGACTAAATATCGACCTTCACGCAGATATCTTTATAAACGCGTGTGGCGCGTGGGCTGGTCATATAGCCTCACTGGCCGGCGTGGATGTTCCGGTAATTCCCTGCCCCGGCGTAATGGTTGCGTTTAACAAACGCATGACCGAAAGAGTGCTAAACCGCCTTTCTCTGCCAGGTGATGGTGACATAATCATCCCACAGCGCCGAATGTCGGTCATCGGAACAACATCTTTTGAAGTTTCAGATGCCGATTACATCCCTGTTGACCACGACCAGGTTAAGACAATGGTTAATCGGGCAGTCGAAATGATCCCGGCTATTGATAAGGTAGGCATCCGCGCGTCTTATATGTCTGCCCGCCCTTTGATCCAGACCAATTCAGACGCGCGTAGCTTATCGCGTACTTTTAAGTGCTTTGACCATCAGGCGGCTAACAATATCCGCGGTTTTGTCACCATTACGGGCGGAAAGGCGACAACATGCCGCATGATGGCCGAAAAAACAGCCGATGTTGTTTGTGCTCAGTTGGGAATCAACGCGCCTTGTTTCACGGCTGAAACAGAGCTAGCCCCATACCGGACGTTTTATTCAGAACAGGTAACCCAATGATTACGAACTGGACGATCACGCTAAGAATATCCCGTCAAAAACGGGGTGATAATCACACATACTGGAAAGATTACACTCTTACGGTTAACCCGGATGATTCCGTTCTTGATGCGGTGGAAAACGTTTGGGCTGTTCATGATCGCAGTCTTTCCTATCGGCACGCGTGTCATCACTCCACCTGTGGCGCCTGTGGCATGCGTGTGAATGGGGTGGAAAAACTTACCTGCATTACCCCTATCAGATCTGTCACCCATGATAATGGCATAATAAAAGTTGAACCACTCCGCAATTTTCCCCTTATTGCTGATCTTGTTGTCGATGTTGCACCTTTCTTTCAAAACCTGGAAACCATGCGTGTACCTTCTATTGTCACCAATAGTCAAGGAAACCTGGCATATGAAAAAACACCTGCGGGAACAGAGAACCTTGAACGCCTCGTGGATTGTATTGAATGCGGATTATGCGTTTCAGCCTGCCCGATTGCATCGACGGATATTGACTATGTTGGACCAGCGGTGTTGGCAGGCTTACAGCAATCTTTAACAGCATCAGTAGATGGAATAGACTCCAGCCTGGCTGATCATCAGGAAGGCGCCTGGCGGTGCCACAGCGCGTATGAATGCTCCGCTGTTTGTCCATCAGATGTTGAACCCGGATTCCGCATTATGGACCTGCGCAAACAGTTGTTACGTGCCAGTTTCCGCCGCTGGTTCGGGAACAAGGAGAAAAAGTAATGAAAGGTTCCCCCTCGCCGAAAAAAATCCTTGAATGGTTTGACCCCCGCGGCCGTTCTGCCGGTGGTTGGGGGTTTATCCTCAATCGTATTACGGGCCTTGGTTTGATACTCTACTTGAGCATGCACCTTATTGTCCTCTTTCAATTGACACAGGGAGCACAGGCATACGATTCCTTTATCACCATGATGAAAAATCCGGTATTCATTTTTGGTGAATTGTTAGTGGTTTCAGCGGGCATCATTCACGGTATCAATGGCATTCGCATCGGGTTAACCAGTTTTGGCATAGGTGGACGTCATCAGTTTGCCATGCTGCTGATCGTCGCCGGCCTTTCCGGTGTGTTGATTCTTTTCTTTGCCGTTCGTATGTTTGGAGGAGTCTGATTCCATGAAGAACCTGTTAACGAAAACGAATCAAGAAAACACCCTCCTCTGGTTCATTAAAGTTCTGGCCGGCGGATTAATTCTTGTATTCCTCATCATTCACTTTATTGTCAATCACCTGGTCGCACCCGGTGGTTTGCTGACATTTGCCGATGTAATCAAGTATTATCAGAATCCTGCCGTCCTCGTGATGGAAGGTTTCTTTTTGACGTTTGTTTTGGTTCATGCGCTTTTAGGTCTGCGAAGCATTATTCTTGACCTGCGCCCGTCTGACAAGTTGATGAAGGTTGTGAATACTGTGTTGGTAGTACTTGGCACCGGCACATTGATCTATGGCATCTGGTTGCTTATCGCTGTTCGCGCCATGTCACCACTGTCTTGACAGCAGATGAACCGGTGAGATAAAATTATTCGCTTTTATGATGTCTTCTTCTTAAAAGAAAGAAGTGTTAGATGAATGCTGAAACTTCAAGAAAACCCGCTGCAAAGGCATTACCTCAATCGGCTTATATGAAAAATCTATCCGCCGATTCGGTTGACGCGCAAATCGTTCAAATGCATCAAAGCGGGGCTTCAAAAGTTACGGCTGATTCCGTTGAAGCAGCCGACAGCTTTCTGGGAGAAGTTAAATCACAAACCGCTACTATCCAGCGCGGCCTGACTGGTTTTGTCAAAACAGAACAGGCAGCAATAGACCATAGCTTTTCCGGTGTTATCAATTCGCATGACATGGTTGTAAACGGTACTATTGGTGTCACCCTGGCCCAATCTGTTCGTATGACCGAATCCAAATCTGGATTTGTCATTGCCAGAGAAGTGCATGGTGGTAAAATGCACACCGTATTTTTGCTGACAACCCGGATGGATGCCCCCGTTGAAACTGTTGTCGAGCCCAGAAGCATTGCCCTCTTTGGCGCCGCGGCAGGTTTGACTTTTGGACTAGTGTACGGGCTTTTTCGCTGGTTGCGATCCTGATGTTAATCACGGCGTAAGCCGAATCTACTATAGAGCGAAGGTAACCACGTTATGGTGAGAGGCGCTCGAAGGAAAATAAAATGGAAAAAGCAGTTATTAATGCCACCCTGCGCACTGTCAAAGGGAAAAAAGTAGGCGCTTTGCGCCGTGAGGGTAAACTCCCCGCTGTAATTTATGGTCATCATTTCGATGCCACACCGATTACCCTGGACCTCAAAGAAGCCTCACGTGTTCTGCATGGTTTGACCGCTTCAAGCCTGGTCTATATCAATCTTGACGGAAAAGAAAACGCCGCCCTGGTTCGTGAAAAACAGCGCGATTACCTGCGCAACTCTTTGAAACATGTCGACTTCCAGGTCGTTTCTCTTTCTGAAAAGATTCGCGCCAAAGTTGCTATCACCCTGGAAGGTGTTTCCCCTGCTGTCAAAGATTTCAATGGCATCATCATCACAGAAATGGATTCTGTGGAAGTGGAAGCCCTGCCTCAAGACCTACCTGAGAAAATTACCCTTGATCTTAGCAAGTTAAAAAAGATTGGCGACCATTTCACTGTCAAAGATATCGCCCTTTCTGATAAAGTTCACGTTCATGCCTCCCCGGATGATGTCGTCGTTATTGTCACCCTGACCAAGGACGAGGAAGCTGCCATAGAGAGTGCAACAGCTGCGGAACCCGAAGTCATCGAAAAAGGCAAGAAAGAAGAAGAAGAAACCGAGTAATTCTATGGTTAAAAAAGACACCCCTGACCTTACCGTCAGGGGTGTTTCTATTTCTCAATAATTTCAATTTTTTCTAGTAAGTCATGTACCAGGTGAGCGGTGATCCCCCACAAAATTTCGCCGTCAAACTCTTTATAAAAAATAACATTTTCACGCACGATTCCGTCTCGTTCATAAGACCTGTAGTACCAATTCTCTTTACGGCGCAACCACTCTACAGGGATAGTAAAAACGCGTATTACTTCAATTGGATTCAAATTAAATCCGTTGTGTTTTGTATACCACCCGACGATAGGGGTAATCCACCACCCGGATATAGTGAACATATCCTTTGATCGGCCCAGAATCTCAATTTCTGCCGGTTTAATTCCAATTTCTTCAAAAGTCTCCCTGAGAGCTGTCACCTCAAGCGACTCATCATTCGGCTCAACAGCACCTCCAGGGAAAGAAACCTGCCCTTTATGGTCCACTACATGGTCAGTTCGGCGGGTAAATAGGAGTGAAAGACCCTCCCCGGACTCTGTAAAAAGGGCCAGCACAGAAGCACGCCGCCAGAAACCCTCAGGTATTTCCTGTTCGGTTTCTGGTTTGGCGAGCATTGTGCGGATCGTATCTTTGTTCATCTGAAAAAACGATAAACGGAAGTCCGGTGCCTAACCTTCAGGAAGTAATATTCCACAATAGGCGCAGGCTGCCTGTCCATTCTCTACCCAGTCAACGGTTTCTGGATGAACAGGCGCACCACAGGATGGACATTTTGACGGTAGTTTTTGATGAAAAGAAGCCTGTCCCTCGTAGTTAACGTGGTCATTCATTGGAATGGTCATCTCAGGAGATACACCTTGCATCCATTCCATCACTTTGCCCGCTTCTTTTTGTAACCCATGGCTGTTGAAAAGGTCAATGGTCCGCCAGCTATAACGGCGAAAATCCCTTAGCCTGCCTTCGTTCCGAAGCATACCGAGCCCTTTGAATATCTGTTGCAGTCCGGGTTCAGTCTGTCCGGCCAGAACATTCGCCTGACCGGCTTTAATCATCCAATTACCAGCCCGGGATCTTCCCCGGATGATAGCCCGCTCTGCCAATCGCGTGTAGCGTTCAGCCGCGTTCGTATAATCGCCTGTTTCAAAAGCCTGGTTAGCTTCACCCAGAATTTTTTGAAACATCGGATTTAAGAATCCAAATAATCCAACAGGTGGAAATGGTGGTCGGGGTGGTCTAGGTCTACGAAACACAGTCTCTCCTTGATTAAGAAATGTCGTCGGCTTCCCAGCCCTCTTCCAAAATGGCGGAAGTATCATCCTGACTATGATCGATAATAACAGGCCGGGCAAAGATCAAAAAACCTGTATGGGCGATCATGCGGTCTGTCGGTCGCAATTTGTCTGGTTCCGGTTTGTAGAATCGCATCATTATCTCCAATACCTCTGTGAATGCGAAATCTTCACGACGCAGGGCGTATAAAAGTTTGGAGACTTGATTGGTTGTAGGCAGGATACTACCGAAAAATCCACCCGGTTTGAGAGCCTGGCGAACCTGGTGCATATAATCATATGCATTGGCCACATCCAGGAACAGGGCATCCACACCGGTCTCCTCAAATCCATCACCAATATTACGGATCTTAAACTCTACCCGTTCAGCCAGTCCAAAACGTTCTAGATTTTTTCTGGCCACATCTTGCATTTCAGGTCTGGCTTCGTAGCTGATTACTTTGCCTTCTTTCCCCACCGCGTACGCCAGTGCGGTAGTCAAGGCGCCGGAACCGGTGCCAGCCTCGATCACAAACTGGCCCGGGCCGATCCCCAGCGCTACAAGAATGTATCCAATTTCCTTCGGGTACATAATTTGAGTTTTTCGAGGAACTGATCTCAATAAATCATTAAATGCCGGTTGCAGCATAAAGAACGGGCTTCCGGAGTGGGAATGCACCTGACTTCCCCAGGCGGTTCCAATCAGGTCGTCATGGTGAATAATCCCGCGATGGGTATGCAATTCACCACCGGTTTTCAAAAGAATTATGAAATGCTTATGGTTCAAGCCGACCAGTTCGACAAGGTCGCCTTCCTGCGCATGTGTTCCGTGCAAATTCCAGGTCAAGTGATGCTCCTATTCTGCTGGCAACAGGGTAAAATTAACCTAACAACTTATAAAATACTATTGAAGGTTTCTAATGAATTATATCCAACCCGCCCACCGAATTGCCGGATTCAAACCTTATTTTTTCGCCACTTTGAATCAAAAGATCAATGAACTAAAGAAAAAGGGTGTTTCCATCATTCGTCTGGATATGGGCTCTCCCGATCTTCCCCCCACCGACGAGATCATCGACGTGATGGTCAAAGCCTCACGAGATCCTCACCAGCACGGGTATTCTGCCATAGGCGGAACACCACAATTCAAGCAAGCCTGCGCGGACTATTACCTCAAGCGTTTTAATGTAACCCTTGATCCTTCTAAAGAGATCCTCGCGTTAGTGGGTTCTAAAGAAGGTATTTTTAACTTAAGCCAGGTCATATTGAATCCAGGTGATATCTCTCTAGTGCCTGATCCAGGTTATCCGGCGTATCGAGAGGGCGGAAAGATTGCCGGTGCTGAACTCTATGATGTTCCACTTCTGGCAAAGAATCATTTTCTTCCGGATCTGGCAGCCATTCCAGATGACATTCTGGAAAAAGCAAAAATTCTCTGGCTCAATTATCCGAATAATCCCACCGGCGCTGTAGCTCCGTTATCCTTCTTTGAGAAAGCCGTGCGCTTCGCCCACGACCATCAGATTTTGATCGCGCACGACGCACCATATACCGATATTTGCTTTGGTGGGTATGTTGCCCCATCCATTCTGGAAGTTGACGGCGCGAAAGACGTCGCTGTGGAATTCAACTCACTCTCAAAAACATATAACATGGCCGGGTGGCGTGTAGGTATGGCCGTTGGTAATTCAGAGGTCATAAGATATCTGAGTATTTACAAAAGTCAGATGGATAGTTCCCAATTCAATCCAATTCTCGCGGCAGGCATACACGCGTTAACATCCGATCAGGAATGGATACAGGACCGCAACGATATCTATCTGGAACGCCGTGATATTGTGGTTAAGGGTCTGGCTGAATGCGGTTTTGATGTCGAGGCTCCGGAAGCGGCTATCTATGTTTGGGCTCATTTACCTCAAGGTATCAGCGATTCCGCTTCGTTCTGTTCAAAACTTTTGGAAGAAACCGGTGTCAGCATGACTCCCGGAATTGTATATGGCAAACATGGCGAAGGATTTATCCGTATCTCACTGGGTACGGCTACCAATGAAGTCAAAGAAGCCCTTGACCGTGTCAGGGCATGGATGAAAAAAGCATAATATATGTCAAAAAAACAACCTGAACCAACCCGGCCTCCCCGGCAACGCGCGTTTCTTGTTGCTGTGGAAATCAAAGGACAGCCGGGTATTCTTAGTATGGAAGATTCTCTGGAGGAATTGGCACTTTTAGCCGATACCGCCGGGCTTGAAGTTGTGGGACAAACCTACCAGCGCATTGACCACATTCACGCAGGCACCTTTATCGGTTCCGGTAAAGTCCTGGAAGTGGTTGCTCTGGTGGAGGAAACCCTTGCCGATGTTGTTATTTTTGACAACGAACTGGCTCCCACCCATCAACGAGAGTTGGAAGAAAAACTTGGCACCAAGGTCCTATTACTGGACCGTACCGCCCTGATCCTGGATATCTTCGCCCAACATGCCCAGACGCGTGAAGGCGCGCTGCAGGTGGAACTGGCCCAATACGAATACCGCCTACCTCGCCTCACCCGCGCGTGGACACATCTGGCCCGGCAGGCAGGCGGCGGCGGTGGACGTACCGGTAGCGTGGGTGGCGTAGGTCTGCGCGGACCCGGCGAAACCCAGTTGGAAGTTGACCGCCGTGAGATAAACAAAAAAATTTCACGTTTAAAAAATGAACTGGAAAAAGTACGAGCTCACCGCGAACGTTACCGTGCTCAACGTAAACGCTCTCAGATACCGATCGTCGCTCTTGTTGGCTATACGAACGCCGGAAAATCTACTCTACTCAACCGGCTCTCACATAGCGATGTTTATGTAGCTAACCAGTTATTTGCCACTCTTGATCCCACCACCCGCCGCGTCAACCTGCCAGGTGGTCACCTTGCGCTTCTTACAGATACAGTGGGATTCATCCAAAAGCTCCCTACCCAGCTTGTCGCCGCGTTCCGCGCCACTCTGGAAGAGATCTCAGAGGCAGACCTGCTTATCCATGTAGTGGATATCACCCACCCCAACGCTCTTGCTCAGTGGGAATCGGTGCAACAGACATTAAAAGACATCAAAGCTGACCACATTCCCGTTGTGACGGTTTTCAACAAAATGGACCAATTGCAGGATGCGGCATACGGGGAAGAGACCGTGCAGTCACTACCCAATTCAGCCCTGATCTCTGCCCGAACAGGGGCCGGGATGAGCGATTTAACGGCACTTATCGAAAAAGTTCTGTTCGAACAATTCCAACCGGTGATCGTTAAATTACCCTATCAGCAGGGGCAATTGATCTCCCTCTTCCATGAGTTCGGTCAGGTGGAACGCTTTGAGCAAGATCGTTCCGGAGTGATCATTCATGGTAATCTGCCGGGGAGGCTCCTGGCTCAATTCCAAACATTTGCGTATGATCCATCCAAACCGGATGTTGACGTGGAGCCAGGCGGACTGGTTGACCCGGAAGAAATGATTTAAAACAAAACCGGACTGTTTTACAGTCCGGTTGTTTTATTCCCTGCAAAAACTACTTAGATTTCTCGTCTTTGGAAACAGCCAATACCTCACGGCCTTTGTAATGACCGCATTTGGGGCATACGGTGTGAGGGAGACGCATCTCACCGCAATTGCTACACTGGGTGAGGTTCAAGTTCTCGAGAGCATCCTGCGAACGACGGCGATCGCGGCGGCCTTTAGAGAGTTTCCGTTTTGGAAGTGGACCCATTATCTTGCTCCTGCTTGATCAATTCGAAGTTAACAAAATTAACAGAGAGATTATACCGGAGGATTTCAATTTTCGTCAAGGAAACAACCATCTCCGTAGTATAAACCTGCTTTTTGATCGTTATTTTGACCGCTTCTCCTGCAATCCACTTTCTGTGACCAACCGCGGCACAATACTTTCCCATCCAACGGCCATAAAGTGGATGCCATTGATCGGAAGATTTTTGATTCCCTCAATGATCTCCAACGCAATCTGAACGCCTTCTTCCTTTGCGTCTGCAGATTTTTCCATCCGGTCGATAATCGCCTGCGGAATTTTTACCCCTGGGACTTTATTCATCATCATAGCTGCTTTTGCGCTTCGGATGGGAGCCACACCGGCCAGAATATACGCACGGCTCAGGATGCCGGCTTTATCCAGCATCTCCATATAGTCTTTGAACTTGTCAACATCGTAAATCAGGTTGGTCTGGAAGAATTGAGCTCCAGCATTGGTCTTTTTCGTCTCCCGAATGATCTGGAACGTTGGACGAGAGGCATTGGGGGAACTTGCAGCACCGATAAATATTTGCGGCGCCGGTTTAATATCCCGCTGGTCAAGGAACTTACCTTCATCGCGCATGCGTCGAAGCAGCCAGATCAATTGGATGGAATCCAGATCCCAGATATCCATACGCCCATGAGGCGCGGGTCCCAGATGCGGATGGTCACCGGATAGGCATAACATATTCCGAATACCCAGAGCGTTCGCACCCAGGACGGTCGCCTGAACACCCATACGGTTCGTATCTCGCGCGGCAATTTGCAACACGGGTTCTACACCTGCCTGCAAACACAGCGTGCAGGATGCGAGCGATGACATTCGAGGTGTGGCAGAAGGGTTATCAGTGAAATTTACCGCGTCCACATACTCTTTCAACATTGTGACTTTTTTAATTAAATCATCGCCAGAAGCGCCAATGGGTGGCGCAACTTCCGCTGTGATCACAAACGTTCCACTGACCAGTTTTTCTTCCAGTTTGGAAACCGGTTCATGAGCCGGTGCCGGATGCGGCTGGTCATCACCCTGCCACCAATCCGGCTGGCGGTATTCTTTCATGAATTGGTCAAATATGGCCATTCGATCACGTGAAGCAAGAGCTTTGAGAGTTTTCTTCAGGCCGCCTTTTTTCTTCCACATGCAAGCCAGGTCCCACCATTGTTCTGTTCCTACCTTTTCCCAATCGAGCGGTGGAAGAACTTCCAGTAGTTTCTCGGTTGTCCCCAATTTTTCAGATCTTTCGTAGATCTTATACCAGATGCATGGACGGGTTTCATCCACATAACAGTGTTCGGGGGTTGAACCACCGCAAGGGCCATTGCGCAGCCCTTTGGGACATTCCATCGGGCATATGAAAGCTGTCTCTTGTAACAGGCAGTTGCCGCACATGCGGCACCCGAAAAACGGGCTTTTCGTTAATCGTTCAAGGGTAGCCAGAGCTTTTTTGGGTAACGTGTCATTGTGAAAGGCATAATAGGCAGGCTGCCAGCGGCGGCCGGGAGTAAGACCAGGCATGAAAACCTCTTTCAAATTAAGTACGGACAAAAAAATATCTGCCGAATTATATTCTAACAATCAGCTTCTTGACATCGGAATCCGAAATATTTTTCCGATCAGGCCATATTCGGAAACTGTATAATCATGCCATGCAGAAAAATCTAAAATCTCTGTGGGTTCGACTTGTATTATGGGGTTTCAATCTTCTTTATCACAACCTGTCATGGATGTATGATTTTGCCGCCTGGCTGGTCTCAGCAGGAAAATGGAACGATTGGATACGAGCAGCCGCTGAACAGGCATTAGAAGGCCCTGTACTCGACATGGGGTGCGGTAAAGGTGTGCTATTAGAATTTGCCGGTAACAAAGGCGTTCCAGCCGTAGGACTGGATGAGAGCTCCCAGATGCTGTACTACGCGAGAAATCGACTGCCGGCTGGCAATTCTCGCCTTGTAAGGGGCATTGGCCAGGCAATTCCTTTTGAAACCGGATATTTTCACCATGTGACAGCCACCTTTCCTGCACCCTATATCTTTGAACAATCCACACTGAACGAGATACGCCGAGTTCTGAAACCCGGCGGAAATTTGATCATTCTTTTGACAGCAGAAGTAACCGGAAATTCCTTTCATGAGCGCATTATCCGGTTCTTTTCCGGGATGTTAGGATTTGGATATCTGCCAGAATCTCTGCAAGAATCCCTTCAGAACCATTTTCGAGACGCTGGTTTTTTAGCACGCGTGGAATGTATTTCCGGTGGTAACGCGCGCCTGCTGATTATCATTGGACAACCTGTATAACAACTTCTCTCTTTCGAAGTGCGGCAGTTTGTATTAGAATCTAAACAATGGAAATTAATGTTGCCGTTGCCAAGACGAATAAATACGCCATCTCTGAATCCGGTGATACCCTTGAAGTTGTGGAACGTCCGAATGGTGGTGTTTCTGTTGTTTTGGCTGATGGGCAATCTTCCGGACGGGGCGCGAAAGCCATTTCGTCCATGGTTGTTCGAAAGGTAATCGGTTTGCTGGCTGAAGGTGTGCGTGACGGCGCCGCCGCTCGCGCAGCCTCAGACCACCTGTTTACCGAACGCAATGGCAAAGTGACTGCCTGTCTGAATATCCTTTCGGCTGATCTACAGACCGGAACTCTGGTCATTGCGCGGAACAATCCAACCCCGGTCTTCATAGCCACGCACGACAAGGTGGACTGCCTTAGCTCCAATAGCAAACCGATCGGAACCTCACGAAATATCCGCCCGGCCATTACTGAGATCCCCCTTGAAGCCGGCATAACGGTGGTAATGTATACAGACGGCGTCTTCTATGCCGGCGACCGGTATGGACAGCAACTCGACATCTGTACCATGCTGAACAGCCTTATCGAAGACCAGGACCCACCCGCCCAGATGATCGCGGATAACCTTTTAACTCAGGCTATTCAACTTGATCAGGGACGTCCTAATGATGATATGAGTATCGTAGTACTTAAAGTACTCGCCCAGGAATCAGACCCTATTCGCCGCATGACCGTCCGCTTGCCTTTTAGAGCAACAAATTCAATGCATACACGCGGTGTTTATTCACCAGATGATGAGCGTAACCTGAATTGATGGATAAAACCCGCCTCTAATAACGGCGGGTTTTCATTTTTCATGACAGAAAAGACATTGACAAAGCAGAAAACCTGGTTGATCGGTATAGTCGGTCCCTGTGCTTCGGGGAAATCCACCCTGATCGAAGGCTTTAATCTGGAAAATGTCCGATTCCGCCATATCGCCCAGGAGCATTCATACGTGCCGGCCATGTGGCAGAGGCTTACCAATCCTGATTTTTTGATTTTTCTTGACGCATCGTACGAGGTCACCTGCCGGCGGCGCAGGTTGAACTGGACTGTGGATGAATACCATGAGCAGCACAGGAGGCTGGCCCACGCCAGAAGTCACGCGGATTGCTATATTTTCACCGATGACCTTTCACCTCAGGAAGTACGAGACTGTGTTTTAGATTTCTTGCGGTCAAAAGAAATCATTTCATGATAAGCCATTTGTGCCGAATGTATATCCTGCTACAATGATTAAAGATGACTTGCACCGGTAGTTCCGTTAATCTGACCGCTTAACAGGAGCAGACTATGCGTAAAGAAGTTGTCTTGATCACGGGGGCGAACGGAGAAATTGGGCACGGGCTGATCAGCCATCTGGGCCAGCGCGGTGACGTACAGATCGTAGCATTGGATGTGTCACCCATTGATGAATCATTACGTCAATACTGTCACCCTTTTATTCAGGGTGACATCCTCGATAACATGCTGCTCGGCCGGCTCGTGGCGGAATATGAGATCCGCACAATTTACCATCTGGCCTCCATATTGTCGACCAAGGCGGAATACAACCCCGAGACCGCCCACCGCGTCAACGTGGAGGGAACGCTGAACCTGCTGCGGCTGGCGGTTGAACAGGCCGCCTGGCAGGGGAAGACGGTCAAGTTCCTGTACCCTTCTTCCATCGCCGCGTACGGCATTCCCTCTCTGGATTTGAAAAACCAGGTTGAAAAGGTCAGGGAAGAACAGTTCCTGGAACCCTTCACCATGTACGGCTGCAACAAACTGTATTGCGAACATCTCGGGCGGTACTACACCCGGCATTACCGTCAACTGGCGGCGGATAAACCGCGCAACAATATTGACTTCCGCTGCCTGCGCTTCCCCGGACTGATCAGCGCGGTGACTACCCCCACCGGCGGTACCAGCGATTATGGGCCCGAGATGGTACACCATGCCGCCCGCGGCGAAGAGTACAACTGTTTTGTACGCAAAGATACCCGCCTGCCCTTCATGATGATGCCGGACGCCGTACGTTCATTGTTGGAACTGGAAGCCGCCCCGCGTGAAGCATTGACCAAACTGGTATACAACATCACCAGTTTCAGCCTGACGGCAGAAGAATTTCAGCATATCGTTCTGGAACATTTCCCGAACGCGAAGATTGACTTCAAGCCCCATCTGGCCCGGCAGGGCATCGTCGACTCATGGCCGCAGGATGTGGATGACAGCGCCGCCCGGCACGATTGGAAATGGAAACCGGAATATGATTTAGACCGGGCTTTCAAGGAATACTTGATCCCGGCGATCAAGGAACGGTATAAAGCGTAAGGTCCAGGAAAACAAAAAAAACTTTGTATTTACAATCATAGCCAGCGATTTCTATAGAATGTGCTGACCGTCAATTCGCTTACAAGGCAGGTTTTGGTTCACTTGATATTTATTTAGCACAGTCAGCGCATCATCGGCAGCCTTTGTTTGACTATTCTTTCACCAGCTATCCCTACTTCATAATAGCGCGAGATCCTTCGTTTCACTCAGGATGACAATGACACCCGGTATTACAATTAACCCAACCCATTACCGGAAGGAACCTGACTATGACACGTAACGTGGAAGATGGACGCAAAGGACTATCTGACGCCGAACTCGGCGGCGAAGTTGATACCAGAACCCGCGACAAGCTCAAAGATTATGCCGGTTATATGTTGATGCCCGGTGACCCGGACCGCATCACCGTGATGACCCGTATGTGGGACAAAGCCGAAGAGTACCCGCAGCAGCGCGGCTACCGTGCCGCCATCGGCGAGTACAAAGGTGCCAGGATATCCGCGATGACATCAGGCATCGGCGCGCCCTCCATGGAATGGAAACTCACCGAAGCTGCCGAAGCGGGCGTGCATACCATCATCCGCGTGGGCACCACCGGCGGCATTCAGGAAGGCATCGAGTGCGGCGACCTGATCATCAATGACGCCTGCATCCGGCTGGACGGCATGACGCCCATGTATGTTCGCCCTGAATTCCCGGCGGCAGCGTCATTTGAAGTCACCATGGCACTGGTCGAAGCGGCAGAATCCTTCGGTTACCGTTACCACGTTGGCACTGGCTGCACGTCAGCCTCATTTTATGCCGGGCAGGGCCGTACGGCCTTCGGCGGGTACAAGCTTTCTGATACCGACGCCTTCTTTGAAGACATCCGCAAACTCGGTGTTTTGAACTTTGAAATGGAAGCGGCCGCCCTTCTCACCCTCGCCCGCCTTTTCAAGCTGCGCGCCGGGGTGGTGGCATCCGTCATAGCGCAGCGGCTGACGGGCAAATGGGACGATGCCGGTGGAGAGGAACGCGCCTGCCGTGTTGGCGCCGAAGCCTTGAGGATACTTTCAGATTGGGATCAAAAGAAGGCAAACAGTAAGAAAAAATATTTTTATCCCGATTTATCGTAAGATAAAGTCGTGCTTCCAGGAACATTTGATACAAAACTACCTGAATACTTTGGCAATTCAGGTAGTTTTGCTTCACATGATATGTTGTTATATAAAAATTTGATAAAAATTCCATCATGCCTATGGGTTTCGAATTTCCAATCATGTACAATGTCATTATGTATTTACTACTATCAGACCCGCTTATCTGATTTTTTCTCTCCCCAGTAGAGTCACGATTAATTGAATATGAACACAGGTCGGGGCCAAATAATGAAACAATCGCGATCCATACTTCTGGCATTTGTTATTATTGGTTTACTGTTTAACGGTTTTTCCATCCCGTCTGCGAACGCAGCCAATTCAAATAACCCGGATCCATTTTCAGGGAATCTTCGCTTTGAACGGTTGGCCGTTGAAGATGGTCTCCCGCACGCCACAGTTTTATCTGTATTACAGGATCGTCAGGGTTTTATGTGGTTTGCCACTTCCAATGGATTGGCCCGTTACGATGGCAGTACTTTTACTATTTATAAACACGACATCAATGATCCCTCCAGCCTCAGTAACAACAATACATTTTCGCTTATTGAATCGTCTGATGGATTGCTTTGGATTGGTACGGATCCCGGCGGATTGAATGTTTTCTACCCGGAAACCGGTAAATTTCAAGTGTACAAAAAGATCGAAAACGATCCCAACAGCCTCATCGATAACAGCGTATGGGCGCTCATGGAGGCCCGGGATGGAAAAATTTGGATTGGCACTCGCGGCGGATTGAGTGTTCTAGACCGCAAAACCAATACATTTAAAAACTATCCGGTAAACAAAGATAATCCTAGGGGATTGGCAGAAGCGGTAATTTACAGAATATATCAAGATCATGAGGGGAAAATCTGGCTGGGCACCCGCGCGGGGCTTCACCGTTATGATCCCGAAACAGATGATTTTACAATTTTCAAAAATGATCCTAAAGACCCGCAAAGCATAAGCCATAATAATGTCTGGTCAATGATCGAAGATAGTTTCGGAAATTTTTGGGTTGGCACACGTGGGGGTGGCTTAAACCTGTTTGACAGAAGTACCGGAAAATTCACCGCGTATCGGAATGATCCAAACAACCCCAATACCCTGAGCAATGATCGTATTTGGAATATGTATGAAGATAGTAATAACCGTTTCTGGATTGTGACTGAAAATGGCGGGTTGAATATCTTCGATCGGAAAAACCTGGTTTTTCGATCTTTTCAAAACAATCCGAACGACCCAACCACAGTTAGCAACAATGATCTTTATTGGTTAACAGAAGACAGCTCTGGTGTGTTGTGGATTACCAGCCGCTATGGAGGGGTCAATAAACTATACCCATCTTTGCAACGGTTTGGACTGTACCGGAGTGTTCCCGGCAACTCCAATACTTTAAGTTCCAACAATGTTTACAGTATTTGGGCAGAAAAAGACGGAATAATCTGGATTGGCACTTTTGGCGGAGGGTTAAACCGGTTTGACCGCAACTCCGGAAAAATGACTGTTTTTAAAAATGACCCGAATGATCCGGAATCAATTTCGAACAATAAAATCCAAAATATTTACAAAGATGAACAAGGATATTACTGGCTGGCCACTTCCGGCGGAGGGTTAAACCGGCTGGACCCATCAACCGGTAAATTCACGGTATACAAATCAACACCCAATGATCCTACCACGCTGGGAAGCAATTTTTTGACCATGATAAAACCTGCTGGACCTGATCACCTTTGGATTGGAACACTGGGTTTCGGTCTGGACTTATTTAATGTAGAAACCGGTAAAGTGGATAAGGTATATAAGTTTGAAGCCGGAAATCCAAATTCCTTATCAGAAGATACGGTCTATGATCTGGCAGTCGCAAAGGATGGAAAAGTATGGATCGCCACCGCGCGTGGCGGACTTGAGCTCCTTGACCCAATTTCCGGTAAATTTACGCACCATCGAAACGATCCTTCCAATCCAGACACCATCCTTGATGACGCGGTTTTTGCTATCTACTTGAATGAAGATGCCGGCTTTGTCTGGGCCGGTACATCCAACGGGTTAAGTGGGCTAAACCTAAAAACCAATCGTTGGCAGAACTACACCATGAAAGATGGACTACCGGCCGATACCGTTTTTGGCGTTCAACCCGGTAGTGGCAATGACCTCTGGGTAAGTACCGGCAAAGGTATCAGTCATTTTGATATCGCTGGTAAGACATTCGAAAATTACAGCGTTCGCGATGGCTTGCAGGGTGATCTCTTTGAGATCGCCAGCTCGCACCGGGGTCCGGATGGAGAAATATTCTTCGGGGGCTCGAATGGTGTCACTTTCTTCCACCCCGATCAAATAGAAAAAAATACGTACAAACCACCAGTTGTCCTGACAGATTTTCAATTGTTCAACCAATCAGTCCCAGTAGGAAGTGATGTCTTACCCAAACCGATTGAACGAACAGAAAAAATAACTCTGCGACATGACCAGTCGGTCATCACCATAAAATTTGCCGCACTAAGTTATCAATTGCCTTTAAAGAATCTTTACTCATATAAACTGGAAGGTTTTGATAAAGAATGGTCTCCTGCCAAAACTAAGAATGAAGCTACATACACGAACCTGCCTCCCGGAAATTACACATTCCGGGTTCACGCGGCAAATAATGATGGTATTTGGAACGAAGAAACTGATAGAGTGTTATACATCACCATACTATCACCCTGGTGGCAGTCCTGGTGGTTCATAACAATGTCAATTATTGGGATTATGGGTTTACTTTATTCAGGAATTCAATTGCGGACAAGCGCTGTACGAGCGAGAAACGTTGAATTGGAAAAACGGGTCGCGGAACGTACCAGAGAGTTGGAGGAATCACAAAACCGGTTGAACCAGGTCAATCAGGAGTTGACAGCCCAATTGGAAGCGGTTACTGAATTGGAAAAAGAAGTCCGCGAGTTAGCCATCCACGACGCGTTGACCGGGTTGTTCAACCGCCATTACCTCAGTGAGCGCCTTGATGCGGAATACAGCCGGGCGGAACGGGCAAGTCACCCGATCTCTTTCCTCCTGATGGATATCGATCACTTCAAGGATATTAATGACACGTACGGACACCAGGCAGGTGACTACGCGCTGAAAACTATCGCGCAGATTATCATGTCTCAGATCCGCAAGAGCGACATTGCCTGCCGGTTCGGCGGAGAAGAATTCATGATCATCCTACCGGATACCGGTGTGGAATCAGCCGTTCAAAAAGCGGATGCATTCCGCCAGAGCATCAGCGACCGGGTTTATGAATTCGGCGGAAAAGAATTCTCCATCACCATTTCTATTGGTATCGCGGTATACCCGATCCACGGAACAGAAAACGATCGGATACTCTCGAAAGCGGATGCCGCGCTTTATGAAGCCAAAAGAGCCGGGCGCAACCGGGTGGTAATATCCCAGGAATAATTAAAAACAAAACAAAAACCTCCGAGCTGGAGGTTTTTGTTTTCTTTACTCGTATTTCACATCAACGCTCATCCCGGGCAACAATCCTTCCGGGATATCATCCAGTGATATGATCGTTTGATAGACCACATCACCCCCCAGGGTATCTGCCATCGGTGCGATCTCCGCCACCATCCCACTGATGTCCAATTCCAGTGCCTTGGCGCGCACTGTCACCTCTTCACCCTTTTTCACTCTTACCACGTCGCGTTCGCTCAGGTCGGTCGTCTCCACCCGCAGGTGTTTAAGATCTACCATCGCCAGGATCAACTGCCCCGGGGTAACCCAGTCACCGGGGTGCACGTTCAACCGACCTATCGTTCCGTCAAACGGTGCTTTGATCTCCATTTCGTCCAACGCGCTCTGGCTGGCCATCAACTGTGACTGCGCGTTGCTCACCCGGGCTTCGGCCAGCGCGATGGTTTCGGGATCAGGACCATTTTTCACCCGGTCGAACGCGGCTTTCGCGTTGGCCACTTCCGCTTTTGCAGCCTGCAGATCGGCTTCCGCCTGGTCCACATCCAGTTGACTGGGCATACCGGTTAAATAGTTCAGATTAGCCACAGCTTTGTCATAAGCCTTTTGAGCCGCGGAAAGTGCGGTCAGCGCGCCCGCTTTGTTGACATTATCGTCATCCAGGTCAGCATAATAACTGTACACGTCTTTGGCTTTCTCAAGGTTGTCTTTAGCCAGAATGTAGTCGGCTTTTGCGGCATTAATGGTGCTCTCAGAGCCATTGCGGTAGTTACGGTAATCACGGCGTCGGATAGCATCATCCAACGCTTTATTGGCTTCCGCCAGACGCACCAACGCGGCAGCCCTCACCTTATCGGCATCACGGTTGACCGCGTCCAGCGCCTGTTGCGCGGAAACCAGCTCATATCGCGCGGCTTCAACCGCCGCTTTCATTTTCTCGCGGCCGGATAACACCACCAGAATGTCACCGCTTTTTACGTCAGCCCCAACAGTTGTTCGTACTTCCTGAACCGATCCACTGGTGCTGGCGATAAATTGCGCCTGATTCTGTGAGGTGACCACCCCCGAAGCGGTCACCCCGCCGGTGGATGGGACATTCTTTTCGGCTGCCTTCAGGTACGGCTCTTCTGTGCGTTGTGCGGGAGACGTCTGACCGGAGTCAAGAGACACGGTAGGCAGCGGTGTCGCCGCGCCTTTGAACCCGTCACAACCGGAAAGAATTAATAAGCTAACAACAGTAATATACAGGATCTTTTTCATTCTCAGTGAACAGCTTCTACTTTCTCAGCGACTGAATCACTTACGATCAGTCCATCCTGCAGGGTGACCACCCGCCGGGCATACTGAATGACGCGCGGATCATGGGTGGCAAAGATAAATGTGACACCTGTCTCTTTGTTCAGGCGGGTCATCACTTCCATCACCTGTTTCCCGTTGGGAGTGTCCAGGTTGGCGGTAGGTTCATCCGCCAGGATCAGTGCCGGATTGGTCGCCAGCGCGCGGGCGACTGCCACACGCTGCTGCTGTCCACCGCTCAATTGGTCCGGCCGGTTTTTACCCCTATCAGCCAGGTCAACCATTTCTAGCAAGTATTTCACCCGCTCCGCCCGTTCTGAAGCGCTTTTCCCGGCAAGCAGAAGCGGCATTTCGATATTCTCATACGCCGTAAGGGTCGGGATAAGAGCAAAGAATTGGAACACAAATCCCAATGACGCGGCACGGATATCCGCCCGCTGGTTGCGGTTCAGGTTGGTCACATCTTTGCCGTTGACATACACCTTACCGCTGGTGGGTTGATCGAGGCAGCCGATCAACTGCAACAGGGTTGTTTTTCCAGAACCGGATGGCCCGATCAGCGCGGTGAATTCACCGGATTGAACACTCAAATTCACACCGCGCAGCGCGTTTGTTTCCACATTCCCGACTTTATAGGTTCGGGTAACATTTTCTGTTTTCACGACTTCCATGATGAACTCCTCTAATTCTTTCCACCGCGCATGGCTTCCACCGGTTCCAACCGGGCTGCCATAATAGCCGGATACAACGCCGCCAGAATAGCTACGGCAAATGCCAGAATGGTCAGGGTGACAGCGTCATTGATTTGCATATACGCGTAGATCCGCTCTCCTATTAACAATCCGGTAGAACCCACGTCGCCAAAATAAAATCCGACGGTAGACGCGTAATACACCATCAACCCGCCCATGATCAGTCCGGCAATAATCCCGCCAACAGCAAGAAAACCGGATTCGATAAAAAACATGGACATGATCCGGGAACTCTTCATACCGATGGCTGAAAGAATGCCGATCTCACGGGTGCGTTCAAATACCGACATCACCAGTGTGTTGACGATGACCGTAGCCGTGATCGCCAGAACGATCAGATAGATCAGGATCATATAACTTCGCGAGAACTCTTCCATTTGCAGGATCATATCGTTCATTTCCAGATAGGTTTTTATTTGCAACGATTCGGTCGTCAATGCGGCCCGCACTGCGTCGACCTGCCCGGGGTCATTGAGCAGCACATAGATCAGGCTGGCATGACCTTCTGTTTTGGTCAATGCCTGCGCTTTGGCGATAGGGAGGATGACAGTGTAATCGTCAAATGCCGGTGTGCGGGTGGTGAAAATCCCTCGGATGGTAAACATTTGCTGGTCAACGTCGCCATTGGATGTATTGGCCATCAGATTTACACTATCACCCGATTTGAGGTTCATCTTTTGCGCCAGCGCCTGACCGATCATAATGCCCGAGCGGTCATCCGGTTTGATCCAATCTCCGGAAAGGATTTCCTGTTTAAATGGATCACTGGCAGGAGATACCGGATCAACGCCAAACAACCGGACGCCGTTGGTCTCGTCATCGTTGCTGATGATTGCGCTGGCGATCAACCGAGGGGTAGCAACCTTTACCGGAGCAAGTCCGGCTATTTTTTCCGCCACCAGGTCCGGTTCTGCGATCATGTCTTCATATGCCAGGCTGTTTTTCGCCTCATTGTAGGTTTTTGCCTGCACCTGAAGGTGACCGCTCTGTAATTTGACGGCCGATTCCATGGAATAGCGCATTTCACCCGAAATGACCGATGCCATCAGCAGTAAAAGGGCCAAACCAATTCCCAGTGCCAGAGATGAAAAGAATGAACGCCGTTTATTACGCAATAATTCGCGAAAAGCCATTTTTATCAATTGGGTCATATTGGCCTCACACTGTGTGAAGGGCTTCTGCCGGTTCTTTTAAAGAAGCGGTTCGAGCCGGATAGAGTGATGAAATGACCGCGATGACCAGTACCGTGACTACCCTCTGCCAGATCTTCTCCAACCCGAGAGTGGAATACACCCTTCCTTTGATCAATGCTGTATATTCCGTCATATTGGCAAATTGGCTGTAATCAAACCCCACCGATTTGAAGATGCTGTTAACCAGCAATCCCAGGGCGATACCGGCGGCCAACCCGACCAGCCCCATCATTGCGCCTTCCAGTATGAACATCGTGCTGATCTGTCGTGGCTTGATGCCCAGTGCGCCCATCACTCCGATCTCACGAGTTCGTTCAAACACGGCCATCAGCAGCATATTGAGGATACCGATGCCGGCAATGGCAAGAATGATCACCCCGAACACATCCATCACGCTATTTTTCCGTTCAATCGTTGCGCTCATCTCTGGAAAGTTTTTTACCCAGGGATCAATTTCGAACCCGGGATTCGCGGCTTCCAATCGGGCGATCACTTTGTTTTCTTCACCCAGATTTTTGAGAAAAAGAACAATTTCAGTTGCTTTTCCATCCACCCCGAACAGATATCCGGCTTCTGCCAATGAGATATAAACGGTTCGTTTTTCAATTTCCGGTAAACCGACATCATAAATACCGGCAATGGTCATCGAGCGTTTGACCTGCTGATTATGCACATCGCTGCCGGCCAGGGTGATCCGGTCACCTACTGTGACTTCCATGGCTTCCGCCAGGCCGTTACCGATCAGTATCATATCCTTATCGTCTGCCATCAGATCGCGACCGGCCGAAATGTTGGCCGAAATAAGACTGACAGAATTCTCTTTTTCCGGTTCCACACCAGTGACCGTCACCGAGAATGCCCCGGTATGATTGGTAAGTATTCCACCGGTATTGATCCGGCGTGAAGCGGCTTCGACCTCAGGAATTTGAACAGCTTCATCTATAATTTTCTGATCATTATCCAACGGTATCAAAGGCTTGCTTCCATTTCTCATCCGATAGCCTTCAGCGTGAATCTGGATGTTTCCACCCAGAACTTTCACCGCGTTGGCATAAATGGCATCATTAAAGCCGACCATCAGGCCGTCATACATCATCATCATTGCCAGGCTTAACGCGATGGAGAGAACCACGATCAACGTCCGGCGCTTATGCCGCCAGATGTTCCGCCAGGCCAGGAGTAAATACAATTTCATAGATCACTCCGATCATTACTGAAATGGGTAAAAATTTCAACCGAATTAATTACCCGGAAGCCATTCGCGCATTGCTTCCGGATCAATTAAATGGAGTGTTCCCGGTTTTGCTCCAAGGATTCTTTCAATTGAATCGGTGTAAGCCCGGATCACCTCTTCCATTTCGCTGAATGCCAAAATATAGTTGTCTGGAGGGTCGGAATTGACCCGAAGCAAGATGTATCCGAGTGAATCACTCATTTGAGTCAATAAGGCGTAGACGATCTTTCCAGCCATTCCGGGAAAATTGGTGTGAAAAACTCCCTGGTCAATTCCCTCTTGAAATACCCGGTTAAGTAATTCTCCAATATTATGCACAGAGGACCGGAGCGTTTTTTGCCGGACAAGGGAATTTTCATCAGAATACCAGGCTCTAAGGATTGCCATCATATAATCTTTTTGACCTGACTTCCATTGCATACCAGCTTGAATGATAGTTTCAAGTTTTTGAACCGGTGTTAAAGAAGGATCATCAGCGATAGGCGCGATAACCTCCATCCCCTGTCTGGTTGTACGCTCCAGAAGAGCCTCCAATAGAGCGGACTTGGACGCGAAATAATGAAAAAAAGCCCCTTTTGAGATCTGCAGTTCGTTGACAATATCTTGAACAGACATGTCACCATAACCTTTGGTATAGATTAACCTCTGGGCGCAGTCAAGAATCTCATTATATTTTTTAATGCGGGTTGCTTCATCAACTGTGCGGGCCATATTTTCCTTTAAACCGACCGTCGGTTTATTATTGAATATACATCGCCTAAAAAAGAGGCTGACCCAAAAGTCAGCCTCTTTACACATTAAAAAGGGTGTGATTCAATAGGGGAATGAAAAGACGAGAAAGCCGCCCAGTATTTAAGCCGTACATCATGAACCAACCGAGCCTGATACCACCGAGTCTGGATGAAATAATCCCAGAAGGGCACATCGTAAGGGTAGTGAACGAAGCGATAGATCAGATAGACATAGACAAGCTGATCCAAAAATATAAAGGGGGAGGGACGAGCAGTTACCATCCGCGGATGATGCTGAAAGTACTGGTGTATGCATACACACAGCGGATTTACACATCGCGACAGATCGCGAAAGGATTGAGAGAAAACATTCAATTCATGTGGATCAGTGGGCGGAACACGCCGGATTTTCGGACGATCAACCGGTTCAGGGGGAGCCGAATGAGAGGAGTGATTGAGGATGTATTTGGGCAGGTGGTGCAACTGTTGAGAGAGATGGGATTGATCCGGCTGGAGAACTATTTTGTAGACGGGACAAAAATAGAAGCAGACGCGAACAAACATCGAGTAATATGGGCTAAGCGGACAGCGGGATATAAGAGCAAGTTGGAGCAGAAGATCCATGAGTTATTTGAAGAAATAGAAGCCGTCAATGAAGCCGAAGAAGAAGAATATGGGGACAAAGACCTGGAAGAGATGGGAAATGGCGGCCCGATAAATAGCGAACTGATCCGGGAACGGATGAAAGAGGTAAACGAACGGTTGAAGAGGGAACCGGGGAACAAAGAATTGAAAGCGGCGGAGAAGAAATTAAAGAAGGATTATCTGCCGCGAATGGAGAAATACGAAGAACAGGAAAAGACCCTGGCAGGGCGAAGCAGCTATGCCAAAGCTGATCCAGATGCCACGTGTTTTCGCATGAAAGAGGATCGGGGTTCCGAGAAGCCGTTACCATTACCGGCCTACAACGTTCAATGTGGCACAGAGAACCAGTTTATTGTTGGCTTCAGCTTGCACCAACGGGCAGGAGATACGGCCTGTTTCATTCCACATATGGAGCACATTCAGGCGAACCTGGGCATCCTGCCAGTTCGAGTAGTTGCCGACGCGGGATATGGAAGTGAGGAGAATTATGCTTATTTGGAGAAGAACCAGCTCGAAAATTATGTAAAACACAATCTATTTCACAAAGAGACAACCCGAAAATATCGGAACAATCCATTCGTAACCGGGAATCTTCCGTATGATCCGCAGACAGATAGTTTCCATTGCCCTGGACAAAAACAATTGACATTTCTTTACACAAAAAAGGTCAAAACAGATAATGGGTATCTAAGTCAGCGCAAGGTGTATGGGTGCGAAGATTGTTCCGGGTGCCCATTTCGACCAAAATGTTTCAAAGCAAGAGGCAACCGAAAGATCACAGTCAATCCCCAACTGGATGCCTATCGAGCTCAGGCAAATCTGAACTTGCGTTCGGAAGATGGTATTCGCTTGCGTGTTCAACGCAATACGGATGTAGAGGCTGTTTTTGGCATAATCAAGCACAACCGAAGGTTCCGGAGATTTCATCTCCGCGGGTTGGATAAGGTGAGTACCGAATGGGGACTGGTCTGCATTGCCCATAATATATGCAAAATGGCGGTCAGATAGCCGCCATTTTTTTGTCTCATTTTTGGGGAACGATTCTAGATTAGTTTTGAGTCGTCCTCTTTTGCACCGATTTTACAAATCCATCATCTACCCCAATGCCACATCAAGGATCATCATTATGGCAAAACCCAGCATTACACCAATTGTGGCGCTGTGCGTGTCATGTTTTTCCATCTGGGCTTCAGGAATTAGCTCTTCAACCACCACATAGATCATGGCGCCAGCCGCGAATGCCAGAGCGTATGGCAAAATTGGTCGCATAAAAATGACCGCCGCCGCTCCAATCACACCGGCAATGGGTTCCACTATACCGGAAGCCTGACCCATCATGAAGCTCTTCCATCGGCTAAGCCCTTCGCGGCGCAAAGGGGCAGATACTGCCAGACCTTCCGGGAAATTTTGGATTCCAATACCCAAAGCGAGAGCAGCTGCTCCTGATAGGTCAGCGGAAGGTAATCCTGCTGCCAATGCGCCGAACGCTACGCCAACAGCCAGCCCTTCAGGAAAATTATGAAGAGTGATCGCCAATACCAATAACACACTACGCTGCCATTTAGTTTTAATACCTTCGGCTTCGTCATCTGGAAATCCAATATGCAGATGTGGGAGAATCCGGTCCACCCCCCAAAGGAAAGCTCCTCCGAGTAAGAACCCGACGACAGCAGGTACCCAGGCTGGTCCTCCATCCGCCTGCGCCATTTCAATGGCCGGCGCCAGCAGTGACCAGTAACTGGCGGCGATCATTACACCAGCGGCAAAACCCAGCAGGGAATCTAATAGCCGCCGATTGACAGATTTAAAACCGAAGACCGTAGCGGCTCCAAGCGCTGTAACAAACCAGGTGAATAATGTGGCGCAAAGAGCCTGCCAGATAGGATGTAGAGAAGTAAACCACTGAATAGCCATGTTCGATCCTTTTCCAGTTAATCTCAAACCACGCTTATCAACAAATAAGATGAAAGTTGGTTTATTAATTAGAAATAATACGTTATTTCATTCAAGAAATCTACTCATGAAAGATTTCATTGCGAACATAAAAGCGATTGTTATACAGGATTGGGACGGCTGTACCACCTGTGATCTCTTTCAAATCGCCTCCAACCCGCGCGTGAATGTGCAGGTGCGGTTCAGTGGTATTTCCGCTATTGCCCACCAACCCTATCGGATCACCCACATTGACAGTATCACCCGGTTTGACCGATACACTCCCGTTTTTCATATGGGCAAGCAAAACCTGAACGTTTTCATTCCGGCAGTCGATATACACGTGGTTACCTGCCGGATGAGATGTATCCATCGCATCCTCGGGGTTGATGTCGTGCAATCCGTCAACAGAGGTGGCGATCACCCCGTCACAGGGGCTGTAAACCGGCTTTCCGAAGATTTCGTACTGTTCCAGTGATGTGGGAATCAGGATTGATGCGTGCCGTCCGAAGTTGTCCAACCCGACAATATCCTGGGCAAAATTCTGTGAGCCGGCATTATGATGGTGATTTACGATCCCGGTACTGCCAGCCTGGGCGAAAAGATACGTACCGTCTTTTAACGGAAACCGCAGGCTGACTGCCGTTCCGGAATATCGTGTGCCGATCAATTGATTGTAGAGAAGAACGCAAAATATTAACGATGGGATCAAATACCAGATCAAGGTCTTCCAGTCGGGTGACAGTATTTGGTGTTTTGTCCACGCGTCTGAAGGCAATTGTGTAAATGAGATTACCACAATCACAATCAGGATAATCAATGACAGGTTACGAAAATAATAGCTCGAAAGAAACCAGCCTTCACCCAGAAACATATACAGGGTCAGGCTTGCAACCATTAATACATTGACTAACCACTCCAATCCGTTACGGCTCTTATTTAACAGGTTAAACTGCAAAATCACAGGAACAAATAAGGGAATCAATATTCCTAGCAGGGAATTCATCTATTCTCCAGATTACTGATTACTTCAAGGTCATAATTCTTTTGGCGAAATTACAGGTTCTTTATTGCCTTTTCATAAACCGCGCAGGCTTCAACAACCTGGCTTACGGGAACCTTTTCATCTCGCATGTGAGCCAGTTTATGTTCACCCGGGCCGAAACCGATTGCGGGAATGCCCTGTGAAACCACAGCCACAGCATTGGTACTGAAATCCCAGAATTCAAATGTTTCAGGTTTGTTGCCCTGAACTTCTGTACAGGCAGTGATAAATGCCTGAGACAATGGATGATCGAGATCGATCTGCCATGCCGTATGCAGGGGATGATAAACAATTTCTTCGCCCGTCCAGGTAACGCGCCTTATGGTATCAATTTCCCATGTGGCATCTTTTCCGGAAATGATCCCGTCCATTTCGTGGTGGATGTCCTCTACGGTCTCCCCTACAGCCATGCGCCGGTCAATGTAGATCTGGCAGTCTGAAGGCACCGCGTTCAACGACACACTCGTGCTGCTGATGCGAGAAAGCACCAGTGTACCGTACGGGCCCGGCTTGTTCATCAGGTCGAGATTGGTCCGATTTACACGCTCAATGATCTCCGCCATCTCATAGACAGCATTCCTCCCCTTTTCAGGAGCTGAACCATGTGCCGATACGCCGCGTGTGGTAATGATCACCTGTGCTTTACCTTTATGCCCGATGGCGATATGGTTGGCGGACGGTTCGCATATAACAGCAAAATTCGGCTTCCGTTTCAGCCCAGCCAGAATATGTTTCAGGGCTTCACCGTCACAATCTTCTTCAAATGTTGAGCACGATACATAGACCGTTTTGCTATCAAGATGACCATTGGCTTTGGCGGCTGCCGCCGCGTAGACAGATGCAGCCGCGCCCGACTTCATGTCCACAGAGCCGCGCCCCCAGAGATACCCATTTTTTATTGCTCCACTAAATGGGGGTTCCTCCCATAGATCGGCATCGTTCACCTGAACAGTATCAATGTGCGAGTCAAACAGGATGACCCTGTCACCGCTGCCTACCCTGCCGATTACATTGCCATACCGGTCAAGTGTGACCTCATCGTACCCCAGGGCTTCCATTTTCGATTTAATGAATCGGATGGCTTCGCCTTCCTGACCTGAATAACTTTGAATACGCACAAGTTGGCTGGTGAAATCGATCAGGTCATTCGAGAAATCATTCCCATTACTGAGATGTGGGTTCATAGTCTTCTCCAATGAAAAAGATAACCAATAAAAAATGAAACTCGTTAAGGGTTAGATGTGTCCCTCAATTGCCAGAAACCGGGTGACGTTTCTGTACACGTGACCTTTACCTCAGATGGCGGATTGTTGTACTCGATCCGATAGACCTCAATGTAATCATTGTTGTACAGTTCTACCAGGTGAACCCACGGCGTCTCATCCATTCGGGACAGATCAAGCTTACTGGCATTGGCATCCGGTTTCTTGGTTCTAACCAGATACTTGAACCCACGCTCGTGAATTTCTTTCCACAGGTCATTGAACATGGGTACCTGCTGCAAACCGAACATGTCGACCGGCAATGAACGACTGACCGGTGTTACCTGATAAACCTGGCGGTCGGCTTTTGTCACCATGCACTGGATAAGGTCAGGCCGCATCCAGTAACCGAACCATTCCGCGAACAACACCCTGTCACCGGGTTGGGCTTCACGGTTGATGGCTTTCAACGCGATGCAGTGGTATCCATCTTTTTCACACTCTCCTGTCGCTCCGCTAATGTATTCAACTGTTTGCTTCGGCAGAAAGAAAGTACCAATATCGACGGAAAATTCAGAGAACATCATCGCGGGGATTATCAGAACGATGACCATTTTGACCACGGTCAACCCATTTTTCTGCCAGGTCTTTTCGATACAATACGCAGAAATAAAAGAAAACAGCAGAATTGTCGCTAAAAAATAGCGCATCAAAAAGGATGATGGACGAAGCAGCACCCAGAACATAAACCCGGTTATGGCCGCCAGAGTAACCTGTAATAGTATGTTTTCTGAAAACTTTTTCTGAAAGAACCCAACGAACAGGCAGAGTGGAAGGAACGCCAGTATCAGGGGTGACAACCTCCCGGATTTCCATTCGTTCAGGCCATAGAAAAGAGATAAAGGTAATGAACGTAAAAGGTTTCGCAACGATTCAAACTGCGTTTCCGGGTTGAACGAGTAATTTGACAGGTTTCCTTCTGGAACATTTAACGGGTTCCCGAAGATGTATGTATTCTTGATGATCAGCGGTGAAAATCCAATAAACGCAGCGATCCCAAAGGCCAGACAGGCTTTGAATGCCTGACTGCTCCAGAACTTTTTCCAATCAACAGACTTCCCTGAGAAATAACGGAAGATGATGAATAACCCCAGAACGGGAATGAACGCGATCAGATAAGAAATCTTCGCGTAAACCGAAAGCCCGGCTAAAAATCCTGCCAGCGCGAAAAGGGGACTATCAAAATCGCGGTCTTCCGGGATAAGCAGAAATACAGCCGTTAATCCAAGAAGGGCTGGAGCCAGGTCTGAAGTCCCCTTACCGATCAACCAGATGAACACTGGAGATGTGAACAGAAAAGCCAGTATTGCCCAGGAACCTTCTTTTTTAATCCCGAGGCTGCGTCCGGTTAATACCAGTATGGCGGCAATGGCAGTCACCAGGATCAAGTCATTCAACCGGCCAGCTTCACGGACATCCAGAGACATAAATGCCGCATAATGCATTTCTGTGAAAAGCCCTGGCACGCTGTAGTCACTTTGATCAGGTACTGTGATCAGGTGGTGTGATTCAGCAATGATCTTCGCCCAGGGCATATATAACTGAGCTCCGTCTCCTGAAAGGGGCCGCCCAAAAGTGGAGAAGAGGACTAAATAAAAAACCAGACAGGCGGCCGCGATGATTTTCCACCCGATATCCAGGTCACTCATGTTTTGTAAATACGAGCTGACCTCGATTACAGCCTGCCGCAATTTCTTTTGAACCAGAAAAATGAAATACACCAACCCCGGTACGAGAACAAGCGTTATTGCTATCTCGCTGAATACACCAAATACAGCCAGTAAAAGAAGAATTATAGAGACAACACTGAATCCAAGAATATAAGAAAGCAGTAAAAATCGTGTACCAGACCGATGGATTTTATCGTTCCTACCCCAAGGTTTTAATCGTAGCAAAAAAGCGCCAATACCCGTACAAGAAAAAGAATATAAAAAAAGGACCAGAGCAGATTTCAGAAAGATCATAGGGATGTGTATTTCCAGAATTGGAAGAAATAAGACGTCAGTTCATTACTGAGATCAGCAAATTCTTTTCCAAAGCCCAACCGCGATATGAACGCCTCTAACTCTGGCGGGCCAAAACAGATCAGATAAACGGTGATTATTCCTAGAATCCATAGAGTAAGCAACACGTTAATCCAAACCTGATGCTCTGGTTTATCCATCCAATCACTCATATTGGCACTCTTTGGCTCCTTTAATATCTCCGCATGAATTATATGCGATTTCATGTCTTCTTCCAGTAGCCCTGGCCTTGATCGAAAATGAACCTGTTAATACTACTCATATACACTTCGGTTACAATCAATCCATCTAAACACTATGGGGTTTGTATATGAGTAACAAGAGCAAATCATCAACACTTCCCTTTAAAGCTGAAACCCGGCAGCTACTGAATATCCTGATCCACTCCCTCTATACTGACCGCGAGATATTTCTTCGCGAGCTTATCTCCAACGCGTCTGACGCGCTAACGCGTATGAATTTCGAAATGCTCACCAATCGAGACGTTCTTGACCCTGAAGCTGAACCGGCTATCTGGATAACAACAGATCCCGGCGCTCGCACCCTCACTATTCGTGATACAGGCATCGGCCTCACCCGCAAAGAGATGGAAGAGAACCTGGGTACCATCGCGCATTCGGGAGCCAGGGCTTTTATGCAAGCTGCCGAAAAAGACGCGACAGCCGATCTATCCAACATCATCGGTCAATTCGGAGTGGGGTTTTACTCTGTCTTCATGGTCGCTGACAAAGTAGAAGTTGCTTCACATTCTTATAAGAAAGAAGAGCCCTCGGCTGTCTGGATATCTGACGGACAGGAAAGTTACGAGATAAGAGACTTTGACAAACCCGATCGTGGGACACAAATCACGGTCTTTCTGAAAGAGGATGCCGCCGAATTCACAAGCGAAAATCGGTTACGTGAGCTTATCCGGCGTCACAGTGACTATGTTGCCTTCCCAATATATATTGGCAGTTCAACCGAACAGGTGAACCGGCAATCCGCATTGTGGCGGCAGAATTCCCAACAGATCACAGAAAAAGATGCCGGTGATTTCTATAAACAGTTCACCCTTGATCAGAAAGAACCTCTCGCCTATACGCACCTCGCGGTTGACGCCCCGGTTCAAGCCTATGCCCTGCTCTTTATTCCCGGCAGCGCGGAACATTACCTGTTTGCTCCCCGTAAACAAGATGGGCTCCGTCTCTACGCGCGTAAAGTACTCATCCAAGATTATTTCCGCGACCTGCTTCCCGAATATTTGCGTTTCGTTCAAGGTATCGTTGATTCAGAAGACCTGCCTCTGAATATTTCCCGCGAAACCATCCAATCCAACCGGTTATTGATGCAGCTAAAGAAGCTGGTCACAAACCGTGCGATTGACATGATTCGCAGGCTGGCGCAGGACAAACCAGAAAAATATATTGAATTCTGGAATCTGTTCGGCCGCTATATCAAAGAAGGTGTGGCTTCGGATATGGCCGACTATGACAGTCTGGTTCCTTTGCTTCGATTTCATACCCTTCACCATCCAGAAGAATTGATTTCGCTTGAAACCTATTTGGATGAACGCCGACCGGGGCAGCAGCAGATTTATTATTTGCTGGGTGAGGATGACCGTTCGGTTGTTTACAGCCCACATTTGGACGTCATCCGCAAACGCAATCTTGATGTCCTCCTGCTGACGGATCCGTTGGATTCGTTCATGCTTCTGGCATTAAAGAATTACAAAGATATTCCGCTGGTCAATGTGGCGGATAAAAATGCTGACCTTGATGATCTTTCAACCCCGGGAGAAGCGGACACACCGGCATTGTCGGAAGAGAGTAAAGCCGGGCTTATAGCCCGATTTGCCCGTCAACTTGCCAACAGAGTGACAGATGTGCGCGCGTCAGATCGCCTGATCGAATCTCCCGCGCGTCTCGTTGACCCGGATAACAGCCCTACGCCGGAGATCCAGCGTGTATACCAGATGATGAATCAACCGTTGGAAATTCCGCGAAAGGTTTTGGAGATCAATCCTCGTCATCCACTCTTAACCAGTCTGGCAACCCTTCCGGATAATTCAGAAATAGCGGAATTGATGATAGATCAGATCTATGAAGATGCGCTGTTGATAGAAGGTCTCCACCCGGATCCAGCCGGCATGATTGGTCGAATTCAAAAGATCATGGCAGCCGCATTAAGACCCGAGAATTAATTCACCAGCAGGATTACCAGATCATTGACGTTCGTTCCTGTCGGCCCGGATACAATGGCCGCGTCCAACGCGGCAAAGTAGGAATATGAATCATGCCGCGCCAGGTATTCAGCCGCATTCAATCCCAATTTCCCGGCTGCATACATTGTGTTCCCGGTCACAATAGCTCCGGCTGCCGGCGAAAGGCCGTCGTCACCATCTGTCGCGAAGGCGATCAGTACCGCGTTTCGCGCGCCGTCCAACACCTCTACTGCCGCCAAGGCAAGTTCCTGATTGCGCCCCCCCTTCCCCGTGGGTGCGTCACCCAGGGTGACTGTGGTTTCGCCACCACCTACCCAGCACCGGCGCTCTCCGGGCATTACTGACGCGGCTTGCTCTGCGAGAAATCGCCCCAATCGTTTTCCCTGGTCAGCCGCTTCACCCTGGAGTAACGGCTGGATACGTTCGCATTGATACCCCAGATGTTCCGCTTCCTGCACGGCCGCTAATATTGACTTCTCAAGACTCCCGACAATCATTACCCGGTTGTTCTTAAATATGTCATCACCGGGCTTGGGTGTCTCAGGAATCCATCCCATAATTCCATCCATAAGATGTTCCTTTACAGATACCGGCATGGCATCGAAAAGAGCATATTTTTTCAATACATCCACCGAATCTCTGAAAGTGGTCAGATCCGGTACTGTCGGGCCAGAAGCAATCATATCCAGGCGGTCGCCGGGAACGTCTGATAAAACCAGGCTGATACAGGGAACTGGCGCCGCCATCCGGGCAAGTCCGCCTCCTTTAATATTATCAATATGCTTACGCACTGTATTGATCTCATCTATAGACGCTCCACAGCCCAGTAACATTGATGTGGCGCGTTTCAAATCCTCAAGGCTGATACCTGCCGACGGGTTTGTAACCAGAGAACTGGCTCCGCCTGAGATCAGGAATAAAAAATAATCGAGATTTTTATTCGATTCTAAAAATTCAATAACCGCTTTACCGGCGGCCAGGCTGCTCTCATCAGGTGTTGGATGAGCACCTGATAGCACAGTCAATACGGGTAACTGACGATTTACGTCTTCTGGCATCATTTTGCCGATGACGATTCCACCCTGTATCTGCGCACCCAACTCTTCACACGCCGACCGCGCCATTGCGACTGATGCCTTTCCCATGGCTACCAGTCCAATGGTTTGCCCCTTTGTAAACACCCCATCAGCTTGAAGTGAATGCAGTCCATTCCGCACAGCAAAGGCCGGATCTGCCGCGCGCAACACTGCGTCTAATATACAGGCGGCAGCGGGTGAGTGTTTTTTTACTCTGGCTATGCCATTTCTCATGACATTCTTCCTATCGAATACTTAAAAAATCATCATTAATTCTACCGGTATTATTGTTTTTTTTGTCGTACAATAGGCACGATCAAATTTTCAACCGGCTGAAAATGTTTCACCGGTTGGTTTTGTGTGCCAGATTATTGACCAATAAATCGATAATAAATTCCTTCAGGAGGAAAATACGTGAACCACGAAGATATGAACAAATTGTTGAAGCCGAAATCAATTGCTGTTATCGGCGCTTCAGCCACTCCCGGTAAAATTGGTTATACCGTTCTGGAAAACCTCCAGAAATCCGGTTATCAGGGGCCTGTCTATCCGATCAATCCGTCTGCCACTGAAATTCTCGGGATGAAATGTTACGCGTCCCTGGCGGATGTCTCTGGCAGCATTGACGCTGCTGTAATGTGCGTTCCAGTTAAATTGGTCAACGCGTGCGCGGAAGATTGCGGTAAAAAAGGTGTCAAAGGCCTTATCGTGATCACATCTGGTTTTAGCGAAGTCGGCCGCAAAGATCTGGAAGACGAACTGATTGCCACCGCCAAGAAGTACGGCATGCGGATCCTGGGACCGAACATTGTGGGTACCCTGTCCAACTCGGACAAAATGAATGCTTCTTTTGCTCCATTTCTGCCCCTTGATGGCAAAGCAACCCTTGTCACCCAGTCTGGCGCTCTGCTCATCGCCATGGACGCGGCTACTTACACCCGCCGTGTGGGCTTTGACAAAATGGTCTCCATCGGTAACATGTGCGATGTCGACATCGCCGATATCATCGATTGGTTGAACGACGACCCGAACTCCACCTGTACATCCCTTTATATTGAAGGTTTGAAAGACGGCCGTAAATTCATCAAATCCGGCCGCGCTTCCAAGAAACCGATCATCGCCCTGAAATCCGGCGTTTCGGCCCATGGCGCTGCCGCCGCGGCTTCACACACCGGTTCTTTAGCCGGTGCCGCTAAAGTATACGGCTCCGCCTTCAAACAGGCCGGTGTCATTCAGGCTTCTGACCTTGACAACCTGTTTGACCGCACCCTGGCCCTCTCTCTGATGCCCCCCCTCAAAGGTGAAAACCTGCTGGTCATCACCAATGGTGGTGGTGTAGGCGTGTTAGCTACCGATGCCGCGGAACGCTACGGCATCCCCATGAAATTCGCCCCGAAAGATGTTCAGGACGAAATGAAGAAACACATGCCCGAATTCGGTTCCGCCAAAAACCCGGTTGATCTGACCGGTATGGCCGGTACTGAATGGTATACAGAATCAGTTAGATTCGCCATCTCCCATTCCTGGGTGGAAGGTTTGATCGTTCTGTATTGCGAAACCGCCATGACCAACCCGCTTGAGATCGCAAAAGGTATCAAACAGGCGATCGATGAAGCCGGTCAGAAAGACAAACCTGTCACCGTGTCCTTTGTCGGTGGTGAAAAATCCGCCGCCGCTATGGCCTGGCTGGTAGAAAACGGTGTTCCTGCTTACGGCGCTCCTGATCTTGCCGTCAACGCTATGGCTGCTCTGCGCGAATATGCTCTGCTGCGCGAAACCGCCAAAGAACCATCGTATAAACCCAATGACGCTGCCCGCAAAGCAGCCATGAAAATTATCTCCGCCGCCCGGGCTGATGGGCGTGATGCTTTGACCGAGATCGAAGCCAAACAGGTGTTCATGGTGTACGATCTGCCCGTAACCACCACCGAACTCGCGAAATCCGAAGACGAAGCGGTTGCCCTGGCAAAGAAAATTGGTTTCCCGGTGGTTATGAAGATCGTCTCCCCTGAGATTCTGCATAAATCCGATGCCGGTGGTGTTAAAGTTAACATCAAAGACGAAGCCGCCTGCCGTGAAGCCTACAATACCATCATTAAGAACGCCAAAGCTTACAAAGCTGAGGCGAATATTCACGGTATCGCAATTCAGGAAATGGCCCCCTGGGGTACCGAGACCATCCTCGGTTCAACCAATGACTCTACCTTCGGCCCGACCATCATGTTTGGACTGGGTGGTATCTTTGTGGAAGTCTTGAAAGACGTCACCTTCCGTGTTGCTCCTGTTGATAAAGTTCAGGCTGTTGAAATGTTCGATGAGATCCGCGCGGCCGCCATCCTCAAGGGCGCCCGTGGTGAATCACCCCGTGACCGCAAAGCCCTGGCTGAGACCGTGGAGAAATATTCCAACATGATCAGCGACCTGGAAGACGAGATCAGCGAATCCGATGCCAATCCCGTGCTTGTGTACGAAGAAGGCAAAGGCCTGAAAGTCGTTGACGCCCGTATTATTCTGAAAAAGAAATAGTCTTCTGTTAAATAGTGCAAAAGAATACGGGATGCCGGAGACCACTGGCATCTCGTATTCTTTTAATGAGCTTCAATTCCAAAAATAAGAACTTCAGGCAATTATTTTATCTGATTGGCTTTCAGTTTCTTATACGCGCCTACCCAGGGTTCGCCAATACGCGCGCCGGGAGCGAGCTGCACTTTCATCAATTTCTGAGCGATAAAGCCTGAAGTAGATGCTACAGTGCCCCAATCATCTGTCAGTACTGCCTTCGCCATGGTTTCGGCCGCGCGGCCAGACCAGGCCCATTCCATACGGAAGCGGTCGGCTTTCACCCAGTAATCTTTTTTTTCCCAGGCAATTACACTGGATTCAACGGATTTATTGATCTCATCACAGGCAATGGAAATGAATGCCGCCAGGTCGCGGCTGAGTTCATCGGGTTTTTCCTGTTGTGCCAGCATGCGTATGGCTTTAACAACTGCTTTACTTAAGCGGGTTCGTTCTTTCGTACCACCTTCGGTAGTGATGATGCGGCTCAATGGACGGCTCCTGAAGAAAATCTGAGCAGAGATTATACACCGGCTCTCATTATCCATAAACAGGTTATTATTAGCATACTTCACAGAAAGGTCTGACCGTTTCGATCAATCTAAATTCTTTATAAGAATTGATTTATTACCTTAAAAAGTGATAAAATTTCTCGGCATTTCGGTGTGGGGATGTGCTGGAATTGGCAGACAGGCATGACTTAGGATCATGTGCCGCAAGGCGTAAGGGTTCAAGTCCCTTCATCCCCACTGAAAACCTAATATTTTTAGAAGGATAGTATCTTTGAAACTCGAAACTACACCCCGTGATGACCATCAGGTCAATGTTATTGCGGAATTTGAAAATTCCGATCTTGAAGCTTATATGCACAAAGCCGCCCGTCAGATTTCTGAAAAGACCAAAATTCCCGGCTTTCGCCCCGGCAAAGCACCCTACGCAGTCGTCTTGCGCACGTATGGTAATGAAGCTGTTCGCGAACAGGCTTTAGAGATTCTCGTTGACGAAAAGTATCCTCAGATCCTCGATGAAGCCAAGATCGAAGCTTCCGGCATGGGCAAACTCGATGACATCATCAGCATGGATCCACCGAAGCTCTCCTTCACAATTCCCCTGGCTCCCGTTGTAACTATCGGAGACTTGAAATCAGTAAAGCAAGACTATGTTGAGCCTGTAGTTACGGATGAACAAGTCGAAAAAGCCATTAAATCTGTTCTGGCGAATTATTCCACGCCTACGAATGTTGAACGCGAAGCGAAAGAAGGTGACATGGTCAACATGGAACTTTCCGCTTCTTTTGTAAAACCCGAAGAAGGCGAAGAGAAAGAATTCATTTCGAAGACCCCTCACCAGGCAATCATTGGAGAAAATGACCTTCACAAGGAAACCTGGCCTTTCGAAAACTTCTCGATGAACGTCATCGGCATGAAAGCAGGCGAAACCAAAACTTTTAAACACAAATTCGCCAAAGATGACCGTGTTGAAAAATTGCAGGGCCGCGAACTTGAGTTTACCGTCCTGTTGCGCGGTGTTCAGGAAATCACTCCCCCTGAGTTGACCGACGAATTCGTTATGAAGATCGGACAGTTCCAGAATGTTGATGCATTTAGAGATTACATGCGCCGCCGTCTGGAAGCTGACAGCAAAATAGAGTATGACAACCAGTATTATGATGACCTGCTCGATAAAATGGTCGCACTGTGCTCCTTTAAGTACGCTCCTCACATGCTTGAAGAAGAAACCCACAGCGTTTTGCATTCTCTGCAAGATACATTAGCCCAGCAGCAGATGGACCTGGAAACTTATTTGAAGGTCCGCAAAATGTCATTGGAAGAACTGGAAGAAAAAGAACTCAAACCGGTTGCTGTCAAACGCCTCGAGCGTTCATTGCTCGTTACTGAGATCAGCAAAACAGAAAATCTGCAACTGACGGATGATGAACTTGAGAACTCTTTCAATCAGACAGTCAATGAAATCAGCATGACCATGGATCAGAAACAGATCCGCAAGAATTTCAATGACAAGAAATTCAGCCAGGCGGTCGCTTTTGAAGCCGCAAACCGGGCTATGAACCGCAAGGTGCTCGAATACCTTCGCGGTCTGGCTTCCGGCACTCCTTCTACCGAAAAACCGGCTGAAAAAGCGGATGAAGGCGAAGCCAAACCTAAGAAACCCCGCGCTAAAAAGGTTGCTGTCGAGGCATCTACCGAGACCCCTGAGGCAGCAGCCGAATAAATGTGTCTCTGTTCTCTAAAAAGGAGATCAAATGAGTGAATCAACGTTTCGTTCTGTGATCCCGATGGTGGTGGAATCGTCCGGCCGTGGTGAACGTGCCTACGATATCTATTCTCTGTTGCTCAAAGAACGCATTATTTTTCTGGGCACTGCCATTGACGAACAGGTTGCCAACCTCGTGGTGGCTCAGCTACTCTACTTGAGTCACGAAGACCCGGATAAAAGTATTCAAATGTATATTAATTCCCCTGGCGGACAGATCTATGCCGGCCTGGCGATTCTGGATACAATGAAAATGATCCCGAATAAGGTCAGCACGGTCGCTGTTGGTGTAACAGCCTCTTTCGGCACGGTATTATTAGCTGCCGGCACCAAAGGACAGCGTTTTGCTCTACCCCACGCCACCATTCACATGCATCAGCCTTTGGGTGGTGCCCAGGGTCAGGCTTCAGATATCGAAATTCAGGCGAAAGAAATTTTGCGCCTCAAAGCTCGTCTGAATGAGATCATGTCTGAAGCTACCGGCCAACCAATTGACGTCATCGAACGTGATACCAACCGTGATTACTACCTGGATGCCCAGGCAGCGGTTGACTACGGCCTTGTGGACCAGATACTGAAATCACCTCAGAAATAGCTTTGAACGAATTACAATTAAGGCCGGATTGTTTTTCCGGCCTTTTAATTTAATCTTTGGGAGTCTGAATGATTCATACATTAGATCCAGCCATAAAGGGGTTGATTCTCGATATGGATGGGGTTTTATATAAAGGGAATCAACCGCTGGGTGACCTGCCCCGCCTGTTTGCCGGTATTAAAGAAAAAGGCTGGCGGGTGATCATGGCAACTAACAATGCCATCCGCAACACCGATGAACATCTTGAACGAATGAAATCCTTTGGTGTTGACCTGGAACCCTGGCAGATTATTAATTCCATACAGGTGGTCATTGCGTTGCTCAAACGCCGCTTTCCTGATGGAGGCCCTGTGTATGGAGTTGTCAGTCCGGCTACGAGAGCTGCCATCGAAACCGCTGGATATTACTTCGATGAAAAAGACGCGCAAGCCGTGATTGTGGGCCTCGACCGCCATGTAACCTATGAAAAACTTGAAACCGCCACACTGCTAATCCGGTCAGGCAAATTGTTCATCGGAACCAATCCTGATGCGTCATTCCCCACCCCACGCGGCGAGGTGCCGGGTGCTGGCTCCATAATCGCGGCTGTGTCAACCGCTACCGGGGTCAAACCGGTTTTTGCCGGTAAACCTGAACCCGCCATGTACGAAATCAGCATGGAGCGTCTGGGAACCACGCTTGAGACCACTCTGGCTATTGGAGACCGACTGGATACCGATATTCTCGGAGGTCAGCGCGCCGGCTGCCGCACCGGACTGGTAATGAGCGGCGTCACCTCACCGGCAGAACTTGCCGGGTGGGAACCGAAACCCGATCTCGTGGCTGATGACATCTGGAAATTATTGGATATTGATTGACCATGCCAAAACCTTTGATCTATGATCTTGACCGTGAGGGATTGAAAAATCTGCTGGCTGAATGGAAACAGCCTGCTTTTCGGGTAAACCAGATATGGGAAGGAATCTACCGGAATCTAAAAAGTGCGCCGGAAGAATGGAGCAACCTGCCTGTTGTTTTAAAAAAGATCATGGCAGAAAAAACCGAATTCTCCGGAATTATCCCCGTTGATCGCCTGGAATCCTCCGACAGGATGACCATAAAGACCCTGTTCAAAACGCGTGATGGGCAGGCTATTGAAGCCGTCCTTATGAAATATGACGAACGCCGTACCCTGTGTATTTCCACACAGGCAGGCTGCGCGATGGGCTGTGTTTTTTGCGCGACAGGGCAGATGGGTTTCTTCCGCAATCTCACTTCTGGCGAAATTGTAGAACAGGTACTCTACTTTGCCCGTGAACTGAAAAAAGTAGGTGAAACCGTAACCAATATCGTGATCATGGGGATGGGTGAACCTTTTATTAATTATGACAACACATTAGACGCCATAGACCGGCTGAATGATCCCCGAGGCTTCGGACTAGGCGCACGCCGTTTTACTATCTCGACAGTAGGTCTTGTCCCAAAAATTCAAGAATTCACAAAAGAAAAACGCCAGGTGAATCTGGCTGTTAGCCTTCATGCGGCTAATGATGAACTACGGTCCAAATTACTGCCAATTAATAGACAATACCCGCTATCAGAATTGATCCCCGCCTGCCGTGACTATGTGGAAACAACTGGCCGGCGAATTACATTCGAATGGGCATTGATCGATAATGTAAATGACCGCCTCGAAGACGCCCGAGAGCTGGCCGGACTTGTTAATGGCATGATCTGTCATGTGAATGTTATTCCCTTGAACCCGACCACAAAATTTTCAGGTAATGCAACATCATTGGAGCGTGCTCAGGCTTTCTCAAATGAATTGAATTCAGCGGGCGTCCCTTGCACCATCCGGCTCCGCCGGGGGATTGATATTCAAGCCGGTTGTGGGCAACTGGCTGGTAAACACCATGAAGCTTCTTCAAATTCCGCCTGAGTGGTTCAGGTAATAAAACGAGTAAGGTATAATACGCACCCGTGGCCGACATCTTTTCTAAATGGTTAAATGGACTTGAACGCACCCGAAAGCAAACTTTCGGGCGAATCAGTTCCCTTCTGGGAACCAGTGAAATAAACGCGCAAACCTGGGAAGATCTGGAAGAAATTTTAATTCAGGCAGATATGGGGCTTGAAACGACTGAGTCTGTCATCGCTTCATTACGAAAGGTGGTAGATGAGGAAGGACTTACCCGCGCGCCTGAGCTTCAGCAGAAATTGCGTGAAGAATTGATCAACCGGTTGGATGAGAGACCGGAAGAAATCCTTCCTTCGGAACATCCTGCCGTGGTTTTATTAATAGGTGTAAACGGTTCAGGTAAAACGACAACCGCTGCTAAACTGGCAAAACGCTTTGTTGATCAAGGGAAAAAAGTACTACTGGCAGCGGCCGATACATATCGCGCCGCGGCAGTTGATCAGCTTCAAGTCTGGGCAGAGAGGTTAAGCATTCCAGTTATTGCCGGTCAGACAGGCGGAGATCCCGGAGCTGTGGCGTATGACGCTGTGGAAGCAGCAAAATCCAGAGGTATCGACCTTCTACTGATTGATACAGCCGGTCGCCTCCATACCCGCTATAACCTGATGGAAGAACTAAAGAAAGTTCACCGGGTGACCGGGAAAGCCATGCCCGGGGCTCCTCACGGCGTATGGCTGGTGCTTGACGCGACCACTGGTCAAAACGCGCTTCATCAGGCCAGATCATTCAATGAAACCACAAAAGTGACTGGCGTAATCCTCACAAAACTGGATTCCTCTGCCCGTGGTGGAATGGCTTTTGCCATCCAAAAAGAATTACATGTACCCATTCTCTTTGCCGGTCTCGGTGAAAAGCCGGAAGATCTGCAACCTTTTGACCGTGTTGAATTTGTTGACGGCATTCTGTCCGAAAGGTAATTTTACGGAGTCTTTCTATGCAAGATATTTCATCAAGGGCGCGATCGTGTGCCGAAAAAATCCAGCAGTTCATGGTGCATCTTTGACTTCCCCATACGTGAAGCTGAATTAGCTGATTTACAGGCACAATCAGAAGATTCCGGTTTGTGGAATAATCCTGAAAAGGCTCAGACCGTCATGAAGAACTTAGCTGAGCTTCGAGATGAGATTGAAGGTTGGCGAAAGCTCGAAAAACGGATCAAAGATACACTTGAGCTCTCTGAGATGGATGATGAATCCATGCGAGAAGAGCTTGAAACGGAACTTTCTGAGATTGAGCAGGAACTTGAACAACGGGAACTACGTGTATTTCTTAAAGGCAGGTATGACCGCGGTAATGCCCTGCTGGCTATCAACTCCGGCGCGGGAGGTACAGATTCGCAGGATTGGGCTGCTATGTTACAACGTATGTACCTGCGTTGGTGCGAACGCCGTGGGTTTAAAACCGAGATATTAGATATCTCTGAAGGGGAAGAAGCCGGTATTAAAAGCTGCACAATAGCCGTAACCGGGCAATATGCCTATGGCTATTTACGGCCAGAAAAAGGTGTACATCGCCTGGTAAGACTCTCACCTTTCGATTCTGCCCACCGCCGCCATACATCCTTCGCGCAAGTTGAAGTATTACCGGAAGCCGCAGCCGAAGACCCTGAAATCCAGATTAATCCGGATGATTTAAAAATTGACATTTATAAATCTTCTGGCGCCGGTGGACAGAACGTACAGAAAAATGCCACTGCCGTTCGTATTACACATATTCCTTCCGGACTGGTTGTCTCATGTCAAAATGAACGTTCACAAATGCAAAACCGTGAAAACGCGATGCGAGTGTTACGTTCTCGATTGCTGGAGTTAAAACGAGAAGCACAGGACAAGCAATTGGCCGAATTGCGTGGTGAATATACCAAAACAGAATGGGGAAGCCAGATCCGTTCTTACGTCCTGCATCCGTATCAGATGGTAAAAGACCATCGGACTGAATTTGAAGCCGGAAATACACAGGGTGTACTTGATGGCGACCTGGACGGTTTCATCGAAGCCTTCCTGCGCTGGAACGGCAAAGAAGAATAATAAAACCGGCGGAAATTCCGCCGGTTTTAATTTCCCGAAAAACCACAAATTAGTCCAAAATGCGGGCTAATTCAAACAAATCCATATCAATTTCTTTCTTGGTCGAATTAACAATGTCGATCGGGGTAGATGTAACTTTAGACTGGATCATGCCGATCAGAACACCGGTCTCACCGCGGGCAAGAGCGTCAGTGGCGCCCGCGGCCAGGCGGGAAGCCAGGATACGGTCATATGCCGTGGGAGCGCCGCCGCGTTGAACGTGTCCGAGAATGGTCACGCGCAGGTCGAAGCCCAGGCGTTCGCGGTGTGACGAGAAATATTGGCCAAGTGTTTCGGCATTATATTTCGCGCCTTCAGCCACAACAATAATGGCGTGTTCCTTCCCCTTCTGGTACGCCGCGCGTAATCGCTGCGCGAGTTCTTCCGGGTCAGTTTCAACTTCAGGGATCACACAGGCTTCAGCGCCGCCGGCGATGGCAGACATCAGAGCCAGATAACCGCAATCTCGTCCCATCACTTCAATCATAAAAGCACGCTGAAAAGATGAAGCTGTGGTTTTCAAACGGTCGATAGCTTCCAGAGAAATATTTAAAGCGGTATCTACACCGATAGTTGTATCAGAACCGTACAGGTCATTGTCGATCGTGGAGGCGACGCCGACAACAGGGAAACCAAGTTTATGTAAAGCTCCGGTGCCGGTTTGAGAACCATTACCACCAATTACGACCAGAGCTTCAATGCCCTGTTCATTTAATGTGCGCAAGGCTTTTAATTGACCTTCTTCTGTCCGGAATTCGGGGCAACGGGCTGACCCAAGAACAGTTCCACCGCGCTGCATAATTCCACCCACATCACGAGGACCGAGTGGCATGATCTTCCCGGTGATCAAACCCTGGTAACCACCTTTTACACCCCAGACTTCCCAACCTTTGGCAACTCCAGTCCGCACAACGGCACGGATGGCAGCATTCATACCTGGCGCATCACCACCGCTTGTTAAAACACCAATTCGTTTCATTGCTCCTCCATTACTGTGATCAGTAAGATTATAGGCTCATGTAAGTTATTAAGTAATATGCAATTTTGAATTTTATCATATCTGAAGTTTTGGGGATATTTTTTTTCTAGTTCTTGCGTGGTTACCATTGAAAAGGTAAGATTGGTTTATCTTATGATCAATCCGAAACAGACGTTATCATATATCTCGCAGTTCTTCTTTTCTATCATTTTGGTCTTTGTTCTGACCTGGATACTCGATCTTCTCCGAAACAGTCTTAGTACCCCTGTAATTGCCTTATTATTTTTGATCCCGGTTGTTTTCTCTGCCGGATACTTTGATATTACAGGTGGTATAACGGCATCATTTGCTGCCTTTTTAAGTTTTAATTACTTTTTTATTGCACCCTTTCATACCCTTGCCGTCCATCAGACACAGGATATCCTTGCACTAGTTATTTTTCTAATTGTGGCAGTTATCATCAGTCAATCTCTCAGCCAGGCAAAAATTGGGTTAGCCACTGCTCTTGCACGTGAACGTGAAACTACCATCCTATATGAATTGAATGTAGCTCTAGCCGGATTAACCCGTGAAGAAGAGATTTTGCAAATTGTAGGGCAAAAGATCATCGAACATTTTCCAGTCGAAGCAGTTCTGGTATTTTTTCCGGTTAAAAACAAAAACCCTTACCAGTACATTTTCCCAGATGGAAAATCTTTACCCATTCGAATTCCAGATGTGTGTGTAAACATTTCTGGAGGCGAAGATAGTGTAGGCGAGATAAAAATTTGGACGATTCAGGAACTTGATCATCCACAAATGCGTTTACTGCGCGCTTTTGGAAGTCAAACTACACTGGTGTTGGAAAAAGCCTTCCTTGTTAATGCGCAAAACAAAGCCCGTTTGCTGGAAGAAAGCGACCGACTGAAATCTACCTTGCTCTCTTCTGTGTCACATGAATTGCGAACTCCTCTATCAACGATTAAAGCCTCTGTATCCGGTTTGCGCAGTGGTGAGATCGAATGGGACTCTGATGCTCGTGTTGAGTTATTGACAGCTATTGAAGAAGAAAGTGACCATCTCAACCAACTGGTCGGAAATCTATTGGATATGTCTCGTATTGAAATGGGCGCGCTTCAACCCAATCAAAAGAACAATTCCTTACGTGAAATTCTCTCGGCTACGATAAAACGGATGCGCCAGACACTTTCAAAACATACCCTGGTGGTCAATTTGCCAGAAAACCTTCCAACAGTGTATGTTGACTATGGTCAAATTGACCAGGTCTTTTCAAATTTATTGAGCAATAGCGCAAAATACGCGCCTGAAGGCTCGCAAATCACGATTAACGCTCATGAACTTGAAGGAAAAATGATCCTCGTTCAAGTAATAAACCAGGGCCCGCCTGTGTCTGACGAACATCTTATCCGAATTTTTGATAAATTTTATCGAGTAACAGATGCGGATAAGATCACAGGAACCGGATTGGGTTTATCCATTTGTAAGGGTATTATTGAAGCACACAATGGGAGTATCTGGGCACAAAATACCCCGCAAGGTTTAACATTTAACTTCACCATCCCCATAGCCCAAACACCAGTCATCCCACCGGATACCGATCTAAAAGAGACAGAATGAATAACCAACCTGTTATCCTGGTCATAGATGATGAACCGCAAATTCTGCGTGCGTTAAAAACAATACTTGGTTCCAAACAATTTAAAGTTTTTTCCGCCAGCCGAGGTGAAGAAGGAATAACATTGGCCGCCACGCAGAAACCAGACCTAATTATTCTGGACCTCAGTTTGCCCGATATTTCTGGTATGGAGGTCTGCTCTCGGATACGGGAATGGAGCCAGGTGCCTATCATTATCCTTTCTGTGCGTGATAATGAAAGAGATAAGGTGCGGGCACTTGACCTTGGAGCGGATGATTATTTAACCAAACCGTTTGGAATCGAAGAGCTTCTGGCTCGTATCCGGGTTGCGCTCAGGCATAGTGCGCTTTCATCGTCAAAACAGCAGGCAGTCATTTCATCGGGACCGGTTGAAATCGACCTGGTCAAACATATTGTTACACGAAATGGCACTGAAATAAAACTTACAGCCACAGAATTTAAAGTACTCGCATATCTTGCTTCACATGCTGATAGAGTTCTAACCCATCAGGCCATACTAAACCACGTTTGGGATTATGCCGATTCTGACAGGGTGGAATATTTACGGGTTTATATCGGGCAAATACGAAAAAAAATTGAAACCAATCCCGAGGAACCCGAGATCATCATCACCGAATCCGGTGTGGGCTATCGTTTTCTGACAGATAAATGACCTTTTTCTATTCTTGTTAAAGCACTTTCTGGATTGGCCGGTTCAAAGAAATTTCAGGCCAGAATTTTGATTCGGTCAATCACTTTTCTTGATTAAAGAATCTCAACTAAGAAATGAGAACTCGGAATTATGGATAAATCCAAAAAAGAAATATTCCGGTCATACCCTTTAAATTAAGTCAACCGGATTAAGTTCATTCATAATGGTAAGATTTTATTTTGTGCCGGGTATTCTCATATCAGAAAGATGAAACATCACGAAAAACCGACCTGCAATTATTATAAAAACGGGTATTGTTTATCTGTTTGTTGCAAAATTTATCATTAAAGGGGATTTAGACAAAAAACCGCGGGGTTTCAATTGATAATTTCTCAGGTTTTTGTTCTTGTCACATTGATCCCGCGCCTAAGCTTTTAGAACATACTTTTTAATGCAATAAATATTATTCTGTTGCTCCTTTATAACAAGACCGTGTAGAATAACAGGCACGCTGGCTTTATTCTCCAAAAAATTATTCATTTTTTAGGGGGCTGACCATGAAAAAAGAATATCGTATATGCCATCGAAATTGATGGATTTGCGTTTTATAATAATAAATCCTTTTTTTGATCATTCCCTTAGAAGTCAAACCCATTGATTCAGGAGCCAAACATGTCAACTGAAACCCGGGTAGTACCGGTAGAGACCCTTGAAGCCTTCATGCGTGATGTATTCATTGGATGCGGAGTTCCGAAAGATGAAGCGGCTGTCTGCGCGGAGGTCTTAATCACTTCGGATCGGCGTGGTATTCAATCGCATGGCATTGGACGGTTAAAGTTATATTTTGACCGTATTCGGAAGGGAATTCAATTGCCTACAACCAATTTCGAGATCGTTCGTGAATCCCCCACCACAGCCGTGGTCGATGGGCATCATGGTATGGGACAGGTTATCGGGGTCAAATCAATGACATTGGCTATTGAAAAAGCCCGTAAATTTGGAATGGGAGCGGTAGCTGTTCGCAATTCAACACATTTTGGTATTGCCGGTTATTACCCTCTTATGGCGATAAAAGCCGGAATGATCGGCATGGCGTTTACAAACGCACGGCCTAGTATTGCCCCTACATTCGGCGTCCAACCGATGCTTGGTACAAACCCCATCGCGTTTGGCGCCCCCACTGATGAAGAATGCCCATTCCTCTTTGATGCCGCCACTTCCATCACCCAACGGGGAAAATTTGAAGTACTGGCGCGTGAAGGTAAACCAGCTAAACCCGGATGGGCAATTAATAACAGAAATGAAACCATGACTGACGCGGAACAGGTGCTACAGGGTTTCGCCAAAGATACCGCCGCTCTATTACCATTGGGAGGGGCCGGTGAAGACCTTGCCGGGTACAAAGGTTATGGTCTGGCAACAATTGTAGAAATCTTAAGCGCGTCACTTCAACAGGGTAAATTTCTATGGGGACTTTCTGGAATCAGTCCGGAAGGAAAAACACAGCCGAATTATCTCGGGCATTTCTTTATGGCCATTCAGATCGAAGCTTTCTGCCCTCTGGATGAATTTAAGCATTCCACGGGAGAAATCGTCCGTCAATTACGAGCTTCACGCAAAGCTCCCGGCGCGGTTCGCATTTATTCTGCTGGAGAAAAAGAATACATATCTGAAAAAGAAACGGCGTCAAAAGGAATCCCTATCGTTCCGAGCCTTCAGAAAGATATTCTTGAAATGCAGCAAGTGTTGAATTTAAACCAGTATCATTTCCCGTTCTGATTGCAATCACCTGTTTGATCAAACAGGTGTAAAATATCGCAATCCGCCGCCGACCGGTTTCAGGTAGGCGGCTTTAATTTATAATTACCCTGTGTGAGTAAAATATGACGATCAAAGCATTTATTTTTGATTTTGACGGCTTAATCCTTGACACGGAAACTCCGGAATTTGAATCATGGCAGGTTGTATATCGAAATTATGGTTTTGATCTTCCATTTCAAGAATGGAAAAAATGCCTGGGAACATCGAAATCTGAGTTTGATCCGGCTTCATATCTGGAACAACTTATCGGGCATCCGATCAATAAAAGGAAAGCCGAACACGATCAACGAGTTATTGGTCTGTCACGTATTGTTGAAATGCCCCCGCTTCCAGGTGTAGAAATTATGATAAAAAATGCCAGCGCAAGAGGGATAAAACTGGCTATAGCTTCCAGCAGTTCTTCGGATTGGGTATGGTGCAATCTTGCCCGTCTGGGTTTATTAAAATATTTTGACGCGATATGCGGCGGAAACGAAGTCGATGCGGTCAAACCAGATCCATCTTTATACCGAATGGCTTTGGCTGAATTGGATGTACACCCAGACGAATCGATTGTTTTCGAAGATTCCCCTAACGGTATAATCGCGGCTCAAAATGCGGGGATTTTTTGTGTCGCCATTCCTAACACTATCTCTGTGCAGCTTGGAGTTGACCATGCGGATCTGGTTGTCAACTCCATGGCAGAAATTGACATTGATCAATTAGTAGCAATTCACTCTGAACGCCTTGAAAGGAAATAACTTCACACATGGACGTCAACTTCCCGGATGAGTTCTTATGGGGGGCGGCAACAGCCTCATACCAGATCGAAGGCGGATATAACGAAGAAGGCAGAAGTTTTTCCACCTGGGATGTATACTCCCGGGTTCCCGGGAATGTGTACCATGGCGACAACGGAGATGTGGCTGCAGATCATTTTCACAAATGGAAAGAAGATGTAGCCATGATGAAAGAGCTTGGATTGCCGGCATATCGCTTCTCATTTTCCTGGCCAAGAATAATTCCTGCCGGCAAAGGTAATGTCAATCAAAAGGGATTGGATTTTTATGACCGGTTGGTAGATGAGCTTCTGAATGCCAATATCAAACCCTTCCCTACTGTATACCATTGGGATCACCCGGCCATTTTAGATAATACAGGTGGCTGGACTAATCGCGATATGGCGTATTACTTTGCTGATTATGCTGTTTTACTAACCGAACATTTTAGTGACCGAATAACCAACTGGATTACCATAAATGAGCCCTTTGTTGTAGCCCTTATGGGGCATCACCTGGGTGTTTTCCCGCCCGGATTGAAAGATGTGAAGGCAGCTTCGGCCGCTATCCATCACCTTCTTCTCGGTCATGGACTGGCCGTCAAAGGTATGCGTACAAACGCAAAACAACCGCTTCAGATTGGGATTACACTAAATCTGAGCAGCGTTGAAAGTGCCACAAATTCACCAGAAGATCAACACGCGGCCGCATTACGCGATGCGTATCTAAATCGTGTCTTTCTTGATCCGCTCTATTATCAAAAATATCCGGCAGAAATTACCGGCGAATTGGGATTTGTTTTTCCTGAAGGTTTTGAGCAAGATTTCTCTGTAATTGGCGAGCCAACAGATTTCCTCGGTATCAACAATTACATGCGCGACGTGGTGAAATTCAATCCGGCTGACGCGCCTTTCACCTTTGAAATTGTTTATCCGAAAGAAAGCTCGTATTCCACGATGTGGGAAATGTACCCACAAGGGCTATATGATCTTCTCACCCGGTTAAAAAAGGACTACCCTTTGAATGCCATATATATTACAGAGAACGGCACAGCGGTTACAGATGGAATTGACGCTGACGGTCGTGTTCGTGATTCCCGGCGAATTCAATATCTTCAAGATTACATGGCATCGATGAACCGGGCGCTAATGGAAGGAGTTCCGGTAAAAGGGTATTTCGTCTGGTCTTTGATGGATAATTTCGAATGGTCCCAGGGATACAGCCGCCGTTTCGGGCTCATTTTCGTGGATTATGAAAATGAGCAACGCCGTGTTCTTAAAGATAGCGCATTCTGGTATAAAAATGTAATCCGAAATAATGGGTTCAATTTTAAAACGTATTACACCGAACCCTTTTAATGCAATTGATATTGCCAGATTGTAACGGTATACTAACTCACACAAATCTACTACATAAAGGTCTTCTTTATTCTAACCAATGAAAATAGAAGATTTAATGGCAATTCTTCCAGATAGTTATAGTGCTGTTGATCGAGATCTTGTTCAACGGGCTTATGCCTACGCGGAAGAAGCACATCGTGATCAAAAACGGGCTTCGGGTGAACCGTATATCACCCATTGTGTGGCCGTCGCCGGTATTTTGGCAGAAATGAAAGTCCCTCCAGTAGTAGTGATATCAGGACTACTTCACGATACAGTAGAAGACACAAAAATCACCAACGATGACCTTCGCCGTGACTTTGGCGATGAGGTTGCGAAACTTGTGGACGGAGTCACCAAACTGACCAACCTGCCCCGAGTTTCACGTGGTGACCAACATATGAGTGAAGCAGAGTCTCCATCAGATACTGACCAGACAGAAGACAATCGCATTTCTCGCGGCAGACGCCAGGACCTTGCATCTGAGACTCTCCGAAAAACCTTCATGGCGATGGGAGAAGACATTCGGGTGGTTCTGATCAAACTGGCTGACCGGCTTCATAACATGCGAACATTGGGTTTCATGCCCGAAGCCAAACGCCGGAGAATCGCACAGGAAACTCTTGACATTTTTGCGCCTCTCGCAAACAGGTTGGGTATTTGGCAAATGAAATGGGAACTTGAAGATCTCGGTTTCCGTTATGCGATGCCGGAAAAATATAAAGAGATCGCAGAGAATTTAGCCGAACGCCAGGAAGACCGAAATCGTCAGATTCTAACCATTCAACAGCGGCTACAAACCATAATGTTACAGGCTGGCATTAAAGCAGAGATCTCGGGACGTCCAAAGCATATTTATTCAATCTATAAGAAAATGATCGAGAAGGGGCGTCCATTCGAAATGGTGCGGGATCTGCGTGCCTTCCGATTGATCGTTCCAGATATCCCGTCATGCTATGCCGCGTTGGGAGTTATACACACCCGCTGGCGCCCCATTCCCCATGAATTTGATGATTACATCGCCGCCCCGAAAGACAATTTTTATCAATCCCTCCATACAGCCATCATTTATGATGATGGCAAACCGCTTGAAGTACAAATTCGCACACCTGAAATGCATCAGAACGCTGAATTTGGTATTGCGGCACACTGGCGATACAAAGAACGCGGGCGGCGGGATGAAACGTATGAACAACGAATAAATTGGATCAGACAACTGATGGACTGGCGACAGGACGTCAATGACGCGCAAGAATTTGTTGACAGTATGAAAACCGATGTCTTCCAGGACCGGGTGTATGTATTCACCCCGCGTGGAGATATCATTGACCTTCCTGCCGGGTCAACCCCTATAGATTTCGCGTACCATGTACATACTCAAATTGGACACCGTTGCCGCGGAGCAAAGATTAATGGCAAACTGGTAACCCTTGATTACACCCTGAAAACTGGCGACCAGGTTGAGATTCTAACAGCCAAACAAGGCGGACCAAGCCGTGATTGGCTAAATATCAACCTCGGGTTGATCAAAACCCAACGTGCCCGCTCCAAAGTACGCCAATGGTTCAAGAAACAGGATCGAGATCAGAACATAGCTCAGGGTAAAACCCAACTCGACCGTGAATTGCGCCGCTTAAGTATTACAGACTTTGATCTGGAAAAAATACTAAAGGATTTTGATTATCACAACATTGAAGATCTTTACGAAGATATCGGTTGTGGTGATTTTTCTATTGGTCGCATCATCAACAGACTATCAGAGGCAGAAAAAGCCCGTCAGCAGGAATATGTTGAGACAAGACCTGCCACTGAGCCGAAGAAGGTGGCGAACGCAGTAATTGTTTTAGGGCTCAAAGGGATTCTGACCAGTCTGGCAAGATGTTGCAACCCGGCTCCAGGTGATGAGATCATTGGATATATCACACGCGGTCGTGGCGCAACCATTCATCGTATGGATTGCCCCAACATGCTCAGACTGACCGATCGCGAAAGATTAGTTAAAGTCAACTGGGGAGAAGCGCAAAAGACTTTTCCTGTTGCGATTCAAATAAAAGCATATGACCGCCAGGGACTAATGGGTGATATCTCGTCCATTCTCACTAACGAAGGAATCAATGTGTTGGATATTAACCTAAAGGTAAACCAGAACCTGGCTGCGTTCAACCTGATTCTGGAAATTGGAGATATTGCTCAACTAAGCCGCATTTTGACGAAAATTGAAAACCTTCCAAACGTCCTTGAAGCCCGTCGCCAAAAACCCGGATAATTTATCAGAATTTCATTCCTTGATTACTTTACGCATTTATCCCAATGAGGTAAAATCGCTCCGCTTTATTCAACCAATAATGAGTAAATGATTTGAAAATTTCTTCATTCAATCAAAAGGTTTTTATCACTGCGGCCGCTATTGGCGTGCTTGATTCACTATACCTCGCCATCTTAAAGCTAACAAACAATCAAACCATGTGCCTGCAAGCGAATAGTGGTTGTTGGACTGTCAATAACAGCGAGTATTCAAGCGTATATGGCATACCGGTATCAATAATTGGCCTGGTTGCATATGGATTATTGATAGTTCTTGTCTCACCGGTAAAAATCTTTGGCCTTTCTTCCACATTGAAAAATCAGGTGACATTCGGCATCACTTTTATTGGATTCATTTTTTCTATATACTTGACCTACCTGGAAATTGCAGTTATAAAATCGGTCTGTCTTTTTTGTGTGATTTCAGCCGTCATGATGACGGTGCTGTTCATTAGCACTCTGTTACGCTTGGTGAAAGACCGGAGCGAATATACTCTTTCCCTGGAGGAAAAAAATGGCTAGAATTCGTTGTCATTATCTGGATTGCGTTTTCATCGACGAAGGCATGTGCAGTGCGGCAGCCGTGGAGTTCGATCCCGATTCTGGATGTATGACATATAACCCCAATGCTGAATCTTCATCCAACGAGGATTGGGAGGAAGAAGAAGAAGAATTGGAAGAATGGGAAGAGATCGATGGCGAAGAAGATGAAGATGACGATCTCTGGGCTGATGAAGAGGAAGATACATACTAGTCAGAAAAGTCTTTTCTTTGTAGAATCATTGTGGTTCTGAGAGGTTCCACACAGTTACTGAGAAATACACAGGTCCCCTCCCATTGCACCAACGGGAGGGAGATTTGTTTTTATCAACAAAGGTGAGAATGTCAGATTTTATTAAGAAAAACCTTAAACATAATTTATTCGTCAATCTTTTTGATGGATCTTTTTTTGGGTTTGGAATAGGAATTTCCTCATTCAGCACAGTAATCCCCCTTTTTGTCTCCACCTTGACAGACTCCGCCATACTGATCGGTCTTATTCCGGCCATTCACAATATGGGATGGCAATTGCCGCAATTATTTACAGCTCAGCGGATCTCGCGTTTGCCAAGATTCAAACCTTACGTCATGTTGATGACCATCCAGGAACGAGCTCCATTTCTTGGGCTCGCGGTGATTGCTCTGCTATCTCCAAAACTGGGTATAACTACTTCTCTCATTCTTACTTTTATTATTCTCATCTGGCAGGGTATGGGCGCCGGGATGACAGCCAACGCATGGCAAAACATGATCAGTCGTATCATACCGTCTGACAATCTGGCAACATTTTTTGGGTTACAGTCTGCCGGAGCGAATTTACTGGCCAGTGGAGGGGCGGTTATCGCGGGTTATCTTCTTGAAAGAGTAAACGCTCCAAACAGTTATGCCATTTGTTTTTTTATTACCTTCGTTTTGATGGCAGTATCGTATACATTTCTCTCATTTTCCCGGGAACCCGAAAGGTTGGAAATTCCTGAGGTTAAATCTCATGCTGATTTTTGGCATGACGTAGCGGCCATCATGAGACATGATATCTCGTTTCGCTGGTTCGTAATTTCAAGAAACGCATTTATGATTGGCATGATGTCTCAGGCGTTCTATATTATTTATGCCATCAAAGAACTACATCTTGATTTCGAAAGTGCTGGAATAATGACCGGGGTATTATTTGTCACTCAAGTCGTGGCAAATCCAGTTTTGGGTTGGATCTCAGATAAATGGAGTAGCACGCAAGTTTTCAAAGGGGGAGCCGTTTCTATTTGTCTGGCTTCGCTTATCGCCTGGAAGGCAACATCATCCGGCTGGTTCTTTCTTGTGATCATTCTTTCTGCCATAGCATCCACAGCTTTTTGGACTATCGGTATGGCGAAATCGCTCGAATTTGGCAAAGACGAAGAAAAACCGACGTATGTTGGCCTTTCCAACACCTTGATCGCCCCCAGCACTATTCTAGCCCCCCTCCTGGGTGGGTGGCTGGCTGACATTAGCAGCTATACCATCACTTTTTTGGTCTCTGCGATCTTCGCGGTTCTAAGCGTCTTCTTAATGCAGATTTTTGTTAAAGACAAGAAAAATCCATTGGTGATCATTTAACTTGTTTTAATGTTAGCCAACTGTATAATGTGTTTGTAGTATTTAGACCAGGAGGTGAAGAATGAACCACCGTCCAATGGTTTTACGTCGTTTGGTTATTCCTTTTATCCTATCGCTGGTTTTGGCGTGTAATGTGCCAATCATCCCTCAAACTGGAACGGAAGCGACACTAACATCAGGCCCACCTACCAATACACTTCCACCTCCGACATCTACAGTAACAGTAGAACCATCACCCACTGACACAGCAACAATTCCACCAGTAACACCTTCAAACACAATCACATCTACATCCACCCCGATACCCATAACACCAACAAACACCTCTATCCCAATTCCCTGCAACCGCGCTCAATATGTGGCAGATGTTAACTACCCCGACGGAACAGAGGTAACAGTAAAAACGAATTTCACCAAAACCTGGCGGATCACAAATACCGGGTCATGTACATGGACATCTGGATATAAAATCATCTATGTTTCTGGAGACCAGATGAGCGCGCCACTGGAAACCACACTTACAGCTAGTACGGTTTCTCCTGGCGCAACTGTCGATATTTCAGTTCCACTCAAGGTTCCTGATACGGAAGGTACATATAGGGGTTACTTTAAGTTACGCTCGTCAGACAACATAATTTTTGGCATCGGACCATCCGGTAATGATGCTTTTTGGGTAGAGATTAAAGCAATCTCTGTGCAGCTATTCTTTCCGGCTGTACCATTCCACGTGATAGCCAGTAAAACTCCAACCCCAATCTTGCATTTCTTTGTACCACGTCTCGCAATAACAATCTCACCATAAAATAAAAAGGCCATCATAATGATGGCCTCTTGTTTTTCTTACTGGCTGGGGGCAAAGGAGTCGAACCTCTACATACAGATCCAGAGTCTGCTGTCCTGCCATTAGACGAGCCCCCAGTACTAGCTCGCGACCCCATTTATACCACCGGCAGCCGATTGTGTCAACTCAGTCGGCCTGCGCGAGCAGGTTAATCGCGCTTTTCAGCCGATTGACAACTTCCTCTTTTCCAATAATCTCCATACTTTCAAACAACGGTGGGCTTACTTTCTGTCCTGTAACGGCCGTTCGTAAAATACCAAAAACCTGACCTGCCGATAGCCCCAGTTCCTCAACCAGGTTACGCATGGGCGGCTCAGCGACTTCCAGGGTCATTTCAGGTACAGCTTCCAGAACAGTCAGGCATTTACGCGCCACATCCGCTGATTGTGCCGCTGTAAGTCCTTTGGCCGTCAGATCTTCCACTTTTTGCTCAACAGTAGGACGGAAGAAAAAACCGGCAATATCGACAGATTCATCCAATGTGGCTACACGTTCCTGAATAATAGGGGCAATTTTCAAAAGTTTACTATCATCAGGGTTTAACCCGGCCGAAGAGAAGAAAGGTTTAATACGCCGGCTGAATTCCTCAACCGACAGATTTCGAATATGCAAGCCATTAAAATGGTCGAGTTTGGTGAAATTTATCGCGGCCGGTGATGGATTCAATCGATTGAGGCTGAATTTTTCCACCAGGTCATTCAAGGAGAAAAATTCTGTATGGTCATCAAAACTCCACCCCATAAGCGCGATCCAATTGACCACAGCTTCAGGAAGATAGCCCAACCCATCAAAATCTTTCACAAAAATGGAATGCCCGTCTTTGATCAGGTCAGCCGCTTCACGCTTGCTCATTTTCCCCTTACCGGTCGGTTTTAAGAACACTGATAGATGTACCCATTCCGGCTCTTGCCAACCCAGCGCGCGATGAATATGGCAATGCAAAGGAAGTGTGGGCAGCCATTCTGACCCGCGGATAACATGTGTGATCTTCATTAAGTGATCGTCTACCATGGCTGCCAGGTGATACAAAGCCAGTCCATCAGATTTCACCAGAATGTAATCATCTATTGTCCTGTTTTCAACCGTAATATCACCCCGCAGGGTGTCTTTGACGGTAATTGAACCTTCACGAGGTGCTTTAAAACGTATTACATGTTTCTCCCCTGCCTGAACCCGACGGAGTGCCTCTTCTGGCGCAATATTCCGGCAGGTACCATCATAATGAGGAATCTGTTTATTTTTTTGCTGTTCTGTTCGGACCTTTTCCAGATGTTCAGGTGAGCAAAAGCAATAAAACGCATGACCGGTTTCGATCAACTTTTGAGCATATTCCTGGTAAATTTCCTTACGTTCAGATTGACGGTATGGCCCGTAAGGACCTCCGATATCCGGACCTTCATCCCACTGCAAACCAAGCCAACGAAGGCCGTTCATGAGCTCTTCTTCAGCACCCGGAACCAGCCGTTTTCGATCTGTGTCTTCAATTCGCAATATAAATTGCCCACCCGTTTGTTTCGCGAGCAAATAGTCATAAAGAGCGGTGCGAGCTCCCCCAAGATGCAGATGACCAGTGGGTGATGGAGCAAAACGTACACGTGCAGGAGTGAAATTTGAGGACATAATTCTCCAAATTAATATTAGAAATCCAGCGGTTTACGCCGCAGGGCAACACTTTCTACCAGACCAACAGCCAGAACGGAAGATAATAGCGAACTGCCTCCATAACTGATAAAAGGTAAAACCAGACCGGTTACAGGCAAAACATTTAAATTTACACCAATGTTAACCGCGCTTTGAAAAAAGAACAGAACACCTACACCATAAGCAATCATTGCCCCGAAAACATCCTGAGCTTCACGCGCAATACGAAAACAACGGTAAATCACAAACACCAGTAATCCAATGATCAGAACAGTACCGATGAAACCAAATTCTTCAGACATGGCTGAAAAGATGAAATCTGTATGTCGAACTTTTAAAAACCGAAGTTGCACCTGGGTTCCATGTCCGTAGCCCATTCCAAATAACCCACCGGAACCAATTGTGATCAATGCCTGTTCGACATTATAACTGTTGCCATGCCTTGAATTGGGGTCAGGAAAAATGAAGTTCAAAATTCGTAATTGCTGATACGTTTCCAGGAACGGGAACAGAACGATGGCAGCCAGAACCGCAAGTCCGGCAAAGATCAAAATATACTTCGGTGGTAAGCCACTGATCCATAACATGGCAAACCACATAACCGAAATCACAATGGAAGTACTTAAGTTTGGTTGAAGCAAGATCCAGATTACCACACCAAACGTTAATGCACCGCTCTTTACGATCCAAATCAGGTCATGCGGGGTATTCTGCGTTTGAGAAAAGTAGTAAGCCAACACGATAATCATAATGATCTTTACCAACTCAGATGGTTGGATAAAGAACACCCCTGTATCAAGCCAACGGGCGGAACCGAAACTGGCGGTTCCATAAATATAGATCACTAACAATGAAACCAGGGCAAAAATGTACATGGGGCGTGCCACACTACCAAGAAAATGGTAATCGATAGCCGCCGTTACCATGATCACACCCAATCCCATTAATACAAAGTACGTCTGTCGTGTCGCGTAACCTGCAAGTTCAATTGATCCGGCCACTGCCGACCGGATCATTATGATTCCAAAAATACAGAGGATGGTAACTGAACCAAAAAGCCAGTAATCGAAATGACGCCAGTTAGATAAACGTAACATTCTTCCTGCGGATTTTTCCTACCGCCTGCGTTGACCTGACCGCAGAGGTACATCGGCAACAAGGCGCTGTTCACGCCCGTCATGGTTTACCAGTATATGAACTTCACCGGGATCAATGTCAATATATTTTCGGATAACACCCATCAATTCATCTTTCAGGCGGGCGACTTCGTCATTGGTAAGATCTGTTCTATCATGAATTAATACCAGCTTTAGTCTCTCTTTTGCTTGAGAGGCACTACTGGTATGTGTACCTGAAATTCGATCCATCCAGCCGGGCATACTCATCCCCTTCCGTTAGTTTACCCGAAATAGTTTTTTGAAGAAATCGTCTTTCGCATCCAGAGAAGGGAAAGGAACATCCTCTCCACGAAGACGGCGGGCGATATCACGGAATGCCATTCCAGCCCGGGATTTTGAATCATTCACCACCGGTTGTCCGCGATTAGAACTAGAAATAACAGTCTCATCCTCCGGAACTATACCTATTATTGAAATTGCCAGTAACTCGGACACATCTTCCACGCTCAGCATATCGCCGCGCTTCACCATATTGGCATTCATCCGGTTGATAACCAGCCGGGCAGGTCCTTTTTCTTCCGACTCAACCAGTCCGATGATGCGGTCAGCATCACGGACGGCAGAGACTTCTGGATTTGTGACAACCAGAACGATATCAGCCGGTGCTATCACATTTCGAAAGCCACGTTCAATCCCGGCAGGAGAATCAATTAATATCCAGTCAAAATCCGGTCGTAGTTCGTCACACAGTTTAACCATATCGGTGGGTGAAATGGCATTCTTGTCACGGGTTTGCGCGGCCGGAATTAAATACAGTTCAGAATTTTGTTTATCACGGATCATCGCCTGGCGTAACCGACAACGGCCTTCAACCACATCCACCAGATCGTAGACAATACGGTTCTCGAGTCCCATGATCACATCAAGGTTGCGCAAACCGATATCACCATCCAGGCAAACCACCTTTTCGCCTTCCAGGCTTAATGCAACCGCCAGATTCGCGGTTGTGGTGGTTTTTCCAACCCCGCCTTTTCCCGATGTTATAGTAACAACTTTTGCTGCCATACATGTACCTCAGATAGTAGGATGTTTCCAGGGTTGGATAATTACCGCACCCGATACCAATGAAGCCACAGCTGGACCTGGCTTTGTTTTGGCTGATTTCCAATCTAATGAAGCTCCGGCAATTCTCAAATTCATTGGTGCCATCTCCAGAGCGCAAACTACAGCTTTTTCATCACCATTGCTTCCTGCCTGGGCGGTTCCTCGCATTCTGCCCCAGATGATGATGTTCCCACCAGCAATGATCTCCGCTCCGGGGTTGACGTCTCCCAATACGATAACAGATCCATTGTTCTGAATTTTTGCACCCGATCTTAATGTCTTTTGAACAAAAACTGCTGTTTCACCTTGAACCGGTGTAGGTTCTTCAACCGATCGCATCGGAGATGCAGCCCGTTTTGGAGCCTGGATCTGTGTGGAAATACCTAACATTAACGCAGTCTTTTCGGTTGTCGGGCTGCTGCTGATTACCGCTGTAAGTGTGATACCAAAATCTCCCAATTTATCGCGCAAAGCCCCCAACTCTGCGGCTTTCAATACATGATTTCCAACATCCAGAGCAAGGCGGGCGCCTTGAAAAAACGCGGACCTTTCTTCTATATTCCGTAAGAGTTGCTCTCGTAATACAGTCCATTCTCCTTCTCCGAGAGTAACCAGAAGTCCGTCGTTAATTCCTTTTATTTGAAAGTCCGCCGGATGGTCTCCGGTCAATGTAGCAGAATTCAGCATAGGATGTTGGTCTATTGTTGCAGATTAGCAGCCGCATCAATGGCCTTAAGTTCGAAATACGCATCCATGACTTTTCGAACAACAGGTCCTGACACACTGGCACCTTCGCCTCCATTATACACGAAAGAAACAACCGCTATTTCCGGATCATCATAAGGCGCGAAAGCCATAAACCAGGCATGTGAAGGCCAGTTACCTGGCTGACATAGATTTTTCGCCTGGGCAATATTGTCGCAATACTCTGCCGTTCCGGTTTTTGCAGCGACTTTTAGCGATTCAAGTCCTACGAATTCTTTGGTCGCGGTACCATTTCGAACAACTTCGCGCATTCCTTCTTTTGCCATTTGCAGCACCCAGGGCTCAATTGTTTTCATCTCTCCGGTTGGGAGAAAATCTTCGTCAAAAACCTGAATTTTTGGATCAACCGTCAGATCCCATTTCATTTTCGGTTCAAAAGGTTTAACTACATCACCATCTTTATCGGTGATTTCGCGAACCAGTGTTGGCTGCATAAGTTTTCCATTATTGCCAATAGTTGCCGCAGACATAACCACCTGTATCGGAGTTGCCAGCACGTACCCCTGCCCCACAGTTGCGATATAAGTGTCACCCGTTGCCCAGTTTTCACCTAAATTAATACGTTTCCAGGTAGGATCAGGGATTAAACCAGTTGACTCGCCAGGAAGTTCTACACCACTAATGGCTCCATACCCGAGTGCCCGCGCGTATTCTCCAATCCGCCAGATTCCCAAACCTTTGGGTACTTCATTCTGGTATCCTCCACCCAGTTTATAAAAATAAACATTACATGACTGGGCAACTCCTTTTAGAAAATTGACCATACCATGACCGGTCGCGAGGTGACAGACATAGTCTCTCGGGATACCTACTTCATTTTCGGTAAATTTTTGCATGATTGTTATTTTGCCCAGATCTTCCAGTTCTTTATCTGGCGTGACAACACCCTCATTTAATGCTCCTATTGCTGTCACCATCTTGAACACAGAACCAGGAGAATGCTCGGCTGAAACCGCATGATTAAATAAAGGCCTGTTCGGGTCATTACTTATTTGATTGTAATAATAAGCCGGAATGAATCGTGCCATCCGATTATTTTCATAGGTCGGGTAGGAAACCAGAGCCAGAATCTCTCCCGTCTTCGGATTCAAAGCGATGACAACTCCGTTTGCAGATTGGATTCTATTCAGATATGTATTCCAGAAATTGATCTCAGATATCAATGCGGTTTTTGCCGCGTTCTGTAAGCGTACATCGATTGTCAATTTGACATTATTGCCTGGCACAGGCGCTATAGGGTTTGTAATATTCCGAATTTCCTTGCCAGCCACGTCAACTTCAATAGTGCGCTTACCATTCTGCCCCATTAGAATTTCATTCAAGGAGTTCTCAACACCGGCATAACCATACTTATCACGGCCTGGTACAAATCCCTTTTCTTTCATTGATGCTTCCAGTGCCGCGGGAATAGGCCCAAGAAAACCGATCACCTCTGATGTGAGAGAACCGGTCGGATATTCTCGCACAGGGATTATCTCGACACCTACTCCTGGCCAATCCGATTGTTTCCCCTGGATGATCAAAGCTGTTTTCTCATCAATATTGCATTTTACCTGAACCGGGGTATACGGTGCGTTGGTATCGCCGATATAAACGATCTGGGAAATTCCAAAATTGTTATCACAATACTTGAAGGTTTTGACCGATTCATCCGTGATTTCACCTCGATTGACAGGTATGTCAATCAGTTTACTTAACTCCCGATAAATTTTTTGTAATGTTCCTTCATCGGTAGGCAAATACGCGGGAGTAATGATCACATTATATGAGGGAGCATTTCTCGCAAGAACAAATCCATTTCTATCGGTAATTATTCCCCGTTGAGTCATTTCGCTTACATTTTTTATCCGGTTTTCATTTGCCTGATCTAAAAATATCTGACCATTGATCACCTGCAGACTAAACAACCGGAACATATAAAACAGGAATACAGTTGCGATTGTCCCCAGGACTATATATAACCGCCAGCTTTCCAGATTGTCTCTTTTATGACTGTTATTCATACGTCAGCCTCACCGGGATATACCAGATAAACCAGTTCTTTTACCAGTGAATAAACAGGAATTGCCAGAATCAGATTCCAGAGAATGCTCGGCAGAACAATAAGTTGAAAACTTTGCCGCAGAGGAATACTGGTACCCATAAATTGAAGTACAAAAATGGTGACGCCTTGCATTAGAACAGTTCCCATTAAAGTACTGATGAGCATACCCATTATGGGGGTTTGCCATATACGGTTTTTTAACCAATAAGTGACCAGAGCTATCGCTAAATACACCCAAAATGGCAGAAAAAAAGGTAGAGCCGAAACAAATGACACCATGATTCCGGATATTACAACCCATTCCCACCCATGTTTAACATTCTCATCCAAAAACCAGGCGAGAAAAACCAACATGACAAGGTCCGGAATTCCAAATAGCATGGGGATACGCGATAATACCGTTGTCTGTATGATAACGCTCAATAAAAGAACAGGAATCCCTACCAGAACGGGCATATTTCAGGGTGACAGTGTAGGTATGAGAGGAACGATATCAACCGGTTTAAAGTTGGATATAACGAGCACCGCTCTCAAACTGGAAAAATCTACAGCCGGTTGAATGGAAGCGGATTGAAACAATTCCCCTTCCCTTTTCTTAATAGAAATTATCTGTCCGATTAAAACATCAGCCGGATAACCACCACCCAGTCCTGATGTTAGCACAAGATCCCCGGCTTTCAACTTAACCTCCTGCGGGATCATTTCCAGAGTAAGATCCCCGGTAATAGAACCCTTCAGGATGGTTTCTGTCTGAGTGGATTGCAACCTGACGTTGATTGAAGAGCCAGGATCCGTGATCAATTGAAGACGCGCGGCACCGGCGGTGACGGCATCAACGCGGCCTACCAAACCTTGTTCGGTTACCACCGGCATGCCATGGCGCAACCCGGAATCAGAACCATGATCAATAATCACATAACTCATAAATGGGCTGGGGTCACGCCCGATAACGGAGCTGGCAACATATTCATTTTCAGGCCGAGACCGAGCAAAATCTAACAGGGCATACAGAACTTCGGCCTCACGCAATTGTTGTTGCAATTGAATGATCTGAGTCTGGAGTTGCGAATTCTCATTTGTCAACAATGCGTTTTGTTGACGTAAACTGGCAACATCGCGTGGAACAGTTATGAAATCAGATAACGCTGTATACCGGTTGGATATCCAGCTTTGAAACCCGATGACTGGATTCAAAACCATGCGCATCATAGGCGCCAGATATCCAGCCAGCGCCAGGAAAATTATCCCGGCAACGATCAACGTTGCGATTAATGTCCGCCAGTTACCTGGATTAGAAAATTTCATTCGTTATGGTTATATGTTCATTTGAAACATGAACATTCAGATTATAACCGATTGCGGTTCCCAGAACGGTCAAGCGGAACGAGAAAATCTTTGTACAGGTCAAGGTCTTCGAGAATCATGCCAGCCCCCCTGGCAACGCAGGTCATGGGGTCTTCCGCTACCCAGACACGCAATTTCAATTCGTCCGAAAGCCGATCGGGAAAACCCTGAACCTGAGATGTTCCTCCGGCCATGCAGATACCCGCTTCAATTAAGTCTGAAACGATTTCAGGCGGAACTTCGTCCAACGCGTCTTTTATTGTATCCACAATGACCTGGATGGAACCAGAGATAGCTTCCCGTATCTCCACAGAAGAGACTTCGATAGCCTCCGGAAGTCCGGTGACAAGGTTTCTTCCGCGAACGGTCATTGTTTTCTCAACCGGCAGGGGGAAAGCGGAACCGATCTGAATTTTGATCAGTTCAGACATACGTTCGCCAATAAACAGGTTGTACTTATTTCGAATATACAGGGCAATATCCTGGTCCAGCTCATCGCCGGCTACGCGCAATGAACGCGACACCACAATACCACCCATTGAAATCACAGCAACCTCGGTTGTGCCACCGCCAATATCTACAACCATACTCCCATGGATCTCTGAGACTGGCAGACCAGCTCCAAGAGCGGCCGCACGTGGTTCCTCAATCAGGTACGCTTCCCGGGCTCCGGCTGCCATTGCCGCGTCGTATACGGCACGTTTTTCTACTTCGGTTGCTCCAGAAGGAATACCAATAACAACCCGGGGTTTAGCTACCGGTACGATTGTCTGCTGATGAGCCTGGCTGATGAAATAATCCAGCATGGCTTTAGTAATTTCAAATTCAGAGATAACACCGTCACGTAATGGACGAATAGCCACCACATTAGTAGGCGTGCGGCCGACCATCTCTTTCGCTTTCGCACCGATCGCGAGAGGCTGTCGGGAGCGCTTATCAATAGCCACCCAGGATGGTTCATTGATGATGATCCCTTTGCCATGCACATTGACCAACGTATTGGCTGTCCCCAGATCGATCCCTATATCCAGAGAAAATAAACCCATCAGCCAGTTGAGGGGATTAAATGCCAAATAACACTCCTGAATTTCTTATAATCATTAATTATTTATAACAGCAAAAAATTATACCAGAGAAAAATTGGTCATTAAATGAAGAGATAAAACTGATTGGGTTCGCCAAAACAGCGTCCTTTTCTTGAAATTTGTGTCTGAATTAATAATGATGGTATGAGCTAAAATATTCTTCCGGTTCTCCAAACTTAAACCTCCTTTTTTTCCGACAATAATTGCAAAATGGCATTCACAACATTTGGGTCAAATTGAATTCCACTTTGTTCTTTTAGATAATTCAGTACGGATTCCCGGGGCCAGGCAGGTCTGTACGGACGGTCTGAAGAGAGGGCATCCCATACATCTACTACGGCAAATATTCGTGCCGCCAGGGGTATCTCCTCTCCCTTCTGTCCTGATGGGTAGCCAGAGCCATTCCAACGTTCGTGATGCCGGTATGGAATATCAAGAGCTGGCGCCAGATATGGAATTTTGGAAAGTAATTTGTAAGCAAATGTCGGATGCATGCGCATGATCGTCCATTCATCGTCTGTTAATGGGCCGGGTTTTAATAATATGGAATCCGGTATTCCCATTTTGCCGATATCATGCAACAAGGCGCCTCTTCGAATATGGATCAACTCATCTTCAGAAAAATTAAATCGTGATGCCAATGCCATCGTCATTTCAACAACATTTCGGCTGTGAGTTGCCGTTTCTTTTTCGCGCAATTCTAGTGCAGCCGCCCAACCTTCCAGCGTCGATTCATAAGCGGTTTGAAGTTCTTGTTCTGCGCGTTTACGCTCGGTAATATCTCTCGCCAATCCGAATGTTCCAATAATCTCCCCGTTCTCATTGAAAAGCGGAAGCTTGGTCACTGAGACCCAGGTTGATGGACGATCCGGATACGTTAATAATTCGTCATTACTAATGATCGCGGGACCGCCGTTCATTATTGCCAGCTCTTGATTGCGTGCATATTGCGCATGCTCTTGTGAGAAGAAATCAAAATCCGTTTTACCCAGAATATCAGCAATATCCGGCGCTCCAAGGACACGGGCTTGCGCTTTATTTGCCCGAAGGAACCGACCTTCTTTATCCTTAAACCAGATATTATCTGGAATGGTGTCCATCAATGTTCGCATTAGATACTGTTCGCGTTCCAGAGCCTCTTCCGCCCGTTTTTGATCTTCAAGCATACTCAACAGAACTCTGCTGTATTGATGTGCTTCTTCATTTTTTCGTTCAAGGTCTTCTGTCTGTTCGCGGATTTTATTTTCAGCAGCCCGGCGGTCTCGAATATCAATACCAATCCCGGTGAAATACACTTTGCCACCAATATCCAGTCTTGCCGCGGTAAAGTCAAATAGAATTCTTTCACCACTTTTCGTCTTGAGGTTAGCTTCTGCTGTTGCGAACCCTTCTTTTAAAGCTTTTTCAACACCTTTTGTTACTCGCTCAATATCCTCCGGTTGATCTTTATACCAATCCAACAAATAAAAATGATCCAATTCTTCCGCAGAATAACCGGTCATTTCTTCATGTTTTTTATTCCAGCGAAGTAAATAACCATCAGAATCATACAAATAAAGAATTCCGGGAACACTGTTGAAAATGGCTTCTTTTAAAATTAATTCATTCTGCAGTTCCTGCTCCACTTTTTTCCGCTCAGTTATGTTACGCGAGACTCCAAGAATTTCAATATGACCATTTTCAGGATTGGTTTGAAAACTGGTGTTGATCTCTACATATACGAGTGAACCATCTTTTCTTGGTTGTTCGATTTCATTAATATAGACTTTATCCGGAGGTTCAGTTCCATTTTTATACGCCATTGTTCTGAACGTCATCAACTCATCTAAAATCTGAACATCTTCAGGCCGGGTGACAGTGTTTATCGGTTTATTTATTAACTCATCCGGCTTATATCCCTGTAACTTTTCTACAGAAGGGCTTACATATGTGAACTGTTGAGTTTCAGTATCGTAGACCCAAATCACATCAGAAATTTTTTCCGTAAATGATCGATATTTTTCTTCATTGACCCGCAACGCTTCTTCCGCTAATTTCTTTTCAGTGATATCCCGATTACTGCCTCTTGTGCCTTTAAAAATACCATTCTCATCGAAAACCGGCTGACAGGCATGCCCGATCCAACGCACTGTACCATTCGGACAGATTATGCGAAAGTCAACCTCCCCTGCCGCTCTTTCTTTATTTGTAAAATCCTGATGTTCTAAATAGAGTTCACGGTCATCTGGATGAACCAGGTTATTTATGAGTTCAGGGTCTCTAAAATAATCGTCCTGAGAATATCCAGAAATCTTTTCGCACGAAGGAGAGCAAAAAATGAATTTCCCGTTTTCATCTTTCCAATATTCCCAGTCGAAGGTATTATCTGCGACGACTTTATATCGGGCTTCACTTTCAATAATTCGATTTGTCAGCTTATCGCGGTTTAGCCTCGCAATCAATATGCTTCCCAAAAGAACAGTTCCAAATGGATAAATTATTAATACCGGGCCGATAATATTTCGAATGGTTTTTAGTGCTAAATCAATTGGCATGGTAAAAGCAAGCAGGATCATAATTATGTGAATAATGATCCCGAAAAGATAAAGCTCTTTCCATCTTATTTCATTCAAAGGCTTATGATTTAGTTTTCGCCAGAGTATCCCTATCGAACCGGTCGCAAGGATGACAGATACTCCCATTATTGCGCCGGGTCCACCTTGATATAAACGAAGAACGGTTGTAAGCCCCATGGCAATTATGGTCGGTAGTGATCCAAAGAATAGACCGGATATCCCCAACAGAATTGACCGGGTATCAAAAATTATCCCCGGCAGAAAAACCCAGGGAGTAAGCATGATAGCCATGCCAACTCCGCCAATTACTAACCCGACCAGAACATCCTGTTTCCAATTTCTTCCGGTTCGCCATCTTTCTGAAACCATATCAAAGATCAGAACAATGGCTAATAAAAGTGAAACATTATGAACCAAACCTAAATACGATTCACCGGTCATAATTTTCCTCAATGTCATTACCAGTCAAATATCGGGGAGGCAAATTCAGCTGAGCCAGTAATTGATTTACTTCTTTTTTTAATTCGATGACCCGATTTTCGCGCCCAAGGGTAACAGCATTCCACCGCCGAAGTTCATCCATCTGTTCGCGGACCTTGATTTCGGCCTTTTTCCTCGCGTCTATGTCACGAGTGGTTCCGGCTATCCCGATAATATTCCCCGACAGATCATAAATAGGATCCAGCACAACTTCATAAAATTTCTCTTCCCCTTTTATTGTTGCTACTGTTTCAGAGATTACGGTTTTTTGAGTTTCATATACTTTCGCATGAAGTTTTTCCCATTCTTCACATTGTTCCTTAGGGAAGCCCAATTCAGAATGGGTTTTACCAATTATTTGATCGCTTGTTAATCCAAGTGATTTACATAAAGCAGAATTTACATGTGTAAACCTTCCCTGTCGATCATAACTGTAAATTGAATCGGAGCTTGCTTCATTTATTAATTTATATCGTTCCTCTGAAAGGTGTAGAGATTCATCCAACGCTTTTCTCTCAGTAATATCTCTTGCTACCCCGACAATAATGTCTTCTTCCGGGTATGGAAAAGAATTCCATGACAACCATTTATAACTGCCATCTTTACAAAGATATCGGTTTTCAAATTGAATAATTTCGAGGCCTGAGTCTAACCGAATGGCTTTGATTTCCTCTGTTCTTTTTCTATCCTCCGGATATACAAAATCTAGCCAGGGTTTTGCATACAATTCTTCCAAAGTCCAACCAAGGGTTCTTTCAAAAGCCGGATTTAACACCTTGAAATAACCATCGAAACCGGCAATAAAAAGCATGTCCATGGAGTGAATGAAAATCTTGTCTCTCAACTGCAACGCTTCAACCATTTTTTTATTCTCTGTAATATCCTGAACCTGGGTAATAAAATGGCGAGGATTGCCTGATGCATCACGGATCAAGGTTGAGTTTATATTGACGTAAATAATCTGCCCGGATTTGTGAATGTACCTTTTTTCAAATTCCACACTGGGAGAACCCGAGGTTATCGGAAGTTTTAAAAACTGATTTGATATTGTCTGATCGTCAGGATATGTAACCATACTGATCGATTGGCCCAATAATTCTTCCGGCAAATATCCTACCATCTGACAAAATGAATTATTAATCCGCAAGAAAATCCCATCGAGTGACACGATACACATTCCTACAGATGATTGTTCAAATGTGTTGCGAAATTGCTCTTCACTCTCGTACAATGCCATATCACCAATTTTTTTATTGGTGATATCTTCGAAAACGGTTACAAATTGGCCAAATTTCGGACTATATACGGTTACTTTAAACCATTTTTCTAAATCGCCAGCATAGTTTTCATAACGTAAATCTCCACCCTTGAGAGCCACTTGACCATATTTTTCTATCCAATAATCTTCTATACCCGGCATAACTTCTTTTACCGTGTGCCCGATCAATTTATCCCTTTGCAAACCAGTCAATGTTTCAAAAGCGGGATTTACATCTAAAAATCGGTAATCGATAGGCGTTCCTTTTTGATCAAGTATTATTTCATGGAGAGCAAACCCTTCTATCATCTCTTCAAAAAGTAAACGGTATCTTTCTTTTGAAGAATTAAGTGCTTCCTCCATTCTCTTTCGATCAGAAATATCACGAACCACGGCTAGAATCCGTTTTCTTCCAGAAAGAATAGTCCTGTTCAACACAATTTCAGCCCAGAACGTCTTACCGTTATCCTTCTGGCAAAGCCATTCAAACGTCTGAGGACCCTCAGATGCCGCTTTTCTGACAAGTTCAATCGCGCGGGTTGAATTTGTTTTGTAATCGCCGTAAGAAATGTCTGAGATTGACTTTGATAGTGCTTCCGTTTTAGAAACGAAGCCAAACATTCTCACCATGGTATCGTTCACATCCAGGATTTTTCCCGTTTCGGCGTCTTGAATGAGGATAGCTTCGGTAGTGGAATTGATAATCTGTTTAAAATTCTGGTCACTTTCCATCCGGGCATCTTCAGCCTGGAGTTTTGCCAGCGCAATAGACACATAATCGATCAGGTATTCGAGAACTTCAATTTTCTTTAATGTGTGCCAACCGATACGTTTGTCATTGAATTGGATCAAACCGTATGTGGTTTCGTTGTGTCTGATTGGGATCAACGCGACGGATTCATACCCCGAGCCATTACAACGCTTGCAGATTCTGGATTGCCTGTCTATTTCGGTTGTGGAGGCCAGTAATTGGGTTGTATTTCCCGTCCAAAAACTGCCGTGTGCTGTAAAGAATGGTTTAGTTGCGTCATATCGTCCGCGGATAACATTGCCGCACATACACTCCAAAACCGGGTCACCTCCGGATTCCCGAAGTAAATTCCCGCCCTCATCATACGCGCATAACGATATCTCCATTTCAACAAACTCTTTTGAGAAACCAGTGGTCTCAAAATATGGGAAATCATCTCCGTTTCTTAAACGAATTCCCACCGCTTCACAGCCTGAAAAAGATTTAAAAAATGAAAGCAAATCCCTGATGAAGTCAGTCTTTGAACTGACCGAATTACAAATTGTAAAAACCTGTCTTTCTGCCTGATTTAATCGGGTTGTACTGTACTCGTCTGTTATATCTTCATACATTAATAAATAATATTGATGATCACCAAACTTTACTTTTTGAAGACTCATTCGGAAATTTCGAGGTTCACCGGATTTCGAAACAAGAGTTGTTTCAAATTGTTTAACGACACCAGAGTCAACAGATTCAGAAAGATGGTTCGTGAGCGCAATGTCATCTGCAGCTTCATGGTTCTCGATATTCTTTGTCTTAAATTCCGCACCCGAATAACCGAGTATTTGATGAGCAGCCGAATTGAATACAACAGGAATTTTCGTTTTGATATCTACAAGAACAATTCCCAAATTAAACGGAGAAAGGTATTCGATTAATTGACGGTAGTTATTTTCATCTATCGTTGAAAGGAGATTATCTGAATCAGATTTTTTTTTATTAAAATCCATTTAGCATGCCGATCTCCCGGTTAATTCTTGCCCTTTTTACGCAAGAACTATTAAGAAAACATTTTCACAAAGTTAAGTGAATTTATTTACACTTTCTTCAAGATACAACATAAATTCATTGTATACAATGAATTCTATATGAATAATCAACTCAGAATTTAACGGTCGAAAGTTTTATGGTCTCCCGAAACATTTACCTATAGGTTTGAAGAACCTTCATAATGGTTTTATTCTACGAAACCAATAGCGATTACTTGACAGTCCCAATCGGCAGTTCTATAATCTACTCACCATGCGGGTGTCGCCAAGTGGTAAGGCAGTACCTTCCCAAGGTACCATTCGTGAGTTCGAATCTCATCACCCGCTCTTCCCCCTCACAAAAATATTCTTATAAAAAGTATCAAATCGGAGTGAGTATAGCGCTCTGTTAGTTTACCCTTTCCGAGGCAGCGTATGACCGATCCTGTTAGCATTCCCTGGGGTAAAGAAATAATCAACCTGTCATTGCCATCCATCTGGCAAGTGACCGGGCGGTTTGAACCGTCTACATCTATTCCCCCGGTTGATGTTCACGAAGCAGTAAAAAACGCGATAAATGGGCCGGTTATGGCGCCGGCTCTGCGTGCGTCCATTAAACCGGGCATGCACGTTGCCATTGTTATTGACGATCTGAGCCGCCCCACACCGGTCTCACAGATTTTACCGATCATACTGGATGAGATAACATCTGCCGGTGTGAATCTACCTGACATCACAGTAGTCCCTGCTCTGGGAGTCCATCGTCCAATGTCAGAAAAAGAAGTTCGCAGCCGTATGGGAGATCGTGTTCCCGCTGAAATTAAATGAGAAAGCCATGATTGTGACAATCCGGAGAAGATGAAGTTCCTCGGAACCACTAGCCGCGGCACACCAGTCTGGATCAACCGCACAGTTACAGATAGTGATTTGATCATCTCGATTGGCTGTATTGAACCACATATCATTGCCAGTTTTGGCGGGGGATACAAAAACATTGTTCCGGGCGTTGCCGGGCGTTTGACCATTGCTCACAATCACGCCATCAATTGCCAACCGGGAACATTCAACATGGTCGGCCAACCGATCGAAATCAACCCGATGCGCCTTGACCTCGAAGAGGCCGCCGGTATGATGCACAAACCGGTATTTATCATCAATGCGGTACTGAACAGTTCACTCAAACCCGTTCGTTTTGTAGCGGGTGACCCTGTAGCCGCCCACCGCGAAGGCTGTCGAACCAGTTCAGAGATCTACAGTGCCCGGGTACCTCAAGAAGCTGATGTTGTAATTACATCATCAAACCCTATGGATTCTGATCTGCGGCAGGGCGTAAAAGCATTGGCAAATACCATCCGTGCGGTTCGCCGCGGTGGCGTGTTGATCGTTCTGGCGCGGGCTGAAGAAGGTCTCGGCGTGTTTGGGCTGGCGAATAAAAAATTACCCGTCAGCAGGCGAATGCTGAAGTTGATCGCACCCATCATACTCCCATTGGTACCCAAACTGAAATTGAAGAACATGGGCGAGGAGGATAAATTCTTCCTGTATTTTGCTCTTCAGGCAATGTGCCGCTGCCGTCTGGTAATGTACGCCCCTACTATCCCTCAGGAAGCGCGTAATAATCTGGTTTTTATAGAATTTGTCAATTCGCCGGAAGAAGCCATCGAATTAGCGCGGCAAAAATTCTCAAAGAAAGCCAATGTAGCTATTTTTCCACACGGTGGAATGACGTATCCTATCGTAGGATAAAAAAACCACCCCGTTTGGGGTGGTAATTCCGATTTACGAGTGCGCTGGGGGGGACTTGAACCCCCACGCCTTGCGGCACATGGCCCTCAACCATGCCTGTCTGCCAATTCCAGCACCAGCGCGACTGTGAGTGATATTATAATCGGTGCTGTACCCGTGTCAAGCAAACTAAAAGTTTAAGGAGCCCGAAATGACCCTTGTTCTCGACGCAATGGGAAGCGATCAATACCCTGATCCCGAGATCCGCGCAGCCATAGATTTTTCCAATCAGTTTGGAGAAGAGATCCTGCTGGTCGGTAATGAAGAGGTTGTGAAACCCAAACTCGATGCCGCTGCCGGGGATAAGTCAAAAGTGCGGCTGGTCCACGCCCCTGACATTTTAGAGATGTGGGACAAACCCGTTGAAAATGCCAAAAAGAAACCGGATAATTCAATGGCAGTTGGGTTGAAATTGGTCAAATCGGGCGAGGGGCAGGCGTTTATATCTGCCGGCAATACCGGCGGTATTATGTTCAACGCCCTTCGCGTTTTGGGTCGCCTGCCGGGAGTTCAGCGCCCGGCTCTTACCGCGCTTTTCCCGGTCAAAGGCGGTCACTGTGTGGTATTGGATATCGGCGCCAACGCGGATTGCCGTCCGGAATTCCTGGTTCAATTTGCCATTATGGGCAGCATCTACGCGGAAAAAACCTTGAAGCTCAGCAATCCCCGCGTGGGGTTGCTTTCCAATGGAGAAGAAGCGGGAAAAGGGAACCAGCTAATTAAAGATACGTATCATCTGCTTGAATCGTGCGGCATCAACTATATCGGAAATGTGGAAAGTAAAGAAGTCTTCAGCGGACAGACAGATGTAGTGGTCACAGACGGTTTCACCGGAAATATCTTTTTAAAATCCAGCGAAGCCGTGGCGAAATTGATCACAGATACACTGAAAGAAGAATTGATGTCTTCTTTGCAGACCAAAATTGGCGCCTTATTAGCTAAACCGGCATTTAAAGCCATCAAGAAAATGATGGACCCTAGAGAAACCGGTGCCGCTCCGCTCTTAGGAATTGACGGACTGGTCTTCGTGGGTCATGGTCGTTCCGACTCCCGCGCATTAACATCCGCGCTGAAAGTGGCCTACAACTCTGTTCAGGCTGACCTATTGAGTTCACTACGTGATGGTATCCAGGATAAATTGTCTGCCATCTCAACCCCCGAATCGGGGTCATAACCCTCCTAAAGAAAGATATTGCCTCAATGAAAATCATCTCAAATACCAAATTGATCAATCGTAACAAACGGATCGGGCAGATTTTGACCTTTTCCGCCATATTCATTTTGATCTTCGGCCTGATCATCTCCATGCAGGGCGACATGACCTACATCATGTATTCTTACGGAGCGTTAATCCTGGGTTTCATGGTTTCACAGTTTGGTATATATTTCAGCAACAAATTTGGCCGGTCACCCCGCCCCGATGAACAGGTGAGCGCAGCATTAAAAGGATTGGATAACCGCTATACCCTGTACCATTACACCACTCCCACCTCGCATCTACTGGTTGGACCCTCTGGAGTATGGACTATCCTTCCTTATAACCAACCGGGAACCATTACGTTTGAAAAAGGCCGATTCAAGCAAAAAGGTGGAAACTGGTATATGAAGATTTTTGCCCAGGAAGGACTTGGCCGCCCGGAAAAAGAGGCTGAATACACATTAGAAGACATCCAGAAATACCTGAAACGTCAACTAGACGCAGACTCGGTTCCGGATGTAAAACCGTTACTTCTCTTCACCAACCCCCGGGCATCAGTCAAAGCACCTGAAGCACCTTACGCAGCAATGGAAACAGACAAGGTAAAAGACTTTTTGCGCAAGAAAGCAAAAGATAATGCGTTCCCTATGGAAAAAGTCGAACAGGTGAATTCAGTACTTTTACCCTCACAGGAAAAAGAACAAACCGAACAGACAGAAGGTTAATCAAAAAGGAGCTGAAAGGCTCCTTTTTTTTTCAATGTTCTGTTATTTCTCAGTTTTTCGAACAGGCCGTCTCACAGGTCTGCGAGATGCTCCGTCGGTATCATGTTTAAACCCACCCTCTGATGACCACGAAGTACCTGATGTCCGCGATTTCCAGAGACGTCTATCTTGCTCGGAGGAATTCCCCGTTGAATGAAGGGGACGATCAGAATGCTCTGAAGAAGGTCTGCTGGTGGAATAAGGTTTCCGTCCCATAGAACCCGCAGATGAAATATCTTCCGGTCTATTCCGTCGATTTGGCGCTGGCCGTTCAGAACCAGTTCCTCGCGCACCACGAGAAGCAGATGGATGACGTGTCCGATCAGCGAAACGGTCTGAATTTCGTTCAGCGCGTTTACGCCCCTCCGGACTAGTTTTTGATTCTGATGGTGTCTGAAGACTTCGAAGTGTGTTTACCTCTTCCGGAGTCAGATAACGCCATTCGCGGGGTTTTAGAGTACCCAGACGAAGTGTACCAATACGCACGCGAAGGATCCGTACTACGGGTAACCCGATTCGTTTACCCACTTCACGGATCTGGCGTTTTCGACCTTCACGCATGATCACCCGCACCCAGGCGCCTTTACCCAGGCGGGATTCAATTTGAACATCGGCCGGCAAGGTACGGTCGCCATCTTCCAGAACCACACCTTTTCGCCAGGCTGTTAGCTGTTCTTCATCAGGCGTAGCGGCAAGAAGTACGCGATATTCTTTCTCATGACCATAGCGTGGATGAGTGAGGCGGTTAGCCAGTTCACCATCGTTGGTCATCAAAATCAATCCTTCACTCTCATAATCCAGCCGCCCTACTGTGAACAAGTGTCCGGGAACAGGGATAAGATCGCGAACACATGTCCGTGGATCATCTGGATCGCTATCGGATAGTACGTTGCGTGGTTTATTCAGCGCGATATAAATCCGATCCGGCTCATCTTTTGAAAGTGCCCGTCCGTCTACAGTGATGGTATCAGTTGCGGCATCGGCTTTAGTGCCGAGTATGGCTCTTTCACCATTAACCTTTACACGGCCAGCGGCGATTAATTCTTCACAGTCGCGGCGTGAACCGAGGCCGCAGCGCGCCATGATCTTTTGAATACGTTCTTCCATGAGTAATTATTCCTTTAACAATGGAGCGGCGTCAACTTTTTCGACGGATTCCGCCATTTCGAGAGGCGGCAATTTTTGCAAAGAATCCAGACCAAAATGCTGGAGAAATTCGGCGGTAGTGCCATATAAAATTGGTCTTCCAGGAGCTTCTGCACGGCCGACTTCCTGAACAAGTCCTTTATTCAAAAGACTCTTCATCACACCATCTGAATTCACACCCCGGATCGAATCTATTTCAGGCCGGGTGACAGGCTGGCGATACGCGACGATTGACAGCGCCTCGAGCGCGGCACGACTGAGACGGGCGGTGACATCCAATCCGAGGAATTTTTCTGCCAGAGGAGCCACTTCAGGAGCTGTAGTCAATTGAACACGACCACCGTGAAATTGAATTCGCAAACCACGACTTTCTTCGTAGATCTGGCTCATAACACGCAGTTCTTCTTCTACTTTTTCCGCAGGTAAATTTACCACTTCGGCCAACTGATCTGGTGTTACAGGCCCCGTAGCAATGAACAATAATGCTTCGAGAGCGGATTGCAGATTGATTTCAGGTAATTTTTGGCTTTCTTCACTCATGCTATAATTGCCGCGATAATCAGGGTATTTTCTCACCTATTATAAGGGTTAAAGCAATGAAAAACAGAAAAATCCAATTTGTAATTCTCCTGACAGGATTGGTATTTTCCACTCTTGCCTGTAATCTACAATCAGCCATTGTCAAACAGGTACCTACAGTAGTTATCCCAACTCTTCCGCCAGCCGAACAACAGGCACTTGCCGATCAGATAGCCAATCAATTGAACCAGGCAGCCAGCGGTCAGCAGATAACCATTGAATTAACTGAAAGTCAGTTAACCAGCCTGATAAATGGGCAAACAGGAAATATTCAGGATGCGCAATTATCCAACTTGCAGGTAGTTCTTGATAACAACCAGGCTACCATCACTGGTAACGCCGCTACCAATGGTTTTTCAGGTAACCTTAGCATTGTTCTCGGTGTTGCCAGCGACGCGGCAGGAAAACCGATAATGACCGTGACCAGCGCGACTATCGCGGGTTTCCCCATACCGCAAAGCGCGCTTACTACCATCTCAACTACAATTAATGAAGGTTTGCAGGGCCAAACCGGTCAGGGCTTTGTGGTTCAATCAATTACAATCGCCGACCATAAACTTATCATCGTCGCTCAAAAGATTTAATCAGGGGAAACAGCCATCATTAAACGCAGATTCTTTTTCCTCTTTAACCTTTTGGCCGGATTGATGGCGGCCGGCATTCTTATGGTTGGCTGCACAGCCGCTCCAACACAGATGACTGTTCTATCAGTGGTCATCAAAGTGGATGGCAAAGAAGTGCCGGTGGATGTTCTACCAGGCGCCAGTGTAAAAACAGCTCTCGATGCGGCCGGTATAACCATAAACGAGCTCGATAAAGTAAACCCTCCTATCGGCTCAGCATTGACAGATGTCACCATGATTACAGTGACTCGGGTTCGAGAAGAGAACGAAACACGAACGGTTACGGTTCCGTTCGAACATCAAACTGTGCGTAATGAATCTTTACCGGAAGGTCAGACCATGCTCATCCAACCGGGTGAGAACGGGGAACGCGAAGATACCTACCGCAAAGTCTTTGAAGATGAACAGCAAACCTCCGAAACGCTGGTTAAATCCACCGAGATCAAGGCAGCTCGACCTGAAATTGTAATGATTGGTGTGCGTGTGCCCTTTAGCTCCATTGCGATTCAAGGGCATTTGATATACCTGTCTTCCGGCAATATCTGGATGATGGAAGGAGCCACAGGCAACCGCAAACCGGTAGTCACTACGGCAGACGCCGATGGACATGTCCTCAGTGTTTCTAATGACGGAAAATGGATCCTGTTTACTCGAAAATTAAAAGACAGTGAACCCAACATCATCAACTCGCTCTGGTTGGCCCGTACAGATAAATCCGATGACAATCTAATCAACCTGCGTGTCAACAATGTGATCAACGCAGCCGGGTTCATCCCCGGAAAAGATGTCACTTTCACCTACTCCACAGTGGAATCACGCACTACCGCTCCAGGATGGCAGTCAAATAACGATCTTCAACTATTAAGGATCGATAACAGCGGAAATATCGTTGGCAGCAAAGAAATAGTATCCACGAACTCCGGTGGAGTTTTTGGTTGGTGGGGAACACGTTATGTGTGGTCTCCTGATGGAGAACGCCTGGCATATGCCCGGCCAGATTCGATCGGACTGATCGATCCCGATAGCGGTCAGACAACGGAATTAATGACGATCACGCCCTATCAGACTACTGGTGATTGGGCATGGGTACCCGCCATAGGATGGTCTCCCGATCATTTGTCTCTTTTTTTCACCAATCACAATCAGGATCCGGCTGTATCCACTCAGGAGCAATCCCAACGATTCAATGTATCCGCGCTGGTGCCCAGAGATGGCCTGAAGCTTGAAGTTGTACCAAACACAGGAATGTTCGCCTATCCAGTAACTTCACCCTGGTTGGATGGTTCCAATTACCTGGTAGCATACCTTCAGGCAGCTTTTCCGGACCAAAGTGAAACAAGTAGAGCTCGTCTTATGGTAATGGACCGAGATGGGTCAAATCGCAGGGTTATCTTCCCCGCAGAAGGTTCACAGCCTATAGAACCTCAACAGATCTCCTGGTCTCCGGCTCCTGAAGAAAATATCCCGTTACGAATTGCACTGGTTTATCAGGGAAATATCTGGTTTGTTGACCCTTACTCCGGAAACGCACAGCAAATTACCGGTGATGGTCTGGTCAGTATGCTGGCTTGGAGATAAAATCAACCCTTCGAAAAGAGGAACAATGAGAATACTTATCACAGGTGCCGCTGGTTTTTTAGGATCACATCTTTGTGACCGGTTATTAGGTGAAGGTCATGAAGTTATTGGCATGGACAATTTTATTACCGGTAGTCCGGAAAACCTGGCTCATCTGGCCGGCCATCCAAAATTCACATTTATCCGGCATGATGTAGCAAATTTCATCTTTGTTCCCGGTAAAGTAGATGCCGTAATGCATTTCGCGTCTCCCGCCAGCCCTAACCCCAATTCTCCTTATGGATACACCAATCTCCCCATTCAAACAATGAAAGCCGGCGCGTTAGGCACACACAATACACTGGGTGTGGCCCGCGCGCATAAAGCCCGCTTCTTGCTTGCCTCCACCAGTGAGATTTACGGAGATCCGATTGAACATCCACAGAAAGAGACCTACTGGGGTCATTGTGACCCAATAGGAGTGCGCTCTGTATACGATGAAGCCAAACGCTTCGCGGAAGCCCTCACAATGGCGTACCACGGTGCTCACGGCATCGATACACGCATCGTTCGCATCTTCAATACCTATGGCCCCCGCATGCGCCTTGATGATGGCCGTGTTGTTCCGAACTTCATCCAACAGGCTCTGCGCAAGGAACCGCTCACCATCTATGGTGACGGCATGCAGACCCGCAGTTTTTGTTTTGTGGATGACCTTGTGGAAGGAATCTATCGTCTGCTGATGTCAGACGAGCACTATCCTGTCAACATTGGCAATCCGGCTGAAACAACCATCAAACAGTTTGCCGAGACGATCAACCGGATTACCAATAATCCAGCGGGGATTCAAATCAAAATGGACCAGCGCCTCGGTGATGATCCGCAGAAACGTCAACCTGACATTACCCGCGCTCGCAGCATTCTCAAATGGGAACCCAAAACCAATCTGGAAGATGGAATTAATAAAACAATACCGTATTTCAAGGAGAAATTAGGTTTTTCATGATTCTCGCAAAACGACACGAGAGAATCCGGTTTTATAAATTTGCCGCTGTAGGCGCGTTTGGGGCGGTAATTGATTTCGGATTCTTTAATTTATTCACCAGTATCTTTCTGATCAAAGCGATTGTATCCAGCGCGTTATCATTCATCATGGCTGTAGCCAGTAACTTTCTTCTGAACCGTTACTGGACATACCCGGATTCACGTACCAAAACATTCGCGCAACAGGCTGTTCAATTTTTACTGATCAGTCTTGTGGGTATGGGGATCAGGCTTATATTATTCGCTATCCTTGAAAACCCGTTGATCAACCTTGCTGAAACCTTTTTGCCCAACATTGGCGTCACCCCCACATTCATCGGCCATAATGTCACTCTGGCGTTTGCCATTCTCGTGGTAATGATGTGGAACTACATTGCCAACCGTTACTGGACGTACAACGACGTTGAGTAAACCGAGTCTCATCGTATACCGGAAAGACCTCACATGTCTGGATTAAGGATCATCAGTGGCACCGCCAGGGGAATGCGCATAAAAGCTGTTCCCGGTGACACCACTCGTCCGGTAACAGACCGTGTAAAGGAATCATTGTTCAATATTCTGGCAGACGATGTGCGTGGGTCAACATGGCTTGATCTGTTTGCCGGAACCGGAAGCATTGGAATTGAGGCATTAAGCCGCGGCGCGGAATTTGTGCGTTTCAACGAAATGAACCGATTGGCTATTCAGACCATCAATGCGAATCTCGAGATCACCCGTCTGAAAGCCAACGCGCTTGTCGCTCAGGGTGACGCTTTCACGCTGTTACGGTCTGTTCCGAACCGGTCATTTGATTACATCTACATTGCGCCTCCTCAGTACAAAGAGATGTGGAGCGAAGCGTTACAAATGTTAGATGAAAATCCTGACTGGCTGAGCGAAGACGGATGTGTAATTGTGCAAATCCATCCGGTTGAGTTTAAGGAAATAGAACTAAACAATATTGAAGAGGTAGACCGCCGAAAATACGGCAGTACGATCCTTGTGTTTTATGAACGGAAAACCGGGGAATGATCAAAACCAACAGGTCAGGGTGAAACAAACCTGACCTGCAATTTTCCTGTATCAGAATACGTATACAGGCCAAATATTGGCTGCGCTCCAGCTTTATGCGCCAGTACCCTTGGAATTAATACCGGCAAATCTTCTACCAGTGGTACAGAAACCATATCAAACTGGTGGACCCATTCCAACGCGCCTTCATTGGAAGTCCTCAATTCGTAATCCTTCCCCTCCGGTACATTCCCCCGGAATACATACATAACGATACCTGTCCGTTCGCCGGTATCGATCGAGATAATCGCGCATAAATCCAGGGTCACATCTGAGATACCGGCTTCTTCATTAAGTTCCCGGTAAGCAGCCGTCAGAACATCTTCCCCCTGCTCCACATGCCCGCCAATACCGTTATACAAATTCGCCCAAAGCCGCTTTGTTGGAGCGCCTTTGATCAGCAATACTTCCCGCCCCCTGGTCAGAAAAACCAGGACTCTGGGAATTACTTTATATCGCTCATGAAAAACACCCTGATCAGAAGCCGGCATTGTAATAGTTCCATTGTTGAAGAAAAAATGGAGCAGATAATAATCCGCTCCATTTTTATATCATAATTTAAAAAATGTGGACGTTGTAATTAACTCAAGAACATCGGGACGCCCATGAAGTCTTTAACTCTCGGGCGATATGTCTCAAGATCATAGAACGCGGGAACATCCACGGTCTTTTTCCCTGCCATGATCATATCGATCGGCACAGTGGTGTATTTACCACCGTGTAAGGCGGTCATTTTCCCGGTTTCATTCCTTCTAATCAACTGTACGGCCAAATTGCCGAAGGACATAGCCACCATGCGGTCAAGTGAATCTGGGGCGCCAGAGCGCATCATGTAAGCCAATTGCTGGTACATAATGTCCTGCCCCGTGCGGGCTTTGATCTCAGCGGAAACGATCTCACCAATACCACCAAGTTTCTTGTGACCATAAGCGTCGGCATCACCCTTTTCAATGATGTCGCCGCCTTCCATAATAGCGCCTTCTGAAACAGTGATCATGGCGTAATTCGACGGATTATTCCGTTTATCTTCTACCAGGAAGTCACACAATTTATTGATGTCAAATTTAACTTCAGGGATCAGGGCGCGGTCAACATAAGATAGGTATGCCGCGATAAGGCTGGTTTCACCGGAGTTGCGTCCAAAGAGTTCCACTACACCGATACGCTCGTGAGAACCTACAGATGTACGCATATTGGTGATCATATCCACACTACGGGTAACCGCGGTAGAAAAGCCGATACAATAATCAGTACCGAAAACATCGTTATCCATGGTCTTCGGGATAGCAATGCATGGATAGCCTTCTTTATGCAGACGGGCTGAATAGCTTAACGTGTCATCACCACCAATGGTGACCAGTGTATCGATCGTCAGGTGATCGAGCACTTTCATCACATAATCGGTGTAATCCATAATCCCGTCATCGGAAATCTGTTTTCCAAAATTGGATGTTTTCAAGAAATCCGGTATACGGTTTGGGGTGACTTTTTGCGGGTTTGTTCGGGATGTATGTAGGAATGTTCCACCGGTTCGATCGATCGTCCGAACATCTTCACGATGCAGTTCGCGAACATAATAATCATGGGTTGATGGCTCATTCAGGTTGTAATTCAACAATCCGGCCCATCCACGGCGGATACCCAGCACGCGATATCCCATCTCAAGCGCGCCGATAACCACTGCTTTCATACAGGGGTTTAGTCCCGGTACATCGCCTCCGCCTGTTAAAATTCCGATGGTCTTCGACATTTCTACCTCCTCAAGATAAAAAAATAGAAGTTCATTTTACCGGCGGTATTTCAGGCGCAGCCCCGCCAGGTTCAATCGCAGGAATCTGGAATGTTACGGTACAGCCTTTTCCCGGTTGCGACTCAATTTCTATTTCTCCACCGGCCATCTTGATGCGCTGTTGTAATGTTTGCAGCCCATGACCACCGGTCTGTTCAAGTTGAGTTGTGTCAAAACCTTTACCATTATCACGAACAATTACCCGAACTACACTATCTTCGTAAATCACCTGCACATAGATTTGCAACTTTACCGGATAGTCTTTATTGTGATCTACCGCGTTTGCCAGTAATTCTTGAACGGCGCGAAAAATCAGGACATCCAGGTAGCTGACAAGTCTACGCTCTGCCCCTTTGTATTCATATTTATATTCAACTCCGTTTTGTTCGGCGAAATTTTCAAAGAACCGCTTGATCGTGGGTACCAGACCCAGGTCATCCAGAGTCATCGGGCGAAGCTCATAGATATAGGCACGAATCCGTTTAAATGTTGATTCTGCCGCGGCTTTGAGGTTTTCCAATTCAATCTTGGCTTTCGCCGGATCGATATCTATCAAGTGATTGGCAATATCTGCCTGAATGATGAAGTTAGACAGCACCTGAGCCGGACCGTCATGCATTTCATGCGATATTTTTATCCGGTCATTCTCAATGGCATCCATCATTAAAGCCAGTGTATCAACTCCTGTGGACGCCGGCTGTTGTTGTTGTTTCACATCCTTTGAAATGGCCTTCTCATTAAAAACAAATAGTTGAACCTTTTCAAGATAGCCAATATACCGTTGAATGTGCGACTGATCAGATTGCAGTTTATCCATCTGCCCGCGCATAACCAGAAGACGCTGTTGAGCGTCCAGTGCTTCATTGAAAGTAACGCGCAATTCCTCGCGGGGCAATGTCTCAAAATTGCTTTGAACCTGCTGCATTTTTCCGGTTATAGACGCGTTCCGCTGCGTCAGGCGTGTCAATTCAGCCTGACTTTGCTCAAGCATCAAACGTATCTCCGAAAGTGATCGTCTGGATTGCTCAAGTTCGTTATTAATTTCTTGTTGGAATTCAAGCAGGGGATCGGATGATTCTGCCTTTTTATTGGTCATGCTGAATCTCCCATACTGGTTTTACGGTATAGCAATAATTCAGGATTTTCAAGGCACAGGTGAATAGTATAGCATAACCTGTTCACGTGACGGATTATTTTTGTTCTCTTTCTTCGGGATTTTTATCCCATTTTACACAACCCCAGTAAGCAAGAATCAATAGGATTAGGATGAGTATCCGCCAGATACTGTTGGGTTGAACAAAAGTAAAAACCAAAAGTGACGCGAGACTTGTCAGGCCCAGCATTAACGGGAAAAACCATTTTTTTTGCCTGATCACCTGCAAGGCAGAGGCCAGACCAACCACCAATGTTCCCACCCAGATGATTAATTCAGGAATTTCGTTTGGTGCTGGAAACGGCCTTCCCTCCGCGCGATCAGAGATCCCGCGAAGCATGGCTTTTTCCATAACAAAACCACCGGCATTTAACATCCAAAACATAACCGGATTGGCTTGCTCCCCGTCAACCTGAATTTTCATTCGGATGATCAACCTGGAACTATTGATGCCTTCTGGCCGAAGGTACCAACCCCAGGTCCAGCCCATATCGAAGAAATCGTCAACAGCAGCCAGTAAGTATTCACCTTTCTTTACATCCTTGATCGGAAGCATATCTTTAATAATAAATATCCCCGGTTTGGGATCTTGATACTGCTCTAACACCTGCATGGCATTTTGATATGAACCATCGCGTGAAATCAGGTTTTCAATGAAGGTATAGGAGTAAAAACCACCCCGGGATTGACCAATTTGAGCTATCCATGGCCAGACTTTTTCCGGCGAAGCAGATATAGACCATCCATGCGTCCACACGATGACAGGTCTTGTCAGGATTTCATCACCTGGATATATCGCCGAAACTTCATTTCCGGTCGCGCCATATGTGGCTATATATCCGGGCATAAAAGCAACAACACCAGATAGAATAGCCATGACCATAACGAAACCCAGTAAAAATTTTATCCACCCGTTATTTTTGATATTCATCGAAGTCATCCCTGTTTTGCAATCCAATCCGACCCAAAATCTGCATTGAACAGGGATTTGAAAGCCGTACATGGAAATATTGTAGAAATTATACAATAACCCAATTACTATTTCCAATTCCATTGAAAAACGGACATATTCTCACCACCGGCTTTTGGAGAAATAGTTCCACCGCTTTGGTAAACTGGTTTCAAACCTTTGACAAGTTCAGGATACCATCCGGGAAATGTCACAAGAAATTGAACATTTTGTTGATTGATATATTGTTTTAACCGGTTCTCATCACGAATGATTGGAATGACCTCCGGATTAATCAACCCGGCGAGATCGATTACTTCGCGTTCTGAAAAATAACCGACAGCACCAATATCATGGACAGCTAACCGGCTATCAGTGGGTGTATTTTCTCGGAGCCAATGGGCAGTTTGAACCATTTCCGTCTGAATAATAGCCACGTCTGTACGATACACATCACATCCGATAAAAAAGAAGAGCCCCAAGACGGAAAAAATTGACGTCATCCAGAATACACGGGCCAGATTCGTCCGCTTTCCGGGCAACCAATCGCCCATCCACCGCGTTGTTCCCCACAACGCGAACAGAAAATAAAAAACCATCGCGGGAATCATATATCTGCCATGTTGGTAGACAACAGGTAATCGAAGAGCATACATAAACACATACCCGGTAAACCAGAGAAAGACCGAAGCGGTAATCGGATTCCTATCTCGTAAGGTGTAACAAAATCCAGCGATCATACCCGGTATTAAAGTTACCCCGCCTCCAGCCAGGAACGGCAAAAGCAATGATCCAATCCTTTGTATAAGCGGGTATGTCGTTGCCGCCTGATACTCCATTTGTTTTGCCGCAAATGTTGATGGCCAGATTGTTCCAGCTTGATTAAAATTAAAAATAAGATAAGGAATAAACAAAACCAGAAAACCCAGAATGATATTTCGCGAAAACGACCAAATATTTCGTCGCATATCAGGATTGAAAAAGACCACAAAAATGACCAGCCCCAGCAGGGTAATACCATCCGGGCGGACCCATACGGACAATCCAATCAACATTCCGGTAAGCCAGGTAAACCGGGGAAAACCTAAAGCAAGCCATAGAACAAGTAATAGAATCACAAAAAAGAACGCGGTTTCCATTCCGGATACTGCTGCCCAGATCAGATGCCACTCCAAAACAATAAATAACCCCGCCCAGGGAATTCCAGGTGCATAATCCTTATTCAACGAACGGATAATGTTCTCTGTCAAAATGGTTGCGCCTGCCAATGAAATCCATCCCAGTATGGCTGACCATATGATCGGGTTGAACGCAACGATGTAACCGCCTGCGAGTAATAAAGACCACAATGGTGAAGTTGACCCACCCGATGGTTGACCTGGATTGAACGCCCATTCTCGATGCAGCACCAGGTTTCGAGCATATACCTGATGGATCCATGCGTCATCCAGAGGAAAACCGCTATACCCGGTGTAATAAGAATATCCGAGATAACTGCCAACCACAACCAGACTGATAATAATAAGGAACAAACTTCGTTTATTCACCATGGGGTTCCATGAGCTCATTTCAGGCCGGCTTTCTCCGGATACAGCCGGAACAACAACTGATCTTCCATTCGGTCAACTAATTCAAATCCTGGAAAAGCATTTGGGCTGCGATACAGGGGGAATAATCCTGTGACCAATTGTTTCTCCAGTATCATATATTGAATGTTAAATTTTTTCGCAACAGTCAGACTGGTTTCAGGAGGACCATCAGGGATGACAACGGCTTCTCTCCGTGACGCCAGCCAGAAGCCGGCCGGGTTATTGATCATTACACGGGCGGTATCTGGAACATTGTTCTCAGTCAATAATTTTGCGGAGATATTAGACCGACGGTAGCTTTCTTCCCACGCCGGTTTTTCGGGAGTATTTCCTAAAACCAGCATTTGAAAGATAAAAATAGTCACTACCAGACTCAACAGGGCAATACCGGGAACGTACATTTTTATTGTCCGATAGACATTCCAACCTGACCGCTTGGATAGTAAAGTCAGGGCATCCATAATACCAGCGGCGGCTAATCCCCAGATTAGCGGTTGAAGCGCGGCAGTTGAATGCAAAAAGCCGCCCTGTCTTCCTGTATATGGAAAAACAAAAGACATGATCAAGAGTATCGCCAGTTCCATCCCCGTACCGGCTATGACGATTGGGTTTCGTCGGTGTTTCCAAACACTATATATCCAGAATGGAAACAGAAAAATCATGCCCTGTACAGCAATCATAATTACCAGGTTATAACCCAACGCGCCAAACCTGTCTGACAAAATGACACTCCAGCCGGAGGAAAGCCAGTGAAAGACTGTCAAAATATCGGATGGATAAGAGAAAATCTCGTTATATTGAGTTACCCATAATGCGCGGATAGTATGGGGAATAAACGGACTTCCATACAGAGAAAAATTCCGGACAAACCAAAAGCCCATCACCAGTAAGTATCCACCCATTAGAAGCAAAATACCGGTTAGATCCTTTATTTTCCATTCTCGAAATATTCGAAAAAAGGATAACCAGACACCGACAGCAAGTATTACCCAAAGAAAACCGTCAGCCCGATTGAGGTGCATCCATCCGCAAGCCAGGCCAACAAGAAACCAGCCGCGCCATCGAAGCGGGTAAGCAGAGACATATGCCCTGTCAATTCCATAAAATATCAACCACGCAGACGGCATCATTAGAAAAAAACTGTCAATGGTTGAAGAATATGGCGCATAGAAGCCGCAAAAAACTGCGAAAATTGCTGCAAGCCAACCCGATAATCTATTCTGATTGAAACGAAACCCCATCCAGGCTGCTGCCGGTGCTGCCAACGCGGCGATTAAAATAAAGAACAATCTTCCAGAATTGAAATCTGGTTTTCCAGTAACCAGCATTCCGGATAGCGCAAGAATGGAAGGTGCCGGCATCCAGTAAGTATGTGATGGATGCGGTATTCCGGATGGATCATCCAGATAGTTCCATATGATTGGCTGAGTCATCCCTTTCCCTTCTGCCATCTGAATCGCAGACAGGGTGTAATACTCCGCGTCCATATATCCGGGAGATTTTATCCACAGGCTGCATAATCCGAAAAAGACCAGACCGATAACGTAGAGAAAGAAATAATCCCACCGTCTCATCCGAGTTATTTCACCATTGTGTATTCCATAATCATGAGGTCGCCAAATTCATGCCTGACAGGCTCACCCGCTTTGGAAAACAAGTATTTCATTACCGGATGCCCTCCGGAATTGGAATACTCATCAATCGTTTGAGCAAACACAACAAAAAAGACGCGCTTGTATCCCGTTATCGCGTTTTCAACACGGGTATAGGGTTCAATACCCATTGCGTCCATCGTTTGAATGGCCAGTGTGTCATTCGCTGAACCGGGTTCATCCGCAAGAAATCGACTGTCCAAATCCGGTTTATAAACCTTTGAAGGTAAATAACTGAGTTTGTTATCATGCAGGATAACATCGTCAACCCCTACGGTTTGCTCAAGATACTGATCTGCGAGATAGAATGGTGACCGCGGGAATCGGTCAAAGGAAATGGAAAATGGTAAAGTGATTATGGCGCTCAGAGCAATGAACAAACCAATTAGAATTTTTTCTATTTTCCTTGAGCGCGATAGGATTATTCCTAAGACAGCTGCCATACCAACATAAGCACTCAAGAACGCTCGAGGCACGAACATAGGGCGCATAATGTATGAAAGAATGAATAGGCATGCCGGCGGAAGAACCATCATCAATCCAAAAAACTGAAGTCTGTCGTTTTTACTCCGGTTTTTGGCCATACTGATAATAGATAAAATAAAAACACAGATTGCCGCGAATAAAACAATTCCCAGAACTACGGGTGGTGCCGGAATATCGCCAAGAGCCATGATCACAGACTGTAAGATTTCCACGATACCGGGAACGGGTGTCCAGAAGGCTCTCTGAATTTTAGCCACCTGACCTGGAACCATGGTCAACCACGGGAAATATAAACCGAGGGAAACCGCACCCGCCACCGCCATCCACAAAAAATGTTTTCCTTTTCGTGTCCATAATAAGTACACGTAAGAAGCCAGCAAGCCAAATCCTGACAACGCGTGAGAATATAAAGCTCCGGTTCCGCAAAGAACCAGATAGAACCATTTCCAAACTGGTAAATTCCGAGGATGGTCAATATAGCTAACTTCCAAAGCGCCCCAATTCCATCCAAGAATAAAAAATGTTGCCAGGCTGTACATCCGAATATCCTGCGCGTGGTAATACTGCAATGGTGACACGGCAAGGATCGCTGCCGACCAGACTGCCGCATTCCGGTTGGCAGCTTTCTCTACCATAATATATGTCAGATAAATAATACCCAGACTGAAGATGATACCGGGCAAACGCAAAAAAGCAATTGACTTTCCGGCCATTTCCCAGAAATGAAGAATTAGATAATACAGAGGCGGCATCGTATCTGCCGCCGTACCTGAAATGATCTCAGGGATAGATCGACCAGCAAGCAGAATACTGAACCCGTCATCATATTGAATTCCACGGGTTGTGACACCCAACAGTCGGATGACTGCCGCTCCGCATAAAATGCCAGCAAGGGGATGCGCTATTATCCGCCGCAGATCAACCTCGCATGGAAATCTGGTCGAACCAGAGGGTTGAAGGCCGAATTACCCACCACCGAATCCAGTAAAGAAGAATAAAGCAAAACGCAACCAAAGGGAAGAACATGACTGAACTTTGAATTGGTTGATAGGAATAAGATAGAGTAGCTAAAAACATCCACCATAAGCCGATGATCAAAACCACCATAAGGAACCAGACGAAATACCGGCCCATGTGACGAAAACGCTCATCAAGGGTTGAGAATATCAATGCCAGAACCGGGAGAAGAATAATGAAGTTACCCGGGTCGGTCTGAATTCCTATCCACTGTGAAGCGGTCAGAGTGAGGCAAACCGTCCACATAAATCCCCGAAATTCAAATCGCCTTGAAAGAAACCATTCAACGATCAAAATAATGATCAGAATAATAGAAAGTGCCAAACCAATCCTCGCTCCGGTAGCCGGAAGCCAATCAGCAAAAATGGCAGCCGGAGTACCCGGCGGGTTGTATTTCGGGTAAAGAACCACTTCGCGCAAGTTTTGCAGAATCCAATCGGGAATTAACAGAGTGGCAACACCGGCTAAAGTGACCACTGTTCCGTAAAGCCAGCCTAACATACGCCAACGCTGATTGGAGATTCCCCAGAAGGTCATATATAAAACAAATACCAACGCCAGTTGTGGTTTAATGGTCATAAAGGCGAATAACACACCGGCCAGTTCATCCGCCCTGTTGCGTAACGCCATCAGTCCGGCGACCAATAAAAACGCCACCAGAATAACCGCATTACCATTGATCAACGGCCGGATACCGTGATACCAGAATATGGAAAAAAGAATAAATCCGACTGTCAGACCAAAACCGGGTTTCCAATCAGTGAGACGCATGGAAAGTATCGCCAGTCCAACCAGCGCCAGTTCTGATACCGACATCCATATTGCCCGCGCCAGGTTGAAGTCAGGGATTAACGCGAATGGCAAAAATATCGAAATACTGTATAAAGGGTAAGCTACACGCAATTGATGTTCGCCAGCCTGGGCAAGCCGTCCGTAAACCATAGTCTGAATTCGGCCTGCCACTTCATCACTGTAAGGGCTTATTCCATCAATTATCAGTGCCCGCGAACCCACCCAGTGAACGAGAAAATCAGTACCCCCTGGATTTCTTACAGCATAATAATGGTTGGCATACGTTAACGCGGCAAGAAAAATGACCAACCCCACGGCAGATACCAGCCATATCTGTAAATCCCGATATTTTCTCAAATCAATCTCCCGATTCAGCGTAGTTGCCAGGATTATAATTCATCGTCTTATTGATAATCTCATTCTAATTTTTGTCATTTTTTTCGATCAAATACAACAGCCTGCGTGTCACGGTAACGTTCCACCCACCCCTTTGACGATATTATCGAGGCCAATGGACGGTTTGGCTCAATAATCACCCGTGTGACATCCCATTTTTCCAGTAAATTCTGCCACTCATTCCCAGCCTGAATGATTGTCATCCAATCCCCAAGAATTTCATCACCAAAAAGATCGGTTCGGCCGTCTACATATACTTTCACGCGCGGATCTCTCCAGATCAGATATCCGCCCCAGTTGTATGAATTAAAAACTCTACCTTCACAGATGGAAGGAGTCTTCAAGATAAAAGAGACGGCATCCATCGGAAAATATTTGGCCTCATACACTCGCATCAATCCTGGATATCCGACTATAAAAAGTTTTATAAAACAGATCAAACCCAGAAATCCAGCAATGATCAGATTTATCCATTTCATCTGATTAACACTGAACTGTTTTTGTGCGGCCCGGTAGTTTTTTATCCATTCCAACCATTCGTTCGGAACCAAATGCCGTAAAAAATTGCCCACCGTCATGGAATTCCATGCATCTATTACGACTCCGATTCCAGTGATAGCCGCGGCTGCCATATTCCGCCGGGCATACAATCCCATGAGTATGAATAGTATTGCCGGAAATATTAACCGCAATGATGTTTTTTCTCTTTGACGAGACAGGCAGAAGATCATCAGAATAATAAAAAGCGCGAACGGCCATGATTCCACCGAATGGAAATCGGGAGAACTCCATTCTTGAATAAATTGCCGTAAAACACGTACGCCAACTGTTTGAAATGGAATAAGCCACATCCGGTAACCATTCGGATTGACCGCCGACGCAAGGTATCCTCCAACGGTTACAGGCAAGAGAAGTCTTAATTTTTTTAATAACATCTTCCGCGTGTCACCGGTATCATTCAATGCATCAATCAGCAATCCAACCGAATAGGCTAGAAGGTAGAGAATTCCTGTCACAAATCCGCCATGGAGATTGGGCCATAGAATAAATAGTAAGACGGAGAACCAGATTGAATGCCCTCCCCGGTCTAGCCAGCGGTTAATCAGCCACACAAGTAGCGCAAGCAGTACCAATGAAAAAAACTGAGGACGCGGTGTCCAGAGAGGAGCGCATACCACACTGGCCAAAAGAATAAAACCGGCTTTTACATATGTATTTCCCCTGGTTTGCCACCAGAGGAACACAGCCGTCAGTGCGGCCATCGCACCCATCCAGGCAGAAATGGCTGTCCATCCTCCTAATCGGTATAAACCAAATAAAATGATCTCTCCCAACCAGGAATGATTTACCCAGGTTTCTCCTTCGCGTGTATACGAAAACATATCGGTAATCAATGGATGCCCTGTTTCAATCATTACCTGCCCGCTGCGCAAATGCCACCACAGGTCAGAATCGATTGGTGAACGTGACGCGACCAGAAATACCATCAAAACTACGAGTACCGGAATTAAAAGCTGAAACCCACTTGTGGATTTTTGGGGTGAGGGATCATAATCGGAAGAGGTCATTTCACGTTTTCCATGCGGGGAGTTAATTCATTCTGAATCTCAGCCGGTCTGACTGGTCGGCTTAATGAATAATAAATAAGAAAATCACCGATTTTCTTTTCCTTCCACGTCACACCCAACCGGGTAAAACCTTCCCTTAAGGCTTGATCTAACGAAGGATTAAATGTTGTAATATAGGCCGTCTGTGGTGAAGAATCCACCAATTCGGTGTATCGCGCTATACGGTCATCCCGGCTGGTGTAGCGAAGGTCTTGATGATAGGGTAATCGAGGCACAAAGAGAATTTTTTCCTCAGTAAGGAAAGCCAGTGGATATGCTACCCAGTAATTTGAATAACCGCGGGTTTCGCCATTTGACTGTAAAAAATGAATCAAATCATCATCATAATGGTGATCAATCCAACTTACCCGGTCAAACTGAGTGGTTATCCAGGGTGATCCGACAGCGGATTCAATTGTTCCAATTGCAGCAAACACCAATAGTATTACGGGTATAGCATACCGGATACGACGAGGTACTTCTGCTTTTACAACCACGCGTGATATGCAAAGAGCTAGTGGAATTACCAGCGGCAGGAAATACCGTCCTGATGGGTCCAATCCAAACGAGGTAAAAACAAATCCTGCCATCAACAATCCGACAGACATGATCAACATTTTCCAGCCCAAGCGAGTAGGTTGGGTTTCATTCTTATAAATACCCGGGAATTTCCAGAATACCCATCCCCAGATCATTATTATTAAAGGTAGCAGAGGCAGCGCTAACCACTTGACATCCCATGGGGGACGCAGACCTAACGCGGCAGGCAATCCAAGGAAGATAAAATAGAACAGATGCTTAATTGAACGAATTACCCAATTCTCATTTTCCACCGCTATAGCCGACCCAAAAAGTTCCTTGAGTTGTGTTAAAAATCCTGCCTGTAAGCTGGCAAACCACCACGGAAATGACCCCAGGATGAATGCCAGGATAAATATTAGCGTCGCCGTAACCCATCCACCTGGTAGATTTTTCCGTCGTTTCCACAGTTCCACACACGCGAAAAAGACAGCCGGAATGGTTGACACCAGAGAAAGTCCAAGAACCCAGAATCCCAACCCTGAGAAAAATCCCAGAAAGCCGAAAACCAATACGTCTTTTCCAGGAGTCGTTCTATCTGCGTTGGAGATTAACTGCATTGAACAGAGAAACGCGATATTTGACAGAAGAAGAGTCTCCCCATACCCTCCGAGAGTGACGGTTGTATATAAAGTCGTGTTGACAACCGGCACAGACAAAAGCAAAGCGGCAAGCAAACCTGTTGCCCAATCAGCGGTTAATTTTCGTCCCAGTAAGGCTGTCGTTATAATAGTACAGGAATACAGAATCACTTGAAGTATCCGGATAGCTAAAACGGATTCGCCCAACAGGGAAAAAAGACCAGCTACGAGAAACGCGTCAAGGCTGCCCATATACGATTGTCCGTAGAAAAAGATCGGGCGTTCTCCCTGAAGAATGTGGCGGGCCATAATTCCGGTGATGGCTTCATCTGAATTAAATGGGAAGGCGCCTGAAATCAACCAGATTACCTTCCAGATAACCGTAATCAAGAGGATGATGGTCAGCCAGACCCAAATGGGTATTCTGAGTGCCAAATTGTCTTTTCCGATTTTACGGTTTCGATTTTCCATCAAATTATTGTAGCGCAAAATGAAAACCTTCCCCTGGCAAAAAGTCATTCTGGCAATTCTGTTTCTTCTCATCCTGTGGTTTTATTTCACCGGTATTCCATCGGTTCCATTCCACCCCGATGAAAGCACCCAGATATTCATGAGTTCGGATGTATCGATTTCAACCGATATGCTTGCCTTCGTACCGGGTAATAAAACTGGTGATAGATGGCGGTTGCGGCTGATCGATTCTCCCCTTTCACGAACTATGATGGGATGGGCTTTAAAAATTAATAACATGAAATCCAATCCAGCCGATTGGAACTGGTCAGCAGACTGGCAAACCAATATTGCATCGGGAGCGATGCCGGCTGATAATACTTTGTACACAGCCCGATGGTCAGTTGCCTGGGTGTTTCCATTCACCTGTCTGTTTCTTTACCTGCTGGCAAAAAAGATCAACGGAAAGTCAACAGCCGTGATCGCGGTTTTGTTAATGACCACCAACGCGCTTGTTCTTATACATACCCGTCGGGCTATGTCAGAAAGTGTGCTTCTCTGTACGACAACCGCATTAATCTGGTTGATTATCGACTTTAAGAACAGACCCTGGTTAACAGCGATCTTATCCGGATTGGCTGTTAATGCCAAACAGACGGCAATCCCGTTAATGGCTCTGGCTGGGGTCGAGATCTTTCTATTACCCAACACAGTCAGTCTGTCAAAAAAAGTACGGAATATATTAGTTTTTTTCACGATCATATTGGGAATAAGTTGGTCACTTAATCCAGCCTACTGGCGATATCCAACAGAGGCGATCCGTGAAGGACTGAGTCAACGTCAAGAGCTAACCACAAAAATGCGCGCGGATTATCACACATCCAAAAATCCTTTGGAACAAATGATATTCTTGATCGCGCAGGTCTTTATCCAACCACCGGCAGCATATGACGTAATGAATTATGCCGAGGACACAGCTTCAGCCGTTGATGCTTATTTATCACAGCCATACAACACCTTATTTCGCGGACTCTTCGGTGGAGCATTGTTTTTAATTTTGTCGATTTTGGGATGGATAATCCTTTGGAGACAATCCAGAAAAAAATCTAGAGACAGACAACTGTCATTTCTGATATTGAATTTAATACTACTGGTTTTTATCCTGATGTTGATGTTTGCGTCAGCCGCGCCTTTTCAGCGGTATTACATCATTCTCGTTCCAGTTCTGAGTATCTATCAGGCTACCGCTGTGGTTTTCCTCTGGAATTCTCTGTCGCGCGGAATAAAAAAATGGACTGCCAGCAGTAGCAGTCCATTAGAAAGTTGATTAGAGTTTGATCCGGAAAACCCTGTGATTTTTATACGCTCTTCCCCCGACATTTTGTAGATCTTTCCGCATCTGTACAGCGGTTTCAGCTACCTGGGTCAGTTCGGCGTGTTCAAAGCCAAAATCTTCGATTGTTTTTTGCATTTCCGAATATAGCAAAGCGGCACCTCCACGGCCATGGTACTCCGGCAACACGCCGGCGCCATTGAGTGAAACAACCTTTGCCTTTTTCATTTCCATCATCATATCAATAATTCCCCATATGGTAATCTTGCCGCCGTGCCTTTGTAATGCCGCAGAAATATCGGGGAAAGCCAATAAAAAGCCAACGATCTTATCGTTATACGTAATAATCTTAATTAGTTTGGGGTTAATCACGGATAAAAGGTTATCCACCAGTAGTTTGATCTCCCCATCGGTAAGCGGATAATATTCCCAGTTATTAACAAACGTATCGTTATACGCACGACCTATGGCATCCGCCATTTTTATAATCTGGCGTTTGTTTTTAAACTGAACCACTTTAAATGAACCGCGTTCTCGAACACGACGGGCGATTTCCTGTGCTTTTTCCGGTAGTCGGAAGTTTTCACATGAGAGGTAGCAAGAAACAAAGTCAACTTCTTTTTCAAAACCAATATTCTCTAACAATTTTGCGTAGTACTCATAGTTGTAATTCATCATAACCATCATCTGGCGTTCTTCAAAACCTTCAACCAGAATACCATACCCATCAAACGCGGAAAAACCTTTAGGGCCTACCAGAGTATCAAGTCCTCTCGCTTTCGCCCATTCAAAAACCCGGGCAAACAGGGCATTCGCTGCTTCCTGATCATTTTCAATTTCAAATAAATAGAACTGTGCTTTTTTTACATTGTGGTAATTATTGAAGGACCGATTTTCCATGGCAGCGATTCGACCTACCATGCGACCATCACGGTACACGGCAAAAAAATCCGCGTCATTTAATTCATAGAAGGGGTGCTTCTTCTTATTCAGCATCAATTTTATGTCATTAATAAAGGGCGGTACCCATTGCGGGCAATCTTTATAAAGACGGAACGGCAGCATGACAAACTCTTCGACCTGCTGCTTATTAGAAAGATCGATTTGCTCAACAGTGACCATTTTTCCTCGCCATTTTTTATATGAAATAACACTGATTCAATGAAGCAGATACCCAAAAGTATACACCGCAAGCGAGTAAAGATTAAGGTTAGATTAAATGAAAATAGACCCCATTATTATGGAGAATCTATTTATGTGTTGATAGTAGTTACTTTATCTCAGCCCCTGTCAGTATCACTTCTACCGGTGTGCCTATACCAGCGCTCAACACATTCGCGGCATTACCATTCACAATACAAATGCTTAACCGTCCGGCACTATTAATCAAGGCAACCAACTGACCGGGCTTTCCGTCCGCAAATGTTGACACACAGTGCACAATCGTTTTTCCTGCCACTCTGACCTTAATATTTTTTAGATCATACCCATCCAGAATACTTTTTTCAAGGTTGGTTTCCAGGCTGCCAAAATGATCTACCGCCCAAACCTCTCCTGACCAACCTCGCCGAGTTTGTTCAGGGCAAGGGACATTTAATACAACCGGATTATCAATTTCCACTCCAAAATCTTCCAACGCGGCACCCGCAGCCAGATATGCGGCAGCCGGGGCATACAGGTCTCTACCGTGAAATACGGGGCTGACTGGTTCCAACCGGAAGTGAGGATTTTCCAGTTTGAAAGTCCGCAATTGCTTATGGTTTTCCTTTGCTCTTTTTATCACAAATGTAAAGAGACCATTATCCGGACCGATAAACAGATAATGTCCGGCCCGGATGGCAATCGCCTGACGATTCACTCCCCCGCCAGGATCAATGACCGCAAGGTGAATTGTTCCGGCTGGAAAATACTGATAAGCACGATCTAAAGCAAGAGCACCGGCCCGAATATTTTGTGGGGGAATGAGATGGGTCAGGTCAATTGTCTTCGCGTTGGGCGCGATATCGGCAATAATGCCCTTCATGATTCCAACATAAGGATCACTAACACCAAAATCTGTGAGTAGAGTAATTATTGGATGTTCCGGTTTGGTCATAATGATGGCACGATCTTTAGTTTTATTTCTCTGTCAAACATCAATGATAACAAATCTGACTTTTCCATGCCACCTTCCAGCTCTTCTACCGATGGAAATGCCGAGGCGCAGGAAATAACAATTTTGTCCTTTTTCAATTTGCAGACCAGGTCTTTTATTCTTCCCTGGTGTGTCCGATCCAACCCATCTGCCAGACGCAAGAAAGCAGACATGATCTGTACCTTTTTTCGGTCGTTCATATTCAATGCGGCAAAGTGGTCATGAGACATGTTGGGAAGAGCTTTTCTGTGATACCGGGCAATTGAGCCGATTATAAGGCGATCATGATGGTTAAATGGCAGAAGTTGTGTTTCTAAAATAATACGCAATGAGGTTTTATGATGATTGCGCCAGCCTTCCACCCATCCGATATCATGCAAAATGGCTGCCGATTGCAATAGAAATCTATCTTTCTTATTAAGATGATGAGCAGACTGAAGGTCATCGAATAACCGCATGGTCAGACGCGCTACATGGTTTACATGAATGAACTCGCTCTCACATGTTTTTGCAAGTTCGATCACGGCTGAGTGAATCTCAGAGTGATCCTCTGATTTAATATCCTGCCCTGACATCATTACTCTTCTACCTTCTTTTTTCGCGATGTGACTGTCTTGCTGGTTGGCTCATCCATTTGAGTGACTTCGCGCACGACTTCCACTTTTTCTTCCGGGAAACCTTTTTTATCTTTTTTATCTTTAATTACCGGTTTGTTCTGTTCTTTTTCCGCATTATTGTCGTTTACAGTGGTTGATTTTTCTGCCAGAATGTCATCAAGGCTGATTCCCCGGCGGGTAATTTCAGCAAATACATCGGGTAGACCTGCTGCGATCTGGGCAGAAGCAGCGCTTTCAACATCATAATCAATCCGGAAAAAGTCAACTTCAACTTTGTGTTTCTTTATGGTAAGAACCGCGTACGATGCTCTGGGATCGTTATCAAACATGCGGCCCACACTCCCCGGATTGATGAAGATAGATCCGCCGGCAAACCTCATGAATGGTTGATGCGAATGACCGCATAGAATAATATTGGCACGGGCTTTATGTGCCAGTTCCTTCAAGTGTTCTTGCGGGGTCTCATCGGTCAATGGTTCATCAATTGAATCCGGACTACCATGAGTGAAAAGGATCTTCCAATCCTTAATCACCTCTTTGCGAGTTTCCGGTAAATCCTTCAGGAAGGCAAGACTCTTCCTGGACAATTGGTGGTATGTCCAATCAAACGACAGCCATTTTTCCAGAACCATTTTTTCCTTCCATTCCGTGCTTTTCTTCGGAATTTTCAACACAGATTGGTCATAATTTCCGATGATGGAAGTGGCTTTCAATTTTTTAAGAAGCAGAATAACCTGGTCAGGATTGGCGCCAAAACCGGTGAAATCACCCAAACACCAGATTGTCTTTACCTTTAGCTCACCCGCATGTTTTAATACGGCTTCAATGGCGGGTAAATTTCCATGAATATCAGATACCAATGCGACCTTCATTATTCTCCTCCGTTATTTACTTGCTTAATAAGAGATAATGGCATGATTTCTTTTTCCTCAAAGAAAGGAACCTGCAACAATTGAAATAACGTATCCCAGACTCCTTCATTTTTCCAACGGTTCCAATTTTGTAAAAATGTATTGTATAGTTCATTACGATATTGGGCTCGGTTTTCCAGTAAATAATTAATACCCGGTTCAAACCGGCCGGCATACCGGTCACGCCCAAAATACGCGATAGTCAGCGTACGTTCTTTCTCAAGAAATAATGGCAATTCAGTCATCCAAACATCGCAATCATGAATGTATCCCAGGGTTTCCTGCGCGTTTTTCATTATTCCCATGTGCAGCTTCAATTCATGTGAATAAATAGAAGAGAAGCATTCCATCGTGTACCGGAGGTTTTTACCTGCTACGCGCATAGCATGTAGATCATCGATATTTGTTGGATCGAGAATTCGCTCTTCATACGACTTAAAAACGTCAAAATTGGAACGAATACTTTCAAACGACTTCCGATATAAACTCGGAGTGTATAGATATACAGTTTGATTGCGTGAAATCAATCCGGCGCATTCCGCTCGCATCTCTTCCACCACGCCGGATGATACAAAATCATCCAACCGGGAAATTACTCTGGTTTGCAGGTTTTGACGCCGTTGATTCAACCGCAATAAAAGCCGATGAAAACCCGCTTGCATTTTCGGGTCTGGCAGATCTTTCATTAGTGTCTTTACTGTGACGGTCTGCACATCCGTATCACGCGCGGCACCCAGCGCGCCGGTCAACCGGCGAACATTTTGCAGCCAAATACCGCTCTGCTTGGCTGGCAAACAATCGTGAAATACATCCAGTATCGCCCGTATTCGGCGAGAAGAAACCCGGGTTTTATGAACAGCCTCAATGTCTTTAGCTGCCCGTACACCATCGATTTCCGCCATAAGTATATCGATCTGATTTAAAAGCAGACCGGCGGAAAAAATGCGGATACTATCTTCCGGTTTTTGTTTCACCAGGGTTTCCTCACTTGTCCGCCGGTTTATCGTAGCGAAAAAAATCCGAATTAATCAGGCAAGCGTTCGAATAATCCTTTGACCTGCGCTTTTAGATCATTAAAAACAGCCTGAACCGGACGGGTGGCATCAACACTCACAAAGCCAAACTCGTCAGACATTTTTTCAAATTGTTCAATCAATTTTCCCTGATAAATGACAAAGCTGTCGTAAATATTATCCGCACAACGAATATCCATACCGGATTCCCAGTAATCAAATCCTCGTCCGTGAACCAACCGGGCAACCAATGAATCTACATCAGACCGCATGTAAATAACAAGGTCTGGTTTCAACGCAAAACCGTAAATGGCCCGGGCACGATCTGGATCAGCGCCACGAACAATATCACGAGCAATAATTGAGAAAAAATATCGATCAGATAAAACAACAAAACCTGCTTTGAGTGCCGGGATGATCTGGTTTTCCAGCCGGTCCGCAAAATCAGTGGCATAAAACAGGCTCATTGTCAGCGGGCTGAGCGTGTGGCCATTTTTCGCGGCTTCCAGACCAACCTGGGTTAAAGGTGACCGGTGTAATCCGGTATCGCTTACAGCATACCCTTCATCTTCCAGCCATCGGCGGAGTAATTGGATTTGAGTTGACCGCCCTACACCATCGGTACCTTCCAGCACAATCAGTTTCCCCTCAAGTTCCTTGATGGGATGATACGGGAAACCGGCTCCATAAAATTCAACTGAATGCATGCCTGCCTCCCTTAATTAAAAACCGCTGTGCGGCGTCGTGTGCGGACCAATGGATTGGGAAGTCCTTCCCAGCCCCGTAACATTTTTGTTACCAACTGACGGACAATTTTCTGTTCTTTTTGCACCGATTCGGTACCATCAAGAACTGTCATACCAAATTCATCCACCATCTTTTCATATTCGTCAATGACCCGTTGCTGGAACAACCGGAAACTTGTAACTTTGTTGTCAGATAATCCCAGATCCATACCGGCTTCGTAATACTTGATCTTGGCGCGGCTTGAAAGTATCCGGTCAACAGCTACATCCAGCGGAACACGGAAATACAGGGTCAAATCTGGCATGGGAGCGAAAGAATACAGGCTTCGTACCCATTGTGGATCCACACCACGGGCTACATCGCGGGCGAAGGCGGTGAACGCGTAGCGGTCAGCCAGAACTATTCCACCGGCTTTCAGTAATGGAAAGATGTAACGCTCCCATCGGTCTGCGAAATCCGTAGCGGTCATAAGGCTGAAGGTTGTTGGTGTAAACATCTTCTTTTCCTTCGCCATGCGCGAGGTGGATTTGACCAGATCCGAGCTGTTCCATTCGCTAAAATAAACGGAATGACCTTTTGATAGCAGCCATTTATGTAAAAGATCTATCTGTGTTGATTTTCCACTGCCATCGATGCCTTCTACGACGATCAGTTTTCCTTTATAGTTACCTGTCGATAACATTCATCTCCTGCCTTTAACGTCTGGATGTTTTGTTAACTATTATAGTGCAATGGATTCTATTCCGTATCTTCATCATCTGACGAATCCATTTCCATTAATTCGCCAGTGGTGATAAATACTGTCCGCTCACATATATTTGTCACGCGGTCTGCCAGGCGTTCCAGGTTATGAACAACCCAGAGGAGAAGGTTTATTGATTCGATTGCTTGAGGATCAGCAATCATCTGGTGAATAAGCTGATGATAAATCTCATTGTAAAGAGAATCAACCGCCACATCTTCGGCAGGAATTTTGCTGGCCACTCTGGCATCTTCATGAACAAACGCGCTGAGCGCGCGATGAAGCATCCCTACCCCAAGTTCACCCATTCTTTCTATCTCGCGAATTGGAACTTGCAATTCTGTATCGCCCAGCCGCATGGTTACTTTTGCTATACCTTTCGCGTAATCTCCCATGCGTTCCAATTCCGTAATGATTTCAAGTATGGCGGCCAGAAACCGAAGATCATGCGCCATAGGTTGCTGAGTGGCAATAGTAATAATGATGGCGTTTTCAATCGCGTAGCGTTTGTCGTTGATTAAAATGTCGTCATCGTAAAGAGTACGGGCAGTTTTTACATCCCGGTTCTTTAATGCGGTGATAGAGTTCAATGTTGCTTCTTCAACCATACTCCCAAGCAAAAGAACTTCATCGATTAATTGTTTGATCTGGTGTGTAAGTATTTCGCGTGTCATAAATTCACCTGGCTCTTCTTTATCACCCGATTTCTAACCATACCGGCCGGTGATGTAATCTTCAGTTCGTTTGTCATGAGGATTCGTGAAGATATGGCTGGTCTCACCGTATTCTACCATGAGGCCTGCCCTGTCCGAATCCATGGTAAAGAATGCCGTGTAGTCAGAAGCTCGTGCAGCTTGCTGCATATTGTGGGTAACGATGATGATGGTATAGTCCTTTGATAATTCGCGCATCAAGTCTTCAATTTTCAGGGTGGCAATTGGATCCAGCGCTGAACAGGGCTCATCCATAAGGATGATATCTGGTTTGACAGCCAGCGCTCGAGCGATGCACAATCGTTGCTGTTGTCCGCCCGAAAGGGATAAGCCTGATTTTTTCAGGTGGTCTTTCACTTCATCCCAAAGGGCCGCCTGACGCAAAGCCTGTTCCACTGGTTCGCTCAGGTCGCCCTTCATGCCATTTATTCTCAAGCCCCACGCGACATTGTCGAAAATTGATTTAGGGAAGGGATTAGGCTTCTGGAAAACCATGCCGATTCGTTGGCGTACCTGCACAGGATCCACATCATCGGCATAAATATTGTGCCCCTGAAACGTGATCTGCCCGGTGACATGGCAGTTTGGAATAAAATCATTCATGCGGTTAAATGATCGCAATACGGTACTTTTTCCGCATCCTGAGGGGCCGATAATCGCGGTAATTTTGTTTGGATTGATCTTCATGAAAACATTTTTTACGGCTCTGAAATTGCCGTAAAAAATACTCAGATCTTCCGCGTCAATGATAGATGGAATTGTTTGGTTTTGTGTAGTACTCATGAAATCCGCCTGGTGAAGCGGTTGCGCATCAAGATGGCAAACGCGTTAAGAGATAGCAGTAGAACTAATAATACCAGAATGGCTGCCGCCGCGATATTCCGAAATTCTTCCTGCGGGCGAGTGGTCCAGTTATAAATCTGGATTGGCAGCGCGGTAAACCGCGAGAACAAACCGCTTGGATCCTTGTTAATAAAAGATGATGCTCCCACAAGGATCAGGGGGGCTGTTTCTCCGATAGCGCGTGAAATTGCAAGAATAGTTCCGGTTAAAATACCCGGCAACGCGGAAGGCAACACATGATGCCATATGGTTTGCCACTTGGTTGCCCCAAGCCCATAACTGGCTTCTCGGATCGAATTTGGAACAGCCCGAATGGCTTCCTGCGCGTTGATTATCAGGATAGGAAGGATCAATAAAGCCATGGTAAGTCCGGCAGAAAGAATCGTCCGGCCGCTGGTTTCGCCGCCTCCAAGGAACCCCCCGCTGGTAAAGAATCCAATTCCCCGGACAAAAATTGCGAGACCAAGAATACCATAAATAATTGACGGAACACCGGCTAAATTGTCAATATTCGTTTGTATGATACGGTTGATCCTGTTGGATTCAGCGTATTCTTCCAAATAGATTGCTGCCCCCACCCCAATCGGAAATGCTGTCACGATAGTGATCAGTATGATCCACAATGATCCAAATATGGCTGTTCTCACCCCGGCAAGTTCTGGCGTGCTGGACATACTGCGTGAAATGAATTGCGGATTTAACCACGCTTTAAATTCAACCCTGGATCCAGGATACTGCTCGTCGGCATTCCGGATAATTTCATCTCTGTGAAGAATTGATTCATCAAGATGATAGCTATCCAGAACGGCCGGTTTGACAACTTCCGCGATAACAAGATCAACAAGTTCTTCCTGACTGCGTGCCGTAAAAGGTAGTTCTTTGTTAAGTGTTTTATACCGATTACTTGTCAGGTTCTTTTTCAATATAGCGATCAGGTCCTTTGACGTTGTCTGCTCCAATGGTACAGAAGATAATTTGGAGGGGTCAACAGTATCTTTCAAAACGACCAAACCAAATGCTTGATTGACAATACTCAACACAAGGATCACCAGTATGACAATCGCAGAAACCGTAGACAGGTAAAAAATCGTTCGCCACACCCGGCTGGAATGATGGCGCTTTTTCAAAGTATTTTTAATTTCCGCGTCTGAAGGGTATGTCTGGTTCATTCATATACCTCTCGGTATTTTGCTGAAAGCTTCCGACTCAAGATATTTAAGCCCAGGGTTACCAGGAATAACATGAGACCAATGGCAAAAATACTGTTGTAATCAGGCGTGTCATAACCCACATCACCGCCACTGATACGCGCGATGTAGCCAGTCATCGTTTCGGCTGCCTTGAACGGATTGAACGTAAAATTCGAACCTGAGCCAGCCGCAATAGCAACGATCATCGTCTCTCCAATCGCACGCGAGACAGCAATAATGAAAGCCGCGATGATACCGGATAAAGCGGCCGGAACAACGATCTGTACGGCTGTTTCCAACCGTGTGCTTCCAAGGCCATACGCTGCTTCACGTAAAGACCGCGGGACAGCCGAAAGGGCGTCTTCACTCATAGAACTGACCAACGGCAGAATCATTATCCCCATTACCAACCCGGCGGAAAGAGTATTGTAAATTTCAACATTATTTTCACCAAATATTCCGCGTAACAGCGGTGTCATGAATGTCAACGCAAAATATCCATAAACTACCGTGGGAACACCCGCAAGGATTTCAAGAACAGGTTTTAAAACATTACGCACTTTTGGTGTTGAATACTCACTCAAAAAGATCGCCGCAGATAATCCCACAGGTAAAGCAACAAACATGGCTATTATTGTTGTCAACATCGTAGACACAGCCAACGGAAGCACTCCGAATTCACCAATGGATGGCTGCCAACGGGTATTGGTGAAGAATTCCCACAGGCTGACATCCGGATTGGCAAAAAACAACAACGATTCCTTGCCAAGCTCAAAAACAATACCAATGGTTGTCAGAATAGACACAAAACCGCAGAAAAAAAGAAATCCCTGGATAAAAATTTCATTCCAGCGCTTCTTCTTTCTTAAAAATCCAGGGGATTGATATGCAGCTGCCGTGGCGAGGGTTCCAATGGGTTGATTCATGGTTTGTTCACGCATGGTTTCTTCTTTACATATTAGCTGGCCGGTGTCTCCACCGGCCAGCCATCGATATGGTGGAATTTATAAACAGTATTTATTTCAAAGCGTCAAGGAAGGCCTGTTTTGAGGCATCCATAGCTTTTTCGGAAGCCGGGAAGTAACCCACTTTTTCGATCACTTTGTCAACGTTGGTCAGGTAGTAATTGATGAAACCGGCAACCTGCGGTTTGGCTTTCATGATGGCCGCATCAGAGTAGATGAACAGCGGGCGGGAAAGCAGGTATTTTCCTGATTCAGCGGTATCAAAGGAAGGAGCAACATCATTGATAGATACGGCATTCAGCTTTTCTTTTTGCTGCTGGAAGTAAGCGAACCCGAAGTAACCAATGGCATACTGATCGCCTTCCACACCCTGAACAAGAACATTGTCATCTTCAGAGGCCTGGGTGTTTTTCGCGTTCAAGAGCAGTTTCTTGGCTTCATCAAGTTTCTGGAGCTTCTGGGGTTTTTGGATAACAGCTTCAGCGAAGAAATCGAAGGTGCCGCTGTCGGTGCCGGGGGTGAAGCGTTTGATTGGCTGGGAAGGCCACTTGGGGTTGACATCAGACCATTTTTCGGCTGTGGTAAAGATCTTGCCGAGTTCTTCTGTGGTGACATTCTTCAAGAAATCATTTTTCTTGTTTACAACGATAGTGATGGCATCAGTTCCAACGCGAAACTCAACAGGAGTACGGGCAGGATTCAACTTGCTGCAGTTTTCAATTTCTTCTTTCTTAATTTTGCGGCTGGCATTGGCAATATCGGTTTCACCGGTCTTGCAGAAGCGTTCGAAACCACCACCACTGCCGATAATATCATTTTTGATCTCACCAGCGAAACCATCCTGCACAAACATTTCCTGGATAGCTTCAGAGAGAGGGCCTACGGTCGATGAGCCCGCAGAATAGATGTCGCCCTTAAGGGTGGAAGGGTCAACTTCTGGAAGCTCAACGTTGGCTACCGGGGCAGCCGGGGCAAATCCGGCAAGGAACATACTGGCAGCCACAATAACAGAAACAAAACTAAATAAATGGGAACGCATTTCTTCACTCCTTTGTGATGTATTCATTGGTCTAATCTTATCCTGCCAAGTTTAAGGAGCATGTAATGGTATGTTAACAAATGAATAACATTTGAGAAAACTCCATTAAACGACAACCGGGTGAAAATGTATTCCACCCGGTTGTTTTTCTTTTTAGTTCTTCAGTTTTACAATGAAAAAGGTAACACAAAAGATACTGTGGTTCCTTTATTCAATTCACTTTCAGCCCAGATGCGACCACCATGTGCCTCAACCAGGTGTCTGGCTATAGAGAGTCCCAAACCTGTCCCTCCTCCGGAACGGGCTTTATCAGCTTTGTAAAATCTCTCAAATATGCGTGGAAGGGATTCAGGATCTATACCTACTCCGGTATCTTTTACGAAGATTACCACACCCTCATCCACTTTATACGCGCCGCAGGTGATAACCCCTCCCGGCAGTGTGAATTTTATTGCGTTATGCAATAGATTAACAATCACCTGAACCATTCGGCTGAAGTCAACAGAGACTTTTGGCAGGTTTTCTTCCACCTTTTTTTCGATGGTTAATCCGGCGCGTTGCGCCTGAAGAACCATACGGTCAACCGCCTTGTCGACCAGATCAACCGGGAATACCAACCGATTTTCAAGTGGTACCCGCCCAGATTCGATCCGAGAGAGTTCCAGCATCTCTTCTACCATTTGAGACAGGGTGTCAATTTCAATATCCATGCGTTCCAAAAAGCGTTGGGCAGCCGGAGGATCTTCAACAGCTCCCTCACGTAATGTTTCCGTCAACGCTTTCATAGATGCCAGAGGAGTTCGAAGTTCGTGTGATACATTCGATATGAATTCGCGCCGCAATGATTCTAATTTTCGAATACGGGTCATGTCTTGCAATATCAGCAAAACCGCTCCTGGCATGCCTGAATCCATCATTGTTGCGCCAGCCTGAACGAACATTTTTTCCAGGCTGATCTCATAACTCGCGGTCTGTGGTTCTCCAGTCTCTTTGCATCGCTGCCAGAGTTCCACCAATTGATGGTGGCGAACCACTTCTACCAGTGAACGCCCAATAACTTCTGCAGATGTAGTTTTGAACATTTGCTCAGCAGCCGGATTGATCAATTGAATGGTTCCATCCTGGCCGGCAATTAAAATTCCATCCGCCATATTATTAAGTACAGCCGCCAGTTTGGTGCGCTCCCCGGTTAATTCAGCAATTTGTGTATGCAACTGGTGACTCATATTGTTGAAAGCTTGATTCAAGCGGGAGATTTCATCAATATCGTCATTAATGAGTTTTCCCGCCAATGGCGTCTTCTTTATCACACTGGAAAGCTGACGTACCGGTTGGGTGGTCCAGTTTGTGATCCAGATCGCGATTAGTACCGCCAGAACCGATGCTATTAACGTTACCCAGATAATGGCTTTATTTAAAGCCCAAACGCTGGCATCTACCTCGGTAAGTGGTATTGACAGCCGGGTTACGGCAATTACTGATTCGCCTGATTTTATCGGAACAGCTGCGTAGAGATACTGCTGACCCAGAGTACTGGAGATACGTGTGGCTGTTGCTTCCTTCCCTTGCAAGGCAGATTGCACTTCGGATCTCTGTAAATGGTTCTCCATTTCTGAAGGATTGGCATTTGATTCCCCTACAACCGTACCATCTGGCAATATGATGGTTATTCGGGAATCCATTAATGATGCTTTGGAAGTGATATATTCCTGAAGGACTGTGTCAATTGAGTTTGTATTTATCATCCGGCCGACATCAAATGCCAATCCACGAGCTTCTGCCAGCAATCGGGTCTCGAGATTCCGAGTGTACAAGGTTTTTTGAGTACTGGAGACTGCCAGATTTAGACCGATCATAACGGCCAGAATGAGAATAATATACGGAAGCGTAAAACGCGTGAACAATGATTGGCGCATCAGCCTACCCCTCAAACCGGTAACCGGCTCCCCTAACAGTGATAATTCTTTCCGGTGTCGCCGGGTCCTTCTCAATCTTTTCACGCAACCAGCGGATATGAACATCTACGGTTCGGCTGTCACCAATAAAATCCCATCCCCAAACTTTCTCAAGAATATGTTCCCGGGTTAGTACCTGCCCGCGATGAATAGACAGAAAATGTAATAATTCGTATTCCTTGGGTTTCAGAGCTAGTGGTTTGGTTTCAAATAGAACTTCTCGGCGAATGGTATTAATTTCCAGATTCCCAAACCGTAAAGTTCCTCCCGAAGGTGGCGTAATTCCGGCTGATTGAGCCACGGCATCTTCATGTATCAACCGCACGCGGCGCAGCATGGCTTTAACCCTTGCCATCAACTCACGCATACTGAAAGGTTTAGTGAGGTAATCATCCGCGCCAACTTCCAGCCCAACAACTCTGTCAATTTCATCATCACGAGCGGTTAACATCAACACCGGTGTGTTCATTTCCTGCCGCAAAGTCCGGCAGACTTCAAAACCGTCCATTTCCGGCAGCATAATATCCAACAGGATCAGGTCTGGCTTCAATTCTCGGGCGGATTTTAACGCGTCAACACCGGTTGCTGCTGTGTGAACCGTATACCCCTGTTTCTTCAGGTTATACGCCAGAGTCTCCTGGAGAGAAATCTCATCTTCAACAACCAGAATTGTCTCGGCCATGTTCGCTCCTCATATCCTCTAACAGCGTCAACAGGGAAGCTGTTATAACACTCCGTGAAAAATCCCGTTTGACCAATTCCTTTCCATTATGCCCCATTTTTTCACACTCTTCAGGAGCGTTAACCATTTGTTTAACTACGTCCGCCAGAGCCTCAGGATCTCCCGGGGTGACAAACCGACCGGCATTGGCTTTTTCTACCAGTTCGCGGATGACACCGTCAATGCACAGGAGTACCGGCTTGCCGGCTGCCATGGCGTCAAAGACTTTATTGGGATATGTAGTTTTATACCATTCTAGCGGCTTGAGAATTGCGAGGCAAATCGTAGCACCCGCGAATACATCGGCTATGCCTTTTTTGGTGACCGGCGGTTCGAAATACACATTATTCAACCCCATTTCGGCTGCATGACGCATTAAGTGGTCCTTTTCTTTACCATCCCCAACCAAAACAAAGGCAATATCCGGCCGGTCTCGTAATATATTGGCAGCATCCAGAACGACACCGAGATCATTGGATATACCATGCGCCCCGGCATACAGGACAACCTTCTTGCCTTCTACGCCCCAGGCTTTACGTTGTTCCTCCCCACGGTTAGACTGAAACATCTCGACATCTGCCCCGTTGGGTATCAATCTCACAGACCTGGCGCCGCGCGATTTAACATAATCCAGATACCCCGGAGAATTTACAATCACCTGGTCGGCATGTGAATATAAGAATTTCTCCAGCCAGCGTGATAAATAAATGATCACCGGATTCTTCAGCACACCCACGGCGATGGCAAATTCCGGCCACAGGTCTCGCACTTCGAACAGGAATAACGCGCCTTTCAACCGCGCGGCCAGCCAGGCAGTAATTCCCTGAAAAATGGGAGGCGAAGTGCCCCAGACAAAATCCACTTTCCTTACCGACAGGGCAGCAAAAAAAGAGGATACCATGAAGGTGATAAATGTGATGATCCGGTGGAAAAAACTGCGATGCCATGCCGCGTAGGTGTAGGCGCGCAGGATCTCAATACCATTTTCGTCAACCTGCCGGTCGATCCACTTGCCTCGGCTGCTGGATTTTCCGGTCAGGTAATTAACCGGGCTGGCAATTACGGTAACCTCATGCCCCTTTTCACGCAGGTAGCGCGCCATTTCATAATGACGTGTTCCACCGGCATCTTCAAGGGATGAAAACGCTTGATGTATGATGAGAATATGCACGGGGCTATTCTATCAGACTTGAATTTCGGTCACAAAAGAGATCGGGAGTTGCCCTTTAACGATTACCCGGTACGAGATCGCCGGTTCCCTGACCCCATATGTCGGAGAGTACCATCCAAACCGAATAAGGTCGAAAGGCTCTTTACTTTCTGGCTTGCTGGTATACACCATCGCACCTTCTCTGATACGTTGGTGCACAATCTGGTTAGAGTTATCAGCCGTAATGGTGGAAATGGATAACAAGATCTCCGGCTTGGATTCTTCACAGTGAAGACGAAACACGTCTAAATTGGTATTATTGAAATTGAAGGGTGGCAGCAGCCAGTGTAACCAGATTTCCATCTCTGGCGCGCTGCCCTTACCGGTGAACTGAATATCATCAAACACCCGGCAAAGCGACCGATTGACCAGTTCAACCCGTCTGTGATGTACGACACCCAGTGTCTTATAACCATCATGCGAAACCGTGACGGCATACCCGCCAGGTTCTCCTTTTTTTACAGTGACCTTCGGCCAATCGAGCCACAAAAAACGCCCGGCTCGAGTCATTTGATCGTTTCCGGAAACCGAAATTGTGTTATGCACCGGCGTTCCAGAAAATGCGTTATCCCATGGCTTATCCGCATTGTACTGGTATGTTCCGGCATCTAATAACAGTGGATGTCCATTTCGCCAGACCTCAGTATGAAACAGGTCAGCCTGTCCCGGACGGTGTCGATACTGCGGTGTAAAGATAAAAACTGTGGTCGCTCCTTCGATCAGTTTTCTGTATGACCGGATCTCAACCAACGGTTGTTGGATGAGAACAGGAGCCGGTTTCTTACCAGCCAGGTATTCAAACCACAAAGACATTTCATCTACTTTACCTTCGGTATCAGCCAGCCCAAAGAAGCGGCTGGCTGATACCACTACCGGCCGGTAGTCATTAAACGGACGGCCAGTCAACGGCAATATATACGCGCCGTCGTTATGGCCGTAGTTGGGAACAAGGCCAGTTTCAGGCATCATTAAACCGTCTAACCATGCAGTTGCCGCTATCAATTTAAGAGTGCTTGATTCCGGAAATTCATCACCTGCCCGCAGGCTGATCGCTTTCATCCACAGAGCAATTTGCAGCATGAGCCGGTGATAATTGGTGGAATACTGGGTATAGGTACCATCATCATCGATCTGGTCATTTAATGCTGAATGGAATATTTCCCATCCGGTTTTTCTCCACTGTTTTGAATCCGTATGTTCCGGCAGAAATACACCGGCCGTATACAACCCGGCTGCCTCCACCAGCAGGTGATTGTTCTGCTGGCTGCGCGCGTAGATCAATGTAGGTGGGAGCCGTCGGGCATGGTCAATTACTGCTTGAGCCACTGTGTGCTCCCAACCGACCGGTAATTCTGGATTGCCATAAAACACTTCATGAAAAAAAACCAGAGCCAGTATTCGCAGGGCAACTTCTTGCCCGTTCATCCAATTCGGCCCACAATTGACCGGATTCTTTTGCAGGAAACTTTCAACTAACTCCCAGCTTTGCCTGCCCAGTGATTCAACCTTGCCCGATACTTTCACGCGCCCCAGTGTATAAATCCAACCCATGCGAGCTGGTTCCCATATAAATTTGACATCTTTCTCAGGTAATGGAATCTTATTTTGCTCGAATTCAGTCCAGTGATGTGAAATATCAAGATCGTCGCGAAAAATCTCGGTTGTAGTTTGGCCAAAAATTCGGCATTTACCCTGAAGAATTGTTGACGCATCACGTAAACATTCTTCACCAATATCAGGTTGACCGGCAAAAAAGGCTTCGAGTTGACCTGGATCAAGGGTAATAACGTCTTCGCGCCATCGGTAAGATGTTTCAGGAAATGCGTGCGAACAAGGTGGTGTAAGGCGCTGGTAGTACCCGCTGATCAGACCCAGACGATACAAAGCAACCTGCATAACAGGTATCAGCCCTACCTGCCGAACCGTTTTCCAAACCCGAACCAGTGAATTCATACGTAATCCAGTGATGTCAGCCTTGTCTGGTTACCAGCTCTGCCGCCTGAATGGCTGCCAGAGACGAAGCATAAAGCTGTTCATAGGGAATGGAGGGCGCTTTCCCGGTTTTGATAGCATGAACAAAAGCGTTCCACGCAGCCTGATGACCCTTATCCTGGCGCAGTAAAGAGCGTGTAACGTGTTTCAGTCCGCCAGACCATAATTGAAGTTCACGGTAATCATCCAGAATGGCGCTCTGTCCGCCGCTATGAACTTCCAACCGTTCTTTCGGGAGACCTTTATCTCCATTGGCGATGTATATCACCTGACCCATTGAGCCGTTGGGGAATGTCAAACTGATCAGCACATTATCGCCATGGTAGCGTCCGACATCTGGCAACGCGGCGACTTCGATTTTTTCCGGTGCCGTTCCGGCGAGAAAAACGAGATAATCAATAAAGTGACACCCCTCCCCCACAATACGTCCGCCACCCTGTACAGGGTCATGCGTCCAGTGGGTGGATGGAATGAATCCGGCATTCACACGATAGGTAGCCATAAAGGGCTCATTGCAGGCGGAGATAAAATTTTTCAAGCGGATGGAAAGTGGTGAGAAGCGCCTGTTAAACCCGACAGATAACATTCCGGCGCTTCCTTTTTTTAATTCCGAGAAGATGGAATTCAGATCTTCCACCGATAAAGCCAGCGGTTTTTCACAATACACATTCTTGCCGGCTTTCAACGCGGACAAAACCTGACGGGCGTGATGTTGATGGCGGGTTAGTACAAGAACGGTATTAATATTGCCATTCTCCAGAATCTCTTTTTCATCTGTTGAGGCGAATTGAAACCCGAAGCGTTTCGCAGCCGCCTGCGCGGTTACACCTCCAGCAGAGGCAATACCCACCATGTCCACTCCCCCGGCTTTTTTAATAGCCGGCAGAAGGGTGGCATTGGCATAATTACCTGCGCCTAATACACCGATGCGTACCGATTCAAGCGGTTTATCCGCTTCCCGCTGATTGACCACGATCGTACGACGATATTCCACAGGCTGAGCCGGGGCTGCGTAGGTCATCAAAACCCCCAGGAAGGGTTCGCCGGTTTTACCGGTGATCAAATTGTAGGCTTTTTCTGCCTCTTCTATCGGGAATCGGTGTGATATCAATGGTTTCAGGTCTATTCGCCTGTCAGCCAATAAATTTATGATAGATTGTATATTTCGGCCTTCCGTCCATCGTACGTACCCGGCTGGGTAATCTTTTCCGTGTTCTTCATATTCCGGATCGTATCGTCCAGGACCGTATGACCGGGAGATTCGCAGATCAAGTTCTTTCTCGTAATACAGCTTGCGTTTGATGTTCAATCCTACCGCGCCAACAGCCACCACCACCGCCCGATCTCGGGCGATCTTTGATGCCAGGTCAACAGGATCATCAGATGGGGTATCTGCGCAGATCAAAATAATGTCAGCGCCTTTGCCGTTGGTAAAGGCAAGACAGGCAGGTTCTGCTTCGGAGACTTCTACCGCTTTAAATCCTATGGATTGTGCCAGTTGAACACGCTGTGGGTTTGTTTCGATTCCAAGTACCGTACATCCGGCGGCTCGGGCGATTTGCGCCGCCAGCAAACCCAATAATCCCATACCGATGATGGCAACGCTCTCGCCGATCTGCGGGTTGGCCAGCCGAAAGCCATGTAAAGCTATGGCTCCCAGAGTGGCAAAAGCCGCCTGATCGAGTTCAACATTTTCCGGTACTTTCGCCAGAAGGTTTTGAGGCACAACCTCCAATTCAGCATGAACGGCAAAACCTCCGCCGGCACAGGCCACCCGGTCACCTACCGAAAAACCGGAGAGACCCGGTCCGATCGCTTCAATGATTCCGCTGGAGGAATATCCCAACACCATGGGTTGGTCGAGCTTGTTGAAAGCTGCATCCAGTGCTGTAAGCGGCCCTTCCTTAATGGCCTTGTCTATAACCTGCCTGGCAAGATCAGGCCTTGCTCTCACCTTGTCGAGCAGATTCTTTCCGGCAAAATCGACTACCATCCGCTCTGTGCCGGCTGAAACCAGAGAATACGCCGTGCGTACCAGTGCGGTACCTGGGCGTGCAAACGGGTCTGGAACGTCTTCCACCCGGGTTGTGCCATCTTTCATGGACTGCAAAACCTGTTTCATAAGACCATCCGGAATTTATCAGAATTAAGTGTATGAACTTCAATTAGAGAAATATTGCAAAGCCTGGCGAAGGCGGCTTTCCACGTCAGAAGCCGATCCACGAGGAATGGATTGAATGGCAGCCTGGGCTTCCACTATCGAATAACCCAACCCGGTGAGCGCGTCCAATACCTGCGCATCAATTTCGATCGTACCCGGCTCGCCGCTGATGATATCGGCGCTTTTTAATTTTCCCTGGAGGTGTATCACAATCTGTTGAGCTGTCTTTTTGCCCACACCGGGTACCCGTGTGAAAAGGTCAGCCTGTTCGGAAGCAACTGACCGCCGGATGGCATCAGGAGACATGCTAGAGAGAATAGCCAGAGCCGTTCGCGGCCCCACCCCGGTTACACCGATTAAAAGGTTGAATAGATCGCGCAACTCTTCCGTCTCAAAACCGAAGAGTGTCAGGGCATCTTCGCGTACTACCATATGGGTGAACACAAGAACGGGATCACCAATGACCGTCCGCAGTACCAAGTCGTGCGTGGTGAAAACCTTAAACCCAATACCCCCGGTCTCAATTACCAGGTAATCGTCACCTTTACCTATCACATCACCCCGAACGGCTGCGATCATTGATTTTCTCCGGTGGATTGCTTTCTATCACGACGTTGATTGAAAATTTCATATAAAGTGATGGCCGTGGCTTCCGCCAGGTTCATCGAATCAACATGTCCGATCATGGGTATGGTCACACAGATATCACACAGATCAGTCAATGCTTGTGAAAGTCCTTCGCGCTCACTTCCCATGATCAGTACCAACGAATCGGGATATTTTTGCTTATGATAATCCTTCGCTCCCGGAACGGCAACCGCCCCGACCAGTTGAACACCATGTTTATGCTTCCAACGGGTGAAAGATGCGGTGTCTGTGCGAACAAGCTTCTCGAAAAAAATAGCCCCGGTGGAAGCCCGAATGGCGGTAGGATCGTACGGGTCGGTACACTGATCAAGCAGGAAAACACCTTTTCCACCGCAGGCATCCAATGTGCGCATGATGGTTCCCAGGTTACCGGGGTCAGCCACCCGGTCCAGCGCCACCCAAAGATCACCAGCCGCAAGATCTATGGTCTCAAGTTCTGAAAAATTTTGCCGTATGACAACCCCCATTCCCTGCGGATTTTCCTTTCCCGAGAGCGTGGCATATACATCACGATTGACCTCCATCACCTCGATACCAGCCTTCGCGGCGCGGTTAAGGAGTTCGCCGGCAAAATCACTGTGTAGTAATTCCGGGCAAACCACAACAAGTTGGACATCATTTAACCGAGTGAATGCATCTCCGCAGGCACGCAATCCTTCCACCCAGGCAGAACCGGTTTCTTTTCGATATTTGCGCTCGCGCAGTTTACGGATGTCTTTGACGCGTATATTGGATATGCTGGTGATAACGGTCATGTTTAACGCCCTTCCAGAATACGGTATCGGTAAGACGTACTATGACAGATAGCCACAGCCAACGCGTCAGCTGCGTCATCTGGCCGTGGAATGTCATCAAGGTTCAGAATAGCTTTGACCATCATCTGCACCTGCGATTTGTCTGCTCCACCGTACCCAGCGATAGCCTGCTTTATTTCCATCGGGGTGTATTCTGACAGATGGACTTTACACTGCGCCAAAGCAAGCAAAACAACCCCTCTTGCCTGGCCAACGGCAAGCGCGGTTGTTACATTCCGTGAAAAAAAAAGCTTCTCCACAGCCGCCGTATCGGGACTGTGGAGAGAGATCAATTCAAGTATTTCACTATAGATGGAAAGAAGTCGTTCTTCCGGGTTAGTATTTTTGGGTGTACTGATCACACCATAGGTGACTGACTGCAAATCACCATTCTCAAGGACGCGAACAAGGCCGTAACCTGTAGTAGCCGTGCCAGGATCAACACCCAGAACCAGCATGGCGAACTATTCGTTCTCCATTGCCGCCATGGCCTCCTCAGAAATGTGCAGATTGGAGGACATTGACTGCACATCGTCCAATTCTTCCAGGGCATCCAGAATTTTCATAACCGAGACGGTCTTTTCCACATCAAGTTCCATCTCTTGAGTAGGAACAAATCGAAGTTCTGCCTCATCAATGGTGATGTGTTCCGCCTGCAGGCGATCTGAAATTGTTTTGAAGGCTTCGACCGGAGCGAATATTTCGATCTCATCATCTTCGTTAGTCACGTCATCCGCGCCAGCATCTACAGCCAGCTCAAAAATTTTGTCGAAATCATTGCCAGCCGCCGGAATGGAGAAGTAAGCGATACGTTTAAATTGCCAGGCAACAGATCCACTTTCGCCCAGGTTACCGCCGCCCCGTGAAAGCACATGACGAATTTCGGCAACAGAACGGTTGCGATTGTCAGTCACCACTTCGATCATACAGGCAACTCCGTGACCTGCATAGCCCTCATAGGTGATCTGTTCAAATGCGTTACCTTCTTTAGATTCACCCGTACCGCGTTTAATAGCCCGGTCAATATTGTCTTTTGGCATATTCTGCGCGCGGGCTTTCTCAACAGCCAGCCGGAGCCGGAAGTTAGAGTTAATATCACCACCGCCATCACGCGCTGCCATTACGATTTCACGGGTCAGGCGTGTAAATATCTGGCCGCGTTTCGCATCTGCTGCGCCTTTTTTCCTTTTTATTGTCGCCCACTTAGAATGACCGGACATGGGTATTTCTCCTTAAATAGTTACAAGGATGGATTGTTTTGAAAGAACGGAGGATGATTATATCATGAAAGCATCATCAGGCTCACAAGCTTCTACCCTAAAGTGTAGAATTTATCTGTCTATTAGTGAGCAACCCGGTTGGATAACGTACCAATTCCTTCCCCCGTGCATTCGACGACATCTCCGGCGTTTAAAACACCTACACCTGCCGGAGTGCCGGTGAAAATCACATCACCCGGGTTCAGGGTCATGATAGTACTGGTAAAAGCCACCAACTGTTGAACGGTAAACACCATTTCACGGGTAGATGTCATCTGACGAAGTTCACCATTGACGCGGCAGCTTAACAGCACATCTGATGGGTCCAATTCGGTTTCGATCCATGGCCCCAACGGACAAAAAGTATCAAAACCTTTGCTTCGAGTCCACTGACCGTCAATGTTTTGAAGGTCTCGAGCGGTGACGTCGTTCCCGATGGTGTAACCAAAAATGTGTGAAAAAACCTCATCCGGTTGTATCCAACGCCCGGATTTTCCTATGACCGCTACCAGCTCAACTTCGTGTTCCACCTGTTTGGACTGCGGAGGAAGAATAATGGTGTCGTTCAATCCTATGACACTGCTCTGAGGTTTCATAAAAAGCATTGGCCATTCAGGTACTGGCGCGGAGTGTTCTTTTGCGTGTTCTATGTAATTCCGCCCAACACAAATGATCTTTCCCGGCTCTACTGGAGCCAGAAGCTGAACATCAGAGAGAGGAATATCCGCTTCTAAACGGCGGTATTCGCCAAATGGATCTCCCTCAAGCGGCCCAACCTTTCCCTCGTATATCCATCCATACCTTGGTTGATCTTTTCCGTATCTGTAGCGTACCAGTTTCATTTTTGCACCTGAACCTTGCCGGGATGTTGCCTGCGGGCAAAATCGCGTCCCTTTTCCGATAATGTCCAGATTTTGGGATGCTGTTTCCCGTCACAGGCGACGGACAGGGGACAATGATCGCAGGCTGAGAGACAATTGTCGTACGAATTAAGATAACCTCTTTTGGATAAATCCGCAACCATGTTTTGAATTAGCTCTACGGGAACATTCAGCATCTGGCCCAATTGCTCCACGCTGGTAAAGGGGTGTCTGTCAATTTCTACCAGTAATTTGAACAGCATTCCAATACCTCATAGAAGAGAAAAAAGACGAAAAACCAAAATTCCAAATCCAACTGAAAGCCCTAGCATTAATAGAGTGCTGGTCACCGTCCAGAGTATGGATTTTGTTTCTTCACGAATAGCCGCGATAGTCCCCAGGCAGGGGACGAAGAGCATCTGAAACACCAGCAGCGCGAGCGCGGCCGGCATCGTGATCAATGTTGGCAAAACCTGGCTGACGTTGCCATACAGGATGCCCAGGGTGGCAATGGTGTTTTCTTTGGCAACAACACTGGTCAGAATAGCCAGCAGCATGGGCCACGGCAGCCCCATCCACGCGCCTATCGGCTCCATCAACTTCCCCGCATAAGAAAGGTAACTGGTCATTACGTCACCACTGGGAAAGTACGACAATCCCCAGATAACCAGAGAGCCGGCCAGAATAACCGTACCGGCTTTTTGCAAAAAACCGATAAGATTTTGCCAGACATAAATGCCAATCGTTTTCGGATTGGGAACATGGTAAAGGGGTAGTTCCATAATAAACGCCACATGATCGTTCTTCAAAATAAAACTATGAAGCACCAGTCCCAGCAGCATCAAAACGATCAAATTGCCGGCAACCAGTCCCCATGATACCAAAGCGGAATGAGCAGGGAAGAAGATCGGTGTGAGTACGGTTACCACCGCCATACGCGCCGTGCAAGGAATTAACGGAATAAGCAAAATGGTGAGCAGCCGGCTGCGGCATGATTCAATGATCCGAGTGCCAAAAATAGCCGGGACATTGCATCCAAAACCCAGAAGAATGGGCAAGAAACTCTTACCATGAAGACCCAATCGGTGCATCCAGCGGTCGGTAAGATAGGCGATACGGGCCATGTAACCGGTATCTTCCAATAGCCCCATCGTAATGTAAAAAATGGCCAGAATCGGAAGGAAAGTAAGTACCAACCCTACTCCGCCCAAAATTCCGTCTGCCAGTAAATGAGAGAACCAGATCGGTGTAGAAACAAAGGTTGCGCGGACCCAATCAGCCAGCCATTCCACGCCATCACCCAACCAACCCTGTATTGGCGTGCCGATACTGTATGTCAGGCTAAAAACTCCTGCCAGAACCAGCGCCAGTACAATGGTTCCCCATACCGGGTGGGTTAAAACCTGATCGAAGCGGGTGGTCAGACTGCCGCTGGTCAATTTCGGCTGAACTACAGCGGCTCGCACCATCCGGGCAATCCACTCGTAGCGTTCACCTGCGATATCCAAAACAGCATCTTCGTGCTGATACAAAAGGGCTGCCACTTTCTGCCAGTTAGCTGGCGGGACATTCTTTTCCATTTTGCCAGCCAATTCTTCATCACCTTCTAGCAGTTTTAATGCTACCCACTCTGTGGGATACCCTTCAGGCAAGTAACCTTCGATCTGATTCTGAATTTCTTCCAGTATTCCCCTGTGTTCTTCAGAGATCGACGCCTTTTTCGGCGAAAATTCAAGCTTCCCTTCAATAAATTCACGGATTTTGGTTAACAGGCTGTCAATACCCTGGCTATGCGCGGCAGACATAGCCGCAACCGGAATACCTATGGCGCTCTGCAACACCCCAGGTTCAACCTGAATACCCTCCTGCCCGGCTACATCCATCATATTCAGCGCCAGGATCACCGGAACTGGTAGAAGAAGCACTTCTGCCAGCAGATACAGGCTTCGCTCCAGGTTGGCCGCGTCAACAACCACAATGGCTAAATCGGGATGTTCTCGTAGTATGAAATCTCGCGCGATGCGTTCTTCTTCTGAACTGGCGGTCAGGCTGTACGTTCCCGGCAGGTCAACCAGCGTGATAGAAGTATCGCCAACCATGAAACCACCGCTTTTCAAGTCAACTGTTTTTCCAGCCCAGTTACCCACGTGCTGGTTCAGACCAGTCAACAGGTTAAAAACGGTTGATTTACCCACATTGGGTTGACCGGCTAACGCTATGACCAGTTGCCTGGTTTCAACAACGGCAGGTTCATCCGGAGGAACAATGATGGCAGGTTCATCAGCATCCATCAAGGATAATTTGATCTTTTCCGCTTCTTCATGCCCCAATGCCACCTGGGCTCCCCGCAAATTGACCAATACCGGCCCGCTGCCGCTTTTCCGAACAATTGTCACAGGTGCACCCGGTGTAAAACCCATGGCGGCCAGACGCGAGATAAAACCTTTTCCGCCTTCTAATTTTCGAACCCTCGCTCTTTGGCCGACTACCATTTCTGCCAGTCGTAAAAATTCATGCTCCATTACTGATTTCCGTTCCCCAGAAGTAAGCGAGTTCTTCTGATTGTACATTTTTATCACTTCCGTTGATCTCTACAGAAAAGTAGTTTTCGATGTGATCTATTATCCGAACGGTCTCTCCCGGAAAAAGTCCATACTGACGCGCCAGTTTAAGAGACTGATTGTTTTCCGGAGATATTCGAGTCAACCGGTAGAACCTTCCCGTTTCGCAATCCGTGAGAGGAATATCAACATTAGATAAGGCTTGTTCTGTTATTTCACTCCCATGTGGGCAAGATTCAGGTTCACCAATATGCTCGAATAACCGTTCTGTGATCCAATCGGGGGCAGCATGTTCAAGGTCATGTGCCAGATGATGAGCCTCATCAATGGGTACTTTCAATTCGTTAGCTAGAAAACACTCCCATATTCGGTGACGGCGAACCAGTGCGGCGGCAGTATTTCTGCCGGTATCTGACAGGCGCACTCCTTTATAAGGGATATATTCTGCCAATCCCCGTTGCACCAATTTTTGGATCATCTCGTGAATGGATATTGGAGAAAAACCGAAATGCTGCTGCAATTCGACCAGCGGCAGCGGTTGCCGGTTAATAGGTTCCATCCGGTAAATGGCGCCCAGATAATCTTCAATGGATATCGATGGTGTTGTCATTAATTACTCCAAAAGATAAGGCATACCTTATCTTTTGGAGTATATCATATAGTTCTGTGAAAAACCGTACAATTATGAAATGTATGATACTCAACTATTTTTGTTTAATCCCGCTAGTTGAACGCGCGAATAATTGGACTAGAATTAAAACAATAAAGCATGTAGAGAGATAATGGAAACTCAACGTATCGAGTCCTTTCAAACCATAGCCATTCCCTCACGTAACCGCGGCTGGTTACTATTCTGGGTCATCATTTTGTTTCTGGGAGCTGTGGCATATCTCATCTACCCGGTAATCCGCCTTGGGTACTTTTACCAGATAAATTACAGTGAAGGCTGGAACGCGTATCACCAGAAGGAAGCCGCTGAGGGTCTGCCATTGTATTTAGATGCGGCGACAGATCCATTTACACCGGTCACCATTCCACCTTTGTCGTTGTACGCAATCGGTTTTATTGGCAAAATTACCGGAGATTACCTGATACCCGGACGTATCATCTCTTTACTGGCACTGGCCGCTATTTGCATTGCATGTGGATTCATGCTCTTCTCAGTCGGTTCACGCAAACGAGCGTCACTTTTTGGTGGATTTGCGACGCTCATATTGATAACAACCTACGCACCTGAATACGCAGGAATGAATGATCCGCACCTGCTGGCCTTAGCCATATCGTTGACAGGACTTCTTGTCTACGCTTTTCAAGGTGAAAAAAACACTGGTCTGGCGGCCAGCGGCACTTTACTGGCCGCCGCATTATGCACCTCACAAACAGCCTTTCCTGTCGCGTTAGCGATAGGTCTGGATGTATTCATTCGGTCCCGCAACCGGGGACTGTTCTGGCTGGGGACCACAATTGTCATTTTTCTGTTAGTTGATATTGTTACCGGCTTCTATTCCGGATACCTATTAGTTGAGCAATTCTTCCGTTTACCCGGTTTTTCGATTGATATTTTTCTTACTCAACTCAACCGTTTGGACTTTGTATTTCTAGTCATATTATTGGTAACAGGTTGGACTGCCGTAATCTGTGTTTTCCAACCTCGACTTCGATTTTTATCATTCTATTTTGCCTTTTCTCTTTTCGCCGGGTTTGCCTTTTCTGGCGGCAGCACGGCCGGTGTTTATCACCTGTTTGACCTCTTTGCCGCTATCGGACTGATGATCGGACTGAGTGTGAACCGGGTGCCAGTAATTTTCCACCGCGTTCCGGGATTGACATTCACAGCTACATGGATACTTCCTCCACTATTGGTTTTCTGCCTTCTCATTAATCTACCTGATAGACTGCCGAAAGCCAATACAATCAACCTTCTGGCTTCTATGCAAAGCAATTTTGAACGTGATGTGGTGGAGATCCGCAATCAGACAGGGCGGGTTTTTTGTGAAAACCTGCTGCTATGTTTTTATGCCGGAAAACCTTTTGAACTGGATGCCTCCACAGCCGCTGAATTGGCCATTCAGGGCACTTCAGATGAGAATCTTATATTAGCTGTGTTTATTTCTCGCCAGTTTTCGCTTATCCAACTAAACCGCACCATACCCAAAGATCTGGCGGTTTCTGATTATTTACCGGGTGCGGTACGCATGGGTTCAATGACTCGCAATATGCGAATTGCCATATTGAAAAATTATCGTTTTGACCACCGCGGCGGAACCGGCGTTTTCTACGTTCCCCAACCATAGCCGCTTTTCAGATATCATCAGTATTTAGTTCTGTTTGTCACTTGTTGTTGGAATGATGTCACGTTATCATTCCAAATTATTGTTGGGCAAAGAATAATATTTAAAGCATTTCAGGATAATGGTATGGAAACATCAAAAGCACTTGATTTTGAAACTGTTGTAATGGATGATGCGGGTGATGCCCTGATTATTATTGATCAAACTCTTCTCCCCAACGAATTCAAATATCTGAAATTACAAACGCAGGAAGAAATCTGGGAAGCCATTTATGAGTTGCGGGTTCGCGGGGCACCCGCAATTGGAGTGGCTGCCGCGTATGGTGTTTACCTGGGAATAAAACACAGCGAATCGTCAGACATAACCTCGTTTAAGAAAGATTTTTTGAATGTAAAGAAATATCTGGCATCTTCCCGACCTACAGCTGTAAACCTTTTCTGGGCGTTGGACCGCATGGAAAAATGCATCGACGCACATGCCAGTGAACCTGTTCCGCAAATTAAAACTGCCCTGCTGGCCGAAGCAGATGCCATTAAAGCAGAGGATATCAACACCAGCCGAAACATCGGTAAATATGGACTTTCTTTACTCAAACCCGGTATGGGTTTGCTTACCCACTGCAACGCTGGGCAACTTGCGACCATCAAATATGGCACCGCCACTGCCCCCATGTATCTTGGACATGAACAGGGTTACAACTTCAAGGTCTTCGTCGATGAAACCCGTCCATTGTTGCAGGGCGCCCGCCTGACGGCCTTCGAACTGACCCGGGCCGGCATCGATGCCACCCTGATATGTGACAATATGGCCGCCACAGTCATGTCAAAAGGCTGGGTACAGGCAGTGTTCGTGGGCTGTGATCGGGTTGCCGCCAATGGTGACGCTGCCAACAAGATCGGCACGTCAGGCGTGGCCATTCTGGCAAAATTCTACGGCATCCCATTTTATGTGTGCGCGCCCACTTCTACCATTGATATGAACACGCCCACCGGCGCAGACATCCATATTGAGGAACGGCCGGCAGAAGAAGTCACACAAAAATGGTACACACAACCCATGGCGCCCAAAAACGTCAAAGTATTCAATCCGGCGTTTGACGTCACCGTTTGTGATAACATCACCGCGATCATCACGGAATACGGTATCGCTCGCGCGCCTTATGGACCGGCGTTGAAAGAGATTTTTGAGAAGAAATCTGCCGGAAAACCTGAATAATTTACATTTAATTTCTCAGGTTCCTCATGATCTGTTGTATAATAAGAACTCCCGGGCGGGTAGCTCAGTTGGTTAGAGCACATCGCTTACACCGATGTGGTCGCAGGTTCGAGTCCTGTTCCGCCCACAAGTTTTTTCCTGTCTCATACTTTTATCAGCTCATTTGACAAAAGTTTTTGCGTTTTTCACTCATTAAAGCAATATGTAGCAATTTATTGTTTGCTAGTAGTATATTTAATTTAAAGAAAAGAATAAGACACCAACTTTTTCGTTTTCCTCTCACGTTTAGGAGAGCGATTATGAATCGTTTACACATTTCTGTGTCCATAATTCTTGGGCTATTATGTTTACCCGTAAACGGATTTATTACGTCATCTCTAGTACTGGTAAACTACCCCACCACTACTCCTTTTGACGTATCTGCCACATTGACGTTTCGCGCCACAAAAACCTCGGAGATTGATGGCATGGTTTTGGTGTATGTCCCCGCAGGTGACTTCACCATGGGCTTCGACCGGGGCAGTAGAAAGGATATGGCTCCCGGTCATTCAGTAACATTGGATTCTTTCTGGATCGATAAAACAGAAGTAACCAACGCGCAATACGCGATGTGTGTCAGCGCGAAAGCCTGTGATGAACCGGAAGACAAGACATCTCACAACCGGGTCAAGTATTACAACGGAGAACAATACGCCAACTTCCCTGTGGTCAATATCAGTTGGAATGACGCGGCTGACTATTGCAAATGGGCCGGTCGAACACTTCCTACTGAAGCGCAATGGGAAAAAGCCGCAAGAGGCACGGATGCGCGGGTATACCCGTGGGGAGATAAAATGCCATCAACATCGCTTACGAACTTTAATAATCCACTGGGTGACACTGTTATGACCGGCAGCTACCCGGATGGCGCCAGCCTGTACGGCGCATTGGATATGGCCGGTAACGTCCGCGAGTGGACGGCAGACTGGTACGATGAAACCTATTACAAAACCAGCCCGAAAGAAAATCCTCAGGGACCGGATTTTGGATATAAGAGAACCGTTCGCGGCGGCTCATGGGGTGATGATATGTCAAATATTCGCGTCTTTATTCGCTGGAGTATGATCCCTATTACCCGCTCCAATGAACTGGGATTTCGCTGCGCGATGCCCGATTGATTGACCTGATGGATAGATATAATAAGCCTGTTTGTCGATAGAGGCATTTTTGCAGAATGCAGTAAAACAGGAAAATTAGAGATTGGATATTACCCTGTTGTTTGCCTAAAAATGCTTTATCATAGGCTTTATTCTTGATCCATACCCTGAGTAGTGGAGTTTTTTTGATGTCGTCAGAAACAAATTTTCCCTACGATTTCATTGGCAAAGTATTATTCACTCCGGAAGAAATCGAAAAAAGAGTAACGTTTATTGGTAATCAGATCCACAATGAATACCGCGATTCCGAGAAGCTATTGCTTCTCGGTTTATTGCGCGGCAGTGTTGTCTTCATGACGGACCTGATGCGAAAAGTCCAGATGCCATTGACAATGGATTTTATGTCTGTCTCATCCTATTCGGGTTCCGAATCTAGCGGGTTTGTGCGAATTGATTCTGACCACAAAACCAACATCTCAGGATGGGATGTTATTCTGATCGATGACATCGTCGATACCGGATTCACGATCAATACCGTTCGTAAATTATTACTTGACCGCAACCCTCGCAGCCTGAAGATTTGCGCGCTGCTGGACAAGGTCGAGCGTCACCGTATTGATGTTCCCATTGATTACCTTGGTTTCGCCATTCCCGATGTTTTTGTGGTGGGGTATGGTCTGGATATCGATGAAAAGGGGCGTAATCTGCCCTATATCGCTTCGGTCGATGCCAAAAAATACGAGAAGAGCAAGCATAAGTAACAGGAGTCTGCCATGCCTATCCATATAGTAGTCGGTACCCAATGGGGTGATGAAGGAAAGGGCCGTGTGGTCGATCTGCTTTCTGCAGATGCCGCCCTTGTCTGCCGTTACAATGGTGGTGACAACGCCGGTCACACCGTAACGGTAGGTACTCAGACCTTCAAACTTCACTTGATCCCTTCCGGAATTGTCCATTCCCATACAATCGGGATCATGGGCGCTGGAATGGTGATTAACCCCATCACCCTGCTGACCGAAATTGACACATTAAAGAAAGCCGGGATCGATATTTCTCCCCGACGTTTACTGGTTTCCCCGTTAGCACATTTGATCACTCCGGCTCATCGATTACTGGATCAGGCACAGGATGAAGCACGCGGCAAAGGTGCCATTGGCACCACCGGACGCGGTATTGGTCCCGCGTATATTGACAAAGCCGCCCGCCGCGGATTGCGCGCGGGAGAAATTCTGGAACCCGAATCCTTCCGGTTGCGTGTCAAAGAACACTTCACACAGGTTGATTCCCAACTTCAGACTCTCTACAAAAAACCGCCTCTTGATGTGGAAACCCTTACCGGGGAGTGGGTATCATCCGCTTTCAAACTGGCACCGTATATTCAGGATGCGACAAAACTACTACACGATTCGTTGCATAGCAACGATCATGTTCTGGCGGAAGGTGCCCAGGGGACCCTGCTTGATCTGGATTACGGCTCTTATCCCTATGTAACCAGTTCCAACACTACCGCGACGGGTATTTTCAACGGCCTCGGATTGGGTATTATGCCGGTTGACCGGATTGTGGGTGTAACCAAAGCCTTTCAGACACGTGTGGGAGGAGGGCCATTCCCGACAGAACTATCCGGTGAAATGGCCACCCGTCTTCGGGGTACCGGGTCTAACCCGTGGGATGAGTTTGGCACAACCACCGGGCGTCCCCGCCGTGTTGGCTGGCTGGATATGGTCTTGCTCCGTTATGCGGTAATGATCAACGGTATTAATGAATTATGCATTACCAAAATGGATATTCTTTCCGGTCTTCCTGAAATCAAGATTTGCAATTCATATAAAATCGGCAGTCTGGAATTTGCTTCTCTTCCGGTAGGTTTAAGTGCAGATCAGTTGGCAACTGCAAAACCGGTGTATGAAACCCTTCCAGGTTGGACGGAAAACATTACCGCTGTACGCTCTTTGAAAGATCTGCCACAGGCAGCTCGTGATTATATTTATAAAATCGAAATGCAATGTGGTGTACATGTCAGTCTGGTATCTGTCGGTCCGGAGCGCGATCAGGTCATAAGGATGGACTAGTTGAATTTAAACTGCCTGTCTTTAACAGGCAGTTTTTTCTTGCCCTTCTCTTGTTTTCTAATCGGAAAACGAAAAATCAGCAATACTATCGAAATGGAAGAGTAAAACATCAAAACCTGTTAGGCAGGAAAAATCATGGCACCAAGATCCCCCGTCCCTCTGCCCGGCGCGATCATGCGCGATGTAGCTTACTGCACTCCTGAAGGAATTTCGCAGAAAATGGATTTATTCTTTCCGTTGAACCAGGAAAAACCATCACCCGCTGTGCTCTATGTCCATGGCGGCGCCTGGCGCGAATGTGACAAAGACTCTGATTTCTTTTTCCCTCTGATGAAAGGGCTTCAAGACGCCGGCTACCTGGTTGCCGCTATTAATTACCGGCTGGCGCCCCGCCACCCATTCCCGGCTCAGATCATTGACGCGCGCTGCGCTGTTCGCTTTTTACGTAAAAATGCCAGCATACTGAACATATACCCTGACAGGATAGGTGCCTTTGGTGACAGCGCTGGTGGTCACCTGGTTTCATTAATGGGTTTGGTTAAAGAGAGTTCCGATTGGGATACCGGAGAATGCGCCGGTGTATCCAGCGCGTTGCAGGCTGTTGTGAACCTTTATGGTATATCAGATGTAACCAGAATATTTGGTCATGACGGTTCAGAGATAAGGATGCAGGTTTTTCAGGTAGGTGATGACGATAATGACCCGCGTTTAATAAATGCCAGCCCGTTGACGTATGTGACCAACTCTGCTCCCCCATTTTTGATCATTCACGGGGATAAAGATTCGGTCGTTCCTATGGAGCAATCAGACTGGTTGGTTGATGCTCTGAAATCCGCCGGAAATTCTGTTGAATATTTACCGGTAACCAATGCCGACCATCAATTTTTTCAGGTCGGGCCTAATCCCGTCTCGCCATCTGTTCCCGAGATATTCAAATCAATTATTGATTTCTTCAAAAAAGAATTGCCTCGGGAGTAATACCAGTTAACCCGGGTGTGTTTCATAAACCTCACCGGTGAGAATAGTTGCCCATTTGATCGATTCGAAGTAGATATTCTTAATGACTTCAGGTTGTAACCCGCAACGTAAAACCTGGTCCCACGCACCTTGTTCAACCGCTATAACAGTGCTCAATGCCAGGCCTATCTTGCCCTCACGATTGATAAGTGCGGCAATCACATCATCTGCCAGCGGGATACTGGATACAACTTGCGACATCGGAATATCCATGATGGCGTCCAACACGGAAAACAATCCAGCCAGGAAGAACGATTCTGCCTGAGATTCACCCAACGCTTTTCCGATCATTTCACACATCTTGGCACGCTGTAAAGCGATGGCTGTCAACTCGTGAGGCTTGTCATCTACTGTAGACATCATCAATAACATCATCCAGCCGCGAAGTTGACTGAGCCCGATCAGCGAAATTGCCTGGCGGATCGATTTTACCGTTGTCGCCAGGGAGTAATACCCGGAGTTGACTAACTTAAGAAGCTTGTAGCTTAATCCTACGTCCTGTGAAATCAATGTTTCCAGAGATTGGAAGTCGGCTTTTGGATCTGTCACCTGAGCGAGCAGTCTCATCACAATAAGCCTTGAGGATTCCATCTTGCGGGTTTTGACGATATTCGGTTTACACAGATAATACCCCTGGAAAAAGTCAAAACCCAGACGATAACACAGATCATAATCTTCCAGGGTTTCAACTTTTTCTGCCAACATCAAAATGCCATATTTTTTATAGGTATTTACCATGTCGGGCAGTAATATTCGCTTGGTACCCATAAGATCAATCTTGATCACGTTAATGAGCCCGCTCTGCAGTAATGGAGCCACTCTTTCAGGTGATACCACATCGTCCAAAGCGATTTGGAACCCGCTGTTTTTTAATCTTTTAAGAGAATCAATTAACTGGTCATCAAGGGTAATATCCTCAAGTACTTCGACAACGACCCGATCCGGAGGTAGTTGAATCGGATATTTCCCGATCAAGAAATTGCGCGTGAAATTTATAAAAGCAAAACCGGTGCCAACTATATTATCCAGCCCAATCTCTGAAAATGTATTTAGCAGAACCTGTGTAGTGGCGTAATCACCATTGGTCGTGACTCCTGACGCATTACCAGATTGGACGGACCGGTATAGCAACTCATACGCTATCGCTTCGTTGTTCCGGTTGAAAATTGGTTGTCTGCCTACGAGTAGATCTGTCACTTTGACCCGGTTTCTCCCCAGGATTGCGTAGAAGAAAATTATTGCAATTCGTTAGTTCAATTTTAATCCACCTGAAAATTATGTTGATAAATTTGGTGTAAATCTTCTATTAATGATCAGCGTACAGTCAAAATGTCTGGCCTGTAAATTGCACCTTTTTTAAAAAAGTCAATTTACATATTTGGTGGTTCACATGAAACTAAACCCTGGCAGGCAATCTCAAACTCCCAATTGGCTTATTCCCCTCATCGGGGTTTTTCTTATTCTGGTAACAGGAACGGTGTATCTTACCTGGCAAATTTTCTTTTCCGAGCCTGAAGCACAGTATGTGTTTCCCAAATATTCTCAACCTAAAGACATAGCTACAGCTGAAATGGAAAAAGCGCTTCAGGTTTCTCTAAATAAACACCCGGAAGTACTCTCTTATCTGTTATACAGGGTGGCCATAAAAAATGTAGTTTATTCAGAAGATAAAATGACAGCTTTGCTCTGGCTGGCATTGTATGACAAGGAAACTGACACATTGATACCGGCTGAACCCGGTTTGGCAATCGCGCGCCGAGGGAATGATAATTCATGGACAGTGACCGTTCAAGCGGATGAAGGGTACAACGCGTTACTGAAATCAATCCCGGCTTCTATGCTCGATGAGGAAATAAAAGCCCAATATTTATCTGAACCACAGCCACTCTCAAAAGCAGCCGCGCCGCTTCGCGGGTACCGCCTTCCATGGCAAAAGGGTGTGACGAAATTTCTTACAGGAAGCATTGGTCATGTTCTGACATACAAATCATGTCCATCCGCCTGCTTGTACGCGTTTGATTTCGCCGATGGTGGTAATTTCCCTATTCTGGCAGCAAAAGCGGGCCGAGTAAAATATGCCGTTTGGAAATATCCGGATAACAATCACGAACATGCCAATTACATCATTCTCGAAGATGATTCGACATCACCGGTGACATATCAGGTTTACTATCATTTATCTCAAAACACGATACCGGAGGCACTTAGAATTAAAGGCGCCTGGGTAAACCAGGGTCAGTTTATAGGGAATGTGGATAATACCGGCTACAGCTCCGGTCCGCATCTGCATTTTCATGTTCATGCCAATCCCACATCATTCTGGGGAACATCTGTGGATATTGTGTTTGAAGATGTAGCGGTAAACAGCGGGCGTCCAAGAACCTGCTCAGAGGCAAAAGCGTTTCCCACATATGGCAATCAATGCATGCCGGGGGATAAATATACATCTAACAACGGCGATTCAAAACCACCAACCGGAGTATTAAGCGCCCCGGCAGCCAATACAGTGGTCACTGAATCAACGGTAGCGGTCAGTGGTTACGGAACCGATGAATCCGGGGTTGCACGCATTCAACCGATGGTGAACTATGATGGTATGTGGCGTCCCGCGGGCGCGGCTATTCTCTCGTCTGCGTTTGTGGCTGATGTTGACCTGTGCGCGGCGGGTGTTCCTGATGGACCACTCTCCATTGGACTGAATATTTGGGATAGCGGTGGTAATAAAACACCATCACCAGTGGGAGTGGTGAAAATCAGCAAGAAATTTACCTGCCCCGTCCTTCCACCAGCCTGTACTCCGGCAGCCAATCAGGCCGCGCTTTACAATAACGCCCGTTACCAGGGTTACTGTCAATTGGCTGAAGAGGGTGAAATTGCCGATCTGAACACCTTAACAGATTTGGGTATTGACAACCTTGAATCTATCCAGCTTGGCGCAGGTATGGGTGCCATTCTGTTCGATGAACCTAACTTCAATGGCCGAAGTCAAACTATGACATCGTCTGTGGAAGATCTGGATGGTCAGATCATTGGCGGGAATCATGCTTCTTCTCTTATCCTGGTTAAAGTTATTCCGGCTCCAGGCAAACCAGTGCTTGAAAATGTTACGGGACCTACCGGTGCGGCTGTGACAACAGATGATTCTATTACCCTGGCATGGCAGCCTGTGGATGGAGCATTAGATTACCGCGTTGAACTCACCGGACCAGAAGGGTTCCAAACGGCACAGGATTGGCGCGTTACCACCGGTTTTTCCGTTGGAAGTCTGAAAGCCGGTTCTTATCAGTGGACTGTCTTTGCGCGCAACAGTGCGGGGCAGAGTTCAGCTACCGGTATGTTCAAAGTGCTACCGGGAAAGATAGTTGAAGGGGAACCTGTACAATCTCCGTATGAAGCCGCATTCTCCGGCAATGTTGCCGGTTGGTCATCAACCGGTCTCTGGCAGCGCACCGGGTTTAAGACCGGAACAGAAAACCAGACCGGCTGGATTTTTGGATCAGATACTTCATATAGCAAAGAAGGTGCCCGCGCGTTCGGCGATCTGACGTCACCCGCCATAGCCATCGGACACAAAGGACAACAATTGACTTTCCGGTATGCCACCGGAACCGAATCGTCCGGTGAGGTTTGGGACCAGCGTCATGTGCAACTATCGGTTGACGGTGGAACGTTCCAGAATATTCTGACAATTTCCGGCAAAACAGATGGTAGTATGGCAGAAAGCAAGCCGGTCGATCTATCGGATTATGCCGGTAAAACCATTCGAATACGTTTCCACTTTGACACCATTGATGGCGCCTACAACCAGGGATTGGGATGGGCGATCACGGCTGTCCGCATCAGTGATGATCCGGCAAAAGTATGCTCTGAATATGCCGATGATGGCAGCGTGGAAAATGCCCGCGATATTACGATCGGTGGAACATCTGAAGCACAGTTCTGCCCGGCTGGTGACACAGATTATTACAAATTTACGGGTGAAAAAGGAAAACCATTCACCGCCAGTATGACAATTACATCGAACGCGCCGGGAGTGACACCCGTATTCTCACTTCTGTCCGCAGACGGCAAAACCTCCATTGCCGAGGGAAAAGTCAACACGTTGGTATCTCAAATTAATACCCGGCTGCCGGAGGACGGCGATTATTATTTGAAACTCAGCGCGTCCACTGGAAAAGCAGACACACCCGCGTTGAATTACACACTCTCGCTGATTCAAGATAATACTCCACCCTCTGTAAAGCTGACCAAACCCACGGATGGTTCTGTCAGCCTCTCTCTGCCAATGGCATTAGCCGCCGATGCGGCCGATGGTAATAAATCGGCCAGCCGGGTAGAATTCTACGTTCAGCCGGCTGGCGCCGGAGTGGAAGGCGCTGTGCGCGTTTCTATTGATGAAACCTCGGCTGATGGATGGACGGGGACGATCCCATCTGATTATTCAGGAAAACTTACCGGTTCCGCAGTCTTCGCCCGTGCGTTTGATCAGGCAGGTAACTATACTGACAGCAATGCGGTACTTCTTGCCGGTGATGGTTCTATACCTGTCACTCATCTTGATGCGCTTCCGTCAGAATACGGCAGCAATATGATCAATCTTCATTGGACGGCTGTATCCAAAGCGGCTATCGATCATTTTGAATTGCAATACAAAATTGATGGTAGTGACTGGCAGGCTCTTGGAGGTACATTAGCCGGCGATCTAAGAAGCACGGGCTTCTTCGCGAAAAACGGTTCAATGTATGAGTTTCGCATCCGCGCTGTAACTGCCGAAGGAGCCGAGGAATTCCCCTCCAGCGCGCAGGCAATAACCACAGTGGAAAGCGAATGCACACCGGATAAATTTGAGCCAAAAGATAATGTTCCCACCAATTCACCGTCACTCTCCGCCGGTGTAGGACAATTTCATAATCTGTGCGGAATTAAGGATGTAGACTGGACAAGTATGCTGCTGCAAGGCGGCAAGACGTATGTCTTTACATCAATTCCTACAGAACTCGCTGCCGGCGTGAGCATGCAAATCTTTGACCTGGCCGGAAACGCCATGACCGAAGAAGCGACCCCGGCAGATTTGAATTCACAGACTACTCTTGATTTTTCACCAGAGACCAGTGCCACATACCTGTTACGCATCAAAGCGGCAAATGAACAATTATCGGGCACCCACTCGGTCTATGATATTAAATATGATCAGGCTGATCCCTTTTCGCCTATCCCGGTAGTATGCGGAGCCATATTAATCCCGTTGCTCACAGCTCTCGGAAGATTGTGGAGTCGTATGAGAGCGAAAGCCAATTTGTAGTTTATTTAATGATAAATTTCGACGCGGCAACCAGAGCGAAAAGCATGAACACTCCCAGGGCAACCGGGAGTGTTCGGCTATTTTTACGCCGATCGGATATTTCAATAACAGGGAAAACACCTGATGGTACCCATATTGGACCGGCCAACCAGGCAAATAAAGCTCCTCCCAACAGACCGCCAAGGTGCCCAAAGTTATCTACAAACTGCAAACTTCCAATAACAAAAAGATTAATTGCTATCACAACAAATGTGTTCGTCAACATGGCTCTGGAATTCTTAAAAAATTTACGGTTCTGATAAATGAACAGAGCCTGGGCGCCAATTAAGCCAAAAATTGCCGTTGAAGCGCCAAGTGACGGTGCTGCCGTAAACAAAAAAGAAAAGACATTTCCGGCAAATGCGCTGACAACATACAAAGCCAGATAACGCCAGTGACCATAAAAAAGTTCAATCTCACGCCCGATGGAAAACAATGCGTACATATTAAAAAAGATATGCAAAAGACCGCCATGCAATAATACCGGTGTAAACAACCGCCATAATTCTCCCTGTAAGATTAATTTATTAGATTTCAATCCAATTAATGCGGGCAAATCATAGCCCCAAATAAATTGGGAAATTGTCTGAAAGAGGAAGAATAATAAAGTAACTCCCACTAATAAATAGGTGACGATTGGTCTGTTCGATTCAAATTTTAGATGGATTCGACCTTCTGGTTCAGGAGAAAAGTTTGCGGGTTCCGAAGAAATATTTTCCACCGGAGTTGAATTCATCCCATTAAATTGTTCACTCATATGTTAATTTTCCGTGGATGTGTACGCGAATGTTCAACTTTAATTATGGCCTCAATACTGTCAACTGCCTTATCAAGACGGTTTTGCGCGTTTACCACAACATAATCAAAAATATCCAGTTCATCTAATTCGCTTTTAGCTTTCTCAATACGGATTCTAAGGCTTTCCGGCGTCTCAGTTTTGCGGTTCACCAATCGTTCGTACCATTCTTTTGTGTCAGAAGGAACAAGAAAAATCAAGACAGCTTCAGGGAACAACTCTCGGATCTTACGCGCGCCCTGAACGTCAAGCCGCATCACCACGTCTTTACCACTGGCTAGAGCCTTTATTACCTGGCTGCGGGGAATTCCTTTATAATCCTGGTATACCAGCGCGTATTCGATAAGGTCATTCTCGGCAATCATTTTTTCAAAGACAGCCGGTTCAACGAAATTGTAATCCACTCCCTCTACCTCGCCGGGGCGAGGTTTGCGGCTAGTAGTAGTAACAACAAAATGGAATGGGAGTAACCGGGCTTTCATTTCATTCAATACCGCGTCTTTTCCCACACCGGAAGGACCCGATATGACAATCAATAAAGGTGACATCTGTAAAACATCAAATCGGATACTGGAGAGTGGCAATTCCGCCGGATTACTATCCACGGTTAACTCCTTTATTATGATTAATTAAATTTGATTATACCAACAGCAGAATATGGCATAATCCCCGCGAGAAGGATTATTTACTGTAGATCTGATATAGGAGGTCGGCTATGCCCGGTTATGACTATCGCTGTGTTGAATGCCGAAAACGCTTTGAGGTGTTTCTTTCTTATCAAGAGTATGGAAAAGTTGAAGTAAGGTGCCCGTATTGCCAAAGCCCTAATGTTCAGCGAAAAATCGGCCGGGTGAGGATCAGTCGATCAACACCGGATAGAATGAAGAACCTGTCTGATCCCTCCCGATTGAATTCTCTGGAAGATGATCCCCGCGCGTTGGGTTCCATGATGAGAGAGATGCGTTCAGAATTAGGCGAACAAATGCCGGCAGAGTTTGATGAAGTTGTTGACAGGCTTGATCACGGTCAGACGCCAGAACAGATTGATTCGGCCATGCCAGACCTATCAGATAATTACAATCTTACGGAAGGATCTCTGTCTGATTCCGGTGGATTGAATGACTCGATATAATCGGTTATTCTGCCGGAAGGTCTTTAACCATACGCTTCAATTGATCAAAGCTGGTCACACCTGAGATTTGATTGAGAAAACTGGATAGTGAATCACTTTGTTGTCGAAACGCCCTGACAATCGGGCCGACAGGGTCTTTACCGGCAGCTCCTCCGGGAGTGTCAGCATACGCGCCATAAAACGCGAAATACGCCTGGTTCAACCGACGGATTGGATAACCATTATTCCAGAAAAATGTTCTACGCTCTTCCATATATTTCTCTGCGTCAACCACTTTTCCCTCACTCAACAATTCGTCCACTGTCACACGTGTAGTATGCATCTCTTTCCGAAAATCAAACGGTTGAGCATCCTTGAGAGCCAGATCGGCTTTTGCCGAAGGAGATTTTGCCGCCGGAGGTGGAATTATGTTTTCCGGTAAAAATTCGGGGTAATACTGACGGAGAACTTGTTCTCCAATCTCACTGCCCGCGATCGAAGCTACTGTTTCATTAATTGTGCGTAACTCGGGAGTGGTTTCATAATTTATTCCCAGCGGACGCAGGGTAAGATAATTATGAGTCCACTCATGCGCGATGGTTTCCACCAGAAACGACAGGTCAGAGGTAGTCATAACCATAGTGGGATAAACCCCCACTCCGCCTACAGGAACAACAAGAGCGGATACATCCAGGTTTTTCATTACCTGGTTCTCAAGAGAATTCATTTCTTCGGCTGACATTTCCGCCAGAAGCGAGATATTCGCGTCCTGTTTGATAAGGTTGCGGGGAGAAACGATCAATGCCATTGGAAGGGGAGTAGAATGATATAAGACAGGGGGAACCGGCTGCCCGAACACCGTCAGATTGTTTTGTGCCAGCACCCGACTGATCTGTGCCTGAAGCGTTGATTCTACCAGCGGGGCGAGTCTATCTTTTGTTCTTTCCGCCTCATTCAAATCCTGTCGTAATTTATAGACAGCTTCATCTTTATTTTGAATATCAGGGTTGGCATATAAAAGTGATATTTGAGAATTTATTTCAGAGATGCGCGAAATAATTTTCACATACTCATGAACAGCTTTCGTTGACTCTTCTGGTGGAATATAGTGTTCCAGATTAACAGAAGCCTGCTCGACTTTGCTCCATATAGCTTTTAACGTCCAATCTACATAGTCAAATTCGATCGTGTGTGTGTACTGGCGGACTTTCTCCGGGTACTCATAAACAAGCCCTGAGCTTGCGGTAAGAAGCAGACAATCCAATGCTATCCACAAAGCCAGGATAACAAATCTTCCTGCAACTCGTAGGACGTTTTGTACGTTATATCCTGTGTAAAAGTTTTGTAAGTCCTTCTTCAACACTCAAACCTCAATTTGGATATGATTATAATAGTTTGAACGTTTTACAAAGAAGACACAAAATATCTAAAAAGGCGGAATTTGTGTTTTTCCGTGGGACATTGCCAGGTGAAATTGAATATTCGAAAAATAATCCTAATCGTTTTACCAATCTTGCTGCTTATTACCGGCGGGGTTTATTTTCTTTTAAATTATGAAACAATCACGTCGCCATCTCTACCCAAAGGGATCGAAACGGCTCCCCTCACTCGAGGGACAGTAATTTCAAAAGTAGGCTCAACCGGTAAAGCCAGAGCCAACCAAATGGCAACGCTTTTCTGGATGACGGAAGGAACAGTTGGAAAGGTCCATGTAAAGAACGGTGACATGGTTAAAGCCGGTGACGTTCTACTGGAACTTGATCCAGATTCGTATTCATCCGAAGTATTACAGGCACTTCAAGATCTTCCCGTCGCACAACGTGATGTAGATAATTTGGACATTTCCAGTGTAAAACAAAAACAGGCGAAAGAGGATCTTGCTAAGGCTGAAATTGAATACAAAAAAGCAAAAGATGAGCGCGAATTAAAGAACAAACGGAATTCATCCGATACAAATCTGGCTAATGCTGAAGCCGTTTATCTTCAGGCGAAATCAAATCTCGAATCGGTAAAAAATATTTACGCGTTCCTGCAGGATAAACCAGAAGACGATCTTACCCGAGCGCAGGTGGCGGCGCAGTTATCAATGGCTCAAAAGAATTATGATTGGGCTGTTTGGAATTATCAATGGGCACAGAGTAAACCCTTACCAGAAGATGTACGCATTGCTGAAGCCAATTTTAAAGTGGCAGAAGCCAAACTCGCGGACGCCAGGCGCAATTGGGAAAAAGTTAAAGATAACCCCGACCCAGATGATGTGGTTTCGGCAAAATCCAACCTGGATGCGATTAACGCTCAGATTGCTCGGACAAAATTAATCGCCCCCATTGATGGAGAGGTTACGGGTCTCAAATTATTGCCGGGAGATCTGGTAAAGAATCATCAGCAAGCACTTGTCCTGGTGGATATGTCAAAAATGTACCTGGATATATCCATCTCAGAAGTGGACATCAACCGGATTCAAATTGGGCAGAATGTTAGTTTCACCTTTGACGCGATCCCGGATAAAACATACTACGGGAAAATTACTGAGATTAGCACAATTGGATCGAATATTAGTAATGTTATTTACTTTACTGTGACATGTGAGATTGACCATTTTGATTCAGCTCTGAAACCGGGCATGACAGCCGCTGTATCTATAGAAGCAGAAAAAGCGGATGATGTGCTGATAGTTGCCACCAGCGCCGTAACAACCATAAATTCCAAAAAAACTGTTCATGTAATGAGCGGTAACAAAATCACTCCCATTCCGGTTGAAATTGGACTGGTCTCTGATGGATATGTGGAAATCAAGTCATCCACCCTTCACGAAGGTGACCTTATCGTACTCAATCCGGGTTTAATCTCTAATTCGGCGTCAGGTAAATAATGCGAATAACTACATTAATAACGGAAAAGAAATATTTGCGGTTGACGGCCGGCTTCTTTATCGCAACAATTTTAGCTGCCAGCACTCCGGCCCCCCGAGTTAACGCGGCTATCCTTCCGGTAAAAGACAGCGACACTCCTCCCACCCGGGTGGAAGACCTCCGGGCTGGCGCAAGCAGCTCGTCTCCAGAAAACCTTACTTTTGTCGGTGAAACATTGTTTTTTACCGCAACGGATGGCAACGTAGGACGGGAACTCTGGAAATTGAATCCTCCATATAAAAAAGCGGAACTTGTTAAAGATATCCAACCCGGTTACGAAAGTTCAGACCCGGAACAGATTACGGCATTCGGGAATCTGGTTTTCTTCAGTGCTCGAGACTCTGCCGGAGTTGAATTATGGGTTTCTGAACCCCCATACGATAGCTACTCCACACATCGCGTGGCCGACTTAAATGAAGGAGGAGACTCAAACCCCCGAGAACTGACTCCTATTGGCAACGCGCTATTCTTCGCGGCTGATAATGGGCTTAATGGACGGGAAATTTTTAAAACCGAGCCACCATATCAGACGGTCGATCTGGTCGCCGATATCTGGAAAGGTCCGCATGGGTCCAATCCACGCGAATTTACACGTATCGGCTGGATGTTGTTCTATATTGCCGGAGACTCATCCAGTACAGAAATTTGGCGCAGTGACCCGCCGTATAACCCGGGTACAGCTATCAAATCAACCAATATCGCCAGAAATGGTGACGCGGAGATCTATGATCTGACTCTGGTAGATAATATCATTTTCTTCTCTGGCAATGATGGAGAATCAGGAAATGAGCTTTATAAACTTGAGGCTCCATATAGTACGGCTGTGAGGGTGACAGACATAAAAGGAGACGCTCCTTCCACCTTAATGATCTACCCGATCAACGATACCAAACCAGATTGGATAACGCATATCGGTTCATATGTATTCTTTGCCGGAAATATCGGACTCAGTGGAACAGAATTGTATATCTCCAAGCCTCCGTATGAACCTACATCCACATTCATAATCAAGGATCTTAATAAAGGAATAGGAGGATCCAATCCACGTAATTTAACCCCGGTGGGTACAACCTTATTCTTTACAGCCGATGATGGAAATTCCGGAATCGAACTTTGGAAAACCGTTCCACCGTATGATGAAGACCATATCACTCAGGTGGCAGATATTTATAAAGGAAAAGGGGCTTCAGATCCGAGATTCCTGACGCCAACAGGTTCAACACTTTTTTTCACGGCTGATGATGGAACATACGGGCATGAACTCTATATGAGCGAACCACCGTATGAAGATTACACAACGGTCCGTATGTCTGACCTGTACAGCGGGTGGCAGACGTCACATTCCCATAGTTTCGCGGCAATTGACCGCACCCTGTATTTCAGTGCCGATGACGGGAAAACCGGTCAGGAATTGTGGAAAGTGGAAGGAAGCTTCTGGATGCCGTCTACCGGCTTTGCCCCGAATCGGGTGACTGTTATTAAAGAACAGCCCAAGGATGAACAATATCAAAATTTGAACAGTTTACAACTGATCATTCCGTCTTTATCCCTTAATTCAGAGATCGTCGGGGTTTTACCAAAGAACAAAGGTTGGGATCTGACCTGGTTGTGGAATCAGGTAGGTTATCTACAGGGAACCGCATTCCCAACCTATCAAGGAAACTCGGTTCTTACAGCCCACGTATCCTTACCTAATGGAAAACCAGGACCATTTGCCAATCTGGCCCTGTTAAAGTTTGACGACCCCATTCAAGTCAACGCATGGGGAAACACATATACATACCGTGTTCGCTCCGTCGAACGCGTGTTACCGGATGACCGCAGCGCTTTCCGCCATGAAGATAAAAGCTGGTTAACGCTCATCACCTGCCAGGGTTTTGATGAAGCCAGCGGAACATATCAATACAGGACGGTTGTCAAGGCGGCACTGGTAGAAGTCAATCCGGGACAATAAGGAGGAGTAATGTTAAAGAAATTCTTCGCTAAAAAGAAGGTATGGATTCCTATCGTAGTGATTCTGGTATTAGCGGCCGCAGGTATATTTGTTCTGCCAGCGCTAACAGCGGGACAAGCCGCGGCTAATTCTCCGTATCAGACATCACCACTCTCCCGCGGTTCATTGACCGCCACCGTTGGAGCCACTGGCACCATTCGCGCAAAACAGACAGCGATTTTAAACTGGCAAACCAGCGGTACTGTTGAGTCTATCGAAGTAAAAGTGGGCGACAGCGTGGCAAAAGATGAACGTCTGGCATCACTTTCGCAAACCTCACTTTCACAACAGATCATCCTGGCACAGGCAGATCTGGTAACAGCCAAACGCAACCTGGAAAATCTGGAAAAATCCAACCTATCCACTTCACAGGCGGAACAAGCGTTGGCGGTTGCCTTGAAGAACCTGGATGACGCCCGGGAGAAAAAAGACAGCAAGAAATTTACAAAAGCCGACCAGAGTGTAATTGATGCTGCCTACGCGAATTACATCCTGGCCAAGGAAGAATTGGAAAATGTACAGGCAGATTATGACGGCACCCGTTGGAAAGCGGAAGACGATCCGGTACGTGCCGCGGCCACGGCTAAATACACAGCCGCATTGAAAAAACGTGATACTGCCCTGGCCAACTACAACTATGCCAAGAGCTATCCCGACGAACTGGAACAGGCGGAAATTGATGCCAATCTGGCGCTGGCTGAATCTAAAGTTAAAGACGCGCAACGTGAATATGACCGGTTGAAAGCCGGTGCAGACCCCGAAGATATTGCCGCTGCGAAAGCCCGTGTAGCTGCTATCGAAGCTACATTGAAATCAGCCTATATTGAAGCACCCTTCGCCGGCACGGTGACAGACGTAAAATCCAAAGTGGGCGATCAGGTTTCCATGTCTACAACCGGTTTTCGGATCGATGACCTGTCACACCTTTATGCCGATATTGATGTCACAGAAGTAGACATCAATAGGGTAAAAGTTGGACAGGATGTCACATTAACCTTTGATGCGATCCCAGATAAAACCTATAACGGTATCGTCACAGAGGTTGGAGCGGTAGGCACATCTTTACAGGGCGTAGTGAATTTTACCGTTACGGTTGAGGTCACTGATGGAGATGAAAATGTCAAACCCGGTATGACATCCGCGGTGAATATCATTGTCAATCAACTGGATAACATCCTTCTTATCCCCAATCGAGCAGTGCGCCTGAAAGAAGGCGAACGAGTGGTCTACGTTTTGAAAAATGGAGTCCCTACCCCGGTAAAAATTACGATCGGCGCCAGTTCAGATACGTCAAGCGAGTTTCTGTCCGGTGATCTAAAAGAAGGTGACTTGATCGTTTTGAATCCGCCAACCATGAATATGTTTGGCCCTCGAGGGGATTAACCCCTGAATCAGGCAAGAAAATGACAGATCATGTAATTTATACCAATGAGATCACAAAGATCTATCAGATGGGTGAAGTTGAAGTTCGCGCATTGAATGGCGTCTCGATCACGGTAAATCGTGGAGAGATGGTAGCTATAATGGGCCCTTCCGGTTCCGGAAAGTCAACCTTAATGAACATTCTTGGCTGTTTGGACCGCCCAACGGGAGGTGAATACTTCCTGGATGGTGAAAGAGTGTCGGAATTAAGCGATGACCAACTCGCAGACATTCGAAACCGAAAAGTCGGGTTTATTTTTCAGAGTTTTAACCTGCTCTCTCGGGCTACTGCCATCGCCAATGTCGAATTGCCTTTGAGGTATGCCGGCTACAAAACCGGACGAACAGAAAAAGCCCGTGCCGCGTTGGAGACAGTCGGGCTTGGTCACCGCATTCATCATAAACCTTATGAACTTTCAGGAGGCCAACAACAGCGCGTGGCCATCGCCCGAGCACTGGTTAACGATCCGGCCATTATTATGGCCGATGAACCAACCGGCAACCTGGATTCAAAATCCGGCAAAGAGATTATGGAGCTTCTCCTCAATTTAAACCGGGAAAAAGGCGCCACCGTCATTATTGTTACCCACGACCCCGCTATTGGCGACCAAACCCAGCGGATCATTCGGGTAAAAGATGGTTTGATCGTGGAGAACCAATGAACATTCTTGAAGCTTTTCTCGAAGCGTTGGAGACACTCAGCGCAAACAAATTACGCTCCGGTCTTACGATCCTGGGTATTGTAATCGGCGTGGCTGCGGTTATCGCCATGTTAGCAATCGGAGAAGGTGCGCAATCGTATATTACTGGCACTATTAGTGACCTGGGAACCAACCTGATATTTGTTGTCAGCGGCAACTCCAGGAATGAAAACCGCAACATTAAACCTCTTACAGAGATGGACGCAAAAGCCATGGTGGATAGCGCGTTAGCGCCAGATGTACTTGTGGCCGAACCGTATCTCACTACCCGGATGCAGGTAACATATGGTTCTGAAAAGAAAAACACTTCCATTGACGGGGTAACACCAAATTACGTCAGGATTAGCAATTATGAATATTCAGAAGGAACCGGTTTAACCGAGGAACACATACTCGGGCAGGCATCCGTGGCTGTTGTGGGTGTGGATGTGGCAGATAAACTATTTGAACGGCACGAAGGATTAGTTGGCGAAACAATCCGGATCCAGGGTCAGCCTTTCAGGATTGTTGGCGTACTGAAACCAAAAGGTGGAGGTATGGGAGGAAGCCAGGATGATCTGGTGATGATTCCATTCAGCACAGCCCAATCCAGACTAATCCGCCGGAATAGCAGCGCTGTCGACGCGATTGTCGTGCAGGCCGCTTCGGCAGAGACGGTTAATAAAGCCACAGAAGATATTTCCAATATTTTGCGCACCCGGCATAGATCACCTGTTGGTTCTGATGACTTTCAGGTCATATCCCAACAATCAGCCGTATCAATGGTGAGTTCCATCACCAATGTGTTGACGGTTTTTCTTGGCGGCATCGCGGCAATCTCACTTCTGGTAGGTGGAATCGGTATTATGAATATCATGCTGGTTTCTGTCACAGAGCGAACCAGGGAAATCGGTTTACGCAAAGCTCTGGGTGCCAAAAAGAGTGACATACTCATTCAGTTTCTGGTTGAATCCGCACTTTTGAGTCTTTTTGGAGGCATAATCGGCATCGTTTTAGGCTGGTTGATTGCCTTTGTTGTAGGCAAAGTGGCGGCCGCAACAGGCACAGAATTTACACCTGAGGTCGGTTTGAACGCCATCCTGCTGGCTACTCTGTTCTCAACAGCCGTCGGCCTCTTTTTCGGTATTTATCCGGCTAACCGGGCTGCCAGTTTACAACCGGTTGAGGCCTTGCGACACGAGTAATTCTTCGTATTTCGAGTCACCCAGAAAGTATCGCAGCTCCGGTTCGAACGTCAACAATAGAGGGACAGGAATTGGAGACGGACGAAGACAAGACCCGGGTTCATCCAATAAAAGGCCGGTATCATCCAGTGTGATCCGGCCTTTTTCATCCAGATCCAGCGGGTGTAATATGCAATAGAATGGCTTCAAAGCCCAGGGGTCCATGCCTGCTTTTACCGCGGCGGTTTGAATGGCACATTTATGGTCATCACGTAAAAAGACACAGGCAGTTCCGCCATAATGTTTCTTCGAATCCACTACTCTGCTGTGAATAACTCGTCCTGACACAGAAAATTCATCCGCATCTTCCCGTCCGTCAAACCAACCTTCAGGATCTTTTCGGTCTTCGGGCAATTCTGCTTTGATCAGGTCTGCGAATTGAAGTAATTTCTCAGCTTCGCTACTGTCAATCCAAACACCATAGATGCAGCATGCAGCCTGACATTCATGCAATTTACATCGAACCATTGGTTCAGATAAAAACATTCGTGGATTAATATCCCTGTCTGACATGTTCCTGATTGTACTCTGAGTCGGGTCGTAAGGCATTGAGATGGAGTAGAATTGCGGTAATAAATCATTTTCATACGTTTCGCGAGGAGGAGATCATCCATGACCTGGAAAGTATTGCTCACAGATGGTTTGGAAGAGAATGGGAAAGAAATTTTGCGCGCGAAAGCTCAGGTTACCGATCAACCAGGGATTACGGCAGAAGAATTACTTAAAGTGGCGGGGGAATATGACGCCATTATCGTTCGCGGCCGGACCAAAGTCATCCCGGCTGTGTTTGACGCGGCTGCCAATTTGAAGGTTGTTGGTCGGGCTGGTGTTGGTGTGGATAATATTGATCTGGCTGCCGCGAAAAGTCACAACGTGACCGTTGTCAATTCGCCCATTGCCACCACATTAGCCGTCGCCGAACTGGCCATCGGACTGATGTTCGCTGTTGCTCGTGAAATTCCGCGGGCGGATGCTGGAATGAAGAATACAAAATGGCTTAAGAAAGAATTGGAAGGCATCGAACTCAATGGAAAAACACTGGGTGTGATTGGGTTCGGCCGTATCGGTGTTGCAACAGCCCAGCGCGCGGCAGCTATGGGCATGAAGATCATCGCTTTTGATCCACAATTAAGCGCTTCTGAAATTACATCTCGTGGTGGAGAACCGGTGATGTTGGATGATCTGTTTGCGCGATCTGATTTCATTACACTTCATACACCTCTGACCAATGATACCCGCGGCATAATTAATGCCGCTTCTTTCGCTAAAATGAAAGATGGCGTTCGCATTATTTGCGCAGCCCGTGGTGGCGTTATTGATGAAGCCGCCCTTTTGGATGCCCTTAATTCGGGTAAAGTCGCGGCTGCCGGATTGGATGTTTTCGCGACTGAACCCCCGGGTGAAAGCGCTCTGGCATCCCACCCACGTGTAGTAGCCACTCCACATATTGGCGCGCAAACCGTCGAAGCTCAGGTCCGCGCCGCTGCTGATATTGCTACCGAAGTTCTTGCCGCGCTCAATGGGGAAACTCTTCGCTGGCGAGTGGCGTAAAACGTATGGACAGCCCGACTTTCAACCAGTTAAAAACCCTGCTGGGTGAAGTATACGATCTAAACGGAGCGCTCTCCGTTTTGGGGTGGGATCAACAAACCTACATGCCGCCTGGTGGAAGTGAAGAACGTGGCGCGGCAATGGCCACAATTTCACGCATCATGCACCTCAAGATCACGTCAGATGAACTTCAGAAATGTCTGATGGATTGCGAAAGCCAACTTTCCGGACTGGACCCAGATTCAGATGAAGCCCGATTGGTTAAGGTGACTCGCCGTGAAGTCAACCGGAGGATTCGTATCCCGGCTGACTGGGTAGCCGAATTTGCCGAAGCGACCTCCATCGGTCAGGAGAAATGGGAAGAAGCCAAAGGCACGTCTAATTTCTTGCGTTTCCAACCATACCTGGAACGCATAATGGAACTTCGCCGAGAATATGCGTCTTTCTTTCAACCTTATGACCATATCTACGATCCGATGCTGGATGAATTTGAACCTGGTTTGAAGACAGCAGATGTTCAGCAAATTTTTAGCGTTCTGCGAGATAAACAGGTTCAATTGATCCATGAGTTAAAATCCCGCCCACAGGTTGAATCAGCCTTTCTTCGTCAATTCTTCCCGGAGAATTCTCAATGGGATTTTGGCGTAGATGTGATCACCAACATGGGTTTTGACTGGAATCGCGGCCGCCAGGATAACTCTGCTCACCCGTTCACAACGACATTTGGGATGGGTGACGTGCGCATCACAACCCGTGTGATCCCTGATAATCTGGGTTCGGCTTTATTTAGCACCATTCATGAAGGCGGTCACGCGCTATACGAACAAGGTTTCAGCCCTTCGTTGCTTCGCACCCCGCTGGCTACCGGGGCATCTATGGCGGTACATGAATCTCAATCGCGCATGTGGGAAAACCTGGTTGGCAGGTCCAAAAGCTTCTGGTCCTTCTACTACCCCAAACTTCAGCAGCTTTTTCCCACACAATTGGGCAATGTTTCCATGGAAATGTTCTACAAAGGTATCAACCGTGTGGAACCATCTCTGATTCGAACAGAATCAGATGAAGCCACTTACAACCTGCATATCATGTTACGATTGGAAATTGAAATTGCCCTGCTTGAACGTAACGTTGATGTCCGCGATCTTCCTGATTTATGGCGAACCCGTATGCAAGAATACCTGGGGGTTTCTCCCCATGATGACGCACATGGTGTTCTTCAGGATATCCACTGGGCTGGCGGTTTGATCGGCTACTTCCCGACATACGCTCTGGGCAATGTTATTTCTGCCCAATTCTGGGAGAAAATCAAAAAAGATATACCTGATCTGGATGAACAGATTGCTCATGGACAATTCCGCAATCTACTGGAATGGCTGCGGGGCAAAATCCATGTTCATGGGGCAAAATTTGAAACCCAGGAACTTGTTCAGAAGGTTACCGGTTCAAAAATTGATCCCGGTCCCTACCTGACCTACCTCAATACAAAATTCAGGGAAGTTTATTCGTGATACGGTTTTGTCATCGTTGTTTCAACCCCGGAAAGATATCAACAGTCCGGCGGTGTATATGGCTTATCATACTGACAGGGATTGCATCCCTGTCAGTATTGGCATCCAACACAACCGCTGTAGACGCGCGGGTGTTACCCACAATCACACCGGATTCTGGAATATCCATTCCAGAATCCGGTGAACCTGTAATTTTGCAGCCCGGAAATGACGCCTGCCTGATATCTCCTTTGAAATTAAAACTTATATCCAAACCCGGTGAAGATGGTCAGATCCGGATTGAACTAATCGGGCATGACAACCGTATGATCTTCCGGAGATTGTTGGATTACCCGGATTTCATCGGTAAAACACTGGTACTTGAACAGGATATCCCATTTGAGGTACGCGCGGATGAAAAAGCCCGTCTTCAGGTAGTTCTGGAAGACCGAAAGGGAAAAGTCAACTATCTGACTTCCGTTCAGTTGACGTTGCTTAAAATCAAAGGCTCAGAAACCAGTGGTGAAAGTCCCGTCAATCCACGTATCAAGATCGAGATGCCTGAACCAGGAAACTCAGTTAAAGGAAGCGATTTGATCGTAAAAGCGGGGTACAAACCGATCAATGACACACCTGTAGTAGTGGAAGTCTTGGCCAGTGACTGGCACACGCTTACATCCAAAATACTTAAAATAACCATCCCGGCTGATCAAACAGCTTTTACGCCCATTGAAGTCAATTTACCGGTTAAAACTAGCTCTGAACTGCCGGTAACGATCAGAATACGCCAGGAAAGCAATAACTTGATTAACGGTCCAGTTTTTATTTGGAGTGAAAAAGTAACCCTTACACCATAAATCAAGAAAAATCCGGTTGGAGTATGTTCCCAACCGGATTTTCATTATTAAGCTCCACCATCTGTGTAAAATTTCGGGTCGGTAGGTGTCTGCCCGGAGGGGTCATATACATAAACGTAATCACCTACCTTTGCCCAATCATACAACCAGTGCGAATCACCCAGTGAAAGGTTTACGCATCCATGAGAGGCGTCATAACCAAAACGTGCGTGCCAGTAGGCGCCATGCAGAGCGCGCAATTTGTCAAAATACATTGTCCATGGCACATCTTCGAGATAATAATATCCAGATTTGTCACCCGAAAAATCACCGCTCATGGTTTCAGTGTCTTTTTTCTTGTAAATCTTAAACAAACCGGGTTGAGTGTAAAACGGTTTAGTTCCAGTAGAAACCAGTGTGGCGAAAACCATCTTAGAGTTATCATAAACGGATAGAGACTGTTCTTCCAGGTTGATATCGATCCAACGCCCATTCTCTACCCCTTTTGGAGCTACTGAGGTTGGAATAACCCGGCCAATGATACGGTCTTCGATCCATTCACCCAGGCCGATCATGACCCAAAGGGTATCACCCACCTGGCGGGTACCGGCTATGGAATAGAATTCGCCGGGTTTTACTTCGTGTTTTGATTCCTTCGCGTTGAAATCCGGTGTAGGACGAGTAAAGCCGTTGGTCAGAATCCAGCCAAATTGAGTTCGAGGTGTGTCATGTGCCACTACGCCCTGAAAAACGGGTGGCGCCGCACGGGCGATATCGCCACCATCCACCCATAAGCCGGAACTGGAAAGAAAATACAGCCCCATTTCGGTCTGAGAAGTGCTGGAGTAAGAAATATAGCGAGTGGCACCTTTCAGATAGTATGTCGCGGCTCTGGCATCGCCCATAGCCGGCGAACCATAGAGAGGCGCGCTTGGGCTGGTAATTTTTGCGTACCGGAATGGAACATCATTCAAAGAAGGGGAAGGTTTACTAACCGGTAACGATGGGATTGGAAAAACCACACCATCCTTTGCCATCTGGGTCAACATGGAAGATGGCCCTACAGGCAGGCATGTATCAGGTGTAGTCAGGTAAACTCCGGGGCGGCAGATCACATCACCAGAGTAGTTATCCGGTGTGGTCACAGGTGTGTCATCGGCACTCACCGGAGTGATACCGATATTTGTCAGGAGTATGGTTGTCAAAAAAAGGAAATTAATCAAACGTCGCATTCAAACCTCTGAGAACAAATCTATCCAATAAAACGATTTTACTCCAATTATGGTTGTAATCCGGCTTTATAAACATCAAATCATTGTAAATGTTATTAATCAAATTTCTTTCTCCCAAATTTTTCAAAATTATTCATGTTCGCTTGACACGCGTTTTATGTCATGATAATCTTGCTTCCGGTAGAAACCCACTGACTTAGTTTTTTTGACCCACCCGTCAGTGGATTTTTCTTGCCAAATAACAATCGATGGAGATTTTAAGAATGTCAGATCGTTTGATGGGGACTGTAAAGTGGTTCAATGCCACAAAAGGCTATGGTTTCATTGGCCGTGAAGATGGAGAAGATGTTTTTGTGCACTTCTCTGCTGTTGAGATGGAAGGCTACCGCCGATTAAAAGAAGGACAGAAAGTAGAATTCTCTGTTGAACAGGGTCCAAAAGGTCTGCAGGCAGCTAATGTAGTACCGCTTTCATAATAATATAATCAACATCAAAACCGTCCATAATGGACGGTTTTTTTATTCCGGAACCCGGGTGATCAAATAAACCGCAAGTTTACCAAATTCATTCAGTGTATATTTCCATCCCGCGGTTGACATCCACCAGGTCTCTGGTTTATACCAGCTTGATCGAGATGGCCGAATTATCAACTTTACACCACTATCCTTAAAAACGTCTTCCCAAATGAATCGGGTTCGCAGAGTATGAAACGGGTCGGTAACCACAATCAGAGTATGCGTGTCCGTATTAGCGACCCGGGTACGCACCAGTTTGGCTTCTTCGCGAGTACTGGCAGCATGAGTGCCAATCACCTGAATGGCCGTTGGGGGAACTCCGCCATTGATCAATACCAAACGTTGTTCACGCGAATATGTCGTATTATATTCTGACAGAAACGCACCTGTTTCTGTCAGAATTATAGAATCAGCAAAATTTTCCCTATACAGGTTGATTGCTTCCAGCAGACTTGAATCGTCTCCCCCGCTGAGCACTACAATGGCATCCGCCCTGGTCAAAGGATCTGCTACGGTCAAAATTCTACCTGACCCGTAAACCAGAAAGATAATCAGTAATCCAACCAGTGAAACAAAAATCAGGCAGGAAAAATATCCTGTTCTACGAGGTTTATGTTTCTCTACCATAATCGCATTGTACCAGAAGGAAAAATCCCTTTTTGCAACCTGTTGCGAATATGAGCGTATATGATACCGGAGGTAAAAATGTCTGAATCGAAAAATGTTCCCGTATTACTCTGGCCGTTTTATGCGATCTGGAAATTGATCGAACTCATCTTTAATCTCACTGGCCGCTTGATCGGTGTTGTTCTCGGACTGGTGTTGATGACCGTCGGTATTGTGCTCACCGTCACCGTGATTGGCGCCATTATCGGCATACCGTTCATCGTCATTGGTGTGCTATTAACCTTGAGATCAATTTTCTAGTTTTTTACTTTTTGTAAGGCCAATTTCATCCGGTTTAAGGCTTCGTTTAGAGTAACTCTGGTGCAACCAAAGTTCATTCGGACGAAGCCTTTACCACCAGAGCCAAAAGCGTCGCCATTATTAAAAGCAACGCGAGCATTTTTTAAGAAAAAATCATAGGGGGCTTCTTTCAAGCCAGCCTGCCTGCAGTCAAGCCAGGCAAGGTATGTGCCTTCTGGCAAAACCATTTTGATCTCGGGCATATCTGCGTCGAGGGTCCGTTTTAAATAGTCCCGGTTATCCTGTAAATACATCATTAGATCTTCCAACCAGGGATCACCAGTTTGATAAGCGGCAAGCGCGGCTGTAATACCCAGCATATTGGTATTTCCAGTAATGCCCTTCATTGCTTTCAGGTATTGTTCTCGCAATTCCTTGTTTTGAATTATCGCAAACGAACAATCCAGCCCGGCAATATTGAACGTTTTGCTGGGCGCCATCAACGTAATGGTCTTATTCGCAATATCCGGACTAATGGAAGCCAGTGGAACATGCTGATGACCTTTAAAAATCAGATCACCGTGAATCTCATCCGAGCAAATGACCACATTATGCCGCAGGCAAATCTCAGCAAGTCGTTCCAGTTCCTCCCGCTTGAAAACGCGCCCCACAGGATTGTGGGGATTACACAGCAGGAACATACAGGTTTTCTCAGTTATCTTTTGTTCAAAGTCATTGAAATTTATTCTGTAATACCCATCTCCATCCTGAATCAATGGATTCTCAACAGTCACCATCTCAGCATAAGAACCTGTTTTGAAGAACGGAGGATAGACAGGAGGTTGAATGATTAGCTCTCCACCTGGTTTGCTGACTGCCTGTGCCGCAATATTAAACCCGACCACCACACCGGGAGTAAAGACAATATCTTCTGTTTTAATGGACCAACCATACTTTTCAGCCAATCGGTCAATAATAACCCGGCGTAATTCAACCGGATCACCGGCATAACCAAAAACACCGTGCTCAACCCGACTTTTCAACGCCTGAATTACAGTCGGAGGCGCGGCAAAATCCATATCCGCCACCCACATTGGAAGCACATCAGAATCATATAAATTCCACTTAATACTGTCTGATTTCTTACGGTCAATTTCGCGATCAAAGAGTTTCGGCATGTGGGTATCCTGCGGCTGTGATGTATACGATCTGATTATAATTCCAGACAGACCGATTAGAATCAGGAAAAAAGGTATAAACGATATTCTTCACATGTGGGATAATTACGGCGTGAAAACTTCAAATACCTTACCCACAACGATTAATGTTTGTTATCCCAAACGCTGGGATGAGTATGAGCTGGTTGATTCCGGTGATGGAAAAAAATTGGAGCGATGCGGTCCTCATTTTCTTATTCGCCCCGAAGCTGAAGCGGTGTGGCGGCCAGCTCTTCCGGAAAAGGAATGGCAAAAAGCGACGGCTGAATTCCTTACTTCGGCGGAAGAGAACGGCGGCCATTGGAATCTGCGCGGCTATATGCCTTCCGACTGGACGATCCACTATCACGACTTGTGTTTTAAAATCCAATTAAGCGGCTCACGACATATCGGTGTTTTTCCGGAGCAGGCTGTTCATTGGGATTGGATCAGCAGCCTGATAAAGAAAGCCGGTCGTCCCATTAAAGTATTGAACCTGTTCGGCTACACCGGACTCGCCACTATTTCAGCCGCGAAAGCCGGGGCATCCGTCACTCATGTTGACGCGTCCCGCAAGGCTGTCACGTGGGCACATGAAAATCAAGACCTCTCTGGTCTGTCAGATAAACCCATCCGTTGGATTGTGGATGACGCCATCAAATTTATTCACCGCCAGGCACGGCGAGAAGAAAAATTTGACGGTTTGATCCTGGACCCACCCAAATTCGGACGCGGACCCAAAGGAGAGGTCTGGGAGTTTTATAAATTACTTCCCGAATTGCTGCAAGCCTGCCGGGAATCGTTGACCAAAGAACCGACTTTTGTCGCTCTAACCGCTTACGCTGTGAAAGCATCATCAATTACGCTAGCACAGTCACTTGAACAGACCATGCAGGGAACCGGGGGAATGATCACAGCCGGTGAACTTGCCTTAAAAGAGAGTTCTGCCGGACGTTTATTGAGCACGGCTGTTTTCGCGCTGTGGAGTAATACGCCGGTTGAGATCGAATAACGCCAGGTCCCACAGGAGGAGCACACATGAAAGACAACCCGGTTATCGCCATCATAGGCTCAGGCGTAATGGCTGAAGCCATGATTGCCGGAATTCTGCGCCAAAAAGTCACCACAGGTAACCATATCAACGCAGCTGATGTTCGCGGTGAACGTGTGGAAGAATTACAGGAACAATATGGCGTGGTTCCCTTTACAGATAATCTTGAGGCCGTACGCAACGCGGATGTAGTGATCCTCTCTACTAAACCCCAAAGGATTGAGTCCGTTTACTCCGTATTAAAAGGCAAGATTCCGGAAGGGGCCGTCGTCCTTTCCATTGTCGCAGGGGCGTCTATTACAGCTATCACAAATGGACTTGACCACAAGGCTGTGATCCGCGCTATGCCAAACACACCCGCTCAGATCGGCGAAGGAATAACCGTATGGGCGGCATCACGGGCTGTCCGTGAAGACCAGATCGAACTGGCCCGCAATATTCTGACAGCTCTCGGCCAGGAGGTTCTGGCAGATGAAGAGGAATATCTTGATATGGCCACCGCCCTTTCGGGAACCGGGCCAGCCTATGTATTCCTGTTTATGGAAGCCATGATCGATGCCGGCGTACATCTTGGTTTTCCTCGCCGCATTTCGGAACAGTTGGTTGCTCAGACTCTGCGCGGTTCGGTTGACTTTTTCCTCGGGGCAAAATCGCATCCCGCGGCCCTGCGCAACCAGGTCACATCGCCCGGCGGCACATCGGCTGAAGCCTTGTATTACCTCGAAAAAGCCGGTTTCCGGACCGCTATCAGCCGCGCTGTTTGGGCTGCTTATGAAAAATCCAAAGCGTTAGGTAAAGGCAAGAACGGCGAAGCGCCTGAAAAATAACGTCTTACCGGTAACTCTTTTTTTCACCAGATTATAGAAAAAGTGGAGCACCTTTTGGATGCTCCACTTTCTTTTTAATAAACAAGTTTCTTCGGGTCGCTGGATATCCGTTTCCGGAATACCCGGTAAGTCCACCCCTGGTAGATCAACACGATCGGGACAAAGATCAATGCCACAATTGACATCACCTGAAGGGTGTAAGGGCTGGATGACGCGTTATAGATCGTCAGCGACCACTCAGAATTTGAGCTGGAAATTAACACCCTCGGGAACATTGTCAGGAAAACAAACGCGGTCAGAAGTACGATTGTCAGGGATTGAACAATGAATCCCCATTTGAAATTTTTCCTGTTGATGAGGTATCCCGAAAGTAATAACGTGACAACAGTAAGGAAGGTGAAATACCCCGGTTTTAATCCGGTTCCCGAAACCATGTCCGTTTCAAATACCGCGTAAACTACGGCGCCTGTAAGTAGAACCAGAGCGATAGCCCAGAATTTCATCAGTAAAGACTGTGAACGTTCGAGAACTAGACCGTCAGTCTTCATAACCAGGAACAGGCAACCCTGCAGCAGGAACCCGGCAATTACCAGAAGTCCGCCTACCAGGGCAAACGGATTCAGCAGGTTCCAGAACCCGCCGGTGTAATTTTGCGCGGCATCGATCGGAATACCCCGCAGGAAATTGGCGAATGCTACACCCCACAACAGTGACGGGATCAGGCTGCCAGCAAACGTTGACCAATCCCAGATCGCCCTCCAGGTTTTGTTATCATCTTTGCTGCGGAATTCAAGCGCGACACCACGCAGGATCAACCCGACCAGCATCAGGAATAACGGTAGATAAAAGCCGGAGAAAAGCGTGGCATACCAACCCGGAAATGCGGCAAACATTGCCCCGCCAGCCGTAATGAGCCAGACCTCATTCGCGTCCCAGTGAGGGCCGATAGTGTTGATCACCTGCCGGCGCTCTTCATCCGTTTTTGCCACAAACGGCAGAAGCATTCCGACTCCAAGATCAAACCCTTCCAGTACAAAATACCCGGAAAACAAAACGCATATCAGAATAAACCAGAGTGTATTCAGGTCCATGTATTTGCTCCTATCCCCAGAATGCCTCTTCAGATTTAACATCAATAGCCGGATCGTCACCCCGGTCAGCCGGGCCGGCTTTGGCGAATTTGGCCAGAAGATATATATCTGCCGCCATTAGTACACCGTACAGCAGCGTGAAAACGATCAGACTGGTCAATACCATTCCCACAGATAAATTAGGTGAAACTGAATCAGCGGTTTTCAATACCTCATAGACTGCCCACGGCTGCCGACCAGTCTCTGTCAATAACCAGCCAAATGTGTTGGAGATGTATGGCAATGCGATGAAGTATGGAAAAAGCTTCATCATTTTCGCTTTCAAGATTGGTTTCCGATTGTACGCCACGAGCACAGCGTAGACGGCCAAAAGGACCATTAATGTACCTGCCGCAACCATGATGCGGAACGACCAGTAAGCAATCGGGATAGAAGGCATATAGTCACCGGGGCCATATTTCGCTTCAAATTCAGCCTGAAGGTCGTTCAAACCTTTCACTTCTCCGGTGAATTGGTTATAGGCAAGGAAACTGAGAACACCCGGAACACGAATGGAGACAATATCCTTCTTAGCCGGTTGGTCAACAATAGTAAATACCGAGAAAGACGCGGGATTTTCAGTATTCCAAAGGGCTTCCGCGGCAGCCAGTTTCATCGGCTGGTTTTTTACCAGGTATTGTGTCTGAGTGTGGCCAACCAGTGCTGTCAAAATAATAGCAGCGGTTCCAAAAATAGCGGCCAGTTTGAATGACTTTTGGAAGAAAATTTCATGATTTTTACGCAAAAGATGGTAGGCACTGATGCCCATCACAAAAAAGGCACCAGTGGTAAACCCGCTGAGAACTGTATGCGGGAACTGATTCCAGACATACGGGTTAGAAAGCAACGCGCCAAAATCCGTCATCACAGCACGGGTTCCCTGAATTTCATACCCTACCGGGTGTTGCATAAAGGAGTTGGCAATCAATATCCACAACGCTGACAGATTGCTTCCAATAGCCACCAACCATATCGTCACGGCGTGTAGTCTTTTTGAGATCTTGTCCCATCCAAAGATCCAAACGCCAAGGAATGTGGATTCCAGAAAGAAAGCCAACAATGCTTCAACAGCCAGCGGAGCGCCAAATATATCTCCGACGAACCGGGCGTAATTCGCCCAGTTCATTCCAAACTGGAATTCCATGACGATACCGGTGACAACACCCATGGCGAAATTGATAAGGAACAATTTTCCCCAGAATTTCGTCATACGGCGGTAAACCTCATTACCGCTTGTGACATACAATGTCTCCATGATCGCTACCAGCACGGAAAGTCCCAGCGTAAGCGGGACAAAGAAAAAGTGGTACACCGTGGTTGCCGCGAATTGGAGTTGGGACAGGGATAACACAGTCATCTTTCGCTCCTCAATTCAAATTGGGTGAAACTAAATCTCAGGGAAGAATTAAACCCGTTTCAGGGTTAAACTGATCAAAATGGATGGAAGAAAATTCACGCGCTACGGCCTTCTGAATATGTCTCAGAGACTTTTGAACAGGGCATGTCACCTCGAGAGGACAGTCACACTCTTCAGAAAAACATTGAGAGATCTGTAATGGACCCTCTACAGCTTCATACACATCCAGCAATGAAATTTCGCTGGCAGGCCTGGCCAATTGCACGCCCCCTTCTCTTCCGGGAAATGTCAGGATAATATTTGAATGCCCCAAAGACGCGATAATTCGATGCAGAAATGACGGTGGAATGTGCATTTCTTTTTGTATCTGAGAAGTTGATAGCCTCACTGAGTCACCCGCCCGGGCCAGGCATAAAACAACTCGAAAGCTGTAATCTGTTTCTCGGTTCAATCGGATCATATGTGCATTCTTTCACATAAAGTATACAAAACCTTTACCATTTATGTCAACTATTAATTTTCCCCTCAGTGGTATAATCGCCTTCGCTAGTTAAATGGAAGAGGCATATGCTCGAAAAACTGATAGGAATCGAAGAACGCTATAACGAAATTAATCACCTGTTGGAAGAGACTGGTGAAGACTATCAGCGCGCCACAGAATTAGCCAAAGAACGCGCTGAAATTGAACCCATCGTATTGAAAACTCGGGAATACCGTCAGGCCATCAAACAGCGGGAAGAAGCAGAAATTCTCCTTCAGGAAGAGGATGATGAATTGCGCGCTCTCGCTGAAACGGACTTAGAAAATTTGATCCCGATCATCCAGGGACTGGAAAAAGAATTAAAATCGCTTCTTTTGCCGAAAGATCCGCGAGATGAGCGCAACGTGATCGTTGAAATTCGTGCCGGTACCGGTGGTGACGAATCCGCGCTGTTTGCGGCAGAACTCTTTCGTATGTATACCCGATATGCCGAACGCAAAAACTGGTCAGTTGAAGTTATGTCACAGAATGACACCGGTATCGGTGGTTACAAAGAGATCATTTTCATGGTTAAAGGCAAAGGGGCGTATTCACGCCTAAAATGGGAATCAGGGGTACACCGTGTTCAGCGTGTTCCAGCGACTGAATCATCCGGTCGCATTCACACTTCAACTGTAACCGTGGCTGTTCTGGCTGAGATCGATGAGCTCGATATTCAAATCCCTGAGTCTGACATCAAGATCGATGTATTTAAATCTGCCGGAGCAGGCGGACAGAACGTTCAAAAGAACTCTACGGCTATCCGGATCACACATTTCCCCACCGGGTTGGTTGTCGCCTGCCAGGATGAAAGATCACAATTGCAGAATAAATTACGGGCATTAAGCATTTTACGCGCCCGTTTATATGATATTGAAGAACAAAAACGTATCGCCAATCTGGAAGCAGACCGTCGTTCACAGGTAGGCACCGGAGAACGATCCGAAAAGATCCGCACGTATAACTTCCCTCAATCGCGTATAACAGATCACCGGATCAACGTGTCATCGTTCAACATTAGCGGTGTGTTGGATGGTGAACTCGATGTGTTTATTGATGAACTGTCGATGCGCGATGAAGCCGAACGACTCGCTGCTTCCAACGAATAATCAACTTGGAGAGTGGCTGAAAAAAGCCAGCCTCCGGATGCGACCGGTTAGTGATTCGGCTACCCTTGAAGCACAATTGACTGCGTCTCACGCGTTGAATATGCCGCGTTCATGGGTTATCGCTCATCCGGAACACACAATTCCAGATGAGATTCTTCGTGAAATGAATGATATTGTCAACCGGCTTTCTGAAGGCTATCCTTTCGCGTATATTACCGGTAATCGCGATTTCTACGGCCGCACATTTTATGTTCGCCCCGGCTTGTTGGTACCGCGTCCTGAAACAGAATTACTGGTGGAAGCTGCCATCTCCTGGTTGCGTTTAAATCCCGAAAGACGAAAAGCCATAGATATTGGCAGTGGAACCGGCTGTATCGCGGTAACGTTAGCCGCAGAAGTACCGGATTTGCTGATGACAGCCGTGGATATAGACCCTCTGGCGGTGGAGGTGACAGAACAAAATGCCCGAATTTATGGAACCGCCAGCAGAATGCGCGTACGACAGGGAAACCTGCTCATAGGTGATTCGGAAAAATATGACCTGGTATGCGCTAACCTGCCTTATATTCCTTCAGCTACGGTCGACAATTTGCCAGCCGCTCGGCATGAACCCCGACTGGCATTAGATGGCGGCCCTGATGGGCTGGTTCTGATCATCGAACTCCTTCAGCAGACGCAAGACCGGATTAACCAAGGCGGATTGATATTGTTGGAAATAGAAGCCTCACAGGGCGAAAGAGCGCTACAGGCAGCTCATCGATTTTTTCCACAGGCAAAAATGACATTGACAAAAGACCTTGCGGGATTAGACCGTCTAATTTCCATTCAGATATAGAAAAGAAACTGGTACTCAACATTGAAAAAAAGACCCTTTTCAACCGGAATTTTTGCCCTTATCGCGGCTTCCACTATCTGGGGCTCAACATTTGTGATCACGAAATCTTTGATGGACACAATCAGTCCTTTTCTGGTAGTCACCTTGCGTTTAATTATCTCGGTGATCGCCCTTTCGCCTTTTGCCTTGAAACAGGGATTCCGACTACCAATAATCTTCCAGAAAGAATACCTCCTGTATGGCCTGACAGGTATCGCACTGTATTATGGACCGGCAACGATCGGGCTTTCTCTTTCATCGACGGCAAACGCCGCTTTGATCCAGGCAGTTATACCGGCCGTGGTCGCGTTGCTATCCGTAGTTATTCTCAAAGAGAAAATCACTACACCCCATTCCATCGGGATCGGTCTGTCTATAGCGGGAATATTACTGATATCCGGCAATCCCTCTGATGCAGGTTCAGCTACTATGATCGGTAACTTGCTGATCATTGCCAGTGTTGTAAGTTGGTCCATCTATAATATCCAAAGCCGCAAGTTACCCGAAGGGATTGATCCTCTGGTAAGTACAACAGCCAGCTTTTATTCCGGTGTCATTTACCTGCTTCCATTAGCTATATGGGAAATTTCGCGGGAAGGAATTCCGATTATCACACTTCCCGCATGGGGTGCGTTGATATATCTGGGAGTATTTGCATCGGCTCTGGCGTATTTTTTGTGGAATCTTGGTTTGAGTAAAATGGAAGCATCTCAGGCTGCCCCGTTTATTAACCTGATCCCCATCATCGGTCTGGCTTTGTCGGTTTTGACCGGAGAACCAGTATCCATACTTCAGATTTCCGGCGGAATGATCGCCATAATTGGTGTATTGATCACACAAGACATTATTAATATCAATCGAGGTGTTTTTGATGAAAACCCGGGTTCTACCGATTAATTCTTTCAACTCGCTAAAAGAAGCCTTACTGGTAATCCAGGCTGGTGGACTGGTGGCTTTTCCAACCGATACCGTTTATGGGTTGGCCGCTGACCTGCATTCGCGTTCCGCTATTGACCGAATCTACCAGGCTAAGGGCCGTGATATGACCAAAGCCATCCCAGTTCTAATTGGAAAAAAGGAGCACCTTGATCAGGTAGCCTCAACAGTACCAGAATCCGCGCGAAAGCTGGCAGATAAATTCTGGCCTGGCGGTCTTACTTTGATAGTTCCCCGGCAGCCAGAACTGCCGGAGAACCTTTCCAGTGGCCCTACAGTAGCTGTCCGGATGCCAGACTACGAACCTGTATTGACCGTGTTACACCACTGCGGCCCACTGGCGGTTACATCGGCAAACCTGAGTGGTCAAGCCAACCCGCTTTCCGCGGAGGATGTTCTCGCGCAATTGGACACGCGTATTGACCTGATACTGGATGGCGGTAAAGTGACCGGCGGTATCCCGTCAACCATCGTGGATTGCAGTGTGGAACCGCCCATAATAACCCGTCACGGTGCCATATCGGATGAGGATATCTTCGCTGCGCTCTAATTGTGTAGAGTGATTTTCCTGTAATACCAGATAAGATATCGCGGATTATTCCCAATCAAAAATTGGGGGTAGAATCGGCGTATGGATACTCAGCCTGTAAAAGTCCGCAGAACCTTCGATATAGTCACCCTGATCATCCAGATCATTATCGCCATTTTTACTGTGACAGCCGCGCTGGTTTCTTTTACCATTGTGCGGGCGCTGGTCATTTCATGGAATATCACCCCACTCCCGGGGAATCCTCTGCTCAATGTTGATCCATTAAAAACTGACTATCCTACTCCCCTTCCTGGTGAAACAGCCATTCCAACCCGGATTGTGAACATTCCCGCGGAAATCCAACCGACTCCCATCCAATGGAACGGGACAAAACGTGTCACAGTCCTTCTTTTGGGTTTAGATTACCGAGACTGGGAAGCAGGTGACACTCCGCGTTCTGATTCAATGATCCTTCTAACCGTGGATCCACTGTCAAAAACCGCCGGCATGATGTCCATCCCCCGTGATATATGGACGATCATCCCGGGTTTTGACTACTACAAGATCAATACGGCCTACTTCCTCGGAGAACGTTATCAACTTCCCGGCGGCGGCCCTGAGCTGGCCCGGCAAACCGTGGAAAATTTTCTGGGTGTTCCGATCGATTATTATGCCCAGATCAATTTCAATACCTTTGTTGAGTTTATTGACGCTCTGGGCGGCCTTGATATGAAGATTAAGAAAGCAATCAAGGTGGATCCTGTCGGACCCGGCAACACCATTATTCTTGAACCGGGAACGCAAACCCTCAGCGGTGCTGTGACACTGGCATACGCGCGCAACCGTTACACCGAATTTGATGACTTTGACCGCGCGCAACGTCAACAGGAAGTTATGATGGCTATCCGCAATCAGGTGGTGAACCTGAATATGCTCCCCACTCTGGTCGCAAAAGCACCTGAGCTGTATGCCAGTCTGTCAAAAGGGATTAAAACAAACTTGACACTGGATGACATTATCCGACTGGCGTATCTGGCGCAATCCATTCCACCGGAGAATATCAAAAAAGGCGTGATTGACACGCACATGGTCAACTTTGCCAAATCACCCGACGGTCTGGATATCCTCGTACCCAACCCATTAAAGATCCATGAATTGCGCGATTCAATTTTCGCCACTGGAACATCTGAAGGAAGCCTTCAATTTGGTGACGATTGGGAAACCATTCTCAAAGAAGAGGGCGCCCGGGTGGAGATCAGTGACGCCAGCCGGATAGAAGGACTGGGAGAGAAAACCGCCGAATTTCTACGCGGCAAAGGAATTAATGTTGTTTCAGTTGCCCCGGCCACCGGTTCATCTACAACAACCATAATTCGCAGCTATACCACCACAGTATATACCACGCGTTACCTTTCAGAAGTTTTCGGAGTGGATTCAAACCAAATTTATGTAAAATACATACCCGATTCACCAATGGATATTACATTGGTAATTGGAGCAGATTGGGCAAGAAAAGGAGTGGTACAGTAAACGCTGTTATCAACCGGGTTTGACTGTAAATGAAATCCGGATGTTCGGCCCGATCAGTCTCGTATGCATCCACATTCGCCAGGTGCTGGTGAATGTGTTAGAAGTAGTATCCTCCAAAGCAGGTACAACGAACGGATTATTCGTATCAAAAAATGTGAAATTTTGACCAGAGTCAACTGAACCTGAGACCGGAATTCGAGGAAAAGTGCCAAATAATCGGGTTTCATCCGCGTCAATATTGATCAATTGATCACCACGGCTCTCAAGTAATTGATAAGGCTTGAACGGGGAAACCGTTACTTTCATGAAGAATTTGTCTCCAGATTTTAAGGTCTCTGGATAATTCGCGATGACAGTGTTGTTTGCCAGATCCTTTATGAGGTCGGGACATACTTCAGATTTGTCTTCCCTGACAAAACAAACCGAGAGAACTTCTAATCCGGCATCAGGGAGAGGAATTTTCGAATGAGTAAAACCTAGCTTACTGGTTCCAGTAAACACATTTTCATCATCCATACAATAATTTGTTTTTCCCGCACAATTAATCCCAAAAGCCAGGTTAAAGGTTTCAAGGTTGTCGTATGTTTTCCATGTGTTATTTTGCAGGAAGGCTGTACCTTTTTCGGTCGCTACCCACACACGGTGATACTTATCCAAAGCTACATCAAGTAATCGATTTGATGGAATTCCATCTTTCTCTGTAAAAGCCGCCCATACCCCATTTTTATACTGACTTAACCCATTGTCGAATGTAGCAATCCAAACAGTATCTACACCACTATCCGCTGAATTCTGTACCATAATATTGCGAATTTTATTACCAGAAAGTCCATTTTCGGCAGCGGAAAAATGCTCCCATGTTTTACTGGATGGGTGATACACACTGACACCATTTTCAATATAGCCGATCCAGATATTCTTTTCGCTATCCATGGTAATAACGTGCACACGATCATTTACCAGGCTTCCATTTTCCACTGAATAAATGGTATGCCATTGATTTCCGTCAAATTTGGCCACACCTTTAAATGTGGCGGCCCAGATGTAATTTTCATCATCAACATAAAGACCGTATATCCATTCTGAAGGCAACCCATCAGCCGTTGTGTATAACCGCCAGGTTTTTCCGTCGTAACGGGCAATTCCCCCCTTCTCCATTCCCACCCAGACTAAATCAGCGTGGTCTATCACAATATCGTTGACATTTTGACCGTCTGTAACACCTATCTGGCTGCAATTTAACAGTCTTTTGTGCTCCCGGTCATAAAAACTAACACCGCTGGCTGAATCCTGGTCAGTGGCGAAGTACCCTATCCATAACCCATTCTGCACAGCGTATAAGGAACGCACCTTATTATTGATAATTCCCGGGTTTGATACTTTGTCAAATGTGATCAATCCCTGGCTGCGCATAAACTGAGGATCCGTCACTACAACAGGAGATATTTCTTTCTCCTGGCAAAAAATGGGGAGCGCAGTAGCTTTAGCAGAGTCAGCAGCGTTTTTTTGTTCTATAGAAGTCGGAGTGGGAATAATGGCAATTGATTTGATATCGCTAATCGATTTTAACGAAAGTATCATTACCAGGAGTACCAGAACACCAATTGTTGCCAGTAGTATTCTGATACTCTTCTCCATTTTTTTTGTTGAAGAGAATGTAACCCCGTTATTCTGATTATGCTTTTCATCAGAGGACAAAACAGGATTTTTTTGAATAGCAGAAAAGCCACTATATTCCGGGTATTCTTTACGACATTTTTGTTCCTGCGAAATAAGAATCTGGCAAAAAGCATTGATTGCCTTTTTTTGCTCATTTGAAAATGTTCTTTGCGGCATCTGATTTAGGCGGTCAGATGTGATCATTTTCGTTATGGAATATTCATCCCAGAATCGGCCTTTTAATATGTAAGCATAAAATTCCTGTTTTTCAGAACCATTTTGTAAAGTTTTCAGAACATCGGTAAAAACAAAACGGATGGCTTGACTGGTTGAGTATAGTGGATTGTTTTTACGACAAATCTGAACAAGCGCCAGATTCTGTAATTCTGAAGCTTCTAACACACTATCGTCATAAAACTTTTTTAATATTGGATAAACAATATCGTATGAAATTGTAAAGGTTTCCATGTTTATATTTAGGTTCATATATTTGCCAGATATTTGCAGTTTTTTTGCCGTTTTATTTTTCGCAATTCTTTATACTGATTTAAGAATTTCGTCAGGTACGTTTCCCCGCTTCAGTGAAAAACAGCAAAGCATCGTTGCGATTAGCAATTTTACTATATATGAACATTGACAGGATAAAAATCAGATAAAAATCAACAGCAGAGGATTTAATTACTCCTGCCGTTAGGGGACGGCGAAAAAAGGAACTGTTCATTAAGGACAATTTGAACAGGTCCTTTTTATTTTAACGTGTGAGAGTTCCCATAAATTAAGGCTTTTTTGGGCAACAAAAACCCTAAGCGAACTCTTGACAAGACCCTACCCCTCAAGTAAAATGCAATCACTCTGGTAACGGGCCTGTAGCGCAGTTGGGAGCGCGCTTCAATCGCACTGAAGAGGCCGAGGGTTCGAATCCCTCCAGGTCCACTGGAACGGGATCGACAACAGAGATTAACAATTGAATGGGCCCATAGCGCAGTTGGGAGCGCGTCTCAATGGCATTGAGAAGGCCGAGAGTTCGAATCTCTCTGGGTCCACACACATAAAACGGGAGTAGTACGTCATCCGTCAGAGAGCCGGCATCAGGTGTGAGTCCGGCAGGCGCTACGGAGCGCGAAGACCGAACTCGCCCGTCGTACCCGAAATGGTACGCGGCCGCGGTGAAGAAATTCAGCCAGCGGCGGGTTCGCCCGTTACAGCGCCCAAAGCGGTCCGGTTTACCGGGCAAGCAGGGTGGTACCACGGAGTAAGTCCCTTCGCCCCTGATGGCGAGGACTTTTTTATTTAACCTACTATCGGGAGATGATTATGAGTCAGGCTTCAATCCCTACATACGAACCCGGCGAGATCGAACCGCGCTGGCAAAAAAAATGGGAAGATGACGGTCTATATCATTCTGATATAGACACATCCAAACCCAAACACTACGCGTTGACCATGCTGCCTTATCCTTCCGGAGACCTGCATATCGGCCACTGGTATGCCATGACGCCCGCTGATGCCCGCGCGCGGTTCATGCGCATGCGCGGTTTCAATGTACTTTTCCCCATGGGGTTTGACGCATTTGGCTTACCGGCTGAAAATGCCGCGATAAAAAAGAATATCCACCCCAAAACATGGACGTATGCCAATATTGAGCGCATGCGTGGCCAGCTTAAAAGCATGGGCGGTATGTTTGACTGGCGCCGCGAAGCTATTTCCGCTGACCCCAAATACTACAAATGGTCACAGTGGTTCTTCACCCAACTCTATAAACACGGACTGGCCTACCGCAAGTTCTCACCGGTAGACTGGTGCCCCACCTGCAATACTACCCTGGCACGCGAGCAGGTCTGGGGTGACGACCGGCATTGCGAACGCTGCGGCACTCCGGTTATCAAGAAAGATCTGAATCAGTGGTTCTTTAAAATTACCGCCTACGCTGAAGAATTACTCGATTTCAGTACCATCGACTGGCCGGAACGCGTAAAAACCTTGCAGACAAATTGGATCGGTAAATCCACCGGCGCGTCTGTTACCTTCCGAACCGAACAGGGCGATCCGCTGGAAGTCTTCACCACCCGCCCTGATACCCTGTGGGGCGCCACATTTATGGTTCTGGCGCCGGAACATCCCCTGGTGGCCAAACTGACTTCACCTGAGCAGAAATCCCAGGTGGAAGCCTACCAGGCGGAAGCCCTTCGCCAATCCGATATCCAACGCGAAGCAGCCGATAAAGAAAAGACCGGTGTCTTCACCGGCGGGTATGCCATCAATCCAGTGAACAACGAGAAAATTCCTGTTTGGATTGCCGATTATGTTTTGATGACGTATGGTACCGGCGCCATTATGGCCGTACCGGCACATGACCAGCGCGACTTTGAATTTGCCCGAAAATTCAACCTGCCCATTAAAGTTGTTATTCAACCAGACGGCGCTCCTGATATGGATGGGGCAACAATGGAAGCGGCCGTTCCGGCTAAAGGCCGTATGGTTAACTCCGGCGAATTGACAGGCACACCTGAAAACCAGGCAATGGAACGAATCATTAAATACCTGGAAGATAAAAATGCCGGTCATGCCACTACAAATTACCGCATTCGAGACTGGTTGATCTCACGTCAGCGTTACTGGGGCGCACCCATTCCCATGGTGTTCTGCGAAAAATGCGGTGTACTACCTGTTCCAGATGATCAATTGCCCGTTCTATTGCCAGATGATGTGGAATGGAAACCGACCGGTGAAAGTCCGCTCAAACTTCACCCCACCTGGAAGAAGACTACCTGCCCAAATTGCGGCGGTCCGGCGGAACGTGAGACAGATACCATGGATACATTTATGTGTTCCTCCTGGTATCACCTGCGTTATCTGTCACCTGATTATGATAAGGGACCATTTGATCCTAAGGAATATGACTACTGGGCACCCGTTGATGTCTATACCGGCGGTATCGAACATGCCACCATGCACCTGATCTACACCCGGTTTTTCCAGAAAGCTCTGCGTGATATGGGTATTGCCAAAGGTTCTGAACCTATGCTAACCCTGCGCAATCAAGGCATCGTTCTGGGTGAAGATTCCGAGAAGATGAGCAAGAGCCGCGGTAACGTGGTCGCTCCGGATAATCTGGTAAAGGCCTACGGCTCCGATTCCGTTCGCGCGTACCTCATGTTCTTTGCTCGCTGGGACCTGGGAGCGCCGTGGAACAAGACCGGTATTGATGGTACCGTACGCTGGCTGCGCCGGGTGTGGGCGATCATCCTTGAACCTTCTACCGGCAAAAGCCCTTCACCTGAAGCGGAGAAGAATCTCCGTCGCAAACTGCATCAGACTCTGCGTTCTGTCACCCGCGATTTCGAGAACTTTGAATTTAATACCATTGTCTCCGGTTTGATGGAATTGTTAAATGATATGCAGAAATTTCGCCAGGAAAATCCAGGTCCATCCAAAGCCTGGGATGAAGCGGTGGATATTTATCTGCGTATGCTGGCTCCTGTCGCGCCGCATATCTCTGAAGAACTTTGGAGTAAACTGGGCAAAGGCTATTCCATCCATAAACAGGATTGGCCTAAGGTTGACGAAGCCGCCGCGGCTGATGAAAACATCACTCTGGTTTTGCAGGTCAATGGTAAAGTTCGTGACCGTCTGATCGTGCCTGTGTCTGTTACAGAAGCCGAAGCAAAAGCTGCCGCGCTGGCGAACGAATCCGTTAAACGCGCGCTGGATGGGCGGGAACCCAAACAGGTGATTTACGTCCCCGGCCGGTTGGTCAACGTGGTTGGATAAAAATATTTCTGATTAATTCAAAAAAGAGGGCAGAAATCAAATCTGCCCTCTTTTTATGTAAATTCCTGGAAAAATTTACACGTGCATTACACGATTAAAATACTGGCATAATGCTCCATTCCTACAATATCGATTGAAAAAAACATTTACTGAAATGGAGAGGAAATGAAAAGACTTTTTTCAATCGGAACTAACATTATTTTTGCCGCCGTTTTGCTGGCAACAATGGCTCTTAATGTAGTCCCCGCGAGAAGCGTGTTTGCCAGTACACCGGCTGACGATACCACACCACCACCTTCGGCACCGCAGAGTGATAGAAAACCTCTTGATCAGGCATTCAAGCTTGAACAGAAAGCCCATGAACATCAGCAAGAGATGATCACCAAGGCTGTCAAAGATTCCAGCAAATTATCCGAATTGATCGCCCGCGCAAAAGCAAACGGTAAAGACGTAGGAGCTCTTGAAAAGGCTCTGGCTGACTTCAATACGAAAATAGGCGAGATCCGGCTTGAATATGATAAAACCGAAAAGCTGATCAAAGAACACAATGGATTTGATAACACTGGAAAAGTGACTGACAGAGAAAAGGCAATAAAAACTGTTGAAACAATTCACAAAGGCAATGAAAGTGTTCGAAAAGAATTAGCCCGGGCGATAAAGGAACTTCGTACTGCCGGTGATGAATTCCGAAAGGCTAATCCCCGCCCCACCGTGAAACCAGTCGTTCAACCATAATGATCCTTATTATCAGGTTTTCGAGGTGAACGGCTTACAATCCTTGAGCTCCATCGGAGAAAACACTTGTTCTCCGGTGGAGCTTTTTTTCGTGATACCAGTCTGCACAAAGTTGGTTGACGTATTCCGATGCCTCGTGCACAATTGAACCATGTCTATTCAACGCCGGTTGAATACCCTCGCCACTTCATCATTATGGATTTTTATCGCCGTAACGGGGACTGCCATCCTATCCGGTGGGTTGGTCATTCTCCAGTCATGGTTTCTATCTGAAATAATTGATGGGGTACATCTACACGGAATGGATCTGAGTGGTAGTTTACCGATTCTCCGCTCACTGATCATCATTATTATCCTTCGGGCATTTCTGGTTTTTGTCCACGAGCAGATAGCCGCCATCCTATCGGAAAAGATTCGGTCAGGATTAAGGATTGCTTTATCCGAAAAAATTCTGCGTTTGGGGCCTGCCTACCTGGAGACGAAAAAATCCGGCGAAATCATATACACATTGACCGGCGCTATAGACACTCTCGATGCCTATTTCAGCCAGTTCCTACCGCAGCTGATCATCGCGGTAATTTTACCTGTCGGAATTCTGGCAGTTGTTTTTCCCCTTGATACACTTTCTGGCATAGTCCTGTTAGTAACAGCTCCGCTTATCCCAATATTCATGATTCTGGTAGGAAAAACAACCGAAACACTCACCCGCCGGCAATACAGTACTTTCAGCCGGATGAGTGCCTTTTTCCTTGATTCTATTCGAGGTCTGGTAGAACTGAAAAATCTGGGGCACAGCCATGAGCACACCGAAAGGCTTGACCGGGTAAGCGAAAGTTACCGACAGGCTACCATGCGGGTGTTGCGAATCTCCTTTTTATCCGCGCTGGTATTGGAACTGGCCGCCACCCTGAGCGTGGCTGTGATCGCGGTGGAAATTGGAATTCGGCTCTTGTACGCTCAGATTGACTTCCGTCAGGCTTTCTTTCTGCTGGTCATCGCCCCGGAATTTTACCTGCCGCTGCGTCAGGTAGGAGCGCGTTTTCATGCTTCCCGTAATGGGGTCAGCGTGGCACGCCGAATTTTTGAGGTACTGGACCATCCAGAATTGGACATTAACTCGGTTGGGCAACCCATTCCCGGCCTTTTTACCCAACCTTTCACCATCCGGTTTGACAATGTCTCATTCACCTACCCTGACCGTACCGAAGAAGCTCTCAGCCATCTGTCATTTGAGATGCATTCCGGTGAAACCACTGCTCTTGTCGGTTTGAACGGCTCCGGCAAAAGTACAGTGGCAGCCCTCCTTTTAAGGTTTATCCGTCCATCGGAAGGAACGATCTTCTACAACGATGTTGACATCCAGACCATACCATTAAAGGACTGGCGCGCCGGGATCGCCCATCTGGACCAACAGCCAGTGCTTTTCAATGATACCGTGCGTGAAAACCTGAAGATCGCGAACCCTGCCGCGTCAGAAACAGAACTGGAAGCAGCATTATCCGAAGCGCGGCTGACAGACGTTATTTCCTCACTCCCTGAAGGATTAGATACCCCGATCGGCGAGAACGCTTTCCGTTTTAGCGGCGGACAAGCCCAACGGCTCGGTCTCGCCCGCGCGTTCCTGAAAGGCGCTCCCTTTCTGGTGCTGGATGAACCCACATCTCATCTTGACGCCCTGCTTGAGGCTGACCTGAACCAATCTATCCGTACCTTGATGTATGGACGAACCTGTCTGATCATTGCCCACCGGAAAGAGACAGTACGTCAATCAGATCAGGTGGTTTTGCTGAATAATGGCCGTGTGGAGTGTTCCGGCAGTCACAATGACCTCATTAAATGCAACGGCGGGTATGCGGCTCTCTTTGCCGGGGAGAAATCTTGATGAATACCCTTTCCAGCAAACGATCTGCCGTGTCTACCTTCAAACGGTTGTTGGTGTTCGCAAAGCCATACCTGAAAGAGATCTTGCTTTCAATCCTGCTTTCAGCGGCCACCACCGCGGCCAGTGTGGGCATGCTGGGAACATCCGCCTTTCTCATTGCCACAGCAGCTCTTCATCCGTCGATTGCGGTTCTACAGGTTTCTATCGTCGGGGTGCGCACTTTTGGCATTGCGCGAGGGGTCTTCCGCTATCTGGAGCGATTGGTCTCGCACTCCGTCAATTTCCGGTTACTGGGACGTATCCGCTCATGGTTCTTCCAATCCGTAGAACCGCTGGTGCCGGGAGGTATTGAAGATATGAAATCCGGTGACTTGCTGGCACGGTCGATCCAGGATATTGAAACCCTTGAAGATTTTTATGTGAGGGGCATTGCTCCTCCGCTTTCCGCGGCTCTGGTGACTATTGGCATCAGCCTTTTCACCCTGCAATACTCCATTACTCTTGCAGCCATTCTGGCATCCGGTCTTATCCTTACAGGTCTGGTTCTTACCCTCCAAGTTCGTTCATTAAGCCAACCCCGGGCAGAAGCCGTGGTCACCGCGAGAGCGAAACTCTCCGCGCTGGCCGCTGACACTGTGAACGGCGCGCGAACCCTGTTGGTGTCTGACTCAATGGAAAAACATATTAAGAAGATTCAGTCAGCCTCTGTAGAATCGTCATCAGCAAACCTTTCGCTCGCCGCTTTGCACTCATCTGCGCTGGCTCTGGGTATCCTGTTCTCCAACCTGACGCTTGTCGCGGTTCTATATATCGCAATTCCTCTGGTACGTGCGGGCCGGATAGACGGAGTAACTCTGGCAGTTCTGGCATTGATCACACTGGCGGGCTTTGAGCCGGTCAACCTGCTGCCGGCGTCTTCCGCAAAGATCGAGGTCAGCATGGCTGCCGCCCGGCGGTTGTTTACCATAGCGGACCGTCCTCATCCGGTTCAAGAACCGTCAATTCCCCTGGAAATTGAAAACTTCCGTGAATTGGTCATTCGAGATCTGACTTTCACTTATCCGGGCACAGCCCGACCTGCCTTAAAAGATATTTTGTTAACGGTTAAGCCGGGCTGGAAAATTGCCCTGGTAGGTCCAAGTGGGAGTGGAAAAAGCACATTGATCAAATCCATCCAGAAATATCTTCCGGTCGAAGATGGAATGATCTTTTGGAACGAAAATGATATCAATACAGTTAACGGAAGCAAGCTCCGCTCCTATCAGGCAGTATTGTCTCAGAATGGATACCTGTTTTCTGCGACACTGGCGGAAAACCTAAAACTATCCGGTGCAAGAAATGATGAATACTCAAAGGTACTGAAAGATGTAGGGTTGGAAAAATGGTTCACCGCATTACCGGACGGATTTGATACATGGTTGGGGGACGATGCCGGCCAGTTGAGCGGCGGTGAACGCCAACGCCTGTTATTAGCCCGGACACTGCTGCAAAATAAGCCAATCATCCTGGCAGATGAACCGGTTTCCAACCTTGATCTATCCTCGGAACAGGAGATTTTACAACGGCTTTTGAAAATAAATTCTGGTATTGCAGTGATACTGGCTACTCACAGGCTGATCAGTATGGAATTATTTAACGAGATCCTGGTAATGGATGGCGGCTGCATTGTTCAGCGGGGAACCCACAACGAACTCGCATCTGTTGACGGCCTGTATCGAGATTTGTGGCAGCAACAAAACAACCTTTTCGCGTTTGACCGGTAATCGGAACAAATTTCATTCCGTCATCGTCTATTTGATACAGTAGCCAATCAATAGTTGGTTGAAGGAGGCGGCGATGAGGAACAAAACTTTTTCCGGTCTGTTATTAGCTGTATTCTTTTTAATGACATATATTGTTCCCGTGCAGGCGGACGGAATTATCATTCCCGAACCGCCTATATGCAACCCTATCACCTGCCCCAGACCACCCATCTCACAAACACCGCTGACGGTAAAAGAACACATTGTCACCGTGAAAATAAAAGACCAGCTTGCCGTCACCCATGTTGACCAGACTTTCATAAATACCGGAAACTCAACGGTCGAAGGCACATATATCTTCCCACTGCCGTCTGACGCTGTGGTTCAAAACTTCACTTTATGGGTTGCCGGGAAACCGGTAAACGGAAAGGTCCTGTCTGCTGAAGAAGCGCGCCAGACGTATGAAGATATTGTTCGCAGTATGCGCGACCCTGCCCTGTTGGAATACATGGATCGCGGTGCGGTTCAGGCCAGCATTTTCCCCATTGGACCCGGTGAAAGCCGCCGGGTGGAACTGGAATACACCCAGGCGTTGACGGCCGAAGGAGGCCTTGTTAAATACAGTTACCCGCTGAACACAGAGAAGTTCTCGGCGGAACCTTTGGAAAAAGTATCTGTTACCGTTGAAATTGAAACGGGGCAGCCTATCCGCGCCGTTTATTCGCCTTCCCACGAAGTTGACATCCTGCGTAAGGATGAAAACAATGCCGTTGCCAGCTATGAAGCCAGTAACATAAAACCCGATACCGATTTTGACCTCTTCTATTCCTACGGCAATGAAGAAGCCCTGCATCTGTTCACCTACCTTGACGGACGTGACCCATCTGATCCGGATGGCTTCTTCCTGCTTTTAGCTGCCCCGCGGCCTGAAGCCAATATAGAGCATACAGTTAAAGATATCCTGCTGGTCATCGACCGCTCGGGCAGCATGGAAGGTGAAAAGATTCGGCAGGCGAAATCTGCGGCAAAATATGTATTATCTCATCTGGGAGAAGCCGATCGCTTCCATGTCACCACCTTCAGCAGCGGCATTGAACAGTTCGCGCCCGGTCTATCTCCGGCTTCTGATGCGTCCAAAGCCATAGATTGGGTGGATTCGATCAGCGCGGGAGGCAGCACCGATATTAACCGTGCCCTGCTCAGCGCAGCTAAAGCCGCGGAGAGTGACCGACCCGCTTATCTTCTCTTCCTCACGGACGGGCTGCCAACCGTTGGAATCCGTGACAGCCGGCGTATTCTGGCCAACTTTGCCGATGCCGCGGGAGAAAACATCCGCATTTTCCCATTCGGTGTTGGCTATGACGTGGATACACTACTGCTGGATTCCCTCAGCCAAAACCATCATGGCGCCAGTACATACGTAAAACCGGAAGAAGACCTTGATGCCGTCCTTTCCGGTTTCTATGAAAAAATCTCCACACCCGTATTGACCGATCTCGAATTGGAATTCTCGGGGATCAGAACATACGATGTCTATCCGCAGCCATTGCCGGACCTGTTTCAAGGTTCACAACTTGTGGTAACCGGCCGGTACCATGAGGGCGGTAAAGCGGATATCCGTCTGAAGGGCAAAGTGAACGGAGAGTCTCAAACCTTCCGGTATGACAATATGACGTTCACAGAAGAAAGTCCGTCTATCCGCGGGCCGGAATCGAGCCTCCCTCGTTTATGGGCGGCGCGCAAGATCGGTTCATTATTGAACAGCATCCGTCTCGAAGGCGTGGAAAAAGAAACCGTTGACCAGATCGTCAAATTAAGTATCCGCTACGGAATTGTCACACCCTATACATCGTATCTGGTGACCGAACCACCCGCCCTGGGCGCAGTTGAACAGGAACGTCTGTCAACTCAAACCTTTGGAGAAATGAAAGGCGCCGCGGCAGCTCCATCCTTTGGCGCGGATGCCGTGCAGAAAGCCGAAGGACAAAACCGCCTGGCGCAATCCGAATCCGCCCCGGCCATTACGTCTGATGCCAGCCAGATCATCAAAAACGTTGGCGCGCGTACCTTTGTGTTGAAAGATGGCGTCTGGACGGATACTGCCTATGACCCTGACACGATGACTGCCAGAAAAATCAAATTTCTGTCGGATGAGTATTTTAACCTGTCGCGTTCAAACCCGACAATCGCGGCGTGTCTCGCGTTGGGAACGCAGGTTCTTGTGGTGGACGGGCATTCCGTTATTCAAATAATAGAGTAATCAACGTACCGGTGGACGGAATATCTTCCGCCAGAAAGCGTTCCATATAGCTTTTTGCAGGGCTGCTCCGGCAGCCCTGCCTGATTCATCCATGTAATCCGGATCAGGGCTATATAACGCTGTATAAAGCCCTGCTTTAAACACAGACAAATCGTTAGCGGCTTCCGGCATAATCTTAAGTAATCCATCAAGCATTTCATACGGCGTCAAAGATGTATCAGGACACAATCGAAATAGCCTGGCCAGTTTTACCAGACGCACATATTGCTTCCCCATTTCCGGAAGACTGGTATACCAGTCCCATCGAGCAAGCCATCCAGGCACTTTCCAGTGCAACGCTGAAACCCATTCCATAACCAAACGGGACAATCGTGGTGGTTTCTTCCAGATATTCTTGCGGAATCCCAGCCATATCCCGGCCCCGCACACAATTAAAGCCACGAGAACGATCGCGGGAATGCCCCAACGAGAAAGTAGAGATTCCTTCATGGAGTCGTACGGGGAATCTTCAGACTGAATAGAATCAGTAGACGGTGGTTGTGTGTTGAATGGGAGACTGGATTGTTGAGTCTGGTTTTGCGGTTGATTCCCGTTGACCCCGGTTCTGTCACCGGAAGCATACGGAGTATCGGGTTCAGAGGCTGTAGGTTCGAACGGGACCCATCCTATTCCGGAAAAGTACACTTCCGGCCAGGCATGTCCGTTGTTTATGCGGATTTGAAATCCGTCGGCTGTACGTTCACCCTGGCTGTAGCCTACAGCAAGCCTGGCCGGTATACCAGCCGCCCTTAATAGGATGACTTCAGAACTGGCGAAATAGTTACAGAAACCCTGTTTTGAATCAAACAGGAACCAATCTACCGGATCTTTACCGAACGGAACAGGTGAGATCTGGCTCTTATACACATACCCTTTTCGCAAATACTGTGTGACAGCCTCAACGCGGTCGTACATCGTCTGACCAACTGCCAGTTGCCGTCCCAGGTCAATCACCCGTTTCGGCATTGTGGAAGGTATTGTGAGGTTCTCCGCCAGAATTTCTACCGGAATGATCGGGTCGGCGGCACGCAAATCAACGTCTTTTCCGGTAAAAATGGCACTATCCACCATCAGCAGGCTGTTCTTAGACAACGGCTTTTGTGGATATAAAACACCATCACCCGTTAACGTACCGTTTAATGAGAAGGGTTCAAATCTGAAAGGGATATCGATGCCTATTACCCGTCCAGTATAAGGGACAATAGTTCCGTCACCACTTTGCCAGATGTATTGAATCTTTATCGGTGAAAATAAAGAACGCGTGGTCAATTCATCTTTTTGAAAAAAGACGCCATTCATAGCAGTGACATCTGGAACGCGCCATTGCCCATTAATAAATTGGTTATAGATTCTCACGCGCCAGTAAAACCGTGACACCGAATTGACTGTCCCGATGACTTTTACCTGAAAAGCTTCTGTTTGCTGCAGGGGGGCTTGAGAGCCAAGTTTTAAACTACCCGGATATGAACCTGTAAGACTTGTCGCGGTTTGTAATGCGGGAATACTTGTCTGTAATCCGGATTGGATGTCTTTCATAAACTGCGAAAAATGTTCCTGCTCCGGGGTACCGGGAGTGAATGAAAGAATTAGTGTTTGAAGGTTCCAGGAACCTAAAACTAGCAATAGGCTGAAAACCCCGGCAATCCAAAAAACCGACCTGCCGGCACCCGGTTCGATGAAATAATGGTTGTTTTTCCATTCAAAGATTTTTTGATTCCAATACAAACGGGCAGTCAGAATTAAGAGGCAGAATACCAGGATCGCCCCGATCCATTCAGCGGAGCGGGTTGAACCATTATAAAAAATAATAACCCCGAATATTACAGCCGCGGCAAGAAGTCCTTGCCAGGGATTGTCGCGCCGTGAATATCCATATCCGGTGAAATATCCGATCATCCAGAAAAAATATCCACAGAAAAATGTGAACAGAATTGAATCCTGTATAACCCGCCCGATAAAAACTTGCGTTACGGCCTGATTCATTCGGATAATAAATTCGGCCAGACGGTCAATTGGTCCGCCGGTAGTGGTCATCGCGATGATAAAAATCGTAGGAGGAACAATTATGGTCAATAAAAAGAAAATTCCGCCGACCTGCCCGCCGGAAAGACGGGTTCTCCCCAGTCCTATGCCAGCTAAGACCGACATGACGGCAAGTATCTCGACCAATTGCAAACCCATTGACCATCCTGTGCTTCTTAATACTGCCGCCGGCAGCCACACACAAACTACGATCAGAAATATGGACAAATAATCCAAAGGTTTCAGTTTGGTCATAATGAATTGAGTGTACAATTGAAAAAATCTAACATGGATATGGTGGGCATACTATACCAATGATACCCTTAGATTCTCAATACAATCTTATTCTGCAAAATTTATCTGGCAATGGAAATAGTCTAAATGTGTTCATGGAACTGATGAGCTTTATTGGTTCTGTGGTCTTTCTGACACTTTTGGTAGCCGTCGTTTACTGGTGTATTGATACCCGGTTAGGTTTAAGGCTGGGTATTTCCCTGTTCATTACGAATAATCTTTACAGCATTTTTAAGCTGGCACTCCATTCACCCAGGCCCTACTGGGTGGATTCGAAGGTCAAAGCCCTGAGTACTGAGTCATCCTTCGGATTTCCTTCCGGTCATGCCAATATGTCATCAGCGATATATGGATATCTGGGAATTAACACTCGTAAACGCCAATGGATCACAGGCGCGTTATTATTGATTTTTTTGATTGGATTTTCCCGGGTTTATCTTGGAGTGCATTTTATATCTGATGTACTTGGCGGATGGGTTCTTGGCTTTGTTTTGATAGGATTGATGTTCAATCTGGATAAGCCTGTTACCGATTGGGTCAAACGCGAGAATTCCTTTGTGGTGTTTATTGTGACAGCTCTTTTGGGAATTGTTTTTATAGCATCCGGTTATTTTTTCTATGCGCAATTGACACCCTGGCAAATGCCGATTGGATGGGTCACGCAGTCCGCATCAACGATCCATCCGGTTACCATGAAAGATGTGGTGGACAGTGCCGGTATTTGGATCGGCTTCGCAGCCGGGGCTTGTTGGCTTCGGGTCTTGACCGGCCATGAGGGAAAATTTGATATCTCCGGAAACATATCCCGATTGATATGGCGTTGTCTGTTGGGAATAGCCGGTATACTATTGATATATGGCAGCCTGGGATTAATTACACCCCATTCAGATTCTGTTGTTGCCCTGGTAGTTCGATTTATCAGGTCGGGGTTGACCGGCTTTTGGCTAAGCGGATTGGCACCTTTTGTGTTTCACAAGACCGGTCTCGCGGTTATAAAAAAAGCTTGAGTGCTCTTTTCTTTGCGAACAATTTCTAATATCAGGAGAATCGAAAATGCGAAAAATCTTCAGTTTCATGCTTGGCGCTTTCACCGGTGGATTGCTCGGAGCGGCTGTCGCACTCCTGTTAACTCCTGTAACGGGAGATCAGTTACGTCTTGAGGCATCAAGCCGGATACAGCGCCTGCAAAAAGAGCTGACCGAAGCAAGAGATCAAAAGCGCGCCGAGCTGGAGAGTCAACTCCAGGCACTGCGCGCTCCGAAAGCTTAATCACGAAACTGTTATTTCGTTAAACTGAACTGATATACAGCTTTCTGCCGTGAATTCCGCGTTGTTCCACTGACTACCAGCACCGCGCCTTTCGAATCAGTAATAGATACCGGTATACTGGCTTTGTTGCTTTCGTCAAGAACTATATATGTTACTTTTGACGGAACTCCATACTGGATCAATGATACACGGTAGGTCTGCGGAAGCATATTTTGAATGCGCACAAAGCCAGCCGGTTCCCAGCCGCCGTTGTCAGACTCAAAATCGGTCTGATAATTGATTGCCGGAATTGACAGGTCATCCAGCATCAACCCTTCGCCGTTTACCGCGGCATCTGTAATGTATTCAAATCGGAGCGTGACCTTCTTTCCAGACAGGAAAGACAGGTCCACTGATTCCTTAACCCAACCACCGCTCACATCATTCCAACCGCAACCATAACTGTTGCCGGATTTATTCTCTGATGTACATGACGCGGTGGGCAAGATTGTCCACGTCTTTCCGCCATCTTCACTATATTGAAGGTATGCGAAGTCGTAATCCGTTTCCAGATCGTACCAGATCCAGTAATCCATTTTTATCGGCGATTTGACTGATGAGAAATCAAAGTCGCGGGTAAGGGTCATATCCGACTCATCACCCTTATTTGACCAGAACGCGTATTTTCCGGAATGTGGGTTCTCTGCCAGTACACCGGTTTCCAGAACTCCTTGAAAATTCAATGTGTAATCGCCTTTGCATTTTAGACCAATGTAATCGATACCATACTGTGCTACATCGCGTTTTATATCGGATGTTGAACAATCTGTAACAGTTTCAGTGATTTCCGGTTTTGGAGATTCTTTGTAGTTATGATAGGTGAAACGGCCATCACCGGCTGTGCTATCCTTCAGGAACATACCTACAGCCCAATCGGCAAACACATCATCCGCGGTGACAGTTTTTCCAGTCACTTTATCTTTTGCGTTAATCTCCTTCAATACTTTATCAATAGCCGCCATTCCATTTTCAGGTTCGGCAACCAGGGCTTTCGTAGCGTCTTCGCCAAACCGATCCAAAAAATACGTGAGAAAAAGGAATGATTCTCCATAATGGGGGGTTGTCTGGTCAGGATCATTTGGCCAATCCGTCAATTGCCGATCAGTGTTCATGACGAACAATTCATCAAAACCGCCGACACTGAATTTATTGAGGAACTCAGCCAGAACAGAGAAGCCCTCATTCATCCAGGTATCTTCATTACGGTCGCGGTACCAGTGGATCATGTGCTGGAATTCGTGCGCCAGAGTGCCATAATCCTCTTCACCAAAATTCAGATTATCGGCACTCATGAAGAATGATTCATGCCCGTTTGAATCCGGACGGGCCAGAGGATGGATGGAATCTATGGAAGAGAACAGCCCGGCAATATTATCTCCTAATCCACGGCAGTAAATAATATATAGATGGTCATCACCATCCACGCCCGGTTTCCACTCTGAACCAAAAAATTCACGGTCGGTGGGGTAGATTTGATTTTCAAACAGATCTCCTAATTTCTTTACCCTGTCTTTATCATACTTAACGCCATTCTCAATCCAGAAATAGGCATGCTCAGTTTTATAAGCCAGTTTCGTTGTGACCTTGAAGTTTTCATTTGTATCGGTATTAAGTGCGTTAAACTCTTTCTGATCGCCAACATTGAAAACTTCAGGTTGGGTATTAAGAGTTTCAGGAATATCCTTTATGCCTTTTAGGCGCATCGCCAGTTCACGGAGGTCATTTATTGGAACCAATGTGTTATTCAGTGTGTTCTGTGTTTCCACAGCACCGGGATCTACTTTTGCCCCCACTGGCGGAAAATCTACAGCCAACGATTCTGTTTGAGTTGTTTCTTTCGTGGGAGAACTTTCAGAAAAAATATCTTCCCAATTTATGTTCTCGGTTTCCAAGATTTTGTAGGTTGCGTATCCGCCAACCAGACAGCAACAACACAATAAGGCCAGAACAATACCAATAATGATCCAAATTTTATTATTATCCATTTATCCTCCAGTATGGCTCATCAATTATCGACGTCACTGACATACCGCCCGGAAGCCAGTACCAATCCGGCTGAAATCCAGAAATAGGGCATAGCGAATGAATCAATGCTAAATCCTTCAAAAAATAAACCTGTGATGATGAAGATACCCCAGTATCCAGTCATTTTCAATACGCGCGAATTTATTCTGTTCAATGTTACAGCACGTTTTAAAACAGAGAACAACCAGGCGGTATAAAACGCAAAGCCGACTATACCGGTTTCTGCCAGCAAGCGTACCCATAGATTTTTACTATTCGGTAAATCTGGCGCACGGAACAACAATTGACGTACTTCGATCAGGTTCATCCCATAAGGTGGAATTGTATCGACAAACCAGCGGCCGGAATTACCCAACCCGACCCCAAAAAGAGGGAATTTATTAAATACGTCCCATCCGGCCTGCCAGTAGACAACTCGCTCGCCAAATTGAAGCGCGTTAGCATACCGGTTCAGGTTGTTCAACTGCCAGAATTGCGGCGTAAACAGGTCTGCCATACGCGGATCGACCCGGCTCATTCCATAAGCAGCCCCGACAGCAATCGCAAGATAAATTAATACCAAAATCAGAGTTATTCCGACTGTTGAGATTGCCGTCAGATTTGCGCGTATTTTAAAGCGCATCCTGATCCAGCGGATCAATCGAATATTTACCTTTATCACCAGTAAAGCAACCATGCAAAAGAAAGTAAACCAACCAACCCGTGAAAAGGTGAGGACCAATGTCAACACGCCCAGGATCAGCAGTCCCATTTCCACTGTTATTCTTTTGAATAATCGAAAACCAAATATCGAGTAACCGGTGACTGCCGCCGAAAGCCACATCGGCAGGTAGAGCATATTCAACATATGTGCCAGCCACGAAGGCTCCAACGCGAAGCCCGTCGCCCGCTGACGGTAAAGCGGCCCAAGGGAAAGGAGATCCTGAAAATCACGCATCCAATCCGGATATCGTTTAAAAATGAACCAGGCTCCCGATTGCATCAAGGACCAGACGATCATAAGTAAACCGCCAACATAGATCCAGAATATGGTTCGCTGGAACGCATTGCCTGTTGTGACCCGAGAAAACGTTAAGAACAAATAACCGATCCCAACAAGTAATGTCACAAAGGCGGAAAGAGAAGGACGAATGATCCCGGCGAATTTGAATGTTGGAATATTAATAAATCCAGACAATACCAGAGAAAGCAGACAAACCACTAAAAATCCGACTAAAGGCAAAGCCTCGACTGGCAATTCCCCTTTGTAGATCAAATATGGGAGCAGCCACACAACAGCTAAAATACCCAGGAAAAGGACGGACGGACTGGCAATGGTATTGATATGCAGAAGATCTCTTACAGCCGGCATGCTGGTGATGGGTAAGACAAACAATAACATCGCCCAAAAAACGTCAACGCTTATGTTGTATAACCGGTATAAGCCGCGCATTTTATTTGACCGGATGTGTAAGAAGAAGAAGGAGACTTACAGTCAACATTCCGGCTAATCCACCGGCTAATATTAGTGTTCCCCGGGAATGTTGTGTTGGGTTTTGAGGTTTGACAGCTTCCCTGGCAATTGAATAATTAAGACCGGCAAATAGCCCGCGTGATTCTTTCATCCAATGTTGAAGGTCAACACCGGCATTTTCTAATTCAGTCTGTAATTTTTTTCGGTCAGACGCCTGACACAAAGGTTGTGCCACCTGCCCTGATGTACTTTGCTGGTAACAGGTTTCCAGCGAAAGTATATATCGGCTAAGTCCATCCGCTTTTGTTGCTGCCAATGAAGCTTTTTGGAATTCAGCCAGAGAAACCTGACTCCACAGATTCGCCAGAATAACAGCGGTATCAGGTTCACTGGCCTGAACTTTCAATAACCATTGATTAAACCGGCGTTCTGTTGTGAAATTTTCTGTCAAGATCGACTCATCAATTACTATTCCCTTAGATGAAGCCTGCGATTTAACCATTTCAAGTACATCGGTTGATTTGATCAAGTCTCCGGCGACTTCCAGTACCTGATCCTCTTCTATATCTGTCAACAACCCGGTTCGGGCATAATCGATAACAAACGTGAACACAGCTGTTGACTCATATACCGGTTTGATCAGAGTGGTTGACAACCATCCCAATAGTCCACCGGCTACAATTCCAATAACCAGAAGTCTCCATCCCTGAATCAAGTGTGACAGCAGATCCAGCAGGTTGAAGGTGCTTCGAACAGTTTTCGGGTTTTCCATTCAATAATTCATTTCGAAAGAACAAAATTATAAATTACCAGAGCCTTCTTGCAATCAATATAGGTATCAAACACATACCGCATTGAAAGTTCATTACCCTGCAGATCAAAAAGCTGAATCATCATGGCATCAGTTGTGTTTACCGGTCCGGTTGGGAATTCAATTTCGTATCCATTTTCGCCATACGCCGGAGCGGCACCTGTATACCCGATTTCTTCAATCGGTTTTCCTTTAGCAATGCCAGAAACGACAACCACCACATCCGGTTGAGGTGCACCTTCTGGTCCAAATACCTGCCCGGCAACACCACTCCAACTGCATAACAAATTTGGATGGGCGAAATTTTTCATGTATTTTGGAGACCCGGGTTGTGCTTTATACACCCACTCACCGGTCTGAGTTAGATAGATCGTTGGTGTGGGAAGCTCGGGAATCGGTGTACGTGAAACGAGATCAGCGGATTCAGGGCTTACTTCCTCCGGAACAAGGGCTTCGGCAACCGGGGTTAATGTCCGGGTTGGAACAGGGGTTTCTGTCTTCTCTACTACCGTGGTTGGTGTATATGTTTCTGTCTGTGTTGGTTCATTGCCCTCAGTGGTTGGAGTAAAGGGTTCCGTAATTGTAGGAGGGATTGTCGCGCTTGGGGTTAAATCCCATGGCGCGATAGTCTCATCCACCGGGCAGGCGTCGTCCGTTTGATTCTCTGCGCAAATGGTCGCCTGAACGCATTCCACACATATTGTTGGAGTAGTCTGAAATAATTCTGATGGAGAAGTGATCACACATGCAGAAATGATAATTAGAAGACCTGAAAACAGGAGGACTTTCTTTACCATGAATGACCTCGAAAAAATTGGTGGATTTAATGATTTTACCCTTAAATCCAATCAGCCATTTAAAACCCGGATAGCCTGATGAATTTACTATTAGATCCTCAATTTTTGTCAACTGGCAAAGACATTGCTACACTTATGAAATCAGATAAGCCATCATTCCAGTCGAAAAAAGCCTTTTGAAACAAATTTTTCGTAGGAGAGAATTGTGTTTAGACAATCACCGCAAGCTTTTAAGCAATCTCGCTTGTTTACTTTTCTTTTCATTATCTCGATCTCTTCAGTTATTGCGACAAGCCTGTATAACATCGCCATTTTTCGGTGGACTCCCGAAGCGGCCAGTCAACTCTACCAATCACTCCTTGACCATAGTGCTGAAGCACCCATGCGGTACAGGATACTTGTTCCCTATATCATTCAATCAATCGGCGCATTATTTCCCGGTAACCCGAAAGACAATTTTCTATTCAGCTATTTTCTGTATTACCAGTTCAGTATAGCCTTCACTCTGTTCTTGCTGTATGGATTTCTACGCTTCTGGTTTTCACGCAAGCTCGCCTTTACCGGTCTTTTGATCACAGCTATAAGCCTGCTTGTTGCTTTTGGTGACGGATACTTTCAACCGTGGTCAATTCTGGAGATCGGTTTATTTACCGCTGGTTTGATGGCTATATATAAGGATAAATCCGTACTGCTGGCTGTCATCATACTTATGTCTTCCTTAAACCGCGAGACTGGCGTTGTGCTTTGTCTGGCGTACCTGCTGGTTCACATGTCCCCTAACCGGCCCTTTATGCTGCCACGGCAAATACTGTGCAGCGTAGGTTATGTTGCCATCTGGGCAGCAGTCTTTGTCGGGTTGCGTCTCTGGTTGGGGATCGTTCCTCAGCTTTCATTGACTGAAATAATTCAGAGGAATTTGACACCTTCGGCTTTATTTTTTACAGTCATCAATCTATTCCTGTTCCTGGGAGCGTTATGGATACTGGTTTTCCATGGCTATAAAACAGCACCGGATTTCATCCGGAAAGCCTGGCGGGTGGTACCCGTCTATCTGGTTTTTTACCTTGTTTTTGGCCTCTGGCAGGAGGTTAGACTGCTTTCTACCCTCTACCCCATTCTGGTCGCGACAATTTTGAGCCAGTGGGAAAATGTATGATGCAGGCCAGTATGGACTTTCTGGATATACAATTAGCAGATATTCAGTCACCAGTCACGGTAATTACGGATCCGGGGTTATGAACTAATGAGTCTGATAAAAAAGAGCGGAACAAAAGCCTCAAACCCGTTGGTAAGCCTACTTCTTATTATCCTCGCCGGATTATGGCTTCGGCTGTATTACATTACCCGATCTGATTTTGTATTAAATGACGGCGGAATGTTCTACACGATGATCATTGACCTGCAAAAAAACAATTTTGTATTGCCATTCTTCATTTCATTCAATCATGCAAAGATTCCCTTTGTGTATCCACCTCTCTCCTTTTATCTGGCCGCATATGTAAACGAATGGCTCCAAATCGACCATATATCCATCCTCCGGTTCCTGCCATTATTCTTCAATATTCTCTCTATCCCGGCTTTCTTCTTTCTGGCATTTGAGATTCTCCGGAAGAAGAACCAGGCACTTCTGGCTACAGCCTTTTATGCCATCATTCCACCAGGATATGAGTGGCTGATATCCGGCGGCGGGTTGACCCGCTCACCCGCGCAATTGTTCTTTATTTTGTCGTTATATTTCTACCTCGCGTTTATAAACCGGCAGAAAAAATTCCGTTTGTTTTTATCGATTCTCTTCGCTTCTATGATGATGCTACATCACCTTGAATATGGTGTGTTAACGGGAATAAGCATTGCCTTGTTCTCTTTTCCAGCCATGCGGTTTAAAACCTTTGTTAAGACCGCGCTGGTCTATGCAACCGGAGTGCTGCTGTTGACGTCTCCCTACTGGCTGACAGTTCTCAGCCGTTTCGGCTTCTCCCCCATGGTATCCGCCCTCTCGTCAGGCGAGTTCAATCCGATAACATCCATCGCCCATTTGCTCAGTATGTCCTTCACCGATGAGAAGCTTGTGACGTATGTCAACGTGCTGGCCATTATTGGTTTGATCTATTGTCTGTTTTCCGGCAGGCTCCGGCTTGTGCTCTGGTTCCTTTTGATCATGTTCTTCAGTCCCAGAAGTGTGAACCGTCCCCTGATCTTTCCGGTGACGATTTTCGCGTCTATCACCGTGTTTTCCATCATTCTACCGGCATTGAACCGGTTAGATGACAGGCGTACAGCACAAGAAGGGAACACGAAAAGGAATCTCGTCCCTTCGTACAGTTCGATCTTCATCGCGTTTTCAGTTCTGATCCCATTCTGCATGGGATTTCTCGCGCCATCCGGGGAAAACTCGGCGCTGGAAGCCTTATCCAAACCCGAGCGAGCCGCCATGGAGTGGGTCAAGGAAAACACCCCGGAAGACAGTCAATTCATTGTTCTGGATTCCGCGATTACCTGGGGGGCAGATCGGTCAAATGAATGGTTCCCGGTTTTATCAGGGAGAAAAAGTATGACTACCGTTCAAGGTTCAGAATGGCTTCCGGATGGTCAATTCGATAAAAATAAAAAGAACTATTATGAATTAAAAAGCTGTATGAATAAAGGAACTTCCTGTCTTGAAATCTGGGCGGGGCAATATAGTTTAGCATATTCGCATGTTTATATAACCAAGACGGATTGCATGTCGAATAACGGATATTGTTTAATCCCTTTGGAATTGTCGCTTCGGCAATCAACAAATAACAAAATCATTTTTGAGAATGATTCTGTACTTATTCTAAAGAAGATGGAAAAGTAACCTTGGAAAAAAGAAATAGAACAGTGGAGACAGGCAAAAGAATCTTCTCCCGATTGGGGAATATCTGTAAAACAATTATTGTCACCGGATTATTGCTATATGTTTATTCCGTTAACGCTATCTTTGTTGGCACAACGCTGGGTGAATTGCATGATTTTGGCTCGTTCATCGCTGCCGGGCAATTATCAGAGGCAGGAGAAAATCCATATTCATCAGACTCTCCGCTCGTTTTTAATGTCACTTTCAAGGGGATCGCGCTCTCAGGAGACGCACCTAATCTAAACCCGCCGATATCTGTTGTCATTTTTAAACAAATCGCGAATATTGACCCGTTTGTATCTATAAATACCTGGCGGATCATTTCAGTACTATTATTCACGGTATCGATAATTCTGCTTCAACATACATATAAGAAGATCGGCACTTCGGCGATTTTTCGAATTGCCTGGGCCGTATCTCTAGCCGGATTCTGGCACACAATTCAACTTGGGCAGCTTTATTGTTTCTTGCTGTTACTGGCAGTCCTGACGTATGTTTTCATAAAGAATAATAAAGAAATTCCGGCAGGAATAATATTGGGATTGTTGATCGCCTTTAAACCTAACTTTATTTTCTGGGCGTTCGCTCTTCTTGCCGCGGGGCGATGGAAGACTTTCCTGTCTGCCGGTTTCACCGGTCTGCTTGTGAGCCTAATACCTGTTGCTACCAATGGATTCGAGATCTATAGTCAATGGCTTGAAGCTAGTAAATTATTTACACCTGTTTTACTGCTCTTTCCCGGTAATAATTCTTTCCAGGGTCTCACAGCCCGCATAGGGGAACCGGTTGCTGGCATACTCCTTGGAGCAATACTCAGCCTGTCCGTTTTATGGCACATATATAAACACCGGCCGGTTGACACTGCCGTTAACGCGTTGGGAGTCACTATTTCTTTATTAATCTCCCCCATTGCGTGGACAGGATATACCCTGTTGTTATTGCCCGTATTCTTTGAAATAAAAAAATGGAACTGGAAGTATTATGTGAGTGCCGTGATCTTTTCTGTTCCGGTAGTGCATGTGTTGGATAATTTCAAAACATCAATGGCCGGTTTCACCCTGTTTGGCTGGTTTTACGGTTGGGGGTTGCTGGTTTTGCTTTGCGCGATCATCTTCTCTTCTAAAACTTTTACGGGCAAGAAGGAAGAAATCACCAACAACATCCAGACAAATTGATCCACCTCACACAGGAAGCTGTATGAGATATTCGCCCATAAAACATAAACGAATATCAATACCGGTGGAAAAAGATCCAGATCATGGTGTTGTTTAAATTTTTTGATGTTATTGATACCAACCCGAATGAAGTAATACAGGAACAATCCCAATCCTATCAATCCGGTGTTCAACAACAGATCAATGAACCCGTTATCCCCGAAGAATACTTCATAAGCCCACTGATGCCTGGTTTGGATCAAAACCCGGTAATACTCCTGGTTCCATATCGCACCAAAACCATACCCAAATAGTGGTCTGACAGGCCACAAATTTACGAGCATGTCTTCCCAGATGGGTGTCCTCCCGGTGAGAGTGGATGAGCGCTTTAACAGCCCGAAAATCAGATTCAAGTTAAGCAGCATTCCCAAAATAAGTACCAGGGAAACTCCCAGTAGAATTAAGTAATGCTTGCGGGTTAGTTTTTCTCTGAACCGAATCCACAACAAAGCCAGAATTAGATGCGCGTTCAATACGAAAAAAATAATAATTCCAGTGGCTGACCAACTTCCGAACACCAGCACAGTTGATGTGACAAACAACACAAGGCTGACCCAAAACCGTTTCCACTTCTTCCAATTTCCAACCATGTCAAAAAGATACAGGGTGCTAAAAAAGGCCATCAGGCTGCCCATGTGATTGCGATGCCAGAAAACACCTCGCCAGGCGCCATTGAAAACCACATTGTTCAAACGGGAGTAATCAGGCAGTAAAAATAAAAGTACAACACTGAGGATGGCTGAAACCACACCAAAATAGTAAATAATTCTTAAAACTTTTTTAGAGGGAAACCGGGTAACAAAGTAAGAAGCGACCATGGTGGCAAAAAGCATAAGCGAGAATTCGTACACACTGGCAAGTTCGTACGTACTCCATAACAATGTGATCGCGCAGTAGATGACAAAGATGATCAGAGGTTTTTGCTGCATCCACAAATTTTTAAAATCCCGGCCCAGTGAGTGTATCTTTATCTGCAATGCGATCGCGAAGAGGATAAATACGGCAGCTCCAACCATCATCCACGCCGGTTCCGAGAAATCGCTAAAATCAGGAAATTGAGACGTGAATGTAGTGGCCGTAGAATTCACGACCAATAATCCGCAAAAGATGATCAAGCCATCCAGAAACCCTGATAAACGCCTGACCAACCGGTCCTGTTCAATAATTCTCATTTTGCATGGTCAGTATGAACCTCTCCCGATCAGTACAGCCCAGACTGTGCGGATCAATATTTGGATATCCAGCCATATGGAATAATTCTGAATGTAATACAGGTCATCTTCGGTGTGCAAGTGCATCGGTTTGTCACTGCGCCCGGTGATCTGCCACCAGCCTGTCAGCCCTGGTGGCACGGCAAAACGTTTGCGCTGCCAGGGCTGGTATTTATCCACCAGATAGGGCATTTCAGGCCGCGGACCCACCAGGCTCATGGTGCCACCCAGAATGTTAAAGATCTGGGGAACCTCATCCAGGCTGAACCGCCGCAGGAACTTCCCCACCCGGGTGACGCGTGGGTCGTCGCGCAGTTTGTGGATGACATTCCCATCGGCATCAATCTTTTCCACCTGGTTCTGCAAGTCCTCCGCGTTCTTCACCATTGTCCTGAACTTGAACATAGAGAAAATACGGCCGTTTTCCCCCACACGTTTTTGGAGGAAGAAAATCGGACGTCCATCCTCCAGCATAATGGCAAGTGAGATCAAAGCCATTACCGGCAGCGCGAAAAGCAGTCCGATTGTACAAATAAGCACATCAAACACCCGCTTGACCATACGTTGGTAGTTGTCGATCGCTGAAGCACGCAGGTCCAGCATGGGAATATCAGCGAAATTCTCTATGGTTGTCTTATAGAGTGCGAGGTCAAAGAAACCAAGTGCCACCCAGATCTGAACCGGATCTTTTTCCATGCATTGGACGATCTGCCCAAGCTCCGGGTAGGCGGAATACGGCAGCGCGATGACCACGTCACTGATCTTGTGTTTTGTGACAACCTGCTTGATCTCTCCCTTGCCGCCAAGGACTTTGTCAATTTCTCTGCCATCATCATCCACAAACCCGACAAAGGTCAAACCCCGGTCGTGAATGGAATTGATCTGATCGCGAATGCGCTGCCCCAGCGACCCGGCGCCTACCACCAGCACCCGGCGTTTTCTGGCAGGCGTCAATTGCTGTGACCGGAAATACAAGCGCACAACCAGCCGCCAGGTGACCGTCAACACATAGGTGAGGACTACAAAAACCACGAACAGCGCGCGGGAGACTTCACGGAAGGAGAGGTACAGAATACCGGCGGATGAAATAGCCGCGATGAAAACCGCGCCAGAATGAGCGGCCATTTCGTCGACTACGCGCATATATTTTGTGCCATCATATATTGAAAACGCTAAAAATATCAAGAGCCATATCAATGGAAAGATGATGTAGAGTGCTTTTGGGGTAACCTGCCAGTCAGCCACCTTTTCGAAAAAGGAAAACTGATTCATCCACGGACGAAGGATGCTGGATAGCCACAATCCCAGAAGGACGGAAAGTCCATCAAGGAAAATGGAGAGAAGGGCAAAATTGGTGGAAAAACGACGAAGCATACTACTTCATTTTAGCCGGATGATACAAACCTAACAAATCGGCGATAGCCAGAATGATGAAACGGGGATTATTGTAAAGATACCGTTTCCACAGGCGTCTGGGTTCGTGGAAAAGTCTAAAAAGCCATTCCAACCCAAGCTTTTGTAAAAATGGCGGCGATTGAGGTTTTACTCCGGCGTGGAAGTCAAACGCCGCGCCGACGCCTACCATTACGGCAGGGATTTTCCCTTTGTGCTCTGCCATCCAGATTTCCTGTTTTGGGCAGCCTAAACCTACAAATAGAATCTGGATTTTGGATTGTGTGATCTCTTCAATAATTTTATTATTTTCAGTCTCAGATAGTTTCCCAAAGGATGGACTGTTACAGTAATTAATCATCAGATTTAGAAATTTCTTCTTCAAGTTAATTGATAATTTAGTAAGTACATGATCAGTACTGCCCAAAAAACCAATCGGGAGTTTTTCTTTCTCTGCCAGGGCTAATATATGGAGCATTAATGTTGGGCCATAAACCCTTGACTGGTTGGGTTCGCCCTTTATCCGCATCATCCAGACCAGGGGCATGCCATCCGGTGTAACTAAATCTGCATTATTTAGTATTTGACGAAATGAAAGGTGGTCGTGCGCTTCCATAATCATGTGCACGTTACAAGCACATACATACCTGCTCTCATGAGCTCTCCCCCAATCCACAATTTGATGAGAGGCATTGGAATAATTTATTGCTGAAATATTAATATCCAATATTCTACTCATTGCACAATTATTTCATTTTCGGTGTTCATTCTTATAATAAAATTTAAATATTGCAAAATATCCTGATTTCTTTTCTCTTTAGAAGAAAATCTCAAATTATGCATTGCTAAAAACCGAAAGATAGTCTACTTTCTTAAATACGTGACATTTCCCACCTATAGTTGCATCTAAAATTTCGCGATTATCAGAAGCGAATTTTTCATTTGCCAGTTGATAATCTATTTCGGATCTTAAAAGGTCAGGGAGTTGCCATTTCGTATCTTTAGGGAAGTAATTAGGATTGAAGTGGTTATTATCCAAATCGGATTTCCGTTTTTCAATACTATTTGGAATTCCCTTTTCGACAAAATTATGATCTAAACCTACCAGAATTACCTGTGAAAAACCCATAAAGTAAGCGATTTGCAGTGCTACAAAAGTAACTGTTGCGCCAAAGACAATAGGCTTTGATATATCATCAGCGAAGTAGTCGTTAATCGTAAATTTAGGTTTTAAGAAAAATATATTATTATTATTGTGGAATGCTTCCCTCATATTCCAATTGACGAATTTTGGCATATTTAAATTTTCAATTTCATCTGAATATTGGCTTAAGACAAGTTCATTGACTGAAATATAATAAGAAGGACGAAAATCAGAAACGCTAAAGTTTAAATAAATTCGATTTAATCCAAATGTAATTTCGTTTTTTAATAAACTGAGATCTGTATTTCTCAAACTAGGTCCATTAGCCACAATAAAGCATCGCTTCCCCTGATGTAAATTACGAAAATTCTTTAGCGCAATTCGATTAGTTTCTGCAGATGGAAGTAAATACCATTGGATTAAATGGCGAATATCCTTTATTCGGATTCTTATGGCGTTTGACATTCTAGTTAACGTAATTTCAGATGAATTTATTCGTTTTATTTTTTTCATGTTTTCCATTATAAATATATTCATCGAATATTACAGCAGATTACCCTTGTAGAAAAAAGAAGCTACAAGAGGATGAATCCATTGATCTCAATAATGAATTACGAGGTTTTTCTTGCATAATGAATATTTTTTAATAAAAGAATACCTTATACGATATAGGACTTGGATTAGCATAGCTATTTTTGTTTTCTTATTCTTTTTCCTTTCGCATTTTATTTATGTTACATATCCAGTCCTTGAACATTGGAAGATGATTTTTCGTCCAGCTGCATTGGAGCTAATTAACTTTCGTAATCCGTATTTAGTCCCCAAATTCTTTAATCCGCCCTGGGTACTAATACCAATAATCCCATTTGCGCTTTTACCCGAGAAGCTTGGGAATGCTTTTTGGGCAGCTTTATCTATTTTGGGTTTGGGATTCACTTTTAGAAAGATGGGGACCTTATATAACATGGTTCAAGTAAATATTGATTGGATTGTCGCAATAGGTTTCATTCTACCTCCACAATGGGGGCTTCTACTTGTTATGATTAAACCACAAATTGGCGGCTTTCTGGCTTTATACTGGGCAATTATTAGTTGGAAAAATGGTGGGGCAAGAGAAATTTGGAGAGTCTTTGGTCCGGTTTTTATTTTGTTTTTGTTGTCGTTTATCATATTTGGTAATTATTTCGCAAAAGCCGAATTCATGATTACCTACTTTGGTGATAAACAGACATTGTGGCCTTTTTCTATTCCAATTGGTCTGGCTCTTTTTGTTGTAGCAATACGTGATAAAAAGTTCAAACTCTCAATTGCAACAGCACCAATGCTTTCAACATATATTCAACCTTATTCATTTCCATTGGCGTTGTATGGTTTATTACCTGATTCCTGGATAACTGGTGCTGGCCTCCTCGGATTATGGTTAATGATATATGATCCAAGGTTTGATTATATTATCAATCGAATTCTTTTTCCATAATCCTCAAAATGGCGTAGATAATAAACTTCCGTAGAGAGGAAAAAAAGCTTTAAATGGAATAAATTAAAAAATTTTGTTTCAAAGGTAAAAATTTTTTTTGGTAAACTATTAATTAAAATCCCAACCGTTTCCGAAATACTTGATATAGTATTTTATCTTCTTGGTCAAAACCGATTAAAAATAGACAAAGAATAAAAATGAAAATAACCACAAAACTTACTGTAATAAATGATATCCAGGCTGTAAGATACATTTGTGAACTTGCCCAACCCAACAGAAGTGCCGTACTTCCAGCCAGTAATCCTTTTAAGTAACGTCTATCATAAGGCCATAAGCCTACTTTTTTTCTAGCATAAATAGTAGCCGCAATATTCATTCCACCTACTGAAATCGAAGTACCTAGGGCAGCACCAAGCAATCCCAATTTCGGAACCAGAAGAAAGCAGAAAATCGAATTGATAATCAGCGAAACTGTCGTCATCCAAAACCAACTCTTCTGTTGACCAGTCATGATTAATAAAGTACCAATTGATCCTGTAGCGCAGTTAATTAATTGCCCAAATGACAAAACAATCAAGGCCATTGCCCCTGATTTGAATTCATCCCCATATATTATTCCAAGCAACTTTGATGAATTGAGAATTATCACAATAAATGGAATTACTCCGAGATAAAAATTCCATTTTGTACCAACCCGATAAATTTCCTGAAGTCGTTTTTTGTCTTTTTGAGCGAATAAATTTGAAAACATCGGACCTAAAATGGCATTGAACGATGCATAGAAAATAACAAAGATCATGGAAAGCTGAGACAGAATTTGGTAAATTCCATTTTCATAAGCGGGGAGCATAATACCGACAATAAGGCGGTCAACCCAAAAAACAATTACTGAAAATACGCCAGCTAGCGAAGTCGGAATAGAAAATGCAAGGACTTGTTTTAGTTGAGATAGATCAGGAGTGATATTAGGTGATAAAACTTGTTTGAACATCCTAACAGAATAATAAATTCCAATTAATCCTGAGATCATGAAGGAAAATAATTCAGAGAAGATCACGTTTCTAAAAGACAAATTAGTAAAAACCACAAAATAAATTATTAAAACCAATCCAATAAAAGGTTGTCCAATATCTTCAAGCAAAACAGAATTGTTCATCTTGAACTGACTGCGAAACAAACTGGCTGATATGAAAAGAATAGGACAAAATGGGAATACAAAGGAAAAAAGCTGGAACACGGGAAGCAAATCAGGTTTATGAAAAATTGAATTGCTAAGCCAGAAAGATGACAGGTAGAAAAGTAAACCAAATATCAAACCAAAAACAAATGAAATAGTAAAGGCGCCAAGAAATAATCCTTTTATTTTTTCTTTAGAACCATCATTTTGGAATTTTGGAATGTAACGTATAACCCCCTGTGGCAACCCCAATGGTACAATCATCTGGAAGATTCTGAAGAGAGTCCAACCTATAGAATATAAGCCAAATATTCCTGCGCCTAGGGTCCTTGTCAATATTATGTCTGAGATGAAGCTCAAGAACCGTCCAACAACCTTCCCTAAAAGAGAAAGTCCAGCTCCTTTTATTACGATACTGAAGTCGTGATTGGTATTGTCGGCGCTATCCAACACTATAAAATCCGCAGTTTGATATTTTATTCATCTTCCAGCAACCGCAGCAAATATTGACCATACTGATTCGCGCTGACCTTCTCCGCCTGCCTCCTCAGCCCCTCACGGTCAATATAGCCCATACGGTAAGCAATCTCTTCCGGGCAAGAGATCATCCAACCCTGGCGTTCTTCCACCACCTGCACAAAGTTCGCCGCCTGCAACAGTGACTCCTGCGTGCCGGCATCCAGCCAGGCGATACCGCGGCCCAGCACTTCCACCCGCAGTTGATCATCGTCAAGGTACTTCTGGATCAGATCGGTAATTTCTAATTCCCCACGGGCTGAAGGTTTCTGATCCGCTGCCTTCCGGCATACGGTTTCGTCAAAAAAGTAGATCCCCGGCACGGCAAAGTTCGATCTTGGTTTTTTCGGCTTCTCTTCAATACTGATCACCTTGCCAGTCGCATCGTCAAACTCAACCACACCGTAGCGTTCGGGGTCACGCACCGGGTAGGCAAACACCACCGCGCCTTCTTTATTTGTCGCCGCGGATTGCAGCTTCTCCACCAAACCGGATCCGTAGATGATATTATCGCCAAGGATCAACGCGGCCGGTTCACAACCCACAAAATCTTTTCCCAAAATGAAAGCGTCCGCCAGCCCACGCGGAGACTCCTGCACGGTGTATTCAAAACGCATCCCCCACTGGGAACCGTCACCCAGAAGGCGCTGGAAGGCGTCCATACTTTCTGGTGACGTGATGATCAGCACCTCACGGATCCCGGCAAGCATCAACGTGGATAACGGGTAATACACCATCGGCTTGTCATACACAGGCAGGAGCTGCTTGCTCATGGCAAGAGTCAACGGATAAAGGCGGGTGCCATACCCGCCAGCCAGAATGATCCCTTTCATTTCGATGACCCTCCGCGTTCCGTGTAATTCTCATCCATCCAATTCTTAAAATCAGACCGGTCAGTCAGTTTTTGCACAAAATCCTGGTTGGCCAAATACCACTCCACAGTCTTCCGCAGCCCGGTCTCCAGAGTGTACTTTGGTGACCAGCCCAGCTCACGTTTAATCTTCGTGCTATCCATAGCGTACCGGCGGTCGTGCCCGGGGCGGTCTTGCACATACGTGATCAATTTTTCATGCGGGCAGAAGGACGGATCTGGCACCAGTTCATCCAACAGGCTGCAAATGGTCTTCACGATGGTCAAATTGGCCGGCTGGTTCATTCCACCAATGTTGTACGTCTCTCCGGGTTTGCCTTTTTCCAGAATCAGCCGAATGGCTTCGCAGTGGTCTTCCACATACAGCCAGTCACGGATCTGTTGTCCGTCGCCATACACCGGCAGGGGTTTCCCGTTGACCGCGTTCAAAATAACCAGCGGGATCAATTTTTCCGGGAACTGGTATGGCCCGTAATTATTGGAACAATTGGAGATCGTCACCGGAAGCCCGTAAGTATGCCCGTACGCGCGTACCAGATGGTCGCTGCCGGCTTTCGAGGCGGCATAGGGTGAATTTGGCATATACGGCGAAGCTTCCGTCCAGGCCGGCTCATCGGGTTTCAGGCTGCCAAACACTTCATCGGTAGATATATGGTGAAAGCGTTTTTCACCTGGAATATCTTTCCCTTCCCTGCCCCAGTAATCGCGGGCGGCATCTAATAGCGTAGCCGTCCCGTTGACATTCGTCATCACAAATCGCATCGGCCCGAGGATCGACCGGTCAACATGAGACTCGGCGGCGAAATGCACTATCGTATCGATACAGTTATCGCGCAGCGCGGCGTCCACCTGTTTACGGTCACAGATATCACCCTTAATGAACCGGTAACGCGGATTACCCGCATACATTGAAAGCCCGTCCGGGTTTCCGGCATACGTTAGCAGATCAAAATTTACAACTGTCACATCCTGACGGATGGAAAGGATATGGTGAATAAAATTCGTCCCGATGAATCCCGCCCCACCGGTTACAAGCCAGTTTGCCATTCACCCTCCAGTATTGAAAATATCGGTAGAATTATAGTAGATAATTGAGCAGGATTTGTAGAACCACGAAGCAGAAACTATAAATTCATGTATAATAATATACAGGCAGACCTTAAATTATTTTCTGTAGGTTTCTACAGATTGCCTTTTACGAAGAAGTTGTCCGAGTTCTTCAGAATCGTCCCTCCCGGTACGGGAGTAGTAGTTGGCAGCATGGCAGTTTTATACAGGGAATACTTGAATTTTACAGATTCGCCGCAGCCCTGTATTTACAGCAGTGGATAAAAATATCCTCCGGGTATATATTCATCACACTGTTCCATTACAACATCCCAACCTGCTCATCAATTCATACCGGGTGGACTGAAAATACAGGAAAATATCCCTGTATTTGAACATACCTGAAAATACCCCTTCATCTTCCAGTATCAGGCGGTAAGCCAAATTCCCATAAGGGATAGAGTTGTGCCGAAGATTACTGCGCTGAAAGTTCAAAAAAATAATCTAAACCGTCTCAACATTTATATTGACGGCGAATTTGCTTTCGGTGTTGAGCGGTTGGTCGGCGCGTGGTTGAATATCGGTGATGAAATTGATAAAGAAAAAATCGAAACTCTCCTCAAAAAAGATGAGCTCGAAAAAGCCTATATGCGGGCTTTGCGGTTGATTAACACCCGTCCGCGATCAATTTTTGAAGTAACATCCCGCCTGAAAAAAGCGGGATACGGAGAAGAAATTATCGCCTCCGTTATAAATCGATTGAAAAATGCCAATCTGGTGGGAGATGCGGAATTCGCGCGAATATGGGTGGAAAACCGCTGTATCTTTCGCCCACGCTCAAAACGCGCTCTGGTACTGGAATTGCACCAAAAAGGTTTGGCTGATACTGAAATTCAGTCGGCAATCTGTAATCTTGACGAATCATCTCTTGCATTAAAAACGGCAGAGAAATATGCGTCTCGGTGTAAAGATCTGCCGTTTGATGAATTCCGCATAAAGATGACTGGATACCTTGCCCGCCGTGGTTTCACCTTTGGAACCACTCAGCAAGCCGTTCAGCAAATCTGGCATTCACTCCAGATGGGAGCGGAATTCTTACCTTAACTATATGAATACCAAGAGGAAACTATGAATCAACCGGGGAACTTTGTTCCAATACTCATATTAATAGGCGACATTGTTGTCTTGATAATCGCGGTAATTGTTATCGCGCGTATCATGGCCAGTAACTTTAAAAAGGAACAACAATATAAAGCCGACAGTATCGTTGCCGCGGCAAATGAAAAATCGAAAACCATCGAACTGGAAGCCCGAGACAAGGCTTTAAAAATTCTTCAACAATCAGAAGCTGAAGCAGCGAAAATACGCGCTGAACACGCGGCCGAAGAAGACAGGCTGCAACGACGCCGCGCGGATTTGGATGTTCGCGTTGAACGTCTTGAGCAGCGAGAGCAGGCATTGAACAAACGCCAGAGCGTTTTAGACCGCCGTGCAAATGAAGTGGAAAAGATGTATAGCCAGCAGTTGGAAGAACTGCAAAACATCGCCAAAATGACGCAAGAAGAAGCCCGCAGTCAACTTCTGGCTGAAACAGAAAAAGAAGCTCGCAATGATATGGCCCGCATTATCCGCCAGATCGAAGCTGAAGCCCGCGCCGAAGGTGAAAAACGCGCCCGCGAAATGATCGCCGACGCCATCCAGCGGGTAGCTTCAGATCATGTAGCTGAAGTGACATCCTCTATCGTCACTCTTCCGAATGAAGAAATGAAAGGCCGAATTGTTGGACGCAACGGACGTAATATTCGTGCTTTTGAGCAGGCTGCCGGTGTAGATGTGATTGTTGATGATACACCCGAATCCGTTACAGTATCATGCTTTGACGCGGTCCGCCGTGAGATCGCCCGCCGCGCTCTCTCTCGCCTTATCCTTGATGGACGTATTCACCCGGCCCACATTGAGAAAGTACTGGGTGACGAACAGCGTCTCGTTGAAAAAGATATCGAGGAAGCCGGTGAACAGGCTGCTTATGATGCCGGTGTTGCCGGTTTGCATCCAGAAGTCACCCGCATGTTGGGCCGTTTGAAATACCGCACATCGTACGGGCAAAACCAGTTGGCTCACGCGGTTGAAGTATCCAAACTTGCCGCCGTATTAGCCGCGGAATTGCGCGCCAATGTGGAAGTAGCCAAGGCGGGTGGTCTGCTGCATGATCTTGGTAAAGCCATGGACCACAACACCGAAGGCACTCATGCCATGATCGGCGCGGAATTTGCCAAACGCTACGGCGTCAATGCAAGAGTTGTCAACACCATTGCTTCACACCACCATGAGACCGACCAAGAATCAGTGGAAGCTGTCATTGTGGAAGCTGCTGATGCCATTAGCGGTGCCCGCCCCGGCGCCCGCCGTGAAGACCTTGAACAATACATCAAGCGGCTGCGTTCTCTCGAAGAAGTAGCAAACTCATTCAAAGGCGTTTTACAGAGCTATGCCATTCAAGCCGGTCGCGAAGTTCGCATCATTGTCCGCCCGGAAGAGATTGACGATCTGGCCAGCACCCGTATGGCGAAAGATATTGCCAAACAGATCGAAGAGACCATGCAATATCCCGGTCAGATCAAAGTGACTGTGATCCGCGAAACCCGCGCCACAGAATATGCCAAATAAACATCACTGAAACATCCAGGCCGCCCTTGTGATTTCGGGCGGCCTTTTTTTTTAATTCAGATATGGATTGTATTCCACTTCATCCGCAATAGTCGTCGCTTCGTTATGCCCTGGCAGAATTCGGGTCATTTCAGGAAGCGTGAGGATTTTTTCGTAGATACTCTTCAACAACAAATCCTGATCTGCACCCGGAAGATCAGTACGACCCACACTCAGTTTAAAGATCAGATCGCCCGTGAAAACTGTTGAAATCGATTCTGCGTAATAAACTACATGACCTTTGCTGTGTCCGGGTGTCTCAAAAATATTTATCTTCGATTTTCCAAGAAAAAAATTCCAATCGTCTGGCAGCGATGACGCAGGTGGTAAAAAAGGTACCAAAAAACCGAAATTACTACCCAATCCTCCAGTTAAATACATATCGTGGTCAGCCGGGTGTAAATAAACAGGGGTAGCGCCAAAGGCAGAAATAATTTCTGGAATTCCGATAAAATGATCAAAATGTCCGTGAGTAAGCCATACTCCAGTTAGTATCAAGCCCTTTTGTTTGATGGCACGGATAATCGGTTGTGGATTAAAACTCGGGTCAATAACCGCCGCTTCGCCGGTTTCCTCGTCCCAAATCAAATATGTGTTGTTGGATATTTCTCCCAACACAAAGGTGTCAATATTCAAGCTCATTCGATAACAAACAATTCACGAGGAAGATCAGACAATGATTCGGCGCCGTTGATAGTCACAACGACATCATCCTCTATGCGAACGCCATATTTTCCAGGCAGATATATTCCGGGTTCGACCGTATAGACCATGCCTGTTTTTAACTCTTCATCGTTTTCACCAAACATATAGGGCGGTTCATGTCCTTCCATACCAAGACCGTGCCCGGTGCGATGCGTGAAGTACGTTCCATATCCGGCTTTTTCAATTTCCTGACGGGCAGCTTTATCCACGTCACCGGCACGTAACCCGGGTTTCCCAGCCCTGCGTCCGCTTGTATTGGCCGCTAAGACCGTCTTAGCGATGGTTGACTGCTCTTCAGATGGCTTACCTAAAACCAATGTGCGGGTTAAGTCTGATGCATACCCTGAATAACTGGCGCCCCAATCAACCACAACCAAATCACCAATCTCAAGTGACCGCTTCGATGGAACAGCATGCGGGTTGGCACTATTCGGCCCTCCTGAAAGTATCACCTGAAAAGGTAATTCCGGATCAGATCCACATTCCAACAGCAGGGTAGTCAGTGTGTTTGCCAGTTCAAATTCAGTTTTACCAACATGAACGTGAGGGAGAAATTTGAGGAATGCGTTCTGCGCGATTGTCACAGCTTCACGCATTAATTTTAGCTCGGAGGTGTCTTTACAAATACGCAGGTTATCAAAAATCGCGCTGCCATCGACAAATTTTGCCGATGGAGCCGCACTTTTTAAATATTCCAATTCAAGAAACCGTAGATGAACAGGTTCAACCGCGATCTTTTTTCCATTTAGACCAAGGTTAACTTCCGCGGACTTAAACGCGTCAAACCTCTCTACAGGATTATCTCCGTAAAAAAAAGCCTGAAATTCAAATGGAAGAGATTTCAGCTTTTCTTTTTCGAGTTCCGGCAGTACCAGTACAGGATCTTTACCCGGAAGATAGAATAAAACTACCGGACGTTCCATGAGATGAAAAGATAGACCGGTCAGGTAAGTTAAAGTAGCGCCAGGGTTCACAACTGCCGCGTCAAAACCGGTTTCAACCAGTCCATTACGGAGTTTTTCGAATCGATCTAAAAACATACAAATCCTCTCAAAGTGGAATTAACTCTTAACTGATTTTTCCCGAAGTATTTCCAATCGTGCATTCACCAGCTCTTCAAGGGCTTCCATTGGATAGAAGGGACCTGTACCCTGAATCTTGAAAGAGGCTGATACCGAGCCCATTAATGCGGCTTCCAAAGGATCGTATTTCATGCGCAATCCAGCGATAAATCCACCACAAAAGGCGTCACCCGCGCCAGTCGGGTCAACCGGAGTTACCGGATACGCGGGAATATCCCAGTAGGATCGAGAAACATGCTCGTATAAAAGCACACCTTTTGCCCCTCTTTTTATTACCACAAATTCACAACCGTATGCCGCGAGGGCAGCCGCCATCTCTCTCAGGTCGCGGGTCTTACCTTCGAACAGGCTATATACTTCTTCCTCCGAAGGAAGAAATGCTGTAATACCTGTTACCACCTGCGGGATGTCATCCCAGAAAGTCTTATTCATATAGCCTGGCGACGGGTCAATCGTCACCGTCTGAATATTCCCTTGCCGTAATACACCAGGAATAAGTGAATGGGTAAGAAAATCAGACGGACAAAAATGTACTGCTGTGGCATCCAAATATTCCGAAGGAATATCACCTGGTCGCAAAGTCGTCAATCCCAGCCGATTGCGAGAATCTAATTGGATATCAGGAGGAACATACCCCAGAATTTCAGGGGGTAAAGATGTCTGTAATTTTCGAAACACAGATACCGGCGCGCTGCGATCCAACTCTCCGGTCTTATCATAAGCTACAAAATACCGCATGTCATAGATTTCTTTTGATTTATAAATCCCGTTGATATCGAAACCTCGACGTTCAATAGTCGCGATCCACTCCTCAGGAAAATCAGGGCTTACCGCCGCCAGTAACCCGATTGATGTATCCCACAAAGCAAGACCGCCTGCCGCCTGCAGAACACTGCCCCCGGGCTGATCCACCCGATATCGGCCATCTGATGTAACAATGGTCGATCGGTTAATCGACCCGGAGATCAAATACCGGATAACCGGTTTGCTGATATCCTTTGCTTTCATCATGCGATTGTACCTGATTTCAAAATTAATCCCGCGCATATGATTACAGCCTTCCGGGTATTGGAAGGCCGTTATTTTGGAATGATTCGTACATTTGTTTAGCTGACCAGTTCAGCCAACATTCTCAATACGCCCAGAACACCCATCCCAATCTTTACACCTTCACCGGCAGATAATTTGGGTGTTGTCTGGTTTTTTTCCGCTCTTTGGATCATCATTAGCGCAGCTACCAGACCGGTTGCCGCGCCAATTGTTGTACCAATTAATAGTGTTTTTGTTTTCCAATTCATATAAGGTATCCCTTTTATCTTTCTTACCTGGAGTATCCGCCTAGAATCAAATAATACAAAGCCAACCAGAACCTTGAGATCATGGATTTATAAGCTTTTATCTGAATAAAAGGGTTGACCGAGCGGTCTGCCAGAATTTTGACCCGGGCTGACAACAATCGCGCGTACACCTGAACAATGGCAGAATAATCAGGCAATATAGCTGTCAATTTGGTCACCCCGAAAATGAGTGCGGCAAGAAACAAAAAACTTATCAGTCCGACAAAGAAGACTGGCAATAACAGCCACATGGTAGCCACATGCCCCCAACGGGCACTGGAGTCAGTACCGGACTGAAGGGAGAATACAGCCATTATTCCAAGAGACAGCATGGCCGCCGCTCCAAAACCGACCGGGAACCATATCTGCCAGATGACATCTTTCTTATGTTGTTCCTTGAAATTCAACGTTTTTTTCTCTTCAGCCATAATTAAATTCTAGCATGAATATGGGTTGAATGTTTACAGTTTGTAAGATATTACCGCTTCAAGAACTTTTTCCATCTCAATTTCGCCCATGTCGTAATACAGGGGAAGGCGGACCAATCGGTCGCTTACTGATTCGGTGACAGGCATATCACCTTCACGGCCGCCATACTCTCGGCCCTTCTCTGAAAGATGGAGAGGCAGATAGTGAAAAACGGAATTTACGCCATTTGCTTTCAGATGACTGATCATCCCCTGGCGATGGTCGAGATCCGGCAAAAGTAAATAATAAATATGCCATGAAGGCTCAACGTTCTCGGGGATGGTCGGTTGAACGATACCGTTCTTTTTTGCCCAGTCAGAAAGTTCCTGGTGATACGTTTGCCATATCCATTTACGTTTTGCCTGGATCTCTTCCCATACTTCCAATTGAGCATACAAAAAACCAGCCAGTATATCTGAAAGCAGATAGCTGGAACCTACTGATACCCAGGTATATTTATCCACCTGACCCCGAAAAAACCGACTACGATTGGTGCCTTTTTCACGAATAATTTCCGCATTCTCGATCAAAGAGCGGTCATTTATCAGCAGCGCGCCACCTTCACCGCATGTGAAGTTTTTTGTCTCATGGAAGCTCTGGGTAGCCATACAACCAATGGTTCCCAGCCAGCGGTTTTTATATTTTCCGAATAACCCATGAGCATTATCTTCCACAACAGGAATATTGTATCGGCCGGCAATTTCCATGATTGTATCCATCTCACAGGCAATACCGGCATAATGTACAGGGACAATGGCTTTCGTTTTTTCTGTGATCAGTCGTTCAAGTTGGCTTTCATCCAGATTTAACGTATCGGAACGGATATCAATAAAAACCGGTTTAGCCCCTCGTAAAACAAACGCATTTACGGTAGAGACAAATGTGAAATCCGGGATAATCACCTCGTCACCGGGTTGAATATTCAACAGTAATGCGGAAAGTTCCAACGCATGTGAGCAGGAAGGTGTAGTTAAGACGCGTGGAATCCCAAGTTTATTTTCCAAAAATTCGTGACATAATTTGGAATACTTACCATCACCAGAGATATGTGAAGACCGAATGGAATCGGCCATGTAATCATATTCTTTTCCCACAATACAGGGTTTATTGAAGTCAACAATCGTTTCTGCCATTAAGAAGTTCCAATCAGTCCAATTTCTTCCGGACAATAATGGTGAAATCGTAAAGATCGTAGTCATGCAAAATGGCTACATTGCGAGAGAAATTGCGTTTGGCCATATCAAAAAGATAACCGGGATCAGCATAATAAAGATCAGGCCGCATATGATCCGCGTCAGAGTATTTTGTCAGAAAGTTACAGCTAAAACCGCGGTCTGATAGTTCATTCATGCGGGTGAGTGTTTTGACTACATACTCGGTCCATGTCTCATAGGCGGTATCCAGCTTAATATTAAAAATGCCACTGGCAACCACATAATCACAAACAGGTAGATTGGTCTCAGAGCTGGTAAACTCCACTCCATCCATACTGGCATGAAGCTCACGCCCCTTATTTACCATACCTTCTACAATATCAAAACCTATATATCTCTCAGGTTTAATACCCTGCGTGACAATGTAATCATAAAATGAGCCAAATCCGCTTCCGTAATCCAGCAAAGAGAATGACCGGTCAATCGGCTGAATAACCCGGGCAAGCTGTGAAAAACGAGTATCCTGAGCGCTGGTAGAATTCCAGTCGACTCCGCGTGGTGTTGCACCATGTTGTTCTAACTTACCGGCAAAATAATTCCGGATATCATCCATGTTGATTGATTGATCAGTCATAAAACCTCTATTTTGCGAAAGTCTTTAATGTGTCGGGCCCCATCATAAACAGGGTATCTAATATGGAAACCTGCGAGTCATAGGGCGGATATAATTGAGGGTACTCGGGGTAATCATACTCCATGTAATCTAACCTGATTCCTGCGTCTTCAAACTTATTTGTTTCAATATAATCTCTGGCTGATGGTCCGGAAAAGTAGTGAGTGGCGCCGACTTTCTTTAAAATGGATATTAGACGATCGGTTTTTGTGCCTTCAACCCCTTCGATTTCAGAAGAACGCAGGAAACGAGTGTGTGATATTCCAATTGCCCTGGCTAAAGAAATGGTTGTTGAAATGGTAAAGTCTGCCAACATTTCGGGTTTACCAGAATAAAACTCTTCTACCAGACCGGAATATTGAGAAAAGTACGGAGCTTTGGAATAGGCCATTTTTATGGAATTCCAGTGTTCCTTATTCCATGGTCTGTCCCATACGATCTTAATAGTGTTGATCGCAATATGTTCCGTTTGAGCCCCGCGATTATAGACCGGTATCGATAACCAGATTGGACCTGCGGAAGTTTTGATCCGGTTGCGGTTCCGCCAGCCTCGTTTGTCATATTGAACATCATCATAAAAAACAAATAGATCAGCAGTGTTTATCTGATCAAAAAAACCACGCCAGGGAATATATGACGGCTGTAAAATGACTACTTTCAAGAATTCAAATCCTTTGGATTGTTAATAGTTTTTGATATGGCGTATGTAGGTCGTTCCATACTCCGGTCAAATATTCGGGCCAGATATTCACCAAAAATTCCCAACGCGAACAATTGAGTCCCGGAGAAGATGGCGATCATAGAAGCCAGAAACGGAAAACCGGGAATACTTCCGGCGATAAAGTATTGAGATAAGACATACACCAGAATAACGATACCGAATATTGTGAAGATGAAGCCTATATAATTCGTCATCCTCAGTGGGACGGTGCTAAAGCCGGTCAGAATTAATAAAGCCTGAGCTGCCAACCGGCTGAAATTGTAATTTGATTTTCCCTCTTTCCGCGGTGCCTCTTCTACAGGCACCGTGGTAAACCGGGTTGTTCCCCATGAAAGCAGTACATCTAAGATTACAGTCGGGCTTTGAAATTGATCCGATGCCCGGCGAATATCGGTACGGAAGGCTCTGAACGCGCCGATATCACGAATAGTTGGAATACCCATCACCATGGCGAGTATCCGCTTCGTTAATCGAGAAAAAGCATTTCGCCACCACGAATGAGGAAGTTTCGTCGGTATACCATAAACCACATCATATCCATCTGCCAGTGGAAGCAGTAGTTTTTTTATCTCTTTTGGAGGGTGTTGAAGGTCATCATCCATGGTGACGATGGTATCAAAGCTGGCAAGCCGCATTCCACATACAAGAGCGTTATGCTGGCCATAATTGCGCATCATATTCACGCCCCTCACCCATGGTTTCTCTGCGCAGATTTCATGGATTACATTCCAACTATTATCATGAGATCCGTCATTAATTAAAATGACTTCATATTTTCCGGTTAGATCGGGCAACTCTGTTTCTAGTTCAGCGATCAAATCGCGTAAGGTTGTTTCACTGTTGTAAACAGGAACTACCACAGAAATACCTGGTTCAAGCGTCATCTTAATTTTCCTTAACTCCGGTATCAATACACTTGATATAACTCTTCGCGTATTTTACCGAAGCTTTACCTTCGTCATCTAGCGGCTGCTCTGCGATTCGGTCCCATATCTTGCATAAGGCGGGCTGAATGGCGGGGTTGGTGGCATACGCATTTTCCGTGAGCTCCGCCGCCCTGTTCCAATTATTTACCCGGCCAAATACCTCGATAAACAAAGGCCAGTCAGAAGGTGTGGCAGGTAGAAGTTTTTTCTCCAGTGCTTCAGTTCCCAGCCGGGCAGCTTCTTCCCAGTTGCCCATTTGACGTGCCAGATCAGCTTTCTGGTAATAATAACACCATCCATGCGGTGGTTCCGGAAAATACTGGGGAGCCGGAACCGCAGGGGTATCGGGGTTCGTCTCGATCCTTGATAGATTGGAGAGTGGAATGGCCGGTTCCATTTTATAAGGGAGGCCTGGAATGGTTTCAGCCGTTGTATACAAAGAATCCATTACTTTGAGGCAGCCCCCTGAATCCAGGTATAGCGCAACAGAATCAGATGTATTTCCTTTGAAGGTCAACGCGCGGTAGGTTTGTTCTACCGGTGTGTCCGGTCTGGCGGAGGGCAGACTGTTCTTAAGACGTACAGACAGATAATTAAGCATATACGGCATTTCGCGACCTTTAAATTCAGGAGCATACATCCAGTTAATTGGCGCCGTTAATGAATTGTCACTGTAGTATTTGAAAGGAAATTCATGGGTCAGAAGTAACGTGTTGGGTTTTAACCCCGGAATTCGCCAGCTCAATTGCCAGAAAAAGTCACGCGAAGCTTCCCATTCACGGCGGAAGGTATTGGCATTATAAAACTGCCATCCGGCCGCAAGACTGACCAGGATACCTGTCAGAATAATCTTCTGGCGTGACGTGCGGATTAACACTTCAAATAACCCAATCAACAGCAATACAGATCCCGGCATTAATGCCAGCGTGAACCGATTCCATGGAAAGACAAGTGTCAGCGGGAGGTTAGCTATCCAGAAAGGAATCCCTCCTACAAGCAATGCCAGTACGCCCAACAATACTGCCTGCCATCCCCATTTTTGGGGCTCGATCATTTCTTCATTTGACTCAGCCGGTAATAACCGGACCTTTGTAAGAAAAATAAAAGTGAAAATGAACATGGCCAGTACAGCCAACCAGTACAGCCGGGTTGTAAGGATTTGCAATTCAAGGGCATTTGGCGGGGAAAAAATTTGATTCCACGCGAGCCAGCCGCCAACCACGAAATTTGAGCCTAATGTTTTGAGTAGATCAATTATTGTGGTATGAGGAGTGGAGGCAAGGCTTTCGATAGCTGAAATCTGATAGGTGTTTGATTGGAAAAAGAACGCCCTCCATATCGAAAAACCAGCCAGAACCACCATGTAAGGCAGCCAATTAATCACTGACCGTTTTATCCGTGGAATTAATGGCAAACCAGACTCGCCGATTATCCACCAGATCAATAATGGACGCAGTAATTCCAGTCCAAAGAAGTATTCGGTAGAAAAGAGATTGAAACCTGAAAGAGCCAGCGCTATGATTGTTGCCGGCCAGAATGGAATCCTCTTACGCAATGCAGCCATCATTAAATTTAGAGAAGCGAAAAAAGCAGCCAAAATAATAAAGGCTTCGCTATAGATGACCGATATCCACTGTTGGCTGAAACCCGGGTAAACAGCAAACATAATGGATGCCCATAGTGCCTGCCGCGGACGAGAAGGCCACAATAGCCTGAGACATGTCCAAAAAGATAGAGTGGCAAGCCAGCGCCAAATAAGGGCAGCTATCTGCCACACAATTGGATTTGTACCTAACAGAGGTAGATTTATGGAATACAGGAGTGCCAGGAATGGTCTATCATGGGAAAACACGTCTACGAAACCGGAGGAGCCAAGGGTTTTGGCAAACCAGATGTATACCCAATCATCCCAGTAGAATCCCAGAGAGGGTATTAAGATTCCGTATGATATTACACAGACTATGAAAAGCGCAACAGGTACCAGGCGCTCAGATGAGAATATTTTTTTCATAATGTCACTGGGTTAAAATTGGGATGTTAAAAAATCAAAATGAAAGTATAGTTTAGTCCTGGTCATTTATCAAGAACAGTACAATCACCTATTGCGCTATTGGGAAGAAACTGAAAACACCCGCGCCGCCATAAGCGAAAACCAACATTTTAATAATATTTCCGATTATGGTACCCAGAACAAACTCCCATACCGGGAGTTTCAATACTCCGGCAGTGAATCCAACAAAATCGAAAGCCGGGTTAGGAATACTGGAAAGAAGAATAATGATCCAGATTCCATACCTGCGGATCCATCCTTCAACTTTTTCATGCCAGGCCGTTTTGTTCACCAACTCTCGGCCTGAAAATCCTACCAGGTATCCGCTCATTTCACCCAGCCCTGCTCCTGTACCAGCCGCGATTGCAACCCAGAGAGGATTAAACACGGCCCCCATCGCCGTAGTAAACATGATTCCAGGAAGAGGAACAAATACAGTAGCACTGGATAAAAAAGCTACAAGGAATATTCCGGGGTAACCAAGCGACCCAAAATTCTTTATTTGTTCGCGGTTGTAAATTAAGATTCCCGTAAAAAGAATAGCACCAGCAATGATTGCTATTCGTAACAATCGATCTTTTTTTTCATTTGTCATTCTATACAAAAAATCAGGTTTTAAGCCTGCTCCGATTTCAACATCATCTCTATACGGGCGATTACCATATCAAGAGCGGCTACGTTCAAACCGCCTTCAGGTATGATCACGTCAGCATATCGTTTTGACGGTTCCACAAATTCAAGATGCATGGGGCGAACCGTCGTCAGGTATTGGGTGACTACCGACTCCATGGTTCGGCCTCGTTCAGCAATATCACGCTGCAATCGGCGAATGAAGCGGATATCCGGGTCGGTATCTACAAATATTTTTACATCAAACATATCCCTTAGAGAAGCTTCTGTAAATATTAAGATGCCTTCCACAAGGATAACACGGCTTGGTTTGACCTCCACTGTTTGTTCCGTGCGGGTGTGCGTTGTGAAATCATATACCGGCAGGTAGACAGATTTCCAATCCCGCAGGTCTCTAATATGCTGCATCATCAATTCAGATTCAAGAGAATCCGGGTGGTCAAAATTTACCTCTTGACGGCGTATCGGAGGAAGGTGGCGGAGGTCTTTATAATACGCGTCATGTGGAATGTACGCGATCCGCGATCGACCGACCTTATTTAGAATAACGCTGGCAACAGTCGTTTTCCCCGAACCGGTACCCCCGGCGATTCCGATAACCAATGGTTTTGAGTGAGCAGGCATGAGAGAATTATAACCGATGCACCTCTATGTAAATTAGTCGATAATCATCATATAATGAAGTTCATGGTGTATCTTGCCGAATAATCGGAGGCAGGGGTGAAAAGAATAACGAAAAATATTGAAAAAATTTCAATGGCAAATGACCAACCCCCTCGACAGAATTTTTCTAACCGCCGAGATCTAAAGACATTATCCAAATTCGATCTAGAAAAACTTGCTGAGGAATTAATTTCAGAAAATAACGATCTTCGTGAGCAAAATGCCAATCTTCTTTCACGTGACCGGCGATTTAAGCTAATTTCCAAAAATTCTCCCGATACCATTCTTTTTCAAAATAAAGACCTGGTTTACGTATGGTTTATGAATTCAACCCCCCTTTTAGCAGTCGACCAGGTAATCGGTAAAACAGATTTCGAAATTCTAACCCTGGATGAAGCAGAAACGTATACAAAAATCAAAAAGAAACTGCTCAAATCAGGCGGTTCTTATTACAAAGAGATAACAAGAATATATGGGGATTTGACGCGTTATTTTAGTCTTCTCTTTCAACCCTGGCGTGATGATGAAGGGAATATTATAGGTATCGCCACCTATTTCCGTGAAATTACAGACCAAAAGACAAAAGAAGAAGAATTAAAAAGGCAGCTGGATGGGGAAAACATAGTCTCCGAAATAACAACGATGTTTATCAACGCGGAAATCACCCATATTGAAGACCAGATCCCTGAAGCACTCCAGAAAATGGCAGAGTATCTGACAGCCGAACAGGGGTATATCCGCTTCATTGATGTTAAAACAAACACCATCCAGAAGGGATTCGAATGGAATAAATCGGGTAAGCCGGCTTTTTCACAGATGACAGATGGTTTGCCTTTGAGTCTTTTTGCCTGGGCAAAAAATCAACTGGAAAATAATTACCCAATTTACGTACCTGACTCTTTTGATATTCCGGCTGAGGCATCCAGCGAACGCCTGTTTTTGATCAAAGCAGGAATTCGATCAATGGTGGTGCTTCCAGTATTTGTCTCTCATCATCTCAGAGGATATATTGGATTTAGTTCCAGCTCTCCACATCCATTCTGGTCTGAACGCGAAAAAGCTCTCCTCGATCTGTTTCAATCAACCATCATCAGTGTATTGGAACGCCACGATCGTGAAAATGCCTTAAACGAGAGCCGTGAGCTATATCAGAAACTGGTTGATTTCACTCCCAACGGAACTTTTCTTTTTCAACAAAGCAAAATAGTTTATTCGAATGATGCCGGTATCAAATTGCTCGGGCTTGACTCAAGCGAAAATATCGGTGAATTTGAAATTAAGTCGTTACTGTCAGAAGAACTTTTACAAAAATTGCGAAGCCATATTGTCAGTGTAAAAGAAAAACCTGATACTTCGGCCATTGATATTTCTTTTGTCAACCAAAAAGGCAATATGGTCGATGTCGAAATGCGGGCTATACCAATAAAGAACAAAGGTGAAGATGCTTACCTTGTTATTGGCGTTGATATAACCGATCGAAAAAGAATAGAAAAAGAAATTGAAAATAACCGCCGATTTTTGAATGAAATCCTAAACATCTCTCCTCTCGCGATCTTTGTTTACGACCGTGAAAAAGAAGAAATGGCATTTTTTAATCCGGCAACCTGTGACCTTTTTGGAAATACAGCTGAACAATTAAAAGCGATGAATCGCCGCCAGATCATTCAAATGGTGCATCCGGATGACCGGGCGAAAGCAGTGGAACAACAAAAAAGACTGGCAAATTTACCCATCGGTGAAGTTGTTGAAGGTGAATACCGTTGGATCAAGTTAGATGGTTCAACACACTGGCTGCATATGTACCAGACAGCACTTAATCATTCAGCCAAAGGAACAACGCTGCAAAGCCTGACCATTGTACAAGATATTACAGATATTGTTCAAACATCGAACGATTTGCGGCAAAGCGAAGAAGATTTCCGAAATCTTGTAGACAACATACCCGGTATTGTATTCGGGTCACTTTTTGATCAGCAGTATAAAGCGGTTTATTTGTCTGATTATTTTGAAAAGATGACAGGTTATGATAAGAACTGTTTACTGGATGGTTCTATTAACTGGCTAGATATAACCCACCCTGAAGATCATGAAAAAATAGGAATTGCCATAAATACCGCTGCTCAATCCAGAAAGCCGTTCGAGGTGGAGTTCCGATTGAAGAAAGCTGACGGGACTTACATCTGGGTAGTTGAAACTGGCCGCATAACAATGGATGAAAACGGCAACCCGGTTTATATTAATGGAATTATCACAGACATAACTGCTCGTAAACAGGATTTTGAGGCTATGAGACAGTTGTCGCAGGATAATTTGCGACTGTTGGCTCAAGCCAGGCGGGATGCTGAAACAAAAACGTTACTGTTAAATGAAGTAAATCATCGGGTAAAAAACAATATCGCCTCAATAATTGGCTTACTGGAAATGGAAACCGAGCGAGAGATCAAATCACCGGTTGACTATCAGTTAGCGTTAACAGATCTGCGTAACCGCATAAGTGGTCTGGCTGCCGTGCATGATATTCTTTCATCCAGCCAGTGGTCTCCCGTTCAATTAGATCATTTTGTTCGAAAGATCATTGAAAATGCCGCATCCTCTTCACCGCTTGGAAGAAAGGTGACTATTGGTATCTTTTCTCAAGATAAAAATTTATGGATCAATGCCCGTCAGGCAACCGCTTTAGGATTGATCTTAAACGAATTGACGACAAACGCTATTCGTCACGCGTTTCTCGATAAAGAAAAAGGGACGATCACCGTTACCATCCGCAAAGAAGAAAAGAATTCGAACCGGGTCCGCCTGTGTTTTGCAGATGATGGTCCGGGCTGGCCGCAGGAAATCCTGGATGGCACAGGTGGGAATGTGGGTATGCAGGTGATGCGGTTGAGCGTAGTCAGCCCGTTGAACGGGGAGATCAAATTTGAAAACCACAATGGCGCCACGGCCATTGTCACGTTCTATCTGGCTCCGTAGCGGGAGCTAATTAATTCTGCATGATACTAATTTGAGCCACCGATGGGATTCGGACCCATGACCTGGCGTTTACGAAACGTCTGCTCTGCCAGCTGAGCTACGGTGGCGTGGCAGTGATTATACCAAACCAATCCGCGAAAATACAATACAATTGAGCATTATGAATATCGCGATGCTTTCTTATCATACCTGCCCGCTGGCTACATTAGGTGGCAAAGATACCGGTGGAATGAACGTCTATGTGCGGGAACTAACAAGTCACCTTGGCCGGGCCGGAGTTCATGTGGATGTTTTTACCCGTTCGCAGGATGAGCATATTCCGCATGTATTACATGACCTCGGGTATGGCAACCGCGTGGTTCACATCCCTGCCGGACCCGAAATCCCCCTCCCTAAACAGCAGCTTTCCACTCATATCCCGGTGTTTACTGAAGGTATCCTCAAATTCGCGGTTGAACGTGGACTTCAGTATGACCTTGTTCACAGCCACTACTGGATGTCCGGCCTTTCGGCATTATCATTGCGCGATCATTGGCAGAGCCCGGTGATCACGATGTTCCATACCCTGGGGTTAATGAAGAACCGCATTGCCCGCAGCGAATCAGAAATTGAAGGAGACTACCGCATTGACGGTGAGACCAAAGTCATTCGCGAGGCAAACCGTTTGGTTGCGGCCACGCTGGCAGAACGGGCCCAATTGGAACGCCTTTATCACGCACAGGCGTCAAAAATACGGGTTATCCCTCCGGGAGTTGATCTGTCAAGATTCTATCCAATACCCAAAGACGAAGCCAAAGATGTAGTGGGCATTCCCCAGGAACAGCGAATGATCCTGTTCGTCGGCCGCATCGAACCGCTAAAAGGATTGGAAACACTTCTTCGTGCCCTGGCCTTATTACGAAAATCATCTACCGGTTCGTGCTGTCCGATGTACCTGGTGGTCATCGGCGGCGAGCCCGATGTCTCGCCCGATGAAATGAACGCAGAGATGGCCCGTCTACTTGCCATGCGTGATGATCTTGATCTGCAAAAAATGGTAATTTTCCTCGGGAAAAAAGCACAGGATACTCTCCCTTATTATTACTCAGCCGCCGAAACAGTTGTTGTTCCGTCCTTTTATGAATCCTTCGGCATGGTAGCCCTTGAAGCTATGGCCTGTGGAACTCCCGTAGTAGCTTCACAGGTAGGCGGACTGGCATTTTTAGTACAGGATGGCGTAACCGGTTATGTGGTACCAGATGGAGACGCAGAAGCCCTGAGTCAACGGTTGTTGACACTCTACCACGACCGCTTATTGCGCGACCGCCTTGGTGAACAGGCCGCGGCAGCAGCCCGTTCATACGATTGGGACATAATTACCCGCGAAATTATTAAACTGTATGATGAGACTTTGTCGTATCCGCTTGTGAAATCCAGCGGAGAACACCTGGAAACCCTATAGAGTATGATTATTTTTAACCTCAGGCAGGTCAAAACCGCGTATCAGAATTTGTTTACCAAACCGTTCACGCAGCTCGTCAACTGAACGCAAAAGACGTTCTTCGCGATCATCTGTTTTTTCTAAAAGATTCAATTGAATCGCCTCTCGGGTGAACTGGGCTGCTCCGACTCCGATCAAACGAACCTTTTTGCCTTTACTCCATATCTTGTGAAACAGATCAATGGCTGCCGCCGTGATGACCGAGTCTCGATCTGTTGGATAGGTTAAAGCCAGTTGCCGGGTGTGAGTTTCAAAACTCGCCCAACGAATCTTTATGCGGATCGTTTTCGCAGTAATTTCCTGTTTTCGTAACTGGGTTCCCACATTTGCCGAAAGCCGACGGATAGTTTTCAGCAGGTATTCTTCATCAGCCGTATCGTTATCAAAAGTCGTCTCCTGGCTGATAGATTTTGCCTCATGCTCCACTTGAATTTCACGCGTATCAATCCCTTTGGCGCGTTCCAACAGGTCACACCCGCTCTGACCAAATAACCTGATCATCTCATCCATCGACCGTTTCGCCAGATCTCCTATGGTATGGATGTGAAGTGTGGTCATTCGTTCCGCCGTTTTGGGGCCAACACCCCATAGCGCGTCTATGGGCAGTGGAGCAAGAAATGAGGCCTCTGTACCGGGTTCCACAATGGTTATGGCGTTTGGAGGCGTAGGATCCTTGTGCAGGTGTTTCCCATAATCATTGGCGATCTTTGCCACCAGCATGTTCGTGGCGCCGCCGATCGAACAGGGAAGCTGTGTTTCTCGATTAATTCGTGATTGCAGATGACGGGCAATTTGTAAAGGAGTATCCGGCAGGTCACTGACATCAAGAAATGCCTCGTCAATGGAAAGTATTTCAACAAGGGGAGAAAAGTCACCAACAATTTGCATCACCTTTTTTGACATTTCCGCATATTCTGAATGGAAAGATGAAACGAGGATTAACCCCGGACACAACTTCAATGCCCTGCCCGTCGGCATGGCAGAATGTATCCCGAACTTACGGGCAGCATATGAGGCGGTTGAAATAACTCCCCGGGTTCCCGGTTGTCCACCAACCGCGAAAGCCTTCCCCTTTAATGAAGGATTTCGCAGTTCTTCCACGGAGCAAAAAAAAGCATCCAGGTCCATGTGGAGGATCTTACGAATCTTCATAAACCCTTCCAGATCACATTTCAGAAAGGAAATTGACCATCTCTTCTATTGCCGGGTTGGGGAAAGGATCGATACCATAGGCAATCGCCAGATAATAGCTGACAAATATGCCAAAGATGATCGCGTTCCATATTGCTTTTAATGGAGTATTTCCGGATGGAACATAATAATCGGTATTGAAACCTTCTACCATAAATAGCTCACGCAATTTGCCTGAAGCCGCTAGACATACAGGCGTATCAAAAGGCGATTCTAGAAAGATAGTCATCATTTGTGTCAGTGAAGCTTCTGGAAAGCACATAGCACCTGCAGTGGAACGGCTTGCGGTACTGATATCTTCCACCTGTGCCCAGGCTTTAGCGTTTTCATTAATTTGCGCTTTCCAGAGATTGGCTACATCAACCATAGCTTCAGACGCGAAAAGAGTTACAAGCCGGTTCATGAACTGCCCGGCCAGCCTCTTAGCCGGGTTAGACATGATCGGATTGGATAGATCGAGCTGATTGCAAGTTTTTTCTAGTTCAGATACAAGGTCAACTATCTCACCTTCATTCGCCATCACCAATCCCATTGATGCCAACAAACCCAAAGTAAAAAAGAAAGTGTAAATAAAAATTATTTTTGATGGGCAGGAATAAGTGAGAGAATAATGTGATAATCCGGCTGATTCAACCCCTTTAGCCTCATTCCCTTCAGGGAAAATGGAGAGCAGGTGACAATTCTTTCTTGAACATTGTACCAATTGTCGATTTAGTTCGGGTTCAGTGCCGGTCTGGCTAAAAACAATGACCAAGGACTGCCCATCAAAAACCCATTCAGGTAACAATTCGCCGGTATTTATTGAAACCTGGATGGAAGAACTATTATTTAGATAAGCTGCCAGAATCCGATCGGTTATGTGTGGCATGCCGGTACTGCAAAGAATGATTCGGGAAATTTTTCCTTCTATCTTTGAATTAAACCCACATCCTGCCTGCCAGGCAGACCGAATATAATCAGGCATTTTCCGGATTAATTGGATAAAACCGGAAGAATCAATTACAGAAATTGAATTAAGATCATCTAGATTCATAGTCTCTCTTTTTATAGAAATATTGTACCATATAGGAGTATTTTTTCAGCCAATAAAGGGTATTGCGCTATGTTGTACAATAATAATACGTAACGGGTTCTATTTGATTTATAGAACCAACATGATTTTCATAGCCTACCAATAGATTGATTTACACTACCGGCATTTAAAGATCACAGCTACGCGGTTGCATACTCCGTAGTTTCATTTTTCATAATTCACAGTAACAATTTAGAGACATTCATCGGATAAACCACAATCTTCATTGGTGGGCTATAAACATCACCCGATTAGACAGGTACATCAAATTACCCACACAGAATACCTGAACATTAAAAACCAACACCGACCTGCATGAAAACCGGGATACATCAAGGTTTTTCATTAATGACCGGGTAGATAATCAGAACTACGAACCTGGAGGTTTGAAATGGAAAAAATGGATACAGTCATCCTTCCAGAACTTTCTATGTTCTTAAATACCCTCCATTTCCAGATGGGAAATAGCCGGTCTGCCTTATTGCCCTGCCTTCATGCGGCACAAGACTTCGAGGGATACATATCAGATGACGCGATACGTGATATCAGTCAAAGTCTTGAAATTCCAGTAAATGAGATCGAAGAGGTCATTAATTTTTATACGATTTTTCGAAGGAAGCCGGTAACTAAAACGGTTTTACACGTATGTAACGATCCTTTATGTAAGATGGCCGGTGTTGACACAGTTTTTCATACGATCCGGCATCTCCCCGACCAGGACAATTCTGGAGAGGATCTTTTGATTGAAAAAGCTCCTTGCCTTAGATTATGCTGTCATACGCCAACAGTCAGTATTCAAGATGAATTGCTTCGCATTCCACTTCAGCAGGGTAGATCAAAACAAATAAGCTCAAGTCCATTTCATTCTAAGACTATGATAATGGGGACAAACAGAATAATAACGAAAAATTGTGGAAAAAACCGTACATGTACGCTAATGGAATATTGGAGTAAAGACGGTTACCAGGCATTGAAAACAGTGCTTACCACTCCGCGTGATAAAGTGATTGATGAAATTAAAGCCTCCTGTCTTACCGGCCGTGGCGGTGACTCATTTCTTACCGGTATTAAATGGGAAAAAGCCGCTACATCTGGTCATAAATCCCGGTTTGTCGTATGCAACGCGTCAGAAGCCGACCCCACTTCTTTTAAAGACCGTGTACTTATAGAAGATGATCCGCATAGTCTTTTAGAAGGAATGATCATTGCCGGATATGTTTTACAGGCAGCAAAAGGATTCATTTATATCAATGGGGATTACGAATTTGCATTGCAAGTTTTATCAAACGCCATCATAGACGCACGTGAGGCCGGGCTTCTTGGAACAAATATTATGGGTTCAAATTATTCCTTTGATATTGAAGTCCGCAGGGGTGCCGGCCGATATACCAGCGGTGAAGAGACTGCGCTTCTGGAATCCCTGGAAGGTAAATGCGCCTACCCTCGGGGAAAACCCCCATTCCCTACATCCACCGGTTTGTTTGGCAAGCCAACTATCATAAATAATGTTGAAACTTTCTGCTACATCCCAAAAATCTTACGAATGGGAGCAAAAGAATTTCGAAAAATTGGAACAGACACTTCAAAAGGGACTTGTCTTATTTCAGTGACCGGTGATGTCATTAACCCCGGACTTGTTGAAATTCCATACGGAAAAACATTTAGAGAAGTCATCAATGGTTTGTGTGGTGGTTTATCAGATTCCCATAGACTGCAAGCTGTTCTCGTCGGAGGAGTAAGCGGAAAGTTCTTGACCGGCAATGACCTGGATATGCCTATCTCTTTGGACGTCTTAACCAGATCCGGACTATCTCTCGGGCCAGGTTCGATCGTTGTGTTTAATGAAACTCGCAAGATAAAACAAATTCTTTTACGAATAAGTCAATTTTTTGCTGCCGAATGTTGCGGGAAATGTCCTTCATGCACCCAGGGAACTTTATTCCAAATGAGCCTTTTTAATAAGCCAGGGAATTTAAATATTAAAAAAGAAGAAATTCGAGTTCTTAATGACTTTGATGAACTTATGCAAAAGCGAACAATTTGCCGAATGGGAAAAACGGCCCTGAATGCTACATTCTCAGCCTTAAAATTGTGGCCGGAACTCATAGCTTGACTGATCAGGTTAAAGAAGAAGCAATTCAATTTAAATTGCTTCTTCTTTTGGTTATTATCAATTGCCAACCTTGCATCAAACAGAACGAGGTTGGTAATTCGATTTATTGAATTAAAGAGTGGCTTTATCGAGTTTCTTTACAAGATCAATAAATTCATTCCATTCTTCGGTAAAGAAATGAAGTGTGACATTATTTAAATCCAGATGATAAGTGCTTTCACCATCGGGTTCTTCTGCTTTCCAGGCCATGTAGTTCTCGGTTTCACCTAACGTCTTAACCATAGGTTCTGAGTCTGACATTTTATTCTCCTTTTTACTATTTTTTCAACGGTTTCCAAACATCATCGCCTTCCAGAGAAAGCAGATCAAACGATTTGGTGTTGAAATTGAAAATACAATTATAGTATCCTCTTACCATAATTCCAGAGGCATTTGGTCCGTCAACACTACCGGTTATCTGATAGCGGCCTTTGCCCACAGTAACCACTTTTTGCCCGGTAAATTTCGCCCGGGTGGCATCTCGCATGGAAGCTTTAACAACCTCTTCACATCGTCTGGCTGCCTTGGCATTTTCAGAGCCTTCCGAACTGGATTTTATCGTATCCGGCACATATTTTTGCAGGAAAACAACAGCTGCCGTTGTCAGACCGATTACCGCGACAATTACCAGAATTATGATCAATGGGGAAGGTTTATTCATTGTGGTCTCCCTGTTTTTTATTTGAAGGCTGAGCAATGTTCTTCTTTTTTTCGAAATTTACTATTTTAGAGACAAAACTTTTTATGAACAAACCAATACCGGGCATAAATATCCCGGTCTCTTTTTTATGCGGTTCAAAATCAACCCCTTCCCAGGGATCTTTATCGAACATTTTTCGCAACACATATCGAAAGAACAATTGAAGTGTAGCCAGAACAGGCGCAGCAAGGATCATGCCGGCAACTCCAAGTAAATTTGCGCCAATTAATGCAGCCACGAGTATCGAAGCCGGATGCACAGAAAGTGCGTCAGCCATCACCCTGGTGGACACGAAATTGTCGATTATTACATCAGTCAACCAGGCCAAAACCACGATAAAAATTGCATATGTTAACGGACTTAACCCGAATATCGTATTCCCCTGGAAAAACGCGACCAAACCATAAGTGGTCCACGCGATCAATGGACCGATATAAGGAAGGAATCGCGTCAATCCGGCGATGATCGCGAGACCAAAGAAATAGCGTAACCCTACAGCTCCAAACAGGATGGAATATACGATAATAACAAAAACGATGATCAGAAACTGTCCCCTGAGAAACGCGTTCCAGACTCTGTTTAGAAGAATTCCGATCTTTTCAAAATCATCCTGATACCCGGGAATGTCAAAATGAAAAATACGGTCGGGTTCTCCACCGGTTTCTGACAAAATGAAATACGCCATCATCATTACAAATAACATCCAACCGATTGTGGTTGCTGTCCCGGATGCGATCTGCCCTAGAATATTACCCAGATTCCCCAGCGCGGGTTGAATGGCAGAAGTGATTTGACTGCTGATAGATTCCAGATTTACGCGATATAGTTCAAACTTATACGGGCCAACAGATAATGGCGTGTTGAGAAAATTTTGGATTGTAGTAGGAAGATCTTCAATCGCTTTCTCCAAAAATAAAATCAAACTTTGTCCCTGTTCAACAATGGCCAAACCGCCCCAGGTTAAAAGTCCAAGAATGATCAGTAACAAAAGCAAGAAACAAACCGTTACTGAAAGCCTCCAGTTCATTTTTAATTTTCGCATCAACCAACTGGAAGGGGGATACATCAAATATGTTAAGATAAAAGTAATCAGAAGGGGCGCAAGTAAAGTTTGAAATCGATTAAAAAGATAACCAATGATCGCCAGGAAAGATAGACCTACGATCAATTTTGTCGTATTACTCCATCTGGGAGAAAGAGTTGGTTGCATATCCATATTCTACGATCTTTTTTGCTTAAGAAACACCCGGCCGGAATAAATCAAAATTCCGGCCGGATTGTAAGATAAATCCAGGAGATATGTCAGCTATTAAGGAACCGCGCAACCCGGGAATAAGAATGGCGCGACACTGCAATACAAATTTTGCGAATCGATATAGAATAGAACCGCCGCGCATCCGCAAATAAATAGCGCGATTATGATCAAAATAATAATCAAAGCTGTCTTCGGTTTCTTCTTTTTGGCTGCCGGAGGAGGTGCCGCTTCGAAATCATTACGAGCCAGAGGAACCTGTGGAGAGATATAATTTCGGTCTCCAGGTTTTTGTCCGGCTGCCTGTTCAGCCGATGAAACCGGCCTGGGAGGGTGAACAGTGGATGGTGTTGCGGCAAAAGTAGACATTACGGTGGCGTTAGGGTCTTCCTCTATCCGCTCGTATGAAACGATGCTGGTCTCACCAAATGTAATCTGTTCCCCGGCTCTCAACAAATGCGGTCCCGATAACCGTGCTCCATTAATAAATGTACCGTTTGTTGATCCCAGGTCTTCCACTACATACTGATCGCCTTCTGAGTATAGACGTGCGTGGCGTCGAGAAACCTTTTCATCACTGATAACCAGGTCATTGGTCACATCACGCCCGACATGCAACTCTGATTTGTCGAGTGGAAGCACCTTGCCAGCGCCAGCACCGGAACGAATTACAAGCTGGTAGGTTGCGCTCATCTTCTCCTCCTGATCTCTTTAATCAATCTTAGTTTAAACACAATTGTTGTGACTGTCAAATTGAACGTTGCAAGTATTAAACCAGCCTTATGTAACAACACAATGAGTATTATGGCTATTATGTTAAATTTGCAAGGGCAGAATTATTCACTCTGCCCTTGCCACTTCATATCTCTTCTTCTTCCGGTTTTAGTCTTACCGGTGTTTTTCTGGATCAAATTCCGAGATAGGCAGATTTAACCTGAGGATTATTCTTGATATCTCTTGCATCGCCTTCCAGCACAATACGCCCTGTCTCTAAAACATACGCCCTGTTGGAAATTGACAATGCCATAAGCGCGTTTTGTTCCACCAGAAGGATACTGGTTCCCTGTGAATTGATCTCTTTAATAATATTGAAAATCTCTTCAACCAGGATAGGACTTAAACCCATAGAGGGTTCATCAAGAAGAATCAGCGATGGCTTTGACATCATCCCCCGGCCGGTAGCCAGCATTTGCTGTTCCCCACCAGATAATGTTCCACCCAATTGATTCAACCGTTCTTTCAATCGGGGAAAACTCTGGAAAACACGTTCCTGAGATTTTTGAATTTCCTGGGGATCATCACGGGTATAAGCACCCATTTCCAGGTTCTCTTGAACAGTGAGAGGTGCAAATATTTTCCGGCCTTCCGGCACATGGCTAATGCCCCGACGAACAATCTGTTCCGCGGGGATAGTTGTAATATCCTCCCCTTTGAAAGTAATGCTGCCGGTTCGGGGACGAAGAATCCCGGAAATAGTACGCAATGTGGTCGATTTTCCAGCGCCATTTGCTCCAATCAGGGAAACAATTTCGCCTTCTTCAATATGGAAAGATATTCCCTGCAGGGCATTAATGGCACCATAATATACATGGAGGTTTTTAACTTCAAGAAACATTAGCAGCTCCCTTGCCCAGATACGCTTCAACTACTTTGGCGTTATTCTGAATTTCAACAGGAGTTCCACGGGCAATTACTTCGCCAAAATCCAGAACTGTGATTTTTTCGCAGATGTCCATTACTAAACGCATCTGGTGTTCAATCAGCAGGATTGTCAGGTTGAATTCTTCCCGAATGAAGTGGATTAAATCCATTAATTCCGTGATCTCTTTCGGGTTCATACCGGCCGCCGGTTCGTCTAACAGCAACAAGTGCGGATTGCAGGCCAGAGCGCGGGCAATTTCCAACCGGCGCTGCTGACCGTACGGCAGATTTTTGGCTATTTCGTTTTCATACTTATTTAAGTGAAAGATGGCCAAAAAATCCTGAGCTCTTTCAGTTAGTTCGGTTTCTTTTTTGAAGAATTTTTTATTTCGAAAGATACCATCTGCCAGGTTGTATCCGGAGTGGAAGTCATACGCTATACGAACATTATCCAGAACTGTCAGATTGGAGAAAAGGCGTATATTCTGGAATGTACGCCCAATGCCCATACGGGTGATCTCAAATGGTTGAAGGCCGACAATGGATGTTCCTTCAAATTTAATATCCCCGCGAGAAGGAAAGTACAGACCGGTGATCATATTGAACGCGGTTGTTTTTCCTGCACCGTTAGGACCGATTAATCCGACCAATTCACCTTTGTGAATAGTCATATTGAAGTCACTGACAGCGCGCAAACCACCAAAGATCTTAGCCAGTCCGGTGACTTCAAGCACGGGTGTGGAGGGGGTTATAGTTGTCATCGTTCATTCCTCCTTTCAGGCTTTCGCCGGTTCCTTGGTTTCTTTCGCTTCGTCCCGTGGTTTTACAAATGGAGCTTTAAGAAAACCCCATTCCACAGTTCCAAGCAAACCCTGAGGCCGGATGAGCATCAGGAGAAGCAAGACAATAGGATATAACACAAAACGCCAGGTCGGCGCATCAGGACCCATTTGACCGAGTAAAACACGCAACAAACCTTCGAGGAAGAAAATCCAGCCAAATGACGCCGCGATCGTTCCGGTCATACTTCCCAGCCCACCGAACACAACAATAATTAGTGGGTTGAAACCAGCTAAGAAGTCAAAGGTACCGGGGCTAAGGAAGCCGATATAGTGGGCATAAACACCACCACCGATACCGGCAAAAAAGCTTCCAATAACAAAGGCCAGTAACTTATTTCCGGCAACATCAATACCCATAGCTTTAGATGCGGTTTCATCTTCGCGTACAGCCAGAATAGTACGACCGGTGGAAGACCGAATAACGTTTCTCATGATTATGATGACCATCACCATGAAGAAGAATGCCCAGAACCAGTTGGTCATCTTGGGAATGCCGATCATACCGCGGCCGCCTTTCATTTCAGGGAAAGGCAGAATGGTATCAGAGTTCAGCATCAATGTATTGATAATGATGGTGAAACCCAGAGTGGCGATTCCAAAGTAATCAGATCCCAGTGAAAGCACAGGAAGACCGAAAAGGAAACTGACTTCACCGGCAAAGATGCCTGCAAATACAACAGCCAGGAAGTAAACGAGTTGCATCCAAATCCCCTGAGCAAGCGGTCCCCGGTCATAAGCCGAACCGAGAAGCGGGGAGATAGCCGGATCAATTGCATTGGCTACTACCACAGCAATAAAGCCGACCAGAACGCTTCCGATCAGGTAAAACGTGAAGGCGGAAAGCACTGGAACGCCGCGATAGCGTTTTAGCCATTTCTGGATACCGATGATCATGGCAGCGCCCAGAATAGAACCAAGCCCCACGACCACCAGTCCGCGGCTGTCTCCATTAATCCAGCGAAACGTGATATCAGCGGCTGTGTAAGCTCCAATACCATAAAAGCCCCACTGGCCAAGACTGAACTGTCCGTTGAAACCATAGATCAGGTTCAAGCCTAATGCGATCATCGTCATGGAAGCAGCCTGAAAAACGAGGCCACTGTCAAACTCATTCAAAATGGTTGATTCGCCAATAGTGACGGTAAACGCCAGTTGAACAATACCAAAGGCGGCAACCACACCGGCAATTTTTACCCATGTCTTCTTATGGCCTAAAACCCAGAGCAATCCATAGAGATAGGCCAGAATTACAACAATCTTTACAATCGAACCAAATAAAAACCCGATTTCCATTGGCTATCTCCTAGGCTTTTTCATTTTCGGGTTCGCCAAAAATACCGGTAGGCCGAACCAGAAGCACAATAATCAGGATGGCAAAGGCGACAGCATCACGCATGGGGGTAGATATAAAGCCCATTGTCAGCGCTTCAGCCTGCCCCATGATCAAAGCGCCTACAAAGGCACCCGGGATACTGCCAATACCTCCCAATACCGCCGCAACAAAGGCTTTCAGGCCGGGGAGAATACCCATCTGTGTGTTAATGGATGAGTAAGCGATAGCGTATAACACACCGCCCAGACCGGCAAACGCCGCGCCAATGGCGAAAGTAAACGAGATAACCTGGTCAACATTGATACCCATTAAGCGAGCGGTGGGTTTGTCAAATGAAACCGCGCGCATGGCAATGCCCATTTTCGTCCGCTTCACAAGGAATTGGAGGAAAATCTGCACCAGGATAGAGACAAACATGATAATAAGGAAGATATTTGAAAAAGTAATGGCTGTTGGTGGTGGTGGAGTCCCTTGAACGATCTGATGAATACCCGTTGAGTCAATATACCAGGCGACAACTTCAAATGGACGGGTATAAGGGATAAAACGGGGAGAGAACACGAAGTTCAGTGCCCCGAAAAATTCCAGGAAAAATGAAACACCGATAGCCGTGATCAGCGCGGCGATTCTGGGAGCATTGCGTAATGGTTTGTAAGCAACACGTTCAATAGTAGTCGCCAGTAAAACACATACGACCATGGCGATGATGATCGTACTAACGGTTCCGATAATAACCACCAGCATAGGTGGCATTGTCGGGAAAAACACTTGCGGCCAATTCTGAAAATTGAAACGGTAAACCAGATAATAACTGACGAAAGCGCCAACCATGAAAACGTCACCATGGGCAAAATTGATCAGTTTCACAATACCATAAACCATGGTGTACCCAAGAGCAATCATGGCATACACGAAACCCATTTGCAAACCGCTTAAGAAAATATTAGAAAACAGAGATGGGTTTTTCGCCAGGTTTATTCCGATCAGATAAATGATTCCCAACGAAAGGATGATCAGAAAACCCTGCCCTACCCACGCAAGAGATTGCCTTGGTTTAAGTTGAATGGGTGGAGATTTCTGCTCGGCCATTGTATTCTGCATCTCCTACCTCCTAGTAACATGTGGAATAAACTCGAATATGGAGGGCAAAGATGCCCTCCATATTCGTAGTTCAAATTTTAGAATTTCAGATTACGGCATAACCTGTGAATTGAAGGTGACTTTTCCGTCTTTCACAGCGATTACGGTAACCGGTTTGATGGGGGTGTGGAATTCATCGAAGGTGATGGTTCCGGATACGGCTTCGAACTTGCCTTTGGCCATGGCATCGGCAACTTTGGTGGGATCATCAACGCCGGCTTTTTCGATAGCTTCGATCAAGATGTTGGTGGCGTCATAAGCGAGGGCGGCGAGGGCATCGGGGGTCTTCGGTTCGCCTTTGTCGTTTTTGTACAGTTCACCGTAATTTTTCACGAAGGTCTTAACTTTTTCGCGGTCTTCGGTGGGGGAGTAGTGGTTGGTGAAGAAACCACCATCAGCAGCTTTGGGATCCAGGTCGGGGGAGTCCCAACCATCGCCACCGATGAACGGAGCCGTGATGCCTTTTTCCTTGGCCTGTTTGGTGACCAGGTTGACGATGTTGTAGTAATCGGGGAGGACCACTACATCAGGTTTGGCTTCGGCGATTTTGGCCAGAACGGTTGAGAAGTCGGTGTCTTTGCTGGTGTAGGTTTCTTTGCCGACGATCGTGCCGCCATCAGCGGTGAAATATTTTTCGAAGTATTCGGCCAGACCCTTTACGTAGTCATTCGCCTGATCGAGCATAATGAAAGCGGTTTTGGCTTTGATGGTCTCGGAAGCGAATTTGGCGATAACTTTACCCTGGGTGTCATCATTGAAGCAGGCGACGAAGGTGAAGGGTTTCACTTTACCGGCCGCATCGCGAACGACGCTCGGGTTGGTGGAGGTACCGGAGATCTGGACAACTTTCTTCTCATTGGCGATTTCGGATACGGGGATGGAAGCCTTGGAGCAGACTTCGCCAACGATGTATTTCACTTTATCCTGGTTGATGACTTTATTGGCCGCGTTGACAGCGGGGTCAGGGGTGCACTGTGAGTCTTCAACGATGGCAACGATTTTCTTGCCCAAAACACCACCCTTTTTGTTCCATTCATCAACAGCCTGGGTAGCACCTTCTTTGGTGGAAAGACCAAAGGTAGGAACAGGTCCGCTCAGGGGAGCCAAAATGGCGATTTTGATCTCACCATCAGCAGCAGCGGGGGCAGCAACGGGGGCCACGGGCGCAAAAGCACTGACCAGCATGACCAAAACAATCATCGCGCTTAACAACTTGAATGTACGCATAGAAACTTCTCCTCCTTAGTGATTAGTTATAAATCTCTATACTTTTGAACTCTGTTTAGGACTGCAAATCCTATAAACAACAATCAAAGTGAATACACCGCGTCTGTGCCAGATCACCTCCAATCACCCTGGTATCTTGGAACAATTTATTAAATTTTCTTTTTTTGGGGGAGGACTTGCTTAGAGAACGAGTCTCAAAAACCATAAACCAAACAAAAGTATAACTTTTGTTTGATCGACTTTAGCTAATATACATTCGATATATAAAGTTGTCAAGGAGCATGTTTCGTTCGAAATAAATCACCCGTGAAAAAACTTGACAGAAGTAACTTCGCTCCATATAATTTTTGAATCTAGAATTAAATACCAAGGGAGAGAGGCACATGAAAAAAGCCGTCCTCAAACGCAATTTGATCATCCCGTTTTTTATTCTGCAGTTAATCCCTCTTGTTGTTTTTCCTCCAGAATCATACGCAATGACCACACAGGAATGGTGGCTTCCCGTTTTACTCGCCGTCCTGGTTATTTTTGCCACCTTCGAGCTTCTTGTCAGACACAACCCCGAGAACTGGCCCTGGTATTTACTGTCTTTTGGTCAGGGCTTCAATATCATCAGCCGGCTTCTTATGTTAATGCCCCACACAGTTAGAAACACTGACAGTGGTCAGGTTTTCAATGGGTTCTATATTATCGTCACACTCGTCTGTATTGCCCTTTCATGGTTTTTCCTGTGGTACCTCGATCAACCTGAAATTCGCATGAGTGTGATGCAGGACGCAAAATAATTAATCAAAACCGATGGACAAACTTCCATCGGTTTTTTATTTAAATTTTTTGATCTGGCTTCTTAATTAACTATTCAGCGTTTTCTTTCTCCATAGATAATAATATCTTTTTTCGCTTAATCCCCCACCGGTATCCACTTGTTTTTCCATCTTCATGTATCACCCGATGACAGGGCGTGACAAGCGCAACCGGATTTGCCGCACATGCAGCGGCTACTGCCCGGGCTGCTTTGGGTTCACCGATTTCTTTTGCAAGGCGGGAATAGCTCCGCGTTTCACCATACGGAATTCGGCGAATCGCCTCCCAGACTTTTGCTCTAAAGGCAGTTGTGTGAACATCCAGCGGAATTGATAGCTTTTTGCAATTTCCATCCAGATAATCATTCAGCATTTTCATCCAACCAGATAACGGCTCACTGTCATTTACCAACTCGGCCTTACTGAATTCTTTCTGTAATAAATCAAACAGGGTGTCGCTGGAATCGTCAAATTGTAATGAACATATACCTTTTTCCGTTCCGGCAATGATAGCCATCCCCAGTTTAGTTTCAAAAATCGCGTAATGAATTCTCACATTCTTACCCTTTTCTTTATATTGCCGGGGGGTCATTCCCAGTAATGTCGATGCCTTTTCATATAATCGGCTTGATGATCCAAATCCGGCATCATATTGAGAGGCAGAAATCTCATTACCGTTTTTAATGGATAATTTGAACGCATTCATTTTTTGGTGATGGATAATATCGCGTGGAGAAAGACCCGCATAAGCTATCGTTAACTTTCTTAAAGTATCTAAGGATAAACCAGCTGAAGCAGCCCATTGTGAGGGAGACAAGATTTCATTTTGAGATCTTTCAAGAACACTCATCACTTCGTGAATTTTTTGCATTCGCTCCACTATTTCATCCGGTTTACATCGCTTACACGCTCTGAATCCTGCAGCCTGAGCATCTTCATTGTTGCCGAAAATCCTTACCGAGGATCGAGACGGACGTTTTGATGGACACGACGGCACACAATAAATTCCAGTTGTTATCACTCCATAATAAAATACGCCGTCATATTCCGCATTGCGCGCAACTATGGCATTCCAAATATCATCTTCATCAATTGGTACAATTTGTTCCATAATTATTACCTGATAGTACAATACTACTCTTTCTTCCGGTTAAATCCATCCGGATTCTGTTTTCAAAACCGGATTTTGACGAGTGTTATAATCTAACAAGTTTTTCATGCATACGGAGGATTCGGATGAATATAAGTACCTCAAAATTTAAACGCTGTGACGTCATCCATGTTGAAGGCCGCGTTGACAGTTCCACGGCTCCCCAGTTGAACAGCGCGTTCGAGGCTCTTATTGACGCGGGGCGGTTTCATATTGTTCTGGATCTGAGTAATGTTACATTTATGTCTAGCGCAGGATTGCGCGCCATGATCAACGCGCAAAAAACCTGTAAACGATATAATCGTGGCGAGGTTGTTCTTGCTTCAGTTCCCGCCCCAATACAATCCGCGTTGGATCTGGCGGGTTTCACTCCCCTGTTCAAATCTTACAGTGACTTAACCACTTCTGTAGGTAGTTTCTAATTACTTTGAACACCGAACATTTTCAACAAACCTTTCGCGCCAGTTTTGACTGTCTTTCAGATGTTGGAACATTCATTCATAAGGCGGCAAATGCCGCCGGATTGGATGATGTTTCACGATACCAGGTGGAAACCGCGGTTGATGAAGCCTGCTCGAACATCATTGAACATGCTTACGAAGGAGAAGACCTGGGTAACATTGTGATTGACTGCGAGTCACAACCGGGTATGTTAATAATTCAATTACGTGATAACGGGAAACCATTTGATCCCGAATCCATCGCTAATCCCAGAGTCGATCTAAATCTCGAGGACCGTCCAGACCGTGGACTTGGACTCTTTTTTATGCGCCGTTGGATGAATTCCGTTCATTTTGAGTTTTCTGACCAACACGGCAATACATTGACAATGGTTAAGAAAGCTGAGATCTCTTCGTGAAAGCTCCTATCGAGAAACATCTTCCAGAAAAAGCCGGTTGGAAGTGTTTTCTCGAAACGGCAAATACTTTGCTGAAAAAAAACAGCCTCATAGAACAATCTGATTTTTTTATTGGCTCCATAACGGAGATTTTTGGTTTTAAGTGTCAATACTGGTTCGCTCATCCATTCTATCCATTACCGGGCGAAGATAATCCGGCGTTGGTCAACATGTCATCGGATCTCGATCCGCTTGTAATGGATACGTATTCAGATCACTTACCGAGGTTTCAATCCAATCTTGGAACCATTCTCACTACGATTTCTTCAGATAGCCAAATCTTTAAGGCCAGCATCCCACTAATTTCTGGAAATGATCTTCTGGGAATTTTGTTGGTAGAGACGTCGGATTCAAAAGAGTTAGAACACCGAAAACTCGAAGACCTTTCCGCATTAGCCTCACTTTGCGCGATGTCTTTTCAGATATATCGTCTTAATATTCTCAAAAGCTGGCGTTTAGAGCAATTATCCATCGTACGTGAAGTATCAGATCAGATAGCTACTATTACAAACCTGGATAAACTATGCGAAAAGGTCGCCACGGCTATCCAGGTGAAATTTCAATATTATTATGTTGCCATATTTACTTACAGAAATGAAACCGAACTTGTTTGCCGTTCCTGCGCTTCTATGTGTAAGCCGAATATCGCTCACCCATTGGAAATTCGTGTTAAAACAGGTCAGGGAATTATTGGTTGGGTAGCGGAACATAAAAACGAGTTATTTGTTGAAGACGTAACTAACCATCCGATATACCGCTATCACGAATCACTCCCTGAAACCCGTTCTGAAGTCGCGCTCCCGCTGATTATTGGAGAACGTGTTCTGGGTGTTCTTGATGTGCAATCAAACAAACCACATTCTTTTCACGAAATGGATCTGGTCGTCTTGCGCACGCTCGCGGACAATATCGCTATTGCCATTGAAGGCGCACATCTCTTTTCCGGATTATCACGCAGGACCGAACAAATCTCCACAGTATATGAAATTTCACATTCTTTATCCTCCATTTTGGATCTAGACCTATTACTGGATAAAGTTGTTCACACTATTCAAGAAAAATTCAACTACCTACAGGTAAATATTTACACCGTCCATTCAGGACGCGAAAAAATTATTTTTCGGACTGGAACAGGTGAAAATATTCAAGAGTACCAAGATGCCTTTTTAACGTTTGATATTAATTACGATGAAGGAATTCTTCCACGGGTCGCGCGGGAAGGTAAGACCATTATTTCAAATGACGTGCTGCATGATCCTCAGTATCGGTTCCCTGATTTTGTCACATCGAAAGCCCGGTCAGAAATGTCTGTCCCTCTTATTACCGGAGGGGAAATCACCGGTATTCTTGATATACAAAGTGACCAACCCGGCGCTTTCGATGAAAATGACCGATTGCTCTTCGAAGCTCTCTCCCCTGGAATCGCGACTTCTATACGAAACGCCACCTTGTTTCGTTCGGAACAATTCCGACGCCAGGTTGCTGAAAGTGTACGAGATGTAGCCGGTATTCTTTCCGGAGAATCATCCGTAGAAGAATTAATGGATCGGATTCTCGAAAAGTTGCAGGATAGTCTTCCGTGTGATGTGGCATCAATCTGGTTAACCCCGATTGATACTTATTCCGATAGATTCCTAAACCTTGCGGCTATACGTGGAGCCGGTACCCAGAAATTGAAAGCTGCATACCAGACAGCAGATACTGCCGGCCATTGGATAATTGAAGCCCTGAACACCGGTGAAACCCGAATAAGGTCAATTAATGATCCTCGTGGACCGCTGGGCGAAGCAATGGACTTTTCGAATGACTATTCGGCGATCGCCGCCCCGTTACGCGCGGGTGGTGTTACAGTTGGACTTCTAACACTGGCTCATCATCAACCCGATCGTTATGGCACGGAAGCCCGTTTGATTACACAAACATTTGCCGGTTATGCGGCAGCGGCTATCCAAAATAGCCGTCTATACGCGTCTATGCGTGAACAAGCCTGGGTTTCCACAGTGCTCCTCAAAGTAGCTGAAACCAGTAAGAAAGTAAGAACACAGTCTGAACTGGCTGAGACCATTGTCAATTTGATTCCGGAATTGATTGGTTGTTCCAATTGCGCGCTGTATGTGTTTAATGCGTCAATGAACATGCTAGAGCGCAAAGCCACATGTGGGTTCTCCTCGGATGCATTACCGGCCAAGGCATTTTCCAGTAATCACCCGGCATTTGTTTTTGCCAGCCGAATGACCGACCCTGTTCCAGCCTATCAAACAAATGGCGATTTTGTATTATCACCATCGAAAGATGCATCTGCTGGTGTAGTTCTGGCATTAAAAAATCATGAACAGATTCTCGGCCTGTTATGGGTTGGAAATGAAAACCGTGACGGTGCCTTTTCAAATGACACCTTGCAGGTTCTCAAAGGGATTGGGAATCAGACGGCGACCGCCTGGGAAAATTTAAGACTTTTAGAGAATCAACAGCAAGATGCTTTCATTGCCGCAGCTTTATTGCAAGTAGCTCAGACTGTGGCAGGTAAAGATGATCTCCGCTCCGTTCTCGATGGGATACTGGGGTTGCTTCCTATTCTGGCAGGTATTAATACTGCCGCCTTTTTTTGCTTAACTCGGACGGGAAAGGTTTTTCTCCGGTTTCATCCTGCATTGGATTTAATGCCGATGCCCGCCGGACATTTGGAACCAGCCTTTTCCCCGATGACTTTCCCTTGCTGGACCTGGTAGTAGACCGCAATATTGTGCTCTTTTCACCGGTAGATTCCTCCCATAAATCGGCCATTCATTGGCCGAATATCAAACAGATTTTTCGAATGAAAGATGCTGCTCGTCAGCCAGCGCCTGATGGCGGCTGGCTTGTCGGTATACCCCTCTCCGAAAAAGGTGAAACATTCGGAGCAATGGTTTTACTTGAGAAACCCGTTACTGGAAGTTTACTGGAAAAGCGGATGGAGCTGCTCAGCGGAATATCGCGACAGGCTGCCACAGCCATTCAAAATGACCTTCTACGTGATAAGAAATTGGAAAATGAAAAATTACAACAAGAATTTCGGTTAGCCCGGGATATTCAACATGCATTCCTACCTCGGCATTTGCCACAAATTAAAGGCTGGGATATGGATAGTTTATGGCAACCTGCCCGGCAGGTAGGGGGTGATTTTTTTGATCTTTTTATTTCTGGGCCGGATACTTTTTGCGCGGTTATCGCGGATGTCAGCGACAAGGGCATGCCTGCCGCACTCTATATGACAGTCACACGGACGTTGATCCGCTCGTTTGCCCAGGACTGCCTCTGCGCCGGTGAAATTCTAAAGAAAATCAATAACCTGCTTCTTCAGGATAATCCTTCAGGTATGTTTGTTACGCTTGTGATCCTCATCGCCAACACGAAAACCGGCGCGATACAATATGCCAACGCGGGTCACATTCCCCCTGTTTTACGTACCCCTGAAGGGACAATTATCGAATTACCTCGCGGGCAGATGGCGCTGGGTGTTATGGAGAACCAGGAATATACTGACCATCTCATCACCATGGAACGAAACACTTTCCTCACCTTATTCACCGACGGTGTGACAGATACACTTTCACCTAATGGCGAAAACTATGATCAAAAACGTTTGATCAGACTGCTATCGAATACTCGATTGAATAAAGCCAATGCTTTGATTTCAGCCATTGAAAATGACTTGATCCAATTTAGAGATGGCCTTCCAAGTCCGGATGATATTACTGTTTTGACGTTACATCGCACTTAATTTTTTTTGGGAGAGTACCTGAATTGACTATACCTTTTTCAATTTTGTGGGACCTGGATGGAGTTATTGTTGATTCGGGAGAACTACACTATCAGTCTTTTAAAGCTATTTTTGAAGAATACGGATATGATTACCCCTACAGTACATTTATTGAGTCATTCGGACGAAACAATGATTCAGTCATTGAAAGAGCGATCAATCATAAACCGTCCCGCCAGATGAAAGAAGATATTGAGAAGAGAAAAGAAGAATGGTACTGCCAGCACATTCATCAAAATCTTCAAATGTTTCCCGGCGCGTTACATTGGTTGACATGGTTTAAATTTAAAGGGTTTTCACAGGCGATTGCGTCATCAGCCCCCATGGAAAACATCACCCGTTCATTAGATGAATTTCAACTCGGTAACTTCTTTGATGCGATTATCAGTGGATGCAGAATACCCGGTAAACCAGATCCAAAGGTTTTTTTACGAGCTGCCGCCGCGTTGGAAACTCCACCAAGCCGCTGTATAGTAATTGAGGATTCTCTTGCCGGAATGCAGGGCGCGCTGGCGGGTGGGATGAAATGTATTACCGTGGCCACAACTCACCCCCGCTCATCGTTTGGACAGGCTTCCCTCGCTCTTGAACGATTAACTGACCTTACGGAAGAACAGATATATAGACTTACCCAAACCTAGGGTTTGGTATTACGATCGCCCAGGAATAACAGCTTCCAAATTTGCCAGTTTTCAAGAATGACCATTGTTGGAGTGGGTTGAACGGTTGGGACCACAGTGTAACCTGGTTGAGGGAGCGGGATAATCACTTTGTCACCCGGCTTTGAAAGATTATTATCCTGCCTGGCCCACTCTTCTACAGCCGATTCGGAAGTAGCATATGCGATCTGTTTTCGCAGTGCTTTTTCGGTCGCTTGCATAATACTCACCTGAGTACGCATGCGGTCTCGTTGTTCGTTCAATGTGTACAATTCACCGATTCGGTTATTCAAATCAAGGAACAATAACAAAAGAAAGATTACAACTACTCCCAGAAGGAGCTGACGTTTATTCTGCCAGAGGTTTGCCAGAAAGTATTTCAAGATGCTACCTTTCAGTCATTATCCTTGATGGAATTGCAATTATCTTACCACACAGTATCGATAATCAAAAAAGACCCCGGTATTATCGGAGTCTTTTTTTGGTGCCGAAGGAGGGATTTGAACCCTCACGAGCGTACGCCCACTACGCCCTGAACGTAGCGCGTCTGCCAGTTCCGCCACTTCGGCACATCTGGCTGACAAGTATTTTATCCGAAACAGGGTTTTTGTCAACCTTTGAACTATGGCAAATATGAATGAAAATGCCCCGGTTTGGTTTTAGGCTAAATCTTTGTTATCCAGCGTTACAATATCAATATGAGTGCATTGTTGCCAGATAAAGAAATCAAGCGTGACTACGTACGTAAAATGTTTACTCGTATTGCTTCAAGATACGACCTGATGAACAGGATAATGTCATTTGGGCAGGATGTCTACTGGAAGGAAAAAGTTGTAGAAAAGTTAGCTCCATGCAGTGACGGAGTATACCTGGATGCAGGTGCCGGGACAGGCGATCTTACATTGGAGATTCGCAAACAATCACCTTTTTCACAGGTTGTCGCGGTAGATCTGACGTATCAAATGTTGGCATATGGAAGGATTTCGCCGGATATGCCCGGTGTTTTCAGGGTTGTAGCCGACGCGCAAGCGCTTCCGTTCCCTGATGATTATTTCACGGGAGCTGTATCTGGCTATTTATTAAGGAATGTACCCGATATCAATCATGCGGTTCTAGAGCTAAAACGCGTGGTAGCACAAAAAAGTCGCATAATATGTCTCGATACCACTCCGCCTGAGCGTAATATTTTTTACCCCTTCATAATTTTTTACCTGAAATTCATCATCCCACTTTTAGGTTGGATAATCGTCCGTGATATAAATGCCTATGATTATCTTCCAGAGTCGACACGTCAGCATGTGAACGCGAATGAATTGGCCAGAATTTTTAACGAATGCGGATTTAAATCTGTTACCTGGCAAAAATTTATGTTTGGCACTATGGCAATTCATTCCGCTGAAAAAACGTAGCGTTGTAACCTAGATCCAACAGTCTTCATCATCATCGATATTTTTACCCAATAACTTTTTATCAATAAGCTCAATAAAAATATCCACAAGTATTGGATCAAATAATTTTGCTTTATTATCGATCAAGTACTGCCGTATCCTATCGGGTTCCCACCCTTTGCGGTATGGTCGATCAGAAATCAATGCGTCCCAGACATCCACTATAGCAAAAATACGTGCCGATAATGGAATTTCTTCTCCGCTCAAGCCGCGTGGATACCCCGAACCATCCCATCTTTCGTGATGGCAGTAAGGAACTTCAAGAGAATCATGCAAATATGGGATAGTCGACAGCAATTCATACGCCAGAACAGGATGGGTTTTCATAATGACCCATTCCTCCTCTGTCAGTGGTCCTGGTTTCAGTAATATCCGATCGGGTATACCCATCTTGCCAATATCATGCAATAACACCCCTCGGCGGAAACTGGTCATCTTTTCCGGGGGCAACCCTGCTCGTTTCGCCAGATGGCACGCCAGATACATTACCCGGTCACTATGACCTTTGGTTTCTTCATCCCGCAGTTCCAATGCTTTTGACCAGCCGGCAATGGTGGCTTCATGTGCCCGTAAAAGCTCGTTATACGCTTTCTCTTCATTCGAAATTAACGTCACATTTTCAATCGCCAGAGATGTTTGCCCGGCCAATGTAACAAAATAATCCCTCCACTCCTGGTCATCAGGGTGGGGATTTGTGGAAAGAAGTTGTATGAAGCCGTTTGGTTTTTTATTCACATACAGCGGAAGAATTGACCGATACCGGATGGTATCCTTTCCGGTTCCGGTCAATTCCAGACCATTGATTTGTTGTATTGTTGTCAGATCGAATTTCTTTTTTCCAAACTTCTCAAGGACAGATATTTGAAGTTCCTTCAATGTTTTCACAATGGGTTCATCAGCTGTGTCAATAATTGACCGAAATACACTACAAAGTTGACCATCCGCGAGTTGAGTAATAATGATCACTCCATCAACATCCAGGTGGTCAATACAGATGGATGCGATCATATCTAATGTGCTCTCCGCGGATGAACGTTCAAGAATTGAGGCATCAATACTCCGCAGACAAGCGAGTTTGTTTAATTCGTGATTGACCTTCTGCAAAGCCAATTTTTCTTCCGTCACATCGCGTGAAATAATTCCCAGGCGAATAGTAGATCCAGTTCGAATTGGGAAAATCGATTGTAAGAGGATTCGATCCTTGCCACTTTTTGTGTGAATTGCAATTTCAAGCGGCTTTTTGAACATCGAAGATTTTCCCGTGGTTACTGCTTTAAGGATATCGTTCTGTATCTTTTTTAAATCGAGAGAATTCCTTGATTCGATCTCTAACAGATGTAAAATCTTCCATAGCGGTTTCCCAATAACAGATTTGAATGGAAGTTCTGTAATTCTTTCAGAGGCAGAATTCCACTCAATAATTAGCCCATTTTGATCGATTAATATCAATCCGTCTGACATTTGCTGCACTGTGGAACGGAACTTCTTTTCACGCTCGTATAATTCAAGTACTGACCTTTTTTGATCAGTAATATCCTGGATAGAACCGATCAAATAATAATTCTCATCTCCATTGTCACCCAGCCAATCCACCTTCACAAAAACATCGCGAATATCCCCATCAGATCGCCTTATTCGGTACTCAACGGAATACGGTTGTTTCTTTTCATACATCTCCAAACGAAGTCTTCTAATTCTCTCAACATCTTCTGGAACTACCATACTGTAGTATTCATCGAAATTCGGGGCCGGCAATGATGGGTCGCGTCCAAATAGACTGTATAGTCCCTTTGACCACTTAAACTCTTGGGTTTTTAGATCGATTGAATAATGACCCAGTAAGGCCATTTGTTCTGCGTGTTCATTTAACAGTTGATTGCGAATTATTTCTTGTTCATAAAATTTGCGCTTTTGAATATCTCGAACGACCGCCAGAATGACCTTTTCACCAAACCAGCTCCCTTGACGCATGGCCGCTTCCACATAGAATGGTTCTCGGGTGTCTATTCTGAGAGCTCTGAGTTCAACGGTGAATGTTTCGCCTTGAAGTACTTTCTCCCAGAGTTTTACCAATCTGGTTTCGTTATAATCATCTGGGTTCGCTATTGTTCTGATATGCCCGCCAATGAGCGTATCTCGATCACATCCATACATCTCTAACGCGCGATCGTTTACCTCAATGATCTCTCCATTTACCCGATGGATAAAGAGCGAGTCAGATATAGAATTAAATACAGTTCGAAGATTGGCTTCAGATTCCTGCATGCGAAACTGAGCCTCTCCGCGTTTGGTGATCTCGTGTTCAAGTTTTTCACCTGCCTTGCCTATTCGTATCAACGGAACAAGTGAAACAAACAGAACAAGGCACACCAATAAAGCAGCTGTCAAGGCTATGTTAATGATTTGTCTCGTCTGGGTTTCATAATACAGGCGCATATATTTGCCAGTACCGATTACACATTTCAAATCCGGTATATCGACAACATATGACAGTTTTTCTTCAGGGTTTTCCAAATTTGGGGGTTTGTACATATAGGTAACAAACCCTTTTTTTTCCGGAGTATTGCGGATTTTTAAGATCTCCTGGATCAAATACAAACCATTGATATCTTTCATTTCCCACTGATCTGTATTGACAAGCCAGGGTTGGTATGGCTGTACCAGGATGTAACCGTCATAATTAACGAGAAAGATATAATTTTCCCCGTATATATCTGTATAAGTCATATGAGAAAGCCGTTCGACGATAGCGGAAAGACCTTCATCATACGTCACACTACCGGAACGGATCAATTCCAAATCGTGTTCAATCGAATTCCTGGCAATTTCCACAGATTGAATAAGATCGGATTTTATTTCGCTAATTTCATTTTCTTTTGTCGTTTGGATCCATACTATGGAACCGATCACTATAGCGATCAAAATGATCACTGTGACAATCGATGTTTGAATAACCGCGAAGCGAATGCTCTTTTTTGACTCGTCAACTTCCGGCATTTTTTCCATTACTGTAATTAATCCACGCTATTTATCCATAATCCTGAAAATATGACAGGCATAAGGCTGGATTTGAAATCCCGGAAAACCGCAATGTTTTTCCAATGTAATATCGTTAACATATTACAAATTTTACAAAGCCAAAACCATAAAATACTACTAAATTCATGGGATGGGTAGAAGTAATTATAAATAATTCCTTTTGGTATTTAAGAAATCGAAGTTATTGTTTCTAAACAAATCCGCTATCCGGTTCATGGTTAACCGGGTAGCGGATGTTTAGGAATGCCATATTTCAAAGGTTATCAACAGGAATTATTATCGATTCTGGATAATTATTTTCGCAACAGACCCATAATAAGATTTAAAAATAAGTCATACCAGATTATTCCGGTGTGACAGGTTCCAATCGGGCTGCCCTGACCTGAGAATTGCGCTGAAAATGTATCGTTTCAGTAGTAAATATTATTAAGCCGATCCAGATCAGAATAAATCCGATCAGTCTGTGAACGTCAAAAGGTTCTTTAAATATGAAAGTGCCCAATAGAAATTGGATTGTGGGAGTTATATATTGAAGGATACCAATGGTCGTTAGATTTATACGCTTTGTTCCGGCAGAAAACAACAGCAATGGTACAGCCGTCACAATACCACTGGCAGATAATAGCAATCCGATATCCCAACCTGTATGGCCAAAAGAACCAACTCCATTCCGTTCCTGCAAACCCAGGAATAATATCGCTGGTAGAAAAAGCAAGCCTGTCTCCAACGTTAACCCCGGGAGTGAATCCAAAGGAGATAGTTTTTTAATAAGACCGTACAGTCCGAATGAAAAAGCCAGAACCAGCGAAATCCATGGAATTGCCCCAAAAACAAGGGTGAGATAGAGAACACCTATCGCGGCCATGCCAACAGAGATCCATTGTCCCAAACGAAGTTTTTCTTTTAGAAAGATCACGCCCAACAAGACGCTTACCATTGGATTGATAAAATATCCCAGGCTTGATTCCAGAACATGTCCGGAGTTTACCGCGTAGACATACGTCCCCCAATTAATGGCCAGAATTACGCCGGCCAAAAAATAGCTTATAAGGATATGTTTGTTGATCGAATGGCGCAGCACTGAAAATTGTTTCAGAGCGAAAACGACAATAACCAGGAAAATAAAGGACCATAAGAACCGGTGAGCCAAAATTTGCAAAGGCGGAACAACAGCAATCAATTTAAAAAATAATGGAAAGAATCCCCACAAAAGGTATGCGCCCGCCGCGTAAAAAATGCCTTTATTCATAATTAATAGAACCTATCCAGAATGAAATGTCCTCCATTCAAACCAAACCTGATTTGACCATGGAGTTTTACCGTATGGCTTGTTCATCAAAATCTATGCTTTATCACGTAGTCAAACTTGCCTTTTATTGTAACATTCAAAAGAGACGGCTTTCAGGAAAATCACGGTTGTATCGAGCTTTTAGTTCGACCTATAATAAATTAATCACAATTTTTTCCGTTTTGTATTGTCAAATAATTCTTTCTATTCCACAGGAAAAGAAATGACAAAAAAAACGTCTGATCACCCCAAAGAAACAAAGGGACGAGGAACTGATACCTCAACAAGCGTTGAAAATAAAGCGGTTGAAAATTCAACGATCTCGAAAAAAAAGACTCTCTCACAGAAGGAATATGAAAAAGAACTGTCCCGTTTGCAGGTTGAACTGGTGAAATTGCAGGAATGGGTGAAATACAAAGGTTTAAAGGTCGTTGTTCTCTTTGAAGGTCGAGATGCCGCCGGTAAGGGAGGGACAATAAAAAGAATAACCGAATGCCTGAATCCACGGATATGCCGGGTTGTAGCGTTGGGTGTTCCAACCGAGAAAGAGAAAACTCAGTGGTATTTTCAACGGTATGTTGCTCAACTCCCAGCCGCGGGTGAAATTGTCCTTTTTGACCGGTCATGGTACAACCGGGCTGGTGTTGAGCATGTGATGGGGTTTTGCACAGAACCAGAGTATCAAGAGTTTCTGCATTCCTGCCCGGAATTCGAACGCTTGTTAATCCGGGCAGGGATCATCCTGATTAAATACTGGTTCTCGGTTAGTGATGAAGAACAGGAGAGAAGGTTCAAAGACCGGATCAAGGATCCCACTAAGCGATGGAAGATCAGCCCAATGGACCTTGAGAGCCGGAAAAAGTGGGTGGAATATTCCAGAGCTAAAGATCAGATGTTTCTTTACACGCATTTACCTGAAAGCCCCTGGTGGGTGGTCAATTCTGACAATAAGGAACGCGCCCGGCTAAATTGCATCAGTCATCTTTTAAGTATGATCCCATATGAAGACCTGACACCTCCGCCGTTGGAACTTCCACCCCGGCAAAAAGACACAGGATACATTCGGCCGCCGATCAATACGCAAATGTTTGTTCCGGAAATCTATTAAATTCAAGCATTCGATAAAACCGGGAGTTTAGCAAAGGTTCAGGTTCCTAACAGGCTCCATCCCTTCGAAGGACAACCCAGAAAGTCCGTAAAAGGATATGGATATCCATCCAGATGGACCAGTTGCGGAGGTAATACTCATCGAGATCCGTCCGTGTATTGTAGCTGACATTACTGCGGCCGGAAATTTGCCATAATCCAGTTATTCCGGGGTACACATAGGTGTAAAGAGTATAGCAATTCTTGTAAAAATCAATTTCATATGGAAGAAAAGGACGAGGGCCTACAAGGCTCATTTCCCCTTTGACCACATTGATCAACTGGGGTAATTCATCAATGCTAAATTTCCGCATAAATTTACCTACTCGTGTAAGGCGAGGATCATTTTTCAATTTATGCGTGACTTCATATTCTGCCTTCAGGTCTGGATTGTTCTCAAGGAACTCAAATAATTTCTGGTCAGCCCCCATGCACATAGAGCGGAACTTCCAGAGTTTGAATGGCTTGCCGCCATACCCGATGCGGTCCTGCTTATAGAACACGCTACCCGGAGAATCGAGTTTGATCAACAGTCCGATCAAACCAAAAAATGGAATGATAAATATGGAAGATAATGCGATGAGCGTCAGGTCGGTCCAACGCTTGACCAATAATTGACTTTGACTGAGTAAATTCTGACCAACATCCAAACCTAAAATACCGCCAATATCCAGAGGCTGCACCCAAAGGCTTCCAGTTTTTTCACCGCTACGAACCAGTATCAATTGTTTGAAACGGACGGTCTGCTTACCAATTAACATTTCTTGAACCGTTTCACTGGTCTCTGGGGTGATGACAAAAGCGGTCTGAACGTTTTGCAGCCATTCGGGTAATTCATCATCTTGGGTAAAGATCGTCACGTCATGAATTACATTTTTATCAACACCAACCTGTCTTTTTTCTTTCCGGCGATCAACGATACAGACGGGGTTGTATCCCATTTTAGGATGGCACTTCAAGTAATCCGCGATTTCCTTACCCAGTTGCCCATTGCCAAACAGGATCACTGGTTCTCCCCATAATTTCAAACGGACCATGATCGTGCGCATCAACTCCCGAAGAAATGGAGTTAAAACGATCGTCCCCATCCATGCCAGAAGGACAACCAGCCGGCTGATTGTCCCTTCTTTGGAAAGAAACAGTATGGACGCGCCAATAAGGTAAAAGGTGGATACAGATTTTGATACCCGTTGGAGTTCTTCTACCTGGGAGAGGTTGTGGTTATACAGACCTGAACTTAAATTGATTAAAAAGGAAAATGGCAAGACTAACATATACGATTCATACAGTCCTGGGGTCTCCCATCCCCAGAAAGTGAACCGCAAGAAAACAGCAATCACCCACGCAAGATTAATAGCAATCAGGTCTGTCAAAACCAACATTAAAGACATCAAGGTACGGCGGTTTCGAGTCCAATCCACTGAACGAATGGACGGAGAAAACACTTCAATTTCTGAAGAAATAGTTTCTTCGTTCATATGATCCCCTATGAAATTGTAAGAAAAATAACGGGTCACTGTGAATTACTTCGGTATTGTTACGTGGCACTGAATAAAAAGATCGTCAACATCACCAGCAGCGCCGGTCCCCATATACGGATGAACGCGCGAACAGAGGTCAACGCGTTCCTCCCGCCCGGCGAATACCGGGCGCTACCTGAGAACGGTCAACCTCAACCGGCAGGCGGTTATTCAGCAGCAACAGCAGAACGCGCACGCGCTCCGTGCCGGCAATCGCCGTATCGAACACCGCCTCATACCCGCGGAACAGCTCGCCGGTGAGCGTCACCGCGTCACCGGGCTTGAACGAATCCGGCTGAGCCTGCGATTGAACAGAGTCAATTTGCCGGCGCACGCGTTCGATCAACGCGTCTGGCACCGGCGCGGCCTGGTCACCGAACGTCACCAGGCCGTGAGCGTGCGGCATCCAGCGTATCTCCGACTCGCCGGCGCGGTCGGGCGTCAACCGCACAAAGAGATACCCCGGGAAGAACGGACGCACCGAGCGCGAGCGCGGGTTCACCGGTTTGACGCGCAGGCAGGGGTAATACACCTCAATGCCCCGGGCCGTCAACTCAGAGAAAAGGAACGCCTCTTTATGCGGATGACTGTGCAGCGCGTACCAGGTAAGACCGGTTGATTGAACGTCCATAATAGTCCCCTCGCGTATCAGATGGGAGATATTATACCGCCAGCCCTGAATGGTTTATTCCAGGGTTTTATCCACGCGTCAGCAATGAATGTTTTACCCATGTACCTTCACAGAAAACCGGATGACAGCGCGGACCGATCGATGTATACTGTCTTTGACGAACGTATAGCGCAACGAAGACGGAATGACCCGTCCAACCGGGTTAAAACCACAGACGCGAACCATATCAGCCGTTGGCAGTCACCTGCCGGCGGCTGTTCTGTTACAGAAACACCGGGGAATTATAGATAGGCAGCCGTATTAATAGAGAATAGCGGTAGGCGCCAGAGGCAGTCAACGAGAGGTTGTGAGTTACACAACTTCAGGATGAGCAAGCATCCGTCAGTGTGTATTGCAAGGCAGGAGGAAAAAATGCGTAACAGAAAGATCGAATCTGGATTGACCGTCAACGCCGTTGGCGGGACGCATGTTGTGATGCTGGGGCTGAACCTGGCAGAAGACAAACGCGCGGGCTGCCTGGGGTTTGCCATTCAACGTGAAGACCATACCGAAGACGAACGCTACTGGCTGAAAGGTATGAAGACCTTCCAATCCACCGACCCGGTACTCGGTCCCGGCGGAGAAGTCTCCAGCCGTTTACACCCCTTCCAGACCTTCCAGTGGTCAGATTACAGCGCGAAACCCGGTCACAGCTATACGTACAAGGTTGTTCCACTGTACGGGTCTCCGGCGAAATTGGAAGAAAAGTACTCTGTCAGCATTGATATTTCAACCGAACCGGAATACGGTGACAAACATTCCGTGTTCTTTAACCGCGGGGCGATCGCGTCACAGGAATATGCCCGCCGGTTTTTGAACAAGCCACCGGATGATATCGGTGAAGCTGCCTACCGCTGGCTTTCCCGCGGACTGCTGGAAGCCTTCAAGTCATTTGTCGGGCGAGCCAACGGCCCTCACTTTGGACTGTATGGCGCAATATATGAATTCCAGTGGCCGGACGCGTTGGGCGCGATCAAAGCGGCATCCGATTCTGGAGCTGCGGTGCGAATCCTGTATGATGCCATCCCCTCAGACACCGATCCTCTGGCAAAGAACGTTCAGGTGGTTTCCAACGCGCGTATAGAACCCCTTTGCCTTCAACGTACAAAGGGGAAGATCATGCACAATAAATTCCTCGTGCTGACTAAAGATGACCGGCCCATCGCCGTCTGGACCGGATCCACAAATCTCACCGAAAACGGGATCTTCGGACATTCCAATTGCGCGCACATCATCGAAGACCCCGATGTGGCGGCGGCTTTTCTGGCTTACTGGAACGAATTGATCACCAACCCGGTTGCCGATGCGGAAAGAAAATGGATGGCGCTGAATAATCCCATGCCGCCGGATCCCTGGGTCAAAGATGTGGTTCAGGCCTTTTCCCCCCGCAAAGGGCTCGACGTGCTTCAATGGTACGCGGATATCGCGGGCGCGGCGGGCAAGCCGTTGTTTATGACCTTTGCCTTTGGCATGCACAAATTCTTCCAGCAGGTATATGAAAAGCCGGATGGCGTGCTGCGGATTGCCCTGATGGAAAAAGAAGGGAACGGCGCCGGCCTGAAAAAGGGTAAGGAAGATATCAAGCGCATCCGGTCACTTCGCAATGTAGTGGTGGCGGTGGGTAACAATATCACCACCAACAGCTTTGACCGCTGGCTGAAAGAACGCGCGTCGCTGTCACATGAAGTCAATGTGCGGTATGTGCATACCAAATATATGCTGGTCGATCCGCTAAGTGACAACCCGGTCATAGTGACAGGTTCCGCGAATTTCAGTGAAGCCAGTACCAATTCGAATAATGAGAATATGGTCATCATCCGAAATAATAAACGGGTGGCCGATATCTACCTGGGTGAATTCATGCGGTTGTACTCGCATTACGCCTACAGAGAAGCCGTAGCCAGAGAGAAGGAATGGAACCCCAATTCCAACTGGCAGCCGAATTATCTTATAGAAGATGATTCATGGCAGTCAGATTATTACCGGAAAGGCCATCAGCGGTTCCTGCGCCGGTTGTATTTTTCAGGTTCGTGAGTCAATGAGGGCAGACCGCCTCTGCCCATGCCCGGCGAAAACCGCATATTAATCCGTAGGGGCGGACCGCGTCCGCCCGCGCATGGTATTAAATGGACAGAGAATTACACAAACGGATAAATCTAATGCCGTCAGGATTCGTGACAACCCGTGCCCCGGGCAAAACCATATATGATTCCGTTGGGGCGGACCGCGTCCGCCCACGCATGGAATTAAATGGACAGAGAATTACACAAATAGGCATAAGCGTTGAAGCAGGGATTCCCGTCAACCCGTGCCCCGGGCAAAACCATATATGATTCCGTAGGGGCGGATCGCGTCCGCCCACGCATGGGATTAATTGGACAGAGAATTACACAAATAGGCATAAGCGTTGAAGCAGGGATTCTCGTCAACCCGTTCCCCGGGCAAAACCATATTTGATTCCGTAGGGGCGGACCGCGTCCGCCCGCGCATGGGATTAAATAGACAGAGAATTACACTAACGGGTAAATCTAATGCCGTCAGGATTCGTGTCAACCCGTGCCCCGGGCAAAACCATATTTGATTCCGTAGGGGCGGACCGTGTCCGCCCGCGCATGGTATTAAATGGACAGAGAATTACACAAATTGGCATAAGCGTTGAAGCAGGGATTCTCGTCAACCCGTGCCCCGGGCAAAACCATATATGATTCCGTAGGGGCGGACCGCGTCCGCCCGCGCATGGTATTAAATGGACAGAGAATTACACAAACGCGTAAATCCATTACCGTCAGGAATCGAGTCAACCCGTGCCCCGGGCAAAACCATATATGATTCCGTAGGGGCGGATCGCGTCCGCCCGCGCATGGTATTAAATGGACAGAGAATTACACAAATTAGCATAAGCGTTAAAGCAGGGATTCTCGTCAACCCGTGCCCCGGGCAAAACCATATATGATTCCGTAGGGGCGGACCGCGTCCGCCCGCGCATGGTATTAAATGGACAGAGAATTACACAAACGCGTAAATCCATTACCGTCAGGAATCGAGTCAACCCGTGCCCCGGGCAAAACCATATATGATTCCGTAGGGGCGGACCGCGTCCGCCCACGCATGGAATTAAATGGACAGAGAATTACACAAATAGGCATAAGCGTTGAGGCAGGCATTCTCGTCAACCCGTGCCCCGGGCGGACGCCGTCCGCCCCTACGGTTAAATCAAAAGACCGGCCTTTCGACCGGTCTTTGTGAGCGCGAAGGGGCTCGAAATCCGTAACCAGTATGCCGACGTAGTAGGTGCTGGAATTAAAAATCCCATCTTGCGATGGGATTTTTTGGTTGTGAGCGCGAAGGGGCTCGAACCCTTAACCAATGGCTTAAAAGGCCACTGCTCTACCATTGAGCTACGCGCCCAACCAACAGGGCAATATTCTAGCACACACCCCCCAACTCGTCAACCAAAAAGACCGCGATTTCCGATGATATAATTTGACGAAAATCCGGGAGGGAACCATGCGCCTCAACATCACCATCACCTACTGCACCCTTTGAAACTACACCCCGCAAGCCGTCAGTTTGACGGCCGAACTGCTGCAAAATTTTGGCCCGATGGTCGAAAAGCTCACGCTCATCCCGTCATCGGGAGGCAGGTTCGAGGTAGAAGTCAACGGAACGTTGATCTACTCCAAGCTTGCCACCGGCCGGCACGCTAACCCCGGCGAAGTACAGACTTTATTAAAAAAATACATACAGGACAATTCGTAATGACCAAAAAAGGACGTGTTTTCTCCGGCGCCCGCCCCACCGGACGCCAGCACCTCGGCAACTACCTCGGCGCCATCAAAAACTACGTGGCCATGCAAGATGACTTCGACTGCGTCTACTGCATCGTTGACGTCCACGCGTTGACCACCATGGAAACCACCCTGGAGCTCAAGCAGAACACCTACGACATGGCGCTCGACTGGCTCGCCGCCGGCATCCGCCCGGAAGAAAGCATCGTCTTCATCCAATCGCACGTGCCGCAGGTGATGGAACTGCACACCTACCTGTCAATGGTCACCCCGCTGGGCAAACTCACCGACCTGCCCACCTTCAAAGAAAAAGTACGCACCCAACCGGATAACGTCAACTATGGACTGGTAGGTTACCCCGTGCTGATGTCAGCCGATATCCTGCTTTACAAAGCCAACTTCGTCCCCGTAGGTATAGACCAGGCCCCGCACCTCGAATTCGCGCGTGAATGTGTGCGTTCCTTCAATTACCGTTACAACACCAAAGTGCTCATCGAACCGCAAATGAAAGCCACCGAATTCCCCAAAGTACTGGGGACGGATGGCGTCAACAAGATGGGCAAGAGCCTCAACAACCACATCGAGCTGGCGTCAACCCCTGAAGAGACCCAGAAACGCGTGATGACCATGGTCACCGACCCGCAGCGTCTGCGTAAAACCGACCCCGGCAACCCGGACGTGTGCAACGTCTACTCGCTGCACAAGATGTTCACCCCGGCGGATGACGTAGCCGAGATCAACGTGGAATGCCGCCGAGCCGGCATTGGCTGTGTGGACTGCAAGAAAAAGCTGGCTGCCAGCCTCAACGCCCACCTGGAACCCTTCCGTACCCGCCGCGCAGAATTTGATAAAAACCCGAAAGCCGTCTGGGAGATACTGGATGACGGCGCCAAACGCGCTCAGGTCATTGCCGAAGCCACCATGGTGGAAGTGCGCGAAGCCATCGGACTGCCCTAAACGATGCGAGCTGTTCTGCAGCGCGTCAAACACGGGCGCGTCACCATTGAGGGCAACGTCAACGCGGAAATCGGGCAGGGATTTGTTATCCTGCTGGGCATCGGTCCGACCGATACCGAAGAGAACCTGCTGGCGGCAGCCAGAAAGATCGCCCTGATGCGTGTCTTCGAAGATGACCAGCGCAAAATGAACCGCTCCATACTGGATATTGGCGGCTCGGCGGTGGTCGTCTCACAGTTCACCCTGTATGCGGATACCCGCAAAGGAAACCGGCCGTCCTTTACCGATGCCGCCCCGCCGGCTTTAGCCAGCGCGCTGGTGGATAAATTTGTACAGTTCCTGCGTGATCAGGGAGTGCCAACCCAGACGGGCATATTCGGCGCCGACATGCTGGTGGATATCAGCAACGACGGCCCCGTCACCATTATTCTGAGGGATGACTAAACTCTAAAGCCTATCCGGGCTTTTCTCGCCCCAGCAAAAATGATCGATCTGTATCGCCGCCGCCCCGTGTTTCAGGGCGGCGTTCGCGTCATCACGATTGCACACCCCCCCGAGGACCAGCGGCACATCCAGCCCGCGGAGATTCAGCAATCCCTCGAACATCTGCGGGAACAATCCCGGTCCATGCAGCCGTCCGTGCACCAACTTGCCGGTGGATGTGGTCAGCGTGCCACGCGGTGTGCCCAGCGTCACCGCGCTCACGAATCCCGGCAGCGACGAAAACAACCGGGGATCTTCCCCCAGCGAGATATGCGCCGCCAGTGGTTTTTCACCGCGCGCGGCTGTCAATAATTGGCGCGCCCAGTCAACCGGGCAGGCCGGCGGCAGACCGAGTTCAATCGCCGCTACCCCTTCCATCTCTTCACACTCGCGTACCAGGCCCCGTAATTCGTCGGGGTCCTGGCTTATCAGGTGCACCCAAACCGGGGAGCCGGTCTGCTCCCAGTGACTGGCATATGCTCTTCGGACGGCTTTCCACCCGGGATTGGGCAGACCGGTGTGCAACAGGAATCCGCCGGGAAACGGCAAGAGAGCGCGGTCAACAGAAGGCACGCGCGCGCGCCAACTCACCGGATTGGTGACGAACATACCCTCCTCCGGCAGCCGCGGCGCCCGAGGAGAAAAACCCAGCGTACCAGCCTGATTCATCCACTGAGATGGAAAGTCAAGGTCAACCCGGTCAGTGTTTTCCATCAAAGATCAAGCTCCGCCAGTGGGAAGACCGGCCCGTCAGAGCAGGCGTTCTTCCAGCCGTGTTTGGTCTTTACAGCACAAACCCCGCACTCTGCCGTCCCATGGCATGCCATGGGAGTGTCTACGAGCACCTGGATGTTTTGCTTAACACTGACAGCCTCGCCGTGGGTGACCATTTTTTTCCACACCGGAAGATTGTCAATCGATGTGTCTCCAATGATGCAGTCAGCCCAGGTGCAGGCATCCGGCAGCTCGTCGCGGGTCAACAGTTCAACCTCCGGTGATATGTCACCGGGTAGGCTATACGAAAAAAGAGCGGCTTCCCCTCCGCCAGCCAGTACCGCAAAAGCAGCCGGCAAGAGACGTAAAGGATTTTCTGCCGCGGAAACCATCAACAAACGCCGTGTGGAGGGTGGAATTACGAAACCTTTTCCCAATGGATATCGTATGGATAGTGATACATCGGGTTGCCAGGCTAATGGTAGGGTCTGTATAGTAGTGAAATCCTTGCCATCCATACCACAGGGGAACAATGACGTCGGAAGAATATCATCTTCATAACGCGCAGAAAGGAATTGCCCCGGCCTAATCTCAGCCTGAAAGGCAAAGTCCAATTGAAGGCAGATCGCGCCGCCATTCATATAAATCTTTGATACAAAAATCTGTCTGGTTCTCACTATCCGGAATATATCACATTGTATAATTTTGATCAGGTACTACAAAAAAGGAGAGAAAATGGATATCGCTGCGTTAGTCGGTGTAATCAGTGGTGGTTTCTGGCTGTTGGTGGTCGCAACAGTCGCGTTTCTCGTAGTTCAGGCCTCACGCGGCAAACCGGTTGCCAAAGGTGGTCTCATTCTTCTGGTTTTCTTGCTGATGGCAATTGCCTTATCCACCATCAGCGCCGGGTTGGTTTTTATTGAACCGGATAAACGCGGGGTAGTAATTTCCGCGGTTGCGCCCAAAGGTTACCGTGAGGAAGCGCTGACCCCCGGTCTGCATTGGATCGTCCCATTCGTAGAGAATGTGGTGGAATATCCCATCAGCCGCCAGACGTATACCATGAGCATCGCGCCCAGTGAGGGCCAGATCAAAGGCGACGATTCCATAACCGCCCGCACGTCCGATGGCCAGGAAATCTATGTTGACGCGTCTGTCATATTTGCTATCGATCCTGCCCAGGTGGTGAAAGTACACATACTTTGGAAGGACCGCTACGCAGACGAACTGGTCCGCGCGCAATCCCGCGGTGTGATTCGTGATGTCGTTTCACAGTACCGGGTAGAAGAGGTGGTCACGACCAAACGGTTTGAAATGGCGGAAAAACTTCGCACAACCATGGCCCAGAAATTGAATGATAACGGTCTTACTCTGGTCGATTTCATCCTTCGTAACATCACCTTCTCGCCGGAATACGCTGCCTCGGTGGAACAGAAACAGATCGCCGAGCAGACCGCCCAGCAGGCCAAGTTTGTGGTGGAACAAAAACGCCAGGAAGCGGAACAGGCAAGGCAGACTGCCCAGGGCGCGGCGGACGCCTCCGTCATCCGTGCCAAAGGTGAAGCTGAAGCCCGGATTATTCAAGCTCAGGCAGAAGCGCAATCACTGGAATTGATCGCCAGGGCACTACAATCCAACCCCAACCTGCTCACCTATCAGTACATCACCAAACTGTCGCCCACCGTGCAGACGATGTTCCTTCCGAGTAACGCGCCATTCGTCTTCCAGCTTCCAAATTCTGGATTGAACACCACGACACCGTAGTACAATAGTTCTTATGGATCTATTCGGTCAGGCGCTCGAAAACCGCATGAAGAATGAAGCCCCACTGGCTGAGCGCATGCGGCCGCGCACCATGGATGAATTTGTCGGCCAGGAGCATATCACCGCTCCTGGCCGCCTGCTTCGCCGTGCTATTGAAGCAGACCGGTTGTTCTCATCCATCCTGCTTTATGGACCACCGGGCACCGGCAAAACCACTCTGGCGCGTATTGTGGCCAATCACACAAAAGCCTACTTTGAAAGCATTTCGGCCGTTTTAGCCGGTGTTCCTGAATTGCGCCGGGTCATTCAGAACGCGGAAGACCGCCGCAAGCTGAATAACCAGCGGACTCTGCTCTTTGTGGATGAGGTTCACCGATGGAACAAAGCCCAACAGGATGCTCTGTTACCGCATGTGGAACGCGGTCTTGTCACCCTGATTGGCGCCACCACACAAAACCCGTATTTTGAAGTCATCCCTGCGCTGGTCTCACGCTCGCGAATCTTTGAACTCGGTCCGCTGAAAGATCAGGATCTTGAAAAAATCCTGGATTCCGCCTTGAAAGACAAAGAGCGCGGATACGGCAACCTGTCTATAGACCTGGCACAGGATGCGCGTTCCCATTTGATTGACATGGCCAATCATGACGCCCGCAACTTACTGAACGCTCTCGAATTGGCTGTTGAAACCACCCACCCTTCGGATGACCTGGTTATTCATATTACGCTGGACATCGCTCAGGAATCAATTCAAAAACGCACCCTTGCTTACGATAAAAAAGGTGACAACCATTACGATACCATCTCGGCTTTCATCAAATCGGTGCGCGGTTCTGACCCCGATGCCGCCCTCTACTGGCTGGCAAAAATGCTCGCCGCCGGTGAAGATCCTCGGTTCATTTTACGCCGCCTGGTAGTTCTGGCCAGCGAAGATATTGGGCTGGCTGACCCACAGGGGCTTGTTGTCGCCGCGTCAGCCGTCACCGCGTTTGAGTTTATCGGTATGCCGGAAGGAATCTACCCTATCACCGAAGCCACCCTGTATCTGGCTACCGCTCCTAAAAGTAATTCGGCAAAATCGATATACGCAGCTCAAGATTTGATACAAAAGGAAGGAATGGGCGCCGTTCCCGTTCACCTGATGGATTCCAGCCGTGACGCAGCCGGATTTGGCCATGGTGAAGGTTACCTGTATCCGCATAACTACCCCGGACATTTCATCCCCCAGGAATACCTTCCAAAATCTGTACTTGGCAACCGTTTTTATGAACCCTCTGGTGAGGGGTATGAACAAATTATAGCCAGACGGTTGGAGCAATGGCACAGGCAGATCGAAGAATCAAGTCAGTCTTCGGACGTAAAGAAAGACACATAACATGCCCATTCTAATCCTGGCGCGCCACGGTGAAACTGATGTGATCGGACAGAAATTGACAGGCCGAATCACCGGGATACATCTGAATTCCAACGGACGCAATCAGGCAAAACTGATCGCCGACGCATTATGCAACTTCCCTATCCATGCCATTTTCAGCAGCCCATTGGAACGCGCCATGGAAACCGCGAAACCGCTTTCAGAGGCCTGTAATATACCCGTTAGCCCTCATATCGGTTTGACGGAAATCAACTTTGGCGCATGGCAGGGTAAACCATATAAACAACTTCAAAAACTCAAGCTTTGGGAAACCGTGCAAAACAGCCCATCAAAGGTAACATTCCCCGCGGGAGAATCATTTATCACTGCGCAGCAGCGTATCGTAGCCAGCCTGGATGAAATCCTGTCGGTAATGGGTGAGAATGATCTGGTAGTATGTTTCTCTCACTGTGACCCTATCCGTCTTGCGCTAGGGTATTACCTCAACATGGGGCTAGACGACTTCCAACGGTTGACAATTGACCCTGGATCTTTATCAATGATTCACCTGATCAATGCGAAACCACACCTGCGGCTGATCAATTTCGCGCCTGGAATAAATCCGATAGATACAATAAAAAGATACTGAACCGCATCATTTTATATGCCGAATTTCAATCTCATCTATTAATACATTAGTCTGATGAAAGATTAAAATAGTTGTAAATCGCCCGTGATATCTGGGCATACATAATATTTGTGGGATCAAATACTACCTGAACCGGATGATACAGGAAAAGTGAGATCACGTAATTACCACCTGGAGAATAGACTATTCCGGCGTCTTGCATGAAGTGAATTACACCATCAGTCGGGTCTGTTACCCAACCGTGTTTGTGAGCGAATTGTGTTCCTTCAGGAAGCCCGGCTTCCAGCAGAACGCCGATTTTGTTCTTAGCCAGAAATGCTACCATCTGACGGCATTCATTCTGACTGATCTCGCCTTTAAAAGCGGCTGCGAAAGTTCCACCACCGGTGCTGGCGCAATCATAGATATCGCCTAATAGCAAACCCATTTCCATGGGAGTCGTCTGATTATATTGATCAGGCATTGTATTGATATCTGTGCGTGAATTGGCCGGGGTGGTAAACCGCTTTAATAAAGGAGCTCCCTGATAGAAATAACCACCAAGGAAAGTATTGGGCAATCCAAGATCAGCCATATCTTGACTGACAACGAGGGGCCCGGCATTCGCATTTAGCACATCAGACATCAATTTATCTGCCGGTGGATTATCTGATCGATCAATCATCAATGTGATCTGATCACTGATCACGGGATTTAGAGGTTCTTTTGCCTGTTTGAAAACAGAAACCATGATGGGAATTTTCATCGTACTCGCGGCTGTAAAAGCCACGTCTGGTTTTATTATTTCATTCTTGTTCACGGCAAAATGCAGTTCTTGATTGGTTTGCAGATCCTTTACATATATCTCGGCCAATCCATCAAAACTTTCCGCGAGTATTTGCTGAATAAGAATTTGTAGATTTTGCAATGACGGTCGGGGAGGAGCGACTTTCTTAAATGAAAGGTTAACAATCCGACTTGAAGGCGATTTCAATGCATCAGAAATCAGAATCACGGCACGGTCAATATCAAGAGTAGAGCCCGGTGTCCCGCCGGTAAATGTTGTACTTCCAGCTACCGGTATGGCAGCCGTTGGGGGCGAATCAAACCGCGCGGCTATTTCATCTTTCAAGTACCCGCGCAAACGATCTTCTGACAGACGTGAACTCAAAGGGATATCCGCGGAAGATGGTTGACGGTTCCATAAATATCCCCAGAATCCAGACCAGAACGGTTCGTTCACACGCTGCAGGTCTGCCGCGGAAAGCATGTTTTCCAGGTCCAACTCAAACCCTAGAACAGCTGGTTTGACCTGGATGATCGCGTTGTTGTAATGTAATTCAACAGAAACGCCATATGCCTGAACCAGCCGCTCTGCCGCCTTTTGACGGTCCAGTCCGCCAACCGGTACGCCGGCTATCTTCATTCCTGTAGGAAAATTCCCTCGAATTCGGCTGTATCCGATCAGGTTGTAGACTGTAATCAGAACCGCTAGAAAGATCATCGCCAGGGCTACCCAGCGCAGTATGGAAAAAGATCGCCTGTTAATCATATCGCCTCTGCGGGTGATTCTACCAGAAACCCAAATGCGTAGAGATCACTTGAAATAACTTTGAAATTTATCGCTTAAAAATCTGGTATGTCTTCAGTGTAAAACTTAACAACAGTTGAATTTGTAAAACGTTAGGGTATCCCGTAAAATGATTGTATTAATTGAGACCTTTCATACCACTTCCGGAGTAATGATTTGAAGAAATGGCACATGGATGTAGGTATTCGAATACCATTGCTTTATCTGATTTTTGGGGGGCTATGGATACTCTTCTCTGACGAATTATTAGAATCACTGGTTCACAACACAGAAGAGTTAACCCGGTTTCAGAATTATAAAGGTTGGGCCTATGTAGCTGCCAGTGCGTTATTAATTTACTTCCTGCTCCGTCAATATTTACAATTACAAAAGAAAACTGAAGCCCAATTACACAAAAGTGAAGAACGGCTTCGCCTGGCTGTTACCGCGGCAAATCAGGGTATCTATGATATTGATTTGATTACCGAGGATATCGTGGTCAATGATATATACCCGATGCTCCTCGGGTATGACCCTCTTGAGTTTTCCGAAAAATTATCAGACGTCCTCGCAAGAACTCACCCGGATGATCGGGAAAACCTGGAGAAGAAATTCAACGAGTACATCCGTGGGAAGATTGATGAATACAAATTAGAGTTCAGGCAACGGTCCGTTAGCGGTGATTGGATATGGTTCATTTCCGTCGGTCAGATTGTCGAATGGGATCAAAAGGGTCAACCCACTCGCATGCTCGGGACATTGACAGACATCACTGAGAAAAAAAAGGAAGAAATACTTCGTAATCAATTATTAGAAGAATCACAGCGGAGGTTAAAACGAATTGCCTCTCTTCACGAAATAGATGAAGAAATCAGCTCCAGTTTCGAGCTTTCCACTACTCTTAATAAAATAGTAAACAATGTCTTCATTCACCTTCAAGCTGATGCTGTTGATATATTGCTTCTGGATGAAGAGAGCATGACTTTTTATTATGCCGACAGCATCGGGTTCGACTCAGAACGCATAAAAAACGCCCGGGTAAAATTTGGCGGCAGTTTTGCCGGCATCGCGGCAGAGACTCGCAAGATGGTGCATTTTGCTGACCTTGAGAATGAAATCATAGACGACGCCTTTCGGTCACTTCTAACAGAAGAAAATATAAAATCGTACTTTGGCGTTCCATTGATTGCTAAAGGAAAAATTGTAGGGGTATTGGAACTCTATCAGAGACAGATTTTAGAACCCGATAAAGAATGGATTGATTTCTTTCAAACCCTCGCGGGGCAAGCCGCGCTTGCCATTGAAAATGCCCAGTTGCTTGAAGGATTGGAATCAAAGAATGCTGAGCTTTTACGGGTAAATGAAGATTTGACTTTAACGAATGTCCACCTTACCCAGGCCTATGATGCAACCATTGAAAGCCTATCCAGAGCATTGAACCTGCGAGATTATGAAACGGAAGATCATTCAAGACGTGTTTCGATGATGATGATTGACCTGTCAGATATCATGGGTTTTACTCCAGAAGAAAAAAAACATATTTATCGCGGCACGTTATTGCATGATATTGGAAAAATAGGTGTTCCAGATACGATACTCCGTAAACCGGGCCTATTAACTCCGGAAGAACGAAAGATCATGGAACAGCATCCGATCTATTCCTATGAACTGTTAAAATCCATCGACTACTTACAACCAGCGTTGAGCATTCCTCACCTCCATCATGAAAAATGGGACGGTACAGGGTATCCACATGGACTAAAGGGTGAAGTGATCCCGCTTTCTGCCCGTCTTTTCGCGCTGGTGGATGTATTTGACGCACTGACCAGCGATAGGCCATACCGAAAAGCCTGGTCTGTGGAAAAAACAATGGAATATATTAAAGAGCAAAGTGGCAAACACTTTGATCCTGGTATCGTTCCGGTTTTTCTTGACTACATTCAATCGAAAAAAGATCTGATCTAATTTTTTACGCAATCCAGATTTAAGCCAATATTTGTTGACACGCTCATCCGGCGTGGGTATACTTACCCGGTTACATATCCGGCGGCTGCGGAATTTTAAAATTTAATCCCTGATCATTCAGGGTTGGAGGATGACTTGAAAAAAGCTTTGATAACCGGTATTACCGGTCAAGACGGCTCTTACCTGGCGGAGTTGCTCTTGAGCAAGGGGTATGAAGTCCATGGAATTATTCGCCGGGCGAGCACGTTCAATACAAGGCGCATTGATCACATCTACCATGATCCGCATAACAACGGGGAAAAGGTCAACCTGCATCTTCATTATGGTGATGTAGCCACCGGTGACACTCTGCTGGATGTGATTTATAACATCCGGCCCGAAGAGATTTATCACCTGGCTGCCCAAAGCCACGTTCGCGTCAGTTTTGACATGCCGGAATATACCGGAGATGTGACCGGTCTGGGCACCATTCGTATTCTTGAAGCTATTCGTAAGAGCGGCACCAATGCCCGGTTCTATCAGGCTTCATCCAGCGAAATGTTTGGCGGAGCAAAACCACCACAGAGTGAAGATACAGCCTTTGAACCCCGCAGTCCATACGCGGCAGCCAAAGTCTATGCCTACTGGGTGACCCGCAATTATCGTGAAGGGTATAACATGTTTGCCACCAATGGCATTCTGTTTAATCATGAATCCCCTCGCCGAGGTGAAACATTCGTCACCCGCAAGATTACCCGAGCAGTTGCCGCGATTAAAGCCGGCAAACAGGAACACCTTTATCTGGGAAATCTGGATTCCCGCCGTGACTGGGGATACGCACCTGAATACGTTCAGGCGATGTGGATGATATTGCAACAGGAAAACCCGAACGACTATGTGATTGGCACCGGTGAAGCTCATACCGTGCGCGAATTCCTGGAAGAAGCCTTTGGGTACGTTGATCTGGATTACAATGATTTTGTCAAAATTGATCCGCGATACTTCCGCCCCACTGAAGTGGACTACCTTCTGGCTGACGCCACTCGCTCACGTAAATTGCTTAAATGGGAACCGCGTATTCATTTCCACGAATTGGTTCGCATCATGATGGATGCCGATCTTGAGTTAATGGGCTTAACCCCACCGGGTGAAGGCAAAAAATTGCTGGCCGATAAAGTTGGCGGCTGGCACCGCTGGGAATCACAGGTTGTTTCCATGGAACGCTAAAAAAATCCCCTTCGGGGGATTTTTTTTACCAATCATTATCGTTTCAAAATTCTCTGCAAAGCTTTTATTTCTACCGGATCCAATCCAGCCGCTTCCAATGATTTGATGTCACCATCAGCCACAGCCTGCCCGATCAGAGAATATTTTAGGTCCTTCAAATCTTGTTGTACCGGTGACGATATCTTTTCATCAGCAACGATCTTTCCATCAGCCATGCGAACCACACGCCGGGTTTGTGCCGCCACTTCATGGTCATGCGTCACCAGAATGAAAGTGGTTCCCTGGCTTTCATTTAGTTCACGTAATAGCTTGATCAGATCACGGCCGTTTACCGAATCTAGATTACCGGTAGGTTCATCTGCCAGAACCAACGGCGGACGGTTAGCAAGCGCACGGGCAATAGCCACGCGTTGACGCTGCCCGCCGGATAATTGTCCCGGCAAATGGTTCAGACGATGAGACATCCCCACCAGCTCCAATAACTCCATTGCCCGTTCTCTGCGCTCTCTTGGGGAGCTGTAGTGGATCATGGGAATTTCCACATTCTCCACCGATGTCAATGTAGGAAGCAGGTTATGCAGTTGGAAAATGAACCCGACCATCTTTCCACGAAAGGTATCCAGATCTTTAACTTTAGAGAGGTCTTCTCCATTAATAAGGATCTGCCCTGAAGTAGGTCGATCGAGAGCGCCCAGTACATTCAACAGCGTACTTTTGCCACTGCCGCTGGGGCCCATTACAGCCACAAACTCACCGGGCTCAATGGAGAGATTGACGTTATCGAGTGCCCGAACTTCATCACCATTGCCATAAATCCGGCATAGATCGCGGGTTTCGACTGTCCAGGTCATTCTTGCACCTGAATCTCTACAAAGGCTGTCATACCCCAGCGCAGTTTTTCCGGACGTTCGTCCATACTGATGGTAACGGTATAGTTCACACCGGACCCTTCAGATGAACGGGCTGCGATCTTTTCAACAGTACCCATGACCGTCACGCCGGGTAGAGCATCAAAAGTGATATCCACCGGTGAACCTTCAGAAATCCGAGCCACATCAATTTCATTGAGATCAGTTGTTTCCACCTGGAGTTCATTCAGATCGGCAAATAACATCGCATTCTGGCCTGTGTTCACCCATTCTCCCTCTCGGACATTGATCTTGCTTGTGGTGCCGTTAAATGGCGCTTTCAATTCAAGGTCTGCCAGCGCGGAGCGTGCGGCTTCCAGTTGTTTTGTGGCGTTTTCCAACTCGCCTTCCAATTGTTTCCGATCGTCCGGATCCGGCCCATTTTTGACTTTATCCCACTGACGTTGAGCTTCGTCAAGTTCCGCTTTGGCCACAACAAGCGCGCCTTCCGCTTGAGCGACTTCCATATCATCAGGTAGTGATTGCAGGTAATTTAGATTCCAACGGGCTTTATCGCGCGCGAGGCGGGCAGCGGCAAACATGCTCAATACACCCGCCCGATTAACATCATCTTCATCTTTATCTACATAATACGCCCACAGATCTTCCGCTTTTTTAAACTCATCCTCAGCGAGGATCAGATCAGCTTTTGCCTGGTCAAGGTAGGCTGTACTGGCACGTTGATAGTTTTTACCTTCGCGTTTTTCTTTGGCTTTATCCAACGCTTTGACAGCATCTGCCAAACGCAATTGAGCGGCGGCGCGCACAACAACATGGTTTTTCTCAAGATTGTCAAGTTTTCTCTGGGCGGCAAGCTGGGCAACTTCAGCCGCGGAAACAGCCGCTTCCTGTGCCGCTTTTCCCTTTAATCGAAGTAGAACATCGCCGGCATTGAATGCCTGATTCTCTTTACCGATCACAGATTCAACCACTCCAGAAGCCGGAATGCTTAACATTGTCCATCTTGATGGAACCACGATACCGGTAGCGCTAACCGTTTTTTGAGCGTTAACATCCGCCGGAGCCGGCGTAGGTGATTGACTATCAGAGGCCGAAGTGCCACAGGCAGATAATGCAAGCGACATAACGGTCAAGATAATTATCAAAATAAAAGATTTTCCCTGGTTTTTCATAACTGCTTCTCCCAATCTATTCATATCGAAGTGCTTCGACCGGCGGCTGTTGACTGGCGCGTATGGCCGGATAAATTCCGCCCATACCACCCAATAGAACAGCCACCAAAATGGTCCGAACAAACATCATCACGTTGTAATCCGGCTGTAACATGGCTCCATACGATGGATCCAGCATGAACATCTTCCCCAGAAGAAGTCCCAGAATAATTCCAGCTACGCCTCCCAGGGTTCCCAACAGAATGGATTCATTTAAGATCATGCCAAGAACAGACCGGCGTCGCCAACCCATCGAACGAAGAACACCAATCTCGCGAGTGCGTTCCATTACTGCCATTAACATCGTATTCATTACTCCAAGACCACCCAGGAGTATAGCCATAAAGGATATCCCATTCATCATGGCGGATGTATTTTGCATATCCGGCATTTCATCAGCAAATTTAGCCGAAAGCGCGGCATGCACATCAGGATACCGGGTATTGATAATGTCAACAACGCTCTCAGCCGTACTGGGGTTTTTCAGCTTCACAGCATACATCGAGACTTTGCGAGGTTTTCCAGAATAATTCTGAGCATCACGCAAAGTCATCACACCACCCATTTCTTCCCATCCCACACTGGATTCATAGATTCCAACAACTTTCAGACGCGAATTGCCCAATTCAATAGAATCACCGACACTTTTTTTCAATGAATCGGAGACCATTCGGCCAATCATTATTTCACGGTTGGATTCTATAGAACGTCCTTCAACAATGTTGAAACGTCGAATCGCCTGGCTATTCGGGGAATAGCCTTGAATAATGAAAAAACCACTTCCACCCGGCAACATTACGGCAGTGAAAACCAGCCCGGTGACTGAATCTACTTCAGGCAGCGCGGCAATTTTTCCGCCGGTACGTTCATCAATAGCGCTATATCCGGTATCAGAAATACCTGCCTGACGGATCATTATCTCTGAATCGACATTCAAAGTTCCATTGATCGAATTGACCATTCCAACAACAATAGCTTCAAGTGCCAGTATGGCACCAACCGTTATCGCGATGGCTCCAAGGGTGAGAATGGTTCGGGTAGAACGCTGCCATAAACTTTGAACTGCCATACCACCGATCGGGAACCGGAGTTTTTTACCACCACTTCCACCACCTTCATACCGTAGAGCCTCAACGGGCTGCAGGCGCGAAGCTTTCCAGGCCGGGTAAACACCACCTGTCAACCCTAAGAGGAGTACGATTGTGAATGCCTGTAAAATCAGTTCTGGCCGAATATTCCCTAAAGAACCGCCCCAGGACCTTAAGACATTAGAAAATAACGTCAAAAAGAGGAGCCCAATTCCACTTCCTATCACTCCGCCGGACAACGATACCAGAATAGATTCCCCGAGAATCATCAACATAACTCGTCTACCAGACCAGCCAACCGCCCGCAGTACACCTATCTCTCGGGTGCGTTCGAAAACAGCCATGAGCTGTGAATTCATCATGCCCACGCCGCCGATCAGAATCGCCAGACCGCCAATAGCCCACACGCTCCCCTTCATCATATCGACCATGCCCTGTTTTTCGCTGAATTCTTTCGTACCTGCCAGCAAAAGGTCGGGGTACCTCTTTTCAATTTTCTGTTGGAAGCTTGCTTTTCTATCCGGGCTTTTAAGTTGAATATAAAACAACGATACCTGCCGGGGTTTACCCAGAAGTTGCTGACTGTCAGCCAATCGAAGGACGGCACCGCTATCTTCAAACGCGTCACCGGTTTCATATATCCCAATAATCCGATAAACATTCTGCGTAAGGCGCAGCGTATCTCCTACTTTCTTTTTCATAGCTTCCGCCGCCTGACCGCCCAGCAATACAGGTTTTCCTTTAGACGAATTGGCTTTGGGTGAAGACAGTGAAATACCTTCTTTGATCACAAATTTATCAAGGATAAAACTGTCTTCTGGATAACCAAAAACAAAGAAGTACGGTGAATCCTCTGTTGTGACAATACCTTCGGTCATCCCACTAATCTTCGAGACTTCAGGAAGAGCGGCAATCTCTTCTCCGATCTCTTCTTTGACCGTGCTCAAGCTGATATCATACGAATCTGGTTGACTGAGAACCAGATCAGCTTTGCTTCCAGTCATCATATTGTTGTAACCTGCCTGGAACCCGTCTGCCATGGTGCCCAAACCGATAATGGCGGCTGTGCCAATACTGATCCCGAGAACAGTCAATAAAGTACGGCCTTTGCGTCGAAGCAAGTTGGTGATGATTATTCTGAGCATAGTCAAGTAATCCAGCTTTCAGGCTTCATTAGCCCTAAGTCCATCTACGAAGTAATCGGCGATTTGTTTCAAAAATTCTGGATTCTGCCATTTTTCGGTAACATACGGCTCATTTATCGCGCGCAGGAAGAAAAGCCCGATAAATTCGGCCAGCAAAAACCGGGAAGCGGCTGATGAATCCGTTTCTTTGATTTCCCCATTTTCTACCCAATTTTTGATTTCTTTCTCCATAGATTCCAACGCGGGTCTCACAAAGATCTCCATGTAGTGATCACGAAAATGGCTGTTGGTAATTGCCTCGCCCATTGTAGCCCGCATCATGGGTTCTAGTTCATCGAGAAACCCGTGCCGAATCTGAAGAGTTTTCTTAAGAACATCATGCCGAAGCGAAATATCTTCACCATCGGCAAGTATCTCATCTATCCCGGAAGCTGCCAGTTTTTCAAGTATAGCCAGAAGAAGATGATCTTTACTTTCAAAATAGGAATAGATCAAACCTTCAGAAAGATTTGCCCTTTCCGCGATTTCGCGGGTAGTGGCCCGTTGATAACCTTTTTCGCCAAATATGCTAGAAGCGGCAGAGAGAATCTGTTTTTTACGTTCTTCCACCCGCCGTTGACGCCGTTCAAGAGCCCGGTCAGATATCCGAGATGTAGTTAATGAATTCATTTTTGAGCCTCCACTCATTAATTGAGCGCCTGCTCATTATTTTATTCCATTAATGCGTTCCGTCAAGATAGGGAAAAATTAATTTTCCTCATCAACTTCCGTTGTCTGTTCTTCGGCGGGAACTCCGGAATCGCTGTATGCCAGGAAGATGGCCGCCTGTGAAGCGGTTTCATAAGCCCCCTTCAATTCATCTTCCAATAGAAAATTCCGGATTATCTCAGGTTGCCCCAGGCGGCGTAATACCGGCAATTGAACTTTAGGTGGATTAACCTGTACCGAAAACAATTCCAACACCTCTCCCGGTTCCCAGAATTGTTCAGAATCGGGTGACAGCGCGGTATTTTCTTCTTCGACAACAGGGTTTGTGACTTCTTCAGCAGGACCACCCCTGTGGAGTCGCAAACCTTCCAAAACCTGTTCTTTTGAACGACCGCGCATACGGAACAGAAGGAATGGATCTTCGTCAAAGCGGTCTCCCAGAATGTAATGGGCTGCGGCAACATGCTTGCATGGGTTTGCCCAATCGGGACATGAGCATTGAGTAACCAGATCTCCCGGCCGCTCAGGGAACAGGCTTAACCCGGCACTCTGGAACGCGTCTTCTATGTTTTCCGGCATTTCTCCGGCCAGAAGTTTCGCGGCATATATCGCCTGACTGGCCAGAACATCGAGCGCTTTTTCCCATTCTTCTGCCTTTAATGGCATCACCTGAATGGTCACCCGGTAGGGCTTAACGCGTGAACCCTGTACCGTAGCAGCCACGCCATTCTTTATCTCTCCCATGGAAAGCACCTGTCCCTGGCTCGCGTAATCCTGCCCGCGAGAGAGACGGCGTCCATCCATCAACTTTTCCATCGCGTGGATCCAGCGCCGAGCCCACCAGTTTCGGCCGAACTGGCCGTTCTCCGCGAGGGCTTTTATGCCACCAACAGCCTTCAGTGGAATGGATGGGACATGATTGTTTTGTTCTTCCGTTTTTTGATTGCCGTTTTGACGCCGGTCAATCGGTTTGCGATGGGCATTAGAATAAGGTGTGTGGTCCCGCGTATTTGGAGTCCGTTTTTGCCCTTTATCCGGCATCCGATGCCGATTGACTCCGGTCTGACCGGCGTTATTCTGCCGGTTATTTTGCCTGTTGCGGGTAGGTTGTGACGGCCGGCTGGGGTCAGGTGAAGTATTTTGAGCATTTGACTGCGTTGTGCTCTGATTCTTCTCGCGGCGCACATAAGGCCTACGCGGCCTGCGAGGTGCGTTAGGATCAGAAGGATTGGATGGGTTGGATGGATTTTCGATCATCATCACACTCTTAACGTCACCAGATCACGCAATTCATCAGTGCTCATTTCTGTCAACCATTGATCACCGCTGGCAATAATGGCATCTGCCAATCCTTTTTTGGATTCGATCATATCGTCAATTCGCTCTTCCAGCGTACCAACCGTGATCAATTTATGCACTTGAACATTTCGATTCTGACCGATACGGTATGCCCGATCAGTTGCCTGGTCTTCCACGGCCGGATTCCACCAACGGTCAAAATGAATTACCTGATTCGCGCGGGTCAAATTAAGCCCGATACCACCAGCTTTTAATGACAGAATAAAGATAGGCGGCCCGTGCGGATCTTCCTGGAACCGTTTGACCATCTGGGCGCGTACTTCGGGTGGTGTTTGTCCATACAGGAATTGAACACCCACCCCCATTTGCCGGGGCAGCCAGGATGCCAGCAACTTGCCCATTTCTGCATACTGGGTAAAAAGAAGAACCCGGTCACCTTCGCTTATGATCTCTTCCAGAAGTTCTGTTAGACGTTGTATCTTGCCGCTGCGCCGCAAGAACGCATCATCAGCCGGAATGGATTCCGCGTCTTTCTTTTCCCATTGAACCGGGTGATTGCAAATCTGCTTAAGCTGGGTTAACAGACTTAAGATCTGTCCACGGCGCTCGATCCCTGTGGATGCCTGAACTCTCCCCATTACATCGTCAACCACAGATTTATACAGGTCAGCCTGTTCATGGGTGAGGTTGACATAATCTTTAACCTCAATTTTTTGCGGTAGATCCTGAATAACAGCAGGATCTGATTTTAAACGACGCAAGATAAAAGGAGAAACCAGTTTCCGCAGACGGCTGGCGGCTTCTCTATCGCCAAATTTTTCAATAGGAAGACCATAATACCGCCTGAAATTCTGTTGAGACCCTAGATAGCCCGGGTTGAGGAATTGCATTATTGACCATAATTCGTTTAGCCGGTTTTCCACCGGAGTACCGGTCAACGCAAGACGGTAGCTGGCTTGCAACTTTCGAATGGCCTGTGTTTGTTTTGCTCCGGGATTTTTGATGTTCTGCGCTTCATCCAGAATAACTGACCACCAGGCGATGGATTGTATTGAATCCGCATCTTGCCGAACAACAGCGTAACTGCTTAATACCAGATCCACTTGCTTGATCCGGTTAATTAGTTCAGAATTTCGCAACCGACCGGCGCCCTGGTGAACATAGGTTGTTAAGGTCGGAGCAAATTTTCTCACCTCACGTTCCCAGTTGGTGACAACCGACGTCGGACAGATCAGCAATACCGGTCCGGGGAGTGACCCATTGGTTTCTTTTTCTTTCAGCAATACAGATAGTGCCTGAATTGTTTTACCCAGCCCCATATCATCCGCCAGGCAGGCTCCCATTCCGTAATTACGGAAGAATGTGAGCCATGAATACCCCAGTTTCTGATACGGACGAAGAGTGCCCTTCAATCCATCCGGTTGTTCGAGCAAGATTAACCGGCCCTGATCTTCCAATTGCTGAAGCCATTCACGCACCCAACCGTCAACGATCACTTCATCTACAGGCAGTCCATCAGATGCTTCTTCACCACCCAGCGAATACAGGGCTGCCTGTACCAGGTTCATGGAACCGGTTTGTTGTTGTCTACTCCAGAATTTGTTCGCGGCATCAAGTTGTTCGGCTTCCAGTTGAACCCATTGACCACGAATTTGCACCAGTGGTGACCTGAGTGCGGCTAACCGCTCAAATTCTTCGCGGGTGATCCGCTCTCCACCGAGCGACAATTCCCAGGTAAAGCGTACCAACTGGTCTAGCCCCATCTTGCCTGATGTGGTTCGGGGCGCGATATCAGTATTTTCCGGTTCCAACCGCAACCGTACGGCCAGGCGGGCGCCTTTACTGTCCCACCAGGGAGGCGGAGTGATTTTGAAGCCCGCTTCTTCCATTAATGGTGCTGCTTCGCGCAGGAACCGGTACGCTTCGATGGTATCCAGATCTGCTCCAACAGGTTTGCTGGTCTCCAGACTGGGAAGAATAGGCTGGAATAAACGCGCGGCGTAACCTAATCCGGTTAGCAATTTTTCTTGAGGTTGACGGAACCTTGTGGCAAATTCAGGAATAGAAGAAATTCCATTTTCCCAGATTTGGCTGGCGGTCAATTGTATTGATTGGTCATCGCGGGCTTGTAGTCCATAATTTAACCGCCAGACTTTCGCGTCAGGTTTGCCTGGTTCCTGTTCAGGTGAGACCAGAGTAAAGCAAACCCGGCTGGTATTATCACCGGCTGCGGAAAGGCTACGTTTCCATGCGCGGAGTCCACTCTCAAGCGCTTGAAGCTGTGCCGAACTGGCTTTAACACCCGCGTCTTCTTGAAATAAAGATAAGATCCAGGTCAGTGCCGGATCATCTTCGCCAGGCATCACCTTTGGCGCCTTAGATCGTGTCCAGGCGCGCATCAAGCCATCACACATGCATTCCATGAAGCTGTCTAAAACCTTACGCGCCGATGGATAATTGTGACGGATGACCGCTTCAGCATCCAATGGTTCAGCCCGGCAGATTGACGGCATACCATCAGCCAGCACACGCAACCGCCGTTCATCATTATCACCATCCAGTACCGGTCTCCAACGGGCGATAAAGCTCTGCCCCATCATGTCAGCCGGTTCCAGAGATGGAATAATTTTTTGAAGTGCCAGCGTTTCAAGCACCAGGTTAGAAACCATACGCCAGTATTTGAGGTCAGATCCCAACCGAAAACTCCCGGTCGGGGTGTCTTCAGGAAGATTGATCAACACACCAAACGCTTTTGCCGCTGGCAACCATAAACCTGATATTAACCAATGTTCAATGGTTGCTTCTCTGGTTTCTTGTATACTTTCATCTTCAATTAGCAATCTTGATGAAGGTATGGGCATCGAACCGCAGGTAGGCAAAGCCAGGCAGGCAGACTGCGGCTCAGAATCCCACAACGGCGTTCCAGCGGCTATTTCTTCACGCAACCGTCGCGAGGGCATAGCAAATGGATGCGCAGACGGGATTCCCTTATGGATAACCGGCGGATGCCCCGAGGCATCTGCCAGCATACGGGAATTTTCAGCCCAAAAAATCATCCCTCCGGGGTCAGTACTCCGGCGGGGCGATTGCCAATGGCCGTGCAATATCAGCATGGACACTCACGCAAATATAACAATTGTCTAACCAATGTTCCTGAATAAACTTTAAAGGTGTGATTTGTAACTCATCCCGGATTATTTCATCCAGGTTGAAAGCGAAAGCTATTAAACCTGTTAAACAAAAATTTGCCGACCCAGAATAACCTTATTATACAATAATCCAATCAAGTGAACAGATTTTTCGAGGTTTTGTCAAGATATTCAAAAGTTTTTCAAAATATACCCATATAAAGTGACCGTGTGGATAAAAATTCCATAAAAAAAATAACTTTTCTGAATTAATTATCGTTTTATCCGATAATATTTATGGGGTAGTAACTGCTTGATTCGACCGGTATTCCGAAATGCGTTTTTTGGGTGGAATACAGAGAGGGAGATTGAATCTGGTTAAGTAATGCCGTACACTTAAATTCCAGGTCGCGGAAATTTATGGGTTGGTATAGATTTTGCAATCAGGCTTTCCGGTTAATGATTGATGGTGGCTACAACTATGTAAGACACACACTATTAAGAATTACCAAACCCCTCCCTCAAATTTCCGTTGTTGCTAGCTTTCATCAAGCTGAATCTGGAATTCTTCCATTCAGAGAGATTTCATTGTAGACTGAGGAGTTCATTATCAAGAAGTCATTGACCAACCGGGTAGATCAACAGGCATTTTCAGGTGACACTGAAAAATTGCGGGTTATTGATCCGGTTTTTTTCCAGACGCTGGTTGACCAATCGTTAGACGGAATTATCGTTATTGATAATTTCCAGCGAATTATATTTGCCAATCCTGCCGCTATCGCTCTTTATAATCAGACTCCTTCGAATATTATCGGTTCAAATTGCGGTTTCGTTCCCGACCCCGGGAGATGTATCATATTTAATCCGCAGCCGACCCACAATATATCGTCAATGGTTGAAGCCAGAACCACAGAAATAATTTGGGATGGCCAAAAAGTAACCATGTCAACATTGAGGCCGGTGGTCGATCAAAAAAGCACCAATAATAACGATCTCGAATTCTATTGCCGTCTTAAACCTGATGGAACCATCATCGAGGTTAATGCATCTTTCCTTTCATACCTTTCAAGGGCGGGCTTTAACGTTAGCAACCATAAGATCTACGAACTCTTCTCAGCTCAGGATTGGATCCGATTTGAGATACAGATGCAGGAGCTTCGCCATAATAATGTACGGGGTGTTGTCCAGACAGTTCTAATAGGACCGGATGATAAGGCTCTTCATATTCAATGGATTCTTAAAGCCCGTCTTTCTTCTAATGGAACGGTGGAAGAAGTTGAGGCTTTTGGGCATGAGCAATCACGCCTGAACCAATTAATTGAAAATCTTGATCTTTCCACATCTATCATTCAAAATGCAACAGAGGGTATATTACTCACTGACAAAAAAGGCCAGATCGTATCGGTTAATAAAGCATTCTCTAACATCACCGGATATCATCTGGCAGAAGTCATTGGAAAACCCATCAATTTTTTTCGCTCGAACCATCATACAGACGAATTCTTTGAAACAATTACCCGCCAGGTGAAAGATTATGGAATCTGGCAGGGTGAAATGAATAACGTCAGAAAGACGGGTGAGGTGTTCCCCTCCTGGGTTTCCATCCAGCCATCCAAAGACAGCTCCGGGCAGGTTACAAATTATATTTTCTACCTTCGTGATATTTCGGAAATAAAATTCATTGAAACCAATCTCAGGCAGATCGCCCTTCAAGACCCTCTCACCAGCCTACCCAACCGGAGTCATTTCCTCAGTCGGTTGTCTCACGCGTTGGAACTTGCCCGCCGCAATAACCAACAGGTTGTTGTAATTTACCTGGATCTTGACCGTTTCAAAGCGATCAATGATACCTATGGGCATGAAAAAGGTGACATTCTGCTTAAACAGGTAAGTGAACGGTTGACGTCCATCGCTCGCCGAAACGATACGATTGCCCGTATGGGTGGAGATGAGTTCACTGTGCTGCTGGAAGGTACGTCTGTCGATTCCATCATTGGGGCATCTACCTTCGCGCAGAAAATCCTGGGATTATTCAACTATCCATTCCGCATTGATAACCACGAGTTCTATGTCACCTGCTCCATTGGTATCAGTCTTTACCCGAATGATGGGGAAGATGTTACGACATTGATGAAAAATTCAGACATGGCCATGTACCGCGCGAAAGAATTGGGAAAGAATAATTTCCAATTCTTCTCGCAAGAAATGAATGAACGCGCTCAAAAACAGCTGGACATGGAAGCATATCTACGTCATGCCGTTGAACGAAACGAATTGCGGCTGGAGTATCAACCGATCGTCGAAGCCTCCACAGGTAAGATTTGCTCCGTGGAAGCTCTTTTGCGGTGGGAAAATCCAGATCTGGGACGTGTATTCCCGGATGTTTTTATTCCGTTGGCCGAATCAACCGGGCTTATTATTCCCATAGGTGATTGGGTGATCTTCACAGCCTGCGAACAGATCAAAGCCCTGCATAACGCTGGATGGACCGATCTTAACGTTTCCGTCAATATATCAGGCCGTCAACTTGAACGCAACAGTCTGGTTGACACGGTAAAAACAGCTTTGGAAAAAACCGGACTTCCGCCTTCCAGCCTCACACTTGAAATCACAGAATCGTTATTGATGAAAAACATCAAAAACACCCGGGCAATCCTTCAGGAATTACGCCTGCTTGGGGTGGGAATTTCCATTGATGATTTCGGCACTGGTTATTCTTCTCTGAACTCTCTCATGGTGTTACCAATCGATACATTAAAGATTGATAAATCTTTCATTCTCGAAGTGACATCAAACCCCCAGAATCTCTCTCTGGTTCAGGGTATTATCCTTATCGGGCACAACCTCAATTTAAAGGTCGTTGCCGAAGGGGTAGAAACCATTGAACAAGCTGATCTGTTAAATTTAAATAATTGTGACAAGCTGCAGGGATATTATTTTAGCCGTCCGGTGACAATCACCCGGTTAATAGAGCAACTGGAAAAAGAAAAAGGGCGAATGGGTTAGATCTGAATACGGCGGCTTATTTCAGCAGCCCAAGCGATTGCCGCCAGATACGAATCTCGCAACAAGATCGACGAAACCCCGGATGATTCAACAGCATTCCAATCGCCGTTCTCATAATCAATAACATATCCAAGCAACTCGCCCATCGGCCCTTTATGGTTTAACAACGCCTGATTTATATCATCCGTAAGGGGCAAGCTCTGAAGTATTTCCGACATTGGTAGGTCCATGATGGCATCCAGAATAGATAGCAAACCGACAGTAAAGAAACGGTCTTCTTGCTTAAAACCGGTGGATTGAGCCAATAATTCACACATTTTTCCCCGGATCATCGCCGTTGTCATGAGCGTATTTGACCGGTCGTTGACTTCAGACATGGCCAGTATGGTCAACCAGGCTCTAATTTGTTTTAAACCCAGTATCACCAGCGCGTGACGGATGGATTCGACTTTTGTATCCAGCGCGTAATACGCGGAGTTGACCATCCGCAGGAGGCGGTAACTAAGCGCAACATCCTGCCGGATCAAATCTTCCAGCTCACGCATATCCACATCGGGATCATACAGGCATGTCAGCAGTTTGAGCAGAGAAAAACGACGCGCGGGCAAACGACGCCCATGAATCAATTTGGGTTGTGATAGAAAATTCCCCTGATAAAAATCAAACCCAAATTCCTGGCAGATATCGTACTCTTCCTGTGTTTGAACATGGTCAGCCAGGATCTTATTTGGAAATCGCCGAAAATCAATAACCCTTTCACGAAGAGATTTCAACGGCGATTTATGGATATTCAATTTAAGGATGTTGATATATCGGGTGACAGCCTCGGTTAAAACCAGATCTGGATGATCTTCAAGCGCAAGCCAGTAACCCTGATTGTGCAGGAGCTCAAGGGAATTCAGTAATTCATTATCCACGTCTAGCCATGGTGGGATGCACATGACCACCTGTTCTTTGGGAAATGGAAGGAGTACTTTCCCGGTCAGATAGACTCTATCTACCTGCAAGAAGGCGAGCTTATCTTCAACAATCTTGTCAATACCAAGCTCAATAAATGTATTAAAGATGACTTGAGAAGAGGCTTTTTCACCATCTTCATGCAAGGCGCTTGTATTTTCTTTTGCCCTGTAGAGCAATTCATACCCGAAAACTTCCATAGACGGTGTGTAGATCGGTTGGCGCCCCACATAGATATCAATCATTTTTTGCTCCATATGTCATTTTCCGGCAATCAGAGCCATATTCCCAAGAACCTTCCACGAGTTGAGAAAAACATCTGTTGGCACATCATAGAATTTATCGTTGTTTAAATAACGAATATTCTTTTCATTGTAGCCTGTAATCACCACAGCATGTTCGTATGCCGCCACAATGACTTTCTGCCCGTCTTTTGCTGTATATTCCGCCGGAATTCCGCCCACCATGTTGCCAATTACCCAGACAACAACAGGGCGATTTGCGGCAATCTGCTGTTTTAATTTTTCCAGTGGATAGTTCTTAACGGCTGTTGCGTCTACTCCATATTCTTGCAACAATTGTGCCACTGGCTTTGCGTGCACTCCATACGCAAAGGGAGGTGTCTGTCCCCATTTGCTGTTAACACTGCCCACAAACCCTTCTTCCGGGTTATCAGACAGGGGTAGTTTATGTTGAAATTCAAATTCATTAATAGATACACCAAAATAATTCGCCCATGCGATCGTCGCGGCGGCTTCACAACCTAATTTGAAGTATTGCTTATGCCCCCAGAGTCCATAAATATAATGAGTCGCCGGTAATCCGTTAACATCCGTCGGGACTGGTGTGGCGCCTTCAAGAGCTACAGGTGTAGATGGAATTATCATTTTCGATGACAAAACTGGAAGTTCTGAGGTCGGGGTGACTTTTACTGTTGATGTTGGTGTAGATGTAAATATTGGTTCCAGTGTTGGGGTTTGTGTAAGGGTTGGAGTTACCCCAACCGGTGTTTCAGTTAACGAAACGCTCGCCGCGATCGCAGTGGTGGATGAGCATCCACTACTCTGCATCGCGGCGAGAATTAATAGGATAACCTGAAGTGACTTAAATGATCGAGACACAGTACCAACTATGGGGATCAATGTTTAATTTTTGTTATTCTAACATTGTGATTGTGTTTTGATCAGCTATTTTCCATTCTTTACTGTATCTAATACAGCCGAAAGCAAACCACCCTGACGGTAGTATTGAACTTCCAAAGGTGTATCCAACCGGCAAGTGGCTGTAAAAGAAAATTTTTCTCCTGTTTTCCGGTACACATCAACAGTCACCAGACAGCCAGGTTTCAATGAGTTTCCATTGAAGCGCACGTCGATAGTCTCTGTGCCATCCAACCCCAGACTGGCGGCATTGTCACCTACTTGAAATTGCAATGGCAAGATTCCCATACCAGCCAGATTAGACCGATGAATACGTTCAAACGATTCGGCGATTACCGCTTTTACACCCAACAGCATCGGACCCTTGGCGGCCCAGTCACGGCTTGAACCGGTTCCATACTCTTTGCCTGCCAGAATAACCAGCGGGATGTTTTGTTTCGCGTACCAAATGGAAGCATCATAGATGGTCGCTAACTGACCATCTGGCTGGATAGTTGTATACCCACCTTCTTTGCCGCCGGCTATTAAATTGCGGAGGCGCACATTGGCAAACGTGCCGCGTACCATTACCCGGTCATTTCCGCGACGTGATCCATAAGAATTGAAATCAGCCGGAGATACCCCTGCATTCTTTAAGAACTGGCCGGCAGGTGAATCAACGGCGATATTTCCAGCCGGTGAAATATGGTCAGTTGTGACAGAATCTCCGAACATTGCCAGAATTCGGGCATTTTTTAGAGCGAATGGGAACTCTTCGGTTTTTCCAGAAAGGCTAAAGTAAGGAGGTTCCTGAATATAACTTGAAGCAGGATCCCATTTATAACTTGATCCGGAACGGCTATCCATAGAATTCCAGGCAAGATCACCGGTAAAGATATCTGCATACGCCGTATTAAAGAGATCTGCCGAGATAGAAGACGCAGCAACCGCGTCTATTTCTGCACGGGCTGGCCAGATATCTTTCAAAAATACCGGTTTACCGTCTTTATTTTGTCCAATGGGCTCAGAATCAAAATCGATATCTACCCGCCCGGCTAACGCGTAGGCGACAACCATCGGGGGTGACGCAAGGAAGTTCGCCAGCGTATGAGGTGAAACCCTCCCTTCAAAATTTCGATTACCTGAGAGAACGGCGGCCGCCACAAGCTCTCCTTGTTTTATGGCATCGACTACTTCCACAGCCAGTGGTCCAGAATTGCCAATGCAGGTGGCACAGCCAAAACCGGCTACATGAAACCCGAGTTTGTCCAGATAGGGTTGCAAACCGGATGAACGCAGATAATCCGCCACCACCCGGGAACCGGGTGCAAGGCTGGTTTTTACATAACCGGGAACGTCTAACCCGGCTTCAACGGCTTTCTTAGCCAGCAAGCCAGCTGCCAGCATAACAGTCGGGTTGGACGTGTTTGTGCAAGATGTGATGGATGCCAGAACCACAGTGCCATGACGCAATACCGCGTCAGAACCATTTGCCAGTTTTATCGGAACGGAATTCGTAAGTTTCTCTTCTGGCAGTTGATAACCGCGTTCTACTTTAGGTTTGACCAAAGCTGCCATAAATTCCGATTTAACTTTGCTCAATGAAATGCGGTCCTGTGGACGTTTGGGGCCGGCCACAGACGGTTCGACAGAATCGAGGTCAAATTCAAGTATTGAAGAGTATTCAGGATCTGGGCTTTCTGCCGTGCGGAACAAACCCTGCGCGTCAAAATACGCCCTGATCAGATTGATCTGTTCTTCTGATCGTCCTGTAAGACGAAGGTATTCCAGCGTCAAATTATCGACCGGGAAATAGGATACGGTCGCGCCATTTTCCGGTGTCATGTTGGCAATCATTGCCCGATCAGCCAGGCTTAACCCATCCAAACCGGGACCAAAATACTCAAGGAATTGATTCACTACACCAGTTTTGCGCAGTAATTGGGTCAAATATAAAACCAGATCAGTTGGCATCACTCCGTCGCGCAATTTACCTGTCAACCGGATCCCAACCACATCCGGGGTGACCAGTTCCACAGGTTGATCCAGCATGGCAGCGATGGCTTCGATACCGCCCACACCCCACCCCAGTACGCCAAGTCCATTGATCATCGGGGTGTGCGAATCGGTTCCAAAAACCGAATCGGGAAAAACAACGGGAAGCTCGTCATTTGTGACCTGGACTAAAGGTGACAGACGTTCCAGGTTGACCTGATGAATAATGCCCCGGGAAGGTGGAACAATGCGCAAATTGGTGAAGGCTTGCTGCGCCCACCGTAGAAAATGGTAACGTTCGCGGTTACGTTCAAATTCAACTTTGACATTTTTCGCCAGAGCGTCGGCTGAAGCCGTGAAATCCATCTGAATGGAGTGGTCAATAACCAGATCAACCGGAATAGCCGGATTAATGCGTGCCGGGTCTCCACCCTGGCGTTCCATTTCGGCGCGCATCGCGGCCAGGTCTACCATCACCGGAACACCGGTGAAATCCTGCAATACCACCCGCGCCGGAAAGAATGCCAGGGGATGCCGTTCGTCAGCCGAAGGAGTCCAGCGAACCAGCCGGGCCACATCATCGCGGGTGATTGACAGGCCGTCACAACGGCGCATGGCTGATTCCAGTAAAATGCGGATGCAATAGGGCAGCCGGGTTACATCTCTTTTAAATTCCTTTCCGGCCTCTGTAATGGAATAATATCCATATGTCCGGTTGTTGGCATGAAATGTGTTCACATTAAAGGGAGATTTGGTCATTCTTAATCCTTGTTTTTGGTTACATCGCTTTGATCATGGATTCGCCAAAGCCATCAGTAGAAACCAGGGTAGCATCGGGGATCAAACGGTGAATATCAAATGTGACGGTTCGAGCCGCCAGCGCGCCTTCTAATCCGCGGATAACAAGGTCAGCCGCTTCTTGCCATCCTATATATCGCAGCATCATTTCTCCTGAAAGGATCAATGATGAAGGATTGGCTTTATTGGTATTCGCAAACAACGGCGCCGTGCCATGAGTAGCTTCAAAGACTGCCGCGCCTGTTACATCGTTAATGTTTGCACCCGGAGCAATTCCAATACCACCCACCTGCGCGGCCAGCGCGTCAGAAAGGTAGTCACCATTAAGGTTCGGTGAAGCGATCACATCGAATTCCTGTGGACGGGTCAACACAGCTTCAAACACGGCATCAGCGATCATGTCCTTAATATATACTTTTCCCTCTGCAAGGGCAGTTTCGCGCACTGTATTAGCCGCGTCTTCACCCTGATCCGCCTTGATCCGTTCCCATTGAAGTTGAGTGAATACTCTGTCGCCAAAATCTTCTTCCGCGGCGGCATAGCCCCATTTGCGGAAGCCGCCTTCTGTGAATTTCATAATATTTCCCTTATGCATCAAAGTGACTGACTTGCGGCCATTGGTCAACGCGTAACGAATGGCGGAACTTACCAGTCTACGGCTACCTTCTGAAGAAACCGGTTTAATTCCAAACGCAGAGGTTTTTGGAAAGCGGACTTTTGCATACTGTGACGGGAAATTCTCCTGTAATAACGCGGCAAATTTTGTGTTGTCTTCAGAACCCAACTCGAATTCAATCCCCGCGTATACATCTTCCGTATTCTCACGAAAAATAACCATATTGACATGTTCCGGGTGCACCACGGGCGCAGGAAGCCCTTTGAACCAGCGGACCGGTCTCTGACAAACATACAGATCCAATTCTTTACGCAGCGCCACATTAAGTGAGCGGGCACCTCCACCAACAGGTGTCCCCATAGGGCCCTTCATGCCAACCAGATAATGCCGGAAAGCCTGCAAAGTCTCTTCTGGAAGTCCGTTACCCAGTTGGTTTACGGCTTTTTCACCGGCCAGGACCTCTTTCCAGATAATCGCACGGCTTCCGTTGTACGCTTTCTCAACAGCGGCATTAAGAACTGCTTTTGCCGCACGCCAGATATCAGGCCCAATACCATCTCCTTCAATATACGGTATGGTAGGAGTATTCGGAACGTTCAACCGGCCGTTTTCACATAATATCCGCTGCTCATTACCAGTGGTATCGGATTTACTCATTGCGTTATCCTTTCTTATTAAGGGGAAAACCACCCGAAGATTACCCTTGACGGTGATAAAAAGAACCATCTATAATAATATCAGATTACGGGACGGCGTCCCGTATAACGAGACAAAACAATGGAAAATGAGATATCCCCTATTCTCAACAGAGCCGTAGCCATTCTGGATTGTTTCAATCAAGATCGTCCAGAGATAGGCGTTCGTGAGGCAGCCCGTCTGGTTGGGCTATCAAGCAGCGCCGCGGGGCGGTTGATGGCTTCGTTGCGCAACCTGGGGATACTCAGTCAAAATCCTGAGAGCAAAGCATATAGTCTGGGACCTCGTGTTTTAACCTGGTCCGGTGTTTATACCGCTACATTAGATCTCCGTAAACGCGCGTTGCCCTTTCTTGAAGAGCTATATGTTTCAACAAATGAAACGATCAGCCTGTATATTTTGCAGGGCAATGACCGGATTTGTGTAGAACGATTGGAAAGCGCGCAAACCGTGCGAATTGTGGCGCGCATTGGGCGCCGCCTGCCTTTGTATGCCGGTTCTGCCGGCAAGGTATTGCTGGCTTTCCTGCCAGAAGACCGGCTGAGAGAAATTCTCTCTTCATTAAAAATGGAGGCGCTAACACCGAATACCATTACGGACAGGGCGAAATTATTAAATGAATTAACAGATATACGCCGACGCGGTGTATCTGTTAGCCATGGAGAGTGGATCTCCGATGCCAGCGGAATTGCGGCACCAATTTTTGATCAATTCAATGATCCTGTAGGTGCCATCAGTATTTCTGGGCCAACTCAACGTTTCACACCGAGGGTGATCGAGCTATTCACCCCGCCATTAATTCACGCCGCCGTCGAAATCTCTCGAGATATGGGATACCGCGGACCCTTCCCCCCAAAGTTTATGGAGTAAAACATGATTCTGCATGACCGCATTGCCGATATTCTGCCCTCTTGGCGCGATCGCGTAAACCGTCTGGTAAAAGAAAACGGTGATTTCAAAGTGTGCGATGTCACTGTCAGTCAGATTTATCAGGGTATCCGGGGTGTACAGATACAGGTGACGGATATTTCGTACGTTGATCCATACGAAGGTATCCGCCTGCGGGGGTATACAATCCCGGAATTACTCGAAAAACTTCCCCGGCTTCCAGGCTGTCAGTTCCCACTCGCGGGCGGTCTTTATTTCTTATTGATGACAGATTCTCTTCCCACATTTGAAGAAGCGATGGAAGTGGAAAATGAATGGAAGAAATACGCGGCCATCCCGGATCATGTGATCAAGATGATGCATGCGATGCCTCGGAACACTCACCCGATGACACTATTCTCACAGGCAATTATGGCATGCCAGGTTGATTCAGTGTTTACCCGCCGGTATATGGAAGGTTTACCCAAGTCGGATTATTGGATTCCTACTCTGGACGATTCCATCCAGTTGACAGCCAAATTACCCGCGCTGGCGGCGATGATCTACAACTGGAAATATCGTAACGGATCGGTGATCGAACCAAATCCGAACCTGGATTGGAGTGGTAACTTTGCCTGGATGATCGAAAACCCGAACAGCCATGAGTATGAAGAGCTCTGCCGGTTATTCTTTTTGTTACATTCCGATCACGAAGGTGGTAATGTATCAGCCCATACCGCCCACCTGGTAAATTCTGCCCTGTCTGATATTTATTTAACATCCGCCGCCGCAATGAACGGACTGGCCGGTCCTCTACATGGTCTGGCAAATCAGGAATGCCTTCGCTGGTTGTTGAAAGTTTACAATAACTTTGAATCCTTCCCTTCTGAAGAGGAAGTGATAGATTTCGCGCGCGCGGAGTTAAATTCCGGTCGGGTGATTCCCGGTTACGGACATGCTGTCTTGCGTACCACAGATCCCCGGTTTACCGCGCAGTATGAATTTGCTAAGAAATATTTACCGGATGACGAATTGTTCCGGCTTGTCAGCCGAATTTATGATGTTTTGCCCGGCGTATTAAAAGAAAACGCGAAAATCAAGAATCCTTATCCGAATGTGGATGCGATTAATGGAACTTTGCAGTACCATTATGGTGTTCGTGAATTTGATTTTTATACCGTACTGTTTGGTGTCTCCCGCGTTCTGGGTATATCAGCACATGCCGTGTGGGCTCGCGCCCTTAACAAACCGATTGAACGTCCCAAATCGTTGACGACCGCCATGCTGGAGGAAAGGGTTTCAGGAAAACCTGACACCATTGAAGTGGAAATGTAAGGGAATATGGAATATCATCGAATCATCATCAAAGTTGGCAGTTCAACGTTAACCTCCGGAACATCCAGACTTTCGATTCCGCGTATTTTCGATATCACCCGCCAGATCCTCGAAATAAAAGAAAAAGGCGCGCAGGTGGCACTGGTCACATCAGGCGCCATAGCCGCCGGGCGTGAAGCCATGAGTATGGCAGAAGCGCCGCGTTTTACTCCGGGAAAGCAGATGCTGGCAGCCATAGGACAACCGCGTCTGATCTCTTTTTACGATCAGTTCTTTCGCATGTTCGGTCAACTCAGCGCGCAAGTATTGTTGACCCGCGAAGATCTTACCGACCGGAACCGGTATCTAAACGCTCGGGGCACATTTGAGGGACTTTTGGAAGGTGGTATTGTTCCGATCATCAACGAAAATGATACCGTAGCCACGGAAGAGATCCGCTTTGGCGATAATGACAATCTCAGTGCTCTGGTCGCGAGCCTGGTGGAAGCAGACCTGCTTCTTCTTTTAACAGATCAAGCCGGGTTGTATACAGGCGATCCCCGCAAAGATGAGACAGCCCAATTGATTCGGAAAATTGACCAACCTGAGATTCCACAGGAATACTGGGCGGCTGCCGGTGGATCAAATTCTGGATTGGGAACCGGCGGTATGGTCACCAAGCTCCGCGCGGCGGACCTGGCCCGCCGGGCAGGCGTCAAAGTAATGATCACATCAGGCTCAGAACCCGATGTGATTATTAAGGCCGCCTCCGGGCTGGAAATGGGAACGCTTTTCCCTCCGCTGGTGTCCAAACTCGAAAGCCGCAAACGTTTCCTGTTAGCGGGAAAACGTTCCGGTGGTATGTTGATCATCGATGATGGAGCCGTCATGGCACTGCGCAAAGGTGGCAGCCTCCTTCCCGTGGGTATCCGGGAAGTTAATGGGACTTTTTTCCGCGGCGCGACAGTACGCGTTCTGGATCAAAATGGGGCCGATGTTGCTGTTGGAATGACCAATTATGACTCTGTCGATCTGGCTAAAATACTCGGGCGCCGTTCTGATGAAATTGAGGAAATTCTCGGGTTCACCGAAGGAGATGAAGCTGTACACCACAACAACATGTTGCTGTTGAAACCGGCTTTAAGAAAACAGAAAGGCAATTAACATGAATCCAACTTCCCCTCTCGCTCTGGCAAAAGCGGCAAGATCCGCCTTCCGAATTCTCGCCACAACCGATTCGGCCTCCAGAGAAAAAGCATTGATGACGATTGCCTCTGAGATAGAAAAAAGATCAGCGACCATTCTGGCAGCCAACCAGCTTGATGTTGCTGAAGGTACAAAAAATGGACTTTCATCCGCTTTCATTGACCGCCTGCTGCTGACAGAAGAGCGGTTGGGTTGGATCACAACGGATCTCCGCCGCGTAGCAAGCCTGCCAGACCCGGTAGGCGAGATATTTGACAGCCAGGTGATGTCAAATGGATTGAAGGTTCGGAAACAACGTGTTCCACTTGGTGTTCTGGCCGTGATTTATGAAGCCCGCCCCAATGTAACCATAGACGCGGCCGGATTGGCTTTGAAATCCGGTAATGCCGTCATCTTACGTGGAAGCAGCGAAACCTTAAACTCTAATCGCGCGCTCGTGGACGTGATCCATAATGGATTAGCCGCTGCCGGATTGCCGGAAGGTGCCGTGCAATTTGTAGACAGTCCCAGCCGCGAATTGGTATTTGAATTACTAAAATTGCATGATCACATCGACATGGTCATTCCACGCGGCGGGTCCGCGTTGCATACCTATTGCCGTGAAAACAGCCTGATACCTGTGATAACCGGTGGTATTGGGATCTGTCACCTTTTTGTGGATGCCAGTGCGAACCTGGAAAAAGCATTGCCAGTCATCCGCAATGCCAAAATACAACGACCCAGTGTCTGCAACGCGTTGGATACAGTTCTGGTACATTCATCTATCGCCAAAGAATTCATCCCGAACCTGGTGGAATTGCTGACTAAAGACGGTGTCACCTTCAGAGTGGACCCGAAAGCGGCAGCCTGCCTGCCTTCACCATTGCCAGTGTCAGTGGAACCAGCCGGAGAAAATGATTTTGATACCGAATGGCTGTCACTTATTCTTGGCATAAAAGTGGTTGACAATTTGAACGAAGCCATTGACCATATCGCGGTGCATTCCACGGCCCATTCGGATGGAATTCTCACGGAAGATGCAAATAACGCCAGAATTTTTGTCTCGCTGGTTGACTCGGCCGCGGTATATGTCAACGCCAGTACACGGTTTACCGATGGGTCTCAACTGGGACTGGGCGCGGAAGTGGCTATATCAACCCAACGGTTACACGCGCGCGGCCCGATGGCATTGCGTGAATTGACAACCTACAAATGGGTCATCGAGGGTGACTACCACGCCCGGCCTTAGATCGCGCTTCACCCTCGCTTTCCTTTCGGCCGGACTGATCACCGCTGCCTGCCGGATTGCTCCTGCTTTCACACCAATAAATCCAAACATTTCGATCCGCCAGACCGTTCCAACCATGACCGGGATGGCGGATCTTGATTTCTGGAAACCTGGTTTTCATGACCATCTGCAGATACAGTTTACCGGGCTTCCTGTTGTAGTAAGTAGTGATATTGATGTGTATGATCTGGACCTGTTCGACACCGATAAAGAATTAATAAGAACGATCCACAAATCCGGCGCGCATGCCATTTGTTATCTCAATGCGGGCGCATGGGAAGATTGGCGCCCTGACGCGGATGCCTATCCAAGGGATGTTATCGGCCGTGATTATTCCGGGTGGCCGGGTGAAAAGTGGCTGGATATCCGTCAACGGGATAAATTGGCACCCATACTATCCGCCCGATTGGACCTGTGCAAAGAGAAAGGTTTTGATGGAGTGGAACCTGACAATCTTGACGGATTTCAAAACAACACCGGGTTTGACATCAGCGCGTCTGATCAGGCAGGGTTTAATATATGGCTTGCCGGTCAGGCACATTCACGCGGGTTATCCATTGGGTTGAAGAATGATCCCGATCAAATGGATGAACTGGCACATGAATTCGACTTTGCCATAACCGAGGATTGTCTGGTGGAAGGATGGTGTGAAAGCGCAAAACTCTTCATTCAGCAGAATAAAAGTGTTTTCGCGGTGGAATACACAGACCGGATAACTTCTCTATCTCCCTATTGCGATCTGGCACGAGAACTCGGACTAACACCGCTGTTAAAACACCGTGAATTGGACGGTTACCGGTCAACCTGTGATTAAAAAGTGCAAGCGACCGGGTGAGGGGGGCACCCGACCGCTTGCACTTGAATCTTACCAGACTTTATCAATTTTGCAATAGCAATTTATTACATTCTTATCAGGAAAAATAAAAATTTTATAACAGAACTTTAGAGAACAAACCACCATCTTATTTAAATCAGATATAGAACAGAAAAGGGACTGCAGGTAGAAAATTCCCATAGTCCCTTTCTTCTTATGCCGCTCTCATTAGAATATCAGGGCAAGAATTCCGAGGGGAAGCAAAATGATCAAAACCAGGATCACAAGCAGACCTCCCACGCATCCAAGGACGCCCACTACAAGGCCGATCACCCCCGCTATAATACCGAATACAAGGCCAATAAGACCGCCTATTAAGTCGAACACGAATTTTATTAATCCCATTATGGACTCCTTTATCTTATTTTTAAACAACATACGAAACTCAGAAGCCCGGGTTGCATAGTCCAAATTTTGATTAAAATTTTCTAAAAAAAACTGATACGTACTATAATGCATTAATTTAACTGCCGGTGTGAACCAGAGGAGATTCTACACAATGGAGTTCCGTAAATATAACCCTCCACCAGAAGCGATTGAGATTTTAAACGCCGCGCCAGGCGTGATCGCTGCCAGTACTATTCCGCAACTGATCGACCTGTCATGCGGCGGGCCGGGTAGCAGTTACTACGAAGTCGCCTATGAAGTAAAAGGCAAAGGCTGGGTTACTGAAGCCACAGTCAGCCGGGTGCGCAACGGCGTGGCGGCCAATTACCTTGAAGCGTATATGCGGCGGCGTGATCCAGAATGTATGGTTATCGGTGACCAAAATCCCACCGATAAGCCCACGTTCATGTCTCGTTTTGGTACCGAATTTGAAACTCTCCGGCAGGAAACTTTTAATTGGTTAAAAACCCAACAATTATTGATATTTGGTTTTATCGCCGGACAAAAAGGCATGGGGACTGACGCGCTGGTCATCGCGCCAGCCAATGCCGGATTCTTTGCCCTCGGGCTGGCCATGCTTCAGGGGATGATCCCGTATGACGAGATCCCCGATAATTTCCAGCCTCATATGATAATTTATGTGGCTCCACCGTTCCGACACACTCATTTCAATGGTGAACAGATCGTTGTTCACAACCGCCTTGAAGGGATGCATGAGTTGTATTCCTACAACCTTTATCCCGGCCCCAGCGCGAAGAAAGGTGTATATGGTGTATTAATCAGTCTGGGCGAAAAAGAAGGCTGGGTGACCACACACTGCTCCACCGCCCAGTTGATCACCCCCTACGATAACGTCATCACCTTCATGCACGAAGGCGCCAGCGGCGGAGGTAAAAGCGAAATGCTGGAACAGGTTCATCGAGAAATGGATGGACGTATCCTCCTTGGAGAGAATATCATCACCAAAGAGACCCGGCATCTTGAAATCCCACGCACCTGTCAGATTCGCCCTGTCACCGACGATATGGCTCTCTGCCATCCATCAATTCAATCCAACAACAAAAAATTAACCGTGGTCGATGCCGAAAAAGCCTGGTTTATGCGCGTCAATCACATTGAACACTACGGTACGGATGTGCAAACCGAGCGCCTGACAGCCGAACCTCCGGAACCTTTGTTGTTTATCAATATCGATGCGGTTCCCAATAGCCGCGCGTTAATTTGGGAACACACAATGGACGCCCCCGGGAAACGTTGTCCGAATCCTCGCGTAATTATTCCGAGGCGGATTATTCCCGGCATCGTTGATGAACCGGTTAGCGTGGACATTCGCAGTATGGGCGTACGAACACCTCCCTGCACGAAAGAAAACCCTACATACGGCATTATCGGCATCTTTCATATTCTGCCGCCATCACTGGCCTGGTTATGGAGGTTGGTAGCTCCACGTGGCCATGATAACCCGAGTGTTATTGACAAAGAAGGTATGAGCAGCGAGGGTGTTGGTTCTTACTGGCCGTTCGCTACAGGCCGCCGTGTGGATCAGGCAAACCTGCTATTCCGCCAATTTGTTGAAAATACCCGCACATCGTATGTGCTTATTCCCAATCAGTATATTGGCGCGTGGAAAGTCGGCTTTATGCCGCAGTGGATCGCCCGCGAATACCTTGCCCGGCGCGGCAACGCAAAATTCCGTCCAGAACAGATCCGTAAGGCACGTCTGCCACTTCTCGGGTACACCATGCATCAATTGTTGATCGAAGGCCGCAGCATTGCCCGCTGGATGCTTCAGGTGGATACTCAACCTGAGGTCGGTGAAGAAGCTTATGATATTGGCGCCAAACTGATCACCAATTTTTTCAAAGAATGCCTGCAAGATTTTCTGCACCCTGAATTGGATCCTCTTGGACGGAAGATCATCGATTGCTGTCTCCAGGATGGAACCATAGAAGATTATGAATCATTTATCAACTGACCTTTAGTAATCCTGAAACATCGAATGGATTTAGCGGTGGATGATCTTTTTTCTGACATCCGCCGCTTTCTTTTTCGCAAGTTGCAGAGACTGTCAATACATATATGTTTGCCGCGGTATGGATATGAATGGGCAATCCATTGTTAGCGTAAAGGCTGGTTTTTTTTGGGTTTAAGAATTCGCTTTTAAGTCAGCATCTTTTCGATGGCAGCAACGGTCTCGTCGGGAGAGTTATCCAACCAGATGGCTTTTAATGAAGCCGGTATTTTCACTCGAGTAAAACCCTGCCCTCCTAGAACCAGCAGCGGTTGACGGTCACCAAATCGTTTCATTTCAGGTTCTATCTTTAACACCGATCGGGCAGTTTCCTCTGTAGTTGCTGAAAAAAGCAACATTCGTGGATTGATAGGCGCCAGAGCTTCAGGCAATTTCTCTAATGCAAGATTTGACCCCAGATAACGGATATCCCACCCTCGCCAACGCAGCATAACCACAATCATCAGCAGTCCGATCTGATGTTCTTCGCCGGGCGCACCTGCCGCGATGATCACCGGTTTTTGAGATGGCGGCATGGATGTAGACAACATAGATATCAATCGTTGCATGAAGAACTGAGAGGCGAAATGTTCACAGGCTATTGGAAGTTCTCCACGTTTCCATGCCAGACCAATTTCAATTAAGGTTGGTTTGGCGATACGTGTTAATACTTCGTCAACAGTGTAAATAGAGAATGCACGCCGCATAAGCTCATTAGCGGAATCGGCATCAAATTTTGTTACTGCGTTAAATAACTGGCGTGATAATGAGTCAAACGCCATGGAATTTTCTGACAGACCATTCTTGTGGTTTGTTACCGGATCCTGACCTTTTTGGCGCATATCATTGAGGTGCTCTACAACGCGACTGACACTCATTCCAGAATCGATCTGCTGCTTAACCCAGCGTAACGTCTGAAGGTCATTTTCGGAATACATCCGATACCCCTGATTACCTCTGACAGGATTCAGAAAGTTATAACGCCTTTCCCAGGCACGCAATGTCACAGGCAAAAGGCCAACCATATTTGAAATGGCTTTGATATTATAAATAGGCTTTGTTTTATCGTCTTCAGATAGTGTTTGCATTTTTTACGGATACACTTTCTATACAATAGTAACAGTAAATACCGGGGTTTGTCGAAGCATTGTATAGCTTTCTCTACAAATTGAATCGTTTGTATAGGTTAATCATCCATTTACAAACCCTTAACCCCTTCTTTGTCTTATGAAAGATGTGATTTGGTATTCTAATACAAATTGTTTTTCCAAGAAATCATTATGGCGAACTTTGCAGAGACTGTTTACTCGCTTGATTCAACTCTGGGCGATCTACCCTCCATATCATCCCAGATTGAATCAAATACACCGGGAGAACAAGTAATGCGGCTTTTTAAAGAAAATCCGAAAAACCCCGGTGTCATTATCTTCCAGAACTCATCCATTATTGGGATGATTTCACGAGAAACTTTTTTTGAAACGACAGGGAAACGATATGGAGTGGAGTTATTTCTTGGGAAACCCATCAAAGCCATGCTGAATAGTTTTTCAGTAACACCTTTGATCTTACCGGAAAGTACCAGGATCAGTATGGCTATTCATGAAGCTTTAAAACGAGACTCGCATACCGTTTATGACCCGATCATTGTCCAAAAATTTACTGGAGAATTTCGAATTATTGATATTTTGTCTCTATTTGTGGCGGAAAATCAGATCTTATTAACCCTGCATAACCAGTACGTGGATACCAGATTGTCCGGGTTGCCATTGACCAACGAGGAGGCCATTAAACGTTTTTTAAAATTTACCGGTATCCGTCAATTACAGGAACCCAGAGTACTGATAAATTCATTTGCCGTCATTTGCGATCACTGCGGGAGTTCGGTCAACTACACTATAGCCGATATTGTCCGGTCGCATCCACAATTATCCATGGGTGTAGAGATCATTGAGAAAATGGGAAGCCGGTCCTATGTTCTTTATGTGAGACATAAGTGCGGGCAGGAAATCCGCGAAATACCGGTTTATCATGACAATGAATTGCAGCTTCGCTCACTCAGACCTTCTAGATTGGTGGAAACCTATGTTTGACATGGAAACGGAAAATAAACCTCAAATTCAATACATGGAAGTAAAGAAAGCAACGGGATATGTCCTTCCGATTGGAAATGGCGCTGTTGGGAAGTCAACATTACCGGCTGTTCTGGACGATCAATTTAGTCAACCGGTGAAAATTGGCAAATCGGTAAATATGGAATTCAGCTATGTGGTCGATCGTTTGATAGTACGCGAACAGGCATTTCAAGTTACCCAACAATACCTTGTTCCCCCCGGACAGAAAGAGAACGAAGGAATTAGCGGAGGTCGATCATTTGAACAGATCATAAAAATGTATCAATTCATGTTCAAACAGATCGATGTAATCCTGCTATCGTATAAGCTGGTAGAACTCGACAGTTTTAATGATCTTGAATTCTGGATTAACCGTGCCCTTGAAATTAGCAGCCCGTCTACTCAATACATACTGGTAGGCACACATCTTGATATGGACGCTTCCCGCGAAGTGTCTCATGAAATGATTACAAATGGCAGCAAATTTATTAAGGACTGTATTCTTAACAAATACCCGGAATGGCAGGGTAAAGTGCCCTCTCTTGAGATTTCAATAACCGATAAACAAAATACGGCATTGCTTCGTAATGCCGTATCTGTTGGTATTCTACGTTCTCGAAAAATTTTAATCTAACTAAAGCGAGTTTTATTTCTTTCCACTGGTTGACTTTCCAGGCCGCTTCAAAAGTCTATCAACGGTCTCTACGGCAGAATCCAATGTGTATCCGAGAAATGTGCCTTTGACCCTATCAATTAATTCTGGCTGCTGGTTGAAGGCACTACCTCCATACCCAAGGATGGGAGCCGGCTTCAGTTTAGATAGTTTTTCCTGCAGGTGATCGATCAATTCGGCGGATTCCAATGATGTGGCTGCCATAATTACCATCGCCGGATGTTCATATTTTGCGTAATCCACCAGATCATCCAGTGGAAGATCTGGCCCCAGGTATTCCACCCGATAACCCACACTGCGCAACATAACAGCAAACATCAGACTGCCTATTTCATGCAGTTCTGTCGGGGCGCAGCCTACCAGTACGAACGGCGCGCTGGTTCGCGCCGGGTAAGCCTGGAAAATGGTCATAAGATTGCCGCGGATGTATACACTGGCAAAATGTTCCGTAGCCACTGGAATGACACCGGTTGCCCAGGCTTCTCCGATCTCAACCAGCGCGGGAATGAGCGTTTGCAAAATATAGGTTTGCAAGTCATACATTTCATACGCGTCATGCAGCAGCTTGCTGGCCACCTCTTCATTGTGTTCGATCAAAGCCAGGTAAAGCTTATGCGCAATTTCAGCCGGCGGAACAGGCGGCATCACCGGTTTGGGTGTTGAAAAAGGAATGACCGGTGCAGCTTCCAACTGTCCGCCATTTTTCTGAAGCTGCCGTAATTCCGCCACCGCGCTGCTGATGGAAATGCCGGATTCAAGTCGATTCTTGATCCAACGTAGTGTGGCAACATCGCGTTCTGAATATAAACGGTATCGGTTATCTCCACGTTGAGGGTTTAATACCTCATGTCGGCGTTCCCAGGCGCGCAAAGTTACAGGCAATATTCCAGTCTGGTCACATACAGACTTAATGGTGTATTTTGGATCATCGGAAATATCTTCAGCGAATGTTGATGTCATCTTAAGCCTCATAGAATTTGTTGAGAGAACCTGAAACACCGGATACAGATATCTACTGAAATGTCAGCTATCAAAGTACTATATCCGCTTCTCCTTCGAATATGCTGTATATAGTGCAAAATCTTTGTAAAACCTTTTTCAGTTTTTATAAAGATCATGAAATATATCTTACCATTTTTGTGATAATTAGATTATATAAATTGTATAAATTTGAAAAATGTTTAAAAAGAAACGCAACAATCAATAAGTAAGGTCACGATGAATAAAATTCACGATTTCTTAACAATCTGAAAATCGTTTATTAATCCATTTTCGGTATTATTCAAGCTATGGACCAAATTCAAAAACCCCGCGTTCTTTTTATCTGTACGGGCAATTCTGCCCGAAGTCAAATGGCAGAGGCCATCCTCAAAAATATAGGCGGCAGCAAATTTGACGTTTATAGTGCCGGACATGAACCGTCAACAGTAAATCCTTTCACCATTAAAGTATTGAGTGAAATAGGAATAGATTGGTCAAAAGCTCAGGCAAAAGGATTGACTGAATTCCTTGGCAAGTTACATTTCGGGTATGTGATTACTGTATGCAGCCGGGCGGAAGAACGGTGTCCGATCTTTCCCGGAGTGGGACAGCGGCTTCATTGGCCGTTTGACGACCCGGCCGCCGTAGAAGGTTCAGAAGAAGAAAAACTGAACGCCTTTCGTACCATACGAGATGAAATACAAGAAAAAGTAACGGATTGGTACGGTTCTCTGAGCAAATAAAGAAAACAGGAGTGACTGGTAAAGCCACTCCTGTTTTCTTACCCGGTCCTTTATTCCGCCGGGAACCATTTCTTCTTTAGCCAAAAAGCTACATTTACAAGGCCAATCATAACCGGAACTTCGACCAGCGGTCCGATCACCGCAGTGAATGCCTGGCCGGAATTGATACCAAAAACGGCGACAGCCACAGCGATTGCCAGTTCAAAGTTATTGCTGGCTGCCGTAAAAGAAAGTGTGGTTGTTTTTTTGTAATCGGCTCCCAGGGTTTTTCCCATCAGGAAACTCACAAAAAACATCGCCAGGAAGTAGATCAACAACGGAATGGCAATCCGCACAACATCCATTGGGATCGTGACGATCAAATTTCCCTTCAGACCGAACATGACGACAATCGTGAACAATAGCGCGATCAACGTCAACGGACTGATCTTAGGAATGAATTTGCTGTAATACCAGTCTTTTCCTTTAGCCTTGACCAGAAACAGGCGGGTCAGGAAACCGGCGATGAACGGAATTCCCAGGTAAATAAAAACACTACGGGCAATTTCACCGATGGTTACATTGACCGCCACACCTTCCATTCCAAGCCAGGTGGGCAAAACGGTAATGAAGACATAAGCATAAACGCTGTAAAAAAGAACCTGAAAGATAGAATTGAAAGCTACCAGTCCAGCGGCATATTCCGTGTCACCTTTTGCCAGCTCATTCCACACAATTACCATGGCAATGCAACGCGCCAGACCGATCATGATCAAACCTGTCATGTATTCCGGGTATCCGCGCAAAAAAATTATCGCCAGAATGAACATCAAGATCGGGCCAATAATCCAGTTCTGAACCAATGAAAGTCCCAGTATCTTCCAATTACGAAAAACATCTCCCAGTTCATCATAATGAACCTTTGCCAGCGGTGGATACATCATGAGGATTAATCCAATGGCAATGGGGATGTTTGTGGTGCCGACTTGAAATTGATTAATAAATATTTCAAACCCGGGTATCAAGTAGCCAAGTAAAACACCAATGGCCATGGCAAGAAAAATCCACAAAGTAAGATATTGGTCGATAAATGACAATTTCTTTGTTGGAGCTTCTTTCATTTCTTTTCCTCCGCATAAATATAGGTTTTACAGGATATCAGAACTAATTCGTTTCAAGATTTGAACGTGCGATCAACACGTACTCTCTTTTCCTTTATTGCAATAATGGCAGGAACACCCTTTTACCGGTTTATTATCCGCAGGTTGCGTACCGGTTATGGCATAAGCTATGTCGAATAATTCATAAACACGCGGGTCAACCACCCGGTAATAAACATTCCATCCTTCACGCCGGTCAATGATCAGTCCGGCATCGCGCAGCACCGCCAATTGCTGGCTAACGTACGCCTGGCGGAATCCCAGTAATGCTTCAAGGTGACACACGCAAAATTCCCCTTTACGCAATTCTTCCAAAATAGCCAACCGGGCTGGATGAGAAATTGCTTTAAAAAGTGTTTCCAATGCACTGGTGGAAGGTTTGTCTATAATATTCATTTTTTTGAATAATATTTTACAACAATTCGTTGGATTGTCCAGCAGATAAAAATTAAAATCAGGTCTCCTGATCCGAATCCTCTATCTCTTTGACAGTCACACCCAGCAAACCAACCACTTGAAGCGTCTGATGAGGCGCGATGATCGCGCCCTGCATTTCAGTCACCCCAACCTGCAAGCCGCCAATATCGGATGTACGGAAATCTGTCTCTTTCAATTTCGCCAGATGGAAATTCGCGGAAATCAAGTCACATTCGTTGAAAATTACTCTCGAAGCGTCAGCACCGTCAAATGTGGCTTTCTTCAGAACACACTTGTGAAACAGGCAGTTCTTAAATTTGGCTGAAACCATTGCCAGACTCTCCGCCTGGCAATTGATAAATTCCACATCTTCAAAGATACCTTCCAGCATCTGGGTTCCCAACAGGCGGCAATCTTTGAACACCACTCGCCGGAAAAATCCGGTCTCCCACTGCGAACCAGAGAACTCGCACATTTCAAAAAAAGAGTCGACAATTCTCAAACCAGGAAGGCGTGACCGCATTAACTGTACTTTTCGCGCTTTTACCTGTTCCAGAAATAAACCACCGGCGTTGAGGTCGTTGTAGTCCAACCCATTCATCATGGCCTGGTAGATATGAGTATGGTCTGCCAGCGGTTCGGGGTCACCGGTAGGCATAGGTTTGGGGAGTCGCGGCGGATGGATCATAGGGTTGCCTAGAATAAGGTTTGACATCCATTATACGGTTTTTCTAAAACCGATCCGGGGGAGTTTTATGTGTAATAATCCGCAGAAAATCAAGAGGCTGGATAGACAAAACCTTATCCAACCCCTGTCAAATTAACCTTTGTCTCTATAAACTTCTTTTTAACACGAATCCCATGAATTCTACGGAGAATAATCAATGATTAATGACACTGTTGCGCCTATCAAACCCAATCAGGTAGTTCCTGAACCGGGGAAAGGACGGAAGAAGACAGTAGCCGCAATATTACTTTCAGTTTTTCTTTTGGGAATCGGTGTGGTAGTGTTTTTTGTTGGAGGCTACGGCGCGGTATTTATGACGGATTCATGCTCGGGAGAATCGATAGGGACTGTGTGGTCCATTTGGGTGGTGGTCATCTGGCCTTTGCTCTTATTGACAGGGTCATTGCTGCCTTCCTTCCTCATTATGAAAAATAAAAGATGGCCAGTTATTTTGCTGACCATCCTGATTTGTGGCGTGATCAACACCGTTTGGTATTTTTCCCTTGGACCTGTGCTTACAATGGCCGGTTGTTGATCAATATTGATTAATATGCTATTAGCTCGACGCGCTCGCGTACCTCCGTAATCCCGTCCTGAATAGGAAGGATCCAACGGCGAGCAAGACGGCTGCCAGAGCAAGGCTCGCTCCCAGCATCCACGGATTGAGCTTACCGGTCAATGCTTCAGCCGGAATGGTGGTGATCATCCCTACCGGCACGATCCAGGTAAGTGCCATTTTCAACCAACCGGGATACATACCCATCGGGTAGCGCGACATCTGGAAAAGACCGTCAAATATCCAGGTAAACAGCACTCCGGGGCTCCAAAAGACCAGCGCCGAAAAGATCAACAAAATGGCGTACAGAATGGTCAGTCCGGAGATCAGGGTCAACAGGAACAGCACCATGTTGACTCCCGTCAACGCGGCCCCCAGGTTTATGGCTGCCGTGACCAGTACACCGATGCCGAGTAACAGGTCGAACATTGAAAACAACCGCCATTTTCGCAGGCTGACGAACACCTGTGTGTTCAATGGGCGCAGCAGCACAAAGTCAAACTTACCAGCCCAGATCTCCCCGTCCATCCCGGCGAGTGCTTCCAATCCGGGCCCGATAAATAGACCGCGGAGGGCGGAAACGATCAAATAGACACCCAGGAGAGCCATTGTCTCAAACACTCCCCAACCGTTGACAGACTGGATCTGCCCGTACAAAATGGCGATTCCCAGCACGCCTGTGACCAGATTTAGAATGGAGGAAAAAATACTGATAAAGAAATTCGAGCGGTAGGCGGCTTCCTCCAGAAATGAAACCTTAATAAACCGCGGGATTAATTTTATTAAACGCATATCAACCTCCAAAGCCGGCGTAACGGGTAATTCCGCGCCGCCAGATGACCAGTGCTAGAACAGCCGCGGCTGCCAACCAGACCAGTTGAATGGAAAAACCGAAGACCAGATCAGCGCTGGATAGCTTTCCGGTCAGAATCTCCACCGGAAAGGCGACCATATACCGGAAGGGCAGCACCACCGCCGCGGATTGCAGCCAACCCGGCAGCAGCGCGATGGGCGCCACCTGTCCGGCCAGCAGGAAGATCAGCGAATCCTGCAGGGTCAGCAGCGCGTCTGCCCTCGCGGACCAGAACGCCAGCAGCGCGATCCAGTACCCCCAGAGGAAACGCAGCGCCCAGGCCATCAATAATGACAGCAAGAAAAGCAACCCGCTCTGCACGGTGACGGTCAACTCGGGTTTCATGATGAAGGCCAACACGATCAGTATCGGCAGGTCAAACACCAGATACACGAACTTCCCGGCCACTTCAGATGCCAGTGCGTCATACACCGGGGCGATTGGACGCAGCAGGATGTGATTGATCTGCCCGTAACGGATCAGGTCGCCAACCGTCCAGTTGACCTGGGCATAGGTGATCTGATTGACCAGTATAAGCACCAGGTAATACGCCACAAATCCACCGCGTGTGTATCCGCCCAGGCTGCCGTCACCGGCTGCCGTTGACCAGACCAGCAGGTAGATCAGCGGCGGTATCATCCAGCCGAATGCCAGCACAAAGAAGAAACTGCGGTATTGCATCCATGAAAGCCACAACCCGCGGATCAACGCCAGTCCACCGCGAGAGTTCATTGGAGACCTCCGGAATACACACGGTCGATAACAGCTTCAATGGGCGGATCCTCAACGGTCAGGTCAGCCACCGGCAAGGTTTGTAATAATTTCGCTGTTATGGCTGGCGCGTCAGCCCTCGGCACCCGGATGGAAAGCCCCTCCCCCTGCTCTTCAGACACAGTCACTTCAGCGCCGGCAGGCAGGTTCAGGGTTTCAACCGGGATATCTTCCAGCAGGGTGAGTCGAAGTAATTTATATGGCGAGAGGTCATGTGCCAGGGTAGACAGGGCGCCATCGAACATCAGGCTGCCGTTGTGGATCAGGATCACCCGCTCGCATAACGCGGTGACATCCGCCATGTAATGACTGGTAAGGATGACCGTCACCCCGCTGCGTTTGTTGTAATCCGCCAGGAAGCGGCGCAGGCGCAGCTGCATGGAAACGTCCAATCCCAGCGTGGGTTCGTCAAGGAACAGGACGGCCGGGCGGTACAGCAGGCTGGCCGTCAGCTCGCATTTCATGCGCTCACCGAGTGACAGGTTGCGTACCGGTTTGGTGAGCAGTTCTTTCATATCGAGCAGGTCGATAATTTCGTCCAGAGTGTTTTTATAATCAGCGGCCGGAACGTTATAGATCTCGCTTAGCACCCGGAAGGAATCCATGGGTGGAATATCCCACAGCATCTGGCTCTTGTTGCCCATAATAATGGAAATTCGGCGCAGGTAATCCGCTTCGCGCTTCCAGGGTTTGTGCCCCAAAACGGTAATATCACCCGAGGTGGGATGAACGAGCCCGGATAGCATCTTGAGCGTGGTGGTTTTCCCCGCGCCATTCGGCCCGATAAACCCTACCATCTCCCCGGCGGATACATCAAATGATATATCCTTCACGGCGGGGACTTCGTCATAGGTTGGCCGCAACAGGCTGCGGATGGACTCGCCCAATCCCTCGTGGCGCACCGGAACACGGTAGGTCTTGCTCAGGTTCTTTGCCTGAATGTGAAGTTCGTTCATTTCAACTCCTTGATGTTGGTTTCTTTACCAGTGTACAACCCTGGTGCGCAAAGGGAGGGTTTTACCCCCATCCCGGCCTTCCCCCATCTCTGCGAGATGGAGGAAGGTGCCTTTTGGCTGGAATCGTTGGCAATATGAGTTCCTGATCGATCTTAACTTGAAATTTCGTCATTTCTCATTTTTTTACAGATCGATGTCTCCCCCATTTTCGCATTTTGAAAATGGGGGAGGTTGGAGGGGGTATTTTGCGTCTGAAAATAATCATAAAAGAACTCCAATAAAAACCTCCCCCGGAAAGCTACTGTTCCAGAGGAGGTTCATCAGGTTCATTTCAACATCTTTGCCAGGTATTGCCCGGTATACGACTCTTTCACCAGCGCCACCTGCTCGGGTGTTCCTTCGGCGATCACCCGGCCGCCGGCGTCACCGCCTTCCGGCCCCATATCGATCACCCAATCAGCCGCGCGAACCAGATCCAGGTTGTGCTCCACTACGATGACAGAGTTCCCGGCATCCACCAGCCGCTGAAGCACGGCCAACAACCGTCCGGTGTCATCCGGGTGCAAGCCGGTGGTCGGTTCGTCCAGCAGGTAGAGTGTGCGCCCGGTAGATTTACGCCCCAGCTCTTTCGCCAACTTAACGCGCTGCGCCTCACCGCCGGAGAGTGTGGTGGCCGGCTGGCCGAGCTGCAGATACCCCAGACCTACATCAGACATCACCTGCAGACGTGAAGCCGCCGCGGGAACCTGTTTGAACACCTGCAGTGCCTCTTCCACGGTCATATCCAGCACCTGAGAGATGTCATACCCGTTGAACTTGACCGCCAGTGTTTCACGGGTAAACCGCCTTCCATGGCATGTCGGGCAGCGGACTTCCACATCCGGCATGAAGTGCATCTTTACCGTCAGGGTACCCGATCCTTCACAGCGTTCACAGCGCCCACCGGGAACGTTGAAAGAGAAATGCCGGGGAGAGAACTTGCGTTTTCGGGCTTCGTCTGTTGCCGCGAAGGCTTCACGGATAGCCGTGAACGCGTCTGAATATGTAGCCGCATTGGACCGCGGGATGCGCCCGATGTGTTCCTGGTCAATGGTGATCACTTTGTCCACCTGGTCCATCCCGTCGATGCGGTCATGTTTCCCGGGCTGTTCATTTGCCCCGTTCAACCGCTGCCTGAGCGCTTTGTCCAGAATATCGAAGATCAGAGACGATTTGCCGGAACCGGATACGCCGGTCACTGCCACCAGCATACGCAGCGGTATAGAGACCGTCACATTCCGCAGGTTGAATTGGCGGGCATTGTTGATCAGTAATTCCCGTCTGTTGTACGCCCGGCGTTTCTCGGGCATTGGAACAGAGCGTTCGCCGGATAGATATTTTCCGGTTAATGAAGCCGGATTGCGCATCACCTCTTCTGGCGTTCCGCAGGCTACCACCTCACCGCCGTACTTTCCCGCGCCGGGACCGATATCGATCAGGTAATCGGCGGCATGCATCATCTCAAGGTCATGTTCGATCACCAGCACCGTGTTGCCCAGGTCCCGCAGGCGGCGCAAAACCCGGATAAGGCTCTGCGTGTCACGCTGGTGTAATCCGATGGTCGGTTCATCCAGAACATAAAGCACACCCGTTAAACCGGAGCCTAAAAGAGAAGCCAACCGCAGCCGCTGAGCCTCACCCGCGGAAAGTGTGGGCGATGAACGCTCCAGGGTCAGATACCCTACCCCAACCTCCAATAGCCGGTGAATACGGTCATCCAGGTCATTGATAATAGGCCCGCCAATCAATGTCTCCTGTGTGGAAAACCCAGTGGGAAGTGACTTCAACCAGGCATCCAGCTCGTTCAGCGGCAGTTGGGAGATGTCGATGATCGTCCGTCCGGCGACCGTCACCGCCCGGCTTTCAGGGCGCAGGCGGGTTCCACCGCAATCCGGGCAGACCTGTGACGCGAAATACGGTTCCAGCTTTTGCCGGTAGGCTTCATTGTCGGCATGTTCGTCATAGCGTCGCAGCATGTTGGTGACGATGCCTTCAAAGTTGCCCTGCGCGTTGGTGCGGGGCGGTTTGACACCCGGGAAGTGCTTTAGAAATTTCGGGCTGTTCGTGCCGTACAGGATCAGGTCGCGAGCCGGTTCAGTCAACTGGTTCAGCGGCTGGTTGACATCCATATCCAACCCGAAATACAGGCTGGCGTTCTCCAGTATCTTTGTGTAATAGTTGATGTGGAATTCATCCCAGAAGGTGATGCCATTTTCGGCAATGGATTTGCTCTCATCCAGCATTCGCGAAACAACCACCTGCCGGACTACACCCAGACCGGTGCATGTGGGGCAGGCGCCGGCCGGTTTATTGAACGAAAAATTCGCCATCCCCATTTCAGGCACCGGCGCGCCGCAATGCGGACAGGGAAATGTATCCTCAGGATTAACAGTCTGAGATTCATCCGCTTCGTCCGGTAATTCATCTTCCGCGAATTCAAACGTAGGCGGCGGAACATCTTTACCGCATTTAGGGCATGGCCGGTGACCTACCCGGGCGAAAAGAACCCGCAGGTAGGTGAAAACTTCGGTTGACGTGCCGACGGTGGAACGTGGGCTGTGGTTCGTCAGATGCTGGTCAACGCTGATGGACGGGGAAAGACCTGTGATGGTCATCCCCTGAGGTCTGGTCAATCCATCGGTGACCATCCCCAGCGATTCCATGTACTGACGCATCCCTTCCCTGTTCAGGATGTCAAACCCCAGAGTGGACTTGCCCGAACCGGAAAGACCGGTCAACACGACCAGTTTGTTCTTGGGGATGCTCAGGCTGATATTTTTGAGGTTATGCAGCCGGGCTCCCCGTATATCGATGGTTTCGTTCATTCAGACTCCCGATGAGATAATTTTGTGTACTATCTCATTGTAGAACCCTGGTGCGCAAAGGGAGGGTTTAAGCCGGTTTGCCTGCCCTGCTCTGAATAACTGTCTCAATGTAATCAATGATCTTCCGGGCGCGTTTCTCTTCATTATCCAGAGTAGAAAGCCACCGGTCTGAGGCCATATACACATCTTCATCCGGCTGAGGGGTATCCAGCACCTGGCGCAGGTCACGCGTATCACCCCTGTCCAATTGAAGCAGCATTCGAAGAATGGCCATCAGGCTGTAACCCGCGTTAACAAGCATGCGTATCACCCGCAGCCGGCTGATCTCACCTGGCCCGTACAGGCGGTACGTATTGCTTTCCTGGCGGGGCACATCCAGCAACCCGTTACGTTCCCAATTGCGCAGCACATCGTTTGTGACACCCAGAAGCCGCGCAACTTCGCCTATGCGCAAAATGCGGCCTGAGACCTCGGCGTGCCGGCCATTCGCCCAGCGTTCCAATAATTCAACGGCCGCATCGGCCTGCGCTTTTTCCGATTTGACAATGGCCAGATGCTGATATGCCAGTTCCAAAGCCCCACCCCAGTCATCACGTACCGCGCTCGCGATGATCTCCGCGCCTGAACGGTGGATCGACTTTCCCGGGTAGCTGCCTTCCATTATGAGCCGATCAAGTTTCAGGCAATCCAGGTGGCGCTGGGTAAACCGCCGGTAACCGTTCGGCGCGCGTTCCACCGCAGGCAGCAATCCCCAATCCACATACCGCCGGACGGTGTTCTCATGCACACCGGCCGCCCTGGCGAGGTCTGATGTTTTGAAGTATTGGGTGACATACGGGGAGGACGTTCTTTTATTGGGCATTTTGTAATCACAGGTTATACAAACTGAATGTATTTTACATTAGACCGGTATACAGTCGAAATCAATTAAGTCATAATCATGAATAGATATCATTTTTACCGGAGTAAGAATGAAAATTTCTAAATCTTTTTTACTGGCAGTTTTACTATCAATAAGTACTAGTTTTCCAGTTCTTGCTGAAGGCAATCCACCGGTTGACCCCACCCCTGCTGCCGTGGCGCAATCAAGTTTATTGACCGGATTCCCGTGGGGTTTGGTAGCGGTCTTTGTTGTTGCCGGTTTTATCATGACCTATATCAAGAAAAACAATCCCAACCAGGTGACCAGTTGCACCTGCCTCCCCTTGATCGATGAAGAACAACAGGCCCGGGAAAAGGAACAAATCGCCCGCGAGGAAGCCGAAAAAAACAATTCAGGAGCCTGACAGGTTACACATTTCCAGTAATCCGGCAATGGAATTAAGAACCATTGTCGGTTTCAAACCGGAAATTTTCAGTTTTTCCCGATCCGCGTCTCCGGTGAGCACCAGGCAGGTATCCATTCCTGCCTCAATTCCCATCCGGATATCCGTCTCCAGTCGGTCACCTACCATCAGGCAATCCTTCGGGAGAAGCCCGAGTTTTTCCATGATCGTTCGGACCATAATGGGTGACGGTTTCCCAACCACCGGGTCGCATTTCACCCCCGTGCAGGCTTCAAGGGCCGCAATAATGGCCGCGCAATCCGGTTCACCACCGGTTGGTGTGGGGCAATAGCGGTCTGGATTGGTAGCCACCAGCCGGGCACCGGCATTAATGGCATCAAAAGCCACCTGCAGCTTATGGTAGTCAAAGGTGCGGTCGAACGAAGCGACGACCACATCAACCTCACCGGGCTTCTCTGACAGGACAAATCCCGCCTCTTTCAACTCTCCGATAATAGACTCTTCGCCGATCACATACAGGCATGCGCCGGGTGTGTTTTCTTTTAGCCATTCCACCATTACATAAGAAGAATTGACAATATCATCCACGTTAGTCGGGATCCCCAGACGGGCCAGTTTCTCAGCGTACTGCTCCCGGGTTTTCGTGGGGTTGTTGGAGAGGAAGATCGTCCGTGATCCGGCAGCACGCAGGCGGGCAATCGTTTCCGCCGCGCCGGAGATCAAACTATTGCCCAGATAGATAGTACCATCCTGATCGAAAATACAGGCTTTATATTTCATACCACCCCCTATGAAGCCCAGAACCCGCCGGGAGAAAACAGTTCATTCAGGCAGTCCTCCAGACAGCCGGCTTCTTCGGCCATATCCAGGATGGTATACCGGTTGCGGATCAAACGTGCCTGCCGGTAAGCTTTAAGCAAATCAGTGGTAGTTTTGCCCATTTGTGACGGATGGGTGACGCAGCCGGCGGCAGCCAGCATGTCACGCATTTCCGGCGCGTGGATCAACTGCGTCTGCAGCCTGGTTTTTATCTGCGGCCACTGTTCTTTCAACCGGATCAGACGGATTCTCATTTCGTCTGGTTCGGGATATTTCGCCATGGATTGCTGAATGGCAGAATCAACCACATCAGGATTGGAGAATGCCTTCCGGATAACGGCCTCAACTTCGCTACGTGACAGGTACGCGTTGACCATCCGGTCAACATTCAATCGGGTGAAGTCACGCGCAAGCACCCGGTCATACAAAGCGGCAGAAGCGATCGTCCCCAATCCCACTTTCAAACCATGCGAGAATTCACCGTGCGTAGTCTCTGCCATTTCCCACAGATGACTGATCAGATGCTCCGCGCCGGATGCCGGCCGTGATGCCTGGTAATGCTGCAGGGAAAGCCCTGAAAGCATAAGCCCGCGAACAAGCCGGAAAAAAGCCTGCGGATCATTGCTGGAAAGCAGATCGGGATGTTCGGTGCTTTCCCTGAGATGCCCCTGAACAATATCCCATGTACGCGTATTTATTGGTTCTATTCCCAGCGCGTCCGCGATGATCCAATCCGCGCCGGCTACATTCTTCGCCAGCAGGTCCGCATAGCCCGAAGCGGTCATGGGTTTTGGCGCCCGGATCATCACATCCAGGTCCGCCACCACTGCCACAGGCGCAGGGCAGGAAAAAGTTTGTTTGAAACCATCCTTTGATATCGAAGCGCCGGATGCTGTGTACCCGTCCATGGAAGCGGCTGTGGCCACCACCATGTAGCGCCTCTCCAACCGGTGCGATGCCAGTTTGGTCAGGTCATTGATCGTTCCCGATCCCACCGCCACGGGAATGGCGTCTATATGGCGCAGCGATTCCGCTAACCGGAGGACATTGTCAAAACTGGCGTACAGTAACGGTTTGCCGGGGTAAATGAGCGGTTCACACACGGGCATCCCGGCGGCTGAAAACAGATCCTGAACCTGCCGCCCGGCAGCGATATATGTGTTTTCATCCGCCACGATGACAGCTTTTTGGCCGGGGAAATACCGGGAAAATATTTCCGGAGTTTTCGCCAGAATACCGGATCTGAGACTGATGGATTTCGTCTCCTGTACATCCATTAATGTTTGGCCAATGCAATCAGTATCCATACAACCCCCGCGCGGGTATAAGATAAAACAACGGATTTCTCAAATATACACCCATACCCCTGGAGAATTTTAAACCAGATAATCAAAAGCCCCGAAAAAAAGAGGGCTCAATATAAAGAATACTTCTGCGGCTTATCAGCCATTGGTATAAGGTTCTGGTTTCTCCGGAACGAAGTTAGATACAATTATCATATGACTGAAGAACAAATTCGATCCATGAAAATATTGCTATTACGGCTTGAACGCATATCGGCTGATTCCGTTGTGGCACACCGCGCCAGTGGAGTTCGCGGAGCAATGCTGAGGTTATTGGATGATTTCGAAAATGGAATAACGCCATCCCCGCAACAATTAAAACGCCTGACCGACATGGGAAATATTCTTCTACAGAAAGCTGCCCGGGAAATCGGACGGTGAATTTTTACATTCCCGGGTGAATATAAAACCAGGAGAGAGCATTTTCAAGTATTCTCTCCTGGTTTTTTGTAAAATCCAGACTACAACCCGAGTCTTTTTATCAGAACCGCCACGCGTTTTCCCAGATCAACACAGGCCTTCAGGTTCTTTTCATCCGGTTTACCGATGGCTACCGGTCCAAAATGCGGCGAGTGGTAATTGCCTTCGATGATCATACCATGTACCAGCATCATCTGCAGGATGGAAAGAATAGTGATCTCCACTCCGCCACCCAATCCGCCGCTTGACGCGAAAGCCCCGCCTACCTTGCCCTTCAGGCTCCCGTGTTTTTTAACCGATGCGTCGAACAGAGTTTTCATCTCACCGGCGACAATGCCGTAGGAAGTAAAGGTCCCGGCTATGATGCCAGAAGCGCCGGTCATATCTTCGATCTGAACCTGATTGACGGGGAGTACCTTTACATCAAGCCCTTCCTGTTTAACGCCTTCGGAGATCGCTTCCGCCATCTGCTTCACATTCCCGGTTCGGGATTCGTAAATGATTAGAACATGGCTCATTGTGTATTTTCCTTTTTATATTTGACAACCAAAATTGTATTCTGAGAGATAGATTTATACCCTGAATTGTCCTTTGCCGGCACAAGATTTTTGTTAATCCGCCTGCGGCCAGTCAAATTCGAGGTACTTTGTATAGCCGTGTTTTTCCACCCCGTACACCCGAGCGTGTGACAACCCGCCACAACCAGGTTCGTCGGCCACCTTCGCCTGGTTCTGATAGGCGCCTACCGGCACGAAAGTGATCTTTCCATCGCGGCATACCCAGGTTTCCAATAGATATGGCTCCTGCTCTGAATCATCACCGGCTTTCAATTTCAACGGAGACCATGTGATTGTCACTTCGTTGCCACTGCGTTCCGCCTTCGCAAAAGCCAGCGCGGGATAATATGGTGATTGCGGTAGTTTTACGTCTTCCGGCGATACTGGCCGTACTGACTGAATATCTCCGGCAATATCCATAAATTCCCTGTTCATCCAGCAGGGATTGTCACCGCCAATAGCCTTCACCTGAAGATAGCCGGTATCCGGCTGCCAGCCGATGATATCCAACCGGTTGCCTTTCAGCAAACCATATTTGTAGAGATACGCTTTAGACGGCCCATAATAACAGTTGACATGCTCCGGGTTGACAACTCCCCGAAGCACCACATAAGCCGGAGTGACAGTCAGCGTGGGGGCGGGCGAAGGCGTGAAGGTTTTCGATAGTTCCGGAGTTAATATGGATGTTGGCGAAGAAGAGGGAGAAGGTAAAAGCGTTTCCGTTGGTGTGCCCGAAGGTTCTAATGTCGCCGAATAGGTTATTGTTGGCGTTACTGGCTCTTTGGTCGTGGAAAACAGTGTAGGCGTCACTGGCACGCAGGCGGTGAGCATCAGAAGAAAGATTAAAACCCAAAAGGGATTCGCTATGTTTCCCGGCTTTAATCCGTATTCCACAGGCGATGATCTCAACGTGGAAGAATTCCCATTTAACTCATAGATTAATCTGGCTATTTCGCCAGACGATAGATGGTGAAGTCGTTGCGAGTTGTGAGCTTTATATAGTCATCTGGAACGATCAGATTGCCATCCAGAAGAATGGAATCAATCAGTAAAAATTCCAGCGGCTTCATTCTGTCCAGATGTAGCTGACCATCTTCTGTGGGCACAATCTGTTCCACCCGGCGGGTGTAATACTTTCCAAAAAGCGGTAAAACCGGGTATTTCCCCGTACCGACCAATCCAATGGAAGAATCCGACGGGATCAACTCGTCAAGATATTTGTAAGTATTGGCAAATTCCGGCATCAGCACCAGTTGTTTTTCCGTACGGTTCATACCGGGAAGCGCCACGTGATTGTACAATGACTTCGCTTTATCGGCCGTCAGCGTCCACCCCAGTATTAGCAGGGATACCACGATGACGATTCCCAGTCTTTCGTTCCAAACAAGGCGGCCTTTCGCGTCAATTTTAAAATAGTCAGCCTCTCCGATCAACGGGAGGAATAGCGCGAAGGATAACAGGGAATATCGGAAGATGGAAGCGGAATACTGGCGGATAAAACACAGCACCAGAAAATAGATAAGACCCGCGGCCAGCAATCCTAGCACGATTGGATCCTTTTCTTTCTTTATCTTACGAAAACCGGAGCAGATCACATAGATTGACAGGTATGTGACCAGTATACCGATCGTTCCCGTACTAAAGGTTGTGATCAGCTCGGTGAATTCTGTCACATCACCCAGTAACGGAGGGTAAAGCGCTATGATCGGTGTGATCTGGTCGGCAAAAAATTCGCTGAAAAAACAGGAGAGAAGGAATTGAGCAAAGTTGCCCAATCCCATCCAGATTCGGCCGAAAATGGATAAGCCCTGGATACCGGTATATGTCTCTGCGACAGTTTCCGGTCCCAACAGCTTGCCAAAATAAACGAGATTCTGAATATAGAAATAAGACCCGACCAATATAAAAAAAGCAGCCATTCCCCCGGCCAGGAACCAGGTCTTTTTCCACCGGTTTTGGGGAACCATTATGAATAATAAAATGAATATAACAGCCGCCCCCGGCGCGGCAAACAGCACCGTTTGCTTGGTGCCTATCCCCAGTGCGAAGGAAAGCGCGGATAAGAGGATGACACCGAATCTGTTGGATTTCCAGCCGGAATATAACAAAAACACTCCGCAGACAAAAAATGCCGCGGCCATCAGGTCAGTCTGCGCGGTGGAAAGCTCTAATGCCACAGCCGGAATGGTGATATACAGCCCGGCAATAAACAGGGAATGCGCCATACTCTGTTTAATAATCCGCGCCAGACCGAAAATTGCCACCACGGTAACCATTGAGGTGACCCACTGAGAAAATCCTGCCAGTTGATCTGTGCCCGAAAAAAGCACAAGCCAGAGTGACAGTATTTGAGGATTGGCCGGGAAAACGACCTGCGGAAGGTTATACGGTGATGTTGTCCATGGAGCGAAAGATCCGTATTGCAGCCAGAATCCTACCCTCGCCAGATAGGTCGACAGAACATCATCCACATTTTGTGGCACATTGAGGATCAAATACGCGGCATACGCGTAAGCCGCTAAAAGAAAAAAAGAAAAATGGATAGCGCTGGATTGTCACGCAGTGTATTTAAGAGTCTACCGGTACCGGACTTAATTAGGTTGATATCCAGCAATCGCGGCCGCTTCCCAAGATACCAGGCAATTAACGACAGAGCAAAAAGCACCAGGTTCCCGGCAAGAATAAACCCTTTCTCGTTAACCCTGTGACAGAGACTGGCTGCCTCAAAAACAAGCACGATTTGAGCGACGCACAATAAATAGAAACCCACCAGGTATTCCGGAATGGTTTTTACCCTGAACAGTGAAAGCAGAAAAAGCCCGGTCGCAACGATCATCAGCGCTGATAGGAAAAACAAAATCCGGGGTTCGGAAGAGAATTGTGGGATATCGAACGCAAGACTCATGAATATGATCTTCCCTGAGAAATGGAATTGCAAACAGTCTGCCGGAAATGAATAAGCGTGGTAATCAGCAGTCGGAAGTTTTTATTCACATTTCTATCCTGAAGTGATGCTATTTTAATTCGCGGTTGCTTTCCATATCGAACAACATGGCGAATAACATCAACTGCAGCCCGGAGATGGAACAGAGAAGGATCATCATCAGGGTCACCTCCGGCGCGGCATTCGTTATAGCCCATCGATAAAAGAACCGGATCAACAGCGGAATATCGAGCATCATTAAAAATGCCCCGAAGAAGTAAAACAGTACCAGGGGATGGAAATCGCGGATGATGTACTTCTGGATCATGCGCTTGAAGAATAATTTAACAAGCAGGAAGGAAAGACTGAAGATGACTTTCTTGATATTGATACCACTGGTCTCATCCGCGTAGACAGGCCGAACCGGGACGTCGACCACGCGCATATTGTATATATTCAATGTAACCAGAAAGTCGTTTGGCATCCCGTAGCGAGGGTAGATATCTTCCAGCGGGAGCATTTTTAGAGCGCGTTTATTTAAAGCGGTATACCCGGTTTGAGAGTCAGCCACGTGCCAGTAACCACTGGCGATTTTAGTAAGGAAAGAAAGCATAGAATTCCCGAAATACCGCACCTTCGGAATTTTTTTCCACGCTTCTCCGGTGATTAACCGGTTGCCTTTTGAATAATCTGCTTTATCCTGCAGAACCGGGGCGAGAAGATTGGGTAAATCGTTGGGGTCCATCTGGTTGTCACCGGCCATGACCACGGCAATATCAAGGTCATTATCACGGCAGTAGATATACCCCGTACTGATGGCTCCACCGACTCCTTTGTTTACATCATGATTGATAAGTATTACTCTGGGGTCTGTTTTCGCAATTTCGGCGACAATTTCTCCGGTATTGTCTTTGCTGCAATCGTTGACGACAATTATTTGATCGACATACTCCGGCATTCCTGCGATGGTTTTCGCGATTAGTTTTGATTCATTGTAAGCAGGAACTACTACTCCGATTTTCTTACCGTCGATCATCATTACCTCTGGTAGTATTTGAAATGAAAGATACCTTGTTGTATCCAGGGAATTACCGGGTTAAGTCTACCATTAATATCCCACCAGCAATAAATTACAATGCGCTGCCGCTGATTTTTCCTTAAGGTTAAATTATTGAGAGTTTTCGGGTTAGTATAGCTTCGTCAAATTGGGTATTTAATTTGTTTTCCAGGAAATCGACAAGCTCCCGGGAGGATAAAGGTTTTCCCAGCAGGAACCCTTGAATGCCATCGCATTTTTCTTCTCTCAGGTAATTCAATTGAACATCATTTTCTACCCCCTCAGCCACTACGATGATGCCCATTTGATGTACCAGCGAGATGATCGCGCCGATAACCTGTTTGTTTCTTTCATTTTCAGAAATGTTATCGATGAAAGATTTATCGATCTTCAATGTATCGATAGGAAGAAGCTGCAAATACCGAAGTGATGAATACCCGGTGCCAAAATCATCCAGTGCGATCATTACACCCATCGTTTTCAAGTCATTAAGAATCTGACGGGTCCGCTCCAATGATTTGATCATAACGCTCTCGGTAATCTCCAGTTCAAGATTCCGGGGTGGAAGGCCACTCAGTTCGAGAACAGACTTCAGCATAAAAATAAAATCCGGATCTTCAATCTGAATAGCGGAGATATTTACAGATAAAACGATATCCGGCAACTGATATTTTTCCATCAATTCAACAATTCTCTTGCAGGCTGTCAACAAAATCCACTTTCCCAGTGGGATGATAAGCCGGGTGTCTTCTGCAACCGGGATGAATTTCAACGGAGTGACCAGACCATACGCCGTTGACTGCCACCGGATCAATGTTTCAAATCCTCTTAATGTTCCCCCATCCAGATTGTACTGAGGTTGATAAACCAGAAAGAACTCGTCATTCTCAATGGCTTTTTTCATGTGGTTTTCAAAATCGATTCGGGTCAAAATCTCATTCAAAATGTCTCGTTGGAAGAAATACACACCATTCTTTCCAGTTTCTTTCGCTCTATACATAGCCGTATCGGCACTCCGGATCAATTCATTGGGGTCTATGCCATCACGGGGATATTTTGAAATTCCAAAACTGGCATTAATCGCTAAATCATGGGTTTCGATACGGAATTTCTGTTCAAGTGACCTTCTTAATGTCTCAACATACTGGAGGACATCCTCATCCTTTAAATCCTGCTGAATGATCAAAGCAAATTCATCGCCACCCAAACGGCCGAGAATATCATTTTCATGAACGAGTTTCCTCAACCTTGAGGCTACAGCCACGATAAGCGCGTCTCCCATGGAATGACCTAAAGAATCATTGATCTTTTTAAAATCATCGAGGTCAATAAAAACCACAAAAAAGGAGAGCGCATTGTGACGTGACAAATTGACCAATAATTCCAACCTGTCCATGATCATTTTTCGGTTGGGCAACTTCGTCAGTGTGTCATAGAAGGCCAGATAGTTTAATTTTTCTTCCCCATTCTTAATAATCTGATATGAAACCTGAAGCTCGTTATTTTGCCTTTTTAGTTCCTGTTCAGATTCCAGGATCTCTTTGTTCAGGTGAAGTAATTGTTCCTTTTGTTGAATCACTTCCGAGATGTGTTTCTCATTGCGGCTCATCAATATCGAGACAATCCAAATAGACAGGATAGTAAAAACATTGACCACAATCCCAGTCACAGCGCCAGAATTTTCCGCAAGAAATATGGTAAGTACAATTAAAAGGATGTTGGCCGTATTGAGTAACACACCTGCCCAAAATCCTTTTTTGGAAAAACTCAACGCCATATAAATGGATAAAAGAACTTCAAACTGCGCGATTATCCCTTTTCCGGCATTGGAAACATTGGGAATCGTCAGGGAGCCCATCAATCCCAGGTAAGCTAAAATGCATAATGTGAAAATTATATTTTCGCGTTTTTGTGAATTTTTTACACGGACTTTTTTCTCAATAAATTGATCCAGTATGGTTTTTATTTCAAATCTCTTCAATAAACTTCTGCGATCCACAAGTAACCTGACTTAAAGGTAACGGATAAAAATAAAATCTGCGATGTGACGAATCTCTCGTCAGCCATCAATTCATATTCTTATCGTCAGGTTTCGCAACTTCTTGATAGCAAATTTCCGAATTCGTGAGATTTCATCAGGATGTTTTAAAAACATTTCCAGACAAGAGTTAATTCAGTCCTGATAATAAAGTCGCATCCCTGGATTTCAAACAGGTTTGGTTTCAGTCAGGTCAGCCGCGGCTTTTCCACAGCTCCCAAATATATCCATCTGCTCGGATACAACCCGAGCCACCTGTTCTCTCACCCGGTTCATCATCATCGGATAATCGTTATAGCGTTGACCCGCTGTAATCATGTAATCAGCCGTTGCTTTCATGGCCGCTTCAGACATACCTGTAAAGAAATTGATCTTGGCAATCCCTAAAGAGATAGCTCTCTTGAAATCAGCCGCGGAAATTCCAGAGCCGCCATGTAGAACTAACGGGATTCCGGTTACATCCCGAATCGCTTTCAGACGATCAAAATCCAGATCTGGTTCACCTTTGTATTTGCCGTGTGAATTACCGATCGCTACAGCCAACGCATCGATTCCTGTTTCATTGACAAACTGTTTGGCCTGATTGATATCGGTGTATTTGGCGGGGTCAGCTTTGCCGATCAGTTCTCCGCCCTCCGCTCCACCTACTGCCCCTAACTCTGCCTCAACGGTGATATTCCACGGACGGCACAGCTTCACCACTTCCCGGGTTTGCCGGATGTTTTCGTCAAAATCCAGGTGGGAGCCGTCGAACATGATCGACGTAAACCCGAGAGAAATAGCTTTTTCGATCGTAGGGATGGTCAAACCATGATCAAGGTTAAGGACAATGTCAAAGCGTTCGCGGCCAGCCACAGCCTTGATCGCGGGAACGATGTTATCAAGAGTCACAAAAGGCAGGTGGACTTCCGCGATATTCAATATCACCGGCGAAGCAGATTTCCGGGCGGCCGTAATGATCGCCTCCAAAAACTCCATATTGATCACATTGAACGCGCCAACGGCGTATCCGTTTTTATAGGCTTTATCCAGAACAGTCTTCATGTATACCAGGGTCATGTGTACCTCTAAAGGTTATTCCAGTTTCAACCGGAAAGAGTGATTGAACTTCTTCTTTAAGAGCTATTGTAGCCTTAAACCAGCCGAAAAGAGATCCCAATGGAGAAAACCAAATAAATCAGGGTGTAACCGGCAGAAATGAAACCGAGAGAAACTGTTTACTATATCAGTTTCCCTCGGTACTAATTAATCGTTATTTAAAACTGAGTAAGCGGTGACTATTTTTGAGAGAACCTCAACACATTCCAGCTTAATGCCGGTAGCTCAATAACGGATTTTTCAGTTTCGGCGGTATTAACCTTCTTACTGGAAGGTACGACGGTATCAGGCGCGGTTTCAGTATTTACGGCTTTTATGTCGTCATGATGCAAAATAATGTGTTCCATCAGCCGCACCTTACCAAAGGATCGCAGATCTAACGATAACTCCACAGGATTTTTTATCGAGCGGTTCAACGCGAAAATTGTCAGTGATTCGTCATCTGCCAATACGGCTGATGCGTCAACGAGAGGCACATCGTCAAAATCTGTCGAGCTGTACTCCGGTGACTTTATTACCGGCTGGAGGGATATTCCACGCCCATAGGTTGAAGCATGCAGGTAAGGCCAGTATATCGTTTGCGCCCAGCATCCATTCACGCTGGTCATGATCGGCGCGATCACGTTGACCAATTGGGCCAGACAGGCGATCTTTACACGGTCGGCATTGCGCATCAGGGTGATCAGCAATCCACCAATCAGAAGGGCGTCTTCAAAATTGTACACATCCTCCAACAGGGGCAGTGACCTTCCCCAACGGCTTCCTGATTTCAATTCCGCATCCCGTTCATTGGAGTGATACCAGACGTTCCATTCGTCAAACGAAAGATTGAGTTTCTTTTTACTGTGTTTCTTGCCGCCGATCGCGTCGCAGATTGAGACAACGGTTTTAATGAACGCGTCCATATCTACACTCTTGGCCAGGAAGTTCGGCAGGTCATTTTCCTTGTTCTGGTAATACCGGTGCAGGGAGACGTAATCCACATTCTCATAGCACAGATCCAGCATCTCCATTTCCCATGAACCAAATGTGGGCATGTCATACGCCGAAGACCCGCAGGCCACCACTTCAATGGTCGGGTCAACCCATTTCATCACTTTTGCCGATTCATTAGCCGCCCGTCCATATTCATAAGCGGTTTTTTGTCCGATCTGCCAGGGTCCGTCCATTTCATTTCCCAGGCACCACAATTTGATCCCAAAAGGTTGTTCGGCGCCATTCTTGCGCCGCAGATCGCTCCAGTAAGTGCCACCGGGATGATTGGCATATTCCACCACATTGCGGGCTTCATCCAGTCCACGTGTACCCAGGTTGACGGCGTACATCATACTGGTTCCGGCTTCGCGGGTCCAATCGAAAAATTCATGCATCCCAAATTCATTGGTTTCGGTCGTGAACCAGGCAAGGTCAAGACGTTTCGGGCGGTTTTCTTTCGGTCCAATGGCATCTTCCCAGTTGAATCCGGAAAGGAAATTGCCGCCGGGGTAACGCACCAATGGCACGTTTAATTTCTTCACCATGTCGATCACATCACGGCGAAATCCGTTTTTGTCTGACCGGGGATTTCCCGGATCATAAATACCGCCGTAAACCGCCCGACCAAGTTGTTCAATGAATGACCCATACAATCTATCATCGATCCGGGAGATGACGTAATCTTTATCCAAAATAAGACGTGCTTTTTGTAAGGTAGGATCGGTTGCAGTACTATCGTGCTTGTTCATTGTTCAATTGTCCTTTTTCTATGCCGGGGAACCCCTCAAAAGAAAAATTGGGAGTATAAATCTTAGAAAAAATCAAGTCAGGAAACTTGAGGCAAAGTATACATGGGAAAAACAATTTTCATAACTAAGATTTAGGAAAAATACTCGAATAGATCAATCCATCGAATTATGAACCAGTTTTGTGACCAATCAATTGTTCCCATGACGTAGAAATAAAATGATATTCTGATCCGGTCACTATTATGTGCAAAAATCGGTAGTCTGCTTATCTAACGATACAATTTTTATGGAATTTCTCTTAAAGTTCATTTCATTCCATCCGGCTGATTCCGTCTAAAAGCAATACTTAATTACGAGAAAATTTCTCCTTCTTTCGAGATTCTTGAAATTTGTTCCACCACGCCCAGCGTAATGTTTAGATACCATTCCACCGTTCCACGCGCCGGGATCATTCCAGCTTTCCCGGCCAGCACCGCCAGATCCAACCGGTCCAGCGAGCCGGTCACCGGTTCCAACGCGGTGACATACATGCCGTCTATGATCCCTTCCCATACCCCCAGGTAAGGCAACTGTTCGACCGGATAGGATAGACCTACCGCGTATCCGGTTATTGTATTATGTAACGCGCACCACCCTTCTTCGGGTGTTTGCACAGCATAAAATTTTTCACACTTTTCCGGATAGGGAGGATCCTTTACATCCGAAATATCATAGGGAGTGCCGTCCTCTAAATTTGTGACAGGCCAGGAATGAATACGGCCGTAAGCCCCTAATTTATTATCCAATCCACAGGTTGAAATGACCTCTTTCACGGAAGGCGGGAGAATGACATGAGTAGTAGGTTCATCTACTTTGAAGAAGGGATGCGGGCACCAGATGGAATACAGGTCAAAGCAAGACAAGTTTTCAACCCGGTATGACATGCGGAAGCAGTCATCCCGGATGAATTCAACTGTCTTCTCCAATGAGTAGGGGAACTTAATACCATGCACTCTGAATTTGATTCTTTCATCTTCAATCCGACAATCCCAGGGCAGCGTCCAAACCTCGCCATGGTCCGGTATATATGTTCCTTTCCATGGACCAGATGGATAGAAACACTCATCAATGGTCGGAAAAACCTCATCAAATCCGCTCATGTCACCCCAGGGAAAAGGGTCTCCGTAATCCGCCATCCGAAAATCTGGCCTATACGATTGGAACAAAATTTCTTTTCCAGCTTTTTTGTCGAAAATACTCTGGATCTTAGCGCCGCTCCCGGGTAACATCGTCACTGCGATGGATTGGCTTTCCATTCTAATGGCATCGATATTCTTGTATTTTGTTTCAGTTATTTTCATTTTCGTTACGCGGGCTTAGTGAAGCAGTCCGAGATTTTCAATCGGCAGTCTTGAATCACCCCGAGTGAAAACAGGGATGATCGCGAGAGGCGCATTAACTTTCACTCGGCTACCGCCTTCAAAGGTTTCCCCTGTCCAGGCGTTTGTCCATTTTTCACCGCATGGAAGGTAAACCATGCGTGATGTTGTATCCTGATCCATAACAGGAGCAATCAGATAATCTGGCCCAAACATGAACTCATCATCCACGTCAAAGCAAACCGGGTCAGAGGGAAAATCTAAAAACAATGGCCGCATAAGGGGCAAACCTTTTGATGAGGCTTTCTTCATGTGTTTGTTCACATATGGGCGCAGTCTCTCCCGTAAGAACATGTAATCCTTGATGATCCCATAAGCTTCATCACCAAACGACCAGACCTCATTTGGCGCGCCGTTGAAATCGCTGGTATTCGGCTGGCGGTGCCCATGGTTGCGGAACAATGGGCAGAATACGGCATACTGGAACCACCGGACCATCAACTGCCGGAATATCGGGTCATCGGGGTTTCCTCCCCTGAACCCGCCTATATCCGTTGTCCACCAGGGGATTCCGCTGATTGCCATATTTAATCCAGCACGTACCTGAGCGCGCAACGCGTCAAAGGTGGAATAAATATCGCCTGACCAGACCGCCGCGCCATAACGCTGACTTCCCGCCCAAGCAGACCGGCACAGGAAAAATGGATTCTGCTCACCCTCCGCTTTCATGCCATCATAGAAACCGCGCACATTCTCAAGCGGGTAGATATTGGCAATCGCCAATCCATCACCGGCGTCAAATAACAGGTTATCCGGGTGAAACGGCATCATCTCCGGCTCACAGGCATCTAACCAGAAAATTTTTATACCGTGTTTAAAGTAATTTTTTCGTACCTGCTCCCAGATAAACTTACGGGCGCCGGGGTGAGTTGAATCATAATAATGGACGTAAACGCCATCTTCTGCTTTATTATCCACGAAGTACATCTGCGCCGCCGCACCATGTTTGTTACGGACGATGTAATTTTTACGCCACATCTCAGGGAAGTTCTTAGACAGGCGGTTGACCGTCGGCCAGACCGATACCATTACTTTTATACCCATTTTTTCCAGGCGTTTGACCATTCCAGCGGGATCAGGCCAATATCGGGGGTCAAATTGCCAGTCACCCTGAAGGGTCCAGTGGAAGAAGTCGATGACTATAACAGATAAAGGAAGTCCGCGGCTGACATATTCTCTGGCGGTGGTTTCCAACTCATCCTGGCTTGAATACCTCAGCTTACTCTGCCAAAAACCGGATGCCCATTCCGGGAATTCGGGCGCGTGACCGGTCACATCTGCGTAATGGGATAGAATATCTGAAGTTTCTGTTCCTGTTGTAATCCAATAATCGATCTGCGGTGCTGCTTCCGCTACCCAGCGTGTTGAAGAACAACCCAGTTCAACCCGGCCAAGGGCCGGATTATTCCACAAAAAACCATATCCCCGGCTGGAGACCATGAAAGGGATTGTGATTTCTGAATTACGTTGTATTAATTCGATAACACACCCTTTCTGGTTTAGTTTTCCGTGCTGGTGCTGCCCAAGGCCGAATAACTTCTCGTCATCATACGCTTTGAAATTGCAATCGAGGTGGAAGAGGTTTCCCTGGAGGGATTTATAGACCCGAGCGGGGATGGAGATGTGGTGTACCGGCTGCTCGGCCAGCAATTCTGCCCCTCTGGATACGGATGAAAAGCAAAGACAACCTTTTTGATCCATGCAGGCGATCAGATCACCATGCTGTAAACTGGCCGTCTGGTTATCAATATTAATCACAGGCTTGTTGTTTTTCTGATCAATTAACGCGCTAAATAATCCAGGAATGATTGTCCGCCCCATACTGGCACGCACCCGAATACCATCCGGCCCCCAGGGTTCAAGGACCACAATTTCATTTTCAAGCTGACAGATCAGACGGTTGCCATCACGAGAGAATTCGATCATATTTCAGTCCTTATCCATGTCATTCTTTTTTTACCGGTATCCAAACGCGCATACCGCCAATGGTCCGGTTGCCCCAGGCAAAATAAGGCACGGCCATCAATCGGGTTTTATATATTTTCTTATGAATAGGCTTTCCGGCAAACAGATAGAGATTTTCCTGCCATTCGGCATCATCTGTGAATTGGCCGGTTGATTCAATTAAAACCACACCATCAAGTAGTTCTTCCTTCCATGTAGATATCAAAGGTTTTTGTGGATCAATTTCAACATCCAACAATCGGCCATGAATCATCTGATCTTGATCTTCAAGGCAATATATGACCGGACCGCGCTGGATAGCCAGACATCCGCGTGTAGCATCAATTCTGGGATTTGGAAGAATAAAGGTTGCTTTAATATCCAGATTCAGTTCAACAATATCATTTTTTTGCCAGAAGCGGTCAATATGGATATAGCCCTTTGTCAGAATAGGATCATGGATGATTTCGCCATTGACCTTAAGTAAATACGTTTGAGCCCAATACGGTACACGAAGAGACAACCGCCAATCCGAGCTTCCTGTATCTTTGATATGCAATCGGATAGTTCCATCCCAGGGATACCCTGTATCCAAAAATAGGGAGGCTCTTTTATTCCCTTCATCGGAAAATTGAATGGAAGCTGAAGCGTAATGATGGATCTGAAGTCCCTTTTCATCCTGTGTGGCCAGATAACTCGAAAATGAAGCAAAAACCCGCATAACATTGGGCGGACAACAGGCACAATCATGCCATTCGGGCCGGCTTACTGGGGAAAACTCCTCACTCGGTGGAAGGTCAGTAGAAAGCCGCAGGTCTTTAGCCTCTCGAAGCATCAATGGGTTAATATAGAAATAATGCTTTCCATCAAGCGCCGGACTGGAAAGGATACTGTTATAAAGCGCACGCTCCATTTCGTCAGCAAATATACTTTCGCCAGTGGCTAACAACATCCGCCAGTTCCACATAAAACTTGCGATTGACGCGCATGTTTCACAATAACATTGATCTGTTGGCAATTCATATGGATCCCCAAACGCTTCGCCGTCAAACCTTGAACCAATTCCACCGGTAATGTACATCTTATTTGATCGGATATCTTTTGAAAGCCGCTGCATGGCATCCAGCAACCCATGATCGCCCCTTTCAAGGTAAACATCCGTTGCGCCAGATGCCAGATAAAGTTGCCTGACCGCGTGTCCGGCTGCCTCCTTTACATCTCGAACGTGAACGTGATCCTGATGATATTCCGGACCATAGGAACGATGACCCTTCATCACATTATGCCCGCGTTGCTCTATAAAATGTTCCGCTGTATCCAGATAGTTTAAATTTCCTGTGGTGCGGTATAGTTCTACCAGTGCCATTTCAACTTCCGGATGCCCACAGGCACCCGGGTGTTTTTCTGTAATAAATGTCTTATAGATCAGATCGGCAAATTTGCAGGAAACATTAAGCAATCGGTCATCATTCAAAGCCCGGTAAAATGCCACTCCAGCTTGAAATAAGTGCCCGGCACAATAGAGTTCATGCCCCATATCCAGGTCTGACCAGGGAAGTGGAACCTCACGGGTCTGAACATAACTATTAATATATCCGTCCGGCTGTTGTGTAAGAATAATCAGATCAATAGTCTTATTAATTTTGTCCATTAATTCACTATCATGGTTTTTTCCCAATTCCCAGGCTGCTGCTTCCAACCATTTATAAATATCCGAGTCTAAGAACACATATCCCCGGTAATTTCCCTTTTTTAGACCGGCAGCTATTCGCATGTTATCAAGGTTTCCTGATTTCTCCAACATTTCATAAGCAAATCTTAAGCTAATGGTGCGATTAACTTCTTTCTTCTTTGCCCAAAATCCCCCGACAATTTCCACTCCCGAATATGGGAGAGTATGCAAGTGGGCATATTTACTGTATAGAGTGCTTACAGGGCCATACCCTGTGAATTTACCAGATGAGAACATGAACCTCTCCTATATCGATCGATAAAGGATCGCAAGGGATAATATCGATACTGCGTTTCACTCACCCGGCAAGCCGGGTATTCAAACCAGGTTATCGACCTTCACGCCATAAGCACACTATTCGTGCTTATTCTTGCCTTTCCACTTTTGGATTAATGATTCGGGCGGCAGCGTGTGACTGATGTAATGTTCTGCCGGGAGCGTTGCCTGATTTGACCCGCATGATTCACGAATTACCAACGTTCCCGGTACTTTGATCGGGTCCAGTATTTCAATTTGATTTTCCAACTGGTCCAGAATCAGTTTTGCCGCCAGTTTTCCCATCTCAAATGCTGGTGAACGGACGGTGGTTATTGTCGGTTTAGAAAAACCCGCAAAATCCTGATCGTCATATCCGACCACGGCTACATCTTCTGGTACTTTAAGTCCGGTATTTTGTATCCCGTATATTGCACCAAGAGCCATCAGATCATTCGCGGCGAAAATGGCAGTTGGTCTGTTTCCGATCTTCATTAAACGACAGGCTGCCTGGTTTCCGCTTTGTACTTCCCAGTTGCCTTCTTGTACCAATTCAGGATCGAAAGGGATCTCATGTTTCTCGAGAACATCTTTGTACCCAAGCAAACGGTCTCGTGATGAAGCCCATCCCTGAGGCCCGTTTATATAACCGATACGGCGGTGCCCGAGTTTGACGAGGTGTTCAACAGCCAACACCGCTCCCGCCCGATCATCGATATTGACGGAATTCGCGTATTCCCCATCAAACAACCGGTAGACATACACATACGGTTTATTTGCCAGATCCAGCGGTTTATTGGTCATATCCCGCCAGGTTTCGACGAATATGACACCATCAATGGAACGACTGATCAATTGATGAACAGCCTCACCTTCCAGGTCAGGATCCCAATCGGTGCTGATGATGATGCTGAAATAATCATGCTGCTTAAGATATTCCTGTATTCCCCGAATCAAAACCGGTGTAAACGGGCTGGCGATATTGTAGACAACCAATCCAATAGTGTACGTCCGGTCTGTCTTCAGTCCACGGGCTGCCACGTTAGGCCGGTAATCCATTTTGGCGGCCAGATCCAGAATTAATTTTCGGGTTTCTTCATTGACAGGGTGTGCACTGCTATTAAGCGCCCTTGAAACAGTAGACACGGAAACACCGGCAGCTCTGGCTAGTTCATGAAGGGTAACAGGCATATAGGGTTTCTAATCCTCGCGATAAACGAATGGAATTACCGTTCCCGGGTGGAAGGGGAAGAAGGCGCCCTTCCACCCGGTGATGATGTATAATTTTCTACTGAGCCGAAAGTAGAAGTGATCTATGGTTTCCGGACCAAATATGGACCTTCTTTTACGGCTCATCTGATTCTATTCAGAATCCTTATTTTTTAAGCAGTGGTTTGATCGCGGCACCGGCATCTTTCATAGCCTGCTCGGGAGATTTTTGTCCACTCAAGGATTCCTGGATAGCCGTCTGTATAAAAGCGGAGACCTCAGACCAGTTTGCCAATGGGCCGCGGGGAGCAGCAGATTCCATCTGTTTCAGGAAAACCTGCATGGTTGGATCATCCTTGCTTTTTTCGGCAACAGTCTTAATTATGTCTTTACGGCTGGGGATGTAACCCATGCAGTCGGTCAGTTTGGTACCGTATTTTGGGTCAACCACAAACTTGAGGAATGCCCAGGCGCCATCTTGTTGCTTACTGGAAGCAAACATAGCCCAGTTTTCACCACCCAGTGAAGAAGCGGCTTTCTTAGCAGTGGGCAGTTCCGCAACAATCCAATTCAGATCGGGTGCGTCTTTTTTAATTGTGGCAGCATTCCAGGTACCACTGATCATCATGGCTGCTTTGCCGGTGGTGAACTGCTGATAGATCTCGGCGAAACCATCGGTGATGGCGGATTTGGGGGCATACCCTTTGTTCACAAGGTCTGTCCAGAAAGCCAGAGCGGCAATAGCCTCGGGAGAATCGATGGTATCCAGGTCAGCACCATTCTGCAAAACCCAGGGGAGGAACAAGAACGTGCCGGTTTCATCTTTTTTAGCGAGGAGAGCCGTTCCGTAAACGCCTTTCTCTTTGTTGGTCATTTTCTCAGCCCAGGTGGCGAATTCTGCCCAGGTTTTGGGAGGTTTGGCGATATCAAGCCCGGCGGCTTTGGCCATATCGGTGTTGATCCACAAAACGACCGTGTTGCTGCCCAGCGGAATGCCATAATTCTTTCCTTCATACATGGTGGAATTCCAGGGTCCAGCCAGGAACTGATCACCCTGGCCCCATTCCTTCACGTAAGCGCTGATGTCAGCCAGGGCGCCGGCGGCGGCATAGCGGGCATTATCCGGATTATCGACGATCATAAGGTCAGGAGTATCACCGGAAGCGATAGCCGTGGTCACTTGCTGGTTAAAATCAGTGAAGGCCAGGTTGCGAATCTTGAGTACGTAATCTTTCTGGGCGGCATTGAAATCTTCCGCCGCCGTTTTAACACAGGCGGCCGCCGGACCGGTATCTCCATAGTAAGTCCAGAGGTTTACTTCAGCCGGGGCGGCTTTTACAGAGGCAGGCGCGGCAGCGATACTGGTGGTGGCAACCGCAAGTACGATGATCAACATGAACGCTTTCTTAAAACTGACTTTCATTACCATTTCTCCTTATATTGGTTTAACAGATTGAAGCCTACTACTTGAAATTCTTTCGTGACACCTCCTTATAATCATGTCCATATCAGGCTATTTCACCGACCCGGCCGTCATACCACTAATAAACTGCTTTTGCAGGAATAAGAAGGCAATTACAGCCGGGATCGCGACTATGGTAGAAAACGCCATCATGGAGTCAAAGTTTGATTTGTACATGCCAATAAATTGGAATGTGCCAATAGAGATCGGTTGCATTTCCACTTTTTGCAGGAAGGAAAGAGCGAACACAAATTCTCCCCAGGCGATTAAGAAGGAGAAGACTCCCACCGCCACCATGCCGGATCGCACCAGCGGCATAATGATGTAGAACAAGACCTGCGAACGAGACCCGCCGTCAATCCACGCGGCTTCCTCAATTTCACAGGGAATTTGCAGGAAACTGGTGCGCAACACGATGATGGCAAATGGAAGAGCCAGAGCAGTATCCGCCAGTATGACATTGGCGTAGGGGATGCTGCTGATACCCCATTGTTTGAATATCACAAATAAAGGAATGACCATTAACACACTCGGAAGCATCTGAGCCACCAACAGAAACAGAACAAACGCAGTCCGGCCGGCAAAATTGAAACGAGACAACGCGTATGCCGCCGGAACCGCCATAGCTAGGGTCAAGAAAGTGGTGATCGAAGCGATGATCAACGAATTTTTGAGGTAAACCAACGCGTTGATGTAAATTTCACCTCGGTCAGTCGGAAGACCGAAGATCTGTTTATAGCTGTCAATTTGGAAGGATGATGGAAAGAGCATCGGCGGTTTCTGAAATATCTGGTCCACCGGCTTGACTGAAGTTGTGACCATCCAGTACAACGGGATGAGATAGAGGAGAGTGACAACCAATCCGATGCAAAATCTCACAACATTTTCACGTTTTTCCCGGGTCATTACTTTTCCTCCTGGATACCATATTTCAAATAGAAGAACGCCGCGACCATCAGGATCAAGAGAATGATGACCGATACAGCAGAACTCTGCCCGAAGTTGAAATTAATAAAGGAAAGCCGGTAAGCAAAAGTCGGAAGCACCTCAGTAGCATCTGCCGGTCCGCCTTTTGTCATAATCCAGATCACGTCAAATACACGCAGGGTATAAATAAAACCCAACATTAAAACAGCCATGATCGTGTTTTTCAACAGGGGAATGGTCATATAGATCAATTTTTGCCAGGCGTTGGCACCATCAACCGTAGCGGCCTCGAACACATCATCCGGCAAACCGGTGATACCGGCCGTAAGCAGGATGGTATTAAAGGGAATACCGAGCCAAATGTTTACCAGGATAACCGTGTTCAGGGCGGTATCGGCTTGAGTTAGCCACCCTACAGGTTCCGGAATTACATGAAGAGAAGTCAAAATAAAATTGACCAGTCCATAATCAACGTTGAACAACCAGAGAAATATCGTACCGGTCACCACAGAAGGTATTTGCCAGCCAGAGAGCAACAAACCCCGCATCGTATTGCTGAGCGGAAAAGCCTTGCTAAACAAGATGGCCAACCCCAGACCGATCAGGAATTGGAAGAATATTGAAAATATGGTGAATTTCAGGGAATGACCGAGCGCGGTGACAAATTGAGGATTGGAAAGAACAGCTCGATAATTCTCCAGCCCAATAAATTCCGTCTGGCGTGAAACAAGGGTAGCCAGGTTGAATTTCTGGAAGGACATAAAAATGGAAAACAGGATGGGGTAACCCATGATCGTCAGCAAGAAAACGCACGAGGGCAATAAATACAGGTAAGGTGTAAACGGATTGTTACGGGCTGAAGCCCTGGGTGGTTTCTTTGAGCATTTGACAGCATTAAACGCCATAAAAGGATCCCTTTACGTTAGAAGGATGGATATGGGATTACAGAAGTAAAGCGGGAGGTCAATGGCAAACGTTTGCCATTGACAATAGTATAGCGGCAAACGTTTGCCATGTCAAATTACATTCATCCATTACAGATGTCAGGTTATTCCCGCACACATCATTGTCTCCTCAATAAATATTTCATATTGATCTGAAAAAAAAGGACTGCTGATCATAGCAAATCGCAATCTGATCAGGTCCCCTTCACATGTGTCAAGAGACTTCAGTTCAACATTAATATGAGAGATAGCGGGTAAAAAAAATGTATCGACACATAAATGAGCTAACTGAATAGAACTTGTGTAATGTCTGCATTAACCGATTCCCATCTTGATTTATCCGAATGTAGCACGCGACGATGGTATTTATGGGCACCGAATAAATCCCTGTGCCCACAAACAACCACCGCATGCCAGTTCTGTATTCCCAAGGCAATCGGTCAAATTTTCTTCTGATAATTCACAGCCATCACAAAATGTACAGGGAGAAAAATCAAACCGCTGCAACCGATCGCGGAGAGCAGCATATTTCTCGCCTTGCCATATCCCCAAAACCCCGATGTCATTGATATTTCCCAGCGAATAATTTAAGGTCTTTCGCAACTGCATCCGGCACACATATTGGTTTGTGTGAAGAAGCGGAAGGCACGGTGACACGCTACCATCCCACCGGATTGACATGCTCCCCTGCTCTACAAACGGGCAGGTATCCACTGCCCGATTGGTTTCGTATCCGGCTAATTCCAGGCGGAATTTCCGGCCATAAATATACGCAAGCACATCTTTTGTAACATCATTCCAGTCCATTCGCGATAAATTGACCAATGGATAAGATGTATTTTGCCGGCCAACCATATTCTGGATAGACCGCTTATACAGGATTTGATCATTTAATTCAGGTGTATGAGGGAGAACATTGCTGATTGAAAAACGGTTCGCCCCCAGTTGCACACCGAGCTTTAAGACTTCAGGCAGGTCACTTATATTCTTTTTCATCGCCACAAAAGCGATACCCAGATTGGGAAGTGAGTTATCGATGTCAGTTGCCTTATGTCGTATATACCGCAATTTTTTCAGGTTATCGATCACCACCGGAAGTGAGGAACCCAACCGGATATCCACATAACTCTCTTCCGATGAACCATCCAGCGATATCCATAAAACATCCAACCCTGCGCGAATGAACTGAAGTGACCGTTCTTCTGTCAAAAGAAGCCCGTTTGAGATCAACTCCACCCGGGCACCTATTTCTTTAAACCTTGTTACCCACTCTGCTGTTTTAGGATGAATAAGCGGTTCGCCATATCCCCCAAAAAATACCGTGGGTAAGACAGACATTCCCTGAATTTCAGCGAAGATTTTTTCAAATGTAGCGTCACTCATCATACCTGATGGTTCACCCCAAACATTGCGCATGCAGGTCTGACAATCAAGGTTGCATAGATTGGTCACCTCTATATACACTTTTGCCAGGTGCGAAACAGGCCGGTGCAGCCTGATCTCATCATTCCCTTCCTCTATATAAACATCCGAATCGGGTTTATACCCGAAGCGAGAAACCAAGTCCTGTGGAATGATCAATCGCCCCATTTCATCGATATGGGCTTTGTGCAAATATTGTTTCTTCATTAAGGCATTTCCTCTAAGGTTCCTGGGACACAAAAAAAGACAATATCACCCAACGAGCAAATCATCCGCCGGCAACTTGAGGAAAGATGCCGATATTATCACCACTTTTTATAGGTGTATCATGCCGAACGATAATGTTATTAATAAAGACAACATGCGCTTCCACCGGAGGGATATTCAGTAAACGGATCAGGTCAATGACCCTGGCATTCTCCGGGAGATCAACGTCAAACGGCTCCGCCGCTTTAACCCCGGGACCGTAATGAGTTAATGTCGCAAAAAGTTTTACGGAAACACGCATGGCGTTCTCCAAATACCGTTATCCTTTAATAAGAAGCAGAATAACCATTTACTTTATAAACGATTTTTGCCCTGTTTTGTGAACTTTCTACATCATACACGCTGGCAGGCATAATCCCTAACATCACTTCATATGTCCCTTTTTTGATCTTATACCGCGCGAATCCCAGATCAGATAACGTTGTGAAAGGAACATATTCCAAAATTTCCCAACCATTTGATGGGAGAGTTCGAACAAAAAATGATTGCAACGCGCCGATACTGGCATTCCCATCATAGGCGCGCCATTTAGACGCATCATCAATATCTTCAATGATCGTTTTTGGGTCAATACTTAGATACCCGGGAGGGACAGGAATTCCCTCCGGGGATGTATCAAGGGCGACATTTGTCGCTGTGAATGTTAAGCTGGAAATGAGATTGGTGGCTAAAGGCTCAAAATACGAACGCACGATCTTCGGATGTGACACCATGAAATGCAAAACAACAAAGTCATACGCCAAAATTCCCGTCCAAAGACGACGGTTTTCTTTTTTAGGAAGCACGATTTCCGCTTCCAGCCCCGTTGCGCCAGCCATCTTCCAGGGAGCAGACCCTACATCTTTCGCTCCCAGAAAGCCAGCGGTCTTTCCTATATTCTCATACCATAAGGGCCGGATGTCTTTTTTTGCCCAGTTCCATTCACCCTTCACAGCAATAAATCCCGCGTCGGGTTCTTCGTATAGCGGATCAAAGCATTCACTTCTTGCGGCAAAATATACTGAATCACCGGCAGGTTGTTGAATCCAAAAATCGGGATATGTTATTTTATATCCCCAAAAAAGGTCGTAGTATTCTGCCATTTTATCGATGACCGGGTGCGGTCAATAAACCGCACCCGGAATTGTTGGATTTTGTGTTCAGGTTGATTAACCTTCGTGTACCCAGGAATAAACAGAATCGAGCTGTTCGTCCGTAATTGTCCATTTGACATTATGCGGCGGCAGGGTTTCTTCTCGCATGAATTCCGGCGGACGGTCGTCATGGGCGGTGAAACCAGCACGCTCATTGAAGAGGCGTTCCATCTTCAATATCTCTTTACCAATAGCGATAACATCGCCGCCGGTTATATTTTGCCCGGTCACTCCGGCTACAGACTCAGCCATACCTTCCCAACCTTTGGCAATATCGAGGATCGGGAAAGCGATGAACAGGCAGTAGCCGCTGCTGTCAATAAAAGCAGTTGCCGCCTGGAAGGTCAGAGAAAGTTGCGCCTTGCCTTCATCAGATAACGGATCCAGTTTCCCGCTCACACCGGCAATTTCAGGTGCGATGGTATAACCGGCGGTGTGGTCAGCGCCCATAGGGGTTGTGGCATATGTCACACCAATACCTTTGACGGCACGCGGTTCATACGCCGGCATCGATTGGTGCTTCACCACTGGAACACGGCTAACGCCAAAGGCTTTAGCGGTTGCCTCAACACCCTGGCCCAGAATACGGCCCAGCGGTGTTCCTTTGCGGATCTCATCAAAGGTCTTTAGGGCACCTTTTTCATCGCCAAATTCCAGCAATCCACCTTCCATGGCAATAGCAATAGTATTACCGGCTTCAATGGTATCCAAACCGATATCATTGCACTCACGGGTCATCTGAGCGATGTAATCAAGGTTATCAATGCCACAGTTCGCGCCCAACGCCCAGGTGGTTTCATATTCCACACAGGATGCCACCGCATTGCCTTTTTCATCAGGGATGATATTGGAACATTTGATAATGCAGCCCGGGTGGCAGCCATGCCCCATAGTGCCTTCGCCCCCGCGCTTTTCACAGAGTTCAGCCATTGCTTCACCCGAGATCTTGGCGGCACCTTCAAATTGGCCTGCGCTGAAATTACGGGTGGGTAAACCGCCAGCTTCATTGAGAATATTGACGAGAACCGCGGTGCCATAAGCGTTGAGGCCGCCGTCTTTCTTGGTCAAACCATGTTCCTGAATGGCTTCTGTCAGTTTTTTGCGGCCTTCTTTGAAGAGTTCTTCATTGGCAATCTCTACACCAGGAGCTCCGTCATCATCGATCACGATAGCTTTTACCCCTCTGGCTGCCATGACCGCGCCCAATCCTCCGCGTCCGGCATAACGGCCAGGCCGATTTTCCTGATCGTTTACAGAGATACCCGCGTTAGACAGTTTCATCTCTCCAGCAGGGCCAATACCGATGATCGCCTGTTTGGGATGTTTCTTCCCAAGGATCTCATCTACTTCGTACATGCCCTTGCCCAACAGATCTGCCGCGTTCTCAAATTTCACGCCATCTTTGTTGATAACCAGGGTATACCATTTTCCTTTTGCCGGTGTACCTTCAATGATAATCGCGGCAAGGCGTAGTTTGGCGATTTTTTGTGAAGACATACCGCCGGCATTCGATTCCTTAATACCGCCAGTCAAGGGACTCTTTCCGCCAAAAGACGTGCGGCCGCTGCTCGGCGCCGCCGGCGAACCAGATACCCATCCCGGAGCGATCACAATCTTGTTGTTCGGTCCAAGGGGATGACACATTGGATCCACTTCGTCGCAAACGATGGCGGATGTCAACGCGCGGCCAGCCCACCGTGACCATTTCACCGGCACATCTTCATATGTTGCCTTCAGGTCAGTCATATTAATTCGCAGGATTTTTTTGGGCATTCTTGAAGCTCCTTTTTTTGAAATAGGATTTGCGGGTCTAACTTGAACGGAATCGCCAGGGGAAAAATTATTTATAAGAATGGTGCATGGCACCATGTTCACGTAGTGTTTTTCTCAATCCTTCTGAGATAGGTAATCCGTCGCGGTATTGAAACGGAAACAGGCGGTCTTTTGAGAAAATCCCGACATGGTCGCCATCTTTCAATATTTCATTGGCTCCTGTATTGATTCCCGGAACTTCGCACAATACAGCGTTGATAAACAAATAGCCTCTTTCATCCGATGGAATACCTAAAAGTTCCAGAAGTTCAGCTTTTCCTGAACCTGGTTTTAATTCAACAACCACCTCGGCAACATATTTTCCACCACCATACCGAGCTAAAGAACCATAAAGGCACGTATTTACTTTGATCATCTGCGGGGGACCTTTGATGGTTTTATATTATAAAAAATTTTAACGTAAAACAAGATTTAAAAAAAATTTTAATGTAACCCGGAAATTAATACGAATATATTCACGGGGTATTAGTGACAATTGTCTGAACCGCGGGATTACATTTTATATGGAATGTGAGTTTCCCATAGAAGTGACTGTATATCCCCCCATGTGTATAACAAAATCCTTAATTGCCTGATTTCCCAGCATGTCTAAAACCGGTTTAAACGCGGCTGAATCAAATAGTTCTTTTCTCATGACCAGATCGTATTGTTCTGTGAACAAAGGAATGAAATCCAGTCCATAGGCTCTTGAAACAGAGTAAATCCCAATCCCCGATGAAGCCAGTCCAGCCGCAACACATTTCGCCACGTCGGCATGCGTCAAAGCGTCTCCTTGCGCAATATTGATTTTTTCATAACGCAGGTTCATTATTTTTAATTGCTGATCAAACCAAACCCGGGTTCCAGACCCTTTGTTTCTGTTCTTGAAGGTGACATCTTGCCTGGTCAAATCTCTCAATCCGGTAATATTCTGAGGATTGCCTTTTTCCACATACAGTCCCTGTTCCCGGCCGACAAAGTTGATCAATACCATCTCTTCATCGCTAAATAAATGTTGAATATACGGGATGTTATAGGTTTGGGTGGCAACATCAAACAAATGGCATCCGGCTATGTCACTGAATTTTTCGCGAAGAAAAATCAGCGCGTCCAGGCTACCTACAGGGATTATGTTGATGTAATTCCGGTTCATTGCATCATTAATACGAGAGACAAAATAATTCAACGCGGGGTCATCACTTGATAAAACTATCAGTTGATCTTTCGCCGGAGGCTCTGATACTATAACCTCATTAACCACAAACAGTTTTGCCGTCGCCCGGTAATATTTTTCGACAAAATTTTTCCCCATCTGAACTGAGACCAGCTCCACCAACCCCGCTTTTTCAAGCACCTTTACATGGTTGCGAACCTGAGCAGGATGAATACCGAATATTTCCCCCAGTTGAGAAATCGTCGCCTGTCTGGCAATTAAATTTCGTAAGATACCCAATCGGGTTGGGTCACCCAGAAGTTTAATGCCCGCGCCAGAATGGATATGTTGAATGAGTTGCATCATCAATGGCTTTCGTTTCAGACTGATTTGGGGTTAATTATAGTAATTCTAACAACGTGCGCTAAAACGATCCGTAGTTCTCAGACAAATAGTTGGCAGTATGGGTTATCTTATAAGGAATAACCTTAATAACCAGCTTCAGAAGGAACCGGGATAAAGAATTTTAAAAATCTTCTAAAATCTATTTGATCTTCTTTCCCATTTGAGAGATTTCATAACCTGGCAATCTCAGAATGGCTGCCCTGAATTCCCGGTCTTCTGCCAGATCAAAAATCGGATTCAATAGCTGACTCTCAAGTACAGAGACTGGAATGACCAGTTGATACAACTCTGTGTAAAGAGGAATGAAATCAAGTTCTAACGCGTTGGCCGCGGCTGTTATTCCCATACCGCAGTCCGCCCGGCCTGATTTTACCGCGGCGGCAACCGCCAGATGAGTGAATTCTTCCTGCTCGTAACCGGTTATCGATTCTTCAGAAATTCCAAGTTTACCCAGATAGTAATCCAATAACACTCTCGTACCAGAACCGCGTTGTCGGTTTATGTAAACGACATCAGGTCGCTGCAGGTCATTCAGTGTGGAAATATTTTTCGGATTTCCCTTAGCTATGATCAATCCTTGTTCACGCCCTACCCAGCCAAATACAGACACAGGGCAATCCGGTAGATATGTTTTGATATACGTCTCATTGTAAATACCCGTCTCCGGATCAAGTAAGTGTGACCCGGCAAAATGCGCTTCGCCGCGTCGAAGAGCAATCAATCCTCCCTGGCTGCCTGCATTGACGGATACCAACCTTCGAGATCGGCGGGCGAGAAATTGGGCTAACACATCAAGGGTTAGATCATGTGATCCAATGGCAAAAATTGTCTGTTCAATGTCTTTCATGCTGCGATATAAGCGGACGTTAACATCAGACCCCGCTTCTAATCCTTGAATTCCCCTGGGGATTAGCGCGATGCCATCGGCATGAACCAGAGTATTGATCATTCCAGCTCCTCGTGCCAGAGGCGCTGCCAGTATTTGCCCGTTCACCTTTCCGACGGCTACGCGCATAAAATCATCGTCACCCTGTGGAGAATTTACTTTTCGGGTTATTTTTGCTGTAACCGTCATTCCCTGCGAAGCATCTTCTCTTCCCAGCCATAATGACAGAAGCGGCTCCACAAATATTTCTCCAGTCAAGGCTGCCGATACCGGGTACCCGGGAATGCCAATGATGGGAACCTGTGATTTGTCCCCGCGAAAGATCATCCCTAATATGACAGGATGCCCGGGACGAACCGCGACACCATGAACCAACACCTTACCCAATTTTTCAATAACGCTGACAGAAAAATCTTCAGCGCCAGCGGATGAACCGGCATTAATCAATATCAGGTTATGGTCCTGTGCGGCTTCCTCCACCCTTTTGCAAATGGCGTCAAAATTATCTTTTGTGATCGGGTATCGGTCAGCTTTTCCGCCCCACTGATTTACCTGTCCACCCAGCACGATCGAATTGAATTCTATGATATCACCGGTCTTTAATGCTGTTCCGATTGTAACAAGCTCTGTTCCGGTTGGAAGAATGGCCACTCGGGGGGTTCGGGCAACTTTCAGGCTGCTATGACCGGATGCTGCCAGAGCGCCCAAATCTACAGGACGCAAAGTCTGCCCGGCTGGTAAAACCAGTTCAGTTGCCACAATATCTTCACCCATAGGACGCACATGGGTCCAGGGTGGTACGGCAGCGCGAATTCTGATGGTATAGGGCTGCCGCGGGTGGCGGCTGACTTTGCTATCCTCATCCAATGGTTCAACATTTTCGATGGGAATAACAGCATTAGCCCATTCCGGTAACGGGTCTCCCGTATCCACATACACGGTCTGTTCTTCAAACCTTAATAGTATCGGGTTTGAAGGTGTTGCCCCTTTTGTGTTCTCAGCCCGCACCGCAAACCCATCCATAGCAGACGCGTGATAATGAGGACTTGAGATTTTTGCCCATACCGATTCCGCCAGAACTCTGCCGGCTGCGTTTTCATCCAGAGGGATTTCTTCGATACCCAGCAACCCATAAAGCCCGGCTTTCTCTAATTCCTGTTGAAACCGGGATTTTGCTTCATCAAGTGGAATATCGTGAAGGTAAATGCTCATATTGACCTATAGAAAGAAAATTTTTACCCGATCACCCGCATTCAACCCGTTGGCATCTGCGGGAACAAAAATCAAAGCGTCGGCTTTTACAAGATTGAAAATCAGATTACTTTTGAAAAAAATGGGTTCAGCCAGGTATTCACCATTTTCCAATGTGATTTTCGCGGGAATGTAATCTTCTCTTCCTGCCTGAGATGAGATGTTGATGGTAAGGCGGGCAGTGATCTGTTTTTGAAAAGGTTCCTTTATTACCCCCTGTAAGCGATTGATCATCGGGGGAACAAACAACCATGCGATGACAAACGCACTCACAGGGTTTCCGGGCAGCCCGATGACCGGTTTACCGTCGCAAACCGCCAGAATAGCCGGTTTTCCGGGTCGAATATTGATACCATGAACAAGTACACCTGGTCGACCCGACTCATCAATTACCTGTGAAGTCATATCACGAGCGCTGGCTGATGAACCGGCAGTCACCAGTACCGCATCACATTCATTAAGCGCGGCTGCCAGTATTTGTTTTAATTTCGTGGGATCGTCCGGTACGATACCCATCTTTACCGCTTCTCCGCCATGCTCATTGATCAAAGCCTCAAGGGTATATGTGTTGATATCACGAACCTGACCAATAGAAGGCATTGTTGACGGGGGAACAACTTCATCACCGGTTGAGATTATGGCAATGCGCGGTTTTCGAACAACATTAACAGAAAGAATTCCATACGCCATCAATCCGCCAATCTCCACCGGACGAATTAATGCACCCTTTTTAAGAATGACCTCATCGGTTTGCACATCTTCCCCCACTTGAATCGTGTTCTCCAAAGGTGCCGCGGGTTTTGTTACCTCAATTTCATCTTGCCGGCTTGATTGGGTGTGTTCGAGCATCACAACCGCATCCGCGCCAACAGGCAACATACCACCAGTATGGATCAAAACGGCAGTTCCTTTTAAAACCTCGATCTCAGCTTTTTCCCCCATCTTAACTTCACCGATTAACTTCAGGTAAGCAGGTAATCCATCGCTGGCACCGAATGTATCTCTGGCAATAACCGCATACCCATCTACCGTACTGCGCGAAAACTGCGGTAACGGATGGGGTGCCGTAATATCATTGAACAAAATCCGCCCATTGGCTTCTGTTGTGAGGGTTTCTTCAGCAAAAACATTTTTGGAAGAAATTTCATTTAACCAGTTCTGCATCGCCTGGCTGGGAGACAGAAGTTTCAAGAATTCAGGCATTCATTTTCATCCTTAAAGTTGTTGGATTAAATACGAAAACCCCAAAACCAAACGCAATTATACGCCCTTCAGTTTTATGCTTAAGTAATTTAAAACGAACAGGTAGTTTTCGTCAAAAAACAGGTCAGGTGATTTATCGGATAATTCCAAAATGATTCGATTGTAAAAATGTGTTCCTGATACTTAAAACGATAAGAAAAAGACATCCTTACCAAAAATAAATATCCGTTGCCATAATCATCAAAAGATCGGAGTATTTACCGGGGTGGAAAGTGATCAAAGACATTTCTACCTGATTATGCCATCCACTTATTGTCTTTTATAGACGAGGTGAAAGATGTGTAGAAACCGGGTGGATTATTTACACCGGCATTTTATATCCGACGGAAAGATATAATGAGAGAATGGTTAACACGAAATCAACATCGAAAATCGGCAAAATCGCCGAACTGGAACGGCGACAAAAGGTAGCGGCAAGCCTGCGTGAAACACTTGCCATACTAAATACCAATCTTCCGCTAGAGAAACTTTTAAACTATATCGTCAATCAGGCATGTCCATTGTTGAACGCGGATGCGGCGGCAATATATCATCTCCAGGTAAATGGCATTTTGACCATTCAAGGGTTGGTCGGATTGTCAAATGAATATATTAAATACGGCAATATCCCTTTGGGAAAAATGGCCACAGGAAATGCGGCTTTAACTAAGAAACCAATATTTGTTTACAATACGAGAGAACTTCTGGAAGAACCAGGCATTACATCCGATCTGGTAATGGCCGTTGATAAATTATCGAAAGAATTTTCATCACTGTTATCTGTTCCCATAGAAATCCGCGAAGAGAATTATGGCTCATTGACCTTGTATTACCGGAAACAACATGCCGTTACCGAAGAAGAGATCTCGCTGGCCAGAGATTTCTCGAATCAGGCTGCCCTTGCCATTGACAATGCACGTATGCGTACCCAGATCAAGCAAGATGCCGTTACGGAAGAACGCAACAGGTTGGCGCGCGAATTACACGATTCGGTCACACAAAACCTGTTTTCTGCCAATCTGATTGCAGATACGATACCGGTATTAATCCAACGAAACCCTCAAAAAGCGTTGGAAGGATTGGATGAATTGCGGTTGTTGACTAAAGGGGCGCTGGCGGAAATGCGTTCATTATTATTGGAACTCCGGCCTAACGCGCTAGAAGACACCTCATTGGAAGATCTGTTCCACCAACTGGCTGAAACAGCATCCGGTAGACTTCGCAAACCGGTAAGTTTGGAGATTAAAGGACAGGCTTTTCTGCCTTCTGACATTCGATTAACGTTTTACCGCATTGCTCAGGAAGCTCTTAATAACATAATCAAACACGCTGAAGCAGAAACCATCAAGATATCGCTAACTTTGACCCCGGATGAAGTTGATGGCACATGTACCAGCGCCGTTCTTGTGATACAGGATGATGGCTGCGGATTTAAAGACATACCAGATTCGGCCATTCATCTGGGTTTTTGTATTATGAAAGAACGGGCACAAAACGCCGGGGCTGATCTCGAGATAAAAAGCAAGGTAAACATCGGGACAACCATCCAACTCTCCTGGAAAGCGAAAGATGAGGAATTTGCATAAATGACTGCTCCCATCAGAATTATGATCGTTGATGACCATGCCATGGTACGCAGCGGATTGCGAACTTTCTTACTGGCGTTTGATGATCTTGAATTTGCCGGTGAAGCTTCCAACGGCAATGAAGCCGTCAGGTTGGCTGGCACTATCCACCCCGACCTGATTCTAATGGACCTGATTATGCCCGGTATGGACGGATTACATGCCACATACGAATTACATAAGCATTTTCCAGAAATTAAAATTCTCGCGCTTACCAGTTTTAGTGATACCCAGCTTATTCTTGATGCTATTGAAGCGGGTGTTTCTGGATGTATGTTGAAGAACACCTCAGCCAATGAACTAGCAAATGCGATTCGCTCTGTGATGTCAGGAAATTCAATTTTTTCGCCTGAAGTGACACAGTTGATCATGAATGCGGGTGACAAAAAAAATCATCCGGCTTTTAATCTGACAAGCCGAGAATTGGAAGTTCTTCAACAAATGGTAAACGGCAAGAATAACCAGGAGATCAGTCAGGAATTGACACTCAGTCTGTCAACAATTAAGTTTCACGTTTCGAATATTTTGTCAAAAATGAACGCTCATAATCGCAGTGAAGCTATTTCAATTGCTATTAAACATCATCTGGTAGATTTTTCCCATTAAGGTCAATTCATGATCAGGGTAATCATCGCTCACCAAGACACATCCATTCGTCTGGCTTTGCAAATGTTTTTGCAAGCTCAACCCGATATTGAGATTGTCTCTGAAGTAAAACGTGTGGGTGAAATGCTGCGCGATGCATCAATTCTTGAACCAGACTTGATCATTCTGGCCTGGGATCTACCGGATTTTAAGAAATTCAGCCTTTCCAGCCATAAGAATAAATTGACCGGTACTCCATCAAATTCGCAGATCCGTGGAGTGGTTATTCAATCCCTTCATAATTTGCCTTCCAACCCTGTAATTGTTGTCACCGGGCAGAATCAGGAAGACACTTTTTCTGTTCGGTATGCTGGCGCGGATGAATACATCTACCACGGAGATAAACCCTCCAGACTTATAAACATATTAAACTCTATTCGAGAAAAACAATAGAACTTTTACCTGTACTTAAGTACAGGTATTTAATTAGAAATCCCATCTTTTAGCCAGCTTCGTACTAACCTCAATGCGGGTGTATTCCAAAGGACGATTCTGTACACTGAATCAGGAATTTACTCTATGAAGGAGGTTTGTCAATGGCGAAGTTGATCATGATCCATCCTGACAAGTGCACGGGTTGCAAGAACTGTGTTGTAGCCTGCAGCTATGCCAAAGAAAAGCAATTCCGTCCGGCTGCTGCACGTGTACATGTCTACGCATGGGAACGCGAGGGTATTTCCGTCCCCATGATGTGCCAGCAATGTAACGATGCGCCCTGCGCGAGTGTTTGTCCCACCGGTGCCATGCACCGTGTTACAGGTTCAACACTTATCGAATATGATGCCAGCAAATGTATACGGTGCCGAATGTGTGTTCAGGCTTGTCCGTTTGGCAATGCAGTATACGATAGCGTGACTGACTCCATTCTAAAATGCGACACCTGCAACGACGATCCCAGTTGTGTGGTTGCTTGTCCCGTTCATGCGATTGAATATGTAGAAGAAAATGTAGCTACACGTTCAAGGAAGAAAGCTTTTGCAACCAAGTTTAAAGAAGCTTTCAAGGAGGTGGAATCATGAACGGTTGGACAGGTGTAATTCTAAGAGTAAATCTCAGTTCAGGTGAAATCAAAAAAGAGCCGACGAATTTACAGGATGCGAAACTCTTTATTGGTGCCCGTGGTTTGGCCAGCAAAATCCTGACAGACGAGATCGACCCCAAGATTGACCCTTTAAGTGCAGATAACAAATTGATTTTTGCTCCGGGGCCTCTCTCGGGAACTATGGCTCCTTCCATGGGTCGCTATGACGTGGTTTGCAAAGCTCCCTTGACGGGTCTTCTGGCTGCTTCCAATTCTGGTGGTTCTTTTGGCCCGGAAGTCAAATTTGCCGGATATGACCTGATCATTATCGAAGGTGCCGCTAAGAAACCTGTTTACTTATGGATCAATGATGATACCGTAGAGATCCGTGACGCGTCTGACATTTGGGGGAAGAATGTTCCAGACACCACAGAGGCTCTTCGCGCGGCAACCGATGAAGACGCGAAAGTAGCCTGCATTGGGCCTGCTGGTGAGAAGAAAGTCCTCTTTGCCTCTATTATGAACGAGATGCATCGGGCTGCCGGCCGCTCGGGTGTTGGCGCTGTCATGGGTTCTAAGAACTTGAAGGCTGTCGCCGTTGTTGGCACGAAACCCATAACAGTGGCTGATCCTGAAGCCTTCGAAAAGGCTGTTATGGTTGCCCGCAAGAAAATATCGGAACATCCTGTTGGCGGAACCGGGTTGCGTGTATATGGCACCGATGTGTTGACCAACATCCTGAACAGTGTTGGCTCTCTCCCCACTCGCAACTTCCACGAAGGTTACTTCCCGAATGCGGATAAATTCGGTGGTGAAACGCTTACAGCCAAATACCTTACCCGCCCGCGCGGCTGTTTCTCCTGCATCATTTCCTGCGGACGGGGAACAAAAGTGACCAATCCAAAATTTGCCGGCGAAGGCGAAGGTCCGGAATACGAAACCGCCTGGGGCTTTGGTTCTGACTGCGGTGTCGACAATATGGATGCCATCATCAAAGCCAACTACCTCTGCAACGAGTTGGGACTGGATACCATAACCTGCGCCACAACAATTGCCTGCGCCATGGATCTATATGAAAGCGGAATTATTACCGCGAAAGATACCGGCGGTATGGCTATCAAATTCGGCGATGCCGAGACTATGGTCAAACTGGTTGAAATGACCGCTAATCGTGAAGGTTTCGGCGATCAATTGGCTGAAGGTTCCTTCCGCCTTGCGACCCGGTATAACCATCCTGAATTCTCGATGTCGGCGAAAAAACAGGAAATGCCGGCTTACGATCCACGTGGCGTTCAGGGTATTGGCCTGCACTATGCCACCAGTAATCGCGGCGGCTGCCACGTTCGCGGCTATACCATCTCTCCAGAAGTTCTGGGTGTACCATTCAAAGTTGACCAGCACGCTACTGAAGGCAAACCCGCTCTGGTAATTACCTTCCAGAACCTGACGGCTGCTCTGGATTCAACCGGTTCCTGCCTGTTCACCACCTTCGGCATTGGCGCAGAAGAACTGGCTGCTTTGCTTTCTGCTGTCACTGGCGTACCATACTCTGTTGATGATTTTATGAAAGCAGGCGAACGAATCTGGAACCTGGAACGCCTCTTCGGCCTTAAATCGGCCATCAGCGGCAAAGATGACCGTCTCCCGGACCGTATGACCAAAGAACCGATCCCGGCTGGTCCGTCCAAAGGCGAAGTCAGTCATCTGGATAAGATGTTGCCCGAGTACTACAGCCTGCGTGGATGGGATTCCAAGGGCGTCCCGACTCCAGAGAAACTCCACGAACTTTCTCTGGCATAATTTATTGGTATGAAAAAACCATCCACCCCCCTCCTATTATCTTGAGGGGGGTGGAATCATTTCATCCAGGATAGTAGATGTATGCAAATAAAATACTTCGCCACCCTTCGAGATATTACCCACACACCGGAAGAGACTATTAGTGTCAATTCTCTCACTCTAGATGAATTGATCCATATCCTTTGCAAAAAATATGGAAAGGCATTTGAGAAATGGGTCACATTCGAAGAAGGCGGTTTTGGCAGCTTAAGTATCTTTCTGGTTAACGGTCAAGATTACCGAAGCCTTAATGGGCTTCAAACACAAATCAAGGACGGCGATGTAATTTCGCTTTTTCCACCGATCGCCGGTGGATAAACACAAAATTAAAAAACAGGTATCCCAATTAATTTGGAGATACCCGGGGAGTGTGAAGTGAACGCTCTGGCAGGATATTCTCTGTTATTTTTGTTGGGGGCAGTGATCATTTTATTTTTGATCGGCCGTATGGTATCCAACAAAATTAAAGGCTGGTTATCATTTATTGCCGGACTTGGATCTCTGGGAGCCATCCTCTGGTTGTCACCGACTGTGATTGGAGGAGAGACGATCGAGTTCAATTTGTTCCCGTGGCAGGCTGAATCACCTTTTGCGCTTTACTTTGACGGCCTTAGCCTTGTCTTTAGCCTGATGGCCGCGGGGATCGGTTCTGCCATTCTCGTCTATTGTATTGACTATATGCAGCATGAAAAAGGCACAACCCGCTTTTACATGCTCATGCTCACATTTATTGCCGGTCTGATCGGACTGGTAAGCGCCCGCAGCCTGATCATGGTCTATCTTTGTTGGGAAATCATCGGCCTGTGTTCGTACTTCCTGGTGGGGTTCTGGTACAACGAAACAGCCGCGGTAAACGGTGCCCGAAAAGTTCTGGTAATGACACATATACCGGGGTACGCGCTTCTTCTGGCTATTTTGCTTTTATACAGAGATGCCGGTACCTTCACCTGGACAGATCCCGCCATCGCCGCCAATTTCAACACGGGTATCTTCCTGTTGATCCTGATCGCCGCCATGGCAAAATCCGTTATGTTCCCCGTTCATACGTGGATTCCTGAAGCCATGAACGCGCCGACGCCTGTTTCCGCTTTACTGCATTCCGCCTGCTATGTGAAAGCCGGTGTATATCTCGTCGCCCGCATGTATTCGATCGCTCCCTGGCAGCCCTCATGGAATGTCATTCTATTGGTCATTGGATGCATCACCATGATCGTGGGCACGCTGTTCGCCCTGGCGCAAACTGATCTGAAACGTCTGCTGGCATTCTCCACGATCAGCCAGTTGGGTTACATCATGACGGCTTTCGGTATCGGCACACCATTTGGCGCGTTGGCCGGTGTTTTCTATGTTTTCAGTCACGGCCTTTTTAAGGGAACTCTCTTCCTTTGCGCGGGCGCCATCCAACACGCCGCTGGAACACGCGATATGCGTCAGCTAGGCGGGCTGGCTAAAACCATGCCCCGCACAGCTGTTATCTGGTTAATCGCCGCCGCCGCTATCATCGGCGTACCGTTGACCAATGGATTTGTAGCAAAATGGCTTTTATACGATTCCGCGCTGGCTTCAGGAAACTGGGCGGTTGTCATCATTGCCTGGTTGGTCTCAACATTCACCGCCTTCTATATCCTCAAAGCCACAGTCAGTGTGTTCTATGGTGAACCATCTGACTTTTTGACAGGTAAAAAAGTAGAGGAAGCATCCTCCGTGATGCTGACAGGTATGGGGATTCTGGCCGCTCTGAGCCTGATCATCGGAATCGCGCCCCAGCTTCTGGTCGACTGGCTGGCGAAACCGGCCATGCTTGCCATGAAATTTGACTCGACACAGACAATTTCTTTCCTCGGATTTCATCTTGATCAATCCGGTGTACCGGTCACCGCGGGCGCTGTACTGGCTATTTCTGCCCTGCTGATTGTCTGGATCATCTATGCCATCCGGAAGCCTTCTCCACATGGTGTATCTTCCTTCACCGGGGGTGATCCTCTTCCTGAAAGAAATTCATTGAATACGGTGGACTTCTCGGAATTCGTGGAGGATATTTTCTCTCCCGCGTTGAAAGTCCTCGATCCAGACCCGGTTTATACAGGAATCTGGCGTGGGGTATTCACCTTCAGTCAGTGGATCAAACAAGTATCGGAAAAAATCGAAAGTTCACCGATAGTATTGATCGTCGGGGCAGCCGTCCTCCTCTCGGTTGTCATCTGGCTGGTATAGGCGGAGGTTGATATGGAAATAATGGAACTAACAGGATTGGATTGGCGTTACGCGTTTACCGCCATTTCACTTCTAATTTTTATCGCGGTCCAAACCTATGCGTCAAAGATCAACCAGGGGAAGCATTTTTCGTGGGTTTCAATCCTCACAACTGGCTTTATTCTGGCCGGACTCTGGCTGCCAACCTCACTGGGAAAGACTCTGGCATTGGATGCTGCCGCATTGGTCCTTGCATGGTTCGTCTGGCAGCAGGACCGGCAAGCTGGAAAACTATTTTTGCTCGTTGTCGTGACCGGTTCGGTTCTGGCGGCGGTCGGAATGACGATCGGAGGATTGTTCGCTGGTGAAGCTGCAGCTGCGCCGAAAGGAACAATGTTGAAAGTTGTCACCAGCCTGATTTTGATCGGCTTCACCCTTAAACTGGCTGTAATCCCATTTTCATTCTGGCTTGCACCTCTGGCGGAAAAAAGCACCGCGATGACCGCCGTGCTCGTCATCAGCCTGCTGGATATGGCGGAATTGGGTGAACTCGCAAATCTCAGAGCAGAGATCCCCTGGCTTTTTTCCAGTGTTCAATGGATCTGGATCGCTCTGGCCCTGCTTAGCATGTTCGGGGGAGCGCTGCTGGCTCTTTCTCAGAATAATATCCGGCGCATGTTGGCGTTCTCAACGATCGATGATGTTGGTTACCTGCTTCTGGGTCTCGCTGCCGGCACCTCGGGCGGCGTTCTTGGCACTCTTATCGGCGCGCTTTCTCACAGCCTGTGCAAATTCCTGCTGTTTGGAGCCGTCGGTGTGGCGGAAAAAGACCTGAAACATCCGCTGACCCTCGACGACCGTGGACAGTCTTCCCGGCATCCGGTTGCCGGCGCCGCGTTCATCGCCGGCGCGTTTGGAATGATCGGCATTCCGCCATTGATGGGGTTCCTCGGCCGCTGGCGTCTTTATTTCGCCGGTATCGAAGCCGGAGGGCTGTTGCTTGGAATTGCCATGGCGTTAGCCACCGCTCTGGCGCTGCTGTATTACGTCAGAGTTATTCACAAAGTCTGGCTGGGCGGATCCGAACAGGAAAACAAAAAGCGCAAACCCAGCCTGTCTATGATCGACGGTTTATTTATTCTAATGATCATTTTGATGATCGTCGCTTGCCTGTTCCCCACTATTTTGCCCGGAATAGGCGGGAGGTAATACATGAGCAATATCTTCTCACGCCTGATACAAATATCGCGTAGACGGTCACCCTGGGTGTACCGGGTCAATGCCGGGTCTTGCAATGGTTGCGACATTGAGGTGGCACCCTGTTTCAGCCCTCGATACGATGCGGAGCAAATCGGCGCGGTCTTGCAGGGTAGTCCCAAACATGCTGACATTCTCTTGATATCCGGTCCCATTACCCTGCGGACCAAAGACATGGTCAAAGATGTGTACGAACAGATCCCATCTCCCAAAGCGGTGATCGCGCTCGGTTCGTGCCCCGCCAGCGGCAATGTGTTTCATGGAAGTCCAACCATTGTCGGGTCGGCGGAAGCCGTTATCCCGGTGGACCTGTATGTCCCCGGCTGCCCTCCCCGCCCGCAGGCCATCACAGAAGCCATACAAAAAGCGGCTGTCATGCTTGAAAAGGGACAAACCCACAGCCAGCAGGAGGTGAAAAATGGCTAACTGGTGGATCAATTCCATACTGGCTATCTTCATCTGGCCTGGTTTGTTGTTTGGCGCGTTATTCGGCTGGTTCCTGTTATGGATAAGCCGCAAATTTGTAGCCCGACTGCAGGGAAGGCAGGGGCCTCCGTTCTACCAGCCTTTCTTTGATTTCTGGAAACTGGTCGGGAAAAAGACCCTCATCCCCAGGGGCGTAAATCCGGTTGTGTTCTATGCGTTGCCGGTGATCGGGCTGGTTTCTATTTTGTTTGCCCTCGCGTTGATCCCTGTGCCGGGCAGTTCAAGCATCTCGTTTGAAGGCGACCTGGTTCTTTTGATCTACCTGATCGAAATGCCGGTTTTAATGGATGTCATCGCCGGGTATATATCACGTTCCGTCTACGCCCAGGTGGGCGCCACACGCGAAGCCATTCTCACCATCGCCTATAACCTGCCATTTCTGGGTGCTTTGATCGCGCTGGCATTCAAACTTCAATCCTTCAAGCTGGCGTCACTGGCAGCCGCTCCAATATCTGCGGCAACCATACTTGCCGCGGTTGCCCTGTTCATCGCATTACTGGCCCAGTTAAAAGTAAATCCGTTTTCCATCCCCAACGCGGAACAGGAAATCGTTGCGGGTATACACACGGAATATAACGGGCTGCCTCTGGCTCTGTTTGAATTGACGCACGCGCTGGAAACGTCACTGCTGGTCGGGTTGATTTCCGTTTTGTTCACTGGTCCATATACATCTCTCTGGATGAAGTTGTTAATTTTCACCATCGTGGCGGTGATCGTCATCCTTTTGACAAATGTGGTTTCTGCTGGTACTGCCCGGTTGAAAGTTCAGCACGCGTTCAAATTCTATTGGACCTGGGGCATCGCGGCGACTGTGCTGGTTGTCGCGGCAGCTTTGATCCTGTAAGGAAGAGTTGATTATGAACATACTTCAAATCATCTTCAAGAATGCGGGGAAACAATCCCGCACCCGCAAACCGGATAATCATGTCCCCTTCCCGGTGGACTTCAGGGGAGAGTTGGATCATAACGCGCTCATGTGCACGTTGTGCGGTACCTGCACCTATGTCTGCTCTCCGGAAGCCATTGATATATCCAAAGAAGAGGATATGGGTTACTGGAATTATGATGCCGGCCAATGCACCTTCTGCGGCCGCTGTGTGGAATACTGCCCGACGAAAGCGCTTTCATTCAAACAGAATTCCACTCCTATCGCGAACAGCCGCTCACAGGAAAAAACATTCCACATAGTTGAATACCAGCATTGCACACGATGCGGCGCCACTATCCTGCCTCTCGCGTATGAATCGTTGGTGCATTTATATCATTCGGAAGAAGCGGCGAGAAAAGCCGTTGAAGTACACAAATTGTGCGAAAGATGCCGTAACCGGCTGCACGGCCAGTTCTTAAAATCCGGTATCAGCGGATCTAAGGATTAATGGTGAGGTAGATATGGAAGATCGAATTGAAAAATTGATGGAATTAACCGGTTTAAGCAGACCGGAAAGCCGCAAAGACGGCTTCTGGTTTACGTATACCGGAAACGATAGGAAGAAACTATCCGACGCCATGCGGTCATTGGAATTCCGCCTGTCAACCGCCACCTGCCTGGAACGGGGTGACGGTGAGTTTGACGTCATATACCACTTTATTCATCGTTCAATAAGCGTCAATATCCGCATAACGACAAAAAACCAGCGTATGCCATCGCTGGCGGTCTTTACTCCGTCAGCGAATTGGATTGAACGTGAAATGCGCGATCTGTATGCCGTTTCCTTCGACGGACACCCGGATCCTCGTCCGCTGGTGCGGCCGCCCCAGATGCCGGAAGGTTTTTTCCGCAAGAAGGTGGCTGAGTCTCTTTTGAAAGAAAGCGAGGCAAAATAACATGCCTTACAAACTTCCCATTGGACCGCTTCACCCCGCGTATGAAGAACCCTATAAGTTGACCCTGACCTGCAAAGGTGAGATTGTTGAAGACGCCGAAGTCGAAGTGGGTTTCGTGATGCGCTCGATCGAACTGTTGACCCAGCGCCGGAATTATATCCGCGACCTGGTGCTCGTTGAACATGTTTGTGGTATCTGCTCCAATGTGCACGCCAGTACCATGGCGATGGCTGTTGAGAAAATAGGCAATATCACCGTTCCAGACCGCGCCCGCTACATCCGCACAATTATGGGCGAATTGGAACGTCTGCATTCCCACCTGCTCTGGGCCGGTATCGGGTCTGAAGATATCGGATACCACAGCATGTTCATGGAAATTTATCAGCTTCGTGAACAGGTGATGGACATTCTGGAAGCCATCTCTGGCAACCGGGTGAACTATGGAATGATCACTCTGGGTGGTGTCACCCGCGATATCACCGATCCGAAACGTCTGCTGGCAATGGCAGAAACCGTCAAAAAGGGACTTGAAAAAGTTGTTATTCCGATATTCACACAGGATAAAACCATCATCGCCCGTACCAGGGGAATCGGTGTTCTTTCCAGAGAAGACGCCCTGACGTTTGGAACCGTTGGTCCGCTGGCACGTGCCTCCGGAATAGCCGAGGATATTCGTGAAACTTTCCCGTATGCCGCGTATGCCGACCTTGGATTCAAGAAAGTTGTGATGGAAACCTGTGATGTTCAGGCGCGTGTGATCGTCAGGGCGCTGGAAATGCTCGAGTCCGTGCGGTTGATCGAGGAAGCCCTGAAGAACATGCCCGCAGGCCCGATCCGCCCGGAACAGGTGCCATTGATGATCCCGGAAGGGGAAGCCACAGCCCGGTCTGAAGCCCCCCGCGGTGAAGTGTTCTACTACGTAAGATCGGATGGGACGGATACCCCGGCACGTGTCAAAATTCGCACGCCGTCTTTCATGAACATTCCATCCATTAAGGCGATGGTCAAAGGACAGTATCTGGCGGACATGCCCCTGATTCAGGCGTCCATCGATCCCTGCTGTTCCTGTACAGACCGGTAACCCTGACGTATTCAGGTTTAAAATCAAACACTTCCCTGTGAACCTGTTGATGGGATTCATCAACAGGTTCATTTTTTTCGAATCCACAAATAAATTCTGTATAATGGTTTTTTGATCGTTTGAAGAAAAATACGCATTTGTTCACAGGAATAAGATGAATCAATTATTCTCGCAGGAAGAAATCTACCGGTATTCCCGTCATCTGATGATCCCCGAAGTCGGGTTGGAAGGTCAACGGAAATTAAAAGAATGTTCGATGCTGCTGGTAGGAGCCGGAGGACTTGGCTCCCCGGCAGCGTATTATCTCGCAGCCGCCGGCGTTGGGCATATTGGTCTGGTGGACGACGATGTGGTCGACGCGTCGAACCTGCAGCGGCAGATACTGCATGACACAGCGCATGTGGGCGAATTGAAAGCGGAATCCGGGAAACAAAAACTGCTGGCGCTCAATCCGTATATCGAAGTTGATGCCATCACAGAATTTTTCAATGCCGGTTCTGCTATGGAAATTTCAAAAGAGTATGACATCATTCTGGATTGCACCGATAACTTCGCCACTCGTTATCTGATCAATGACCTGTGTGTTCTTACCGGAAAGCCGGAAGTGTATGGCGCAATCTACCGCTTTGAGGGTCAGGTCAGCGTGTTTGACGCGAAGATCGGGCCATGTTACCGCTGCCTTTTCCCGAATGTTCCCCCGCCGGAGCTTTCTCCCAGTTGTTCCGATGCCGGCGTATTTGGTATTTTACCGGGCGTGGTGGGCACCATGATGGCTACGGAGGCGATAAAACTGGCATTGGGCATTGGGACTCCAATGATCGGTCAATTCATGATCTATGACGGTCTGGAAGCCGCTTTCCACAAGGTGACGTTCCCCAAACAGCCCGGCTGCCTGGTATGCGGCGAGAATCCTACCATTCACACACTGACGGATTCAGCCGCGTCTTGCGCGGATTCAAGCCTCTTCACGCTTGCGCCCGAAGACAGGATCACCCCCGAAGAGCTGCAAAATAAACTCCAGGGTGACGCGCCGGTCACCCTGCTGGATGTGCGCGCCCCGGTTGAACTTCAGATATCTTCCATGCCCAACGCGGTCAACATTCCACTTGAAAAACTTGCCGAAAGGTTGGATGAACTGGACAGACAAAAAGAAATTGTGGTGATCTGCCGCTCCGGGCGCCGGTCCGCGCGCGGAGTTTCGATCTTAAAGAAAGCCGGGTTTACATCGGTCAAAAACCTGACCGGCGGCATCAATGCCTGGGTATCACTGTACGAACCCGAAACGTTCCGGTACTAGATAATCACGTCCAGCGCACATCACCGCTGTTTTTGCCATCATACCCGCCCATACTGGCCAGTATCTGCTGGAACCTGTCTGTTTTCAGCCAGGCGATCAATTCCTGCACAGGCTGCGCGGCAAATGATTTTTCTGTGACGATGAGGTCATAGCATTCCAGGTTCTCAAAGATGAAATCGAGACCGTAGGCTCGGGCGGCTGCTTCGAGTCCCAGTCCAACATCCGATTTTCCTTCAGAAATTTCCATGGCGACTTCCGCGTGGTTGGCCTTTTGATTGTCAAATCCGTTGATTACCGCCGGATCAATTTTGTCTTTACTCAGGAGCGCGTCAAGATAGACGCGTGTCCCGGATCCGGCATGGCGATTCACAAACCGGATATCCTGCCGCGATAGATCCTGTATGGTATGAAATCCTTTCGGATTTCCCTTTTTTATCATCCACCCCATCCGGCGATTTGCCATCGTGATCAGGGCCATTTTCTCCCCCGGAAACAGGGTTTTCAACATGGGTGTGTTATAGGTTTCCGTCTCCCGATCCCAGAGATGAGAACCGGCGATATCCGCTTTGCCATCCGCCAGAGTCATCAACCCGGCGAGGCTGCCGGAGAAACTGATATTCAGGTTGTAACGCACCGAGACTTCATTGAAATGCGTGGCAATCCAGGCAACAACAGGGTCATGGCTGCCGGCAAAGAGGATTGTCTGCTGTGTGGATGTGATCTGCGAATGTGAGACCTTCCGCCACCGCTCCATGGCCACCCGGAACGCGTCTTCCACTTCCACCGGAGTGTACCCTGACGTCAGAAGCTCGATAAGGAATTTTTCTGACTGATTGATCAAACTGGCCTGGCGGAGCGTATCCTCCTGTTTGACGGGCACCATACCCGTCACCCGTGTGCCCTTACCTATGTGGCTTGTCACCAAACCTTCATCCGCCAATTTCTGGTATGCCCGCTGCGCCGTTCCAAGCGTGCAATGCCAGGCGTCAGAAATTGACCTCAAGGATGGAAGATTATCCCCGGTTTTGTATAAACCATTGAAAATATCCCGGCGTAAAGAAGCGGCGATCTGTATGTATTGGAATTTTTCATCATCCATAGTAGCTACTTATTATAGTGGGTCTGTTTTCTAAACACATAAACTCATCTATTGACATGAAAAATCATCAAGTGTATAGTATATGTATTATTGTCTATATACAATTATACAGTTGAAGAAGAAATATTCCAACCAATGGATTAATCCGGCCTATTTTTGACCGGCTTATCAAATCGATATGTTGTGCAAGGAGACATAATGAAGAAGAGAATTTTGTCGTTAGTCAGTGTAATGATGCTCATCAGCATGGTTCTGGTTGCCTGCGCGCCGGCTGCCGCCCCCACAGAAGCCGCAAAACCTGCTGACACCGCCGCCCCCGCCGATGCTGCAGCCAAACCTGCTGACACCGCCGCCCCCGCCGATGCCGCGGCCAAACCTGCTGACACCGCCGCCCCCGCCGATGCCGCGGCCAAGCCTGCTGATGCAGCGGCTGCCACTACAGCCCCCACCGCTCGCCCCGATGCCTCTACCAGTAAAGAGATCATCCTGGCTACCACGACCAGCACCCGCGATTCCGGCCTGCTTGATGTGCTGCTGCCTGCTTTCGAAAAAGCTTCCGGCTACACCGTCAAGATGGTTGCCGTGGGTACCGGTCAGGCTTTGACCATGGGTAAAGAAGGCAACGCCGATGTGCTTCTCGTCCACGCACCTGCCTCAGAAAAAGAATACATGACCGGCGGATTTGGCAAAGAACGCCTGCTGGTGATGCACAATGACTTCATCATTGTTGGCCCCAAAGCCGACCCGGCCAAGATCAAAGGCGCTGCCTCCACAGCCGATGCCTATAAAGCTATCGCTGAATCAAAATCAACCTTTGTTTCCCGCGGCGACGATTCCGGTACTAACAAAGCCGAATTGACCCTCTGGAAATCCGCCAAGATCACGCCGGAAGGCGACTGGTACCTGAAGACCGGTCAGGGTATGGGTGACACACTGCGGATTGCCTCAGAAAAAGCGGGTTACACCTTCACTGACCGCGCCACCTACCTCTCCATGAAAGATACTCTCGATCTGGAAATCCTCTACGAAGGCGACAAGGCACTGCTGAATATCTACCACGTGATCACCGTCAATCCCGATAAATGGCCGAAGATCAACTACGCCGGCGGTAAAGCATTCGCCGATTGGATGGTAGCGGCGGATACCCAGAAAATGATCGCTGAATTTGGCAAAGAGAAATACGGCCAGGCGCTGTTTATCGCCGATGCCGGTAAAGCCGAGGATGCAGTAAAATAACAGGTAATGCAAAATATTGTTGATGGTGTAATAAAGGCTTTTCAATTACTGATACAGGGTGATCCGGAAGTAATCCGGATCACCCTGCTTTCTTTACAGGTCTCAGGGCTGGCCACTATTATTAGCCTTTTGCTTGGTTTACCCGTCGGCACATTTCTGGCGTTGGTGAATTTCCCGACCAGGCGGTTCTGGATCAGCGTGATCAACACCGGCATGGCGCTTCCTCCGGTTGTCGTTGGGTTGGTAGTATCCATTTTTCTTTGGCGCAGCGGGCCGCTGGGTGACCTGCATCTGATCTACACCCCGGCGGCAATTGTCATCGCCCAGGTGTTGATCGCCTTCCCCATGGCAGCCGGCCTGATCATCAGCGCCCTCCAGCAGCTTGACCCCCGTCTACGGGTTCAAATGCTCGGTCTGGGCGCCTCCAATACGCAAATGGTACTGGTCCTCTGGAAAGAAGCCCGCCTGCCAATGTTTGCCGCCATCATCGCGGCATTCGGCAGCGTGATCTCCGAGGTTGGTGCGTCCATGATGGTCGGCGGCAATCTGGAAGGCCACACACGCGTTTTGACGACGGCCATTGTGCTCGAAGCCTCGCGCGGGATTTTTGCCTCTGCCATCGCGTTGAGCCTGATCCTGATCGGCATCGCTTTTATGGTCAACCTCGCATTGACAACCATCCAACAACGGAACCGGTAACATGGAAACACTTCTTGAAATTCGCGGCCTTGTGATGAAGGCGGGCAAAACCAGCATATTGGATTTGCCATCACTTGATGTGTATAAAAATGAAGTGCTGATCCTTCTGGGACCCAACGGCGCCGGCAAAAGCACCCTGCTCCGCGCGGCGGCCGGCTTGATGAAACCGTCCGCCGGTTCCATCCGCTTTGCCGGCGAACCTCATCTGACAGATCTGGAATACCGCCGAAAGGTGAGCACGGTTTTTCAATCGCCCCTGTTGCTATCCGATACGGTCAGCAACAATATAGCCACAGGGCTGGCGTTCCGAGGACTATCCAAAACCGAGATCCGTGAGCGCGTTGACCACTGGATGGACCTGCTGCACATCACCCGGCTTAAAGACCGGCAGGCTAAAGTTCTTTCCGGCGGAGAGGCGCAACGCGTAAGCCTGGCGCGCGCGTTTTGTCTGGAAACAGAATTGATCCTGATGGATGAACCTTTCAGCGCGGTTGACGCGCCCACCCGCCAGGAATTACTGGAAGATCTGCGGAATATTCTCTCAAAAACCAATCAGACCTGTGTATATGTCACCCATGATATTGATGAAGCCCTGACCATTGGTGACCGGGTGGCCGTCATGTTTGGCGGCCACCTGCATCAGATCGGCCCGGTTCAAAATACATTTGACCACCCCAAAACACCCGAAGTTGCCGCTTTTATGGGTGTTGAGAATATCATTCCGGGTGTTGTGACCGGAGTAAAGGAAGATGTACTGACAATTCGTTCGGGCAATGTGACCCTGGAAGCATCCGGTCAACTTCAAGCCGGATCAAATGTGTTTGTTTGTCTGCGCCCTGAGGATATAACGTTATATTCTGCCGATGAAGAGATCAGACCTTCCACAGCCCGAAACCGGCTTCTATGCCGCATCACCGGCATGTTCAATCATGGTTCCCTCATCCGCATAGAAATGGATGCCGGGATTAAACTGGTCGCCCTGGTAACTCGTCCATCAGTGGAAGAGTTGGGGTTGAAAGTCGACAGGAACGTTTACGCTGTTTTCAAAGCATCCGCCGTTCACCTGCTGGCAGCAAGAGGTATTGCCTCTGTAATCCAAAACCAGTGACATTATTCTCGAATTTTCAGGGAGGCAGCTTATTACATTTTTTCAGACTTGATTGGGAGTAAAATTAATCGCAATAAATGGTTTATGAATCGAAAATTTCAAACGCTACGAGCAAAAATTGTCAGATAACCCTTCGGGATTAAACATTCTATTATTCGCTTCATTGAAAGAACGAATGGGCAAAAGCCAGATCATGGTTCAGGTCAATGATGGTTGCAGCCTGGCTGAATTCCAGAGCGCGTTATTTGCTCAATACCCTGAATTACAACCATTTTCCCGCAACATGATCGTTTCGGTCAATCAAAATTTTGCCGGACCAGAACATCGCATCTACCAGGGAGACGAAATTGCATTATTTCCTCCTGTGAGTGGTGGGTAATATTGGCAGGAATTTACAGGTATCACATGGAGTCACCCAACAATCACCCTGCAATGGTCAATCAACGGAGAGAAGGTAAACCATGCTGATCGATCATTACGGCCGGGCAATAACCTATTTACGCATATCGATCACAGATCGCTGCAACCTGCGCTGCGCGTATTGTCAGCCAGCCTCCGGATTGTCGTGGATACCCGAAGATAAACTTCTGAACAAAGATGACTTTGTGCGCCTGGCAAAAGCTGCCGCATCACTCGGCATCACCAAGATCCGAATAACCGGCGGAGAACCCCTTGTCCACCCGGACGTTCTCGAAATAATCGAGCGTATTGGTGCCATCCCCGGAATTCAAGACCTTAGCCTTACTTCTAATGCCATACTCCTGGAGGAGATGGCTAAACCGATGGCAGCAGCAGGGTTGAAACGGGTCAACATCAGTCTTGATACGCTCGATCCAGAAAAATACAGGCGTGTTACCCGATTTGGTGATTTTAACCAGGCATGGAAGGGTATTATGGCGGCTGAAGAAGCCGGCCTATCCCCTATTAAATTGAACACCGTAGTGGTAGGGGGTTTCAATGATGATGAAATTCCTGCCCTGGCTCGCCTCTCTCTCGACCATCCCTGGCATATCCGGTTCATCGAACTGATGCCTGTTGCCAATAGTAATGATTGGGGAAACGGGCTTCCCCCGGTGAATCAACGATACGTTTCTGTTCAGACGATGCATGAGATGCTCGCGGACCTGTCGCTTGAACCAGAAGCGACATCCGCAAACTCAGGCCCGGAGCGTACATTCCGCATTCCTGGCGCGCCCGGCACGGTCGGGTTCATTTCACCCCTCGGTGAACATTTCTGTGCCCGCTGCAACCGCCTGCGCCTCACCGCGGACGGACGCCTGCGTTCGTGCCTGCTGGTGGATAAAGAAATATCGATCCGTGATGCCATCAAATCCGGCGCCGATCTGGAAGCCTTCCTGATGAAGGCCGTGGAAGAAAAGCCGCGCGGCCATGAGCTGCATGATCACAACTGCCCCGATACACGCTGTATGTCCCAAATCGGCGGCTAGGATAATAAGGATACCGATGAGCCAGCAACTCTCTCATATTGATGAATATGGCAACGCCCGCATGGTGGACGTTAGCGAAAAACCAGATTCGTGCCGAACGGCCATCGCCCGTGGTGAGATCCACATGAAACCGGAAACACTGGCTTTGATCCGCGCCGGGTTGATGAAAAAAGGTGACGTCCTCACCGTTGCCCAGGTGGCAGGCATTCAGGCAGCCAAACGCACTTCCGACCTGATCCCCCTCTGCCATCCCCTTCCCATCACCAAAGTTGACATCACCTTCACGCTGGATGATGCACTACCGGGAGTGATCATCACCGCCACCACAAAAGTCACCGGAAAAACCGGAGTGGAAATGGAAGCGCTGACCGCCGTCAGCGTGGCGGCGCTGACTATTTATGATATGGCCAAAGCGGTTGAAAAGACCATGCATATCGAAAACATCCGGCTGATCGAAAAACACGGCGGTGTCTCTGGCGACATTATCAATGAGCCTCTGGAGTAAAAGATGGCCGATTTCCCGCTGATTTTTTCGATTACCGAAGAAGAACTGGATATCAACAAATTGCTGGAACAGATCACCCTGCCCTCCACCGGGGCGGCGGCGATCTTTGCCGGCATCGTGCGCGGGGAAACCGCCCGGGAGAACCGCGAAACATCCTTCCTGGAATATGAAGCCTACAAACCGATGGCCGAAGCGAAGATGAAACAGGTGGCGGACGAGATCCGCGAACGCTGGCCGTCTGTGGAAGGGATCGTGATCATCCAGCGCATCGGGAAATTGATGCCGCAGACACCCACAGTAGTGATCGGCTGCACCGCCGCCCACCGCGATACCGGGGTGTTTGATGCGGCCCATTACGGCATTGACCGGCTCAAAGAGATCGTTCCCGTGTGGAAGAAGGAAGTGGGACCGGACGGGCAGGAATGGATCGAAGGGCATTACCAGCCCAAAGCAGGGGAATAAAAAGTTTATCGTTTTTCCATATCATTGCTTTAGCTCGATGGTATGAAAAAGGGCTGATGAATCAAAAATCCGCTCCATCAGGTGGTTATCGTCCACCTGATGGAGCGGATTTTGGCCCTTGTAGGTGATGTCGACCAGATACCCGTGGACGACATCAGGCCGATACTGGGGGGATTCATTGGTAAAGTTACTGCCTGCCGCGAAGACAAGGTTGTCAAAGGGCAGATACAGTTCTGGGAAGCTCCACGAGTGGAGCTTGTGAACAATGAATTTTTATAAATACGGGTAGTGCCCCCAAGGGGACTCGAACCCCTGTTTTAGCCTTGAGAGGGCTGCGTCCTGGGCCGCTAGACGATGGGGGCGGGGACGAAAAATATACCATGCCATACGCTGGTTGTCAAAGGTTTATGAGCAGGCTATAATCCAGCGCATGCCCGAAGGCGTACCTCTCCCTAAACGTATCTTTGACCTGGCTCTCACCATCCCCGGCCTTATCATCATCTCGCCGGTGATCCTGATCCTGGCAATTCTTGTTCGCGTCAAACTGGGCAGCCCGGTTCTCTTCCGGCAGGTGCGCCCCGGTTATAAAGGCCGTCTGTTCACCCTCAATAAATTTCGCAGCATGACAGATCAGCGCAGTCCGGATGGTTCATTGCTGCCCGATTCTGTGCGCCTCACCCCGTTTGGCCGTTTTCTGCGTGCCTCCAGCCTGGATGAACTCCCCGAACTGCTCAATGTGCTTAAAGGCGAAATGAGCCTGGTCGGTCCCCGTCCGCTGCTGGTAGCATACCTTGACCGTTACTCTCCCGAGCAAGCCCGCCGGCATGATGTACTGCCCGGCATCACAGGCTGGGCACAGATCAACGGTCGTAATGCCCTCACCTGGGAAGACAAATTTTCACTGGATGTTTGGTATGTGGACCATTGGTCGCTCTGGCTGGATATAAAAATCCTCGCGCTCACTTTTATCAAAGTATTCAAGCGCGAGGGAATTAATCAGCCGGGTTCAGTTACGGCGGAAGAATTTACCGGTTCAAAGAATAATTAACCGGTGACAGTATAGGGATTGATCCATCCCTTCATTAGCATCTCATTGGTCTGCTCAATCAACCGGAGTTTGCCGGCTGAGATGAAATTTTCGTTGACATCCAGGAGTTTTACCCCTACCTGAATTGTCTTTCCACCCTGCCCTGCAAGCATATCCGGTAAAGCCGTGGCAATCGCGCCGACAGTATCCATACTTAAGGTGACTGCCCACCGGCTTCGCATTTCCTCTCCAGGGAAACTGGTGCCCATGTAGACGATATTTTGAGAGACCAGCGCTTGCAATAATTCCGGTGACTGGGCATCTTTAGAGAAATAGAGAGTCTCAAGTCCGGCAGGGAGAATATTTCCAACGGCGGTGTGCCATTCCACCGGTGTTGAATTTGGCGGTAGTGTTTCGGTAATCGGATACGCAGCAAAAGGTGGAGTTGACGTGCCGCAGCGTCCGCACAGGTACCGTCCACCCGACATGAACGCATTCGCGAGTTCGTTTGTCCCGCCACTGCTGGGCAGCAAACCGGCAGCCCGCCAATTGGGAGAAATGGCAGCCGCAGTGTAGCCTGCGATGAAAGCCAAAAATTCAGGATGTTGACGCACGATTGTCAATGTTGGCCCAGTTTGAAGGTCGGTATCACTTAAAACCAGTATCTGAGTTTCAGGATTGGCATTAATAATATCAACCAGGTTACCCGGTTGCGTCAAAAAAATGGCGGCTTTTCGGTTAGGACCGAGCGCACCGGATGGGACCTGACCCAGTACTTCTATCACCAGGCCAGCCTGTGAAACAATCGGCTGGATGGCGTCAGAAACAGCTTTGACCGTATCCGGTAAGATCTCCGGCGGCGCGACAATTGTCACACGTCCTGGTTCAGGAGTAGCCGTCGGAACCGGTGATGGAACAATAGTGGCTGTCGCTGTTGCCGTTGGGCTGAACGCGGAAACAGTAAACCCGCTGCATCCACTGATGGAGGATATTACCAATCCGATAATAATCACTGTAAGAAAACGTTTCATTAATTTACCAATCCAGCTCCCCGGAAAAATCAATAAAAGTTACTCCGCGGGCGGCTATATTATAATAGCCACATGATTGATCTGAACATCCCGGGGATAGGAAATATCCAGATATTGCATCTGGTTCTGGACGTGAACGGGACTCTGGCGCTGGATGGTAAACTGCTGGACGGAATCCCGCGAGCGATTGCCTCTATCTCCAACCGATTAGACGTACACTTGATTACCGCAGACACGCACGGACACCAGGATCAGATCGATCGGTTGCTCAATCTTACCGCCGTGCGATTGACCCCGGGAAATGAAGCAACACAAAAAGCGGAATATATCCGGTCGTTGGGTGGGCATCATTGCGCGGCAATCGGACAGGGTGCCAATGACGCGCTTATGTTGTCTGAAGCTTTTCTGGGAATAGCCATTATTTCTCCAGAAGGGTTGTGTACTGAAACCCTTAAGGCCTCTCGCGTTGTTATGCCTGATATCTATTCCGCGTTCAATTTTCTCGAAAATCCCCTGCGTATAGTGGCAACACTTCGATCATGAGCCTTCCTACCAGCGAACCCCTTCCGCCTGAAGATTCTATGCTGCCTCCGGCCCGTCGGCGACGTCAACGGCGGCTCCTTGCGCCAGATACCACGGACGAACAGGTAGCCATGCTGGAGCAACTCGTCATTCGGTTAACACCTTCTTTTGATTTTTTGGTTTTTTCATTTATTTGCGGTTTGATATCAGGACTGGCAGCCTTAATTAATACCCCGTCGCTGTTTGTGTTGGCCGCGCTTACCGCGCCATTCCTTTCACCGGTGATCGGGCTTTCGCTGGCTTCCATCATCGGGTCAAAGAAGTTCTTTCTCCGCGAATTGATCTCCACCCTGGCTGGCGCGGCACTGGTATTTATTGGCGGTGCTCTGGGTGGATTGGTCGCCTTACAGCAAGATAACATTATTGTTCAGCATGCGTATTTACACGCGCACTTTGCCTGGTATGACTTTCTTTTGCTCTTCCTGGGTTCCTCTCTGACTACCCTGTTTATTGTGCGCAACAATGAAAAGAACCGTTTTCAGGTAACCAATATCGCGCTAATCTATGAGCTCTATCTTCCTTTAGGAGTTGCGGGTTATGGAGTAATGACCGGCAGCAAAGGGTTATGGCCAGATGGACTGCTGGTCTTCAGCGTATACCTGGCCGCTTCTGTGTTAATTGGAGTGGCGGTACTGGCCCTCACCGGATTACGGCCAATGATCAATCTGGGGTACACCATTGGAACTTCGGCAGTTCTGGTCGGGCTGTGCGCTGTAGTCGCGTTTAGTGGTGTTGAAACCGCCCGCCATTTTCAGGTAGCTCTGCCAACACTCATTCCTACAGCCACACCGGTTCCCACAGCCACGCGAACACCTACACGCACCAGGATTCCACCAACAGCTACACCCACCATTTCACCCACTCCGGCACCCACAAATACCCCTACTCAAACATTTACCCCTACATCCACACCGGTGCGCGCGTGGATGTCAGCGGAGACTGGCGGCGGCGCGTTTATCCGAAAAACACCCGGGTATGAAGGCAGCCTGATCAAAAGTCTTTTGAATGGCAGTCCCTTGGAACTTTTGCCCGAAGCTACCCAGGCGGATGGAAAGACCTGGGTGCATGTAAAAAGCCCCGACGGAATCGAAGGGTGGGTGTTACAATCGGTGCTGATAACAGCCACACCCATACCATCAGACACACCCACGCTATCCCCCACTACCCAGGGGTAATAATTTATTAAAATTACAGGAGCATCTCTTTATGACGATCCATTTCGGCACCGACGGCTGGCGCGCCGTTATCTCAGACACCTTCACTTTTGCGAATTTGCGGCAGGTTACTCAGGCTATCGCCGATGCCATTGCATCGGATCAGTGGAATAACGGGACAGTGGTTCATGTAACACCTGACCCCAAAAAAATTGTGGTCGGATTTGATACCCGCTTTCTAAGCGATCGTTTTGCTGCCGAGGTTGCCCGTGTTCTGGCTGCCAACGGGTTTACTGTCTACCTGGCTACGTCTGACGCCCCCACCCCGGTGATATCCTACGCGGTCCGCAACCTAAATGCGATGGGTGGTGTGATGATAACCGCCTCTCACAACGCGCCACGCTATAACGGGGTCAAACTGAAATCCGCGTATGGCGGTTCAGCCCTCCCCGAACAATGCCGCCGTGTGGAAGTGTATTTGAATGATAATGAAAACCTCGGCCGAGGCCCGAACCTTATGGATCTGGACCAGGCCATCAACGCGAAATTGATCCAACGGTTTAATCCCATTCCTTCCTACAACGACCATTTGCGGACCCTGATCGATTTTGACAAAATCGCCGAACGCCCCCAACGCATTGTGGTTGATTCTATGTACGGCGCCGGACGCGGTGTTATCAAAGGCATCCTCCAGGGCACCGGCTGCGAAGTCACCGAGATCCGCAGCGAAATGAATCCCGGATTCGGCGGGGTGCATCCCGAACCTATAGCTCGCTTTCTTAGCCCGTTGGCGGGAGCGATTGGCGCCCATCTCGGGAATTTTGGTTTAGCCACCGATGGCGATGCCGATCGCATTGGCGCTATGGATGAACGTGGCAATTTTGTCGACCCGCATAAGATAATGGCACTATCTCTGGAATATCTCCACAACAACCGCGGATGGACCGGTTCAGTGGTGCGCACTGTTTCCACGACACGCATGATCGACCGTCTGTGCAGCCAGTATGGTTTGAAAGTGCATGAGACTCCCGTGGGCTTTAACCATATTGCCGATATCATGATGCAAGAAGACGTGCTGATTGGCGGCGAAGAATCGGGCGGAATATCCTTTAAGGGGCACATCCCTGAAGGTGACGGCATCATTATGGGGTTGTTATTACTTGAGATCGTGGCAGCTTCTGGCGTTACGTTGTATGAGTTGGTTGAAGACCTTCTTAAACGAGTCGGACCCGCTTTTTATGAACGTACCGACCTTCGCTTGAAACGACCGGTGGCAAAAGACCAGATGACGAAAAAATTGATCAACGAAGCACCGGCTTCCATCGGTGGCGAGAGTGTGAAAGAAGTAGCCTCACTGGACGGTGTAAAGTACATCATGGCGGATGATTCATGGCTTCTAATTCGCCCATCCGGAACTGAACCTGTTCTTCGCGTTTACGCGGAAGGTCGTTCACAGGAAATGGTTAAAGCTTTGCTTGGATTTGGTGAACAGATCGCGGCAAGCATTTGCTAAAATCACCTTCCACTGAATCAATAACAGCCCTGAAAAAATCAGGGCTGTTTTCTTGTTTTTGGATGATGTCTAGTTGTTGGATGAGCGCAATTTGCGTGAGGCAACGATCACCAACCCCAGCACTACAGTTAGACCGACCGCACCCGGAAATCCTATCCCATCCATAATACCGGTAGTGGGCAGCGCAGTGGTAGTCCGTCCTTCCGCTATAGCCGTAAGACGAGCAGCCGCGGCTTGAGTCTGCAGAGCGGCCAGCGTTGCTGTTCGGCTGTCACCTAAACCGGCGCCCGGGTCGCTTCCACCCTGTGCGTTTTCTGGTGTAACTTCTACTGAGGGCTCAATCGCGATCTCCTGCAATTCAGGAGTGGCGGTGTATGTTGGGAGTTGAGTAAAAGTAGGGGCAATGGTAGCGGTTGGTTCTTCCGTCGCGGCAGCCGCCAGTGCCAGACTCTCAGAAAGTTGAGTGGCAGCCAGAGCTGTAGCCGTATTAGCCGCGTAAATTTGGATATTCTGTGCTTCACGTTTGGCTCGGGATTGAGGTAAAACATAAAATACAACAAAAGCCAGAGCCGCCAGTGTAAGCGCGAATATAACCGCGATCAGTGCAAAGGATACGAAGAAGGTTTTATTATTTGGCTTAGCTTCTTGTTCGCCAGAGAGATCGTCACCTTCGTATTCGTCGAAATCTTGATATTGGTTTTGGTTATCAGGGTATGACATGTTTTCTTCTCCTGTATCCGGGTGGGCAACCCCTAGATGATCAACTCCAGATTAGCCAGAGGAACCGTGATGCGATCTCCATTTTGTTTACGCAACACCGCGGCGGGTGCGCGCAGCCCGTTCGGAAGGTTGATCTGAGCATCATACCGTTCAAGAATCGTGCCAACTTCCCCAAAATGGGGAGGCAATTTTATATGAACAATCTGACCGGGAGCAAATTTGTCTACTTCCGGTGGTTGTAATGCTTGATTCTGGAATGGTATCAAGATTTCCGGCCTGTTTCCGGAAAATTGGTCCCATTTCATCGCATTGATTCCCGCGTCACGTTTTTCATATTCACGGAAAATATTAAAAGCTGTCTCATTTAATGGGATCTTGCCAAATCCTTCTATTAATACTAGTGGAAAGCTCAGGTTTTCAGCCAGTTCAACCAGTTCCGGGTTAATAGCCGATAATACCAGCCCGTTCAATTGCATCTCAGAAGCCTGACGAAACACTTCACCGGTATAACAGTAACCACCCACAGCAATAGAACCACGGGCACAACCCTCCAACTGGCGGATGGTCAACTCCTGTTCTGGCGAATCGCAGAGAACAACAATCGGGCCGGCATTTATTCGTCCATTCCCCCAGACACCTTGAACCAGAGCACCACCTGATTCTATTATGACTCCAAATTCACCTTTCAATTCACGAACGAAACCCGGGAGACCGGCTTCTATCCGAACAGGTTCACCATGGGTTTCCATGATCATCACACCCGCATTGATCTCTGTAACCAGACAATTCACCGGAGCACGAACAACCCGTGAAAACGCGCCTCCGGTTTCAGCAAGTATATCGCCCTTCTCTAAACGCTCACCTTTCTTGCGCTGGATCAATTTATCCGCGGTTTCAGTATCCACTTTTAACAACTTCCGGATATCCATAAAGAAATGTCCGGTAGGATTAGCGGATTCGGCTACGATGTCATTTGAGGTAACTTTCTGTCCCGGCGAAACCAGTACACGGCCGGGTACATCCAATAATCGTTCACGCCGGATGTTGGTCTGACGGAGATAATGAACTACGGGAGCGTACGTCATCCGAGACACTCCTTCAAAGTATTTTGCCAGTGCAGGTAGGTTTTCCTTCGGGTTTCAGGGTCGGATGGTATGGATAACGGACGGCCGCGAAGGTCAATAACTACACCCAGTTCTCCACCGACAACGCGAAGGTTCTTTGAACCCGGGAACGCCTCCATGTGTTTCAATGGTTTGATGGTCAATTTTGCCGGTTTGTTAATCATCAATGGAAGCCGGACAATATCACCTTGGCAAATTTCATAAAGTTTTTCTGGTCCGTCTTCCTCATTCAGGCGGACACGCAACGCCGGTTCACCTGGCTTAGCCTTGATCTCTGGTGAAATTACCGTCCCCAGATTTGTTAACACTCCCGATTCCAGCACCTGAACAACCATAGCCGGGTTGACAGCAGCCGCTGAACCAAGAGCCGGAAGAACTCCAAATCGATCACATAGAATGGTGGTAACACCGGCCGGCTGTAAACCGTCGAGTATCATCAGAAGGGATTGTTGTAACGCGGGAGCCTGGGCTATCACCGCTCCGCTGACCAGGATCGGTTCACTATAAGGAAGCAGATTGTTCGACATTCCGGTAAACCGCCGCTTCATGTCAAAGAGGATTGCCCGTGCCAAAGCCTGTTCGATCTCGAGGGTCTCATTATCCATTGGCAGACCGGCTGGAAAAAGAGATTTCTGCCAAAGGTAATCACGAACCAGGTTATCAGGAATATCCAGCGAAATCCATCGGGTGATCGCTTCCAAACCTACATTCTTCAGGGTTTCTGCCGCGGCCTGGCCAACGCCCAATCCGCGGTATACATTTGTTCGCATTTCTCCATCGATCGATGCGATCATGTGAGACGCGGCGGAACCAACATTCACACCGAATACTGTCAATTCTGGATCCTGCTGAAGGCTTTCAAACCGGATAATCCTGGCTTCCGCGCCAGCCGTGGGCAAGATCTGTGACCCGCTGACTTTTTCAAGGTCAGCAAATCCTGCCATTCTGGCAGCCCGGATGGAATTTAATACCCGGGTGAGATTCTCTTCTGCGGAACCGGTATCTTCTGTCTCAGAAAAAGGCATCACATTGGGCGATGTATGTACTTTTGTCAGGCTGCTTAATAATTCGGTTACACGGTCTTTTAGGTTCTCGTTTCCCGCAAATAGCACAGCCGGGCGCTTTTCTTTTTGACACGCCTGCAGCCAGAGATGTAATTGTTCGGTCATTTTCAAAACAGACCGGCTGGCACCCCGGTTAGTTCCTCCGGCCAGAATGACCAGATCAGGTGACGCCTGAATAAATGCGTTCAATCGGTCTTCTGGTTTGCGTGGATCGTTCAACGAAAATCGGTCAACAACCCTGGAATACGTTCTGGCAGCCAGCGATTCAACACAGGCCAACGAATACTCTTCCAACAGGCCGATTGTCACAATGCGCACATCAATACCGGCTGAGCTGGTGACCAGAATATGGTCAACCCCCTCGCCTGTTTCTGATGTAGGTATGATCAGGCTGTGGCTGGCATCGAGTATCACCCGGCCGGTATTTTGTTCCAGATTGCGGATGGCTGCCGATACACCTTCTAACGCGTCTAGCAAAGGCGCTTGAAAAGTGCTCGGCGCGTACCCGGCTGATAACATGCGATAGGAAGAGCCGACCACATCAAATAATACCGCCCGTGTATTGACCGAACCGATATCAATTGACAGAATGGATTCGGCAAATTGCTCATTTGGCATCATATTTCACCGCATCCATAACTGAACAACCATAACGAGAAAACTGAGCCGCTCTGCCAGGACGGCCATAGTAGCAGAAATCACGCCGGCAAATAACGCGCCCAAAGTGACGGCGATAAAGAATTTACCCAGATTAGCCAGAAATCGGGTGGCTTTCGGGCGTTCAATCACCTTCCCCGGGCGGCGGATGCCGCCAAACTGGAAGTAGGCCAATGTGGCGATGGTTCCAATCAACATAAATATCGAATCGACCAGCTTTCCCGATTGAATACCGGTGACAGGATCAAACAACGAAATGGCCGCTTTCGATTGAGCATACAGGGTACCCAGTACCGCGCCGCCAATGATCACACCGGCTGCCGCCCCCACAATCAACCCGGTTGCCAGGTTACCGATTTTTGATAGCCGTGGGAAACTCTTGAACAGCAGAAGAAAACCCAGCAGCAAGGGGACAAGTGCCAGAGCGCGCGAATATCCGAGTGACGGGAACATCACCGGCACAATTAACCGCGGATAGATGACCTGAAAGATCACCACTAACGCCGCATATCCAGCGGCTATGCCAATAAACAGGTTCGATATGACGTTAAACACAGGGTTTCTCTCACCGAGAAAATAAGCCAGGATGACAACCAGGGTGAGAATGAACGCGACGGTAGTCCAGATCATATCAGCCGACATGCCGGTCCTCCATGGGCGCCGGTGGGCGGCGGTTAATCAACGCGTGGAAAATTCCAAAAACACCACCCATAGCAATTAAAGTCGCCGCAAGTAACATACCCGCTTGATAAGCCGAGTTGACAGCCGGATAACGGGCAGGCGCTTCCATGATGCGGTCATACATGGCGCCTTCCACCCTCCCGCCTATCAAGCCTTTCAGTTGAGATGAATCAAGATATGGCCTCATTAAAGGAGCACTTTGGGCTGAAATCACCATCATTATTGGTTTCTCAGGCACATACGAATAAAGCTGTTCCAGCCAGGCACGGCCGATCTCTGAATTTTCTGTGATGATTAAGATCGCCGCATAATCCTGAATCGTATGAACCGACTGAGTGGCAGGGTACGTCCATCCATAGCGGCCGGTATCCAACAAAGGCATCGCAGAGCGTGGATTGCGGATAAAGTCCAGCATGCCAGTAGAGCCGCCGGGAAGGTAGCCAAGATAGGCGATCTTTTCCGGCTGGTAACCAAAACCGGCCGGGCGAACATATGTTATCAGATCCCGGGCTAATGCCGGTCCTGTGGTAACGGTTGACAGAATGGAGAAATTCATACCTTTCATCATCAAATTGTCAACCACCCCGGCGGATGCAGCCTTCATTTCGCCGGCGAATGCCGGTTCATAATCATTGATCACCAGGATCAGGGAGTTATCGGGAAGAGATTTCACCGTGTTATGCATGGCCACCACTCCCGGAGAGAACAACACCTGTTGCCCCGTCAACAGATATCCGGTAATCAGCGGAAATAGCATCACAGCCAGAAGAAGAATTCCGATTCCCCAGCGAAAAATCCGGTTACTGACTCTAGAAGCTTTTCTTACGGGTCCGGCCGGTTGGATCTCGCCGGCCAGCATAGTCTTCAACAGGTCAATACTGGCTTTTTGCGTTTCGCTGATCTCTAACCGCCCGGAGAGTTCCGCGGGACGGTCATAGCGCGGCTGCAATATGCTTTCAGGGATCAGTTTTTCTGGTTTTCCAACCTGCCGGTTATCTTGCTCAGGCAGGGTTTCTTCACCTATCAGGGATTCGAGAGAGGCTGTCGAAATTTCTTGCCCCGAAGAACCTTCTTCCGTTTGCGGCTCGGTTTCGGGTGTGGATTTTTTCTTTTTACCCGGTTTTTCCACAGCAGGCGGTTCTATTTCACGCACTGACTCTGGCGCGGCTTCCATGGCGGGTATAACAGGAGTTCCGGATGCCGGTTCTTTCAGCCATGGAACATACTCATTGGACTGCCCTTCAATAGGGGAGACCGGAATTTCCGGAACGGAAATGACGGGTTCAATCTCTTCCGGTGAGGTCTGGCCTCCCTGTGGACCATCCACGTTAGGAATTTGATCTACCGGCTGCTCCTCGGCAGATAGTGGCTCCGGTTGCGCGGGACCGCCGAAGAAACGATCTTCCTCCAGGGAAGAAGGCTCATAGACAAAGTCAGATGGCGGCTCTTCCGATGGAAGTCCCAGTGGTTGAGTTGGACCCTGTTCAGGTGGTTCCTGACGCAACTCGTTGAACCGCCGGGCAGCCGCCGCCATGGCAGCCAATTCTTCTTCCGAATACAGGGTTGTTGATTGCCCGGTCGGTTTACCCTCCTGCGGAGGGAGCAATTCATGAAGACGCGACATCCAATCCGTCGACGGTTCTTCTTCTTTTGGTTTAGATGGCGATTCACCGGGTTGTATCTGCTTCAGCCAATCCGGAATTTCATCGGGAGAATCGATTTTTTCTCCAAATGGACGTTCTTCCGCTTCACCAAATTCACCCAATGGTGGTGTCGGCGGTCGTTCTGCCTGACTGCGTTCACGAATCTTTTTCAGCCAATCAGGTGGTTCTGCCGGTTCTTGAGGCTGCGGAGGAAAACGCGTCAGACACTCAGAGCAAAACTCAGCTGTCAGAGGGTTGATTTTTCCGCAATTGGGGCAAACGATCTCGTTTTTCATACTACCCGTTATATGGCCGATCCACACCCAGAATGACCCGAATTCCCGCTGTAATGGCACCCAACGCCAAACCCAGCAAAATCCCACGCCCGCCGGCATCCGGCAGCCGTTGTAGAATTCCCAGAGCGTTCTTAATCAGGGGGATATCCAGACTGGTTGTAAAAATACCGCTGTTTAACAATACAAATAACAACGTAGAGATACCAAAAACTATGGTCATCCAGCCGCGCCTGGCCCGGTAGAGACGAAGAGCAGCCACAGTAAGACCTATCGCCAACGCGCCCAACAAACCGCCTTCAATCGGTAGTATTATCCCGGTGACAATATGCTGAACCTCCAGATTACCCGGACCACCAAAAACCAGACCGGCAAGAAACACCAACCCGAACCCAAAGATGACCAGTAGACTATAGCGATCAGACGGCCGCCTGGTCCGGACCTTCTGCCAGTGTGCGGCCAGCAGTGAGACTATTGCCGCCACCACAGCGACACCGGACAACGAAACCGCCCAGTTGATAATCACATAGCTAACATCACCCAGTGGTCCAAACGGAACAAAATAGGCCAGTAGTACGATCAAGCCACTTAGAATAGAAACAATTGTGGTCAGTGGAGCTTTCATAATAAGGTTAACCCAATGGCGCGGAGTATCGCGGCCATGACAAGGAAGATGATCAGAATCCAGCGTAACGCGTCCTGTGCCAGAAGGCTGGCAGCGTAAATGCTCCCCATGTTCAGATATGCCGGTAACGCGAAAATTTCCTCACCCAGCAAAACATCCACCGGCTTGGCAAAAGCAACAGCCTGCCCGACCGGGGAATCGGGCGCGGCAAGAATACTGACCGACTCATCCTCCGCTGAATCCAGAATGAGGCTGAGCTCAGCACCGATCATACCGCCGGCTATGAACATGGATGTTTGCTCCGATTGCAGAGCCGGTAAAACACCAGCCGCGAAGGACATCGGAGTAGTCCCCGCCAGCCGTCCACGCCTCGCGTCGATCCGATCAGGCGAAATTCCACCCTGTCGGGAAGAATACAGTGTATCGACCGCCAGCAATGTTGAAAGTCCGTCACCCGAGGTAATTGATGGCGGCCGGTCACTTCCGGCCGAACGTTTCAATATTTCCTTTAACAATCCTGTGTTGGTAACCGTTGAGGCGGCATGCGAATCAAGGAAGTCCCCCCGGCCAAAGCTGATATGAATTCGTCGGCCGTCTTCCACGGTCAATCCTACGATCCGCGCGAGATGCTCCATGGCTTTGATCGGACGCACAGGCAGCGGTGACCGGCGGGCCTGCGCGGAAAAAACCAGCATAAGAGCAGTGGCAAGTCCGATGATCATCAGACCAATGAGACTATCAAAGGCGACCATCGGTCTCCTTCTCGTTTGACGACCCGGATTGGGACCCTTCAAACCGTTCTGCCAACTTTCGAAGCGAATCTGGCAGTCTGTTTGAGGGAAACAACCAGCTGCCGAGATATAAAAATTGCGAGAGGAAAATACCAAAGGGTGAAAGTTCATCCAACAAAGCGCCGGAAAAAACGGTATTGTCTGGATCAGTCGGGGCAGCGATCGATTCCGTGGAGGCTGATCGGGTTGGATTCATATGAGAAAAGTATAGCATAGACTACTTCTCCCCTTCCGGTTCAGGTACTTCCATCCACATCGGCCAACCGTTGTAGGCTTCCAAAAAGGCGTTGTACTGGTCAACCATATCGAGCGGGCTTTTCCAGAAAGTTGATATCTGGGAGGCGTACATTAGATTGGCCCTGGCCCATTCTGCCGCGTTCCGATCTGGAATATTGAAAGAAAGACGTGTCATGCCAGCTAGCACCTGTATTGGAAGACTCAATGCGTACGGCAGATCGGCGTAATACAATGGTTTCAGTGACATTTCCGCCGCGCGCCGGGTGATCTGGTGGTCTATATGGTGACCCAAACCCAGAGGACACACACAAACGTGTTTACCATTGGTGATCCCGGCGATCCTTTCAGTCACCCGCCGGATAAGGGCATCTTCTCCCGGTTTGATCTCACCGAATAATTCTTCATCAGATGAAACAACCGGCGAACCATCCGGTAATGTACGGTAAATGCAATCATGGAAACCGAGATGGACCTGTTCCGCGCCCAGCAGTCGGCAGGCATTTGAATCTTCCTGCTTGCGGATGCGGTACGGATCATCACCGGTCTCCCAGCGCGCATGCAATGTCCGCGCGTATTCGGTGAAATCAGCGGGATCGGAGATTTGTTCAGAAAATACCGTCACAATCTTTGTAGGAACCCCCTGTTCCGCGAGATATGAAAGCAGTCCACCGCACGAAAACACCGCATCATCCAGATGCGGAGATAGAAAAATCCACGGGACATCCCGCTGTGTTGGTACAGATAAATTGGCCATGTTACAATTTGTTGCATGGATAATGCCATTCATTCCACATCCGGAAAAGAAGTCCGGCTCACTACCTTATCCAGTTGCGCTGGTTGAGCGTCCAAACTAAACGCGCAAGCGTTGGCGCAGGTTCTGCGCCCGGTTAAAGACACGTTCGGCGCGATGTCCTTCCCTGATCTGTTGGTCGGGTTGGATTCGCCGGATGATGCCGCGGTTTGGAAACTGGATGACACCCGCGATCTGGTCGTCACAACCGATTTTTTCACCCCGGTTGTGGATGACCCGTACGATTACGGGGCGATTGCGGCTGCCAACAGCCTGTCTGATATTTATGCCATGGGTGGCGAACCCTTCCTGGCATTGAATGTGGCCGCCCTGCCCCCCAATCTTCCGGTTGAAATATCCGCCGAGATCATCCGAGGAGCAGCGGAAAAAGCCCGCGAAGCCGGTGTGGTGATCGCTGGCGGTCACACTGTGCAGGATAAAGAACCCAAGTTCGGGCTGGTGGTACTGGGGTTTGTCCCTCATGGGCAGAGCTTCACCAAAGCCGGAGCGAAATCCGGTGACCGGCTTTTCCTCACCAAACCGCTGGGCTTTGGTGTGACCACCACCGCGTTGAAACGTGAGAAAGTTGACCCGGCTGATCTTGAACAGGCGGTAGGCTGGATGAAACGCCTGAACCGCGATGCATCCCGGCTGGCAAGGGCAGTTGACCTGCTTGGCGCTACGGATATCACCGGCTATAGTCTGCTTGGTCACGCCGCGGAAATGGGTAAAGCCAGCGGTATGCGAATGCGCTTTTCTATGGATAAATTCCCGCTTTTGGATGGCGCCATGAAGTACGCGCGCATGGAAACCTTCCCCGGCGGCGCTTTTGACAATAAAGAATTCTTCGGCGGTAACGTCACCTTCGCGGATGGCATTGAAGAACAGCGCCGTATGCTGTTGTTTGACCCGCAGACCAGCGGCGGTTTGCTGATGAGCGTCCCGGAAGACAGGGTGGATGAATTTATATTAAAAGCTTCCGCGATGGATCAACCAGTCTGGGAGATCGGCTTCGTGGAAACCGGAAGCGGGATCACAGTCGAGTAAGCTCTTTCCATGGGGAATTTTTCTTCCCCGGTCTAATAATACGGTATTATTGGTAGAGTAGAACACATTATCGAACCCCGGCATGATGCCGGTTTATACTGGATCGTGTTATTCACTTATGGACATTCCGGCTCACCTTCAGGGTATTCTCGATAACCTGCCTCAAAAACCCGGCTGTTATATCTATAAAGATATCAACGGCAAGGTTATTTACGTCGGTAAGGCCATTATTCTGCGCAACCGGGTGCGCAGTTATTTCCAGAACGAAAACCGTCTGGATTTTAAAACCCGCCAACTGGTAAAACATATCGCCAATATCGAATGGATCGTCGTCGGCTCCGAACTGGAAGCGCTGATCCTGGAAATGAATCTGATCAAGCGCTACCGGCCGCAGTACAACATCCGGCTGAAAGACGACAAGCGCTACCCGTACATCAAAGTCCACTGGGCGGAACCTTTCCCCAAGGTGACTATCACCCGACTGATGGAACAGGACGGCTCGCGTTATTTCGGCCCATACACTAGTGTGTGGGCTGTGCACCAGACACTTGATCTGCTACGGCGCATCTTCCCGTATCTCTCCTGTGACCGCGAGATCACCGGTCAGGATGCGCGTGCCTGTTTGTATCACGACATCAAGCTATGCACCGCGCCGTGCATCGGTGCGATTGACGCCAAATCGTACCGCCAGATGATCGACGACCTGTGCGGCTTTCTTCAGGGCCGCACTGACCCGATTGTTAACCGCCTGAAGAAAGAGATGCTGGCAGCATCGGATGACCTGAAGTTCGAAAAAGCCGCCACTATCCGCGACCAGATCACCGCCATTGAAAAAGTGGTGGAAAAACAGAAGGTTGTCTCCACCAATCAGGTTGATAGTGACATTATCGCCATGGCACGGGCGGATGGCGAAGCCTGTGTGCAGATATTCTTCATCCGCAGCGGCAAGTTGATCGGCCGTGAATACTTCATTCTTGAAGGCACCGAAGAAGTCAACGATAGTGAAGTGGTCTCAGAGTTCCTGAAGCAGTTCTACGTGGATGCCGCCAATGTACCGTCACAGGTTTTGCTTCCTCAAGAAATCGAAGAGCACCGCATCATTGAAGAGTGGCTGAATACCCGGCGCGGCGGAAAGAAAGTACGCATAAAAGTACCCACGACCGGTCAGGGGCGTGACCTGGTGCAGATGGCCACTAACAACGCGGTTGAAACGCTGACTGCCCTGCGCAACCAGTGGCAGGCGGATACCAATAAACAAACGGAAGCCCTGACAGAACTGCAGCAGGCTTTGAAAATGAACGAGCCGCCCAACCGTATCGAATGCTTCGATATCTCCAATACGCAGGGCACAAATTCTGTGGCCAGCATGGTGGTTTTTGAACAGGGTGTTCCTAATAAAAAAATGTACCGGCGCTTCAACATCCAAACAGTGGATGGACCGGATGACTTTGCCAGCATGGAAGAAGCCCTCACCCGCCGTTTCAAACGCTGGCTGGCCGCTCAGGAACAGTCGGATGTGGGGAAAAAGAATGACGAATCTTTCTCGCGCCTCCCGGATCTGCTGATCGTAGACGGCGGCAAGGGACAGCTCAGCCGGGCTGTTAAAGTGATGGACGAACTGGGGCTAACAGGGATGTTTACTCTGGCCGGACTGGCCAAGCAGGAAGAGGAGCTCTTCTTCCCGCATCAATCAGATCCACTGATCCTGCCCCGACATTCGCAAGGGCTGTACCTGGTTCAACGCGTACGAGACGAAGCGCACCGCTTTGCCATCACGGCGCACCGCAACCGCCGTACGAAGGAAGGTCTGGCTTCGCGGTTAGACAAAGTGAAGGGCATTGGCCCCGCCCGGCGTAAAGCTCTTCTAAAACAATTCGGTTCAATTGAAAACATACTGGCTGCCAGTGATGAACAACTGGCAGCTGTTCCCGGTATGAACGCGGACGTTGTCGCTTCGCTTCGAGCTTCATTGGATTAATAGAATATCAAGGGGGAATATCGAGAAATGGTGTGACAAATCATGGATTTCTGCGACTGTTTAAATAGCAGCATGCATGCAAATCATCAAATAAAGGAAAGATCATGACGAATATTACGATCCCATTGTCTAAGATATCCGCGCCTCCCGGGTTGGTCATCCGGCTTATGCGGATGCTGTTCCATATTGATCAAATGGATGAACTGTCTCCGGAACGGGAGGCGGAAATTATCTCAAATGCCATTCGAGATCCGCAGGCGTTTGACGAACTCTACCGACAGAATGTCAACCGGGTGTTCGCGTACCATCTGATTCGAACCGGCAGCCGTGAAGAGGCGGAAGACCTGACATCGCAAACCTTTCTTGCCGCGCTGGAAGGTTTACAGGGTTATAGAAAACAGGGAAATTTCTCAGTCTGGTTATTTGGCATCGCTCGCCGTAAACTGGCTGACCATTACCGCCGTCCAACCCCGCTGCCACTTGAAATGGCAGAGAACCTGAACGGCTTGCTAGAAGAGGCTATTGACCACAAACTGCGATTGGATGAGATCAATCGTTCCCTTCAGACCATGGACCCGGAACGGGTGGAAGCCCTGACTTTGCGCGTGTATGGCCAGTTGAGCTCTTCCGAGATCGCCCGGCTGCTTTCGAAAAGTGAGGGTGCTGTGCGAAACCTTGTTTATCGTGCCCTGCAGGACCTGCGAAAGAATCTGGTCTGCGAGTATGAAATGGAGGAGAAATGACTACTCCAGAAATGAATGATCCATCCGGTGAGCTTGACCGTCTTCTTTCTGACCTGCCTGCCGATCTGCCCCTGGATGAACAGAAATTCGCGGAGGACCTTATGAGACAGGCTCAATCCAACCCACCGGATAGCCGGTTTGTGGAAGACCTTTCAAACCGGTTATGGCTGCGGCATCCCGCGAATAAACCGTCAATGTTCAAACTCCGGAACTTCTGGCTGGCGTTTGCCGGCGGGGCGGCGGCGATCTTAATTCTGCTCTTTGGATTGCCTTTTTTGCGGCAGCCAATTCCCCCGGTGGCAGTCTCCAATGTGACACCGTCTGTTGTCACATCTCAGGTGGCGCTGGTTCCAACGATTGTCCCAACGGAATTACCATTTCTACCGCTGCTTGGTCCCTCCAGCGTGCAGGCCAGTGTGAATCTGAGCGAACAATTTCCTAATGCCCAGTGGACATTACAGGCGAACCTTCCCTCTGATCCGACATCCGCGAAAGTGTACCGGTCTGTAAATCGCCCTGAAGTTTCCCTGGAGAACATCCGCGATCTGGCCGACAAGTTTGGACTGAAAGGACAGATCTATTCGCGCGGCTCCGGTCAACAAGATTTCATATCGTATATAGTGATCGATGGCCTGTCAGAGTTGGATGTATTCGGACAGAATATGTCTTTTACCTTCCGGCCGGATGTTACGCGGGAAAATGACAACCACACAGTATCTCTGCCATTCCAACAAAGGGCGGAAGTTGCTGTTGCGTTCATGAAATCACGGGGATTATTGGATTTTGATTATTCCGTTGAACCCGGGAAGTTGAACACAAACGAAGTGTATATCAGCCGTCGCATGGATGGAAAATACGCGCTTCTGTTTACAGAACCAACCAGTCCGGAATATGTGGTCAACGTAGCGGGTGACGGAACCATACAGTCGATCCGCGGACAGACGCTGAATCTTCAAGAAGCCGGAATTTATCCCATTCGATCTGCCGCCGAAGCCTGGAAAGATCTGATCAGCGGAAATATCAGCGGCCGGTTTGGCTATCAGGTAGCCAGTTACTATCCGCCAGTCAACAGTCAGAGCTGGGTCGTGCGCTATACCGCCGGTCAGAAAGTTGAAACGATTGGGACTCCCCAATCTGTCCCTTCAGCGGATGGCGGGCAGGCAATCGTGATGATGGACAACCTGATCCTCGAAGGCAGCCTGCCGCAGATCGCGGCTGACAACGAGCAGGTGATGCATATCACCGGTACGATGAAATCGGAGAACGTCTTGATTGTTGAAACCATCGAACCGGCCAGTATTCCATTAGAAGACATGGGTTTTCTGGGCACACTGACGGTAACAGGGCAGAGCGCGTCGATATCAACCCTGGATGGACGCACGCTTCCCATTGCCAATCCTCCCGCGGGACTGCCGGATAAAGAACCAGCCTCGATCTCCGGTTTTCTCCGACAGGATGGGATCATCCAATGGGAGCGAATATTCGCAGGTCCAGAAATGTGCGCATCATTTTCCTCCGGTTTCTCTTACTCAGATGCAGGAAACGGGGGAGGTGGCGGCGGTGGTGGCGGCGGCGGTGGTAACGGAGAAGGTGATATGTGCCTTAAATACCCCAACCTCCACGGAAACACGACCACCGGCGGGTTTGACAATCTGCAGCCTGGAGATTCTCTGGTTAACCCCGCTGCAGTAGTTACACCGTATAAAACCGGTGATTCTATTGATGGATTGGTGGTAGAGATCAATGGTTACATGCTGGTCAAAACAAATGGAACCCGCGTTCCGCAGTTCTACGGCAATGTTTTTGACAATAACGGCGAATTGGAATGGAGTGCTAACCTTCAGGGTGACAGGCTCACCGGTTTGGAAAATCAATTGCACATGATGGTGCGATTATGGGGCACATATCGACAGGCAAAGAACAGCCCCGAGATCATTGTCGATCGTTATGAACGGGTAGACCCGGCGGAGAAGATCGGCGTATGGCAGGGCTCAATTGAAGCTAACAGTATTGATGGGAAGAATGTCTTTGTGCTCACCACTCTCGATGGGACAAAATACATCCTGAGAAGTTCGCTGCGCCTGCCTCCTCAGGCTTTCGAAAACAACGATCAGAATGCCGGCGGACTGAACACGGTGGAAGGCGTTCTACTGCCCGAAAAAATGGGCGGTTATCCGGTTATTCGCGACGTGATGAACATGAACGGGCGCCCGCAGGGTGACATCCAACCGCAATCCACACAAATGATGGAGATTGGGCCGGATGAAAGTGTTGTGGATCTTATCAGCGGTCAGGTAAATATTAATAACGCCCGGCTGGTATACCTCTTGATGGATTTTGCCGGTGGACACTTGCCAGAAGATCACCCTGCCCGTGTTTTGCAGCCTCTATGGGAATTTTCCGGATCGCTGCAGGACGGACGTTCTGTTAGTCTGTTTGTTCAGGCTGTAGATGAAAAATACATCAGATAATTGAAGATAAAGAATATTTTTTGGGTCCCTTTCCAGATTGGTACTGGAAGGGGACCCAAATTTTAAGTAAAATAATGGTCTGGAAATAATCAAAATAAAGCGATTCTCCTCTGATCACAGGGGAATTGCTATGAAATCGTGATATAATCTCTCTTCGCGCCGCTTACCAGATTTTTGCGGTGACGTGGAACTGGTAATTTCTTGGAAGGAATAATCACAATGAGCGATATATTAACTGCCGTTGAGGCCCCGGTAAATCCGAATATCCCCGAACTGCGTGCCGGCGATACCGTTTCGGTTCACGTAAAAATCAAAGAAGGCACCCGCGAACGTATCCAGGAATTTAAGGGTACGGTTCTGTATGTCAAAAACAATGGAACTAACTCCACCTTCACCGTACGCCGCATGGCCAGCAACGGTATCGGTGTGGAGCGTTCTTTCCTCACCCGATCACCCCGCATCGACAAAGTGGTTGTGGAACGGCACAATGTTGTCCGCCGCGCCCGCCTGTACTTCCTCCGCGGCCGCACGGGTAAATCCGCCCGTCTTAAACAGAAATTTTCCTAGAGTCACCTTCTAATTCGATCTTTCCGGGTGCAGCCTACGCCGAGGTTGCACCCATTTTGCTATAAAGGACAGGAAACACATTATGACCAAACCCCGCATCGGTGTGACCATCAGCGCGGACGAAACCCGGGACCGCACGAAAGAACTACGACTCAAAGAGGCCTATTTTTCCAGCATCGAAAAAGCTGGCGGTGAACCGGTTGTATTCCCGATGGACACACCGGTGGAAAAATTAGCCGAGGTTGTTTCCGGCTTCAGGGGCATTCTGTTGACCGGCGGCGCGGATATTAACCCTGAATTGTTCCATGGCGAACCGCATCCGAAAGTCTACGGGGTTGACCCCACCCGCGATTCAATCGAGATCGCCCTGGCAAATTACTGCGCGGATAACAAAATTCCTCTGCTGGGCATCTGCCGAGGTCTGCAGGTCATCAATGTCGCGTTGGGTGGTACTCTTTATACGGATATCAGCGACCAACTCCCAGGCGCGCTTAAACATCCCTGTTACCCCGATTACGCCCGCGATTACCTCGCTCATAATGTAATGATCAAAGTAAACACCCATCTGACAGCCATCACAGGCCAAAACCAGATGAAGGTTAACAGCCTGCACCACCAGGGAATCAAAGATCTGGCTCCGGACCTGACCATGTCGGCCATGTCACCCGACGGGTTGATCGAAGGTGTGGAGTTTATGTTTCATCCCTTCTTCCTGGGTGTGCAATGGCATCCGGAGTGCCTTCCGGATTCAGCTCCCAACCAGGCAATATTCTCCGCGTTTATCCGGGCAGCCACGTTGGAGGAATAGACAATGACGGGCGAACGCAAGATCGGTATTTTTGACTCAGGCGTTGGGGGACTATCCGTCCTACGTCAATTGACCGGTCTATTGCCCGAGCATTCCATCATATACCTGGCCGATCAGGCTCATGTGCCTTATGGCCCCCGTACTCTGGAAGAGGTGCAGGCGTTTTCTTTTGAGATCACCCGATGGTTGCTGATGCAGCATTGTGGCGAGATCATCGTGGCCTGCAACACGGCATCAGCCGCCGCCCTGCACAAATTGCGGAAAGCCTATCCAAACATTCCGTTTGTCGGAATGGAACCGGCCGTCAAACCGGCCGCGGAACAAACCCATACCGGTGTAGTGGGGGTGATCGCCACACCGGCCACTTTCCAGGGGGAATTGTACGCGTCAGTGGTCGAACGCTTTGCCAGCGGGGTTACCGTGTTAGAAGACACCTGCCCGGGCCTGGTGGAACAGATCGAAGCCGGCAATCTGGAAGGTGATGAAACCCGCCGCATTCTGGAAAAAGCGCTGTTTCCAATGCTGGAAAAAGGCATCGATACGATTGTAATGGGCTGTACTCACTTTCCTTTCGTCATTCCGTTAATTCAGCAGATCACCGGCCCGAATGTGCGAGTGATCGATCCCGCGCCAGCTGTCGCCCGGCAGGCCGTTCGTGTGCTTCCGGAAACCCTGCAGCAACCGCAAGGCGATCGGTCCATTCGTTTGTATTCCACCGGCGAAACCACCGGACTCGAAAATCTTGCTCGAACCTCGATCAAAGAAACCTTTTCCGTCCACACCATCAGGTGGAACGCGGACAACCATTTACCGCTATCCTGACCAATGACCGCATAACCCTGCTTTCCAAAAAAAATCGCTCTGGTATACTTTAAATAATTGAAAGGATGGCCTTATGCCCCACATCGATTTAGATCTGGATCCAGTAACGCATATTACGACTGATGCGATCGGCCAGCCCGGTCAACGCACGTTTTACATTCAAGCGTGGCAGGACCAGCGGGTGGTCACTTTACTGGTGGAAAAAGTTCAGATCCAATCGTTGGCCATCGGATTGGAACAATACCTTCAAGAAGTTGATAGTAAGTATCCAAACCTCCCAGAAGCCAGCGCGGATTATGATGAATCCAAAATGCACATAAATCCTCCGGTAGACCCACTCTTCCGAGTGGGTGAACTCGGTTTAGCATACGCTCCTGACCGCGATATGGTGATCCTTGTAGCGCGGGAAATACTGGGTGACGAACTGGACCAGGAAGAAGCCAGTGTGGTACGTCTGTGGTGCACCCGAAGTCAGATCATGGCGCTGTGCGCCTGGGGGCTAGAAGTGACCGGCCGCGGCCGGCCTCTGTGCCCGCAGTGCGGACTGCCTATGGAACCGGAAGGCCATTTTTGCCCCAAGAAGAACGGCCACAAGCATTAGTGTGAATGGCGCAACCCCCGAATAATCAAACCGTACTGGAATACCTGGAAACCGCTCCGTGCGATTTGAAAGGCCAGTTTATCAACGGTTCCAATTACACGTTCTTTCTCTCATTAACCACTCCAACCGGCGTCATGCAGGCTGTGTATAAACCGGTTCGCGGCGAAAACCCGCTGTGGGACTTTCCCACCGGAAGCCTGTCAAAGCGCGAGGTGGCTGCCTTTTTGCTGAGCGAAGCTCTGGGCTGGCATATTGTGCCTCCAACGGTATTCCGCCGCAAAGGTCTTCCATTCGGCAAGGGGTCTGTCCAGCAGTTTATCAATCACGACCCTGAACACCACTATTTCAACCTGTTACCGGAAGAGAAGGAACTGCTGCGCCCGGTGGTATTGTTTGACCTGCTTATTAACAACGCTGACCGAAAGGGAAGTCACATTTTATGGTCTGAAGATAAACGTTTATATTGTATCGATCACGGGGTGTGTTTCCACACAGAAGATAAACTGAGAACCGTCATCTGGGATTTTGCCGGGCAACCTATACCGGGAAATCTACTGGATGATCTGTCCCGGCTGGCCGGGATGCTGCAGCCGGGGCAACCGGTTTTTGAAGACCTTTCTGTTTACTTACGAAAGGGCGAAATCAAGGCCATCATAAAACGAGCGGAATCCCTACAGATAGGCGGTTTATTCCCGATGCCCGATAAAAACCGCCGTCAGTTCCCGTGGCCGCCTGTATAATTCGTGTATCTCCAATTCATTAAAGGCAAACGTATGAGCACCCTTTCAATCATTTTCGTCGGCTTCGGCAACGTGGGTAAGGCACTGTACAAATTACTGGAACGGAAACGTGAAATTCTCGATGAGGTCTATGGGTTTGACTACCGGATCGTAGGTGTGGCTACCGGGCGTCACGGCATGGCGCTGGATCCTTCAGGCTTGCCAATGGATTTGCTGCTGGAAGCCATGAATTCACATGGATCAATCGCTGAATTTCACCGTGGCCCTGAAATTAAGGACGTGTTCGATTTTATCCGTTTGAGCAATGCCGACGTGATGTTCGAGAACAGCCCGGTGAGCTACAAAGACGGGCAACCGGCGATCAATCATATCCGTACGGCTCTGGAATTTGGCATGCACGCCATTACCGCCAACAAAGGACCGGTGGTTCACGCCCACTGTGAATTGACTGATCTCGCGAAACAGCAGGGAAAGCGTTTCATGTTCGAATCCGCCGTGATGGACGGTGCGCCGATCTTCTCTCTTTTTCGGGGACCGCTGCCAGCCATTGAACTGCGTGGATTTACCGGCATTCTCAACTCCTGTACCAACCTTCTGATCGGCTTAATGGAAGAAGAAAAAACTTTCGATGAAGCCGTTGCCTACGCGCAGTCAATCGGCATCGCCGAAACCGATCCCTCCGGTGACATTGACGGATGGGACGCGGCCATCAAAGTGGCAGCCCTTTCTTCGGTAGTGATGGGTGTGCCCCTCAAACCGGCAGACGTCGAACGCGAAGGCATCCGCTCGATCACCCCGCAGATGATCCTCGATGCCCGCGCCGCAGGCGAACGTTGGAAACTGGTGTGCACCGCCCGCCGTGATGGTAAAGGCGGCATTAAAGCCAGCGTTAAACCGCAGCGCGTGCGCCCAACCTCTCCCCTGTTTTCCATAAATGGAACCAGTTCCTTTGTTCAGTTTGAAACGGATGTCCTCCCCGGACTGGGCATTGTGGAAGGCGACCCCAGCCCGGATACCACGGCATACGGCCTGCTGGCTGACCTCATCAACGCGGTGCGCGGCCAATGAGCGAAGCCTACTTAATAAGCGGATGCCAGTTGCCGGCCGGCTCGTCACTTGACGCGCTGCTTCAAGACGTGTTAAAAACCGGCGGTTTGAAGCCGAACCAGGTGAATGAGATCCATCTGTTCACCGATGAAGCCTCCGCGCTGTTCGAACGAAAACGAGATACCATCTTTGGCGCGGTGATCCAGTGGCCGCTCATTCCTCATTTAGCGGTGAGCACGCTGTTCTCCACCTGCCGCGCGTTGGAAAGCGGTGAGATTTCCACCTGTGTACTGGTGGAAAATTCCGCGCAATTGTCCTGCGCCATTTTACTGGCCAATCCCTCTGCCGTCGGGCGGTTCAACCTGACCCCAATGGTTGTTCTGTCCCATCGCTCCACTCATCCGGAAGGCATTTCCAATTTGTCGGATTGCGTTACAAAATTACTGGCATCCATCCCCAGAGAAGAACCGGATTCCGAAACCGATGCCCCTGATCTGCGCGTGGCGCCAAAGAAACCCGCCCGGCCCTGGCTGGCCGTCCATTCAAAAGAACCGGCAGACATCCCGGATTGGCCGGAAGACCGATTCCTGACCGGCTCCAACCTGTTTCCCCTGCTGGTCAAACTCGCTGACGCGGTGTCCCGGTCAAAGACCGACCCCGCGGTATGGGCGCACATAATACCCGGCGAACCGGGTGACGCCATGCTGGTGCTGCCATTATGAAAGAAGCGCGCGTTTTCCTCGGAGTGGGTACCAACCTGGGTGACCGCCGCGCCAACCTGGCCGCCGCGCAGGCTGCCGTGTCAGAATTTGTGATCATCATGAAAACATCGCGCGTCTATGAGACCGCGCCCTGGGGTATGACCGACCAGCCGGATTTCCTTAACCAGGTGTGGGAAGCCTCCACCACCCTGCCGCCGCTGGAACTGCTGCACCGCCTGAAACAGGTGGAGACCGTTCTCGGACGTAAACCTTCGGTACGTTACGGGCCGCGGCTGATCGATATTGATATTTTGCTGTATTCCAACCTGATGTTCCGGTCGGCTGATCTGGTCATCCCGCACCCGCGCATCAGCGAGCGCGCTTTTGTGCTGGCGCCGCTGGCCGACCTCGAACCGGATATGGTCATCCCCGGTATGAAACACAGCGTGGCTGAACTGTTGGGGCGGCACGAGAAAAAAGGGATCAAAGAAGTGAAATGAGCAAGCAGCCTCTGGCCTTCGGTTCACGGACATTTGTGATGGGCATCATAAACGTCACCCCCGACAGTTTTTCGGGTGACGGTCTGGCGGACACCGCCTATCCCGTGCGTTCGGCGCTGGAACAGGCGGAAAAATTCCTTGCCGCCGGAGCAGACGTTCTGGATATTGGCGGTGAAAGCACCCGTCCCGGCGCTGAACCGGTGACAGCCCAGCAGGAACTGAACCGGGTCATACCGGTTATCGAAGCGCTTTCCGCCGCCTTCCCGAATGCCATCCTGTCCGTTGACACCTACCGCGCGGCCACGGCCGAAGCCGCCCTCAACGCAGGAGCCGATTGGATCAACGACGTGTGGGGCCTGCAGGCAGACGCGGATCTGGCCAGCGTCTGTGCCCGCGCCGACGTCCCCGTGGTGCTGATGCACAACCGCAGCAAGGCAGGCCGCGCCGTGCTCGGCCGTTATGTTGACGTGGAATACGCCGACCTGCTGGAAGACGTTAAACATGAATTGCTGGCCAGTGTGGACATCGCTCTAAATGCAGGTATCAAAAAAGAAAATATCATCCTCGATCCCGGCATCGGGTTCGGTAAAACCGTGGAACAGAACCTTGAACTGCTTAACCGGCTGGACGAGGTCAAAGCGCTGGGTTACCCGGTGCTGCTGGGGCCTTCGCGCAAATCCTTCATCGGGTACACGCTGAACCTGCCGCCGGAAGACCGGGTGGAAGGCACCGCGGCCGCCGTGGCCGTGGGCATCACCCGCGGCGCTGACATCATCCGTGTGCATGACGTAGCTGCCATGACGCGCGTGGCGCGCATGACCGATGCCATTGTACGGAGCAAACACTGATGCTGGCTGTACTATTGATCGGGCTGTACTCCGCCCTGCTTCTGGTAATCTACGGCGCCGGGTTTCTGGCGCTGGCCGCCCGAGTGCTGCGCATCAAACCGGAACAACCGCCATCCTTCATCCAGGTTTCGCTGGCGGGTTTTGTCCCGCTGGTCTGGTTGACATCGCTCATCTCGATCTTCCGTCCTGTGGATAAGCCGGTTGCCATCGGGCTTCTGCTGGGTGCGATAGCTATATCAGTCTGGCTCTTCCTACGCCGCCGTGACTGGCTCGCCGGCTGGCAAAAAGGCTTTTCCGGACTGCATCCCCTCACCTTGTTGACGGCCGCCGCGGCGCTGGTCACCACACTGGTGCTAGCCACACTCAAACCGGGCAACTCCGATACCGGGCTGTACCACGCCCAGGCCATCCGCTGGATCGAAAGTTACGCGGCCGTCCCCGGGCTGGGTAACCTGCATTCACGCTTCGCCTACAACTCCAACTGGTTCCCGCTGCAGGCCGGGTTCAGCTTTGCCTTCCTTGACCTGCGCTCTTTCCACCTGATGGGTGCGGTGTTGACTGCCCTGTGCCTGGCCTGGTTCACCGGCGGGCTGCAGGACCTGTTCACCAAGGGTCATTCCTTCAGCCGCTGGATGCGCTTCGCCTTTCTCCCGCTGACGTTTTATGTGCTGGCTTCGGAGGTCTCCTCTACCGGCACCGACCTGCCCGTCACATTGCTGACCTGGGTGATCCTGTGTGTGTGGATTGAAACTCTTGAAACACCGGCGGAAGGGCTTGACTGGCGGCACCTGCTGCTGGTCACCCTGCCCGCCCTGCTGGTATCCATCAAACTCTCCGCCTTCCCGTTGATGCTGGTCACCGCGTGGGTGTTGCTGCCCCGCCTGCGCAAAGCCGGCGGTTGGTCCGCCCTGTGGTTGACCGCCGCCTTCACCCTGCTGCTTTGGGCGCCCTGGCTGGCGCGCAACGTGATCCTCTCCGGCTACCTGGCCTACCCGCAGACGGCCGTCGACGTGTTCGACCTGCCTTGGAAAATGCCGCTCAAGGGCGTCAAAGATGAAGCCGATTGGATCGTCAGTTGGGCGCGCTTCCCGCGCATGGACAAAGAACAGGTGCTGGCCATGCCGGTGACCCAGTGGGCGCCGATGTGGTTTGACGACCTTACCAAAAACCGCCAGATCATTTTGCTGGTACTGGCCGCCGCGCCGCTCGGCTTCGGGCTGGCCGCGCTGGCTGCCTTTGCTTTATTCCGAAAGCATTTCAAAGATTGGTTCCGGCCCTTTACCCTCACCCTGCCCGTCTGGCTGGCGACGTACGCCGGCATCCTCTTCTGGTTCTTCAGTGTTCCGCGCTACCGCTTCGGCAACGGCGTGTTGATGGCCGGGTTGGTGCTGGTGGTGCTGTGCGGCATTGGGTTGTTCCGCGCGTGGTTGAGACCATTGGCACGTTTCGTCCCGCTGGCCGCTGCCCTGCTGACCGTTGCCTACCTGTCAATGGTGCTATTTGAATCCGCCGAACCGAAGACGCTGAATGCCCGGTTATGGCTGCCAGCGGACTACGTCAACCTGCCGACGGAGCCGTGCAACTTTGGTGACTTCGGCGTCTCCTGCGCCACGCAGTACCAGCAGTGCGGCTACAATCCCTTCCCCTGCGTGCCTCAGAGTTTCCCCAATGTGTTCCTGCGGGGCAAGTCATTTGGTGACGGGTTTGAGGTGAGGTAAAAAGCTCTCATTTGCTTGATCATTGATTTCCCAACCTCTTCGGCAAGCCCGATAATGATCCTTTCGGTACCGCGAATGTAACACAGCCGGTACGTGTCGCCGTATTGCAACACATCACCCATCAATTAGGCTCCATGACTAAACAGGCGTGTGACAACCTCATCAATATCATCCACGGCAAACATTATGCGCCGGATCCCCAGCGCGTTCACCGGAACATCCCCCTGCCCAACTCTGACCGCTTCCGGCGTGTGGAATTAATGCAACTCGATCCGTCCGTGCCCGTCCGGGATGCGCAGCATCGTGATGGTTGACCGCAGGTCGTCAACCATGAACAAAATATTGTTCATGTGTTGAAATGTCATTCCATACCTTGTAAAAGTTAATTCTATGGAAATACGTCACCTTCCTCCATCCCGCCTTTTGGGATGGGGGAAGGCCGGGATGGGGGTTTAAGCCTGCTGCTGCCAATCCAGATAGAAATCCTGATACCTGTTGCATATCGTCCAAATTCCCATCGTCAAAGCCCCGTGTTCATTGTATACTCGGATTAACCCTGCCCCCGGAGAAACCTGACTATGACCACTCCATCCGCCATCACCCCCGAGATCGTTGACTGTATCCGCCGCGCCCTGGCTGAAGATATCGGCCCGGGTGATGTGACCACCAACGCCATCATCCCCGCCCGCGCGGAGATGCGCGGCCGCATCGTGGCCAAACAGGACGGCATCGTGGCCGGGCTGGACGTGGCCAAAGCCGTGTACGAAATGGTCGACCCGAAGGTGACCTTCTCCGCCTGCGTGGAAGAAGGCGCCCAGGTGAAGAACCGCGACCTGCTGGCACAGGTCACCGGGCCGGCGCGCGCCCTGCTCACCGGCGAGCGCACCGCCCTCAACTTCCTGGGACGTATGTCCGGCATCGCCACCATGACCCACAAATATATGGAAGCGCTGGCCGGAACCAAAGCCGTGGTGCTGGATACCCGTAAGACCGTCCCCGGGCTGCGCGACCTTGACAAGCTGGCTGTCAAACGCGGCGGCGGTCAAAATCACCGCCATGCTTTGTATGATATGGTGCTTATTAAAGACAACCATATCGACTTTGCCGGGTCCATTACCCGCGCCGTTGAACTGGCCCGCGCCGCCGCCGGAGACCTGCAGATCGAGGTGGAAACCCGCTCGCTGGCCGATGTTTCAGAAGCCCTGAGCCTGGGCGTGGACTGGATCATGCTGGACAACATGTCAAATGAAACCATGCGCGATGCCGTTAAACTGGTAAAAGGCCGCGCGAAGCTGGAAGCCTCGGGTAACATCACCATTGAAAATATTCGTTCTGTAGCCGAAACGGGAGTAGACTATATCTCAGTGGGCGCGCTCACCCACTCCGTGATCGTATTTGATGTCAGTTTTAAATATGAAGGTAGATAGCGAATGAATGCACAGGAAATGTATGAACATCTAAAGGGGATTATTGGCAACATTATCCCGGACGGCGAGATCCGCTATAAGGCGGAAATTGCCGTGGAGATCAACCGTCTGAAGAAGGAACGCAACGCGGTGATCCTGGGTCACAATTATATGGAACCCCTGCTCTACAATTCCATCTCAGATTTTATTGGTGACTCACTGGAGCTCAGCCGCAAAGCTGCCGCCACAGATAAAGACGTGATCGTCTTCTGCGGCGTCAAGTTCATGGCCGAGACCGCCAAGATCCTCAATCCGTCCAAAACCGTACTGCTTCCTTCGGATGCCGGCTGCTCGCTGGCGGCCAGCATCACCGCGGCGGACGTGCGCGCCCTGAAAGAACGCTTCCCCGGCGTACCGGTGGTGACCTACGTTAACACGTATGCCGACGTCAAAGCCGAGTCGGATATCTGCTGCACCTCGGGTAATGCCGTGGCAGTGGTCGAATCACTCGGCGCGCAGACCGTCATCTTCCTGCCGGATGAATATCTGGCTGGAAATGTGGCCCGCGAGACCGGCAAGCACATCATCTACCCCACCCTCACCATGCCCGCCTCGCCGTCAACCGATCTGGATTACCAGATGATCGGCTGGAAGGGTCGCTGCGAAGTACACGAAAAATACAGTGTGGAAGACATCCGCCTGATCCGCGAGCAGTACCCTGACGTGCTCATTCTGGCACACCCCGAGTGCAGCCCCGAAGTCACCGCCGCGTCCGATTTCTCTGGCAGCACTCAGGCGATGATCAAATATGTGGAAAAGACCCATGCTCCGCATTATCTGCTGCTAACCGAATGTTCCATGGGTGACAATATCGCCGCCGCCAATCCCGATAAGAACATGCTGAAGCTGTGCATGGTCCGCTGCCCGCACATGAACCAGATCACTCTTGAAAACACGCTGGAATCACTGCGTGAAAACAAGATCGTGATCGAAGTCCCGGAAGAGATCCGCGTGAAAGCTGTCCGCGCGGTGGAGCGCATGATCGCCATTGGCTGAGAATAAGGTTCACCTCGATACCACGAATGTACTGATCATCGGCTGCGGCATTGCCGGGGCTACTGCCGCATTGCGCCTGGCGGAAGATCCTGACCGCAAGATACTTGTGATCACCCGCGACCCCGACCCGCATGAATCCAATTCCAAGTACGCCCAGGGCGGCATCATCGGCCGCGGGCATGATGACAACGCCGACCTGCTGGTCAAGGATATTCTGGCAGCCGGCGCTGGCGCCAGTTCGCCCAAAGCGGCGCGCATCCTGGCGGAAGAAGGCCCTGACCTGCTGCGCGACGTTTTGATCAATAAGGCACACATTCAGTTTGACAGCGAACCCGACGGCGAGCCGGAATACGGCCGCGAAGCCGCGCATTCCCGCCGCCGCATATTACATGTGGGTGATGGCACCGGTCAGGCGATCGTCAACGGGCTGGTGGAAACGATGAAGGCCACGCCTAACATCACCATTCTGCCAAACATGACGGCCGTCGACCTGATCACCTTCCCGCACCATTCCAAAGATCCCTTACGCACCTATGACCCGCTGGTGTGTCACGGCGCGTTCGCGTTTGACCGCAAAGCCCGCACTGTCCACCGCTACCTGGCGGATATGACCATCCTGGCTACCGGCGGCATCGGCCGCATTTACCGCAACACCTCCAACCCGGCCGGCGCACGCGGTGACGGTCTCGCGATGGCCCACCGGGCTGGCGCGCGCATCGTCAACGCGGAGTATGTGCAGTTCCACCCCACCACGCTGGTCGCCCCGGGAGCCGACGGCTTCCTGATCAGCGAGGCGGTGCGCGGAGAGGGCGGTATTCTGCTCACCCCTGACGGCCGCGCCTTCATGGCCGATTATTCCCCGCAGTGGAAAGACCTCGCCCCGCGCGATGTGGTCGCCCGCGCCATCCATCAGGAGATGGAGACTCACGGCTACCATTATGTGCTGCTGGATATCGCCACCCATATGGACGCGGACGCCATCCGTGAGCGATTCCCGAATATCTACTCCACCTGCCTGAAGGCGGGTATTGATATCACCAAAGAACCCATCCCCGTAGTGCCGGCCGCGCATTACTTTTGCGGCGGTGTGCTGGTGGACGAATGGGGCCGCACCAATATCAAGAACCTGTATGCCGTGGGTGAGATCAGCTGCACCGGACTGCACGGCGCGAACCGTCTGGCGTCCACGTCACTGCTCGAAGGCCTGGTGTGGGGTGACCGAGCCGCACGCGACATCGCCCGGGAATTGAAGGAATGCGGCAGCGAATGCTCCCCCGCCCGCGAAGAGGTTCCACAATGGGACGAGAGCAACCTGTTCGAAGATGCCGACTCCGCCCTGATCCAGGGTGATATGCAGACCATCCAGAACATCATGTGGCACTACGTAGGTCTGGATCGCAGCGAAGAACGCCTGTCGCGCGCCATCCGCGAACTACGCCACCTGTGGAACGAGATCGAAACCTTCTACCGAACCACCCGCCTGAGCGACGGCCTGATCGGCCTGCGCAACTCAGTGGAAGTGGCACTGATCATCGCGCAGGCAGCGCTTCACAACCGCCAGTCACGCGGGTGCCATTACCGCAAAGACGCGGTTCAGGTGGAAGGCGACCGCCTGATCTGACAGTAAATAATCTGATGTATATGAAAGAAGAGGTGGACGGCATTCCGGTCCACCTCTTCTTTTATGATTTGCCTATCAGTCTCCTGTAGAAGTCCGCGCCAGGTTGACCACAACCACTCCGGCCAGAATAAGTCCCATGCCGGCGATCTGCATCCAGGTCACATTTTCATGCCAGAGTAAGAAACCTGCCAACACCGTGATGGTGATGCCCACCCCCGACCAGATGGCATATGCCGGCCCGATGGGAATGCGGGTCAGCGCGATGGAGAACAAATAGAGCACACCTCCATAGGCAACCACTGACAGAACACCGGGTACCAATCTCGAAAATCCATCGGAAGCTTTCAGCAGGTTTGTCGCGGTTACTTCTGTCAGGATGGCGCCCAGCAGGATCAAGAAGGGAGGAATGTTCATTCGTGTTCCGTCATTTTGATGACCATGTTAAAGAATTCATCCCGGCGCGCGCCTCGCGGCGGATTCAGATTGAACAGTTCGACCAGCCACAGACCATCCAAAGCAAGCCGGATCAGCGTGGATGTGCTTCTGTCGCCCAGATCTTCATCCAACTTGCGCTGCCAGATTTCGTACATCTTGCGCATGGGTTCCAATAATTCCGGGTTGCTGGCGGCGGCAGGGATCATGGCCGCGCTGATGGAATCCGTTTCATCGGATTCGCGGCAGACATTAATATAAGCGCGAGTCCAACTGCCTCGCGGGTTGGGGTCTCCCGCCTGTAACACACGCATCGACTCATCCGCCGTCTGGATAAGGTCATCCACCATAGCTGAGATCAACGCGTCTTTTGATGGGAAGTGATACAGCAGCCCTCCCTTGCTTACTCCGGCTTCTTTTGCCACAGCGTCCAAAGTCAGCGAGTTGCTGCCATCCCGCAGAACCACTCTGTTGGCGGCCTGCAGGATGGTTTTACGGGTTCGGGTGGAATCAACCGGGTTCATGAACTCCCTTTCCAAGATAATTCTTTATGGCCTTGCCATAAATCGCGAGGAATATTTTCCCGAATAACACAGGAAATAGATCATTGATGATACCGTATAACCGGGTGCTCAATCCACCCATAATATGCACCGGCTTGTTTTTTTGTAGGGTAATCAGCATTTCATCCGCCACCTTTTCCACGGGGGCAATGGCTGTACCGATCGCATCCCACAGCCCATAATACGGCCGTTCTGCCTCCGTGTAAGCCGGTTCCGGCGAAAAGAAGGTAACTGTCACCAGAATTTCTTCCAGCTTCAATTCCCGGTTGATGGTTTCAACAAACGCCGCCAGCCCGGCCCGCGCGGCCACATCCGGGGCAAAGTACGGGAAAGATAATCGTCCATTCCCAAAGCCGCCCACCAGCACGATCTGGCCGCTGCCCTGCTGCCGCATCACCGGCAGGAACGTCCGCGTCACCTGCATGGCAGCCACGAGGTTGAGGTTGACGATCCGCGCGATCTCTTCCGGTGAGTGCTGCAAGAACGGTTTACGAAGATCCATACCGCCCACGTCGATCACCACGTCAACCCGGTTGAACTTTTCCAGCGACAATTTGCGTAAAGCGTCTATGGAATCAGGTTGTGTCAGGTCAACCTGCGCGGTGATATGGTCACCGGATAGCCGCCCTGAAAGCCGGTCCAATGCAGCCCTGTTACGCCCGGCAAGAACCAGCTTGCAACCGACTGCGTCCAGTTTTTCTGCCATTGCGCCGCCCAATCCGCCGCTGGCGCCTATCAATACAATAGTTGTTTGAGAGAGTGAGTTTGTTTTCATGTGGTTACTATACCGTCCAGACGGTATAGTGTCAATACCTGAATTCCCTCTATAAAGCCGTGAACCCGCTTTTCTTTCACAATTCTTATACAAAACCAGGCAAAAAAACTACTCCGGCATGGAATTACCGGTTCATATATGTGTATAATCATCACGTAATTTCTACAGGTACACTCAACTGGTTACTTTTGAAAGAGGATTCCGATGACCGAATATGATCTTGTTGTTATTGGCGCCGGCCCCGGCGGATATGTCAGCGCGATCCGCGCCTCTCAGCTTGGATTGAAAACAGCCATCGTGGATAAGCAGTGGATGGGCGGTGTGTGCCTGAACATTGGCTGCATCCCGTCTAAAGCGTTACTGAAGAATGCCGAGCTTGCCCACACTCTGCGCCACCGGGCCAAAGATTTCGGCATCGCCTTCGATAACCTCACCTTTGACTTCAGCGCGGCCGTCAAACGCTCACGCCAGGTCTCTGACCGCCTGACCAAAGGCGTCGGCTTCCTGATGAAGAAGAACAACATCGACGTCTACATGGGCACCGCAATGTTGAAGAACAAGAATACCGTGCAGGTGACCACCAGTGACGGCGCCGTTCAGGAACTGAACGCGAAGAACATCATTATTGCCACCGGCTCCTACCCCACCCCCATCCCCGGCGTGGCCATGGACGGCAAGAAGATTGTCACCTATAAAGAAGCCATTCTGCAGGAGAACCTGCCGGCTTCCGTGGTGGTCATCGGCGGCGGAGCCATCGGCCTTGAGTTTTCCACCGTGTGGAATTCCTACGGCAGCAAGGTGACCATCGTCGAAATGCTGCCGCATATCGCCCCGCTGGAAGATGAAGAAATCAGCATAGAACTGGAAAAGGCGTTCAAGAAAGCTGGAATTGATGTTCTTACCGGGCATAAAGTACTGTCAGTTGAACCCACCGATACCGGCGTGACGGTGAAAATTTCCGGCACCGACGGTGAAAAGGTAATTGAAGCCGAACAGGCTCTCGTCGCCATCGGCTTCAAACCGAACACCGCCAACCTCGGGCTGGAAGCCGTAGGAGTCAAACTGACCGAACGCGGTCACATTGCTATCGATGACAGTATGGCTACCAACGTCCCGGGTATTTATGCCATCGGAGACGTGACAGGCAAGTTCCTCCTGGCGCATGTCGCCTCCGCTCAGGGCATGGTCGCGGCTGAGACCATCGCCAAACACGAAACCACAAAACTGGATTATGCCATGATGCCCCGAGCCACTTACTGTCAACCGCAGGTGGCTTCCTTTGGTTACACCGAAGCACAGGCCAGAGAGAAGGGCTTTGAGATCAAGGTTGGCAAGTTCCCCTTTATCGCCAACGGCAAGAGCCTGGGACTGGGTGAATCCGCCGGTTTTACCAAGATCATCACCGACGCGAAATACGGTGAAATACTCGGCGCGCATCTGATCGGCCCTGAAGTTTCAGAACTACTACCGGAATTAACTCTGGCGCAGCGAATGGAACTGACCGCCGAAGACATCGCGCGCAATGTGCACGCCCATCCTACATTAAGCGAGGTACTGATGGAAGCCGCTCATGGTGTAAGCGGTTCACCCATTCACATATAACGTATGTTTCAAAATATTGTCAAAGTACTGGGGGGAGACCCCCACAAAAAAGAAGTCCAGAAAATGGGACCTATCCTCGACCGGATCAACGGGTTGGAGGATGAATACGAAAAATTAGATGACGTCGCCCTTCGAGCTAAAACGGATGAATTTCGGGCGCGGCTTTCCAAAGGCGAAACACTGGATGACCTGCTCCCCGAAGCCTTCGCAGCTGTACGTGAAGCCAGTAAACGTACCATCGGTCTTCGCCACTATGATGTTCAGATGATCGGCGGTATCACGCTGCATCGCGGCAACATTGCCGAGATGCGCACCGGTGAAGGTAAGACTCTGGTAGCTACGCTGCCCCTTTATCTGAATGCCATTACCGGCCGCGGCGTGCACCTGGTGACCGTCAACGATTATCTGGCCCGCCGTGACGCCCGTTGGATGGCGCCCGTCTATCAGGCTCTCGGGTTGACCGTCAGCGTGCTGCAAATGGCGGCACGCACCGAGAATGGCAAGTATGCCTTCCTCGTGGATCTCTCGAAAACCTCTCCGCACGAAGACCAGCACCAGCTTCAAATGGTCACCCGCGCGGAAGCCTATAAAGCCGATATCACCTACGGCACGAACAGCGAGTTTGGCTTTGACTACCTGCGCGACAATCTGACCATGTCACTGGCAGAACGCGTTCAGCGCGGCCATTACTACGCCATCGTCGATGAAGTTGATAACATCCTTATCGACGAAGCCCGTACACCGTTGATTATCAGCGGCCCGGCTGCCGACCAGGCGGAATGGTATATTCGCATGGCACAGGTGGTGCGTCAGCTTCAGCCTGAAGACTACGACATCAACGAGAAAGACCGCACCGTTTCACTGACCGAGATCGGCGAATCACATGTGGAAGAGCTGCTGGGTGAAACCCTCCGTGATCCCGACCGCCCGGAAGATATCACGCCTGAACAGGCGCAGAAACTGGGTTACCTCGAGCAAGCCCTGCGCGCCCAGCACCTGTTCAAACGCAACAAGGATTATCTTGTTCAGGGTGGAAAAGTGGTGATTATTGACGAATTCACCGGACGCCTGATGCCCGGACGACGGTGGTCAGACGGTCTGCATCAGGCTGTGGAGGCCAAAGAAGGTGTCAAGGTTGAAGCGGAGAACGTTACCTATGCCACCATCACCCTGCAGAACTACTTCCGTATGTACGAAAAATTAGCCGGTATGACCGGTACCGCGCTGACGGAATCGGAAGAATTCTACAAAATCTACAAACTGGATGTTCTGCCCATCCCCACTAACCTGGAATACCAGGCCACCAAAGCCAATTCCTCTCTGGAAGAGGTGAATACCAAGGATGAAGATGGCTACAAGGTCACCTATTTCGCCCGCCGGGAAGATGTTGAAAAGAAACCTGTCTACTGGCGCAGGAAAGATTACCCCGATGTGGTCTACCGCACAGAAGAAGCCAAACTGCGTGCCATCTCACTAGAGATCATTGAGCGGCATGTTAAAGGACAGCCAATTCTGGTTGGCACCACATCTGTCGAACATAGTGACCGCCTGGGCGACCGTCTGCGCGCGGAACCCGTGCGAACCCTTCTTCAGGCGTTGTTGATCCGGCAGGTCTGGTTGGAAGCGAACAACCGTCAGAATGACGAACGCTCCATACCCGAACTTGAATTTTTGAACAATCCCATCGATCAGTTGAAGACACCCGAGCTGCGTCAATTCGCACGCGGGTTGAACCTTTCGATCAATCTGGAAGAGCCGGAAAATCTAGACCGTCTAATTAATTATCTGGGATTGAAAGAAGAGCACAAACCCAGGCTTCTCAGCGTCATCCAGGCCGGCATTCCGCTCTCTGTATTGAACGCCCGAAAACATGATGAAGAATCCCAGATCATCGCCAAAGCAGGCGCGTTCGGCGCGGTGACCATTGCCACGAACATGGCCGGCCGTGGTGTGGATATTAAACTGGGCGGCGAACTTCCAGAAGATATCCTGGCCGATGTCAACCATGTTCTCGAAAAAAGTGGATTTGACCCGTATGGCATCAATAATGAAGAACGGCTCAAACAATTGCAGAAGCTACCGGCGGATCAATTCGGATTAAAAGAAGAATCGGTGAAAGCATTCCTCCAGTATATGGACGACATGGAGCGCGTGCGCGCTCTTGGAGGACTGCATGTTATTGGTTCTGAGCGGCATGAAGCCCGCCGTATTGACAACCAGCTTCGCGGCCGTGCCGCCCGCCAGGGCGACCCGGGTTCCTCCCGCTTCTACCTTTCCCTGAATGACGAACTTATGCGTCTGTTTGGCGGTCCGAACGTCGAAAATCTGCTGAAACGCCTGAATATTGATGAAAGTCTGCCCATCGAAAGCGGTATGGTCGGCCGCATGGTCGAACAGTCACAGGAACGTGTGGAAGGCGCCAACTTTGACGTCCGCAAGCATCTGCTGGAATACGATGATGTATTGAACACCCAGCGCAAGCGCATCTACTCACAGCGCGATATGGTCTTCACCAAGGAAGACCTGAGCAGTGATGTGATGGATATGCTGCACACAGAACTGCAGATCCGCATACCGCAGGGTTTGAAAGATGAAGAGGGACCCTGGCGTTTACTGGCCTACCTTGAAGAGATACAGCCGCCCCTGAAGTATGACGACATAAGCTACCCGTCCTTCACATTCCGGCTGCTGTTGAACGAGATCCGAAGCCAGCTTCCCGCGGGAGATTTCTCACTTGACAGGGTCAAGGAAGTGCTGGTGGATATCGCTACCCGTTCTTTGACCGCGGAAAATGATCACCTTCTGCGAAACCTGAACAATCTGCTGACGTCCACCGGCGAATCAATGGATACCCAGATCGAAGAACGCTTTGACACACTGGACACTTATTTCGAAGGTATCGGTGATGTAGAAGAAGGCATGCCCGCGCGCCGCCCTCAGGAATTACTCGACGAACTTGCCAGTCTGGTACGTGTACCCCTGCGCCTGACCAATGACCAGCTACGGCGTCTTCCGGATGGCGACAAAGACATAAAAGATTCTTTGCGCAAACAGATAGAGACCGCCATGCTGGCTATCACCGCCACGCGGGTGCTGGGCGGCCTGCGCCGGCGTCTGCCGGAAGCCGCAGACATGCGCCTGTCCATCTCGCCAGATTCCAACTGGGCCGGAGTGGCGGATGAAATCTATGCCAAAACCGCGGAAATTCTGGAACAGCGTAAAGACCGCCTGTTCGGCTCCGGAGCACAGGTGCCGCGCGATATTGAAGCCGTTCTGGGGCGCAGCGGCGGCACCGAACTGAGTGACGGATTCCTGGTAAACGTGCTAATGACCATTTCACAGGGCAGCCGAACTATGTTTGACAGGAAAACCCACCGCCAGGTGCGCCAGGCTACCAACCGGCTGAATTACATCTATTTTGCCGCCCAACTGGTAGGATCCATCCCGGTAGACCAGATGACAGAAACCGTGCTAAATCACCTGGAAGGCGCAACGGTTGCCCTGCGTACCGCCATGGGGCAGGCCGAATGGGAACGACTGCAGCAGAACAATGTCCTGCTGTCACAGGTGGATGTCAACGTTCAGGCAAAAATCGCTGAAGCGGTTGGTCAGGAAAAATATGACATTGCCGCGACAATTCCCCTCGCGGAGCAGGATCCCGAATTCAAAACGGCTGCCTGCGAGGTGATCGGCGCCAAAGTGCAGACAGAGATATACCGCCATATCCTGTTGAGCGTCATATCCGACCTGTGGGTGGAATACCTCACAAAGGTCGAGGCGCTGCGCGTCTCCATCGGGCTGGAAGCCTATGCCCAGCGCGATCCGCTCATTCAGTACAAGAGCAAAGCCTCTGAGATGTTCACCGGACTGCTGGGTGATATCCGCATGGGTGTGATCAGCCGCATGTTCACCTACCAGCCGCGCCGGGCTGCTACCACCACCGCCGAAGGCGGTGAAGCTGACGCGCCGCTGCCCTCTGAAACGGATGAAGGTTCGGCGGAAAAGAAGAAACGCCGCCGGCATTAGTTATGCAAAGAAACAGACCCTTAGGAGTTTAAAAATCTTAAGGGTCTGTTTTTAGTCGCGAAAAAAACAAATAACCATTCCGAATAATCATAAAGTGGATTTTATTCAAATTAATTTCACAACTACTTACACCTTGACCTTGTCAGGGTTGTCAATCCGTGAATTCACCTTTATAATGACAGCAATCCTCTTGTCCGGAGTCAGATTTCCTATGGAACAAAACGCTTCCTTTCAGAATCAGGGAGAACAACCCGAAAATAGTTTGAACGATAGCAACAACATGGCATCCCTGTTGGAAAAGGAAGGTCTTGGCATCGATTTTCCGTCGCAGGGCGAGATCCGCAACGGAACTATTGCCAGCATCAGCCAGGGCCAGATATTGGTCAGCGTCGGAACCAAGTCCGAAGGCGTGATCAGCGGAAAAGAATTCGAGGCCATCCCCTCCACTGAGCTATCCACCCTGGCCGTAGGTCAGGAAATTCCGGTGTATGTTGTCAATCCGGAAGATTCAAATGGCACACTGGTGCTTTCCTATGTACGCGCCCGTGAAGAAAAAGGCTGGCAGGAAGCCGAAGATATGCTCGCTTCCAAAGGCTCTTTCCACAGCAAGATCATCGGTTTCAATAAGGGCGGCCTTATTGTACCGTTGGGTACCTTACGCGGTTTTGTTCCCGCGTCACAGATCGCCCTTTCCCGCCGCGCCAACATCTCAGGCGACACTCCTGAACAGAAGTGGAGCAAGATGGTCGGCATGGAAGTGGATGTTTGCGTCATTGAAGTTGACCGCGAACGCCGCCGCCTGATCCTTTCAGAACGCGCTGCCAGCACCGAGACCCGCGAAACCCTCAAAGAACGTGTTATTGACGAACTCAAAGAAGGTGAAATTCGCTCCGGTCACGTTACCAGCCTGGCTGATTTTGGCGCCTTTGTCAACATCAACGGGGCTGACGGCCTCGTCCACCTCTCCGAGATCTCCTGGGACCGCATTCAGCATCCCGGCGAAGTTCTCAAAGTCGGACAGGAAATCAAAGTCAAAGTCATCTCCATCGACCGCGACAAGAAACGCATCGGCCTGTCAATCCGCCAGCTGCAGGACGATCCCTGGTCTAACCAGGCGGCCGCCTTTACTGTCGGCCAGCTTGTGCAGGGTAAGATCACCCGCCTGACCAAATTCGGCGCCTTTGCCCAATTGGAAGGCGACATTGAAGGTCTGATCCACATCTCTGAGCTGAGCGAAAAACGCATCGAACATCCGAAGGAAGTCTTGAAAGAGGGCGAAACTGTTACCCTCCGCGTCATCAAGATCGATCCGGCCAATCACCGCATCGGCCTCAGCCTCCGCCGCGTTGACTCAATGGCGTATGCCGAGATGGACTGGCAGGCTCTGGATGACACCACCTCTGACGAGGAAGACTCTCCGGCTGACTAGAATTACAAAAAAAAGAGCGCACCAGCCGGTGCGCTCTTTTTTTTCCAGGACCCGCCTATGCCCTACCTGATTGACGCCCATGAAGACCTTGCCTGGAACTGGCTATGCTTCAAAACCGATTACTCCCGCCCCTTACAGGAGATTCGCGCGGCAGAAACCGGAGTAATTGACGAACGCCGCGGTGGCAGCACATTGTTCGGCTGGGACGAATACTCGCGTGGACAGGTCGCTCTGGTTTTTGGCACTATGTTCATGGCACCCAAAAAATATTCCAGCGGAGACTGGGATGTGGCTACCTTTGCCTCCAATAAAGAATATGGTGAACTGATCCACCGATCCGTTGACTATTACCGCATGCTCGCAGACACCCACCCGGAAAAATTCCGCCGGGTGCTCACCCGGTCCGATCTGGCGGCAATTCTTGCTCCCCATAAAGAAACAACATTAGCTGCAAAAAAGCCCCTGGGTATTGTTAACCTGATCGAAGGTGCCGAAGGGCTTGGTTCCATGGAAGAGCTAGAGGAATGGTGGCAATTGGGGGCCCGTCTCCTCGGACCGGTCTGGGGCGGAACACGCTTTTGCGGCGGGACGATCGAAGGCAAGTCTTTCACTTCCGAGGGGCATGAACTTCTGCACGCGCTTTCCAGCATTGGATATATTCTTGATGTGGCGCATATGAATGACGTTTCCATTGCCACCGCGTTGGATGAGTACGAAGGAACTGTAATTGCCAGTCACGCTAATTGCCGCTGGCTGCTGAATGCTCCATCCAATCAGCGGCATTTTTCGGAAGAGAATGTGCGCCGCATGATCGAACGCGGTGGAGTTATCGGCGTTATGCCCTACGCCCGTTTCCTGCGCACCGATTGGGACTTCCGCGATCCATCCAGGCATGTCACCCTGGATGATATGGCCAACCATATCGATGCCATCTGCCAGATCGCCGGCAATTGTGACCACGCGGCCATCGGAACGGATTTTGACGGTGGATTCGGCTGGCCCTGTGTACCGGATGGCGTAAATTCGATCGGCGATATGCAAAAATTGGCACCGATCCTGCAAAAACGAGGGTATACTTTGGAGCAGATCGAAGCCATATTTCATGGAAACTGGGAACGAATTCTCTACCAGGCATTACCTGAGTCATGATTATTAACGACGAAGATCAAATCCCTCCCGACAATCCATTGCAACCCGCCGCTGAAGAACCACCCAGTCAGCCGGTGCAACAATCAAAACGAAAAATCCGCCTCGGTTTGATAATGACCGGGATTGGATTTGCTTTATTCATTTTGGGGGCCCGCCCTTCTGTATATGGACTTGACCGCAGCCCGGTTATCGGCTTTGTGCAGGTTTCTGTTTTTCTTTTTGGTATTGCCATTATTTGCGTGGGCGCCTTTCTGGTGATGCAGGCTTTACGCCAGGGTAAACCGTATAGTTTGCTGTTCCAGATTGGTATGCGCTTCGTTCAAACCGGTTACGTCATCGCGTTGTTTACCGGACTGGCGGATGTTCTTGGATTGGGTAGTCATCCTCTCCCTCGACCTTTTTTTGGACCCTTACAATCGGTTGGAGTTCAAATCGGTGAGTTTGTCATCGGGCTGGGCATTTTGATGATGTTCCCATTTGACCGCATCATTACCCGGCGCACTCAACCCGAATCGGATAACTCAGCTAACAATTCGCATCCAGAATACCAGTAGATTAAATTAATCCAATATTTCCCTTTTCCTCGCTTTTTTCGGGACACTCTTACAAAATTTCCTTCTTTTGGACTAGAATTCAATTTTGAAATAACTCTTAATAAACTCGAAAAACCCCTATGATCCTCGAAAACAAAACCGGTAATAATCCGACCCAACCGTATACCAGGGGAGATCTGATTCCGCTCCTGCAGGAAATTCAAGACCGGGCCGGATATCTATCAGCGGAGAGCATCAGGGAAGTAGCTGAATTGTTGCAAATTTCTGAAAATGACGTGTATGGAGTCGCGTCGTTCTATACACAATTCCACTTCAACGCTCCCGGCCGGCATACAATCAAGATATGTCTTGGTACAGCCTGCCATGTGCGCAACGGTGAAAAATTACTGGAAGCCCTGGAACGAGAATTGAATATTAAACCGGGTGAAACCACGTCTGACGGCCTCTTTGACCTTCAACGAGTTGCCTGCCTGGGTTGTTGCGCTCTGGCGCCGGTCATGCAAATTGACGACCAGATCTACGGCCGCGTGACCAGCTCGCGCCTGAAGAAAATTCTGGAGGGCTATGCCTGATTTTGCCTCAATGCAACAAACCGCCAGAGATGAATGGAAGGAACTTGAAAACAGTACCATCCCTGTGATCTATTTCGGCATGGCATCCTGCGGACGCGCCGCCGGCGCGGTTGAAGTTCGCAAAGCCGTGGAAGAGGCACTGGATGAAAACTTCCTGACAGCCCGGTTGGTTGACGTTGGATGCATCGGGCCTTGTTACATGGAACCGATCATGGATATTACCCTCCCGGGTTGGGCTCGTGTCAGTTACGGCCAGATGACGCCAGCTAAAGCCAAACGCATCGTCATCGAAGCTATCAAGAATAACGCTCCCCCGCTGGATGAAGCCGCAGGGATTCTGGAACCGCTCGAAAACCGTCAAACCGGCGGGCTTCCGCGTTTCTTTGACCAGCCCATGCTAAAACCGCAGGTGCGCGTAATTCTGCGAAATTGCGGTTTGATTGACCCTGAAAATTTTAATCATTATGTAGCCCGTAATGGTTATGTGGGTTTAAAGAACGCGCTGGGTATGACTCCGGAAGAAGTGATCGAACAGGTCAAACTCTCTGGTCTCCGCGGCCGTGGTGGCAGCGGTTTCCCGACTGCCAGAAAATGGGAACTGTGCCGCGTCAACCCGGGAAAAGACAAGTATCTGGTGTGCAACGCCGATGAAGGTGATCCCGGGGCTTTCATGAACCGCTCACTTATTGAAGGCGACCCGCACGCGCTGTTGGAAGGTATGTTGATCGCCGCCTATGCCATTGGCGCGAACCATGGCGTGATCTATATTCGCGCGGAATACCCGCTCGCGGTGTCCCGCCTGAAAAACGCCCTGCGGCAAATGCGCGAGCACGGTCTGTTGGGCGCGCGCATCCTGGGAACGGATTTCAACTTTGAGATCAAGATCAAAGAAGGTGCCGGCGCGTTTGTCTGCGGTGAGGAGACTGCCCTGTTCGCTTCCATTGAAGGCCGGCGCGGCATGCCGCGTTCCCGTCCGCCCTTCCCGGCGGTCAGCGGGCTATATGGCAAACCAACAGTCAACAATAACGTTGAAACGATCAGTACCATCCCGAACATTCTCCGTAACGGTGCCGATTGGTACCGCCAGTATGGAACACCCACCAGCTCTGGAACAAAGACCTTTTCGCTGGTAGGTGACGTTCGCCGTACCGGGTTGATCGAAGTCCCCCTGGGGATGTCGCTGCGTCAGATCATCGTCGAGATCGGCGGCGGCACGGAGAAACCGTTCAAAGCAGTACAGACCGGTGGTCCATCCGGCGGCTGCCTGTCGGCTGAGTACCTGGATACTCCGGTGGACTACGAAGCTCTCAAAGCTGTTGGGTCTATTATGGGATCCGGCGGCCTGATTGTGATGGATAAAGATACCTGCGTGGTCGATCTGGCACACTATTATCTGGACTTTTTGCGTAAGGAAAGCTGCGGCAAATGCACTCCGTGCCGCATCGGCACCCGTCACCTGTACGAAATTCTGGACCGCATTAAAGACGGCTCCGGAGCACCGGAGGATATTGACACTATGGAGCGGCTCGCGAGAACCATGTCACAGGGCTCTCTCTGCGGACTGGGTCAAACGGCCTCCAACCCGGTGACCACAACTCTGCGTTCCTTCCGAAGTGAATATGAAACCCATATTCATAGTGGATATTGTGAAGCAGGAGTGTGCAAAACCCTGTTCCAATATCGTATCGACCCGGAGGCCTGCACAGGATGTCACGCCTGCGCGAAGGTCTGCCCGGTAAATGCCATCGAAGGCAAAGCCAAACAACCGCACACACTCGACAGTTCCATTTGCATCCGCTGCAGGGCTTGCTATGAAACCTGCCGGTTTGACGCCATCGAAGGGAGTCCGGTACATTGACCCCTGTACATTTGACCATCAACGATATACATGTTGAAGCGGTCCGCGGAGAGACCATCCTGCAGGCTGCTCAAAAGAACGGGATAGATATCCCCACTCTGTGTGCCTGTGAAGATCTACCCCCATTCGGTGGGTGCCGCATGTGCGTCGTCGAAGTGGAAGGTCTACGCGGTTTTCCCACATCCTGCACCACACCGGCAGAAGAAGGAATGATTGTTCGCACTGAAACTGCAGCGCTCAAAAACCTTCGGTTAGAGATTTTCAATATGCTTCTCAGCGAACATCCCTTAAGCTGCCTTGTATGTTCTGAAAAAGGAAATTGCTCCGAGTGCATGGTGACCATACGCAAAAGCGGTGTGACCACCGGCTGCGGTTCGTGCAACAAGGATGGTCGTTGCGAGATACAAACCCTGGCGGAACGCCTGGGCGTTAAAGATATCCGCCTGCCGGTAAAATACCGTTATTATCCAGTAGAAAAGGCAGATCCGTTCTACGATCGTGATTACAATCTTTGCGTGCTTTGCGGGCGTTGTGTTCAGATCTGTGAAAAATTACATTTCAATACCACATTGACCTTCGTGGAACGCGGCCCGCAGGCGCTTGTCGGCACCGCCTTCAACCGCAGTCACATTGACGCGGGTTGCAGCTTCTGCGGTGCCTGTGTTGACCACTGCCCCACCGGTACGCTGGCTGAGAAAACCCGTAAATGGGAAGGTATAGCGGAAAGCAGCGTGGAATCTATCTGCCCGTTTTGCTCTGCCGGATGTTCAATCAATCTGGACGTTAAAAAAGGTACAGTTATTGGCGCCACACCCGGCAGCGACATGACTGTCAACGGCAGGAATCTGTGCGTCCACGGTCGATTTGGCATTCCCGAAACCGCCAATCATACATCTCGGCTGCAAAAACCCTGGAAGAAGGCAGACGGTCATCCATTTGAAATCTCATGGGAAGAAGCTGTAGAACTGGCCGCGGAAGAACTCTCCGCTTCTGCTCCCGAAAAAATAGCTCTTCAGGTTTCATCCAGCCTTCCGTTGGAAGACCTCTTTGTGATTCAAAAATTTGCCAAAACTATCGTGCCATCGGATAAGACACAATCTACAACCTCACAGGACGTGTATGACCGATTGTTCACCCGCACCGCATCGTTTAACGACCTTCGCGGAGCTGACTGCGTGCTGTTGGCCGGTGTGGATACCCGCTACAGCCTTTCATGGCTCGAATATGAACTGAAACAGCTTAAACGAAAAGGTGCGCAGATCATCTCGGTCAACCGGCAGGAACGTCAATTGGAACGCTTCTCGGATACATGTATCCGCGCTAATGGAGATGCAGCGGAACTCTTTAACCAACTGGTTTCCACATTGAAATCCGGTGAAACTGGCATCGGGCAAATTCACCAGGCAGTAGATACCCTGAACCAATCCCGCAATCGGGTTTTGGTCATTGGTGACGCATGTCTATCTGACCTGACGCTTGTTGAAAAAATAAACAGTCTCGCGGAAGAAATAAACGCGTCTGTCATTTGCCTGCCGCTGCAGGGCAATGTTTTTGGCGCGCTGGCAGCAGGTGCGCTGCCGTATTATGGAAATACATCGAGTCCGGATGTGCTGTACACTATTGGCTGCCAACCTGTTTTACCTGCTGGATTCACGATCTACCAGAATAGCTTTCAACCGTCAGAGGATGTCGGGCTGGCTTTGCCATCGGCATTTTTTACAGAACGTGACGGTTCGTATGTCAATTCCGAATTCAGGCAGCAGTTCTTCCAAAAAGCAGTTGACCCTGCTGAACTGGTGATACCAGACTGGCAGATTGTCACCCGCATCGCCGGGAAAATGGGAATTCACGGACTTGATTTCACTTCGGTTAATGAGATCCGAGAAGAGATGTCAACTTCACGACCGGCAGAGAACTGGAAAAAGACGTCGGCCGCCGGTTGCTGGTTCACACAATCCGCGCGCGCGAATGATCCTGTTTTCCTTGGCTCGCCGCTCTCATCCAAAGTAGCCGGCCTGGCATATCTGCTGGATTCAAACCATGCGAAGGCAGGTGACTGATGATACCTGTGCTGGAACGTACCATGGTGGCCCCCAATATCCATAATCTTCGGTTGCTCGCGCCCGATGTGGCCCGGGCAGCGCAGCCGGGGCAGTTTGTTATTCTGCAGGCAGAAGAAGATGGCGAACGCATCCCTCTGACCATCTCCGATTGGAATTCCGAAACCGGTGAGATCACCGTAGTATTCATGCAGATCGGCGCCACCACCAATAAACTCGCGGAGCTGAAAACCGGAGATAACATCCCCACCGCGGCCGGCCCGCTGGGTAACCCTATGGAATTAAGCGCCTTTGGAACGGTTCTTCTTGCCGGCGGATGTTACGGTATTGCCAGCATTTACCCTATCGCCAAAGCTCTGAAATCCATGGGCAACAAGATCATCTGTGTGGTAGAAGCCCGCAGTTCATTCCTGTTCTACTGGCAGGAAAAGCTCCGTAAAGTGGCGGATAAAATGTTCTACATCACACGTGATGGTACGCAGGGCATGCGCGGCCACATCAACAACCTGGGGACGATAATCGCCGGGATCGACGGTGGCGTGGACCGGGTGATCCTCAACGGCTGTAACTATGTAATGATGCGCGGCTGTGAAGAAACCCGGCCGCTGGGGATAAAAACCATCGTCAGTCTGAATACATTAATGATCGATGGCACCGGCATGTGCGGTGTATGCCGCGTAACAGTAAATGGAAGCAACAAATTCGCCTGTGTGGACGGTCCACATTTTGACGGCCACGAAGTTAACTGGGACGAGCTGTCCAATCGCCGGCAGGCATATCTGCGCGAAGAAACCATTACGTTGCGCACCAGCGCTCCCGAGAAGTGAGATCATCTATGGAATCTTCCACCCCGGAAACCCCGAAAAAAAAGGTGAATCTCCAGCGTGTGGAGATGTCAAAACAAAGTCCCGAAGTGCGCGGTCAAAATTTTGACGAAGTTGCCTTCGGGTACACCCCTGAAGAAGCCATGGCCGAAGCCAGCCGCTGTCTCGACTGCAAAAAGCCCGGCTGTGTGGGCAACTGCCCTGTGGAAATCAGCATTCCTGATTTCATCCGGGCAATCAATGCGGGTGATTTTGCGGAGGGGATCCGAATCATCCGAGAGAAGAACTGTCTTCCGGCTGTCACAGGGCGGGTTTGCCCTCAAGAAGAACAATGTGAGGGGGGCTGCGTCTTCGCAAAAAAGGGAGCGTCAGTTGCCATTGGACGTTTGGAACGTTTTCTTGCCGATTGGGAAGCCAACCAGGTGTCAACCTCACCGTCTGTTAAGAAACCCCGCCCCACCGGACGCAAAGTAGCCGTGATCGGTGGTGGCCCTGCCGGTTTGACGGTAGCCGGTGACCTTATCCAACTTGGTCACCAGGTAACAGTCTATGAAGCGCTGCACAAGGTGGGAGGAGTGTTGATCTACGGCATCCCGGAATTCCGGTTGCCCAAGAAAATCGTCCGCCGCGAAGTGGAAAACTTGAAAGCCATGGGCGTGGAATTTGTCACCAGTTTTGTGGTGGGTAAGACCCGTACCATCGATAGCCTGCTGGAAGAACATGATGCTATCTTTGTGGGCAGCGGCGCCGGTTTGCCCTGGTTCATGGATATCCCCGGCAATAATCTGAACGGGGTGTATTCTGCCAATGAATACCTGACCCGCATGAACCTGATGAAAGGTTACACCTTTCCCGCGGTGCAAACGCCCATCAAGCAGCACAAACGTGTGGCGGTCATCGGCGGCGGTAATGTGGCCATGGATTGCGCCCGCACCGCCCTGCGCCTGGGTGCCGAAGCCCATATTGTATACAGGCGGTCACGATCGGAACTCCCTGCCCGCCTCGAAGAAGTGGAAAACGCGGAAGAAGAAGGCGTTATCTTTGATTTCCTTACCCTTCCAACCGCCTGTGTAGACGACGGCCATGCCTGGGTCAAAGGTCTTGCCTGTCAGAAAATGGAACTCGGTGAACCAGATGCCTCCGGAAGACGGTCACCTATTCCTGTTCCAGGATCCGATTATGTGATGCCGGTAGACGCCGTGATCTACGCTATCGGTAACAGCCCCAATCCGCTGATCCCTGCCACTACACCTGACCTGGTAATCGGGAAAAAAGGCAATATCAGCGCAGAAGACGCCACAGGAAAGACTTCGAAAGCACGGGTATGGGCCGGTGGCGATGTGGTTACCGGAGCAGCTACGGTTATCCTCGCTATGGGGGCTGGCCGCAAAGCAGCGCGTGATATCCATCGATACTTGCATACGCTGGATAATGATTAATTCAACTTACTGGTGATGATCTACCGAAAGTAAAAAATCGAATAATCCCAAAAATCATACAGACAGTATTTAGCGTTAAGGCCGAATACCATTTCTGCGCCGGTTATGCTATAGTAAACACCATCCTATGAAAACAAATATTTTAGAAACCACACTCTCTAATGGTCTTTCCGTCCGGTTAAAAGAAATTCACACCGCCCCTATTATCAGTCACTGGGTATGGTACCGTGTCGGCTCGCGCAACGAAAAACCCGGGTTGACCGGTATCAGTCATTGGGTGGAACACATGCAATTCAAGGGAACCCCACAGTTCCCTGCCAGCATTCTGGATAAAGCCATATCCCGTGACGGCGGTTACTGGAACGCGTTCACCTATCTGGATTGGACCACCTTTTTTGAAACTCTGCCCGCTGACAAAATAGAACTCGGCCTCAAATTGGAAGCCGACCGCATGGTCAACAGCCTGTATGATCCTGAAGAGGTTGAATCTGAACGCACGGTGATCATTTCGGAACGCGAAGGCAGTGAGAACGAACCCATCTTCCGGTTGAGCGAAGCCGTTCAGAATGCCGCTTTTACCATTCATCCGTATAAGACCGAGATTGTCGGTCTCAAAGATGACCTGCGAACGATTACCCGTGAAGACCTCTATACGCATTACCGCTCACATTACAGCCCGGGGAATGCTGTGCTGGCTATGGCGGGTGATTTTGAAACGAATGAAATGCTGCACATGATCGAAGAAATATACGGCCGTATCCCATCCAGTGAAGTAGACCGGACTTCGGTCCCAACGGAAGGTGCGCCAACCGGTGAAAAACGTGTAGATGTTACAGGACCCGGTGAAACGGAGTACGTTCAAATAGCCTACCGCGCGCCTGCGGCTTCTGATCCTGATTTCTTTCCATTTACAGTTCTCGATAGCCTGCTTACCGGCCCATCGGGGTTAAATATGTTCGGCGGCGGTGGTATTTCCAATAAAACATCCCGCCTGTACCGCGCCGTAGTGGATAATGAACTGGCTGTTTCCATTTCCGGCGGCTTACAGGCTACCATTGACCCCTTCCTTTATGAAATTATGCTTACCCTGCGCAATGACCGCCCTGTGGAAAAAGCCCTGTCGGTCATCGATTCCGAAATTGACCGAATAATCTCCGAGCGGGTTTCAGAAGCCGAAATCGCCCGCGCGGTGAAGCAGGCACGCGCTTTATTCGCCTATGGCAGCGAAAATATCACTAACCAGGCTTTTTGGCTGGGATACTCAGAGATGTTCGCCAGTTACGCATGGTTCGAGCAGTATGTCAACCGGCTCGAGCAGGTGACTCCTGACGTGCTTCGTGAAACTGCCGCGAAATATTTGAAACCCGTCAACCGGGTCATCGGGTATTACCACGCCGATGGCAATGCAGGAGACGAAGAATGATGCCACAACCTTTGTCCTCTCACCTGAACAGTCTCCCCGGTCCGGATGATATCAAACGCTATGAATTGCGAAACGGTATCATTCTGCTAACCCGCCCGAATTTTAACAGCCAGTCTGTTGTGGTAAACGGATACATCCAATGCGGCAGTATGTTTGATCCCAGAGAAAAATTGGGACTGGCACATTTTACTGCCATGGCTCTTATGCGTGGGTCAGCCCGGCGCGATTTCCAACAAACCTATGATGCTCTTGAAAGTGTGGGAGCAAGTATCGGCTTCAGCTCCAGCGTGCATCACACAAATTTTGGCGGTCGATGCCTGGCAGAAGACCTCCCTCTGGTGCTTGAAATTCTCTCTGATTCTCTTCGTGAACCGGTTTTCCCGGAAGATCAGATCGAAAGACTGCGGACACAATTGTTGACAGGTCTCGCCATACGCGCGCAAGATACAGAAGAAATGGCGTCACTCGCCTTTGATGAAACCCTCTTCGCAGACCACCCGTACGGACTTCCGGAAGATGGCTATGTGGAAACCATCAGCCAGATCACACGTCAGGATATTCAACGATTTCAGAAGAATTCGTATCACCCGCATGGAATGGTTCTGGTGGTTGTCGGTGCGATTGAACCGGACGCGTGCTATGACCTGGTCTGTCAGGCATTGGGCGGCTGGCAGATGGAAAACACACTGCCGTTGCGTCAATTCCCGGTGGTAACTCCTCTAAAAAAGAAAATTGTCAAACATATCGGCATTCCAGGAAAAAGTCAGGCGGATGTGATCATTGGCACACTGGGGCCTCGCCGGAACGCGCCTGAATATATGTCTGCGTCGCTGGGGAATAGTATTCTGGGGCAATTCGGCATGATGGGCCGTATAGGAGATATCGTGCGCGAAAAATCCGGATTGGCCTATCACGCTTCTGCCAGCTTGAATTCCTGGATTGAAGCCGGTTCATGGGAAGTTTCTGCCGGTGTTAATCCGGCAAATTTGCAACGTACCATTGACCTGGTTCATGATGAACTCAAACGATTCACCGCCGAACCGGTAACCGCCGAAGAACTGGCGGATAGCAAAGCCAATTATATTGGCCGGCTTCCCCTTTCGCTGGAATCCAATGGCGGTGTTGCCGGTGCGTTACTCAATATTGAGCGATTCCAGTTGGGGCTCGATTATTACCGGCGATATGCCGATACTGTGAACGCCGTAACGCCTGAAAGTGTTCTGGAAACAGCCCGCCAGTATATCCACCCTGACAAAATGGCCATCATCAGCGCCGGTCCGGAGAAATAAACCATGTCGCGGTTGGTTCTGCGAACCGGCCTGGATATACTGGATATTTCGCGATTGGAGCAACTTGATCCAAAGATCCGGGAGCGGTTTCTGAAAAGAGTCTTCACTCCGGGTGAATTGATTCAAGCCGCTGATTCGAATTCAACTCTTTCCGGCTATTTTTGCGTGAAAGAAGCGGTAGCTAAAGCTCTGGGACAGGGAATCGGTGATATCCATTGGCAAGATGTAGAGACAGTCACAGATCCCCTCGGCGCTCCATCGATTGTGTTGCATGGACGCGCTGTGGAACTGGCAAATGAACTGAGTCTATCTACCTGGGCGGTGAGCATCTCACACACCCGACAGATGGCCGCGGCATCCGTCACAGCACTGGGCATGGTGGACAGATGAAGATCCTCTCTGTCAGCGATATAGAATTGAACCTCATTTACAGCCCGCAGATCGTAGACCGTTTCGGTGATGTTGATGTGGTTATCGGTTGTGGTGACCTGCCTTACTACTATCTGGAATATATCATTAGCATGTTGAACAGGCCCTTATATTATGTTCGCGGAAATCACGCACCGGTAGTGGAATATGGAACCGAATGGGAACGCAAATTTCCATTGGGCGGACATAACCTGCACCAGCGTGTAACGCGCTCTCCGGGCGGTCTTTTGATGGCCGGGGTTGAAGGCTGCTTACGATACAACAAAGGGCCATACCAGTATACGCAACGGGAAATGTGGATGAATGTCTTTCGACTTCTTCCCGGTCTGTTCTGGAACAAATTGCGTCACGGCCGGTTTCTCGATGTGTTTGTTACGCACGCTCCACCGGCTGGCATCCATGACGCCGACGACCGGCCTCATCAGGGGATAAAAGCCTTTCGCTGGTTGGACAGTGTTTTTCACCCATCCTACCACCTTCATGGTCATGTGCATCTTTACCGCCAGGATGCGGTCAAATTGACCTTCCTGGGTCAAACAAAAATCCTTAATACCTACGGGTATCAAGTAACAGAACTTCCAATCGAAATTGATTAGATCCGGAGTAGAGTATGTCTCCAGACCCCAATGATGTTTCACCTTTGACTTTCAAAGAACGTGCGCAATCCGATTTTGATTCAGCGCATCGCAAGAGCAACTGGCGCAGCGTGATCAGTTTGCTTACCCGCCAATCCAATGAACTCCTGCCGTATGATCAGGTTCTCAAACTTCTTCCCACCAAAGGACAGCATTATATCGGGTTGCGCCAGGTCCCTATTGATGCCATAGTGGGCAGTGTTGGCCGCTTTCAAGATTTTGACCGGGCATTCCTACCGAAAGGCACATCTACACGCAGTCGATGGGAGAGCATTGACAGAGCTCATTTAATGGATGTGGAGTTGCCTGCAATTGAGTTATACAAATTGGGCGAAGTGTACTTTGTGAAAGACGGCAACCATCGCGTCTCGGTCGCGAGGGAACGAGGGCAGGCATTCATTGATGCCGTAGTGATTGAAATTGAGACACCGATACCTATCACCCCTGAAACCGATTTGCTTGATCTGATCGGTAAACGGCAGTTGGCGCGTTTTTACCACAAAACTCGTTTAAAAGAGTTGCGTCCTGATTCAAACATCGAATTAACTATCCCCGAGCTATACACCCATCTATTGGAACATATACAAACGCATGCCTGGTTTCTCGGAGAAGAATTAAACAGGGCAGTCTCTTTTGAAGAAGCCACCCTTTCCTGGTACGATAATATTTATCTTCCGATGGTCAGGGTTATTCGAGAGCAAAGAATCCTTGAAGGCTTCCCGGAACGGACTGAAGCTGACCTGTACGTATGGATTATGGATCATCGTTGGTTCCTGATGAAAGACAACCGGTCGGAGATATCACTGGAAGATGCCGCACGTGACTTTTACCAGGAATATGCAGAAAATCCTGTGAAGCGGTTGCTTCACAGGATCAGGTCATTTATCAATCCTCCCAAATAGCAGAGATCAGGCTGCCAAAGGTACCATTCCATCTCGTACACCCAGCCAAAGGTGACCGGGCTGAACTTGCCTGTCAGGCAGTATGGTAATGTCACTGGGTCTGGCTGATAACGCGGTAAGGGTATCTGGATTCACATAACATAATTCAGGATATTGCCCATATTTATACTGATAATAGGCTGCAGCCTGGGCGATCTGCGATAAGAGATCGATCTTGGGATTGCTGTCGTACCAGAGCATACCAGTGCTCATGTTTTCCTCCAAAAGCCAAGCTAAATCATAACTCTTGCGGTATAGATGCAAGGATTGAGCCAAAATAGCTATTCAATGATGCTGTATAATTACAACCTATCGGTATCATGAGACAGTAAAAACTCCCCACAATGAAATTTCAACAGGAGGCAAGATGATTAAGGAGACGATTGCAGAATCTGATCAACGCATGAAAAGCACCATTCAGGCACTTGAAGAAGACCTGTCAACCATTCGCACAGGCCGCGCCTCACCTGCCCTGGTGGAACACATGCCAGTCGATTACTACGGCGCCCCCACACCTCTGATGCAATTGGCTTCCATTTCAGTTCCAGAAGCCAGAGTACTGATGATAAAACCGTTCGACCCTTCAACCATTAAAACAATTGAAAAAGCCATTCTCGCCAGCGAACTGGGTTTGACCCCTAATAATGACGGTAAGGTTATCCGCCTTAATCTTCCCATGCTGACAGAGCAACGCCGTAAAGATCTGGTCAAATTGGTGCACAACCGTTTAGAAGAAGCCCGCGTTTCTGCCCGCAATATCCGTCGAGATGTGATAAAAGACCTAAAAGAATTTGAGAAAGAAAAATTAATTTCAGAAGATGATCTGAAACATGCGGAAAATGAGTTGCAGAAACTCACCGACAAAACCATCGAACTGATTGATGCTGTCGGCGCGAAAAAAGAAAAGGAGATCATGGAGGTTTAATCCTCCCTTTTTATGACTACCGAACCCACCATAACCGGATTACCCGAACACATCCCTGCCCATGTAGCCATTATTATGGACGGCAATGGTCGTTGGGCTAAAGCTCGCGGGTTGCCCCGTCTGGCAGGCCACAAAGCCGGAACAGAGAATCTCCGCCGGATTATCAAAGGCTGTGTCAAATTCGGGATTAAATACCTCACAATCTATGCCTTTTCCACTGAAAACTGGGGACGTCCAGAAGATGAGGTGTCCGGTTTGATGAATATCATCCGGGAAGTCATTGAAAAAGAGCTGGTGGAACTCCATAAAGAAGGTGTTCAACTTCGTCATATAGGTCACCTTGACAAGCTAGATCCCATTCTCCAGAAAAAAGTTATGGACGCGGTGGAACTGACCCGCAACAATCAGCGTCTGATCTTGAACATTGCCTTCAACTATGGCGGCCGTGATGAAATATTGTGCGCCGTAAAACAGATAGTGGAAGAAAAGATCCCGGTTGACCAGATCACACCTGAACTATTTGGGTCATACATGTTCACAAAAGATTGCCCAGACCCTGATCTGATCATTCGAACCAGCGGAGAACTTCGGACTAGCAACTTTCTGATCTGGCAATCAGCCTATTCTGAATGGTACTTCCCAACGACATATTGGCCGGATTTCGACGAAGAAGAATTGCGTAAGGCGATAATTGCCTACAGTGAAAGAGATAGACGATTCGGCAAGGTATCATCAAAACAAGACTGATCCCGACATCTATGCTAAAGCAAAGGCTGCTTGTCCTCATCCCGCTCATCCCTGCCGCCGTTGCCATAATCCTTATAGGAGAATGGCCGTATATGCTGACTGTCACTCTTGTCATGGGAACAGCCGGTTGGGAATACTGGCGTATGTTTACTCGAGGAGGTTATAGACCTTCTGCGTTCATTTCAATTGTCGGGCCAGCGGTTTTTTCCATCACACGTTATTTCTTCGGTTTCCAATATGCAGATCTATTGATTGCGGTTTTTCTCTTTTTTGCCCTGGCTATCCATCTGGTTGAGTTCGAGCGAGGTTGCCAGACATCGGCAATCGATTTTGGGATATCACTTGGTGGGCTTTTCTATATTGGTTGGCTGGGCGCCTATTTTATTTCCATTCGCGCATTGCCTGACGGCCAATGGTGGCTCTTGCTTGTCCTTCCGTCGATCTGGATCGTCGATGGGGGTGCATACCTTATCGGCAGACACTATGGACGGCATAAACTCTCACGCCACGCCAGCCCGAACAAAAGCTGGGAGGGTTATGCTGGTGGTATTCTTTTTGCCCTTCTATTTTGTCCGATATTAGCACTTCTCTGGCAGACAAAAGCCGTTTATATTACACCCTTAAAAGGTCTGGTGATTGGTGGAATCCTCAGCCTGGTGGGTTTTCTAGGCGATCTGGGCGAAAGCATGTTCAAACGGCATTTTAATGTCAAAGACTCATCAAACCTGATTCCCGGTCATGGAGGTGTGTTTGACCGTATTGATTCATGGTTATGGGCTGTGCCGATAGGATACTACCTCATTCAACTCTGGAAATAGACTGATTTAACTCGAAATTTTACTTTAAGTGTATACAAACAAGAAACCCCCATTCAAAATAGAACAGGGGTTTCTTGTTTGTATTTGAAAATGAAATTATTTGATCAAGTATGACATGGAAATATTTACAGTCAACACAAGCTGGCCGGCAGAAATCGGCGCGGGCTGTGATACAGCCCCCATTCCACCGCCGCCCATCCCGTACATTTCTTTTACCAGCGGCGTAGAAACAGATGATGTGGATATGCTCTGCACATCTCCCAGCACTACGCCGGATGCTTTAGCCAGTTCCTCAGCCTGTTTACGGGCATTTTCAATGGCCAGTTCACGTGCTTTACTGAGGGCGGTTTCTTTATCTACCACATCAAAGTTGATGCTGTTAATGCTATTGGCGCCAGAACGCACAACCACATCCAGCAATTCACCCAGGCGTTTGAGTTCTCGTACTGTAACGTAAACCACATTATCCACCATATAGATGGTGCCTGTCACATTACCGGTACCGGGTTCATACTGTTGTTGCGGGTAAATATTAAAACTTGTCGTCTGGATGTCCTTTTCTTCAACACCCAATCCCTTTAATGCGTCAGATACAGCCTTTGCCTGTTCATTGTTGTCCTTAAGTGCTTCAGATACGTTCGCCGATTGGCTGTGTACACCGATATAAACATACGCCACATCAGGCACCAGGAAAACCTGACCTTCACCTGTAACATTTATGGAGCGATATAAAGGGCCTTTTTCATCATTAGTATCTGCCGGTGTTGTTACCGGTTTTGTTTCCACAGTGACGGTAGCAGGCGCAGATGGCATTGCTGTCGGCGCGCAGGCAGCGAGCAGACCAACAATAAGGAATGCGCTCAGGGAAGTAAACAGTGATTTTTTCATTGATCCTCCAATCATCGATAAGTCTTACTGGATAGACGTTAATTGCGACAATTTAGTTCCATTTTCCTATAAACTGGCGGAGTATTCTACAATCCGTATAGCCCCGATAGGTAATTCTACGGTCACCTTGATGGCTGGTTGATTTTCACTGTAAGTCCCTGAGGTATATATGCCATTCTTTCTGGAGTAATTATCAGGGCAAGAGACAACGCCAATAGCATTACGAACCGAAACACTAACTGCCGCGCCTTTAGGTACCCGGATGACAATCTCGCCCATAGCACCAGACACATGATAAGTGCCGTCTTTGGAGGTTGATATGAAGATTTCTGACTTGCCCATTGCCTGTTCACTGTCTACCTCGGTCACGGCCAATTCGCGCAAGTCCAAACGGGTTTCGCCCATCGCCAGGTTCGTCTTTAACATCAACTTTGGTTCAGGATTGACTTTAATCTTCCAGGTCGAATTCTGAGAAGGCCATATTGCGCCCGGGAACGCGTTTTTCCCGGTATCGAAGCGGATTTTCGCGCTATCCGCATCCTGTTCCACCGATGGTTGCATCTTCTCATTCTTTAATAGGTTGAACTCACCTTTGAGAAGAAGATCGTTACCCGGTTTCGCGGCATCCACAAAAATCCGTCCGGCGGTTCGTTCAATCGTCAATTTCAGGCTGGATTCATCCTGATAAGGTTGGGTGAATTCCATAGACCGACCTGTACCAGGGAAGGAAATATCTGCCAGCCAGAACATTCCGCCGACCAACAGGATTGCCATGAAAATGCCAATTACCGCTCGGGCTACCGAATGCCGTCCAACGATAATATCGATGCCGATTCCAACCAGGATAAGAGGCCAACCTTTGGCCAACATATCCCACGCGGAAATTGTGGCTATACCCAGATTTCCGGCCAGAAGTAAACCACCCACTCCGGCGATGAACAGGGAAGAAGTTATACCTTCTCCCTTGATCAATCCATCGAGTCCGGCCAATATCAGCAGCGCAGGCCAGTAAGTTTCCACAAATCCCCAAAAACCACCCTGGATATAGCCAAAATTAGATAGCAAAAGTAACACACCGGTTCCAAGAAGAAGCAGCGGGAAGAAGAGCCCACGGCGGCGTTTCCGCTCATGACGATTGTTTTCTTCAGGTAGATTTTCAGACATTATTTATCTCCACGCAACGCGCGCACCACGAAAATAGCACCCACTCCAATGAGAACGAGCGCCCACATGACACCCTTGTTTGCCCAGTAGAACCATTCCGGGCGTATCTCTCTTGCTAAAAAGAAAACACCCAGGGCAACCAGAACGCCTCCAACCAATTTCATGGCATCCATATTGGGTTTACTGGTCGCCTGAATAAAATCATCACGCATTTGCCCGGCGCGGTATGACCAGTCACCCTGCATATTGGGTGCTTCATTGGCTGATGGGATGATCACCCACAGAATGATATAGATCAATAATCCAGATCCCGTCATAAAACCCAGCACAAGGAAGATCAATCGAATGAGGGTGGCATCCATACCGATCCAGTCAGCCAGACCGGCACAAACCCCGGCCAGAATTCGACCATTAATGGGACGGACAAGACGATTTTGCATAGAACTACTCCTGACTTAACGTTTGATAATAGCTTTAAAAGTTAATACAATACCGGCGATGATCATGGCAGCCGGCAAGATAAGGCTTGCCAGTTGCGCGGCTGACGCGATAAAGAGGAATCCCATAATTATCAAGACAGCGGCGGGTATCCAGGGCCACGCCATACGCAGTGAAGAACCGGGCAGCAATGCCACCAGCGCGAATGTCAAACCAAGTCCAATGAAGAAAACACCGCCCGTTTCCATACCATTTTCAGTAGACATCAGAGTGATGGAAGCCAGGGTCAGCATAACACCGGCCGGAATGATGGCCCACCAGTGGGTAGGAACGCGTAGATAAACCAGCCAGAAAGCCAGTGAGATGCCGGCGAGAACAATGGGGCCGCCCAACCGGCCTTCAAGACCCGGTGCCACCCAGGGCAATGAAGCCGTCACCCCGACAGAGAAAAGGATACAGCCTGGAATGGCCGCCCACCAGTTAGATTTGGAAACGGCGAAATAATACAGAAATACAAGACCGCCAACCAGAAGTAGCCCAGAACCAAAGAGTTCACCGAAGGAAAAATACCCAAGGTTGGCAAACAGAGTGATCACACCGGCCAGCAAAAAAAAGATCCCAATGAGAAATTTGCGATTCATATCAACCTCAGTGAATGGATAGTATTCCGAGACCGGCTTCGACAGTGATATCCACAGTATTGGCCGCGGTATCATAATTTGGGCTGCGATATACATCACCGGATCTCGGGAAGCGGGTTTGATCAATATCGTTAGTATCTAACAGTGCAGCGGACAATTTTATCTGAGCGGCAACATTTTGCGGCACATGTACATCCAACCGGGCTGAACCGAATTCGAAGCGGCAATTTGTCTTTCCTGCCTGTTCCGGGAGGGTGACTTCCATATCATTCGCGCCAGATGACATCTTCAACGAGGTGATGATCAGATCATGCAGGTCAAGTCGTACTTTACTGGCACCGGTTTTAACATTAAGGTCGTAAGCTGTATGGCGGTTTAACTGTACGTCCCAGGTAAATCCACCTTCTGGAGATGATGTGGGAAATCCCCACCACTCATTTTCGGGAACGGAAAGTTTGATGCCTGTAAATGTTCCATTACGTGATACACGCTCGTCCACTCCACCTTTGAAAGTGCCGTTCATCAAGAAGGCATCCCCTTCCATAGACGACACATTAATTTCACCAGCACCGTGGTTGAACTCTATGGTAGCGTTGGTGCTTCCTTCAGAAGGAACCGTAAGAACACGAGTTTCAACCGCCTGCCGAAACGCCAACGGGCCGATGAGAAACCACAATCCAACAATGATCAGAATGGCCGGGAAAAACAATGACAACGCGCTTACCGGTAGAAAGCCCAGGTTATCCAACAAAAAAAGGATGCCGCCCAGAATCAAAAGCAATCCCCAGAGTATTCCATTCTTATTCATCAATAACCTCCGAATTTCGTGATCATTTTATTCATATCTCCGCGAAGATTATACAATTTTGATTTTCCATTGACGGATTATTTCAAATAAGTATAATTAGGACAATATTTAGAGAATATGATGAAATTACGACTTATTGAATTTTTCACATGCTTGTGTACCGGGCGGAGATAGAACATCCGCCGCGGTTATAACTTTTTTGACCCAAAAAAAATAATAAAACCAGGCCTCTGTTTTATCTCCGCATATTTATATACGTTGAGAGTGTTTTTTTGTTGTATTCAAATTGACCAAACAGAGGAATAAAAATGAATATCGCAGCTGATGTCACTGCTTTAATTGGAAACACACCCTTAGTTCGTATCAATCGTTTATCCGAAGGGGCCAGGGCAACAATTGCCGCCAAGTTGGAATTTTTTAATCCCGCGCACAGCGTAAAAGACCGCATCGGTCTGGCTATGATTGATGCGGCTGAAAAAGCCGGAAAATTGACAAAAGATTCAACCATTATTGAACCAACCAGCGGAAATACCGGTATTGCGCTTGCCATGGTTGGGGCCGCGCGCGGGTACAAAGTCACACTGGTGATGCCTGAAACCATGAGCCGCGAACGCCGTATGCTGCTCAAAGCGTATGGCGCAGACCTGATCCTTACGCCCGGACCCGAGGGGATGGGGGGAGCGATCAAAAAGGCGGAAGAACTGGCTGCATCGGATCCGAAATATTTCCTTCCACAGCAATTCAATAACCCGGCTAATCCGGAAATCCACCGCAAGACCACAGCCGAAGAGATATGGCGCGATACCGACGGTAAAGTTGACTTTCTCGTCGCCGGCGTGGGTACCGGCGGGACGATCACCGGAACTTCAGAAGTTTTGAAAGCCCGTAAACCTTCATTCAAAGCTATTGCCGTGGAACCTGACGCTTCTCCGGTGCTTTCCGGTGGTCAAAAAGGACCTCACCCATTGCAGGGAATCGGTGCCGGATTTGTGCCGGACGTGTTGAATACAAAGATATATGATGAGATCATCCGGGTAAAAGGTGAGGATGCATTCGCCACAGCACGCGCGGCTGCCCGGCAAGAAGGGTTACTGGTGGGAATATCCTCTGGCGCCGCGTTATGGGCGGCGTTACAGGTAGCCAGGCGAGAAGAGAATGAAGGCAAACTGATTGTGGTGATCATCCCTTCATTTGGTGAACGTTACCTGTCCACTCCGTTGTACGCGGACCTGGTGGAATAAGGAGGAAGGAATGATTGGAACATTGCGCAACGACATCCGCGCCGTTTTTGATCGCGACCCGGCCGCGCATTCTACGCTGGAAGTATTACTGGCTTACCCCGGCCTGCATGCTCTGTGGGGTTATCGGATATCACACTGGTTCTGGACTCACCGAATGCTGTTGATTGGCCGGTTGATCTCACATCTCGTCCGAAATTTGACCGGAATCGAGATCCACCCTGGCGCGAAGATCGGTGAAGGTTTTTTTATTGACCACGGTATGGGAGTGGTAATTGGTGAGACGGCTGAGATCGGCAACAACGTCACCCTGTATCACGGGGTGACTCTCGGGGGTGTGAGTCTGGAAAAAGGCAAACGCCACCCTACGCTGGAAGATGGTGTAGTTGTTGGCGCGGGAGCAAAAATTTTGGGTAATATCACCATTGGTGAAGGCAGCCGCATAGGCGCCAACGCTGTGGTGGTGAAATCTGTTCCGCATGATTCAGTGGTGGTCGGCGTGCCCGGTCAGGTGGTTGTGCGCAGCAAACCACGTGAACTCGCACCTGACCTTCACCACGACCGCCTGCCCGATACCATAGGCGCGTCCATAACCTATATACTGGAACGTCTGGAAAAAGTAGAATCAAACCTTCACGTCCATAGAGACGAGAAGGTAAATATCTTCAAAGATGAACCGGAATTGGAACGAATTTTCGCACCGCACTCTCCTGATCAGGGATTGTGGCGTGGTGAAGATTTTATGATCTAGAGAGAATCAATCGGAGGATTAAGGGGGTCAATATCTTCCGGTTTTTCTTTCTTTTTCCGCATACCAGAGACGATCATCAATCCAAGACCCACCACACAGACTATTACCATTCCAATACCCAAACCACGGCGGTCAATATTCTGTAGTCCCATGGCACCCTCAAATAATGGGCGCGGGGTAGGTGTCAACGTCTGGGTAGGTGTTGGAGTGATTGTTGGTGTTTGAGTAATTGTGGGAGTGGGAGTATCCGGTTCGGGTGTTGGCGTTTCAGATAGAACCGGGGTAGGAGTGTATGGCCCATGAATCCGCAGCTTCTGCCCAATGCTCAAGACAGAGTTGCCGTTAAGATTGTTCATATTGATGATATCGTTGATCTTGATGCCGTATGCAACCGCAATGCTCCAAAATGCCTGCCCCTGTTGAACCTCATGGATCAAAGACCCGTCAGGTTGAAGTGTGGCGGTGATCACCGGGTTGACTCTCTGCGCGGCTACTGTGGTACTGGATACAGAACCTGATGTACCACTGGTTGTTCCACTCGACGAGCCGCCTGATGACTTGCCTCCAGCCGTATAAGCTACATCGATCACAAAATACAACCCGTTGGCTCCCTTGGCAATGCCGCCGCCGATGGAACGGTATTCGGCCGTATTATACGGAAGTAAGTGCCATTCATCGCCCTGCCACCAGTTGACAACTTCTGATACGGATCGTCCGCCGCAGTAAATATTCTCCGTTCCAAACACGGTTGCGCCACCGCCATAACCGGCATTGACCATACGCTGTTTGGCGGTTGTACCACCAGAGCCGGTATGCGAACAAACGCCGGTGCTGGCCATATATTCGGCATGCGCCTGAGCGGAAGCCATCAGCGCGCCATCAATTTCTAAAGGAGACAGCCCATTCGCCGAACGCACCGCGTTGACCCCGGCGATCATGTCATACACGTTGCCAGAATCGTCTGCCTGTACCGGTATAGCCGGGATTAGCATACAAAGGGCAATAAAAAATGAGATAAGACAATATGTTCGTTTTTCGTTCACACCCACATTATACCAATCCGATTAAGGCACTTTTTGTGGAAACATGAGATTTTGGTGAGACTTTTGGTGCAATAAGATGAAGACGTCAAAAAAAAAAGACTCTGCCTGATCATTAAGGTTGAGTACAATACTATCAGTCAATCAAAACGTGGAGAGAAAATGGAAAACAACAGGAATTTACCATCAGGTAAAACCGAACACCACCACAAAGCAGACAACATACCTCCGGCTCGCGTATCTATTGTCACCGTGAGTGATACACGCACAGAAGAAACCGATGTGAACGGCCGTTACCTTAAAGACCGGATCGCGGCCGCAGGCCTGGTGCTGGTTGACTACACGATCGTGCCCGATGAACCGGACCAGATTGATGGTTTGATCGAAAAGCTGGTACAAACCGATACCCAGATCATCCTGTTCAACGGCGGGACAGGCCTCTCCAGGCGGGATACTACGTTTGATGTGATTGCCCGCAAACTCGAAAAAATGATACCCGGCTTTGGCGAGATATTCCGCCTGCTCAGTTATGAACAGGTTGGAGCGGCTGCCATGTTTTCGCGGGCCGTAGCCGGCGTGTACAAAGGAAAGGTGATCATGTCAACACCCGGTTCACCGGCTGCCGTACAGCTTGCCTGGGAAAAGTTGATCGCCCCTGAAATCCAACACCTGGCGTGGGAAGTCAACCGGTGACCGAATAAAATCGATGGCATATTCGTCTGTTAATAACAAAGTAAACCGGCTATCTCCATAAGTTTCCGGAATTTATCGCAGATAAAGGATCACGGGGATGGAAATGAAGAATAACGAGCTGACAGCCGGAAATATCGGGGTGATCTCATCCTGGTCTCTCGCCGTTTTGACCATTATCACATTCGGGCTGGCGATGATCGCCATTCCCCCTTCGGGCCCGAATTGTTTGTCAAACTGCATGGACTACCCGTATGCAGATCTACTCACGTATTTCCCCCGCGACTATTTCTGGATGTATGCCGCCTGTGTGCAATTGTGTGTTTTCCTTTTCTTCACGGTTGCCTTCCACTTTAACGCTCCTGCAGATAAGAAAATCTTCTCCTCAATCGCCGTGATTTTTGCCATCATGTCCGCGTTGACGTTGATGACCAATTATTGGGTTCAAATCGCGGTGGTTCCGGTCAGCGTTATGCAGGGGCAATCGGAGGGCATCGCCCTGTTGACTCAGTACAACGGGCATGGAATCTTCATCGCGTTGGAAGAGCTGGGATTCAGCCTGATGGCCATCGCCTTTTTCTTTCTGGGACAAAGCCTGAATTTCAACAGTCGCCTGGAAAAGTCTTTGCGGGTGGTACTCACCCTGCCTGTAATCCTGTGCGTTCTGGCAATCATCGGGTACTCGGTGCAATACGGCATAGACAGAGATTATCGCTATGAAGTGGCGGCAATCACCATAAACTGGCTGGCCGCGATTGTGACGGGAATATTGTCCGGTTTTTACTTTCGACGGTTAAAAACGAACCGGGATCAATAGCGCTCGATCCCGGTCACCTGTTTATGTACAATGTTCTGACTGAATGAGGCCTATTGTAATTGAAGGTCCCATTTCTTCAAGTCACTGATCATTTTATGTGCCGTCAGATCCAACTGAATGGGCGTGACGGACACATACCCGTTGGAAACTTCACCGATATCCGTCCCATCTTCTTTTACACCGGTGGGTGGTTCCCCGCCGATCCAGTAATACGCACGCCCGCGGGGATCTTCACGTTTGACCAGTTCATCCCGGTAGATGCGCAGCCCCTGCCGGGTAATGGCAAAGCCCTTCAACTGGTCAGCCGGCAGGTAGGGCACATTGACATTCAGCAAAACATCGGGAGAAATGGGATTGTGCATCAACTTCTCCACCACGCGGCAGCCCATCTCAGCTGAAACGGTGTAATCCAGCGGCCCGCGGTGATATTCCGGCGCGTCGACGGACACAGCGACAGACGGAATGCCCCAGATGGCGCCCTCCATCGCGGCGGTGACCGTTCCGCTGTAGGTCAAATCGTGACCCAGATTGGCATTCGGGTTGATTCCCGATACAACAAAATCAATCGGCTCGGGCAGCAATCCCAGCGCCGCCAGGGCGATGCAGTCTGATGGCGCCCCGTCACAGGCCAGTGCCGGAGTTCCGTCTTCCAGTTCCACTTCTTTTACGCGCAGGGGGCGGTGCAGCGTTTTTACATGCCCCGATGCAGACCAGTTATGGTCAGGCGCTACAACACTGACTTTTCCCAGGCGTTTTAAAGCCGCAGCCAGCGCCAATAATCCCGGAGCGAATACACCATCATCATTGGTAACAACAATATGCATAAAGAAACCTCCCAACCTGTATACCGAACTATCCGGGTGTGCGTCAGAGTTTCCCGGAATGTACTTGCCGGTTATTTTCGTGTTTAATCCAGCGGCGCAATAACGCGGAACAAGTGCGGCTATTGAACCAACAAACGTAATTCATTAACCACCCGTTCCAATTCATCATATACCGGGTGGCTGCCTGATTCTTTATACGCTTCTACCAGCTCCTGGTAGTACCAGAGGGAACCATCTTTTTTTCCACCTTTAAACCGCTCCCAGATTTCATCGCCTATTCTGCGGTAATCCGCCAGAATAGTTCTCACGTTATAGAGTTTGTCACAGGCTGAAACCAACTTTACAGATGACGATGCCTTTGGGATATGTTCGATGTAAGACTTTTTGCGTTCCAACCAGGGTGGTTTGGGCATTGTATCAGCATCGGTACAGCCATCCACAATCTGCGCGACAGTTTCACCGAATTTTTCCGCAATCAATTGTCGGGTCGGTTTCCCGCCCTGGTCTTCCACGGCGTCATGCAGCAACGCGGCGATTGCCTCATCTTCATTCCCGCCGTATTCCAGTACCAGACTTGCAACACCCAATAAATGGGCAATATACGGAGTCCCCGATCCTTTCCGACGTTGATTTGCGTGAAGGTCCATCGCCAACCAGAACGCTTCTCTGAAGCGTTCTGTTAGTACAACCTGAGCGCGATCAATATTATTTTCCATGTGATTAATTATAGTGGAAAAGGATTTTTTATTTCTCATTAGGTTGACACAGAAAATCAACGATTGTTGCCAGCCATAATATATGATATACTCGGTTCGCTTTGCTAAGGCAAAGACACTTATCCCTCACGCTTCTGGACTGACCTCGCGTGCCGTTATGAACGGTGGTGGGCCGGGATGAAGGAAGCGGCAGAAAACGCAAAAAGGAGCCCGCGTATTATGTCAACTGTCATATCCATGAAAGCCCTGTTGGAAAGCGGCGTGCATTTTGGTCACCGCACCAACAAGTGGAACCCGGCCATGCGCCCGTTCATCTTCACCGAACGTAATGGTATCCACATTATTGACCTGCAGCAGACTGTAAAAGCCATCAACACAGCTTACAGCCTCGTCCGCGATACCGTAGCTGCCGGCGGAACAGTATTGTTTGTCGGCACCAAACGCCAGGCGCAGGAAACTATCAAAGAAGAAGCCATCCGCTGCGGGATGCCCTACGTCACCGAACGATGGTTGGGCGGTATGCTGACAAACTGGGTAACCATTTATCAGCGTATTCTTGAGCTCGACCGCCTGGAAAAGATGCGTGAAACGGGTGACATCAACCGTCTGACCAAAAAAGAAGGTTTGCTGATTGACCGTGAGATCAACCGCCTTCTCGTCCGCTTGAGCGGTGTGCGTAAAATGAAACGCCTGCCTGACCTGGTTTTCGTGGTAGATGTGGGCCGTGAAGAAACTGCCGTGCATGAAGCCAACATCATGAACATTCCGGTCATCGCCCTGATGGATACCAACTGTGATCCCCGCGGCGTTGATTATGTTATTCCCTCCAATGACGACGCCATCCGCGCCATCAAACTGCTGGTTGGCAAAATTGCCGACGCGGCGATTGAAGGTAAAGCTCTGCGCAAAGAAGAAGAACCCGAAACCGATGACGTTTCTCAACCGGCTGTGCGCGTTGCTGCCATCAAGAGCAGCCTGTTAGATGACAGCGATGTGGAAGATAAAGACCTTCTCGGAGCCGCCACCCTCGCCAAACTCGGCGGTCATGTTGACGGCGACGCTGTGGAAGATGTTTTATAATTTTTAACAACCTGGTATTTTTGACGAAGGGTGAATGATGGAAATTACGACTGAAATGATCAAGCAGCTCCGCCAGGCCACCGCGGCAGGCATTTCGGATTGCAAAAAAGCACTCGAAAACGCCAACGGCGATTACAACAAAGCTGTGGAATTCCTGCGGGAAAAAGGGCTTGCCACCGCTGCTAAACGTGCTGACCGCAATGCCTCTGATGGTATGCTCGAACTGTACTCCCATTCCCAGGGACGCATCGGCGTGATGGTGGAAGTTAACAGCGAAACCGACTTCGTCGGCCGTTCTGAAAAATTCCGCGCCTTCGCGCATGAAATCGCGCTGCAGATCGCGGCAACCGCTCCATTGTATATTCGCGAAGAAGACATCCCCGCGGAAGATATTGAAACCGAAACACGTATCGCCACCGCCAAAGCCAAAGAAGAAGGCAAACCCGATGCTATCCTCCCCAAGATCGTGGAAGGCGCTCTGAACAAATTCAAGGATGAAAAAGTTCTACTTCGCCAGAAATACATCCGCGATGAAAGCATCACCATTCAGGACCTGTTAAATAACAACATTGTCAGTCTTGGAGAAAATGTGATCATCCGCCGCTTTGTCCGGTGGGAATTGGGCGAATCCACCGCTCAGGAATAAGATTTTTCAAAAGAGCCAACCACCAATGGTTGGCTCTTTTATTATCTGGAAGGAAGGTGACATGGAATCCCTGAAATATCATCGCATTTTGCTGAAGTTGAGCGGAGAAGCCCTCGGGGGAGATGTCGGTTCCGGTATTGACCCGCGACGCGCGCTGGATATTGCCAACCGTGTTAAAGACGTGCGCGAGATGGGAGTGGATGTTGCCATCGTAATCGGCGCTGGCAACCTGTGGCGCGGCAAGGTTGGCCTTTCCAGCGGTATGGATCGGGCCACCGCGGATTACATGGGAATGCTGGCCACTGTGATGAATGGTCTTGCTTTAATGGACGCGTTGGAAAGTGTGGGTGTTATGACCCGCGTTCAATCTGCCATAGAAATGCGTTCGGTCGCCGAGCCTTATATTCGGCGGCGTGCTATCCGTCACCTGGAAAAAGGCCGCGTGGTGATCTTCGGCGGCGGTACGGGTAACCCGTACTTCTCCACCGATACGGCAGCCGCTCTGCGTGCCATGGAAATTGACGCGGACGTGTTGATCAAAGCCACCAAAGTCGATGGCGTATATGACAGCGACCCGGTGAAAAACCCGAACGCTGTTAAATTTGACCACCTGACCTACATTGACACCATTAACCGCCGGCTTGAAGTTATGGACACCACCGCCATCACCCTGTGTATGGAAAATAAGCTCCCCATTCTGGTGCTGAACCTCTGGGATGAGTCTGCCCTGCGGGATGTGTTAACCGGCAAGCCGGCCGGCACACTGGTCAGCTTTTAGTGGTTATTGAACGAAATCAACCAGCATCCGAAAATAAGTGGAAACCGGGAGGGCGGCCAGTAATTGGTTGCCCTCTTTTCGATCCCCAAGTGTTAGTTCGACGGTATCATCGGTCACCCGTGTGAACAGAAAACGATTGGAATCCACCCATTTGAACCAGTCCGCGCGTTCTGTACCTTTCAGGTCTCCAATAGAACCGTTCATCTGGCTGACGGTGATAGGGTCTTCCATGGTCGAGCGGAAAGCAAACACATTGCCGTCAGGTGCCCAACCGAAAACATCAGGTGCGTTGCCGCTAAAAACGGTAAAACCGTTCGCTCCGTTGATCAACGCGGTACGCAATTCACGCCGATTTTCTATTGGATTTCCTACTTCGCGAATATAGAAGAATTTCGTTAGATCCGGCGCGATAGTCACTGGGCCGATAAACTGCGGGGTGATCTGCACCTGCCGCACCGGCTGGCTTCCAACGGTATCGATGATCCAGATGGATGACTTTCCGCGCGGTTCATCCATCGGGTCATCTGTTGGGATGAAAACCGCCAGCCGTGAGGAGTCAGATGCCCACACAGGTTCGGGATAATACTGGTATTCTGAATAGGTCATCACGGCGGGGAAATCCAATCCCGGCCCGGGAGCGGGGATGCCGTTCACATCCATTATCGATATATTTGATGGTGTGGATAAAGCCATCCACTTACCATCCGGTGAGAACGCCGCCACCCCGCCATGATGGGGCTTTAGCAACGCAGACCATTCCCCCGTGTCGCCATCCACCGTGATCAGGTCATCATTCAAGACCATACCGGGCCCATCGAAGATTTCATAGCTGGTGAATGTAAGTGTGTGGGTTCCCGGTATCCATCGTAAATTGACAGGCCCCGCGCTGGTGCTGTCCGCGTTGGTCTTCAGGGTTGACAGGTCTTCACGGGTCATTAACTCATGAGGGTTGCTTCCGTCAAAATTACACATCCAGAGGAATATCCGGCCTTCGGTGTCATGCCGGGTAAAGGCGATAAAACTGCCGTCACCGGAGATTCTCAGGTCGTTCAGGTCGCCGGCGTCAAATATCTTCTTGGTTCCGCCGGCGGATGTCCACGTGTAGAGGTTACGGTCCGGCCCGATGAATGCTACCTTCAGTGTGTCAGTGGGGGCAGCCGGGGTAAATCCGCTGCCGAATAGGAAAAGGGTGACGAGAAAAATGATGGCGGACCTGTATGCTGTTTTCATTGGTCAATCTCCGGAAGTGTCTACGGCAATAGCGAATTTCTTCTATAATCTCACATTATACAGATTGGCGAAATCCGTGAAACACACCTGCCCTTGTAGGTTGGGTCATGACCCAACCTACTGTATGGAAAGGAAATTTCAAATCCGGATGAAAAAGATCATGCAAATTCTACTGACAATATTGATCCTGATAATTGTGATCCCTGCAATTTTGCTGGCTATGGTAAGCCCGGGTAAACCGGCTCCCTTTTTGGATAAAGACGGCAAACAATTGCCAAACAGCCTGTCGGAAAAAGTCTTCGTGAGCATTAACGGATCCCGTCAGGGTATGTTCATCAAGAGCAAGAACCTGTCTAACCCGGTGCTGTTGTACATCCACGGCGGTATCCCGGATTACTTCCTGACGCAGCAATACCCCACCGGCATGGACGAGTACTTCACCACCGTCTGGTGGGATATGCGCGGCATGGGTACTTCGTTTGACCCGAACATCCCCAGAGAAAGCATGACCACCGATCTATTGGTTTCGGACGTCCTCGAGGTGACAAAGTATTTGCGTGAACGCTTCTACCAGGACAAGATCTACCTGATGGGTCATTCCGGCGGCACCTTCTACGCCATACAGGCGGTGCATCGCGCGCCTGAAAATTACCATGCCTACATCGTGGTGGCGCAGATAACCAACCATTTGAAATCCGAGATGCTGGCGTATGACTACATGCTGGCCGAATTCAAGAAGAACGGCAACACAAAGATGCTGGCGGAAATGGAAAAAGCCGCGGTGACCCCGGACTCCATCCCCTTGCCCGCCTCATACGCCAGCATGCGCGACCCGGGCATGCACACCCTGGGGATCGGCACGATCCACGGCATGGATTCGATCGTCACCGGGCTGCTGCTGCCGTCATTCGCGTTCCGCGAGTACAGCGTGGCGGAAAAGATCAACCTGTGGCGCGGTAAAGTAGCTTACGGCAGTACCACCTTCAACGCTCAATTGAAAACCGATATCACAAAAGAAGTGCCCGAAGTAAAGATCCCCGTCTACTTCTTCCACGGGATATACGATTACACGGTCAACTACAGCCTCGCAAAAGAGTTTTTCAACGCGCTGAAAGCGCCGGTGAAGGGGTTTTACACCTTCGAGGAGTCAGCTCACAGCCCGCTGTTTGAAGAGCCGGAGAAGATGGCCAGAATCATCAAAGAGGATGTGCTGAAGGGCAAGGTTGATATGGCAGATAAGTGATTTGATTTTCCTTGCAGGTTGGGTCATGCCCCAACCCACACCCCGCCCAACTCTTGACATATTTCCCCCTTTCGGGATATTATCATGACAATACACAAAAAGGCTGTGACAGAGAAGAGTAAGCTGACAGGCCCCGCCAGAGAAATGCGCCGGATCGAAAGACCGCTGAAAAGCGCATTCGGAAGAAATCAGTTGAAGTTCGCTCTTGAGCCGACCGGGTGAAAACTTCGCAGTAACCCGCTCCGTTTTGCCAGCGTTATTCGGCCGCCAGGTACCCTCACCGGTACAGCCATCTGGCACCAAGCGGACAGCTCCGGCTGTCAACAAGGGTGGTACCACGGACCCCATCCCGTCCCTTGGCGGGGTGGAGTTTTAATTTAACGAAGGAGTTGAAATGCAGGAGCATCCCATTCTCAATGAACTGGAAGAGCTTCGTCAGAAAGCCATAGAAAGCCTTCAGGCTGTAAGCAGCGAAGTAGAACTGCAGGCATGGAAAGTGGCCAACCTGGGCCGCAGCGCCCCCATGACCCAGATATTCAGTCAGATGAAGACGGTTTCCGCCGAGATCCGTCCGATGATCGGTGAACGCGTCAACCAGGTGAAAAAAGAATTTGAAGCCGCGCTCGAAGAACACGCCGCGGAGATCAAGAAGGCCGCCCTGGCCAACAACCTGACCAAAGGCGCGGTGGACGTGTCCCTGCCCGGACGGCGGCCGTCACATGGCCGGCTGCACCCGCAGACCAGCATGCTGCGTGAGATCTACCGCATCTTCGGTGACATGGGCTTCCAGGTTTACCGCGCGCGTGATGTGGAAACCGATGAATACAACTTCGAACTGCTGAACATACCCGCCTACCACCCCGCGCGTGACATGTGGGATACCTTCTATACCACCACGCCGGGCGTTATCCTGCGTACCCACACCTCCCCCGGGCAGGTACACGTGATGCGCAAATACTGCCCCGAACCCATCCGTGTTATCCTGCCGGGCATGTGCTACCGCTACGAGCAGATCAGCGCGCGCTCTGAAGTACAGTTCCACCAGGTGGAAGGCATCATGGTCGGTAAAAATGTCACCATGGGTGACATGAAAGGCACACTGACCGATTTCGCCCGCCGCCTGTTCGGCGCCAACGCCCGCACCCGCCTGCGCCCGTCATACTTCCCCTTCACGGAACCTAGCGGCGAAATGGACGTGGAATGCTTCGTCTGTCACGGCGCGGGCTGCCAGGTGTGCAAGAACTCCGGCTGGCTCGAGATCCTCGGCTGCGGCATGATCCACCCGGTCGTGCTGCAAAACGGCGGGTACGACCCGGCAGAATACTCCGGTTTCGCTTTCGGCATGGGGCCTGAACGCATCTCCATGCTGCGCAACCACATCACCGATATTCGAAATTTCTGGGCCAATGACGTCCGATTCCTGGAGCAGTTCTCATGAAAGTACCGCTTAGTTGGTTGAAAGATTACGTTGATATTGACCTTCCACTCGATAAACTCGCCCGCCTGTTGACCATGGCCGGTCTGGAAGTGGATGAAATTCACACCGTCGGCCTGCCCATTCCGCAGACTGATCACAATGAATTCAAATTTACCGGTCTGGAATGGGACCGCGAGAAGATCGTCGTCGCGCAGATCGACGAGGTCATGCCGCACCCTAACGCCGACCGCCTGGTGCTGTGTAAATTACAGGACGGCACGGGCGAGTACATCGTGCTCACCGGCGCCCCCAATTTGTACCCGTACAAAGGCACAGGCCCGTTGGCACAGCCTATCAAAGTTGCCTACGCGAAAGAAGGCGCCGTGCTGTATGACGGTCACGCTGACGGGCTGGTGCTTACCACCCTCAAACGTGCCAGGATCCGCGGTGTGGATTCTTTCTCGATGGTGTGTTCTGAAAAAGAACTGGGCATCTCGGATGAGCATGAAGGCGTCATTTTCCTCGAGCCCGACGCCCCCACCGGTATGCCGCTGGTTGATTACATGGGCGACGCCGTGTTCGATATCTCCATCCTGCCCAACATGATCCGTAACGCCTGCGTGGTTGGTGTGGCACGTGAAGTGGCCGCCCTCACCGGTAAGCCGCTCAAGAAGCCCGTCCCCTCACGCAAACCGTCCGGACCTTCCCTCAAGGGCAAGGTATCCATCCAGATCAAAAATCCGGACCTTAACCCGCGCTTCCTGGTGGGTATGGTCTCGGGGTGCAAACACACCGAAAGCCCCTACAAGATCCAGCGCCGCCTGCGCCTGGCCGGGATGCGCCCCATCAACGCTCTGGTGGACGCCACTAACTATGTGATGCTCGAACTGGGCGAACCGCTGCACGGCTTTGATTACGACACGCTGGTCAAACGCGTGAAGGGCGGTACGCCGACGATCATCACCCGCACGGCGGCGGAAGGCGAAAAGTTGACCACACTGGATAACCAGGAACGCACCCTCAAAGATTACACGGTTCTGGTATGTGATTCCGAAGGCGCGTTGAGCGTGGCCGGCGTGATGGGCGGTCTCGAATCTGAGATCACCGAAAACACCACCACTGTTCTGCTTGAAGGCGCGGCCTGGAACTTCATCAATATCCGCAAGACCATGGGTTATCTGAAAATCAAATCGGAAGCCGGCTTTCGCATGTCGCGCGGTATTCACCCCGCCCTGTGCGAAGATGCCGTCTGGCTTTGCCTCGACCGTATGGCTGAATGGACCGGCGGCGAAGTCTACAGCGATCTGGTAGACGAGTACCCGATGCCGGCAAAAGACCCGGTAGTGACCATCACCAGCAGTGACGTCAAACGCTGGCTGGGTATCGACCTTTCAGGACAGGATATCGCCAGGTTACTCTCCCCACTGGAATTTACCTGCAAGGTGAATGGCAATTCTGTGGATGTGCAAACCCCGCCCCACCGGTTGGATATCGGCGAAGGGGTAATCGGCAAAGCCGATGTAATTGAGGAGATTGCCCGTATGTACGGTTACGATAACATCCCCTCAACTCGCCTTTCCGATGAAATGCCACCGCAGCGCAACAACCCATCATTGGAACGCGAAGAACAGGTGCGCGATCTGCTGGCCAAATTCGGCCTGCAGGAGATCATGTCATACCGCATGACGTCACCGGAACGCGAAGCCCGCTGGCTGCAACCGGTAGATGGCCCCATGCCAGAACTCGATTATGTGGCTCTGCAGAACCCCATCGCCTCCGAGCGCCGGGTAATGCGCCGCAGTGTGATGTCATCGGTGCTTGAGACCGTTGAGAAGAATATCCGCCTGGCTGACCGATTGATGCTGTTCGAGATCGGTCAGGCATACCTGCCTCAGCCCGGCGAGCAGCTTCCGAAGGAACCCCGCCGCCTGGCCATTGCCCTCACAGGCCGGCGTGAAAACCCCGCCTGGGACCAGAAGAGCAATACCTCGCTCGATTTCTTCGACCTCAAGGGTATCCTTGAAGAACTGGGGAACAGCCTGAAATTGGAAAAGGTCACCTTTACACCTGCTTCAGGTGAAGGATTCCACCCGGGTAAGTGCGCATTGTGGAAAGCCGGTGATGTGGAACTCGGATTCTTCGGTGAAATCCACCCGCTGGTGAAGGAACGGTACGACCTGCTGCAGGCGCCTGTACTGGCAGCCGAGATCGATCTGGAAGCCTTGCTGGATGCCATCCCGGAACGGTCAACCGTCGAACCGGTGCCCGCCTATCCGCCCGTGCTCGAAGACCTGGCGCTGATCGTGGATGAATCGATGCCAGCCGGTAAAGTAGAAGCTCTGATCAAACAGACCGGCGGCAAGAACCTGGTGGATGTCCGCCTGTTCGATATCTTCCGCAGTCCGCTGATCGGTGTGGATAAGAAGAGCCTTGCCTACAGCCTCACCTACCAGGCCCCCGACCGCACACTGACCGACAATGAAGTCGCCCAGTTGCGCGGGCGCATCATCAAACGGTTAGATCAGGAACTCGGCGCGAAATTGCGCGGATAAATTGATGTGACATACGTAAAGCGGCTGCCTTCACTTTTTGAAGACAGCCGCTTTTCCCATACTCCGAATGATGGATAGACAAATCCTGAGTGATAACCGGGAAAAATGATTCTCCGTTTGGTGAGAAGTAACCAGTAGCTGTTGAAGATAGAGAGAGTATCGTTCACTAAATAAGGTATGGATCAACACCGTTTAGTAACATTTTCCTAAGGGAAACCTCGAAAGATGAATGCGATGAGAAAAGTAATTCGCTTATTTGTAGCCCCCTGGTACCTGCTTGGTTGGTTATCACATGTGTATCTGAGTTTAACCAACCCGCAGATATATGCGGTATTTGGAGATACAGCACTTATTCCGGGTTATACCGGCTTATGGAAAAGTATGGTAATGCCCTCGATCACCTTTTTTGCTTTTCTCCTGGCCGGATTTGAAATTCTGGTGGGGTATTTGCTGCTCAGCGAAGGGAAATGGGCAAAGACAGGGGTGGTTCTCAGCATTCTGTTTAATTTATTTCTGATCCAGATGGGACTGGGAATCCCGGCAAAAAGCGGTTTGCAAGATTTCCTCAGCAACCGCTTACCCAACTTGATTTTTCTGGCAATTCAGTTACCGCTTCTCTGGGGTTGGAATGAGTGGCTAATCCCGAAACCATTACGGTTATCAAGAAAATAAACCAATCAGGAGATACATTCTCAATGTTGTCCTTGCACATAAAAAGGTTGTCCTGGACTCTCTCGTGAAAATACCTGGTTGATGCAAATCGATATAAAAAAGCTTTCTTCGATTGAAGAAAGCTTTTTTCCTAATAAGAGCGGACATCGTCTTCTGCTATTTAATTTCTCCATTTGAAGAGCAGCGTTCCAGTCTTGACTTCCAGGACCAGTGTTGAGTCTAAATTAATCCGTGTGACGCAAGAAATCACCTTCAACGCACCGGTGTATATAATCAGGCTTCCCGTTTATCCGGAATACGGCTAAACGATTTACGGGCTTCTTCACGGACCAGTTCGAGCAATTGTTTCTTGTAGGCGGCAAATTGAGAGCTGGTTTCCATCTCAATAATCGACCGCGGTCTGGGCAGGTCGATCATGATCTCCGCTTTGATCTTTCCGGGTAACGCTGTCATCACCAGAATGCGGTCGGAAAGCAGTATGGCCTCCTCCACATCATGGGTAACGAACAACACGGTGCTGCGGTGATTTTCCCACACCTGCAGCAGCAATTCCTGCATCAGCAGGCGGGTCTGCGCGTCGAGTGCGCCGAAGGGCTCATCCATCAACAGGATCTTCGGGCGGTAAACCAGAGCACGGGCAATCGCCACGCGTTGACGCATACCGCCTGAAAGCTGGTTAGGGTACGAATTCTCAAACCCTTCCAACCCGATCAGGCGGATATATTCCCGCACACGGTCATCTTTCTCAGCGGAAGTAAGGCTGGTCTTTTTCAGGGCAAAGCGGATATTCTCACTGACGGTCAACCAGGGGAACAGGGTATACGCCTGAAAGACCATTCCCCGGTCGGCGCCGGGGCCGTCTACGGGTTGGCCGTCAACGGTGATCTCACCGCTGGAAGGGATCTCCAATCCGGCGGCTGCCCGCAGCAGCGTTGACTTTCCGCAGCCGGACGGGCCGATGAGCGAGACAAATTCATTTTCCCGAACGCTGATGGACGCGTCTTCTACAGCCACCACTTCGGGGCGCTTTGACGGGGTAAATTTCACCCAGATATTGTTCATTTCGAGCAGGGGTTCTGTCATCTCCGCCTAGCCTTTCCGGTCCATCCAGCGAAACATACGCTTATACGCGAACTTGAAGGCCATATCCGTCAACAAACCCAGCAGGCCGATGACCAGAATACCCAGAATGATCGATTCCGTCTGTAAAAAGCGCTGGGCACGCATGATTCGGTAACCAAGTCCTATTTTGGCCGCTACCAGTTCAGCCACCACGAGGTACGTCCATGCCCAGCCGAGGGTGATGCGGAAGGTATCCCAGATGCCCGGCAACGCGTAGCGCAAAATAACATGATACAGGATCTCCCAACGGGAAAGACCGAAGGTGGAACTTACCTCGATCATCTCACGCGGCACACTTTTGACGTTATCCATGATCATCAGCACTTCCTGAAAGAACGTACCGATAAACAGGATCAGAATTTTCTGTCCGTCATCCACGCCCGTCCAAAGGATGGTCAGCGGGACGAACGCCACCGCCGGCATGTAACGCACCAGGTCGATGAACGGTTCCAGCAGCCCTTCAAAGAATTTAAAATTACCCATCAGTATGCCGATGGGCAGTGCTAATAAGGTAGACACCAACCAACCCAGGGTGATGCGGTAAAGACTCGCGGCCACGTCCTGCCCGAGGATGCCCTCCCCGATCTGGCGTACCAGTTCCATCCACACTGCCTGCGGACCGGGTAGAAATAACGGCGGCACCAATCCAAAGGAGGTCAGGAGCAACCAGATGAGAAAGAACGCGCCAATGAATGACGCCCCCGCGGCAAAATATAACCCGGCTGGAATGTCCGCGCGCAATTCAAGGAGCCGCGTCTTGCGGCGCGGCTTCTTCATTACATTGTCGATGGGTTTATTATCAGCCATGAGGCTATTTCAGGAATGACGCGTCGACCAGTTTGGTGAGGTCGGGAATTTCTTCGAACAGACCGATAGCCTGTGATACTTCTGCCACATCCTTGATGGTCGCGGCGAAGTCACCATTCAGATCTTTCTGGTTGGCAGCCAGGTCATAGAATTTAACACCATCAAATGCGGTGACCAGGTCTTCTGGCGCGCTGCCCACAGCTTCAGCGATGATCGCCTGGCCGGCTTTCGTGTCTTTATTGTAGAAATCCAGCGCTTCACCCCACACTTTCAGCAGGGCTCTGGCTGCTTCGGGCTGTTCCTTGGCAAACTTGCCGCTGATCACCAGCACGTCAGAGATCAAACCTGGGCGTTCTTCGGCTTTATACAGGGCTTTGAGTCTAGTATTTTCCTTCAGGGCTTCACTGATATATGGTTCGTACGTCACAGCCACGGGGACTTTGCCGGTCATCAGGGCGGTACCGGCATCACTGGCAGGCATGGGGACGGCATTGATGTCTTCCAGGGTCATACCGTTTTTCATCAAGGCATAGTTCAGCAAAAGGTCACTGGTAGTGCCTTCTTCGTAAGCAACTTGCTTGCCTTTTAAATCCGATATGGATTTGATATCACCATCAGCCAAAATGGCATCGGCAGTAGTGGACACATCTTCCAACAGCACGAGTTTCAGGTCAACACCCACGCTGAAGAGTTTTATGGCGGTATGGGTTGCCAGGTTGGCGGCTTCCATATTGCCGCTGGCAAAAGCCGCGTTGACTTCTTTATCTTCCACAAAATCGGTCAATTCAGCTTCAAGTCCATATTTCTCAAACAGGTTCTTTTCTTTGGCAATCCACCAGGGACCGTAACCGATCCAGGGTTGTGTACCGATGCGTACCTTCACAGGTTTGTCTGCCAGTGAGGGGGCGGCGGTCGCCGGCGCGGCCGAAGAGACCAGCAAAATGAATGCGGATACCAGAGATAAAAGTGCGGAAATGGGTTTGTTCATGACTCCTCCAGATGGGATTAATGATCCGGTGGGCGGGATGACCCGGCCGGTTTATGAAATGGTTATTCTGACGCGCGCAGGCGGCCGGCCAACGCATGCGCGTCCAGTCCTTCGGCGGTGGCGATGATATCTGCGTGCTTACCCAGTTCGGTGGCAGCCGGGCTGTTCAGACCGACCACGCTGATGATGCGCAGAAAGTCCCACACATTCAACGGGGAAGCGAACCGGGCGGATCCGCCGGTGGGCATCACATGGCTGGGCCCGGCGACATAATCACCCATCACTTCGCAGGAGGTCTCGCCGATGAATACGCCCCCGGCGCAGGTGACCTTTTCCACATAGTTCCAGGGATCCTTAACCGCCAGGTTGAGGTGTTCAGGCCCATATTGGTTGGAAAGTTCCACAGCCTCGGCAATGTCTTTTGTGATCACCGCGCCGCTACGGTTCTGCAGGGAGACGTTAAATATGGAGGCGCGGGTCAAATTGGTGTTGTCTTTCCCTTCCAGCCAGGCAGCCATCTCTTTCTGCACTTTTTCCGCCACAGCGCGTGACGGTGTCAGCAGGATGGCGGCCGCCATCACGTCATGCTCAGCCTGAGCCAGCAGGTCGGCAGCCGCCCAATCGGCGCGCGCGGATTCATCCGCGATGACGATGGTCTCGGTAGGACCGGCCAGCCCGTCAATACCCACCGTGCCAAACACCTGCTGTTTGGCGAGGGTGACGAATAAATTTCCCGGGCCGACGATCTTATCAACCGGTTTGATATTCTGTGTTCCATAAGCCAGAGCGGCAACAGCCTGAGCGCCGCCAATGGTGTAGATCTCATCCACACCGGCGATGGCCGCCGCGGCCAGGATCACCGGGTTGACAGCTCCCGTTCCGCGTTCCGGCGGTGTGACCATCACGATCTGTTTGACCCCGGCAACCCGGGCGGGAATGGCCGTCATCAGTACGGTGGAAGGCAACGGCGCCGTACCACCGGGAACGTAGATTCCCACCCGTTCCATGGGGCGCAGCATCTGCCCCAGCGAGCCGCCCATGGATTGATCTAACCACGAGATGGCCGGCTGCTTACGGTAGAATTGTTCGATGCGCGCGGCGGACGTTTCCAGCGCGGCCCGCAATTCGGGATTCAGTGCAGTCAGGGCTTCGTGAGCCTTCTTAAGGGGAATACGGCTATCCGGCAGGTCAACCGCGTCCAGGGTTTTCGTCCACTGGCGCACGGCACTGTCACCATTGGTGCGGATATCCCGAATGATCTCGCGGACGGCATCGGCAGGGCTGATCTCTTTGCCGAATGTTGTTTTTAGGCGTTCCAGCACGACGGGAGGAACAGGCATTTCATCCAATGGGGTTCGTTTGAGGATGGTTTTCTGGGCGGTTTCAACATCATAAATAGGGAACATGCGCTTTCTCCGGTAGTAAAGAAAAAGCCCCCGGGCATCCGGGGGCTGGTGGTTTTTGTAATACTCCTGGTACAGGTATGCGCTAAAGCGCCCGCCGGAAAGTCTCGTGGGTGTTTGCTCGATGATGATGCAGATGGGCGAACAGGTTGCTTTTCATACCGGTTTGGATAATATCACAAGGAACAGTGAATGTCAATTAACCGCTTTAGTTCATTTGAACAAATTACCCCATAGAAACAAACGCACCACCTGCCTATGAAATTATCAGGCAGGCGGCACGTCAAGAAAGGGGAAAGGGATGTTATCAAGATGAGAGCTATTTATGACCTTCTATAACCTTTGATTGAATTCAATCTTTTCGCCATCCGGGCCGCGAACGGTGAAAAACCTCACACCTTTTTGCCAGAAGGGCAGCTTAACTGGAGCATTTTCTTCGAGTACAGGAAGCCCCATGGATTTGATCTCCTTAAGTGCAGCATCAATATCAGGCACATCCAATGCGACATGGTCAATGAAACCGTCCGACCGTCCTAGAAAACCGCTGTTTTCTATTAAAGGACGTTCATAAAGTTCAATCATCAAGTTACCGTTTTTTAACATGGTGACACGAGTATTTCCAGTTTCTTCCTTCAATGTTGTTGACATTTCAACTGTAAATCCCAGACGCTGATAAAACAGGCTGGAACGATCTATACGGGTGACGGGTATTCCAAGGTGTTGTAAGCCCCGTATCACGAGTGGTGACATGAGAAACTCCTGATAAATCAGATAATCTATAAACTACGGATGCGCGTAATTCCTGGCCAGCGCAACGGCGCCCAGAACACCAGATCTCTTTCCCAATCCGGGTGGAACAATGAATGTATCCATTCCATTAAGAATCTGGTCAGACTTTACATAGTCGTTTAAGAGTCGCGCAACCTCTTGACGAATCAACACGAACATCGCTTGCCGTTGCATCACACCGCCGCCCAGCACGATCTTTTTGGGCGAAAGCATCAGGATTGTGTTTACTAAAGCCTGCGCGATGTAATTTGCTTCCAACAACCAGGCCGGGTGGTCGTCCGGCAAGGTTTCGCCGCGGGTTTTCCATCGTTTTTCCAGAGCAAATCCTGTAGCCAATCCTTCAAAACAATCTCCGTGATATGTACAGGCTCCTGGAAATGGATCAAGCCTGACATCATGGTGGATGATCATGTGGCCGGCTTCGGGGTGAGTGAGGCCATGTAGTAACGCGTGGTTGACCATCCCACCCATTCCAATACCAGTTCCAATTGTAAAGTACACAAAAGGATCAATCCCGATGGCACTACCCCAGGTATATTCACCCATGGCAGCCGCGTTAACATCAGTATCAATAACCATAGGAATGGGTAAGGCACGCGAAATTCTTCCCAACAAGTCGATGTTACTCCAGCCTGGTTTGGGGGTGGTAGTAATATACCCATACGTTCTGGATTGTGGATCCAGATCAACTGGGCCAAATGTGCCTATCCCAAGTGCTTCAATACTGTGAGCACGCATCTGATCTTTAAAGAAAGCAATTACTCGTGAAATTGTCTCATCGGGATTGGTTGTAGGGAAAGAAGTCTCCGCCGCGATGTTACCGTCACCATCCGCCACAACACATACAATCTTTGTCCCGCCGGTTTCAACTCCTCCAAATAGCTTCATAGAACCTCATTTAGTAAAACAGGTATAAATATCCGGCGCCTCGTAAATGGCCGAGAGGTAATATTCCGGATCACGGATTTTTATCTATTGTGCCCGGCATACCATAGGGCTTTTTAGCAAACTTACGCTGCGTAAGACATGATCACTTCTTCGCTTGCTTCTGACCGGGTAAGTTCTTTTACCAGTTTGCCATCATGCATCACCAAAATCCTGTCGCTCATACCCAGAATTTCTGGCAACTCGGATGAAACCATAATAAGACCAACGCCCTGTTCGGTTAACTTTGCCATGATCTGGTAGATTTCATACTTGCTGCCCACATCGATACCCCGGGTGGGTTCATCAAGGATTAAGACTTTCGCACCGATATTTAACCAGCGGGCCAGGATCACTTTTTGCTGATTCCCGCCACTCATATTGGCTACCGGAAAGTCCGGGCCAGAGGTTTTAATCACCAGTGTTTTGATTAAATTCAAAACTTTTGATAGTTCTTTTTTTGTGTTGATGAATATTGACCAGCTGATGTTCTTTAACCCGGATATGGTAATGTTGTTTTTCATTGATGACTGAAGGAACAATCCTTCTGCTTTGCGGTCTTCAGTGGCCAACGCGATCCGATGAGAGATCGCCTCTCCGGGTGAATGTATCCGCAGGTCTTTACCGGATAACGAGATGGTTCCGTTATGTGGGTCAGCCCCAAAAATTGCTCTCACCAATTCCGTCCGACCTGAACCTCGCATACCGGCTATCCCAATGATCTCGCCAGCACGAACTTTAAACGAGATATCCTGCAACACACCCGGCCGATTGATATTTTTGACTTCCAGCAGAACATCGCCAAATGTACGGTTCCATTTAGGATACACATCTTTCAGATCACGCCCGATCATCATTTTAACCAAACCAGGCATGGTAACTTCAGATATTGCCTTCGTGCCAACCAATCCACCATCTTTCAATACTGTTACCCGGTCAGCAATATCAAAGATCTCGATCAACCGATGCGAAATGTAGATGATCGTGATTCCTCTGGCTTTCAGAGAACGGATCACCTGGTAGAGTTTTTCCATGTCCTTTTCGCCCAAAACAGCAGACGGTTCGTCCATGATCAAAACCCGAGACTTATGAGCCAACGCTTTAGCAATCTCTACCAGTTGTTTTTCCGCCACAGGCATAGTTCCCACCAGGGCATCCATATTCATATTAACGCCCAGTGTATCGAGGATTTCTCTGGCTTTCTTCTTCGCGGTTGTCCAATCAACGATCGGGCCATTGTGTGGAAGCTGCCCTAATAGAATATTTTCTGTTACGGTCAGATGGTTAGCCAGATTAAATTCCTGATAGATAGTAGAAATGCCAATCTGCTGAGCGTGGTTCGGATTACGGATATCAACTGGAGCGCCGTCAAAAATAATCTCACCCCGGTCTTTGCGATAAGCACCGGAGAGGATTTTAATAAGTGTCGATTTTCCCGCCCCATTTTCACCGACCAGGGCATGGATTTCACCTTCACGTATAGCTATGTCTACAGATTCCAGCGCTTTAACGCCGGGAAATGATTTGCTTACCCCTTTTATTTCCAAAATATTTCGTTCAGAAATTGGATTCATTATCTCACTCCTTACTGTACAGGCAGTCGGTCAGTCTATTTTCCGCGATGTGAAAGCACATCCACTGAAACTGCCAGGATCACCAGGACACCTGTGATAAGGAGTTGATAAATGGAAGGAACCCCCATCAGGGTCAAACCATTGACAAATACACCAATGATCATTGCACCGATCAAGGTGCCAAACAAATTCCCGCGTCCACCCATCAGGCTGGTGCCGCCAAGAACAACCGCCGTGATGCTCGACATGGCCGAGTCACCACCCGCGTTGGGATCACCCACACTGGTACGAGAAACCAGAAGCAACGCGCCAATGGCGTATAGAAACGCAGCGGAGGTATATACACCGAGTAAAACTTTGGTGACATCGATACCGGCCAATCGAGCGGCTTCGGGATTATCACCCACGGCATATATCTGGCGGCCCAGAGTAGTATATTGAAGCACAAACCAGGTGATTACGAAAAGAGCAAGCATCAGAACAGACCCATAAGTGATCTGAGTTCCAAATATCTTAAAGGTGCCACCGAGGGCAGTCATCTCAGCAGGAACATTGGTTACCGTCTGGGCATTTGATATGATCAACGTCAATGCCTGGGCAATACTAAATGTGCCCAGCGTGACGATGAATGGTGGTAAGCGGATGAGCGTGACCAGCAGACCATTGAGAATACCAAAACCTACACACATCAGGATTCCCAGAAGGATGGCCAGAGCTGGTGGTACACCAAAATTTACCGCAAGTGTCGTCATTACGATACCGGTAAGAGCCATCAACCACCCTGCCGACAGATCGATACCGCTGGTTAGAATGACAAGGGTCTGCCCGATCGCGAGCGTTCCCACAACCATTACCTGCTGGACGATCAAGGAGAAATTGCTTCCCGTCAGAAAACGGTTCGTGCGGGTGGCGAAGAAGATACAGGTTAGCAGCAATGCGAGTAATGGACCGATAGCCGGTTTTGATAGAATATTGGAAATTCGGATTTTTTTCATAGGGCTTCCCCGGAAATTTGGATGGCGGTATCCATCCTGGTGATTTATACCGCCATCCTGAGTTTATTATTAATATTATTACTTTGTGCCCCAGCACTTATCAAGTCCGACTTTTGTATCGACACTCTCAACACCGTCGACAGGTTTATCGGTGATCAACATAACACCGGTATCGGTGTAACCGGAGGCTTTTTTGCCGCTAGTGACAAAATCGACGGTAGCGTCAACACCCATCTGGGCCATCAAGAGGGGATATTGCTGAGATGTAGCCGCGATCTGCCCATCAACAATACCCTGAACACCAGCGCAGCCACCGTCAACTGAAACGATCATTACGTCTTTTTCTTTGCCGGCTGCTTTCAACGCCTGGTAGGCACCAAAGGCGGCAGGTTCGTTGATCGTATAGACCAGGTTGATATCAGGATCTTTGGTCAGGCAGTTTTCCATGGCAGTCTGGCCTTTAGCCTGATTGCCTTCTGTATCCTGGCTACAAACCACCTCGGGAGTATTAACAATGTCGGGGGCCGATGCATCAACTTTGGCGAGTCCCATACCGGACATGAACCCGTTGTGGCGCAGCACACCTACCGTGATGCCGGGTTTGAGGTCAAGCGTGGCAATCTTCAGGGTTTTACCCGCCATGGCAGCTTTGGCATACTGGCCGATCAACACACCGGCTTTGAAGTTATCGGTGGCGAACAGCGCATCGGTGGCATCCTGGGGATCGGTGGGTGTATCGAGAGCAATAACCATGACGCCAGCTTCACGGGCCTTCTTAATAGCCGGGACGATAGCTTTGGTATCACTCGGGGTGATCATGATGCCCTTAACACCGGCTGAAACCATGTTTTCAATGGCTGTCACCTGGGCAGCGTTGTCGCCATCAAATTTACCGGCGGCGGTCATTAATTCAGCGCCTTTAGCTTTTGCCTGGGCTTCAGCACCTTCTTTCATTTTCACGAAGAAGGGATTGGTATCGGTTTTGGTGATCAAACCAACTTTGACAGGACCGGCAGCGGGAGCGGCGGCCGCAGGTTCAGCAGCGGCAGCAGCGGGTTTTTCACCCCAGCATTTATCAAGACCGACCTTGGCATCAACACTATCCACACCTTCAACAGCTTTGTTTGTGATCAGGGTAACACCGGTATCGGTGTAACCGGAGGCTTTTTTACCAGTCTTCACGTATTCAACGGTAGCCTGAACACCCATCTTTGCCATCAAGAGGGGATATTGCTGAGATGTAGCCGCGATCTGCCCATCAACAATACCCTGAACACCAGCGCAGCCACCGTCAACTGAAACGATCATTACGTCTTTTTCTTTGCCGGCTGCTTTCAACGCCTGGTAGGCACCGAAGGCGGCAGGTTCGTTGATCGTATAGACCAGGTTGATATCGGGATCTTTGGTCAGGCAGTTTTCCATGGCAGTCTGGCCTTTAGCCTGATTGCCTTCTGTATCCTGGCTACAAACCACCTCGGGAGAATTAACAATGTCGGGGGCCGATGCATCAACTTTGGCGAGTCCCATACCGGACATGAACCCGTTGTGGCGCAGCACACCTACCGTGATGCCGGGTTTGAGGTCAAGCGTGGCAATCTTCAGGGTTTTACCCGCCATACCAGCTTTGGCATACTGGCCGATCAACACACCGGCTTTGAAGTTATCGGTGGCGAACAGCGCATCGGTGGCATCCTGAGGATCGGTGGGTGTGTCGAGTGCAATAACCATGACGCCAGCTTCACGGGCCTTCTTAATAGCCGGGACGATAGCTTTGGTATCACTCGGGGTGATCATGATGCCCTTAACACCGGCGGAAACCATATTTTCAATGGCTGTCACCTGGGCAGCGTTGTCGCCATCAAATTTACCGGCGGCGGTCATTAATTCAGCGCCCTGGGCTTTAGCTTCAGCCTCGGCGCCTTCTTTCATTTTCACAAAGAAGGGATTGGTATCGGTCTTGGTGATCAAACCGACTTTGATAGTACCGGTTTCAGCAACTGTCGCAGCCGGTTCTGCAGCGGCAGGAGCGGCTGTTGGAGCAGGCTGACAGGCTGTCAGGAGCATGACAGCTACAGTAATCAATAATATGGACTTGAAGAACTTACTCATATTTCTCCTCAGCTTTCATTTTCTTTTGGGGATTCAATCATGGTGGAAACGGCGTAAAGTTTTTATTCTTTCTTCAAGCAAAATCCTCCTTTCTTTGCTTGAAATTAATAAAATCTTCATTTCTGAAAACGTTGCCAGACAACAATATAGTAAACGTTATTAGAAAAGAATCAATAGGAATTTGTCACCTGTGATGTCATGTCAATTATGTGATTAAAAGCAGTATTTATTGCCTATATTTCGGGTAAAATGCTATATAAACTTCATTGAAGTTGACAATTTATATTAAATCGTTTTCAATATTACGACCTGATTGTCATGCAATGTTTTTATATAACATTACATTTTGAAAACGTTATTAGTTCATCAATTCTGCCTTCTCGAATTGCAGGAATAGTAAAATGAATAGATACCCCGAAGGACAATGACTATGAATAGCATCAAAGACGTAGCGCAAAAGGCGGGTGTCAGCATTTCCACAGTATCGCGGGTTCTATCCAATAAACCGTATGTCTCTGACGATGTTCGCGACCGTGTACTACAGGCCGTTCAAGAACTGGATTACCGCCCGAACCAGGTAGCCCGGTCTTTGCGCGCCCGGCAATCCACTTCGCTAGGATTGATCGTTTCTGATGTATGCAACCCCTTCTTTACCGATGTCAGCCGCGCTGTGGAAGATTGTGCCTATGAAAAAGGATATAGCGTTTTCCTTTGCAATTCCGACGAGAATGAAAAAAAAGAACGGTTTTACCTGCAGGAAATGATTGATAAAAATGTCGCCGGTGTGATCCTTTCTCCCACCCAGAAAGCTTCAGAAAATTTTGCCGGTTTAAATGTCAATCTACCGATTGTGGTTTATGACCGCTCCGTTAAAGGCATGGAGGTGGACACGATCCTCATCGACAATCGTGATTCTGCGTTTCAGTTGGCTAACCATTTGATAGAAAACGGTTATAAACAGATATCCGGTATTTTCTGTAATGTCCCCACAGGATATGAACGTCGCGCCGGTTTTGAAAAAGCTATGGCCAAAGTTGGTTTGCAAGCCCCTCAGATAATTATGACTCAAACCCGCATTGAAGCAGGGTACGCGGCGGCAAAAAAAATACTGGAACAATCTCCTCTGACCGACGCTATATTTACATCAGATAATCTGGTGCTCGCCGGTGCTATGCAGGCTGTCAATGAATTGGGGTTGAAGATTCCCGATGAGATCGGGCTCGTAGGATATGACGACGTGGCCTGGATGACCCTGGTGCATCCTTCGATGACCATCATTCGCCAGCCAACAGATCAGATCGCCCGAATGGCTGTCGACCTGATCATGCAGCGTATTGAAAATCCTAAAAGACCTCCGCTCCAGGTTGTTTTAAAAGGCCAATTGATCGTCCGAGGTTCCAGCATTCGCAGAGTGGAATAAATAGCCATGAAAAAATACCTGGTAGGGATTGATATTGGTACATCCAGCACGAAAACGACTATCATCGATCAGAATGGCGAGACCATTATCTGGGTGGACGAAGAATACACAATCCAATCGCCGCATCCCGGATGGGCGGAACAGGATCCGGAAATCTGGTTTGCCGCTGTTATTCATACCCTGCAGAAAGCGGTTGAACAAAGCGGAATACCCGTGGACTGTATCGCCGGCATCGGGCTTGCCGGACAGATGCACGGGTTGGTTTGCGTTGATGACACCGGTTCACCATTGAGGCCAGCCATCATCTGGGCTGACCACCGCAGCAAGGCAGAGCTCGAAGAGCTAAACAGCCGTATCGGGATCGGTCAACTGGCGGAATGGGTGGGTAACCCAGTAGCCGCAGGGTTCATGCTCCCCAGTTGGCTATGGTTGGAGAAAAACGAACAGGAAATTACTTCCAGAACCCGGTATCTATTGCTACCAAAAGATTATATCCGTTACCGACTGACCGGTTCCATCGGATCCGAACCCAGTGACGCTTCTTCAACTCTATTGTTTGACCCCCATAACCGGAATTGGAGCCTTCCTCTACTAAACACAATTAAACTGTCCGCTGATAGGTTGCCTCCAGTACACGAATCGTCAGAGGTTTCCGGCGGGCTTCTACCGGAAATCGCATCTGCCACCGGATTATTGAGCGGCACACCTGTAGTCTTCGGAGGCAGTGATGTCAGCCTGCAGGCGTTAGGAGAGGGTATTTCTCAACCTGGGACCGTCACATGTACTATTGGCACAGGTGGGCAACTATTTACGCCTCTCTCGCAACCTGTTCATGATCCTCTACTTCGCCTCCATTTATTTTGCCATTGTCTTCCGCAATGCTGGCATTTGGAAGCCGCAATTCTATCGGCAGGGCTGTCACTTCGCTGGCTGCGTGACAATCTATGGGCCGGTCAATCCTATTCATCCCTTGTAGATCCAGCTCAAAATGTTGAGGCAGCAGTCAGTGGACTTTTTTTTCTTCCATATCTGGTGGGTGAACGTACTCCGGTTATGGATCCCGACATTCGCGCAACATTTACTGGCCTGGGGCTGGAACACGGTCAGGCACATATTGTTCGGGCTGTCATGGAAGGAGTGGTTTTTGCCCTTCGCCAGGGACTTGATTTAATGAGGGAACTGGGTGTATCCATAGATAGATTGATCGCCACTGGCGGTGCAACCAATCATCCATTATGGCTTCAGTTGCAGGCTGATATCTTCAACCAACCGGTTTATATCGCTAAGACCAATCAGGCGACAGGTTATGGTGCGGCTATTCTTGCCGGCATAGGTATCGGGCTGTTTGACGCTCCCCCGAATATCCCATTCCTTGCCGTACAGACGAAAGAAAGTCCTGTATATCCTCGCAAAGAATATGTCACAAAATACCAACGGGCTTACGAAACTTATACCAGAATTTATCCAAATATTAAGTCAATATAATTAGTTTGAGTTTGTTCGAGGATATCCTGGTATTTGACAAAAACATTCTGACATAGAAAAATCAATAATAATTTAATACGAATCCTGAAGCCTGGTTTGACCCCCCGGCCATTTTTTATATAATTGCGTTAGGGCAATTTGCTACTTTTACAAGGAAAAATAAATGTCCCCATTATCGTTCCCTTCCCGAAGGGCTCCCATTTTTATCGATATTCCGGATGAAAAGTGGAATGACTGGCACTGGCAATTGAGCCACCGGTTAAATTCCATTGAAGACTTTGAAAAAGTCTTTCCATTAACAGATAGTGAAAAAAAAGCGCTTTCGGCTTCGCACCTTTTCAGAGTGGAAATTACTCCGTATTTTGCGTCTTTAATTAATCCAGATGACCCGGATGACCCGATACGCAAACAGGTGATTCCCACTGCCAATGAAATTCTCCCATTTACCGGTATGATGGAAGATTCTCTGGCCGAGGACCGTCACTCACCGGTACCGGGATTGGTTCACCGCTACCCTGATAGAGTGTTGATGCTGGTGACCACCCAGTGCGCGTCTTACTGCCGGTATTGCACCCGTTCACGTATCGTGGGTGATCCATCCGCCACATTCTCGCGCACCGATTTTGAGGCTCAACTGGATTACATCCGCCACACCCCGCAGATCCGTGATGTATTGCTTTCAGGCGGTGATCCCCTTACTCTGGCGCCCAAAGTTCTGGAAGAACTGCTGACAAAATTGCGCGAAATTCCACATGTTGAGGTCATTCGCATCGGCAGCCGCGTTCCCGTATTTATGCCCCAACGAGTGACCGATGAATTGACCGATATGCTGCAACGTTTTCATCCATTATGGATGAATATTCACGTCAACCACCCCAATGAGATCACAGCAGAACTTACAGAAGCATGCGACAAATTATCCCGGGCAGGAATCCCTCTGGGGAATCAATCGGTTTTACTGGCAGGCATTAATGATTGCCCGCATATTCAGAAGAGGTTGGTACAGGACCTCGTCCGCATACGGGTCCGCCCGTATTACCTTTACCAGTGTGATCTGGTGGAAGGAGCGGGGCACTTCCGTACACCGGTAGCCAAAGGGTTCGAGATCCTCGAAGCCCTGCGCGGACATACATCCGGGTATGCCGTACCCACATATGTTGTCGACGCGCCCGGCGGAGGAGGAAAGATCCCCGTTGGCCCAAGTTATATGATCAGTATGTCAGATCATAAGATCGTTCTGCGCAATTATGAAGGTTTCATCACCACGTATGAAGAACCGATTGACTACAAACCGCACGATCCAAAAACCTGCCGGTTCTGTCAATCCAGACGATTGGAACCGGGACAGCATGGGGTTAGCGGTCTTCTGGACGCTGATGATATGTTCATTAAACCGGATGGATTTGACAGTCTCCACAACCGGGGTGGAAGTCAACACCGATTGCGGGAAGACTCGGAAAAATGGAAACCGCTGGGGATCGGTTCCGGCAACGAAGAGCCATAATCATAAAGGAGTGAATAATGCATTATCGCAGATTGGGCCATTCCGGCTTGAAAGTCAGCGAGATTTCTCTGGGCTCATGGGTGACGTTTGGTTCGCAAATCAAGGAAACAACAGCCATCGACCTGGTGCACGCGGCGTTTGACCAGGGTGTCAATTTCTTTGATAACGCAGATGTGTATGCCAACGGGCAAGCCGAAATTGTGATGGGTAAAGCCATCAAAAATCTACCCCGTGAAAACCTGGTCCTTTCTTCAAAAGTCTTCTACCCCACTTCCAGCGGACCCAACGGACGCGGCCTTTCTCGGAAACACATCACGGAATCCATTGACGCGTCATTGAAACGACTGGGTACAGATTACATCGACCTGTATTTTTGTCACCGTTTTGACCCGGATACCCCGATTGAAGAAGTCATCCGGACTATGGATGATCTGATCCATCGAGGAAAAATTCTATACTGGGGAACATCGGAATGGGAAGCCGGACAGGTGGCACAGGCATACGGCCTGGCCCGTCAATACTGGCTTATCCCACCGACCATGGAACAGCCGCAGTACAACCTGTTCCACCGCCGCCGCGTTGAGTGGGAATTATCTTCATTATGCAAAGATTTTGGTCTCGGTCTGACCACCTACAGCCCGTTATTTTTTGGCATTCTGACCGGTAAATATAACGAGGGCATTCCAGAAGGTTCCCGGGCATCTCTACCGGATATGGCCTGGATTCAGGACCACATCACCCAGAAAAATATCGACCGGGTCCGTCAGCTATCAGACCTGGCGGAAGAGTTGGGCATGACCATCACCCAGCTTTCCATCGCCTGGATCTTACGCCGCAAAGAAGTCAGTTCCGTGATCACCGGTGCCACCCATCTGGAGCAATTGGATGAAAATCTTGGCGCGGCAGAAATGATCCCCTTGATGACCGATGATATTTTGGACCGCATAGAAGAAATCATGGGCGAAACACTGGACTAAATCGGAAATTACAAAAAAGAACCGGGTGGTGTTGGAAACAACCCCAGGTTCTTTTTTTGTCGGTGACAGTCGGCTGTGAGTGAACCATCACCGCCATTATCGGTAAAAAATCCTTGTAACTGGCAATTCCCTACTGTTTCACTATGATCGTGCCTGCTCCGGGAATTTCCGAATTTTCAACTCGTCTGTTCAACTGCCAGCGAATGAAATTGACACCCAGCATACCGGCTGAGAAAACCGCGATCATGGCAACACTGGCCTGATTTCCAAGCCGGGTTAGAACCATTCCCTGCAGAGGTGGAAGGATCATCCCTCCCAGGCTGGCCAGAGCCACAATTAATCCGGCTGCCTTGCCGGATGATTCTTTAAATAAGGATGCGCTGATCGAAAATGTTGTCGGGTAGACCGGACCGAAGAAAAGGCCGATCAACAAAATTGAGGTGACGGTCAAAACCATGTTTCCCGTAGACAGGGCGAGCGTTACAGCGCTGAATACCGCACCTGTAAGGCTGATGACCATAAGTCGGTCGGCTGTCCATTTTGTGCCCAGATATGCGGCGATCAGCCGTCCCAGGGTGAGTGTCATCCAAAAACCAGAGACAATCAGGGCAGCCTGATCCGCCGGTATCGAAATGGATTGTTGAAGGTACGTCCCCGTCCAACCGCCCATTCCATTCTCAGACCCTACATACAGGAAAAGGATCATACCGGCAATCCACAAAAGCGGCGAGCGATAAAAGGGAGCCCTTGATAACCCTTCAGGCGATATTTTCATGTGATCCACAGGTGACTGCATGAATAGTGCAATGAACGGGATGCACACCAGCACCACACTAATCCCCACCCAGATCACCGGGATGCCTGTGTTCCAGCGGTTGATGGTGAAGCTGGCCATTGCCGGGCCGGCTACCGCCCCAACCCCGAAAAAGAAATTGACCAGATTAACAGCGGCGGTGCTGCGTTCCTGAAAGACACGCGCAGCCAGCAGATTAACGCTGATATCCACAGCGCCATGCCCCAGCCCGGCCAGTAATCCGCTGGCAAACAGTAGAAAAACCGAATTGCTCAGGGTCACACCCAGCATACCCGCACTCATGATAACAATACCCGAGATTAGAACCGGGCGTGGACCGAACCTGTCTGCCAGAGTGCCGGCCGCGATTTGAGCCAGAAAAGCCCCCAGGAAAATCGCCGTAAAGATGGAACCGACCGCTTCTAAAGTGGATAGTGTGTTTCGGGCCAGATCAGGTAAAACCGGCCCGATGGTTGCCGTCAGAATACCCAGAGCGATAAATACGATGCACGATAAAATAATAGTAGCCTGTGAAGTTCTCATTCTTTCTCTTTCGAATCATGCGCGGTGAATCCGCGGTTGACAAACTCAGTGTTAAAAACGATAATACATGCATATAAACGCATTGTCAAGCATATTAACGCATATTACCGCATATTCAAGGAGCAACCATGCTTAAGGAAGAACGGCAGCAGATCATCATGGACACATTACGCCGCGAAGGGAAAATAGTAGCGGTAGATCTATCCGCGGCCATCCACGTTTCAGAAGATACCATCCGCCGGGATCTGCGAGATCTGGCGGATGCCGGCCTGATCCAGAGGGTACATGGCGGCGCGTTGCTGCGCTCACCGGCCGGTGTTAGTTACCGAGAACGCCAGTTAATGAGCAGTGACGCGAAGGTGAACATAGCCAAAGCAGCCGTCGCGCTGGTGCGCAACCGTCAGGTGATCATTCTGGATGGCGGCACCACCACGCTGGAGATTGCCCACCAGTTGCCTATCGGGTTACACGCCACCATTGTGACCAACAGTCCGCCAATCGCCATTGCCCTCGCGGAATACCGTGATGTGCAAACCGTAATGATCGGGGGGCACATTCTCTCCTCTTCCCTGGTGACCATCGGGGCAGCCGCGGTGGAAGCTTTTTCCGCCATCCATGCCGACCTGTGCATGCTGGGTGTATGCAGCCTGCACCCGGAACTGGGCGTTAGCACTCCGGATTACGAAGAGTCTCTGGTCAAGCGCGTAATGGTGAAGAATTCAGCAGAAGTTGCTGCATTAGTCACAGTGGACAAACTCGGAACCGGTGCGCCATATACGGTAGCCCCGATATCAGACCTGACGTACATCGTCACCGAACCGGACGCGGCGGATGAGATGCTGGAGCCGTATGCCGCTAAAAGCATCACGATCATGAAGGGGAAAAAATAGGCAGGTTTGTCCTGTAGAAATATAAATGAATTCACCTCTTGTTAATGTCAAAAATATCCGTATAATTATCTTTACGAATGGGGGTCAACCATGGAATTTTCACCAGAAGAACTAAAAAGGATAATTGAAAGACCCGGACCGCTTAATCTTCAGAACCGCGATCTCTCGGGAGCGAATTTACGATCGGTCAATCTTTCCCGGGCAGATTTACGAGGAGCTGATTTACATGAAGCGGATCTGACACAGGCTGTGTTGCGTTATGCTGATATTGACGGGGCGATTTTTGAAAAAGCCAATCTTTCAAAAGCCTATCTTTATGGGACGAATTTATTTTCCGCAAATTTTACATCTGCCACATTCTGGCGGACAAACCTGTACGGCGCGCCACTCGTTTGTGCCAGCTTTAGTGGAGCACGCTTGATCGAAGCCAATTTAAGTTATTGCAGACTTCTATGCGCAGATTTAGAGGATTCCATTCTCTGGTGTGCCAACCTGGAATACTCGTGGTTAAATCTTGCTCGATTATCTGGAAGTAACCTGGAAGGAGCTAACCTCACATGCGCTTCTTTTGAAGGGACTTTGATGGTCGAATGTGAATTGAGCGGAGCGAAACTTAACTATGCTTCTTTTAATGAAGCCGACCTTTCTGGATCGAACCTGGAAGGAGCCAGTTTGCTAAATACCGATTTTAGTGGAGCAATACTTAACGGCGTAAATCTTGAAGGGGTGGAATTCTACAGCGACTCGTCCTGGCTGGGCACGAAATGGCCGGATGGCTTTGACCCAATCAAAGCCGGTGCTGTTTTGCTGGATGGTTAATACGTTGTACATTCAGAGAACCATCCCAATTACCATTTATATCAATCACTAAAAGTTATGATCCAGACGATCAACCTTAAAGAGAAATTGACCCATGTCACCGAGTTTTGGCACCCCGGGATTGTTGGCGAGTTGAATGATTCCTACCTTAAGGTGGCTAAATTAAAGGGTGAATTCATCTGGCACCACCATGACACTGAAGACGAATTATTCATGGTGCTCAAAGGCCGGCTTGTTATCCAGCTTCGCGAAGGTGACGTGACCATCAACGAAGGCGAGTTTGCCATTATTCCTCACGGCGTGGAACATAAACCGGTAGCGGAGGAAGAAACGCACGTACTGTTGATGGAGCCAAAGTCTACGCGAAACACAGGCACCGAAAACAACGAACGCACGGTGGAACCTGACTGGTTGTAAAAAAATGCGGTACACTTGCCGCACTATGGATAAAGAACAGAATCGCAATTTTCAAATCATTGCCGCCATCGGTGTTGGCTTTTTGCTTTTTTTCATCACCCCCAATATGAAGGGCGCGCAGAATATTGCGATGCTCTCGGCTTTTGAGGTCGATGAATTTGCGCAATTACCCAACCTGATCAGCATGTTGACACCCGGGCCGACCTTCTATCAATCCGTCCGCAACTTTTTCGTTTATCAGCACTATTTCTACGGGTTCCCGTTCTACTTCCTTTCCGCCCTTGCGGCTTTACCCGTCAAATTGCTCTACGGGGCTGACTGGTTGAACCACGTGGATATTCTGGTAGCCACTCTGCGGCTATCGATCAATGTGGCGCCCATGATCGTTTCGGCCGGTTTGCTGACATATATGCAGACCCGCTTCCGGGGGTTGTATCCGTCACTCGGTTTGTTCGCCTTTTTACTGGCGTTTCCCGCGGTAATGGTCAATAACCTGTGGTGGCACCCGGATGGATTGGCCGTTCTTTCCGCCGTTCTGGTTCTGTTCTTCCTGGATAAAGACGGACTGAAGCTGGGAAAATGGTTTTTCGCGGCCGCCGCCATGTGCGGTGTGGCGGCAGGGATCAAGTACACCGGCGTTTTCTTTGTTTTGTCAATTCCTGTATACCTGATCTGGGCGGGGGTTACTCAAAAATATTCTGTACTAAAAGTGATCAAAGCGGCCGGGATATTTATCGCCATTATGCTGGCCGCGCTTATCGTCAGCAATCCGCTTCTGCTGCTTCCACAGGAACGTGCCGCGATCATCGAAACCCAGAAACTGCAATTTATTCAAACCGGAACCGGCATCCTTCAGACAACCGCGAAATCGTATTTCGCGGAAGGTTATCCGAAAGATTTTCAAGAACATTACGGCGAAATCGAATTCATAATGATCAGTTTTGCCGCGTTGGTTCTTGGGATGTTGTTCTCAAAGAAAAAGTGGTATTACGCCGTGGTCCTGGCTTTTATCATCCCGATGGTTTTAACGATCAACTTTTCCGCTACTCGCCGCACTCATTACTTCCTGCCTGTCATTTTGCCTTTGGTCTCCTGCCTGAGCGTACTATTCCCCGGTAAAGGCGACCCGGAAGATGACGGCCGTGTCAAATCGTCCAATGTGGTGCAGTTTATGACGGTAGCCTTGATGGTGTATCAGGCTTACCTGTTCCTTCCCCGTGACGAGAAAATCTTCATTGACGCGGTGAATAAAGAGGAAGATTCGGCGTCCATCCGTTTTTATACCGATATGTCAAAAGCCCTTCCGGCCGGATTTGACAACCAGAAACGGGTGGTTTACCGGGATTGGAAAGTGTATTTTCCACCGTCTGAAAATGTTCAAACCGAGATGACCTGGGACATGCCCACGTTCGAGTATATTAAATCGATTGATCCAGATGTGATCTTGCTGGACAAAGAAAACGTTGCGCTCTATGCAAACCCAGATTCTGTCAAAAATGCGGTTAATCCGGGTAATACCGAACCCATCCACCAGTTCTATCAGGCGGCAAGTGAATCGGATCTTCCAGGGTATCAAATGTTTTTTAAAGACCCGTTCGGTATGGCTTTCATTAAAATGGATCTCTCCACCGGCCACTAATTTTACCTTTGCACGTACTGAAGAGAGACAGGGAATTTTCCACATGATTTCCTGTCTCTTTTTTATATATGAAACCACTTTATAAATCTTTTGTAAGAAGACATTCGTATTAATCCTGCCTGCTTGACGCTCATTTAGCAGCATGGTATGATTCTTACATTGAAATTAGCACTCTGCCTGGGAGAGTGCTAATTTCTAGAGAAACAAATGGAAAACCTTACTGATCGCCAGAAAATGCTTCTAACACTCGTTATTCACGAGTACACCCGAACGGCTGTGCCGGTCGGGTCTCAAACGTTGGTGGATCATTATCATCTTGATCTTTCTTCCGCAACTGTGCGTAACGAACTTGCCGTTCTGGAAGATATGGGTTACTTAAGGCAACCGCACACATCTGCAGGCCGCTCTCCCACAGAAAACGGATATCGCTATTTCGTCAGTCAATTGCTTCAGGCGACAGATCTGCCGGCTGAGACGCGGCGCACCATCAGTCATCAGTTCTATCAGATGCGTAATGACTCGGATCAATGGATGCGGCTGGCTGCTTCAGTGCTGGCAAACCAGTCAAGAGCTGTATCACTGGTAACGGCACCTCGTCCAGAAAATGCGGTTCTGAAACATCTGGAATTGATCTCTACCCGCGGCCGCCAGGTTTTGATGGTTATGGTGATGGCCGGCGGAGAGATTCACCAGCGGTTATTCACCCTGAACGATTCGTTCACCCAGGAACAACTATCTGGCATTGCGGCGACTATCACTGCGAACGCGCAGGGATTATCTCTGGATTCATTTAATACTATTCGTCCCCTGCTTGACCCTCAGGCACAGTCCATTCTTGATCTGATCATTCCTGAAATAAGTCAGAGCAATCAGTCTACTCTAAGTGAAGTATATGTGGATGGTATGACGAATGTTCTGGCAGAACCAGAATTTTCCGGATCAGAAGAGGCACGTCGTGCTTTCCGTTTGTTAGAAGAACGCTCTCTGCTCGATGACCTGCTGTCACGCTCTGTGGTAGGCAGCGCCATCGGTGGTGTCCACGTGATCATCGGTGGTGAAGGAGCCTGGGAGGAACTTAGGCAATGCTCCATCGTGTTGGCCCGTTACGGCGCTCCCGGCCAGGTTACAGGCACACTGGGAGTGCTGGGCCCCATGCGCATGTCTTACGCGCGTTCGATTTCATCTGTCCGGTTTTTATCCGGTTTATTAAGCGAACTTGTCAGTACAGGGCTGGCTGACTAACACATCCTTGAAGAGGCAATAGATGACCGAAGAACACAAAAAACGAGAATCGAAACGTCCACCCGAGCCAGAAATCAACAAGGCGTCGGAAGCTGAAATATTAGATACCAACTCCAATGAGTCACTATCTGCTGAATTGGAAAAAGTCCGCGCTCAGTCTCAGGAATACTTCGAAGGCTGGCAGCGCGAACGCGCGGATTTCGCCAATTACAAAAAACGTATTGAGCGTGATCAGATCCAAATGGCCCAGATAGTCAACGGAAACATCATCAAGAAATATCTTGTAGTAATGGATGACCTGGAACGCGCCCTCAAAGCCCGCCCAACCGAAGGTGAAGGCGCCAAATGGGCGGAAGGCATCGACCTTATTTATCGCAAGTTCCAGAATATTCTGGAAAATGAAAATGTGAAACGCATTCCAGCTGACGCGGCTGAATTTGATCCCAATTTGCATGAAGCCATCTCACATGAAGACAGTCCTGACCACGAGTCCGGCCAGGTAATCGAAGTCTTACAGCAAGGTTACATGATCGGGGACCGGGTTCTGCGCCCGGCGCTGGTACGAGTCGCTAAATAGGAGAAAAACATGGGAAAAATCATTGGTATTGATCTTGGAACTACAAACTCCGTGGCCGCCGTTATGGTTGGCGGCGAACCGGTAGTCATCCCATCCGCTGAAGGTGAACGACTTGTGCCTTCTGTGGTGGCTGTAAATAAGAATCATGAGCGTCTGGTTGGCCGCGTAGCCCGCAACCAGGCGATTGTCAACCCGGAGAACACCATTTTCTCCATCAAACGTTTCATGGGCCGCAAATTTGATGACCCCGAAGTCCAAAGGACTATGAGCCGCGTCCCTTACAAAGTGACCAAAGCCCCCAATGGTGATGTTCGCGTTGTGCTGGATGGCAAGGAATATTCTCCACCGGAAGTTTCTGCCATGATATTGGCCAAACTGAAGACCGACGCGGAAGCATACCTGAGTGAAACAATTACCCAGGCAGTGATCACCGTACCCGCCTACTTCAATGACGCGCAGCGCAATGCCACCAAAGATGCCGGCAAGATCGCCGGTTTAGAGGTTCTTCGTATCATCAACGAACCGACCGCATCTTCACTGGCTTATGGCCTTGATAAGAAAAAGAATGAAGTTATTGCCGTCTATGACCTGGGTGGAGGCACTTTCGATATTTCTATCCTCGATGTCGGCGAAGGTGTCTTCCAGGTGCGTTCCACCAGCGGTGACACATTCCTTGGCGGCGATGACTTCGATCTGCGCATCATGGACTTTTTGATCGAAGAATTCAAGAAATCGAACAGTATCGATCTTCACGCAGACCGCCAGGCTCTGCAACGCTTGAAGGAAGCCTCTGAAAAGGCTAAGATCGAGCTATCGACCATGATGCAGACAGAGATCAATCTGCCCTACATCACCGCGGATGCCAGCGGGCCCAAACACCTGCTAATTACCCTCACCCGTGCTAAACTCGAGCAGTTGACCGGTGACCTGGTTGCCCGCTCACTGGACCCGGTGCGTAAAGCGATGTCGGATGCCAACCTCAAACCCGGAGATATTAACGAAGTCATCCTGGTTGGCGGTATGACCCGCATGCCCGCCGTTCAGGAGGCCGTCAAGAAAGAATTCAACAAAGATCCCCACAAAGGTGTTAACCCCGATGAAGTTGTGGCAGTCGGTGCGGCTATTCAAGCCGGTGTTCTGGGCGGTGAAGTAAAAGATATCCTGCTGCTCGATGTCACCCCATTAAGTCTTTCTGTCGAGACTCTTGGTGGTGTATCTACCCCGATCATTGAACGCAACTCCACCATCCCGACCCGCAAGAGCCAGGTATTCTCTACCGCGGCCGATGGACAGACTCAGGTTGAAATCCATGTTCTGCAGGGTGAACGCCCGATGGCTGTGGATAACAAATCCCTTGGCCGCTTCATTCTTGATGGTATTCCGCCGGCTCCACGCGGCATTCCGCAGATCGAAGTCACTTTTGATATAGACGCTAATGGTATCTTAAAGGTCACCGCTCTCGATAAAGCCTCAAACCGCAGTCAGCATATTACCATCACCGCATCCTCCGGTTTGAGCGAAGCAGAGGTGGAAAAAATGCGCCGTGAAGCAGAAGCTAACGCGGAAGCCGATTCCAAACGTAAAGAATTGATCGAAGTTCGCAATCACGCAGACAACATGATCTACACAGCGGAAAAAATGCTCAAAGATTATGCGGATAAGATCCCGGCAGATATGAAAACCAAAACCGAAGATGGCGTCAAGAAAGTCAAAGATGTCCTCAATTCGGAAGATGCCACAGTGATAAAGAAAGCCACAGAAGAACTCGGCTCCATTGTTCAGAATATGGGTGCCAGTTTCTATCAGCAGCCTGGAGCCGCCGGACCTGAAGCAGGCGCAGGCGCAGGCCCTGAAGCCTCACAGGGTCCCGCCTCCAGTGGGCCTGCCGATGGCGATGTGGTTGATGGAGAATTTAAAAACGTTTAATTGATTTATGGCACAACGAGACTACTACGAAGTTTTAGGTGTTTCCCGAACGGCGACAGCGGACGACCTTAAGTCCGCTTTTCGTCGTCTGGCACGTGAATACCATCCGGATGTGAACAAGTCAGCGGATGCCGAAGAGAAGTTTAAAGAGCTCAACGAAGCATATGCGGTTTTATCAGATACTGAAAAACGGGCCGCCTACGACCGTTACGGCTTTGCCGGTGTTAACAACATGGGCGGCGCTCCCGATTTTACCAATATCGGATTTGAAGAAATCTTTGAAGAATTCTTTGGTTTTGGTGGGTTGGGCGGCAGCCGAGGCCGCCGCCGCAACGCTCCCCGCCGCGGGGCTGACCTGAGCTACACGCTGCAATTGACGTTTGAAGAAGCTTTTTCCGGTGCCAGTAAAGAAGTTGAAATTACCCGCGATGAACCATGTTCCGTTTGCAAAGGGAGCGGCGCTGAGCCTGGAACCAGTCCGGTCAAGTGTGCCACCTGCGGCGGGCGTGGTGAGGTTCGCCAGATGCGCCAGACCTTTATCGGGTCAATGGTTCAGGTGACCACCTGCCCCACCTGTAATGGCGCCGGTGAAGTGATCAACTCGCCCTGCCATGCCTGCAAAGGTCACGGTTACGAACGGCGGAAATCGAAAAAGATCGTCAACGTACCCGGTGGTGTGGATAACGGAACTCAGATCCGCCTGGCCGGCGAAGGCCAACCCGGGGCTTTTGGCGGCCCTAACGGTAACCTGTATTTTGAGATTCAGGTCAAACCACATCAGTTCTTCCGCCGCAAGGGCGATGATGTTTACCTGGATTACAGTATTAACATCTCTCAGGCAGCCCTGGGGTACGAAGCCGAGATTCCGGTGATAGATGGAAAATCAAAGCTAAACATTCCTGCCGGAACGCAACCGGGAAAGGTGTTCACTCTCAAAGGCAAAGGTATGCCTCGCCTGCGCGGTTCCGGACGAGGTGATCAACATGTGGTCGTTCAGGTAGAAGTCCCTACAAAATTAAACGCGGAACAACGAAAAGCATTTGAAGATTTAGGCCGTTTGTTGGGCAATGAAGCCAAACCGACCGAACGCGGTTTTTTGGAATATCTCAAGGAGGTGTTGGGTGGCTGATGCCCGTTGGTTAGAAGTCTCTCTTACCGGTGACGGTGAGATCGTGGAAGCAGTCAGTGAAGTGATGGGACGATTTGTTACAGGCGGTGTCGTCACGGAATCGGGCGTGGAATACAATGACGCAGAAGATGAAGGCACTCCTGTAGGTCCGGTAAGAATATATGGCTTTATTGCTGTGGATGAAAATCTGGAGAATACCCGCCGAAGTCTGGAAGAAGCTCTCTGGCATCTCGGACAGATACATCCGCTGCCCGCGCTGGATTTTCGCTACATCAAAGATGAAAACTGGATGGCCGCGTGGAAAGAGCATTACAAACCCATTCCTATTGGAAAAAAGCTGCTGGTTCTTCCAGCCTGGCTTGAAAGCGAATATCCCGATCGGATTGCCGTTCGCATTGATCCCAGTATGGCTTTTGGCACCGGCACGCACCCCACAACCCGGCTTTGCATGCAGGCCATCGAAACCTACCTTAAACCGGGACAGAATGTGATCGACGTAGGCTGCGGTTCGGGCATCCTTTCCATTGCCGCCGCGCTGCTCGGTTCCGGAGAGATCCTCGCTGTGGATATTGATAATGCCTCCGTGGTTTCTACAAAAGAGAACGCAACAGCCAACGGCGTGCTGGAAAAGATCGAAACCGGGCTGGGTTCTGTCACAGAGGTAAAGAATGGGTTATTCTCGCGTAAACACGCACCGCTGGTAGTGGCCAATATTCTGGCCCCGGTGATCATCCGGCTTTTTGACGCCGGCCTGGCCGACCTTGTCTCTCCGGACGGTACGATCATCCTCTCCGGAATTCTGGCCGAACAGGCGGCCGGCATTGAAGCCGCTGCTATCGCTAAAGGTCTCACTCCAATCGAAAAATTACAGATCGACGATTGGGTGGCTCAGATCTTTAAGAAATAATAGTTGAATAATTACAAAAAGCGTACTGTCAGTACATTGGCAGTACGCTTTTTCTTTTCCTAAAACCATCAATGATCGTATAATCCGGTTATGTTTGATCTAATGCAAATCGGCCGTTGGATCGTTATTGCCGGCATATCGCTATTGGTTATTGGCGGTTTGGTATACGCCGCCGGAAAATTTGGTATGACTGATCTTCCGGGCACTATCCGCTGGCAAGGTAACGGTGTGACCTGCGTGTTCCCGATTCTTGCCAGCATAGTACTCAGTATTGTGTTGACCGTAGTTCTGAACCTGCTGGCGCGCCTGCTGAAATAATCGGTTTACAGTCGCGTAACCTGTGCCCCGCGGTTGATCATCTCCAGGTGAAATACCCGGTATGACAATCCGGCGGCTTCAAAGCAACTACCCATAGCGTCTGCGGTAACATCGCCGTCAGCCGGCAGGAATGCCACCACGCTGGGTCCAGCGCCTGAAAGAGCCGCGGCTGCCCCGCTCGTATTGGCCGCTACAATGGCTTCAGCCGCGCCGGGTATCAGGGGCAGGCGGTAAGGCTGGTGCAGGCAGTCGATCATCCCATCGCGCAGCAGGTCAACATCACCCTGACGAAAGCCTTCCAGAATCGCCGGAACCCGGGAGATATTTGCCACCGCGTCTGCCATACTGACAGTTTTTGGCAATGCCTTACGGGCCGCTTGTGTAGAAAGGTCAACCGCCGGAAGCAGTAGAACAGCATTATCCGGTTGTAGATCGAACAGCAAAGCTTTATACATGCCGCAGCTCTTGCGAACAGCCACCAATCCGCCGAAAATAGCCGCACCCACGTTATCGGCGTGGCCTTCCAACTCTGCTGAAATCTGCAGCCAGGTGTCTTTGTTTTCAAATTCCGTGTTAAGCGTAGTGGCAGCAATCACACCGATCAACACAGCCGCTGCACTGGACCCCATTCCAGAACCCATTGGGATATGATTTTCACAGTCGAACAAGACACCCTTGGGAGCCTTAATACCCAGTCTTTCGAGGGTAAATAGAAATGCCTTGACGATCAGGTTGGCCTCATCTTCGGGGAGAATGCCTTCACCTTCACCCCGAACCCGCACCCGGTATCCCTTCCCGGAAAATTCGATGTTGGCCTGGTTCCATAGATTGAAAGCCACAGCCAGACAATCAAACCCGGCTCCCAGGTTTGCGCTGGTAGCCGGGACTCTGATCTGGATCGAAGGAATTTCGTCGCTCATTTATTTTTCCCCCATAATGGCCGCTTCGAGGTCGTCCGCCTTTGCGGGGATGAGCCGGGGTGCGGGCATACTTTTCGCGATGATGTCGGGATCTTTCATACCGTGTCCGGTGCACACAATGGTGATGCGCTTGCCGTCAGCATTGAAGCGGCCGGCTTTCACTTCATGTAGCAATCCAGCCAAACCGGCCGCGGAAGCCGGTTCCACCCAGACTCCGCTGGCTGCCAGCTTGCGCTGTGCCGCGAGGATCTCATCATCAGAAACAGCCATGATCTGGCCTTTGGATTCTTCTGCCGCCTGAAGGGCTTCTTCACCCCGCGCCGGCTTGCCGATACGGATGGCTGTAGCCAGGGTTTCGGGGTTTTCCACCGGGTGACCCAGCACCAGAGGCGCGGCGCCTTCTGCCTGTACACCCAGTATGCGAGGCTTGGGGATTCCCTTCAGTTCATTGTATTCCTTGAAACCTTTCCAGTATGAGGTGATGTTGCCCGCGTTACCCACCGGCAGGCATAACCAGTCAGGGGCAAACCCCAGTTCATCACATATTTCAAACGAAGCCGTTTTTTGACCTTCGATACGGTACGGGTTCAATGAATTGACCAGCGCGATGGGCGTGCGGTTGGAGATCTCCACCACCAGGGTGAGAGCGTCATCAAACGAGCCGTCAATCTGAAAGACATCCGCTCCGTACGCAACCGCGCCGGCCAGCTTGCCGGCCGCCACTTTGCCTTTTGGGATCAACACTATAGCGCGTAACCCGCTGCGTGCCGCGTAAGCGGCAGCAGAAGCCGCTGTATTGCCTGTGGAGGCGCAGATAACTGCTTTCGCGCCGCGTCCCACAGCTTCGCTGATGGCAACGGTCATGCCGCGGTCTTTGAAAGAGCCGGTGGGGTTCAGTCCTTCGAACTTGATCCACACTTTGCAGCCTTTACCCAGTTCTTCCGCGATTCGAGGTACAGGTATCAGGGGAGTGCTGCCTTCCAACAGGGTCACAGTTTGAGTGTGATCCGGAATGTTCAAAAAAGGACGGTAACGATCGATGACACCTTGCACAGCCATGGCAGACTCCCTGAAAAATAAAAATTCCGGAGGGTGATTTCCCTCCGGAATGAAATTATAACCTGAAGTTAGTCAGCTTTCCGGCACGATCTCAAAAGATGTGGTGATTTCTGCCACACCGCTGATGGTGCTGGCAACAGAGCAATATTTTGTGTGCGAGAGCTCAATCGCCTGGGCAATGTCTTTTTCCTGGATGCCCTTGCCTTTCACCCGGTATATCATATGTATCTTCCGGAATGTCCATGGCGGATCGGAATCCTGTTCGGCATTTATTGACACTTCTAATAGATCCAAGGGTTGCCTCTTTTTGGTCATGATCTCCACCACATCGACTGAACTGCAGGATGCCAGTGCGACCAAGAGTAGTTCTGAAGGCTTCATCCCCACACCTTCGTCTGTTGACGAAAGCACAACCGAATGGTTTGTAGAATCTATTCCCACAAACCGTTTTCCACCAATCCATTTGACCTGTGCAGAACTCATACGTTTCTCCTTCGCCTAAGATGCTTTGGATAACATGGTAACAATTTCATCCATTTTTTGACGGGCTGATACTAAATCCATTTCTTCGTCTGGTGCCATACAACTATCAAAATACTCCCGGATGAAGAACATATTGGCAGATTGAACTGCCGCCCGCACCGAAAGCATTTGTTGGACAATTTCCTTACAATCTCGGCTATCATCTAGCATCGATTCTATGCCGCGGATCTGTCCTTCCAGTCGACGCAGCCTTCTCTTCATTTCCAATTTCGTTTGATCATTTTTCATTATTATTGGGGCTCCCGGCACACGGCCGTGAATTTATTAACCCGCTCAGGTAAATCGTCCGCTTCCACCACAACTTGAAGAAGAAGATACGTTTCCGGAGCCAGTGCCATTAGTAGAAGCAAATAGAGAAATTTGTTTCTTACTTCGGGAACTTCCGCAAACCGGGCATTCCTGGTCGTCATCAGCTTCAGAAAAACTTACCCGTTTCTCAAACCGGTTATTACATTCCTGACAAATATACTCATAAAGTGGCATAATCACCTCTCTCAACCATTATACTATAGGGGAGTATACCATAATTCGCGGATAGTTTTCCATAAAAAATCGGTATAATTTTTGCCTGTGGAAATATGTTGTAAAGAATTTCGTGATGATGTACTCCGGTCGTTGTGGGAAGAAATGCATGACCGGTTGCTTCGATTCATACTCAGCCGGGTCAACAATCCCGATGACGCGCAGGATATATTGCAAACAACTTTCGTCAAAATCCATTCCGGTCTTGAATCTATCCGCGATTCAGAAAAACTGGAAAGCTGGGTATTTCAAATTACACGGAACTGCATATCTGACTATTACCGACAACCCGGCAAGGTTCCTCTGGATGAGTCCCTGCCCACCTATGATGACCACAACAGCGACGATCCGTCCTCAGAAATCACCCTTTATGTTCATGATATCGTCAGTTCTCTGCCACAGATATACCGCCAGGCCATTGAGATGGTTGATTACCGTGGCATGAGTCAACAGGATGCGGCAAAGGAATTGGGAATTTCGGTATCCGGCATGAAATCACGCGTTCAACGCAGCCGCGCCATGGTTCGTGAGATTATGCTGGCGTGCTGTCATTTTGAATTTGACAGCCAGGGAATTGTCATGGAATACTACGACTGCTGTTGTATCTGTAAGAGAATATAACAATATCTGCGTCCATTTCCTTTTTGGTGCGTCTATGAAATAGACACACATTCATCAAGGAGAATTTTTATGGACGCAATAACAGTATTGATCGCCGAATCCGCCGGCAAAGTGTGGATCTCGCTCACACACAACTGGCCGTATCTGCTCGTCAGCGTGGTGATCGCCGCCGCATTGAAACTGTATACGAACCAGGCTAAGATTTCAGCATTCCTGATCCGTAATAAAAAGGCGGGAGTGGTCACGGCCACTGCCGCCGCTGTGGGAACTCCATTATGCTCCTGCGGCACAACCGCTGTGGTACTGGGAATGATGGCCAGTATGATCCCCTGGGCGCCCATTGTGGCGTTCATGGTAGCCTCGCCGCTCTCGTCTCCAGAGGGTATCGTCTACAGCGCCGGTCTGTTTGGCTGGCCATTTGCGATCTACTACTTCATCATGTCGATTTTTCTTGGCTTGGCCGGCGGCACCGCCGCAGAATTCTTTGAGCGGCACGGCTGGTTGAAGAACCAGAATCGCTTAAATACTTTCAAACCGGCTGTGCAGGAAGAACCCGTTTCCAATCTGGTCAATGGAAACACCGGGTTATTCCGTTCGCCAGAACTGGCTTTTGCGGCCGCGCCTGCCTGTGATTGCGGTCCGTCCAATATAGAAACGATGGTTGACCGTACTCCCGAAAAAAATGCAACAACCGGAGACCTCTGTTCCTGCAGCAAATTTGAACCCCAGGAAGCATACGAAAAGGATTCTTCGATTTCATCCTGTGGCTGCAGAAGTTCCGATACACAGCTTTCGAAAGAAGCGGCAACGCTCAAACGGTTCTTCGTGGAAGTATTTTCGGCATCCAGACAACTATTGATCATGTTTCTCGGATTTGCCTTTATCGGATATTTCTTAAATGGCCTTATTCCGGAAGCCTGGATCAAAGTACTGTTTGGCTCCGGGAATTTATACAGCGTTCCTCTCGCCGCAACCATTGGCATTCCTTTCTATATAAACAGCGAAGGATCACTGCCGCTGGTCAGTTCATTGATCCAGGGCGGGATGAACCCGGGCGCAGCCATGGCTTTTCTCATCACCGGCGCGGGAACATCCCTTGGCGCGGTCACCGGTATGCTGACCATCGCCCGATGGCGTGTTGTTGCCATTGTGGTTACCACCCTTTGGGTAGGCTCAATAATCGCGGGCTATGGATTCAATTTTCTTATAGCCTTAATGTAGAACATTTTACATAGCACAGATTTCCTACTTGACAGTTGAACGGTTGTTCTGGTATAGTATTTCTATACGGATTTCAATAGGAGGATTGTGCTATGCCAAGAAAGACAGTAGGTCTCAGTGACCGCCATAGAAAGATTATGGAATTCTTGACAACTTTTGTGGAAAAGAATAGCTATTCTCCTTCCATCCGGCAGATCGGTGAAAGTATCGGAGTGAAGTCTACTTCACTGGTTGATTATTACCTGACCTACCTTGAACAAGAAGGCTATATCGCTCGCGACGGACGCGTTTCTCGCAGCATCCGTGTGTTCAAACCGGTGTATCCCGAAGATAGCGGTCCTTCTCTTAATCCCGAGATCCTTCACGGGCAGAATTCCATGTCATCGTTAAGTGATGTGTTACGCATCCCGCTATTTGGCCGTATTGTGGCCAGTGCACCTTTGCCAATGCCTCCCTCTGACATGGCTTACTTTGATCCCGAATCCTCTGTGGAAATAGCCCGCAGCCTGCTTCCTCCAAAAGAAAAGATCAGCGAACTCTTTGCCCTCGAAGTCGACGGCGACTCAATGATCGATGCTATGGTAAATGATGGTGACATTGTTGTGATGAAACAAACTCAAAATGCCGACAATGGCGATATGGTTGCCGTCTGGTTGGATGACGAGAACTCCACTACCCTGAAATATTTCTACAAAGAGAACAACCGGGTTCGCCTGCAGCCAGCCAATCCATCTATGAAGCCCATCCTTATCGATAATCCCTCTTCCCTGCGTATAATGGGCAAGGTTGTGATGGTTATCCGTCAGGTTCGGTCGGTTGCAGTGTAATGTATTAAACAAATCATATAATAAAAACAGGGCTCTTTATAAAGAGCCCTGTTTTGTTTGTTGAGTCAGCCCTTAGGCTAATTCGACTACACCACCGGCGGCCTCGAGTTTGCTCTTGGCATCGGCAGCAACCTGTTTTGAAACACCGGAGAGAACTTTGGAACCGGCTGTTTCGGCCATGGTTTTGGCTTCGACGAGACCCAGGGAGGTCAGGGTGCGGATGACTTTGATGACTTCGATCTTCTTGGGGCCGGCGTCTTTCAAAACGACGTCGAATTCTGTTTTTTCTTCAGCAGCTTCGGCAGCGGCAGCGGGGGCGCTTCCGGCAACAGCAGCAACAGCAACAGGAGCGGCGGCAGAAACGCCCCACTTCTCTTCAAGGGCTTTAACTAACTCAGCGGCTTCCAGAACGGAAAGAGCGCTCAGTTCATCAACAAGTTTAGCTAAATCAGCCATTTTAAAAATCTCCTTACAGATTAATTATTGAAAGTTGCGACTCAGGCAGCCTGTGCAGCGCCCTGATCAGAATATGCTTTGACAACAGAAGCCAGCGATCGAGCGGGTTCTGCCAGTGTGCGGACGAGTTTGGAGGCAGGAGCCTGCAGTACGCCCAGAAGGGTTGCGCGCATAACGGGAAGTGGCGGAAGATCAGCCAAAGCCGTCACCTGTTCAACGCCCAGAAGTTGTTTATCCAGATAACCACCGCGCAATTTGAAGGTCTCAGAGTTCTTGGAAGCTTCCGCAAACACTTTTGCCAGGGCGGGAGCGTCTGAATACGCGAACCCTACCAACAATGTACCTTCAGCCTTCGTCACATCTTTGTAGCCGGCATTGGTCATAGCCAACTGCATTAACGTGTTTTTGACAACATGAGCTTCGCTGCCGGTTTCACGCACTTTCGCGCGGAAGGCATCGATATCTTTCATGGTCATCTTTTTGTATTCAAGCATGAAGACTGCCTGGCTTTTACCCAACCAGGTTTCATAATCAGATAACATTTTGGATTTTTGTTTTTTAGAGAATGCCAATGAATGTCACCTCCTTTCGTCTCAGAATGAAAAAATGTCTTTGCCAAATAATGCTCTGGCAAAGACATTCACAGTACAGACGGAAAAAATCTGATTTATTCGAATGTCTCCACCTCGGCAGGATATTAAGCCGAACGCTCGGCACCAGCTTTCTTCAGTGAAGAAGAATTCAATTTTCGTATCCGGTATTGATTATACCCGATTCATTACTCTCTTGAACCCATTGATTGAGCCTGGTTGACATCGACTTTTACACCAGGTCCCATTGTTGAAGCCAGTGTAATATGTTTGATGTATGAACCTTTGGCAGCAGACGGTTTGGCTTTTTTCACGGCTTCCATAAAGGCGGCCAGATTCTCAACCAGTTTTTCAGTAGAGAATGAGATCTTTCCTAACGGAACATGTATGTTGGCGGTTTTGTCGAGGCGGAATTCAACACGACCGGCTTTGGCTTCGTTGATCACACGGGGAAGATCTTCCGCGTTAACAACTGTGCCGGCTTTCGGGTTTGGCATCAAACCGCGTGGACCGAGCACACGACCGAGGCGACCGGCTTTGCCCATCATATCAGGGGTAGCGATGGCTACATCAAATTCGGTCCAACCACCGGCAATTTTGTTAATCCATTCATCGGAATCCGCAATCACGTCGGCGCCGCCCTCTGTAGCTTTGGCAACAGCCTCACCCTGGGCGAATACCAGAACACGCACGGTTTTGCCCAGTCCATTGGGCAGAACAACTACGTCGCGGATCATTTGATCGGCCTGGCGGGGATCAAGACCCATGCGCATGTGAATTTCCATTGTTCCATCAAATTTGGATGTGCTGGTCTCTTTTACCAGAGCAACAGCTTCAGCCGGAGAGTAGAACCTGGTGCTGTCAATTTTTTTTACAGCTTCGTTATACTTCTTACCATGTTTGGCCATTATTTCTCCTTTGTGGTACCAGCGGGTGGCAAATGCCACCCTCCCACTATTTCTTAGTCAACAATATTCAAGCCCATATTGCGGGCGGTGCCTTCGATCTGTTTAATGGCTCCATCAATATCGTTGGCATTCATATCTTTGAATTTCAATTCGGCAATTTCCCGAATCTGGCCGCGGGTTACTTTTCCAACTTTTTCACGGTTGGGAACGCCGGAGCCTTTTTCAATTCCGGCTGCTTTACGCAGCAAAACACCGGCAGGAGGTGTTTTCAGAACGAAAGAGAACGAGCCATCGGTGTAAATGGTGATTTCGGCAGGAATAATTTCGCCAGCTTTGTTAGACGTACGGGCGTTGTATTCCTTGCAGAAAGCCATAATGTTAATCCCATGACCGGCCAGAGCAGGACCAATGGGAGGCGCCGGATTAGCTTTACCGGCTGCGATCTGAAGACGGACAATTGCTTTTAATTTCTTTGCCACAGTTTCACTCCTTTGTGGTTATAACGGGTGATAAAACGGGAGACACCCTCCCACACGCTCAGGTCTTTTGACCTGTTTATGCCTTTTCAACCTGCAGGAAGTCCAATTCAACCGGAGTTTCCCGCCCAAAAAAGTTAACCATCACGCGAACTTTATTGCGGTTCTGGTCAATTTCAGATACGCTTCCACGGAAGTCGTTGAAAGGACCGTCCACAATACGCACGCGCTCACCAATTTTGAAGGAAACCTTGATATGGGGAGCTTCGGCTTCCATACGCCGCAATATCTGGCTTACTTCTTCCGGGCGCAGGGCTGTGGGTTGATTTCCCATGCCGACAAATCCGGTGACTCCCGGGGTGTTGCGCACCACATACCATGATTCTTCTGTGAGGATCATGTTGACAAGCACGTAACCGGGGAACACATGGCGTTCTACGGTGCGGCGCTTACCATCTTTGACTTCGATCTCTTCCTGTGTCGGAATAACGACGTCAAAGATCATTTCCTTCATATCCATGGTTTCAATACGCTGTTCCAGGTTATGACGAACTTTGTTCTCATAACCGGAATAGCAATGAATTACATACCAGTTACGGGTATCACTGGGTGTGATCTGCCCGCTTTCTTCGTCTATATCTTTTGACGAAGCGGAAGATTCCGCCGGACGGGAACGTTTTTCAACTGGTTCCGGCGCGGGGGTATTCAAATCCTCGCTGTCGTCCCGTTCAATTTCGTCTTGAAATTCCATTCAAACTCCTACGACCAGAGCGGCCAGTCAATCGTTCAGGAAAGGATAAGCTTGACCAAACTGGAAAAAATAAAATCCAGAAGACCCAGAAGCAAGCTCATAGCGACCATAACAGCCACTACGATTCCGGTCAAACGCTGCGCTTCCTGACGTGTGGGCCAGGAGACCTTGCGAAGCTCGCCCATCGTCTCGCGATACCACCGCTGAATAGCATTGGGCTGCTTTACTTTATCATTTTTATCGGCCACGCGTCACTCCTCAAATCGTTTTCTCTCGTAACAAAGCGCCGTCCTGTGGACGGCGCCCTGCCACATCAGGCAGGCCAGGTAGGAATCGAACCCACAACCCCCGCTTTTGGAGAGCGGTGCTCTGCCAATTGAGCCACTGGCCTATGCAGTCTGCCGGACGTTCCTTACTTCAACGCCCGGCTGGCCTGCTGTCACCCACGCTACTTTGATTCTTTGTGCAATGTATGTTTGCGGCAGCGCGAGCAATATTTATTGATTTCCATCCGGGTCGGATCGTTACGACGGTTCTTCTCGGAGGTGTAATTCCGTTCCTTGCATTCGGTGCAAGCGAAGGTAATTACCGGTCGAATGTCTTTCTTTTTAGATGCCATGGTTATACCCCGGCCTGCTCTTCAGGCCGTATTCCTTTCACTTCACTACGCGATAATCTTAGTGATGACACCCGCGCCGACGGTCAGACCGCCTTCGCGAATGGCGAATTTAGAACCCTGTTCCAACGCGACCGGAATGATCAGCTCGACTTCCATGTTCACGTTGTCTCCCGGCATAACCATTTCTACGCCATCCGGCAGTTTGATGTTGCCGGTCACGTCCATGGTCCGGATGTAGAACTGCGGGCGGTAGCCGCTGAAGAACGCTTTGTGACGGCCGCCTTCTTCTTTCTTCAATACGTACACTTCCGCGTTGAACTTGGTGTGCGGGGTGATGCTGCCCGGTTTGGCGATAACCATACCGCGTTCCACGTCATTGCGCTCAATACCGCGCAATAACAGACCCAGGTTGTCTCCAGCCTGACCTTCGTCCAGCAGCTTGTGGAACATTTCCACACCGGTCACGACCGAGTTCTTGCTCTTTTCCTGCAGACCCACGATTTCAACCGGATCGCCCACTTTGATCTTGCCGCGATCCACACGACCGGTCACCACGGTGCCGCGGCCTTTGATCGAGAACACATCTTCCACCGGCATCATGAACGGTTTGTCCAGGGCGCGCTCAGGTGTGGGAATGTACTCGTCAACTACGCGCAGCAGTTCTTTGATACAGGCGTATTCCGGAGCGTTCGGGTCGGTCGAGGGGCTTTCCAGCGCCTTCAAAGCCGAACCGCGCACGATCGGGGTGGTATCGCCCGGGTATTTGTATTCGTTCAGCATTTCGCGCAGTTCCATTTCAACCAGTTCGAGCAATTCGGGATCGCCCATCTGATCGATTTTGTTCAGGAACACCACGATGCTGGGAACTTCCACCTGGTAGGCCAGCAGAACGTGTTCTTTGGTCTGGGGCATCGGGCCGTCGGGAGCTGCCACTACGAGAATAGCTCCGTCTACCTGCGCCGCGCCGGTGATCATGTTTTTGATGTAGTCACGGTGACCCGGCATGTCTACATGGGCATAGTGACGTGATTCGGTCTCGTACTCAACATGCGCGATGTTGATCGTAATACCGCGAGCTTTTTCTTCCGGCGCGTTATCGATCTGATCGTACGCGCGGAAATCCGCTTTGCCCAGAAAACCACAATACTTGGTAATGGCCGCGGTCAAGGTGGTTTTGCCATGGTCAATGTGACCCATGGTACCAACATTCACATGCGGTTTAGATCGGTCAAATTTCTGCTTCGCCATGTTTCAATCTCCTTCAAACATCCAAGTGTCAGATATTCGTTACTTGCGGCAGCTTGAGCCCTCAATGGGATTTGAACCCATGACCCCGTTCTTACCAAGAACGTGCTCTACCTACTGAGCTATGAGGGCTTGCCGACCGTTTGGTCTCAAATCTGGTCAAAGGAAGACCAGTGGGCAGTGAAGGATTCGAACCTCCGAAGGCGTGTCGCCAACTGATTTACAGTCAGTCCCCGTTGGCCACTTGGGTAACTGCCCTAATTTGAGCCGTTGCCAGCTCGCAAGTGAGATCGCGCTCTTTCAAGTTCAATCTCACTCACCAACCTGCAACTGAGCCGACGATGGGAATCGAACCCATAACCTACCACTTACAAGGCGGTTGCTCTGCCGATTGAGCTACGTCGGCGGCTTGATTGTTAAGCTTCATAATGGTCAAGCGGACGGATTATACCAAAGCCTGTTTCGGAAGGCAAGGTATTTCTCCGCATCAAACAGAGCAATTTCCAGTGTAACAACCTTGCACGCCGCCGTCAACATGTTTACCGCATCTTTGACGTTTCCCTATTTTACCTGATTTTTTCAATTCCGTTCCCCTATTCTTCATCAAAAATGGATAAAATATACTTCGATATGAAGCAAAAATTTAAAAAGGTGTTTATCCTTCTAATTATCGGGTTGGCAGCCGTTTTTCTAGCCTGGGGGTACTTTAGCGGCGCATTCAACGCATTCATCACGCGAGAACTGGCTGCCACTTCTGAGAAATTCCTGGCTGCCGTCAAAACCGATGATTATGATACAGCTTTCAGTCTTTGCAGTTCCGCGTTCAAGAACGAACTGGGCAGCGTTGACGGGCTCCGCGAAGCCATCGCCCACCGTGACGCCATCCCTGTGGAATGGAAGCTAAACCTGTTCCGCATGAAGGGCAACAACGGTGAAGTAGAAGGCACCGGTAATCTCACCCGCGGCCGCCGGGCGGTGATCAACCTGGCTCTGGCGCGTGAAAACCGCAACTGGCTGATCTCTGGCTTTCTGATTGAAGAACAGTAATCCTATCAAGTATAATTAGCTCCGTAACTGGAGGCTTCATGGAAATTACCTGGTTTGGTCATGCCTGTTTCCGCCTTACGGAACGCGGACTGGCAACTGTAGTCACTGATCCGTTCGATTCAAAAGAGACCGGTTATGAACCGTTAAAACTGAAAGCCGATATTCTGACGATCAGTCAAAATACCCCGGGACATAACAACATCGCGTCTGTCAAAGGCGATCCGTATACCATAACCGGTCCGGGTGAATTTGAGATCGGCAGTGTGTTCATCACCGGCGTGCAGACCAACGGCCACACAAAAAAAGAGGCGGATCCGCGTAACACGCTTTTTGTTTTTGATTACAATAATATTACGGTGGCTCATCTGGGAAACATCAATCGGGTACCCACACAGGCAGAAGTAGAAGCTCTGGGCAATGTGAAGATCGCCCTGGTCCCCGTGGGCGGAACCTGCGCCCCCGAGAAACTTTCGGAAATAATCAGCCTGCTTGAACCCAACATCATCATTCCCATGATGTACCATACGCCGGCTTCCAAAATGAAGTTAAAACCGCTGACGGATTTCCTGAAAACTATGGGTATCGACAAAGAACCCGAGCCGCAGCCGTCATTCGTCGTCAAATCAGGCAGCAATTTGCCCGAGGAGACCAAAGTTGTAGTGCTGGACTACCAGCGAAATTAGAGGCAGGTGTGTCTGTTAAACTGATCATGACCTGGGACATATCAGCGGAACAGGAACAGGATTATTTCGAATTCGTTGTCCGCGAGTTCATACCCGGCGTACAGCGCATGGGTTTTGAATTATCGGACGCCTGGGCCACGGTCTATGGCACATCTCCGCAGATCATGGTCAGCGCGATGCTGCCAGATGTAAAAGAAGCCCGGCAGGTGTTAAAGTCCGCCGAATGGCGCGACCTGAACAATAACCTGCAAAATTACGTGAAGAACTACAAACAGAAGATCGTGACCGCCCGCGGCGGTTTTCAATTTTGATTTTTCATGATGACTGACGGGACTTTTACCGGCCGCTTGCTGGACTGGTACGCGAAGCACGGCCGCGGCCTTCCCTGGCGCGGTTCGCCGGACCCGTACGCCATACTGGTTTCAGAGTATATGGCCCAGCAAACGCGCGTTGAGACGGTCATCCCGTATTATCTGCGCTGGATGGCGCAGTTCCCCAACATACAGGCGCTGGCAGAAGCTCCGCTGGAGGCCGTTCTCAAAGCATGGGAAGGACTGGGTTATTACGCGCGGGCGCGCAATCTGCATCAAACCGCCCGAGTCATTGTGACGAACCACGCGGGGTATATCCCCTCATCGGTTGACGAGCTTCGCGCGCTGCCGGGCATCGGTGACTATACTGCCGCGGCCGTGGCTTCGCTGGCTTTCGGGGCCGACGAGCCCGCACTGGATGGCAACCTGCGCCGAGTGCTGGCACGCGTCACCGCCCTGGAAGAGGATCCGCGGACACCCAAAGGCGTGAACCGGCTGAAAGATACCGCCCGCGCCTTATTACCCCCCGGCCGCGCGGGTGACTTCAACCAGGCATTGATGGATCTGAGCAATCAGGTCTGCCTGCCAAAGAAGCCGCGCTGCGCCGAATGCCCGCTGACGGCCTGCTGCGAAGCATTCAAACAGAACAGGCAGGCGGACTTTCCGGTAAAGGTGAAGAAAGCCCCCGTCCCCACCCTCACGGTGACGGCCGGCGTGCTGCGTCGCGGACATACGGTTTTGCTGACCAAACGCCCCGCTGATGGCCTGCTGGGCGGCCTGTGGGAGTTTCCCGGCGGCAAGCAGGAGCCCGATGAAACCCTGCCAGAGTGCCTGGCGCGCGAACTGCGCGAGGAGTTGGATATTGAAGTGAGTGTGGGTAACGAAGTGGGTGTGTTCCGTCACGCCTATTCACATTTTAAGGTGGTGTTGCACGCGTTTGAGTGCGAGATTGTCAGTGGTGAGCCCCGTCCTCTGGCAAGTGACGGGTTAGAGTGGCTTCCGGTGAGTCAACTGGGGGAGTACGCGATGGGAAAAATTGATCGGATGATCGCAGACAAATTAAACCTGATAATTGTCTCTATTGTATAATTAAGACAATTCAGGAGGGAAAATGAAACATCATATTTGGTCAGAAAAAGATGACATTATTGCTCCTTATATTTATCTCTATGGGACGTCAAAATTAGGTATGAATATTGAGAAAGTGGGGCTGTCTCAAGGCATTCCTGTAATTAGTTTAAAAAAGAGAATTTCCAATATCAAAGCTATTGATACTGGAAATGGTTTATCAAATTTTGCTCTTCAGACTGAACGAATTTATTAGTTATATAAGGATTATTCTGAAGAACAATTACTGTGATTACCCAATGAAAATCCAGAATGAATACAACATTAAATTTATCAAATTAAAGAGGATCAAGCCAATCTTCGTAAACTTTTTTACTCTGACCGGAAGATCTTTAATCAAAAAAGCCAAACCAACAAAGGCGAAAAATATATGAATCACATAACGATTTACACACTGTAACCCATAACCAGACACTCCTGATTTCGAAATGATCAATATCCAGGTGGTAGCACAATACAGCATGATCCCAATATGTTTGCGGAATTCTTTCTTTGAAAACATCCAGATGAGTATGGCTAGAAATAGAACCGCAGAAATCACTTCGGTAATTCTGCTATAGGATGGATCTCGCGGAATAACCAATGCGCTTTTGATTAGATTGGTAAAGGGTCCCTGGAAGATTACACCGGAAAAGTGTTTGTAACTTGTAATAATATCTGGAGCGCCGCAATAAACTCTCCAAAGGATATAAGCACAAGTCCCAAGGGGAATGAGCGCCATTGCAATAATCCGGCTCCACTGAATAGGTTTTTGTCTATCCAATAATCTTGAATGAAGTAAACAAACATAGGTATAAGCAACAAGGCTCCCTGCGCTCTTGTAAGACCAGCGAGACAACCGAGGATTCCAGCCGCCATATATTCCCGTTTCTCCATCATCAGGATTGAAGATATGGTAAAGAACATAAACATGGCGTCTGTGAATGGAGCGTGCAAGAAAAACGATGTGGGATACAGGGCGAATAAGAGAGTTGAGAGTTTCGACAGGTTCTCGTCTTTGAACTGTAGCAAGACAAGATCATAAAGGCAGATCAGCGCTAGGATTGTAAAGAAAGACGAAACCAAAATTCCTACCAGCGTCACGTTGATGGATGTTATGTGGGAAAGAAACCCTACCGTATACGGATAGAGGGGGAAGAATACGGTTTCCTCTTTTCCAACTCCCTGATAGCCTAACTCAGCGATATTCATATAGTGAACGGCATCCCACCGCAACCAGACATCAATAAATGATCGCCCAAGAAGAGTCGTGCTTCTCGATAACTGATAATAGGTTTCGTGTAAGGCCTTCTCGGTAAGAGGGAAATAACCATCCACCATATACCAAATCAAAGCCATCCATAAGCTGTATCCAACTCTTGTAGATATTCCAAGGATGATCGGGAATTGAAACGCTTTTATAGCCTCAAACAGTCTAATACGCTTGTAACGAATACGAAATACAACTTCTTCCAGCATAGGAATACCCACCCTTTCTACGTTGACCTGAATAAATCAGGAATTGCTGCATCATTTTCCCACTGGCACAACCATTATAAAACAGGATGCTAACCGTTAAAGCACAGAAAAAAAACCACAAAATTTGAGGGGATATATAGGGGATGTGGGAGGAGTGGAGTGAGCATAGGGGTATAGAGGGGGTGTGAGCAAAAAAACTATCCAGGTGTTGACCCATTCTGACAGCCAATTATGCGCATGTGTGTTGCCCCAGAAAATACTGTCAACATCGGTTGGGGTTATGGATATTAAAGTTGATCTGCTTCGTGCTAGCCGGGCTGGGGTTGCAGGGTATGCTCGTCCTGTCAGTCTTCTAGTATGATCTGGCCCTCTACGGCGCAGGGTCATCGTTGATATTCCTCGTCCTGTACTGGCACCCCAGGCTAGTGGTGGGCGTCATCATTGATCTGGTAATCCTCGCCGGGTATGTTATGACTTGGCCGGCGTTTCTGTTTTCATGGAATAAACACACAAAACGGGCGAGAGGACGACTCAAAACTAATCTAGAATCGTTCCCCAAAAATGAGACAAAAAAATGGCGGCTATCTGACCGCCATTTTGCATATATTATGGGCAATGCAGACCAGTCCCCATTCGGTACTCACCTTATCCAACCCGCGGAGATGAAATCTCCGGAACCTTCGGTTGTGCTTGATTATGCCAAAAACAGCCTCTACATCCGTATTGCGTTGAACACGCAAGCGAATACCATCTTCCGAACGCAAGTTCAGATTTGCCTGAGCTCGATAGGCATCCAGTTGGGGATTGACTGTGATCTTTCGGTTGCCTCTTGCTTTGAAACATTTTGGTCGAAATGGGCACCCGGAACAATCTTCGCACCCATACACCTTGCGCTGACTTAGATACCCATTATCTGTTTTGACCTTTTTTGTGTAAAGAAATGTCAATTGTTTTTGTCCAGGGCAATGGAAACTATCTGTCTGCGGATCATACGGAAGATTCCCGGTTACGAATGGATTGTTCCGATATTTTCGGGTTGTCTCTTTGTGAAATAGATTGTGTTTTACATAATTTTCGAGCTGGTTCTTCTCCAAATAAGCATAATTCTCCTCACTTCCATATCCCGCGTCGGCAACTACTCGAACTGGCAGGATGCCCAGGTTCGCCTGAATGTGCTCCATATGTGGAATGAAACAGGCCGTATCTCCTGCCCGTTGGTGCAAGCTGAAGCCAACAATAAACTGGTTCTCTGTGCCACATTGAACGTTGTAGGCCGGTAATGGTAACGGCTTCTCGGAACCCCGATCCTCTTTCATGCGAAAACACGTGGCATCTGGATCAGCTTTGGCATAGCTGCTTCGCCCTGCCAGGGTCTTTTCCTGTTCTTCGTATTTCTCCATTCGCGGCAGATAATCCTTCTTTAATTTCTTCTCCGCCGCTTTCAATTCTTTGTTCCCCGGTTCCCTCTTCAACCGTTCGTTTACCTCTTTCATCCGTTCCCGGATCAGTTCGCTATTTATCGGGCCGCCATTTCCCATCTCTTCCAGGTCTTTGTCCCCATATTCTTCTTCTTCGGCTTCATTGACGGCTTCTATTTCTTCAAATAACTCATGGATCTTCTGCTCCAACTTGCTCTTATATCCCGCTGTCCGCTTAGCCCATATTACTCGATGTTTGTTCGCGTCTGCTTCTATTTTTGTCCCGTCTACAAAATAGTTCTCCAGCCGGATCAATCCCATCTCTCTCAACAGTTGCACCACCTGCCCAAATACATCCTCAATCACTCCTCTCATTCGGCTCCCCCTGAACCGGTTGATCGTCCGAAAATCCGGCGTGTTCCGCCCACTGATCCACATGAATTGAATGTTTTCTCTCAATCCTTTCGCGATCTGTCGCGATGTGTAAATCCGCTGTGTGTATGCATACACCAGTACTTTCAGCATCATCCGCGGATGGTAACTGCTCGTCCCTCCCCCTTTATATTTTTGGATCAGCTTGTCTATGTCTATCTGATCTATCGCTTCGTTCACTACCCTTACGATGTGCCCTTCTGGGATTATTTCATCCAGACTCGGTGGTATCAGGCTCGGTTGGTTCATGATGTACGGCTTAAATACTGGGCGGCTTTCTCGTCTTTTCATTCCCCTATTGAATCACACCCTTTTTAATGTGTAAAGAGGCTGACTTTTGGGTCAGCCTCTTGCCCGTTTTGATTCATCAAACCTTATGCCGCTTCCGGAAGGCCGGATGATAGAGCTTTAGCCGCTTTCCACAGGCTCCACCCTCCTCAAATATAACAACCCGATCAGCAGCTGCGGCAGAAAAACCGCCGCGGTGAACAGCGCGTCTTCCATAGTGATGGCGGGTTTGACACGGGTAAACACATGCCCCACCGTCACGGCTTTGAAATTGCCGGCCCAGTCAAACAGAAAGTGACAGAAGATAGCCGGCCAGATGCTCTTATTGCGCGTCACCAGCGCCGCGAAGAACACACCGAAAAACAGACCATAGGTGATCTGCGCGGTGGTAGACAGCAGGTCGCGGCGGTCCAACACCAGGTTGGCCAGGTGCGCCAGTCCAAATATGGCGCTGGAGATCAGTACAGCCCTGTAAACCCCGCCCTTTGTTTTGCCCCACTGGCGCAGCATCAACGGCAGCACCAGCCCGCGGACCAGTATCTCTTCGATCAACCCAACCGAAATGTAATACAGCGTGAACAACAGCATCAATCCACTGTCAGCCCAATTGATGTTGAACGTGCCGTCAATCACCTCGTTGCCGTTCAGCGCGCTGTAGACCAACAGCGGCCCGATCAACCACAGGTTTTTCCATTGCGAAACCGGTGTGAAGCCGGCTTCACGGGTGAGCCCGAGCGCGGCAATAACCAGCACAATGACCTCACTCAGGGCGCCATGGATCAATATGCCTGAAAGGTAACTGGCCTTCTGGTAATTCATAAAATTCATCAGCCATCTGTCGATCTCGAACTCCGAAAGAAGAAAGAACAGGGCAAATAACCCGACCGAAGCGGCCGCGGGATTTTTTAAAATGAATATTTTGACTGATTTCATATATCCTCCATCTTCAACACAGTCCTTCAGGTACCCGGCAGGATGCGTTTTTCTGACACCCGATACTGAGTGCGGTTTGACAACCCGCCGTCCGGCGAATCATCACCTTCGGCGGCAATAAACTGAATACGGATGCGAATGCCGAACGACCGGATGATGGTTTATGTACCGACGAGAAAACCATCCAAAAAAGTTGTCGTTCAACGCCGGGTTAACCGGAACCGGTTCTTGAAAAAAAGGGATGCGCCCGTTTGGGCGCATCCCTTTAGACGTACTACGCCATCTCCCCCAGTCCTTCGGGCAGGGATTTTTTCTCATCCCCATTGCCCGTTGTTGGTTCCACCTTCCTCAAATAGAACAGCCCGATCAGCAGTAACGGCATCAATAACGCCAGGGTGATTAGCGCGCCGTTGACCGTGGTGGTGGGTTCCACGCGAGTGAACACATACCCTTCTGTTATCTCCATCAGGTTGCCGCACAGGTCAAATAAAAAGTGACCGAACACCGCGGGCCAGATGGACCGATTGCGCAGCAGCAGCGCCGCGAAGAACACCCCGAAGAACGTACCATACAGGATCTGTGTGCTTGTGGTCAACAGATCACGCCGGCCGGCGATGAAGTTCAGCAGATGCGCCACACCAAAGATAGAGCTGGAAACGAGCACCGCTATGTAGATACCCTTCCGGGTGGAACCCCATTTGCGCAGCATCAGCGGCAGGATCAACCCGCGGAACAGAAATTCTTCAATGGTACCGACGGATATGTACAGCAGAACCAGCAGGGCAATGAGACCACCGTCAGACCAGTTGATTCGGTAGGGGCTGTCAATCAGGTCGCTGGCGTTCAACACACTGTAGATGATCAGCGGCCATACCAGCCAGACAGCCTTCCATTCAGACACTTTAGTGAAACCACCCTCTTTGAGCAGCCCCAGACGGGCAATGAGCCAGAATACGGCCACACTCATGATGCCCTGCTGCAGAATACCAGAAAGGTAGCTGGCTTTCTGCAATCCCAGCGCCGGGGTCATTAATTCTTCGAGAGGCAATTCGGTAAGCGGCAGAACGATCGCCATAAAGACGAGGCAGGCCGCCAGAGGATAACGAAATACGAGAGATTTAAACTTTTCCATTCTACATTCCTTTTATAAAATTGGTTTTTCAGGTTCAGGGCAAGGCTGCGCCCTCCGGCTTCCCGGTAATCATTGTGAATAACTTTTTTCACACGCCGGGTGGACTTGATCAGCCCGCCCGGCGTGACCGACTTAGAGACTTTCGATCAATCCACGTGTATGGCGTATTTCAACAGCAGACTGGAGCCCAGGTACTCGAGCACTACGATCCACAGCGCGGTTATTATGGCAGGAAGAAATGAGGTGATGTTCAGGTTCCCGTTCATAGTAAGGATATGTTCTCCACTGAATGTTGGCAGGCTCAGAACATTGGCCCATACCATTACCTGAACAGTGAACAGGAAGATGCCGATCATCAGAAATGTGGTGAGCAGGGTGGTGATCAGAGCGGACCACAACCGGGTGAGCCCCATACTGCGGCTGATCATGTATGAGATCAATACGGTCATGTCACCCAGCAGCAGGAAGAGCACGAAGCTGCCCAGTGACTGCCAGTGTTCCACAGTCAACGTGTCCCATTTGCCGGAAGTGTTCTTGTAAAAGAAGATCATTAGCAGAAGCATCCCCAGGCAGGCCAGCAGGTTGACCAGTACGGCGATAGTCACCCGGCTGAGCATTTGTTTCCAGGCGGGAACCGGCAGCGATAGTTCAAGCAGGGCACTGTCATGCCGCAGCCAGCTGAAGCACTGATACATGGCCAGAACGATACAGGCCGGGAAGAAGATGCCGCCCAGTACCAGCGAACTGAAAACCAGCAGTCCGTTGGTGAAACCGTCTGTGTTGGGGACGATGGCCATCAACATCAGAGAAGCGGCTGCCACAATAAACATCCACAAATTCCGGTGGAAGAAGTCCATGAAATTCCACTTCAGTAAATTAAGCATTTTGAAATACCTCGATATAACGGTCTTCGATTGACTCGCCGTGTTCCTGGCGGATATTCTCGGCGGTATCGTTCAAGATCAGAGTTCCTCTGTTCAAGAAAAGTACATCGTCCAGGATGGTCTCAACGTCCTTCACCTGGTGGGTGGAGATCAGCACGGAGCTCTCTTCGTTGAGCCCGGCCAGGATGGTCTTGAGTATGTTGTGTTTGGCCAAAGGGTCAAACCAGCCGATGGGCTCATCCAGCAGGTACAGGCGGGCGTTGCGCGAGAAGGTAAGCATCACCAGCACGCGGATGACCGTCCCTTTGGATAGCGAGCGGATGGGGTCAGCCGCGTTGAGGCCCAGTATGCCGCACAGGTCTGCCGCGCGTTTGGCGTCAAAATCGGCGAACATGTCATCGTAGTAGTGGATGGCATCACGCACGCGCATCCAGGCGAACAGCATGTTGCGGTCAGGCATGAAAGCGGTATTGCGGTGGATGGATTCCACAGTGGTGCTGCCGCATACCGCCACCCGGCCGGAGTTCGGTTTGGCAATCTTCATGATGGTTTTCATCAGGGTGGTCTTGCCGGCCCCATTGGGTCCCATCAATCCAGCCACGTGACCCGTCTCAAGACGGAAGCTGACGTTGTTCAGCACCGGGCGGATTCCATATGATTTTGAAAGGTTCGATACTTCAAGAATCGTGCTCATAAAACAAGTGCCTTTCCCACAATTTCCAGAATTTCATTGTTGGCGAACCCAAGACTGCGCATGCCGTTGACGAACTCCGTCACAATACCGCCGCACATCTGCTCTTTCACCGCCCGAATAATGTTGTCATCTTCGGTGACAAAACTGCCGACGCCGCGCTGGGTGTAGATCACTCCTTCGCGCTCCAATTCGGAACAGGCACGCTGCATGGTATTTAGATTCACGCCGAATTTTTCCGCTAAAGCTCTCACTGATTCAACCCTTTCTCCGCGGGCCAGTACGCCGGTCACCACGTCTTTTTTGATCACATCCATGATCTGAAGATAAATTGGAACAGTCGGATTAAATTTCATAGGGGTTCCTTCTGTATTAGTGTTATAGGTATATAATACACTCATACATAAAGAGAGTCAAGGGGGGAAACTTAATTGAATTACAACAGTTTTTTCTCCTTCATTTTTCGCTTTTGGAAAATAGGGGAGATGCAAGAGGGGGTGTTTTGGGGTCGGATATTCAAAGAACCGCTCCCACCGCAGGCCGTGGTGCGTTGACCGCACTGGAATAAAATTCTGCTAAATTTGTACCCAATGATGTGCGAATGTGCGGTCAACAGCACCCTAAGGGAGAATCCTTGCCGAAAGCAAACAAAAGCCCCTCTTCACAAAGAGGGGCTTATTTTCGCCTTCGTCGAAGTAAAATAGCCTCATCGATTTGATTCTGCTCTCGTCTTTTTTTCTGAACATTCCAATGCCCGGCACAAACACAGAAACCATCGTCCAGTTCATCCGCGATCCGGAATTGCGGCATATTGAGCTGCGCTACTCGGAATACACTGAACCGGTCTTCCACCGTCACAACCATGATGCCTTCTCCATCGGGCTGGTAAAGAAAGGGCGAACCCGTTTCCATCTTGTCCAGAAGGAAGAAATGGTTCTGCCGGTCACTACAGGGAACGTGGTATTGATCAACCCGGGCGAAGTGCATGCCTGCAATCCCGAAACAGGAACCGTTTTCGCGTATTACATGCTTTACATTGAACCAGATTTCTTTTTGCAGCTACTTTCGGATTACTCCGGCAACCCGATAACAGGCTACCGCTTTCCGGTATCACTTCTAAAGAAGCATGAAATAAGCCGGGAGGTAAATTCGCTGTGCCATGCTATCCAATCCAAGCAGGCAGGACTTGAGATTGAAACCCGGCTGCTGGAAACATTAGCTGACATTCTGGAAGCCTGTTCATCATACAGCATATCGAATCACCCGGATGGTGAAATATCGAGCTCTGTGGCAGCCGCGTATGACCACCTGCGTGAGCACCCGGAAAAAGCGATCTCATTAAAAGAACTGGCCGGGTTGTGTCACCTCAGCCCGTTTCACTTCCTGAGACTCTTCCGCCGGCAATACGGGCTGCCGCCGCATACCGCGCAGACACAGATGCGCGTCAATATGGCCCGCCGCCTGCTGGCCAATGGCGCGACCATTGCCGGCGCGGCTGCCGCAGCCGGTTTCGCTGACCAGAGTCACTTTACCCGCGAATTCAAAAAATCGGTAGGAACTACTCCACAAAAGTATCGTCAAGCGGCTTAGCGCAGCAACCCGATGCTGCCTGTCAACTTATTGACGTCTTTATCCTCTCCGTAGATGGCAATTCCAAGGTAGCGCAATTCAGATTCGGGCGTCTCAGCCAGGCGGGCACGATATTCAGCATAATGCTTTGATTGCTGCGCCGTGTCACAAAAATCCACCGAAAACAACTTTTTTTCCGGCATGGATTGCAGTTTCGTGCGTAGTGCCCGGATCAGCTCGCGATCACCTTTCAACAACGGAATGACGGCTTCTGTGATCCCTTTATGCAGGGTTCCGTCACCATCATACACATCATCACCTACGATCCCATCGACATTTCGCCCGATGCTCACAGCCAGCACGGCAACCGTATTTGTCAGTAAACCGATAGGCAGATTGGCGTCAACTACAATGACACATTTCATGGATAACTCCGGCTAACTTTTTTGGTTAAAGATAGCCGGAGCAAACCACAATGGATAGAACAATATTGCTTCCTGTCTGTGGTTAAGACATAGTAATTAAGAATTTAACATCCTGAGCCTGTATAATAAACGACGAAATAAAGCGAATAATGAAAGGTCTCCGGTGGAATGAGCAGAAAACACAAAGAAGAAAAAAAAATGACCGGCGGCTGGGGCAGCCTTCAGGCTGTGATCTGGCTCCTCGGGTTGGCTGTTATCGCGTGGCAGGGTTGGTGGTGGCCGGGGATTCTTATACTCGTAGCCATTTCTGTTTTGTATGAAGCTGTTATCGAACAGATCGCTCCGGGCGCGTTTATTAAAGAGCCCCGTGATGATGAATTCGCTGCCGTCCAACAACCCGGTGAACGCCTGATTCTAAAATCAGAACCAGCACCGACGTATCATCGCACGGATCTACTTCCCACCAACTGCCCGCGTTGCGGCGCCCCCACTCGCGGACACGATACCCACTGGACCGGACCGCAGTCTGCCAATTGTTCGTATTGCGGCTCCAGCCTGCCCATGAAAAAGATCTGACATACACTGTCATTCAGTGGAAAAACAATGCGGCTGATACCTTTTACAAAAAATCACTTCGCGCTGTTGGCTTCCTGGTTCACCAGTGAAGAAGAGGTTGTCTGCTGGGGCGGTCCGCTCTTTCATTATCCACTGGACGATCAACAACTGCAGTCCCTGGTGGACGCGTGCCATACGGAACCTCCCCAACGCAAGTGTTGGATGGCCGAAGATGGCGGTCAACTGGTTGGCCATATTGAACTGGGGTTTGACTGGCGAAACGGAAATGCTATATTGCAGCGTGTGGGTATAGACCCGAAGTTACGCGGAAAAGGGCTGGCTGAACCTATGGTCAGGCTTGTGGTGGCAGAAGCGTTCGCTGATCTCCGGATATTTCGGTTGGAACTAAATGTTTACAGTTTCAATCAGATTGCCATTAAAACGTACACAAAAGCGGGGTTTAAAATCGAAGGAGTGCGCCGGTCTTCCACGCAAGTGGGCAATGACCGCTGGGATTGCACGATAATGTCATTGCTTAGAGAAGAATATACTCCCCGGTGATTATCCTATACACCGAAACCAAAATCCAAAGATTAAGACCTTGTTGACCGATTTGCCTTGAGGAGGAAAGAAAATGAGCAACCTTACATCGCCTCAATCCGGTTTAACCCGAAGAGTGATCATGATGTTTTTTGTCTCTCTGCTTGTATTGATGGCTGTCTTCTTTATCCCTGCCGGCACGTTCGCTTTCTGGCAGGGATGGTTATATCTGGTTGTCCTCTTCGTTCCTCTGATTTTTGTGGTTTCTTATCTTCTTAAAAATGAACCTGATCTTCTGGAAAGACGAATGCACTACAGGGAACAGGATAAAGAGCAGGTATTGATCATCAAACTTTCCTACATCCCATTTATCCTGGCCTATATCCTTCCCGGATTTGATTTCCGGTTTGGTTGGTCACACATGCCGGTCTGGTTGGTGATTTTGTCTGACGTTCTGGTTCTGGCTTCTTATTTATGGGTGGTCAATGTGTTCCGAACCAACCGGTATGCCTCCCGCGTCGTGGAAGTGGACAAAGGGCAATCGGTTATCAGCACAGGTCCCTATGCCCTGGTACGGCATCCCATGTATACCGGAGTGGCAGTGATGTATCTCTTCTCGCCGCTGGCACTGGGTTCCTACTGGGCGGTTATCCCTGCTCTCTTTATTCTGCCCATTCTGGTGTACCGCCTTCTGAGTGAAGAAAAAATTCTTGCCCGTGATCTACCCGGTTACACCGATTATATGGAAAAGGTGAAGTACCACCTCTTTCCGGGCATCTGGTAGGGGTATAGTTGAACGTTCTGATCCTCACTGCCAGCTTCCGGACAAAAGGCAACACATCCCGGATACTTGATCGGCTAACAGACCGCTTAACCGGCCTTTGCGCCCAACAGGGAATGGATATTCACATCCAGCAGATCAATCTGGCCGATATCAACCTGACATATTGCCACGGCTGCCGGGTTTGTTTTGACCGGGGCGAAACCCACTGCCCGTTCTGGAATGAGATTGGCCCGGTAAAAACCGCACTACAGGCGGCGGATGTTTGGATTTTTTCCAGCCCGGTATATGTGGATGACGTTTCTGGAATAATGAAATCCTTTCTGGACCGTATGGCGCACGTCAACCACCGGCCGGAATTTGCCGGCAAGTATGCTTTTCTGCTCACCACATCGGGCGCCGGGTCCAGCGGGCACGCCGCCCGAACCCTGGCGAACACGCTGCGCACATGGGGCGTCTATATTATCGGGCAAAAAGATTTCATTGCCGGGGCGCTATCCACTCCAGATGAATTGAACAAACGGTTTAACAAAAATATTGACCGGATAGCCGCAAAAATAGTAGAGTCTTTCCGGAATGAGAAAGCGCTGACACCATCAATAGTATCAATGATCTTCTTTAAAGTTCAGCAGGCTCTCTGGCAGAGGAACAAAGAAGATTCTATCGACTACCACTACTGGGAATCAAAGGGCTGGCTGAAACCCGGTGTTACCTGGTACATTCCCCATAAAGCCAATCCGTTAACGGTTCTTCTGGGTCGTTTGACTGGATCGGTCATCGCCCGCTTTTTTGAGTAGCCGGATCAGTTCGGGTAGGCTTTCAACCAGCCGTCATAGTAGCCGGTATTCAGCTTCCAGATCTCGGGCAACCGGTCTGGGGCAAATAAATCTCCCTTTATGGCCACGCACAGTTTGTCATAATAGGCAGCCAGATTCTTATCCTCGATCACATTTTTGCCGGTCTGCAGGGTTTCCAGGTAGCCGTCCGGTATCTTGCGGCGGAAATGCCCGATCTGCCAGGTTTTCTCTCCGGCAATGGGCAGGCGGGCTAACAGGGCATCCGGTAAAGCCAGCTTATCGACCACATGGTAATACGGGCCAGTCTGATACCCCGGCAGGCCGATGGCATCCAGCACTTCAACCTTAAAATTGTCGTTATACCGCTGCCAACCCTGCTCGTTCCAGGGAAAATCAGGGAACGGTTTGGCCAGAGTGTAATTCAACAATCCCCGGTTCTCATAATAAGAACCGCGTTCGTCCACCACGCCGGAGGCGGGTAACTGTGCCGCGCGGTAACTAGCTCCACTCGCCAGCGGGTTGACGCCAAACGCCAGCCCCACAGCGCACAACGCGGCAGCCAGTGCGGTCAACTCGCGGGGTTTTAACTCCAGGCGGGTGAGGATGATCACAGAGACCAGGAACGGCGCGGCAAAGAAGCGCCCGCTCATAAAGTCACCACCAATGCGGATGATGTATAACAGGTACAACAACACACCGGCCAGCAAGGGAATGAATCTCCACTGACGCAATGAAATAACCAATACAAATGACAGCGTGATGACCAACAGAGTCAGCGGGTCAAAATTAAACGTGGCGAGATAATAGACCAATCCCTGCCAGTACAGCACGCCCTGCGCGATACCGGTGTGGATCTTGGCATAATACGTATTGGGAAACGGAAATCCGTAGTAAAAAAGCGAAAACAGCTCCCAGACGATTACTGGCAGTACACCCAGCGCCGCGAAACCCACTGCCTTCCATGAGCGTGACTTCCACAGAAGCCAGGCCAGTAATGGCGCGTAAAGCAGCACAATATCCAGCCGGTTGAGTACACCGAGGCTGGCGATGAGTGTCAACTGGCCGATTTCGTTCGGAGAAATCTGTTTTCCATTTTCAGATTTCTTGAAATAAACGGCGAAGAACCAGGCCAGGATCAGGTAAGTAAGACATTCTTCCAGCCCAGAGGTGGCATAATCGGTGAACGCGCGGGAGAAGGTCAACAACGCCAGTCCGGCCACCGCCGCCCACCAATCCTGTGCGATGCGGCGGGAAAAGATCAATACAGCGCCCAACGAGCAGGCAATTGACGTGATGATCACTGTCCACGGCAGGCGGGCGGCCAGAAAAAAACGACCGAAAACAATATTAACCACTCCGTACAGGCCGGAAATCACAAAGAACCATAGAGGATGTGTGTACGCCTGAACGCGCTCTCCCAGGTTATAAACCGGGCCATAGCCATGAAGGAAGTTTTCCACCACGCGGAAAGTGATATACGAATCGTCCGAAAGCCATGCCGTTCGGATAACCACAAAGAGGAAGACCAGTACCGTTAGACTGACGAATATCCATTCACGTTTAACGGGCTGCTGGGGACTCTGTTTCTTTGTGTCAGTTTTCATAGGGCTTCCTTCCGCCCTGAATTGTACACGTGCCGCCCCAAACCTGGTAGTCTATGCCGGTTTTCCACTGTCAATCGCTATAATGAAAATGGTGACTGAGTATGGAAGATGAAGAACTTCGTTTTACAGTGGAACGGGAACGGATGGTGCGTGAGCAGATCGAAAATCGCGGGTTGAAAAATTATCGACTGCTGGAAGCTCTTCGCAAACTACCGCGGCACAAATTCGTACAACCGGGTGACGAGATGTACGCCTATTATGATGAACCGGTTCCCATTGGCTACCATCAGACCATCTCGCAACCGTACATTGTTGCATTGATGACCTCTCTGGCCGCGCTTGAAGGAACAGAAACAGTTCTAGAAGTCGGCACAGGTTCTGGATATCAGGCCGCGCTGCTGGGTATGCTGGCTAAAAAGGTCGTCAGCCTTGAACGCATACCGGAACTGGCAGAACGCGCGCGAAAAACACTCAGTGGTCTGAATATTTCTAACGTGGACGTCATCACAACAGATGGGACGCTCGGTTATCCGCCGGCGGCGCCCTATCAGGCCATACTGGTGACAGCCGCCGCGCCATTGGTCCCGCAACCGCTTCTGGATCAACTCGCGGAGGAAGGACGGTTGATCATCCCGGCAGGCTCAAAATCAATCCAACAATTGCAAGTTTGGACTCGTAATGGCAGCCGGTTTAATAGTGAGGATATCCTGCCGGTTGCATTTGTGCCGCTGCTGGGTGAGTATGGGTGGAAAGGTTCCGGATAATCTGGATGATATCGTCCGGCTTATGGGAGAAAAAAAGCTTCGCCGGATTTCAGCGAAGCTTCAATTAATTTGTTCAGGTCAATTTGCGATTAATATTACACTTTGCTGATGGATACAAACACGGTTGGTTTTCGATGGGTTTCTTTGTAAAGCACATCCTTCACCGCGCGTTCCACATCCTGGGTGACGCTTCCATTGGAATACGGGACCACCTCAGCAATGCGTTTGCGTGCCTGTTCCACTATGGATTCCGAATCTTTCAGTCCAATAAAACCTTTCGTGAAGATATCCGGTTCTTTGAACAGCCGGCCGGACATCCGGTCAATGATCACATTGACCATAACCACGCCGTCCTGAGCCAGTGATTCGCGTTCGCGCATCACATCGGCTTCAATATCGCCTACGCTGGATCCATCGACGAAAATGTAGCTGTTCGGTATCTTATCCGTTAGCTGCATCGAGTCAGCAGTCAATTCGATCACCTGTCCATTCTCAATAACAGCAATGTTTTCTTCTGGAATGCCCACTTCTTTAGCGAGGCGGGCGTGCTGCCGAAGGTGGCGTAATTCGCCATGCACCGGTATGAAGAACTTTGGCTGAGTCAGGTGAAGCAGCAATTTCATTTCTTCCTGGCTGGCATGCCCCGAGACGTGAACCGGAGCGATGGCCTCATAGATCACATTCGCCTGTCGCTCAAACAACCGGTTAATGGTGCGGTACACATTCTCTTCATTTCCCGGGATGGGATGTGATGACAGTACAACAGTATCGCCCGGCTGAATGTCAAACAGGCGGTTAGTTCCGGTAGAAAGCCGCCCCAGGATGGATGTGGGTTCACCCTGTGACCCGGTGCACATGATGACCACTTCATGGTCTTTCATGGTCAACGCCTGGTCGATGGGAACTACCAGCGTGTCATCAATATCCAGAAAGCCCAGCTTACGGGCGATCTTCATGTTATCCAGCATGCTCGGGCCGGCAAAGGCCATTTTTCGGCCATGTTGTCGGGCAGCGTTGGCTACCTGTTGCATCCGCGAGATCAGCGAAGCAAAGCTGGCGATAATGATACGGCCTTTAGCTTCACGAAAAACCTTATTAAAGGCGTCATCGATCACCCGCTCTGAGGGCGTCCACCCCGGGCGTTCCGCGTTCGTTGAATCGGAGAGCAAAGCCAGAACTCCACGGCGCTGAAATTCCGCCAGTTTGGCGTAATCCGACGGCCAGTTGTCAACGGGAGTATGGTCAAATTTATAATCACCGGAATGCACAACCAGTCCGGCCGGGCATTCTATACCAAAGCCCACACCATCCGGAATGGAATGGCAAACATGGAAGAACTCTACAGTGAAATGACCTGCTTTGACTTTCTCACCGGCATTAACGGTATGAACGACTGTTTTGGATGAGAGGCCGTTTCGTGCCAGTTTGTTTTCAAGCAGACCGCGTGTCAATGGCGTGGCATATATCGGCGCGTTCAACACTTCCATCACATGATGGATAGCTCCGATGTGGTCTTCATGACCGTGTGTGATAAAGATACCCTTAACCCGGTCAACTTTATCCAACAGATACTTGAAATCTGGAATGATGTAATCCACCCCGAGCATATCATTTTCAGGGAACATCAGCCCGGTATCGACCAGGATAATGTCATCTTCATATTCGTAGGCCATCATATTCTTGCCTACTTCACCCATCCCGCCTAACGGGATAATTCGCAATGATTTGTTAATCATTTTGTTCGTTTGATGTCTTTCTTTTCTCATACTGTACCATAACCTTCGATCACGTGTTTAACGAAACAATCGAAGCATTAAAGAAATAACCCGGCAAAACTTCGCCGGGGATGTTTGCCTACAAAAAGCCCGATAAAGGAATTCCCTCTACAACTTGCTTTCCATCGGCCGGAAAATACCGGCAAACATGAATATATCATATATGGAAAACAACGTCAAAGCTCCGCGCGATAATCTGTAAAAACTTGACAAGGTACAACGAGAAACTTATTCGTGTGTCAGTCTGTCTTATCTGATGTACATTGCGGTTAAACGCGTCTCTGTATGCATTAAATGGATCAGAAATTAATTTGAAACGAAATGCGGACGTGTAACGTATGTTGAATATAACTTTCATCAGGATTTTGACATGAGCATCTTCCCCATTTTTGAAACATCACAAAAAAATTCCTCGAGACCTGAAGGCTCTCCAATGATCGAATTAAGGGGTGTGATCAAAAATTATCAGACCACCTCCGGCGAATACCCTGTGTTAAAAGGTATCGATTTGAAGTTCGGCGCAGGCGAGTTTGCCAGCATTATCGGAAAATCCGGCAGCGGCAAAACCACCCTGCTGAACATGATCACAGGAATTGACCGCCCCACCACCGGAGAAGTCTGGGTCAACGGCTCACCTCTGCACAAAATGAGCGAAGGTCAGATGGCCCGTTGGCGCGGGAACAATATGGGCATTGTGTTCCAATTCTTCCAGTTGTTGCCAACTCTCTCGATCATGGAGAATCTATTACTGGCCATGGATTTCAGTGGCAAAATCCCCGCGGGCGAACGTAAACAACGCGCCGAATTTCTGCTTGACCTTGTCGGGCTGCTGGACCATGCTGATAAGCTTCCTCTGGCTCTCTCCGGTGGTCAGCAGCAGCGCGTGGCCATCGCCCGCGCGCTGGCGAACGATCCCCCCGTGCTTATTGCTGACGAACCTACCGGTAACCTGGATTCAAAGACAGCAGAATCTGTTTTTGAATTGTTCACCAAACTGGCGTCTCAGGGAAAGACGATCATCATCGTCACCCACGATGACAGCCTGGCCAGGCGTACGAAAAGCACTACCATGATCTCCGACGGCATGGTTGTTGACGCGTCTACTCCACTGGCGGTGTAAATGGTACTGTATACCCGCTGGCGTAAAGTTTGGGCTGATTTCTGGAGCAACAAAACCCGCACGTTATTGATGGTCTCCACCATCCTCGTGGGGGTTTTTTCAGTCGGTCTGGTTAATAATATGGGCCGAATGATGAACCAGGATATGGACAATGACTACAATTCATCCAACCCTTCGGAGGCCCAGCTCTCCGCGTATCCATTGGATGAAGACTGGGTGCGCAGTATCCGCAACGTGCCCGGGGTGGGCGATGCGGAAGGTGTGAATGAATTGATCGCTAAATGGGTTACACCGTCTGGCACAACGACCAACATAGATTTCTATGCCATTGATTCCTTTGAAAAGAAACGTCTGGATGTCCCAAAACCGGTGCAAACCGGCGAAGAAATGCCACCCTTGAAACATCACAGCGTGGTGTTTGACCGCTCCGCGGAAAGCCTGGGCATGAAACCGGGTGACATAATAAAAGTGGAACTCCCCAATGGTGAAAAAAGGGAGCTTACATTCTCGGGTTATGTGCATAATGCCACCACGTTTCCCTACGCGATGTCTGGCGTTGTGACCGGTTATGTCAACCGCGAGACTGGAAAATGGCTGGGCGCGGATGACGGGTACAACCGCATTCTGGTCAGTGTGGCAGAAAATCCCACAGACCGTAACCATGTGAGCAATGTGATTAAAAAGATCACCGACCGGTTTGAACGTGCCGGTCTTACCAACTACGGCGTTTCTATGTATGATCCGGGGCATCATTTTGCCTGGCAGATCACTCAGGGCGTCATCTTCATCTTGAGCTTTTTCGGCTGGCTGACGGTCATTTTGAGCGGTTTCCTGATTGTCAATACCATTGTCGCGTTGATGATGCAGCAGACCAAACAGATCGGCGTGATGAAAGCCATCGGAGCTGGAATGGAACAGATCCTCCCGATGTACATGGTGCTATTAATGGGGTTCGGACTGCTGGCATTTGTGATATCCGTCCCTCTCTCCGCCTGGAGCGCGGCTGTCATGAACAGTTTTATGGGGAATATGCTGAATTACGACGTATCTCCCACCACTCTGTTCCCAGATATCGTCTTCCAGCAAGGGCTCATCTCATTTCTGGTTCCCCTTCTGGCAGCCGGGATTCCGGTGCTCAACAGCCTGCGTAAACCGGTACGCGAAGCCCTGAGTGATTTCGGTATGAGCACCGGTTTAAAACCCAAAAACGGCATGGAATCCAAAGCCGAATTCGTTCCACGGCCTATCCTGTTGTCCCTGCGAAACGCCTTCCGCAAAAAAGCCCGCACATCACTGACCTTCTTCACACTGGTACTGGCAGGCGCCATCTTTATCGCTGTGTTCAATCTGTGGTCCAGTTTCGACAAAGTTATGGTGGATATTCAGGGGTATTATCTTTCAGATATTAATGTTGTACTGGATCACTCCTATCCATTCAAAATGGTTTCCAACGTCGTAAAAACTGTGCCCGGAATTCAGGGAGTGGAAGGCTGGTTAACTGCCGAAGGTAAGCTGCAAAAACCGGATGGGAAAAAGGAAGATACAATAGTATTTGTTGCGCCGCCTTCGGATTCAACGTTGATCAAACCCATGATGGTTTCTGGCCGCTGGCTTACCCCTGAAGACCGCAACGCCATTGTTATTGGTAACCACTTGTTGAAGATCCGCCCTGACCTGAAAGTGAATGACTGGGTAAAGATCAAGATCAACGAAAAATGGACAAACTGGCAGATCATCGGTTTTTACCGAATGCCGGGAAATGTTGACCCGCCATTGATTTACACCAATTACAGTTACCTGGCCAACGAAACGGGAATGCCGAACCGGGTGTTCGAAATACGGGCCATTACCTATGAACACGATGGATTAACACAATCCACAATTTCTGAAGCTCTTCAAAAGGAATTGAAACGACGCAAGATCGGTGTTTCCTATGTTCAAACCGCGTCGGAGTGGTTTTCACAGCAAAAGAGCACCACTGACGTTCTGGCCTACTGTATGTTGATCATGGCGGTGCTGATCGCTGTTGTGGGCGGACTGGGTCTTTCCAACACCATGAACCTGAATGTGTTGGAGCGCACCCGCGAGATCGGGGTGATGCGCGCCATCGGGGCATCCAACTGGAACATCCGGTTGATCGTTGTTATGGAAGGTATAGTTATCGGCTTGCTGAGTTGGATTATCGGTGTGGTCTTATCGATACCATTTACTTACCTGCTGGATTACGGTGTGGGTATATCGATCTTCCAGAGCCCGTTGGATGCTGTATTTTCCTGGACGGGATCACTGGTATGGTTATTCGGTATTCTCATTCTCGCATCCATTTCCAGCCTTGCCCCGGCGTCACACGCATCCAATATCCCTATTCGGGAAACGCTGGCGTACGAATAGAATAAATCAAGTATAAAATTTTCTTGTAGTAGGTTGGGTCATGACCCAACCTGCTTTTTATTAAAAATAAACTATTGACATGTCAATATTGACATAGTATACTCGTAACATGCTGAAATCCATCCTTCTGGGTTTTCTGGATTACGGACCGATGACCGGTTACGAACTGAAACAGACCATCGACAATTCGACCGGGCACTTCTGGCACGCCCACCACAGCCAGATCTATACCACTCTGCGCCAGATGGAAAAAGACGGTCTGGTCACCTCCGAATTTGCCAGTGAAGAAAACGCCCTTCGGCGCCGTGTATATACCCTCACGGAAGCCGGAAAAAAAGAACTCACTCAATGGCTGGATACCCCGATGGAAGAGATTCCACCGCTCAAGGAAGATTTCCTGGTGCGAATGTTCTTCTCCGGCAAGCGTGATCCACAAAAAGTATTGGAAGAACTGGCCATTCAGCAGAAACTTCATAAATCAACCGCCAGTATTTACGAAAAGATGCAAAACTCGATCTACCACTATGGTCACCCTAAGACCGGAAATTTAGCTGATCAACAAAAGTACTGGAATTTGACCCTCGAAATGGGCAGAATGTACGAGAAAATGTACCAGGAGTGGCTGGAAAAAGCTATTGAGGTTGTAAAAAGCCTGTAGTGTCTCTTTTTTTACGTTTTTATGTCAATTCTGACATGTAAACATTGACAAGGAGTAAACATGAAAATTATTGTATTGAATGGCAGTCCCAAGGGTGAAGTCAGCGTCACCTTGCAATACGCGCGCTATTTGGAAAAAGTCAACCCGCAGCATACATTCACCTATGAGAATATCGCATTGCAGATCAAGCATCTGGAAAATGATCTTACCGCTTTCAACAGGGTAATTGACCGGGTTCGCCAGTCAGATATCGTCCTGTGGGCTTTTCCCCTGTATGTCTTGAGTGTGCATGGAAATTACAAACGCTTTATCGAATTGATCACCGAGCGCGGTGTACAGGATGCTTTTGCCGGAAAATACACCGCCACCCTCTCCACATCCATCCATTTCTATGACCACACCGCCCATAATTATATGCATGCCGTTTGTGATGACCTGAACATGAAATATGTGGATTTCTTCTCAGCCGATATGAATGACCTGCACAAAGAAGAGTACCGCCGGCAATTGACGCTCTTCGGGCAGCGTCTGTTTTCGGCTGTGAAGAATAACATCACTGTTCAAAAACTTTACCCTCCCCTTCAAAAACGGGATTTCACGTATAAACCCGGAAATCCGGCGTCAGCCTTGCAAACAAACGGACGTAAGATCGTCATACTGCATGATTCGAAAGACCCCGAAAGCAACCTGGCTCGCATGGTCAACCGTGTGAAAGAACGTTTCGGTGGAAATGCGACCGTTGTCAACATCAACGAACTCAATATCAAAGGTGACTGCCTTGGATGCCTGATATGTGGTTCTTCCAATCGTTGTTTCTATGAAGGAAAAGATGATTACATTGATTTCTACCGGAACACGGTGATGACGGCCGATATCCTGGTATATGCCGCAGCATTGTTGACCGCCAGCTTTCCGCCCGCTGGAAGACGTTCTTTGACCGAATTTTCTTCAATTCACATACACCGGTATTGCAGAAAAAGCAGGCTTTCCTATTAGTTTCAGGCCCGATCGGTCAGATACCGAACCTGCAGGAGATCATGTCGGCGTTCTTTGAATTCCAGGGCGCGAATTACCTGGGCTATATCAGCGATGAATCCGGTACCTCCGCCGATATCGACGTGTTGATCGATCAAAAAACCGGTGACGCGCTGGAAGCATTGCTCACCGGGTATTTGAAACCAGAAACCTTCCTCGGTATTGCCGGTATGAAGATATTCCGCGATGATATCTACGGGCGTCTGCGAACCGTGTTTATGGCCGACCATAAAGCCTACAAACGCCTCGGTTACTATAAGACGTTCCCTCAGAACGATTTCGGGGTCATGATGCTGAACACGTTCGGCGCGCCGCTGGTCAACATACCGGCGATCCGCGCGAAGTTTGACGAGCGCATGAAAGAGGAAATGGTCAAACCGTTGCAGCGTGTGGTGGAAAAGACCGGGGTGTAAATCCGCCTATTTGAATACATGGCAACAAACGCGTAGGTTGGGTCATGACCCAACCTACGTTGTATGTCAATTATTTACTTGTCTGAATCCGAAAGATTTTATTCCCCGCGCTGATAATTCGGGGCTTCCCGGGTGATGGTGATGTCGTGAGGGTGACTTTCGATCAACCCGGCTCCGGTGATGCGCACCAGGTTGGTCTTTTTATACAACTGCTCCAGGTCAGCCGCGCCGGCATAACCCATGCCTGAGCGTAAGCCTCCTACCAGTTGGTAGATGAACTCATTCAACGGGCCTTTGAACGGCACCATGCCCTCCACACCCTCGGGGACGAGCTTGCCTCCCTGTGACCCGTAGCGGTCTTTGCCATACCCCTGCAGGGCGCCCATGGAACCCATACCTCGGTATGACTTAAACTGGCGGCCTCCATACAGGATCTCTTCACCCGGCGCTTCCTGCAAACCGGCTAACAGGCTCCCCAGCATGACGGTGTTCGCCCCGGCCACAATCGCCTTGACGATATCGCCACTGTACTTGATACCGCCATCGGCGATCACAGGGATGTTCTTCGGGCGGGCAACCCTGGCGCAGCGGTAGACCGCCGTCAACTGCGGCATGCCGGTACCCGAGATAATGCGCGTGGTGCAAATAGAACCCGCGCCAACACCTACCTTTATAGCATCCGCGCCGGCATCGATCAACGCTTCGGTGCCGTCTTCCGTCACTACATTGCCGGCGATAACGGGCAAATTCTTTTGCACAGCCTTGATGCGTTTGATGGCTTTGATCACGCCGGCGGTATGCCCGTGGGCGGTATCGATCACCACCACGTCAACACCCTTTTCCATCAATCGCTCGACACGTTCTTCAAGGTCAGCGCCCACACCCACAGCCGCACCCACCAACAAACGGCCGTGGCCATCCTTGGCCGCGTTGGGGAATTGCATGCGTTTCTGAATATCTTTGACCGTGATCAACCCTTTCAGGTGACCATCCTCATCGACAAGAGGAAGTTTTTCGATACGATGCTGTTTTAAGATCTCTTTGGCCTGATCCAGCGAGGTGTCGATCTTCGCCACCACCAGATTCTCTGATGTCATAAATTCCGTCACCGGGCGGTACATATCCTCCGGTTCGGTAAAACGCGTGTCACGATTGGTCAAAATACCCACCAGCCGGTTGGTCGCCAGGTCAACCACGGGAACACCGCTGATATGGAAGCGTGCCATGATCTCTTCCGCTTCCGCCAGGGTGGCGGTAGGCGGCAGGGTGATGGGATCCATGATCATGCCGGATTCAGACCGTTTGACCTTCTCCACCTCAAGTGCCTGTTCGGCGGGCGACATGTTGCGGTGCATAATGCCTATGCCGCCTTCACGCGCCAGGGCAATAGCCAGCCGAGATTCGGTAACAGTATCCATGGCAGCGGAAAGGATGGGGATATTCAACTGGATATCGCGGGTCAGCGGGGCATGCACATCCACTTCGGAGGGCAGTACATCGCTGTAACCGGGTTCAATCAGTACATCATCGAATGTCAGGCTTTCGGATTGATCAAAAACAGATTTTTTCGTCATACTTCCTTCCAGATGGTTTTTAGTGTCTGAAATGGCGGTAACCGGTGACCACCATGCTTAGTCCAAGTTTGTTGCACAGGTCGATCGATTCCTGGTCGCGGATGGAACCGCCGGGTTGCACAATGGCGGTAATGCCTGCCTTCGCCGCCTCTTCAACGGAATCGGGATAGGGGAAAAATGCATCCGAAGCCATCACGGCACCTTTTGCCTTTTCTCCGGCGTGCCCCGCGGCGATGCGCACACAGTCAACCCGATTGGGCTGCCCGCCGCCAATACCCACAGTCGTCTCACCTTTGGCGAACACGATCGAGTTTGATTTCACATACTGGCAGGCAATCCAGGCAAATTTCATGGCGGTCATTTCCTCTGCCGTGGGTTGTTTCACTGTTACCACCTTCCAACCGTTCTGGTCGGGATCGCCCATATCAACCTGCTGACGCAGCAATCCTCGCACCACAGAACGGTATTCCACCTTCGGCTCAACCTCGAGATCCGGCATTTCGACCAGCCGTGCATTCTTCTTTTTCGCGAAGATCTCAAGTGCTTCCGGTTCATACCCGGGGGCGATGATGCATTCGACAAACAGGTCTTTGATGGCTTCAGCCGTCGCGGCGGTGATGGGACGGTTGGCGGCAATGATACCGCCATACGCCGAAACTGTGTCACATTGATAGGCGGCTTTATAGGCTTCCGCCTGATCGTCATTGGAAGCCACGCCGCAGGGTGTCAGATGCTTGACGATGACGATACTGGTCTTCTTGTAGCTGACCACCGCGCGCCAGGCGGCGTCGAGGTCAAGCAAATTGTTATAGGAGAGTTCCTTGCCCTGCAACACTTTTCCGCCCAAAGGAGTCTCTCCGGGTTTAAATCCGAGCAAGACAGCGGACTGGTGGGGGTTTTCCCCATACCGTAAAGGTTGAACCGGATAAAGTTCCAGGGTTTCGCCTTCGCCGCCGTCAAGGTAGCGGCTGATGGCGCGGTCGTAATGCGAGGTCAGGCGGAAGCCTTTAAGAGCGAGCGCCCGGCGCGCGTCCAGATCCAGGGTCTTGTTTTGCAGTCCGAGCAACACTGACGCGTAATCCGCCGGATCGCACAGCAGGGTGACACGATCATGGTTCTTGGCCGCGGCACGGATGAGCGCCACGCCGCCGATGTCGATCTGCTCGATGGCTTCCGCGAGGGTGACGCCTTCCTTTGCCACAGTGGCTTCAAACGGATAGAGGTTGACGGCCACCAGGTCAATGAATTCCCAACCCAGGGATTGCAGTTGAGCCTGGTCTTCCGGTGTGTTGCGGGCCAGCAAGCCGCCGTGGATCGCGGGGTGCAGTGTCTTCACGCGCCCGCCAAGGATCTCGGGGGAGCCGGTGTAGTCCGCCACTTCTGTGACCTTCAACCCGTTCTGCTGGATCAGTTTAGCCGTGCCGCCCGAAGCCAGTAATTCCCAGCCCAGGTCCGTCAGTCCGCGGGCCAGGTCAATAAGCCCTGTTTTGTCGTACACCGAAAGTAACGCTTTAGGCATGTCCATCCTCCATTTGTGTAACCAGTTGTTGTATTGATTTGACCAAAAGCTCATGCTCGCAGGCATGGATTTTTGCTTCAAGATCGTGGAGGGTGTATTCCGGTTCGATCGGAACCACCTGTTGATCGATCACCGGACCCTGGTCAACGCTCTCGTCAAGAACGTAATGCACCATCACACCGGTGGAACAGATCTCAAAATTCTCATAAGCCGCGTAGGCACGTTCAATGGCATTCACTCCGGCAAATGTGCCGGGCAGAGCCGGGTGCAGGTTGATGATCTTCTTCGGGAAACGGCCGATAAATGCCATGGTCAACAGCCGCATCCAACCGGCCAGTACGATAAGGTCCGGATGATAGCTTTCCACCAGGTCTGCCAGCCGCGCGTCGTACACTTCACGGGTTTCCTCTTTGGATTTGGGAAAGACTATAGCCGGCACGCCGGCTTTTTTCGCGCGCTCCAGACCTACGGCGCCTGCCTTGTTGGATACAACAGCCACCACATCGGCATCCAATGTTCCATTCCGGCTGGCATCCAGGACCGCCTGTAAATTCGATCCATTGCCAGATATTAAGACCACCAGAGAAGCCCGTTTCATTTTAGAATCACCTCCGCGCGATTTCCCCCGCGCAATTCACCGATCTTCCAAACCGGTTCGTTGACTAATTTCTGCACGTTTGGCCAATCCTCCGGCGCGATAGCCGCCACCAGTCCGATTCCCATGTTGAACACCCGGAACATTTCGCGGCGGTCAATGGCTCCTTCGCGCTGAAGCCAGGTATACAGGGGCGGCACCGGCCAGTTGGACGTATCCACCACGGCCTGTAACCCTTCCGGCAGCATTCGGGGAACGTTCTCAATAAATCCGCCGCCGGTAATGTGCGCCAGCCCTTTGACCAGCGACAGGATCGGTTCAACAACGTTCAAATACGGCCGATGCGGTATTAGCAGCGCGTCAGCCAGGGAAGATTTCAATTCTTCGCGGTAGGCAAGCAGGTCTTGCCCTTCACAGATCTTGCGAATAAGGGAATACCCGTTGGTATGCGGCCCGCTGGAAGCAAAGCCCACCAGAATGTCACCGGCTTTCATATCCGTGTGGCGGGGTAAGATATCCGCCCGCTGCACTATGCCTACGATGGTACCGGCCACGTCAAACGCGCCCGAGTTGTACACGCCAGGCATTTCGGCCGTCTCACCGCCCAGTAAAACACAACCGGATTCACGGCAGGCTTCCGCCATCCCGGATACGATCTCCGCGACAACTTCCGGCGACAACTTGGCCGTGGCGAAATAATCCAGGAAGAATAACGGCTTCGCGCCCTGCACCAGGATGTCGTCAATGCAATGATTGACGATATCCATGCCTACGCCTTTGTACCGCCCCAGCCGGGCTGCCAGTTCCACCTTTGTGCCCACGCCATCCGTGGATGCCACAAGCACCGGCTGGCTGCCGAGATTTGAAGCATCATACAACCCGCCGAAGGACCCGATACCGGCCAAAACACGGCTGTTGTAGGTTGCCTTGACGTTTTCCTTCATCAATTGAACCGCCCGGTTACCGGCGTCAATATCCACCCCGGCCGCCGCGTAAGCCGAAGGCTCAGCCAACCGTTTCAACGCCTTTTGACCGATATCATGGCGATAGTGCATACCTTCAAATGAAATACCGGTTACCGCTTTATACGCCAGACGAATAGCCGCTCGCAGGTCGTTATCCCAGCAGGTGACGCCCAGTACGCGTCCGCCGGCATTCACTATGCGGCCGCCGTCGATTTTTGACCCCGCGTGGAAGATCACTCCGTTCTCTATAACTTTGTCCAACCCTTCGATGGGATGCCCGGTATTGGAATGCTCCGGGTACCCGCCGGAGACCAGTGCCACGCACACGGCAGATTTCTTCGCCCATGTTACGTCAATATCCGCCAGTTTTCCATTCACACACGCGGTAAAAACATCCAAAATGTCAGTTTCCAGCAACGGGAGGATCGCCTGGGTTTCAGGGTCGCCAAAACGGGCGTTATATTCCAGAACCTTTGGTCCATCCGCCGTCAGCATCAGGCCGGCATACAACACACCCGCATACGGGTGACCTTCGCCGCGCAGTCCATCGATCACCGGCTGGATGGTCAGCCTGGCCATATCGGCGATCTGGTCCATCGGCAATACCGGTGCCGGGGCGTAGGCGCCCATTCCTCCGGTGTTGGGGCCTTCGTCATTATCCAGCAGCCGTTTATGGTCTTGCGCGGGTGGCATGGGGACAACCGTTGTCCCGTCACTGAACGCCAGCAGGGAGACTTCCTCACCTTCCAGGCGTTCCTCGATGACCACAGCATCACCCGCGGTGCCGAACTGGTGGTTCAACATGATGGCGCGGAGGACATCAAGCCCTTCGGCCACCGAGTCAGGCAGAAACACACCCTTGCCAGCCGCCAGTCCGGAAGCTTTGATTACAAACGGAAAGCGGATGGTTTTCAGGTAATCGACAGCCCGGTCATAATCACTGAACGCGGCAAACTGCGCCGTGGGAATGCCATGGTTCTGCATAAACTGCTTGGAAAATTTCTTGGATGATTCAATCTGCGCGCCATACTGTGACGGGCCGAACACGGCAATACCGTTCGCCCGCAGCGCGTCACTCACACCGGCAGCCAGCGCGGCTTCCGGGCCGATGACCACCAGGTCAATTTTGTTCTGCAGCGCGAACCGGGTAATGCCGTCTGCGTCTTCCACGCTCAACGAGACAAGTTCACCCAGCCCGGCCATACCGGCATTGCCCGGGGCGATGTATAACTTCGTCAGCCGTGTTGATTGGCTGACCTTCCACGCGATGGCATGCTCCCTACCCCCCGAACCAATGACCAGTACTTTCATGCCGCCGCTCCTTATCTCTTAACCTATGGATTGTTCGAAACCGGTCTTGGTCATCCCCGTAGATAATGGCAGCGGGTATTGACCGGTGAAACAGGCATTGCAATAACCCTCATTGCGGCCGATGGCATTCATCATCCCTTCAAGAGAGAGGTACGCCAGGCTGTCTGCCCCCACATGGCGGCAGATCTCATCGACCGTCATGCGGTGGGCGATCAATTCTTCGTGCGTTCCCATGTCAACGCCCATGAAACATGGATGTTTGATGGGTGGGCAGGTGATTCGCAGGTGCACTTCCTTCACCCCCGCCGAACGCAGCAACTGGATAAGCGGCCCGGTAGTATTGCCTCTCACAATGGAATCATCTACCACAACCACGCGTTTATCCACCACATTCTCGAGGATGACGTTGTACTTTAAAGCGATCCCCAGCTTGCGCAGGGTATCGTTAGGTTCAATAAAAGTTCGGCCAATATAGCGGTTCTTCAGGAAGCCATCGTTATACGGGATTCCCGATTGGCGTGCAAAGCCGATAGCCGCCGGAATGGACGAATCCGGCACCGGGATGACCACGTCCGCGTCCACCGGTGACTCTTTTGCCAGGTTCACTCCCAGCCGCTGGCGGATGGCATGCACACACTGACTGTCAAAGATATTATCCGGCCGGGAGAAATATATATCCTCAAATGTGCAATACCCGGTAGGTTCTTTGACCGGCAGCGCCTGAAAAGCGATCATCGCCGTGTTGCTCAATGCGATGATCTCGCCAGGCTGTACCTCACGGTACGCTTCACAGCCCAGGGTGCGCAGCGCCCCGATCTCAGAGGCAGCTACGTGACCGCCGCCAGGCAGCATGCCCACATTCAACGGGTGGAAGCCCCACGGGTCACGCGCGGCGAACACCTGGTCACGCGTCAGGATGACCAACGAATATGCCCCCACCCAGTGCTGGATGACGTCTTTAAGCCTGTCGAACCAGGTGTCGCCTTTGGAACAGGCAAGCATCATGGTCATCACTTCGCTGTCAGACGTGGACGATAGCCCGATACCCTGCCTGAGTAGTTGCTGCCTGAGTTCTCCCGCGTTGACCAGGTTGCCATTGTGTGCCAGCGCGATCGGTCCATATTGTGTATCAATCAAAAAAGGCTGCGCGTTGCGCGCCGAAGGTGACCCGGTAGTGGAATATCGGGTGTGACCAATAGCAAAGTCGCCCTGAATTTTCGAGAGAGTAAGCGGGTCGAAAACCTGAGAAACCAAACCCACATCTTTGTGCAGACGTAGAGTCTTGCCATCAGAAACAGCCAATCCGGCTGCCTCTTGCCCACGGTGCTGCAGTGCCGATAAGCCAAAAAAAGCCAGACGAGCTACATCTTCATTCGGGGCATAAATCCCAAGCACACCGCATTCTTCCCGGGGGGATTCTTGAAAGTCTGTCATCGCGCGCCTACCTTCCCGTATGGTTTTACCGGTTCTCCGCTTTGACAGCCGCGTCATCCGCGAGTATGGTATCACGGTTGTCTCTTTGATAATCTTCCACAGCTTTCCGAACTTGCGGATCCGTCACAGCGAAAATCTTGGCGGCTAATAAAGCGGCGTTGACTGGCTCAAGCACCAGAGCCGGGGCGATGCCTGATGGCATGCTGATGGAAGAATACACATCAGCGCCGCCGAACTTCTCGGAATATGGCGGACAGGCAATCACCGGAGCGCTGACGGCACCATCGGTAAACCCGGAGAGGGCGTTACTGCGGCCCGCAATGGTTATATATACTTTCGGCCGTGGATCCGCTTCGTAGGCTTTCAACAGCGCGAGTACATGGTCGGCTGTTTTGTGAGCGGAACCAACGCGTATTTCCACATCCAGTCCGAAAATTTTTGCCGCAGACATGATCTTTTCCGCATGACTCATATCTGCTTTAGAACCCATCAAGATAACAATCAGCGGTTTCATATCAGCCATCCCCCTTCGCGCAGATTGGCTTCCAATCTGGGGTTGACCGGGTATTCTCCCGGGTTAAAGGTCAGTCCGGTGAGATTTTCAAAAATGGTCACATAGCGTTTACATGCCTGGACCCAGAGCTGTGGTTCAACCACGGGCGGTTCACCATCACCACGGTAGCCGCGCTCCGCGTAGTGCATGCGGATGAACTCTTTGTCAAAGTTCTCAGGTTCTTCACCGGCAGCGAAGCGCCCGGCGTAACTGTCCAGTTTCCAGAAGCGGGATGAATCTGGCGTGTGAACCTCATCGATCAGCATGATCTGCCCGTCAGGCGAACGACCGAACTCGTATTTTGTATCTACCAGGATCATGCCGGCTTTTTGGGCGATCTCCTGCCCCTGTTTGAAGATCGCCAGCGCGGCCGATTGTATCTGCTCCCACTCAACCGCGTTCACATACCCCTGTTCCACCACTTCGGCGCAGGTCAGCCGTTCGTCATGCCCGGTGACTCCCCCTTTGGTGGTGGGGGTAATGATCGGTTCGGGTAGCTGCTGATTTTTCTTTAGCCCCTCGCCGAAGGTATAGCCATAGATATTGCGTTCTCCCAGCGAATAGCGGTGCCACAGGGCGGTGCTGGTCACCCCGGTGATAAAACCGCGAACAATCACTTCCACGGGGTAAGGTGTCACTTCCCGCACAACAGCCGCGTTCGGATCGGGAATAGACAGAATATGATTGGGGATGATCGCTGAAGTCTGTTCAAACCACCAGGCAGCCAGTTGGTTTAGCACCTGCCCTTTGTAGGGCACTACAGCCAGATTCCGGTCAAACGCGGAAAGCCGGTCGGTGGTGACGATCAACCGGCGCTTGTCTGGAAGCGTGTACCAGTCACGCACTTTTCCGGTATTCCGTCCCGGCAGCGGCAGATCACTGGTTTCAAATGCCTCGGGGATCAAAGCAAAGATGGATTCATCAGAAAGCATCAAGACAACCTCCGGTCAGAGTTGGCTGGCGTAACGTACACCATTCACAAATAATGGCAATCCAAAATGATCGGGCCGGTTAGCCCGGTCTGGAGTTTGAAAGGCAAGAATATTGTTTTCCGGATGAGGCATTAACCCAAGTACATTTCCCGCTCTATTACATACTCCGGCAATGTCCATTACAGAACCGTTCGGGTTTTGCGGGTAGGCTCCCAACGCCGGTTTACCATCGGAATGGGTGTATACCAGGGCGATCTGGTCGTTATCCACCAGGGTTTGCGCGTACACGGGTTCCGTCACTTTGAAATTTCCTTCGCCGTGTGCCACAGGGCAGTCAATCAGTTGATCCAGTCCGCGCGTCCACACACATGTTTGAGACACCGGTTTCAAGGTTACCCAGCGGCATTCAAAATGGTTGCTCTGGTTGAACGTCAGTGTGGCTTTATGAGGCTCATTGGCCTTGCTGCGGTCAGGCAATATACCGGCTTTGACCAACGCCTGAAATCCATTGCAGATACCGATGGCCGGTTTTCCGGCATCAAGAAACCGGCTGACTTCATCAGTGAAGTACGAATTCAGATCAAGTGCCAACAAACGGCCGGCGCCCAGCGCGTCCGCGTACGAAAAACCGCCGGGAACGACCAGCATCTGGAACATAGCCCAGTCTATCTTTTCTTCAAAAAGTTGTTTGACCGGGTAAATAAAGGTTTCCGCTCCGGCCATTTCCAAAGCCGTGGCCACATCGTGGTCACGATTGATACCAGGGGCGAACAAGATCATCGCGCGGGGTTTCATAGTGTCTGTCTATCCTTCCATGCCCCCAGCAAACGGGTCAGGCTGACGGACATAGTATCTTTACCGTCTTTTACGGCATGTAAAACAGGGCTGCTTTCTACTTCACCGATCTTCTGCCAGGGGAGATGTCCCATGATCGTAGCAAACAAGTCTTCTGAACCTGGAGCGATTTCAACAAGAAGACAGCCGCTGGTTTCACCAAACAACACCCTCGGCAGGTCTTCTATTCCATCAAGCTCCAGCCGAGCGCCTTTACGCCCCGCCATACACATTTCAGCAGCGGCGACAGCCAGCCCACCTTCACTTAAATCATGGCAGGATGCTACCAATCCGCGCGTGACCGCGCCGTAAAAGGAACGGTATACCTCCGGGTTGATCAGACTGCAGGCTGGAATGCCTTCTTCCACTATTTGTTGCGGGTTCACCAGGTTGTAATGACTTCCGCCGAACACAGGTTGGAAGTCGCCCACCAGAAGAAGAAGGTTGCCGGCTTTTTTCAGGTCCATTGTGATGGATTGCTCCCAATCAGACATCCATCCGAGGGCGGAAATCAGGAGAGTTGGCGGTATGGCGTGACGTTTTCCATCTGGACCGAGGTATTCGTTATTGAAGGAATCTTTTCCAGAGATGAAAGGGGTTTTGTACCTCTGGGAAGCATCATAGCATGCCTGAGCTGCCTGAACCAGATCACCCATGATCTCCGGGCGATTTGGGTCTCCCCAGCAGAAATTATCGAGGACAGCAATGCGTTCCGGGTTGGCGCCGCAACAAACCGCGTTACGTATCGCTTCGTCAAGCGCCAGGCAGGTCATTTCATATGGATCATGTTTTCCATATTCCGGGTTCAATCCAGTAGAAAGCACGATTGCCTGTCGGCCGTTCGCGGACTGCGGCTTAATCACACTTCCATCAGAAGGTCCGTCGTGCTTGATGCCGCATAAGGGCTTGACCACTGTTCCACCCTGAACTTCATGATCGTATACGCGAATGATTTTTTCCCGTGAACAAATATTGGGATGCGCCAACAGCCGTATAAGAGTTTTTCCGTAATCCACAGGCTGGATGTCCGTTTTTTGGGTGCGTTGACCGGGTTTAAATCGAGGCGCGGTGATGCGGGCTGTGTAATGACGCTGCGGCAGTCCATTGTGAAGAAACTGGTTGTCCAGGTCTAACACCATTTTGTCACCGAAAAAAACACGTGTACGGCAGGTATCCGTCACCCGTCCAATATCCGTCATCTCGACCTGATACAGGTCGCATAATTCTTTCAGATCGTCGAGGTTATCTTCCGGAACAGCCAACACCATGCGTTCCTGGGCTTCCGAAAGCCAGATCTCCCAGGGAACCAGACCCGGGTATTTCAGTGGCACGTCAGCCAGCTGGATATCACCGCCATGTTCGGAAACCATCTCACCCACAGCCGATGACAACCCGCCAGCGCCGCAATCGGTGATGGCATGGTAAAGACAATGATCGCGGGCGGGCATCAGTACATCCACCAGACCTTTTTCTACAATAGGCGCACCGATCTGAACAGATGCACCGGAAACTTCTCCGGTCTGCGCGTCCATGGTCATCGACGAAAAGGTTGCCCCGCGGAGGCCGTCGCGGCCGGTTTTACCGCCCAGCAGAATGACATGGTCACCGGGAACAATTCCATGAGGATTAGAACCCCTGGGCGCCATGCCCACGCTGCCGCAAAATACCAGCGGATTGGCTGTGTACCCCTGGTCATACCAGACAGCCCCGTTAACCGTGGGGATGCCCATCTTGTTGCCATAATCTTCAATTCCAGCCACCACGCCCGATTCGATACGCCGGGGGTGCAGCACACCTTCCGGCAGGTCTTGCAGCCGGGTGTTCTGCGGCCCAAAGCAAAGTATATCGGTTGAGGCAATCGGTTTATGCGAAACACCGATCACATCACGTATCACACCGCCAATGCCGGTATTTGCCCCACCAAATGGTTCGATAGCGGATGGGTGATTGTGGGTCTCCACCTTGAAGGAAATTTCATTTTCGCCATCAAATTCCACAATTCCGGCATTTTCTCGAAATGAAGACAACACCCAGTCAGCGTTGATATCTCGGGTTGCAGCCCGGATTGTTTGATTAAAAAGATGGTTGTATTCCTGTGGAAAGCGAGGATCGGAAGCATCTTCCTGCTCTACCGTCACCCGTGATTTGAACGTCTTATGCACACAATGCTCACTCCAGGTTTGGGCCAGCATTTCAAATTCAATATCCGTCAGGTCACGCTGTTCGCGCAGGCAGTAAGCCTGGATGGTCTTCATTTCATTCAGGTTCAATGCGGCCCGCCGGTCAGCGGATATTTTCATCAAACCATCGTCATCCAATCCGCGCAATGAGATGACCTCCACGGTTCCACTGGCTTCCACTGCTTCGGTGAAAGACGGAAAGATGACACCCAGCGCGTATCGTTGAATGACCGGGTTCGCAAATAAACGTTCCGCCAGTTGACGAAGCAATGGTTCGGAAAGATTGTCTCCCTTAACAAAAAAACGCAGCCCTGTTGAGGCGGCGTTTAATTTGTCAATCCCGACAATCCGGGCAGCGCGGACAATCTGTTCTGCCACGGGGTCAGTGACTCCGGCGCGCAGAGCCACCTCAATAAGGCCGCTGGGCGCAGAAGTTGATCTATTCTCCCCGGCAGTATCCTGACACATATTAAGACAATCAATTTCAGCCGCGTGTGTGACGGTGTCACACAGCAGCCGATCAGTCAGCATGCGTACCTGTTCAGCGGTAATATCACCCCGCAGAAAATACAGGTCGCTGCATTCAATTCCAGATACCCCATCAATCCCCAGGGCTCGAATATCATTCAAATATCCCAATGAGCGGGGATCATTCTGGTTCTTCGGTTTGATTGAAACGCGGTAAACAACAGGATTGGAATTCAAGGCCAGTCACCCCCGGCTATTCGGATGTCGATGGCGCAATTTTATCGATAATTAAGAAATTTGTCCAGTTTTTCATGTGACGAATTGCACCTCGAAATATTACTTTTTGTTGGTTTGAAAGGACAATGATCATGATTTTTTAATCAGGGCTGATGGCTTCACGGATACGAGAGGCAATGGCATGTGATGCCGAAACAGCAATACCCGTATAAGACGAAACATCGGACAGCCGGGCAATTTCTTCAGCACTGACCCATTTTGTGATGTCTGGATCATTCTGTAGATTTTTAATCAGTGGATTTGGACCACCTGCCTGTACCGTCTGCCAGGCATCCAGCGCGTGTTCGCGAAGTTGCTCATGCATCGCCTGACGGTCAGCGCCTTTTCTGGCAGCGGCCATCATCACGCGTTCCGTGCAGGCAAAGGGGGCGTAGATATCCAGGTTGCGCTGAATGCTGTCGCGATGAATATCCATTTTTGTTACCAGTTTCAGAACCACCGAAAGCATCTCGTCAGCTGCCAGGAACGCGTCTGGCAGAATGGTCCGGCGGTTAGCGCTGTCATCCAATGTTCGCTCGAGCAATGAGTTAGCGGCGTTCTGCCATGCCACCTGTGGATACGCTGCCAGCAGTCGAGCCAGTGAGTCGACCTTTTCCGCGTTTATCGGGTTTCGTTTGAACGGCATCGCGGATGAACCAACCTGTTTTTTTGCGAAGAATTCGGAAATTTCACCAACGGGCGGAGATTGCAGCAGACGCAGGTCAAACGCGAATTTGTGCATTGAAGCGCCCAGTCCGGACAGCGCGTTCAAGATGGTAAGGTCTTGTTTTCGAGTGTACGTCTGAGTGGCAACGGGGAAGAAGGGCAGGTCAAGCTGTTTGCTCAGTCCGGCCTCAAACGCGGCAACGTTTTCCATACCGATCAAGTCGCCATACGCGGCTGCCGTGCCGACTGCCCCTTTAAACCCTTTGCCCATCACGGAAGCACGAACCTGGTTAAAAGCAAGCCAATCCGCAAGTAGATCCTGCGCGTACATTGACAGGCGGTACCCCAGAGTGGACGGTTCAGCCGGTTGAATGTGCGTGAATGCCATAACCGGCAGATTGGCCGTCTCATCCACTTTATCGGCGAGAGCCAACAAAACCTTGCCAAGGGCGGCAATCAACACATCCAGCGACTGCCGGATTCGCAAGGCGTCCGCGTTGTCTTCCACATCCATCGAGGTGGCCCCCAGATGGATGATCCCACCAGCATTCGGGCACTGAGCGGCAAATGTTTTCAATTCCGCCATCAGATCATGGTGGATTTCAACTTCGATCTTCAAGGCGGCGTCAACGTCAACCTCTGCCGCGTTGGCTTCAAGTTCCGTCACCTGGGCGGGAGTCACCAGCCCGTATTCCGATTGTGCCCGGGCCAGTTCTACCCAGATTCGCCGCCACAACCGGCGTTTATTAACCTCACTCCAGATCAGGCGCATTTCCTTACTGCCATACCGCCAGCTGAATGGTGACTGGTAACTGTCGTATTGACTCATCGAATTTCCCTCCGCCGCAGGTTCGTTCTATGGTTGTCAATTATATGTGTGGAATCTGTAAAAATTTGTATGACAACTTCCACTACAGGGGATGTCAGACAAATAAAAAAATAGGGCTGCTGAGGGAGTAAGCAGCCCTAACTGTACCGGTAAACGGCGGGTTTTTGAATTAGGCTTCCACCGGTTCTGCTATTATGAAAAGGCGGCCCCAGGAATCTTCATTTCCTTCCTGAATACAGGTCTGCAGGGTCAGGTGATGCTTTCCGGTATACATTTTATTGAAGAGACCGGTGGCGGATAACTTCTCATTGGTATCCAGGTCAACGAATTCACTGGAAGCACTTTTGGGAGAAAGAGCCTGATATCGTTTGATCATGGTGATGGTGTATTCTTTCACTGAACCATCGCCATATACGACCGCGACAGTGTCTTCTAGCTCCAGTTTGAAGAAATATCGACCGGAGGCATAATTGTGAGCCAGCATACCGGTCACTTTGTTGCTGGAAGCCATACCGAACTGGGTGGCTACCCCTTCGATCGGAGAGACGAAACCGGGTTTCCCCGCCGGTTGCTGAATAACACGCAGAGAAAAAACATCCGCGGCGTAAAGCCCCTTGATCTTGTCTGCATTACCGTCTTTGACAGCTTCGGCAAAATCCTGCAGAGACATCAAGTTGCTTTCGGCAGGGGTAATAGAGTTCGTCACTACCTGCCCGGTTACAGGGATAACAGGCTGAAAAGCGAAGACCGGTGTTGAAACTGACAGCACTATCGCTGCAGTAATATTCAGGATGTTTTTGTATAAAGAAGAAAAAAGGCCCATGTCAATCTTTCCTGACAAAGGCCCTGAACCTGCTTCTACAGGTAGTGCTAGGATTACGGGTAATTATCCCATTTCGGTGGTTCGGCGGTCATGTCCACTTTTCGGTGGATGTAGACCCGTAACTTTGCGTCCCCGGGTTTCCCCGGGTTTGCCTTTGTCGCTTGGTCTGGCTTCCTTTCTGGCAAAAAAAGCAACCCCGGGTTCGCCAGGGTTGCTAAAGATAAACAAGATGTACTATCTCATTTTCGGCAACCTGGCAGTCATACTGGCATTGTCCAGTTTAGACCCATAGCTTTGCGTCTCCGGCTTTCGCCGGATTTGCCATTATCGGAAGAGAAGTTAAAGTTCTAAATTTCTTTGAATAGTATCGGCTGAATTACAATTTTCTTTAGAAAATTTTTGATTCGCTTTCTCTATCCGGCACTATAATACCCAAAAAGTATCGTGCATTGCATAAAATGCCCGTTAATTTCTACCTTCGGCTTTTTCAGCCAGAATGAACAACCTTCCCCATTTCAGATCATCCCCATCCGCCAGACAGGTTTGCAACACCAGATGTGGAAGTCCGGAATATACACGTTGATAAACCGAGTTGGCGGATTGTGTTTTTCCGGTTTGTAGATCTATCAGGTTGGAACTCGGATTATTCCGGTCAACGGCTTGATAGCGCAGAAAGCCGGTCACCCGATAGGTGTGAATCGCGCCGTTACCATATATCAGATAGACTGTGTCGTTAACATTGAAACGGTCAAAATTCTTTCCTGCCGCGAAATTATGCGCCAGCAACCCGATGACCCCGCCTGATGACGGTCTGCGGAACTGAGTTAGCACGCTGTCCACCGGCGAGACTCGCGAATCGTTTCCTGCAGTCTGTTGGATCACATAATAATGTCCCACTCCGGGCGCGTACAGTCCGGTAACTTTTTCTGCATCTCCGGTTGTCACCGCTTTGACAAATACATCGAGATCTACCATATCCGGACCTCTCTCTGTTTCATGGGAATTCATTTGGATTGTACGTGATTGTTCAGAACTGACCGGAAATGAAAACGATTCAACCGGTGTTTTGGCTGAAACGAATGCAGCCGTAATGAAAAGTGCTGTACCGGCGATCAGTACAGCCGCCAGAATTCGTTTGTTCAATTTTGTTCCTCCAGGGAAAGTCGGCTGCGGTAGTATAGCGGGCCGTATGCAGCCCCGGTTTTACCAAATTGAAAACATGATTGCATAAGAGGATTAATAGGAATTAAGCTGAAGATTAAAACGGATTAATAATGGCGGTTTTGGTAAAATTTTTAACAGTCCGTACTTCTTGCGTAGAAAAAATCTCATCCAACTTTAATAAAACAAGACCGGTATGAATTCGTATAATGATTATCAGCCTGATAGTTTTTATTCGGGTTTGGTATATACTGTCATAAATTGTGTGTTTCATCTGCTTCGTGATATCATCCGGATAGTTATTCAGCATTTAAAATGGCGTTCTTCTTGCATCGAGTGTCTATCTGCTTGAATCGGAACAAATATGGCTGTTTTTTCGTCCATTACTGAGGAGGAGCCCTATGCCGCAGCGACTAAAAATAACCCATCTTTTGCTTCTTACCATTTTTTTGCTATCATCCTGCAATCTTCCCTTTGGAAACTCATTATCGGAAGCCGATGCCGTACGTACTTCCGCGGCCCAAACAGTAGAAGTTCTGCGTACACAGGCTGCCGGCGCGTCCGTCGCGAACACCCTTCCTCCAATTAATACCGAAACACCGAAACCGGCTACTCCGATTCCCGGTGCGGCTGTGCCGGCGACAAAACCCCCGCTGCCTTCAATGACTCCACCCAATACGGTCGTCCCTACGAAGGACGCGACATTCACCAAAGTACCGACATCCACGTTTGTACCCATCCCCTGTGACCGTGCGGATTTTGTGGCGGATGTGACTGTTCCGGATAATTCGTATGTTGCTCCGGGTGCTACATTCACCAAAACCTGGGCGCTCAAGAATTCAGGCTCATGCACCTGGACTACCGGTTATTCTCTGGTTTTTGCCAGCGGCGAACAGATGGGCGGACAGGCTGTCACATCGCTTCCTGGCAATGTATTACCAGGGCAGACCATCAATCTGTCGGTCAATTTGACATCACCTACCACTCCGGGTACTCATACCGGATACTGGCGTTTGCAAAATGCCAACGGAGGCGCGTTTGGCTGGGGTATCAACGGAGACCAGGCATTCTGGGTGATGATCAATTCCGGATCCACGGCTGCAACCGGCACCAGCGGCACCAGCGGATTCGTAGTGACGTCTGTCAGCATTTCCGTCAGTCCCACTTCACTGACAACCACACTGGCGAACTGCCAGGCAGGAGTGAATTATGTATTCACCGGCAATATCACCGCTACGGGTACCGGCACTGTGACGTATGAATGGCGAAAGACGGACGGAACCGTGATGGCATCTGACGCCATTGAGTTTACCGGCGCGGCGACGAAATCAGTTACCTATAACTACACATTCATTTCCAACACAATCGGAAGTAATGCCAGTCAACTTCAGCTTTATATTAATAATCCTAACCACCAGCTCTTCTCAAACGGTGGAACCTTCATTCTGACCTGTAATTAATTCGTCGCATAAACCTCATACTCAAATCAGGGGCGGTCGGTAAGACCGCCCCGCCTGATTACCAAGGATGAGCCCGAATGCACATTAATCACATAGCCTGTTGGATGAATGATCTCGACCGTTTGTCTGATTTCTATTGCCGGTTTTTTGACGCGGAGATACAACCTTTATATGAAAATCCCAACCGGAAGTATTCATCTCGATTTCTGGTCTTTCCAGGTGGCAGCCGCCTGGAGCTCATGCATATACCGGGGTTGAAAGATCAAATACCTGACCAACGGGTTGGGCTGGCTCATATTGCCTTTTCTACCGGCAGCAAAGAAGCCGTAGACCAGTTGACTGCCCGTTTAAAACAGGAAGGTTATACATTGCTGGATGGTCCACGCCTGACTGGCGACGGCTATTACGAATCCGCGTTTCTCGATCCGGATGGGAATAGGGTGGAAATCACCGTATAATTCAGGGGTGACGTCTACTATTGATCTTCAGCACGGTCAGTTGACCCTGCCCGTCTATATGCCCGATTCCACCCAGGCGGTTGTCCGCTCGGTGGATTCAATTGACCTGGAAGCCGTGAAGATCCAATCGGTGGTGATGAATGCCTTCCATCTGATGCAACATCCCGGCTCCATGACCGTGCAATCACTGGGCGGTCTGCACCGCATGGCCGGTTGGAACCGGCCGATCATCACCGATTCCGGTGGGTTCCAGGCGTATTCCCTGATCAGGCAGAACTCGAAGTACGGCCGGTTGGGTAATGATGGCATTATCTTTCAGCCGGAAGGCTCGAACCGCAAGATTAACCTCACCCCGGAAAAATCCATACAACTGCAGGTGGGTTTTGGGGCGGATGTGGTCATCTGCCTCGATGACTGCACTGATGTGGATGCCTCCCGCGCCGAGCAGGAAACTTCCATCAAACGCACCATTGATTGGGCCAAACGTGCCCGAAGAGAATTTGACCGGCAGATGGACCAACGGAAAATTCCAGCGGATAAACGCCCGTTGATCTTCGGCGTCATCCAGGGTGGCGCGGAAGAAGACCTGCGGAAAGAATGCGCCTCCGCGTTACTGGATATCGGCTTTGACGGTTTCGGGTACGGCGGTTGGCCCATTGATAACGCCGGCGCGTTGGTGGAAGATATCATCAGTCTCACCCGTTCGCTGGTGCCTGAGAAATTTCCCATGCACGCGCTGGGGATCGGTCACCCGCTCAACCTGGCCGCCTGCTGGCGGTTGGGATACGGCCTGTTTGACTGCGCCATGCCCACGCGTGACGCGCGTCACGGCCGGTTATACGCGTTTGAAGAGGGGTATTCTCCGGAAAAACACAGCCTGATGAACTCGAAAAACTGGCTGGATTACATCTATTGCACTGACGACCGCTTTATGCGTGATTCACGTCCGGTTTCAGAAGGTTGTGATTGCCCGGTCTGCAGCCGGTATTCCCGCGGGTACCTGCATCACCTCTTCAAGATCGGCGATAGTACCTACCAGCGGCTGGCCACTTTGCACAACCTGCGTTTCATGACCCGATTATGCGAGTTACTGCGGTGAAACCAGTATGAAAGCAATTCTTTCGGTTGAAGATGTGATCCGCCAGGCCGTCTCAAGCGATGCCTACAACGATATTCATCCTGGCGTGATCCGCCGCGTATGTGAAACGGAAAGCCGCAAAGGGTTGAAAAGCCGTGAACTTGTCAAGGCGATCCGCAACCGGCTGCATCAAATTGGCGGAGCCTATCTGCCCGGTGATGTGAACCCGGCCGCCTTCGCCGGGGAACTGGCCCCACTTCCCCGGGGTCTGTCTTCTCCTGAAATACAAGATTTCTGCCGCCGCAAGATGGAAAATCACGCCTCCACACGAGAACGTCTGCCGTTTGTGGAGCACTTTTTTCATGATGTTCTGGCCGGGCTGCCGCCTGTCACCTCGGTGATCGACCTCGCCTGCGGCTTAACTCCTCTCGCCATCCCCTGGATGCCTTTACCTGCAGGCGTGGAATATTCCGCGCTGGATATGTACAGCCGGCTGGCAAAAAGCCTGCAAGTTTTTTTTGATCATTTCGGTTTCAATGGGAAAGCCGAAACCGCGGATATCGTATCCGCGCCGTTCGAAAAACAATATGATGTGGCCTTCATCCTCAAAACCCTGCCGTGCCTCGAACAACAGGGCAAGGGATTGGCCACCGCGCTGGTAGACCGCGTCAACGCGAAAACGCTGGTGATCAGCTATCCGCTGCGTACCCTGGGAGGCAGCCGCAAAGGACTTGGCGCCACCTATGAATCGGATTTCAACCGCCTTGCCGAAGGTCGTGATTGGCAGATTGCACGCTTTGAATTTCCCAATGAACTTGTCTTCCGGGTGACCCATTCGTGAAAAAATCATCTGCTGATGCTTTGACCCTGGCGCGGCCCATTCTGGAAAGCAAGAAATACCGCGCCCTGAACCTTCCGCCGGAAACGGTAGTTGACCTGATACAGCTCGCGCTGGAACACGGCCTGAAACCGGATCAGGCTGTGGATGAAGCCCGCAAGAAATTGCACAATATTGTCGCGCCTTATCTGGGTGACCCGGATTATGCGAAAGAGCAGGATCATCTTGAACACATTGGGACGTTTTCCAATCAGGATGAAATCCGTTCATTCAGTCTGCGTATGCTGGAAAGCCATGCTTCTACACATGAAAGAATTCCTCTATTAAACGAGTTCTATAAAACGATCTTTGATATTACCGGTAAGCCCGGTACCATTCTGGATCTGGCCTGCGCCATGCACCCCTTCAGTTACCCATGGATGGGATTACCAGCCGGCTGCCTCTACCAGGCATACGACCTCCACCAACCGCGCGTAGACCTGATCAACCAATATTTCAAGGCGGCCGGCATCAACGGGCAGGCGTTTTACGGTGATATCCTGCTGAACCCGCCGCCTCATCAGGCGGATGCAGCTTTCTTCTTTAAGGAAGCCCACCGGTTTGACCAGCGCAGGCACGGCTGCAACCGCCCCTTCTTTGAAGCTTTAAACGTCCGCTGGCTGGTGGTCAGCCTGCCGGCATCCAACCTGACCGGCCGCTTTGATCTGGCAGACCGCCAGCGAAAACTGGTGTCTGATACCCTTGCGGGGTTGAACTGGCCAGTGACTGAAGTGCTGGTAGGTACAGAGTTGATTTTCTGCATCCGGAAGAACAATGGGTAAGAAAAAGACTACACCCCCGATTGACCGTGTCGGCCGTTACCGGGAATTACTTTCAGAAGGTGAAGCTTCCCGGTTGGAAGCAGCTATCATTTCTGCTCCGCCAACTGCCATCCGGTTCAACCCGCTAAAAGGTCAACCCGAAGAGATGGCGAACCGTATGAGCCGTGAAAAAGGATGGGAATTGAACCCTGTTCCATTCTGCGCGGATGGCTATACGATTAAGAAAACACCTCTCCCGCCGGGCCGCACGCTGGAAAGCCGGCTGGGGTATTTCTATATCCAGGATGCCGCCTCAATGCTTCCGGTGGAATTGTTTGAAACATCCGGAGAAGGAACTTCGCTGATCCTTGACCTCACAGCCTCTCCCGGCGGCAAGACCACCCATCTAGCCTCCCGCTTCTGTGACCGCGGCCTGATCATCGCCAACGACGGCACCGCCTCGCGCATTCCGGCGTTGACCTCCACGCTGAAAACCTGGGGAGCCGTCAACAGCGCGGTGACCAACATCCCCGGCGAGAAATTCGGGTTGTGGTTCCCCGATACCTTTGATTATGTGCTGCTGGACGCCCCATGCAGCATGGAAAACCTGCACCCCGGCGACAGGGACAAGCGCGAGATCAAAGCAGCCGAACGCGGCCGTCTGGCCGGGCGGCAAACTCAGTTGCTGCTCAGCGCGCTGGCCGCCTGCAAACCCGGCGGACAGGTGGTGTATTCCACCTGTACCCTCGCCCCGGAAGAAGACGAAGGTGTTCTGGATGCCGTCCTGCGGCAGACCAGAAATACCGTCACCTTGACCGCCGCCGGCCCGCGAGTTGGCGTGGACGCCCCCGGATTAACTTCAGCCTTTGGCCAGAAGTATCTGCCGGAAACAGTCAACGCGCTGCGCCTGTGGCCGCACCGGCTGGGGACATCCGGCTTTTTTTCCGCCCATCTATTTAAACAGGTTCCGCTGCCGGCTCAAGCGACAGCCTCTGATCGGCCATTCGCGCCATTCAATCTGGCACCGCTATCAGCGCGAGACCAAGAGTCGCTGGTCACCCTGCTGGCCAGGCAATACGGGTTTGATCTCACCCTTCTGCTGGATGAATACGACCTATCCCTCGCCGGATTCCGCGAATCGGTTTACGCCATTTCCCGCCGGTTGCTATCTACATTTACCGGGCTGCCGGTTCAATCGTGCGGCTTACGGGTGGGTGACCGGACGGAAATCGGATTTGAACCCTCTTTGGAATGGGTTACCCGCTTTAGCAGCCGTATTACCACCAACCGACTGGCATTACCCCCGGAATGGCTCAAACACTGGGAGCGCGGAGAAGACCTTCCACTTGACCTGGTTCAAGACAGGGCAAAGAGCACAATCCTGATCATCACAACATTAAGCGGACAAGTGATGGGTACCGGACGGGTCACATCGCGCGGGGTAAAAAATCTACTCCCGCGCCATCTCGCCCTGAAGTCCTGATTCTTTTTCGAATGTAGTAAATTCCAGGTAGTTCGTGGTGGCTTTGCTCAGATCAGAATAATACCCGCGATATTTCTCCGGAAGCAGCAAGGCGATGCGGTACATCAACTCATCCGTTATGATCTGCCGGTGCTCGCGGTCAAGGTCACGCATCGTAGCTTTGATACGGAATGGCTGCCCGACTTTGAGAAAAAAATCCGTCTTACGAAACGAACGCACATTCTTCCAGAAATTTTCATGCCCGTAGAACCCCACCGGAATGATCGGCACACCGGATTTAACAGCCAATGGAAGGATTCCCGGCTTCCCCTGGGCCATAACACCGTCTCTTGAGCGTGTGCCTTCAGGTAAGATAGCCAGCATCTTACCTTCTTTTAATGCCTCCAGACACAGGTTCATCGCGTTGTTATCCACCGTTCCACGTTTGATGGGAATGGCACCCCAGGCTTCAGAGACCATGCGATTAATTGGATTGGAAAAATTTTCCTCTTTGCTCAGAGTGGTTAACGGGCGCGGCGGAATGTAAGAGAACATCACCAACCCATCCATGGTATTGACGTGATTTCCGGCGATCAGGTAGGGACCTGTCATGGGGACTTGATCCAACTCGTCAATATGCGGCCGGATTGTCAACTCGACAAAAGCGCGAATAACACCATTAACAAATCTTTTGGAAAAAATCACGGTAACCTGCCTGTTGTAATGTTTTTTTATCAGTCCAATTCGCCGGCAGCGGCCATGCTGACGGCACAGGCGGCTATCGCCGCCGTTTCCATTCGCAGAATACGTCCGCCCAGTGATACCGGCAAAAAGCCTGCCTGTCTGGCAAGGGTGACTTCTTCTTCACTGAACCCGCCTTCCGGGCCGATAAACAGGGCGAATTGCTTGATTCCGCTGGATAATTTGTTATTTAGGTCGTCGAGAAAACCTTTTTCATTGACCTTCTCGTGAAAGATATAACCCGGTAAGCCCGTTAAACGTTTCATAAGAACGTCCCATTTCACCGGTGTCGAAATAGTTGGTATTACCCCGCGGCCGCATTGTTCTGCGGCTTCCTGCAGTATCTTCTGCCAGCGGGGCAATTTCTCATCCAAACCGCGCGATTCCTGCACCAGGGTTCGGCTGGTGATCACCGGGTAGAATTCTTTCACACCCAGTTCACAGCCCTTCTGAAGGATCAATTCAAACTTTTCCCGCTGGCTCAATGCCGGGCACAGGATTAAGTCAACCGCCGGTTCGCCGCCCGCCGGTTGGATCAGTCCCGGCAGTCCAAGGGTGTGCTTTGAATCAATCTCCAACAGTTCAACCGACCGGCATTGACCACGGTTATCCAGAATAGTCACCATCGTACCGGTTTTCAGCCGCAGAACGCTGGCGATCTGCCGTGATATGTCAACCGGGAACCGGGTCTCCGCGCCATCAAACAACTCCGGGGTAATAAAAAAGCGATGTCCGCTCACAGATTGGCCTCATACCCCGCGATAACCACGGTGAATTCACCACGCAGGTCCATGGTGGCCGATTTTTCCACCAGTTCTGCCAGCGTACCACGGACGACCAGCTCAAATTTCTTGGTCAGGTCGTTAGCCACAGCCGCGGGCCTGTCACCATAAACAGCCAGACAGTCTTTCAAAAATTCCACCAGCCGGAAAGGGCTTTCATAAAAAATCAGTGTATGCGGTGAAAATTCATCCACAGATAAGAACTTACGACGCGCGGAAGATTTACGAGGCGGGAACCCGCGGAAAGTAAACGAATGAACCGGCAAACCGGAAAGTACCAGTGCCGTAATGACGGCTGTAGGGCCTGGAATGGCGGTGATCTCCACTCCGGCTTTCAGCGCGGCACGCACCAGCCGGTAGCCGGGGTCCGAGACTGACGGGCTGCCGGCATCGGATACCAGCGCCACATCTTTGCCTTCCAGCATCATATCGACCACCCGGTTGGCAGCCTGTTCTTCGTTGTGCTCATGAAACGCCAACTGTGGTTTTTTAATTTCAAAGTGTTTCAATAAAAACCCGGTTGTTCGGGTGTCTTCACTGACCACCAGATCAACGGCTTTCAGGGTTTCCAGCGCGCGCAGGGTGATATCACCCAGATTACCAATGGGGGTCGCAACGAGATATAGCATACCTGAATTATAAACGGTTGCCCTGTTTCAATGCCGGTAATAAATAGTACAGGCGGATCAATTGATCCGCCTGTACGCAATTTCAATGCCGCGGCGTGCGGCAGGGAATAGTTTTTGGTTACTTACCGGCTATAGCCTTCTTAAGGGCGTCAACCCGGTTGGTCTGTTCCCAGCTCAGTTTGAGGTCATCGCGGCCAAAATGACCGTATGCCGCCACCTGCTGGTAAATGGGTTTCCGCAGATCGAGGTCTCGAATAATCGCACCCGGGCGCAGGTCAAAGACCTTGTTAATGGCCGCGACGATTTCGTCATCACTGACAGTACCCGTTCCAAAAGTTTCAACATTAATGCTAAGCGGGTGAGCCACACCGATGGCGTAGGCAACCTGGATCTCGCAGCGTTCGGCGAGGCCGGCGGCAACGACATTCTTGGCAACCCAGCGGGCGGCATAAGCGGCAGAGCGGTCCACTTTTGTGGGATCTTTACCGGAGAAAGCGCCACCGCCATGGCGGCCGGTGCCGCCGTAGGTGTCAACAATGATCTTGCGGCCGGTGACGCCCGCGTCACCCATTGGGCCGCCGATAACAAAACGACCTGTGGGATTGACATAGACCTTGAGGTCACCATCGACGATAATGCCGGATTCTTTCAGTACAGGATCAATGACAAATTTTTTGACATTATCAAAGATCTCTTTCTGGGTGACATCCGGATCGTGCTGGGTGCTGATGAGCACGGTATCCACGCGGTAGGGTTTTCCTTTGCGATACTCAACGGTCACCTGGCTCTTGCCATCAGGGCGCAACCATTTAAGGGTTCCATTCTTGCGAACTTCTGTGAGTTTACGGGTAAGCTTATGCGCCAGGTAGATGGCCATGGGCATGTAAGCCGGGGTTTCGTTACAGGCAAAACCGAACATCATACCCTGATCGCCGGCGCCAACTTTGGCAATTTCATCTTCCGTTACTTCACCTTTTTTTACTTCATCGGCTTTGGAAACGCCCATATCAATATCACTGGATTGTTTGGCAATGGCCACCTGAACTCCGCAGGAATTGCCATCAAAACCTTTTTCGCTGCTGTCATAACCGATATCGGTGACAACCTTTCGAACGAGTTTGTCAAAATCGATGTGGGCATTGGTAGTGATCTCGCCAAGGAGCATCACAAAACCCGTTTTGGTTGCAGTTTCGCAGGCAACGCGTGATTTGGGATCCTGGGAAAGGCAGGCATCGAGAACAGCATCGCTTACCTGATCACAGATCTTATCAGGATGACCCTCGGTCACCGATTCAGAGGTGAACAGGTATTTCTCAGAATTCATAAAAGTAGACTGCATGGTTTTCTCCTTTTTACATTAAAGAAAATTGCCCCTTCCGGTACTGCGAGGGGCAAGAAATAATATTGGGGTCGCCCTCTCATCTACCAGATTATCTCTGCCGGAATTGGCACCTGAACGAGACTGATGATTAATCAGTATTGCCAGGTTGCCGAGGTATCATAGGGCCGGTCCCTCCACCTCTCTGGATAAGAGTGCCTTAAGAGGCTATTTGATTATTAGCTCGAATATATCATGTGTCAACCCTATCGTCAAATTAGAAGTTGTTAATTTTTATATTGGAAAATACCAGGAAAATACCGGTTCCCTCAACGGGAACCGGTAAGCCGATTGGGGCCGCCTGTTAGTACCCCATTCATTTACATACTACGCCAGAAAGCAGAGCAAAACAACAGAGTGCGCTTGATTAATCCATTTCAAAATCGCGAAAATCTTTATAACAATCCTTCTCTCCATCCGGGGTTTTAACGGAATATGTTCGCCAGTCCCCATTCGAGTTTTGAATAATTTTGTAATCCTTTAACTCCGACTCTAACGCCTCAAGAGATTTCAACGCATTGTCGAAAGAAAGGTGGTAACCCTGCCATTTCCAGTCTTTTGCCTGCTCTTCCACCGCAGCTTTCCGGCAGGCTAAAGACGCACCGAGCAGATGCTTTATCCCCGGGTCATCCATTGACCGGAATTCCGAGATTGTCTGTGGCACACTATCGACAGACAGTTCCTGAAAATACTGGTAGTCCAATCCCTCGCCTGCTCTCGTTCGTTCCACATTAGCTTTGACAATAAAGCCATCCACGTTCAGAACATTCAGTGTCAATCCAAATCCGATAAGAACCAGGAATGAGGCAACAACAAAACCACGCCGGTAGTTGACAATTTCCAGCACCAGTACCGCGACCAGCAAAATACCGAGCCAGACCATGAATACATGGCTGTACGTACGCAGCCGCGAGAATCCGTAGGCCGCTTCCAGCAGACTGAGCCGCATGAACGAAGAAACAAGGATCACACCTACCAGTCCTACAAGCGTAAGACACAGACCGGAAAACCAGTGCTGCTTGTTCGCTGTGTTCCGCCGGGTGATAGCGCTTAACCCAAGGAACAATATCAAACTAAAAATGGCCACCCATACCAGTTCCCCAAATCCCTTACGGGCATATTCCGCATAAGTATAGCCATCCACCATGATATTTGCCTGACCGCCAAAAAAATACTTAAATTGCACGGCCACAAAAAAGGCGAATAACAGGTTCACCCCGACCAGAACGATGGCACTTTCGGTGAAACCCAGAAAAGCCGGGAACCAGGGCTTATCAAGACCAATAAGGTCTTTGCGATTGCTCTTTTCAATAGCATACTGATAGACGCCGGAAAGCAGATAAGCAATGATACACACCAAAGCCAATCGCACGGCGTACTCCATGAACCGCTTTATATCCAGAACCTTTTGCAGTTCCTGAGAAAAGACCGGATCCGCCGAAACCAGCAATAAAGCCAGGAAAAATACGATAGGGAAAGCCAGCAGAAGTCCGCGAACGACCGCCCAGATGGAAAAATTCCTCTTTTTTGGCGCCGCCGAATCTGAATCGTCCATTATTTCAGATTTACGCGATTCCGCCAGAAGGTTGCTCCCGCCAGCCAGCATCGAGCTGAATAACCGTCCCAACCCGGTGACCGTGTCTGCCAGACTGTACCGCAGCCAAAGACCGCTCGAGTAGGTCAATGCCAGCAATGCCATACTGCAAAAAGTGACCACTACGTTAATGAAGGTGGTGAACGGTTCCTGCCGGATAAAGGTCATGGCAGAAAACAGAAGAGCCATCCCGGCCAATACCCAGGTCATCACGGCTGGTTTTCGGTCGTTCCAAAACCCCAGGACAAAACAGGCGATTGTTAATAAAGCTGTAAAAATGAAGAAGGAAATCCCCGGTGACTTCTTCCAGAAGAGAATGTCAAAACAAATACCCAACAGCAATGAACACCAAAGAATACGTGATGAGTTTTTATTCAGCATATTAATCTCCTTTCAGGTCAGATTACCGGAAACTGAGAGACTTTTCTTTTCCCTGAGACCTGAAATCCATGCACTCAGGTGCTTAATCCAGAATCCGGATCGCGTTATGGTCAATGAACCCTTGCTTCACAGGGAGAAACTTATCTGAGGATTAAACAATGATAATCTCTTCGAATTCCCCGAAAGAAAACTTTATTCCGTCAATCACGCGCATCATCACAGCGCTTGCCGGTTTTCAATTGACACGTGCCCTTCTCTACTGGATCCTCACCAAATTTCATTTTCCCACCGGAGGTGACATTACCAATGTGGTCAGTTTGGCTTTGACTGGCTTGCTCATCTGGATTGTTTTCAAACCGGTTAAGACCGTCATTGGTTTATACGGTTTCCCAAAGTCAGGGGGCAAGTTCGCGTATTATGGTTTTGGGCTGTTGCTCGTAATTCTGGCAGGTTTGAATCTCTATCGTGACCCATCGCAACTGATGCCAACCATAGCATCGTGCGTGATATTCCCTTTATTTGAAGAACCCATTTTTCGTGGATGGATTTGGAGCCGGATGGCCGCGGCTCTACGAGCCCGCGCCAATGAACTATTGACTTTGATAGTCTCCACCGTGCTATTCGCCCTCTGGCATCTGGGATACTGGGACGTGGTTGCGATTCATGTCCGCTCTAGCACATCATTTGCCAGCTTGACCCATATTATGCTGATGAAGATGGTTGTCGCCTCGATAATAGGTCTACTGGCGGGCTTTCTCCGGTGGAAGACCGGGAAAATTTACGCGTCCATTCTGTTCCACGCGTTCTGGAATCTGTTTGGCCGGTAAAAATGTCAACGGCCGCTATAATTGATTCGATGATCAAACTTTTGCTGGTCGAAGATAATCCGCGTTTGCGTGAAGCCTTAAAGATCGGGTTTGAAAAAACCGGTCAGGTATTGGTTTGCGGCAATACTGACAACGGAGAATCTGCTGTCGAAATGGGAATACAGGCGAATCCGGATGCCGTTCTAATGGATGTTCGCCTGGCGGGAAGTATGAACGGCATTCAGGCCGCCACTGCCCTTCGGCGGGAGATTCCGCGCCTGCCTGTGGTTTTCTATTCCATTCAGGATGATGACCAGTACTACCGTGATTTCCGGGCATCGGGCATCCTCAGCCATTATGCCTATGTTCGAAAATCAAATTACCTGCTGCCAGAGATGATCCTGCCACTCATCAACGATGCCATAGCCGGACGGTCATACATCGACCCGGAGATCGAAGAGCGGGTTCACGAAGTTCATCAACTGGACGCACAGGACCCGCTGACCCTGCTGGAGCCCAATGAACTGGCCGTGATTAAAATGATTGCACAGGGTCTGACCAACGAGCAGATCGCCGCTCACATGGGTTTTCAGGATAAACGCACCATCAGCCGGACGAATGGCAGCATCTATGCCGCCTGGGCGCTGGCAGACAATGCCACAGATGAAAAAGTCGCCCGTACACGGGCTGCCATTATTTACCAGAGCAGGCGGATGATCCACTGGGATGAAGAAGGCCACCCATTTGTAATGGATGCCGCGGGAAACTGGATTCCCTGGGAGGGCGGATGAGCGGGTTCGCCATACTGGATTGGGCCGCGCTTACACTCTCATTATTTAATGCCTTTTTGTTGTGCTGGCTGGGCTTCACGGTACTTCTGGAAGCTGATCGTCGCGCTGTGGGCGTTTGGATTTCAGCCGATGGGCTGTTTCTTGGCGCGGCTTTTTTTATTGCCCATACAGCCATCTTGCGCAACGGGTGGAACTGGAACAGCCCGCTTCTGGATTTCTGGTGGAAAGCCGGCTGGTGGCCTCTGATACTCTCTCCTTTTGCCTGGTATAACGTCATTCTCTGGTATTCGGGATTCTGGGATTCAAACGAATCCCCGCTGCACCGCCGCCAGGCACCTTTTTTTGGGCTGATCCTCATACTGACGGCCGGTTTACTGGTATGGATGGTCGTTGCCAATCCGCTCCCTAACCTGGGCTCACGGATCGCAGATATGACCGGTTTCCACAATCTTTCCATACTCTTTCCCATATATATCCTGGCCTGTATTCTTCTCTCACTGGATGCTATTATCCGACCGGGGCCAACCGCACGATTTCTCGGAAATGAAGCCCGCGGACGGGCCCGTCCCTGGCTGCTGGCATCCACGCTGGTATTGCTCGTCGTTTGCCTTATGGCCGCCTTCGCGTTAATCTGGGGAATAAACACATTCACAATAAATTATGAGACTCAGGTAATTGCTCCGGGGTTGATGCTCCCGTTGACTGGCCTTGACGTGATCATAGAGATCCTGATCACGGCGGCTATTCTTCTGATCGGTCAGGCTGCCATGGTGTATGAGGTGTTCAGTTCTTTTTCTCTCCCCCGGTCCGGGTTGCGTAAACGTTGGGCATTTGCCATCATTTCCGGGGCAATCATAGCCGGTCTTTTATCCACAATACTGGTTCTGATCACCCGTCCGGAAACCGCGTACCTGATCCTTATCCCGTTATTGACCGCCACAATGACCATTCAGAACCGCCTGTCCGTAAGAGAGCAGGAGGCGGAAGCCAGTCAACTGCGGTCTCTAACCCGTCCGTTGGGTATGTACGAACGCATTTTTTCATCGTACGGAGAAACAGACCCATTACTTGAAACGCTCAATGAGTTTGACCAGATTTGCCAGAATCTACTTCGGACTGAAAAAGCAGTGGTGATACCATCCGGTTCAATATCGAGTTTTTTACCGGACCGGATCGCTTACCCGCGTGATGACCTGTCCGTCCACGCAGAATTCGATACTCCTGATCAATCGGAAACCAATTCCGAACCGATTCCGCTCGATTCAGATGGTTTCCGATGGGCTGTTCCTTTGACCTCAAGCCGTGGATTGGATGGCTGGTTGTATATCGGCAAACATTCTGACGGAGGGTTTTTCACCCGCGAAGAGATCAATATCGCCCGGGCAGCCGTTCTTCGTTTGATGGACAGCCTCGCTGCCGCCGAAATCGCCCGTCGGTTGGTCAACCTGCAGCGTCAGAAACAGACAGAAACCCGCCTGTTGGATCAGCGGTCGAGGCAAATCTTGCATGATGACATCCTCCCGTTACTGCATACATCTCTGTTGACAGCCTCTTACGGAGCGTCAGCCGCGCAGATATCTGAAGCTCACCGCCTGATATCTAACCTCTTGCGAGAAGCGCCGCCACCGCCACCCTCTGAAATCGCGCGGTCAGGCCTCTTGCCGGCTATCGAACAACTCGCCCGCAGTGAGGCTGAGCTGATGAAAGCTGAGCTGTCAGTGGATATGGGCGACCGGGTTATAAAGGCGTCATTATCGCTATCACAGGAAGAAGCCGAAACCGTATATTATGCCGTTCGAGAATGCTTAAGAAATATCGGCAAACACGTTCAAGCCCCCACCCATACAGTATTAAAAGTAACGCTCAAAGCCTCTGTAAATGAGATGTTTGAAATCAGTATTTGGAATAATGGGATTGAGAAAGCTCCAGGCAGCTATCAAACGGCGTCTACCGGAGAAGGTTTACGCCTTCACAATGCCATGCTGGCTGTGTTTGGCGGGGGAATTCATCTGGAACACCTATCAGGTGGTGAAACCCGGGTGATCATTCGTCTGCCGATAAAAAAAGATATATCCAAATAATTATTTTTACAGCGGTTCGGGTTATAAGACTTGCCGTACCCGTACCGAGGTGATATCATCATCTAACTATGCAAGGGATACTGGACACTCTCCGTCAGGGTGGTCGGGAACGAACGCGGACCATTCTGGTCTTAATCATCGCCGCGACAATTCCCTGCTATTGTCTGGGGCTGGTGACATTATGGGGAAGCCGCCTGTTCATCACCATTACTGGCACACCAACACAGACAGCCACTATGACGAATACCCATACCCCGATTGGAACACCAACACTCGTCACGTTTACGCCGACCAATACCCCGATTCCTTCCTTAACCTTCACACCAACGGTTACCCGTACCCGGTTTATGACTCCTACCCGTACGATCACGCTTACATTTACCGAAGTTCCGCCACCCACTAATACCGCCACCTTCACATTTACACCGGTTCCTCCGACAATCACCAATACACCGGAACCGCCAACAGTAACCCCCGAAATTCCGACAAATACACCAATAACAGAGACCATTCAACCCTAAAAAACCTATGTATGATCCCCTTCCCTTTCTGAAAAAGATCCTCACTCTACCCGGCCTATCCGGCTACGAAGATCCTGTCCGCCAGGTCATCGCCGATGAATGGGGCCCGTTGGTAGACGAGTTGAAAACCAGCCGACTGGGCAGCCTGTACGGGATCCGGCGTGGAACGGCCACAAAACCCCGACCGCGCATTTTACTGGCCGCCCATATGGATGCCATCGGTTTGATGGTGACCATGGTTCAGGATGGATTTATCCGGTTTACAGAGGTCGGCGGAATTGACCCTCGGATACTTCCCGGCCAGCAGGTAATCGTCCACGGGCGGCGGGACCTACCGGGGATCATCGGGCAGCCATCGGCGCGCCTGCTGCCTGATTCGATCGGCAAGAAGACTATCCCCATGGAATACCTGATGATCGATGTGGGCCTTTCTCCTGAAGAGACGGCTGCGCTGGTACGCACCGGAGACCCGATATCCTTCGCGCAGCTCCCCGTCGAGTTGACAGACAACACCCTTGCCGGTCACACCCTGGATAACAGGGCTTCAGTAGCCGCGCTGAGCATTTGCCTGCATGAACTATCCACCATGCGCCACGCGTGGGATATCTGGGCTGTGGCCACGGTGCAAGAAGAAGAAACTCTGGCCGGCGCGTTTACATCACCGTTTGACGCCCAACCGGATGTGGCCGTGGCGATTGACGTCACCTTCGCGAAAGGGCCGGGTGCCAGTGATCACCGCACCGTACCTTTTGGCAAAGGTATTACATTGGGATGGGGCCCCAATACCCATCCCGCCATTTTTGACGCCTTCAAGAAAGTAGCCGAACATCTGGATATTCCATTCCAGACCGAAGTCTCGGCAGCCAATTCTGGCACCGACGCCATGGGACTGCAGATCGCGGGCGCGGGTTTGCCATCATTGTATATCAGCATCCCGCTGCGTTACATGCACACACCGGTGGAATTGGTATCAATGAAAGATATTCAGCGAGCCGGTCATCTATTAGCTCAGACGGCCGCCAGTCTCGAACCTGATTTCAAGCAGCAGATCCGGTGGGAGGAATAAACCGTATGGCAGAAAACTACCACCTTCCCATTCAGTTTGTCGGCCTGGTTGAGAAATTGTCCAACGCGTCTGGTGTTTCTGGCGCGGAAGGCAGTGTCAGGGCAATCGTACGCGAAGCCCTGGATGATCTGAAAATGACCTATCGCGTTGACGCCCTCGGCAATGTTCTGGTGGAACGATCCTGCGGTAAACCTAACGCCTTTCGATTGATGCTGGCTTCTCACATGGATGAGGTCGGACTGATGATCGTTGAAGAAGAGGAGGGCGGACTGTATAAGTTCGTCATCGTGGGTGGAATCGACCCCCGTGTTCTACCGGGTAAAACTGTTCTTGTCGGTAAGAACCGCTTACCGGCCATCATCGGTGCTAAACCCATCCATCTGACAGACGCGGACGAGCGAAAAAACCCGATTACGGTAGAGAACCTGCGCATTGATCTTGGCCCGGGAGGTGCGGGCAAAACAAAGCCGGGGGATCGTGCCGTTTTCTCAACGGAATTTCGCACGAACGGGCATAGCTTCAGTGGTAAAGCATTGGACGACCGCCTGGGAGTGGCCATCCTTTTAACGCTTCTGGCAAACCCACCCAAGAATGTCGACCTGCTCGTTGCCTTCACCACACAGGAAGAGATCGGGCTGCGCGGCGCGAAAGTCGCCGGGTATGCCATGAATCCGGATGCGGCCATTGCCGTAGATGCTACACCCGCCCACGACCTGCCTTCATGGAACGGTGATGAAAATATCGGGTACAACACCCGCCTGGGTGCCGGCCCCGCCCTGTACATCGCGGACGGTGCTACCCTCTCTGATCCCCGCCTGGTTAACTTTGTGCGCGACGTCGCCGGTAAAACCGGCATCCGGTATCAGATCCGCCAGCCGGGCAGCGGAGGCACTGACGCGGGCTCTATTCATAAACAACGTGAAGGTATTCCGAGCATGTCCATTTCGGTGCCCATCCGGTACGCGCATTCACCCTGTTCCATCGCGTGGCATTCCGATATCGCGGAAATGCTGCACCTGATGCAGGTTGTTTCTTCTCAAATCCATCCCGGCATCTTTACACAGCCCCGGTAGTGCAATACGACATCGATTTCCAGGAGACTGGCATGAAAGAACTGATCCAAAAACTGGTAGAAACCACCGGACCTTCGGGTTACGAAGATCAAATCCGCGATCTGGTAAAAAATCAGATATCCAAATTTTCGAAAGATATCAAGGTTGACCCGATGGGCAACCTGATCGTCCGAATGGGCGCGAAAAAACCCGGTGGAAGCCGCATTATGATTGCCGCTCACATGGACGAAATTGGCATCATTGTCACCCATGTAGATGACAACGGATTCCTGCGGTTCACCACCATCGGCGGCGTTCGGGCTGCCAACTGCATCGGAGGACGTGTCAAATTCCTAAATGGCCACTCCGGTGTGATCTACATGGAAAAAATGGAAAGCGCCGACCGAGTACCATCTTTTGAACAGTTATATATTGACTGCGGGTATACATCAGCCAAAGAATGCCCGATAAAAGTGGGTGACATAGCCAGTTTTGACCGTCCATTTGTTGACCTGGGGAAACGCCTGGTTGCTAAAGCCATGGACGACCGTATCGGAGTTGCCGTTCTGGTTGAGGTTATGCGTCAGTTGAAGAACACTCCCAATGAAGTTTTCTTTGTGTTCAGCACACAGGAAGAGGTTGGGATTCGTGGAGCCACCACATCAGCCTTCGGTATTGATCCTGAAATTGGACTCTCGGTGGATGTCACTCCCACGGGAGATACACCCAAATCGATGAAAATGGCTGTAAGCCTTGGCAATGGACCGGCCATAAAAGTACGCGACAGCGGCATGCTATCCGATCCCAGACTGGTACGCCATCTGGTAAAAATCGCTGAAGAAAAGAAACTCCCTTATCAGTTGGAAGTGCTTGAAATGGGCACGACAGATGCACGGGCTATACAATTAACCCGTTCCGGTGTTCCTGCCGGCTGTGTATCCATTCCGTGCCGGTATGTTCATTCACCATCAGAGATGGTGGATATGGATGATGTTGAAAACGCGGTTAAATTAATTCTGGCTTTTTTGAGCGAACCGATAGAACTATAAATGCGATTTTTTTCGATTGCACTGATCTTTCTCTTATTAACCGGCTGCGTTCCCAATCCGGAGCAAACACCGACGCCTTCGCCGGTTATTATGGTCACACCGGAACCCAGCCCTGTTGTAGTTACCCCAACCGAGGGATCTCCATCAAAAGACGTCCATAATCTTTCCATCTGGGTTCCTCAGGAATATGATCCGGCTTTGAAATCACCGGCATCCTTATTACTGGAAAAAACCATCTCTGAATTTGAAACCCAGAATGATGGCGTAAAGGTTGAACTGCGGGTAAAAGCTGATTCAGGTGTTTCGGGCCTTATGGAATCACTTGCCCTGACAGCCGCCGCCGCTCCTGATGCCATGCCCTCGCTTGTGTTGCTGACTCGAAGCCAGTTAGAGGAAACCGCTCGGAAAGGGATTATTTTTCCTTACGATGGTTTATCGACTACACTTGATGAAACCGATTGGTATCCTTTTGCGCGTGAACTGGCAAGTTTCCAGGATGACACATATGGCCTGCCATTGACAGGTGACGCGTTAGTTTTGGCTATGCGCACGAACAAGCAACCCACCCAATCACCCACATGGGATGATATTCAGAAAGTGGGTAACACTGTCCTGTTTGCCGCGGCAGATCCACAGGCTACCGTTCCACTGGCTCTTTACCGGTCTGCCGGAGGCGTCACACAGAATATTCAACTTCTTCCCCAGATACAAATTACCGAATTGGAAAAAACACTCACGCTGTTGGCTACCTGCGCGGAGAAAAATATTTTTCCCGGCTGGTTGATCAATTATCAGAGCGATAAACAGGTACTTGATATGTTCGCCAATCAACAGGGCGGATTGGTCATCACCTGGTTAAATAACTACCTGTCTGTAAAGCCCGATGACACAGCCATCTACCCGCTTCCATCTCTGGGAACTGAAAGCGCGACTCTTGCCTCTGGAACCGTCTGGGCGTTGACAGATACCAGTGTGGAAAGACGTCAGATGAGTGTGCGACTGGCTGAATTTCTTTCGCGCAGTGAATTCCTGTCGAAGTGGAATCTGTTGAACAACAGTATCCCTCCCCGTCCATCTTCATTGACTTCCTGGCCCGATTCACCGCTGCGCGCTCAGGTAAATCAAATCGCATTAGCCGCAAGCCTTCGTCCGCCAGCGGAAGTCATCACCAGCCTGGGACCTGCCGTGCAGGAAGCCACGATATTAATATTAAAGAAACAGAGTGACCCTGCCAAAGCGGCACAGACCGCCGTGGAACGTCTCTCCGCACCAGCGACAAAATAACGTACGGAAAACAGACTTATGCCCGATCCGTTTAAATTTTTAAAAAATATCGATAAACAATTCGCTTCACAGATTGTGCTGGTGATCCTCTTTCTCCTTGCGTGTTTCTGGATTGCCATGCTTCCCAATCCATTTGAGGTAAACGAGACACCGCCACCGCCGCCCAATCAACAGACTCTTCCCCCCAATCCACAACAAATGGCAGCGCGGGCTACGGCGTATCAGATTGAAATTGAGAATAACCGGGACCAAACATCTGGAATTGTCATTGGAGGCGTGATCCTGGTTGGGCTGGTGATTACCGGATGGTTGCTGGTAATAAATCGCCATTGAATGTGGGATATGCAAAGTTTTTCATTGATGTAGATTTTAAAAATACGGTTTTTCACCGGATTTTTAAAATCTTGCTTCAGTTCACTGTTATGTCGTATGATGAATACGTTAGTTTTAGAAACTTCCGCCATCGTTCTGCGTATATTCTATAGTTATTGGCCAAATATCGAATGGATGTATCCATTTTCCAAAGGAAGGAATACTATGAAGAGAAACACAACCATATTCTGGCGGATCGGTTCCGCTATGCTGATTGGAATGCTCGGTCTTCTGACTGTAGTTCCAGTCGTTCACGCGTCGGAAATCAATAATAACGGCGTTGTTAAAGCCGGGCAAACTATCAATGATGATCTGTTTCTTTCAGGAGAAACCGTTCAAATGGATGGAACCGTAAACGGGATGCTGGTTGCCACAGGAAACGTAGTGTTCATAAATGGTCAAGTAAATGGTGACCTGATCGCCCTGGGGCAATCTGTGACCATTACGGAAAGTGGTTCCGTCAGCGGAAATGTTTTTTCACTGGCACAGATCATTACCATAGATGGCAAAGTATCCGGAAGTGTCGCGGCAGCCAGCATGTCAATGAATAGCGGGAAGCCATCAATAATCGAAAACAATCTTTATTATGGCGGTTATAGTTATTCACAATCCAAAGGATCAGTGATTGGTCGAGACATTCACGCCGCGGTTTACCAGGCTATTTTGGATGGCGAAACAAAACAGGATGCCGTAGTTTATGGTGAAGCAGTGGAAGTCAGTGGGAATATTGGCCGCAACGCAGAATTTATCGTCGGCAATCCAGCTTCAGACGCACAGGCTCCCACGCCTTTCATGCCGAATTCTGGTATCACCCGTTATTTAAAACCCGGGTTGAGGGTCAACCCGATGGCTATGATCGGCGGAGTAATGAATTACACCAGCAAGGTGAATCAGTCCAATCAGATAGAAGCCACCCCTGCCGGCGGCATTGTATTCCAAACGCCAGTTCCTTCGGCGGAAGAATTGAAAGCAAAAGAGACAACTCCCGCGCCAGTGGCAACCACAACGGGTTTATTATCAGGTCTTTCCGGCTTTGCGAGTAATTTAATCTCCTTGCTTTTGATCGGTGGTTTATTGATATGGAAATTCCCTGCGCTGCTCGAACAGAACGCTACTACGGTAAAAGAGAAACCCTGGGCGTCTGTCGGCTATGGTTTTGTCACCATTCTCGTCGGGTTCTTCGGGTTGTTCCTGCTTCTCCCTGTGGTCATCCTGTTCAGCATAATTATCGGGTTCATCACTGTCGGCGGTCTAAGCGGTTCCGTAGCCGCGATCGGGCTTTCTGCCTGGGCTGCCGCTTTCGCCGGATTCAGCCTGGCAGTCTTCCATGTTAGCAAGGTGATCGTTGCTTACCTGGCGGGAAAATGGATTTTCAGTAAACTTTCGCCAGCCAATACATCGGCCATCTGGCCAATGGTTACCGGTGTACTGGTTTACGCGATACTGTGTTTGATACCATTATTCTCACTTTTGTTTGAAATTTCCGTTGTTCTTCTCGGAGTTGGAGCTATGTGGCTTGTTTTCAAACAGAGAACCAGTTCTGTCGCAACCGATGTGACGGCCGCTTGAATGCTTTTCCCGGTTAACCGCAGCTAAATAATTGAAGGAGGAGCGAAAATAAGAAATCCGCTCCTCCTCTTTTTTGTAATAGTAGAAAAATTTTTTGCACCCCCCAATTATTTGACGTTAATGATTATGTGTTTGCTATAATCTAAACATAATTACTGCTCCGGAAGGGATCATCGGTTATGCGGCGAGAAATACTTACCTGGCAGGACATCGATCAACTGGTTGACCACATTATTCCCCAATTTGAAATTGAATTTGATGCCATGATGATGATTACTCGAGGGGGGATTGTTCCGGGAGGTCTGCTGGCTGAAGCTCTCGGACTTGTGACCATTCTCACTGCGGCTGTGGATTTTCCGGCGGAGATTGAAGGTGAAAAAGAACACGCTCGCCTGCGAGTTTGGCCAAAATTTTTACAGTTTCCGGATGACCGTCTGTTGCGGGATAAACGCGTATTAATCGTTGATGATGTCTGGGGTTCCGGGCGAACCATAACAGCCGTAAAAAATCGCGTTTCCAGCGCGGGCGGCGCACCGTTTACCTGTGTTTTGCACTTCAATCCATACCGCAACCTGTTCGGAAATGTGAGGCCTGATTTCTTTGCCGCCACAACCGACGCGCATATTGTGTACCCATGGGAAATAAGCCGCGGGCAAGATGGAGTTTTACTTCACGGGTTGGATTCGCCGTTATAAAATCAATCGAATAAGGCGGAAATATATTGCTCTACCATTCGGGAAAGCCCGAATGCTTCTTCGGCGCGAGCCCGGGCTGGCGCCCGATATTTCTCCTGATGGGTCAGTATCTCCACCGCACCTTTTGCCAGACCGGCGATATCCGGATTTTCCAGATTCCAGTAATTTGACCCGTACGGAACGACCAGTCCGGAATCTCCAGAGATGATCTCTGGCAATGACCCTGTGGCAAATGCCAGAACAGGCAAACCGCAAGCCAGGGCTTCAATTACAGAATTGGGGCATGCCGCGTTCAAATCGGCGGAAAAGAGTAAATGCGCAGAACGGTCCAGAGTTGGGATCTTGCTGCCAGGTACCACTCCGGCCCAATCCACTGTGCCGCCGGATTGCCGAGACCAGTATGTTTTTAGATGTTCCTGAACATTCCCGGCAACCGTCAGCCTTACGGGTTTGTCCAATTGCTGGTTGAGCAAGTATGTCATTTTTACGGCTGTATCAAGACCTCGCTCATACCCACCGCCAATGTGAGCTTCTACCATGAGCAAACGATAATGGTCTTCAGGCGGCTTACCTTCTCCTTCAGGGGAGAAATCTGTGAGGTCAATGCCATTGTACACAACAGTCGAACTTGCGTTTGTGGAACCGCACACCGTCTGCCACCATTGCCGGGCAAACTGGCTTTGATAAATGATCCGGTCGGCGATATTCTTGCGGATGAACTTTAGCAACTGGTTGTTGATCTCGCATTTGATGAAATATCCGGGCGGAACCCGAAGTTTTCGGTGTATCCAGTTCATACCGTTCAAACGCTGAACGATACGCAGCCCCTTTCGTCGGGCTTTTAGTAAGGTCGCGATTTCTTTTGTGCCGCCAATGACCAGCACGGCGCCGCAATCCGGGTCATCGATTGAGCCCACCTCGCGGATGCCTCGTTCATTCAAACCGTTTACCAATCGAACGCGGAAGGATGCCGGTCCTCCTACACCATTAATTTGGGGGAGGATATAAACACCCTGTTTTTTTTCAACAGATAATGAGGGTTGATTCAACCTGTAATCTCCTAACGGCCGAGAATCGCGTCTACGATCCGGCGGGAAGCCTGGCCGTCACCAAAGGGGTTGCAATACCCCTGCCGATTTTTATAGTTAGAGCCATCCAAAAAAGCTTTGGCTTCACGTACGATCGTATTTTTATCTGTGCCAACCAGTTGAAGGATGCCGCTGTCCAATCCTTCAGGGCGCTCCGTTTTTTCGCGCATCACCAGTGTGGGTTTTTCGAGGCTTACCGCTTCTTCCTGTATGCCGCCCGAATCCGTCAGCACCATCCATGAGCGTTTCAACAGATGAACGAGCGGCAGGTATTCGAGGGGTTCCAGCAGATGAATAGAGGGTTGACCGTCCATCATCCGGTGGGCTGTCTGGTAAACATTGGGATTACGGTGAACGGGATAAACAAATTGAACCCGGTCGCCGAAGATTTCGGATAATTCAAGGATAGCGGAAAAGATCTCTTCCAACGGTTGCCCAAAATTTTCGCGGCGGTGCGCGGTGACCAGCACCAGTTTCCGCTCATCGGATATTTTCAACGCAGTGAGCAGCTCTTCGATTTCTGCCGGTGCCGGCCTGGTGACGATCGTTTGAAGCGCGTCTACCACGGTGTTACCTGTCACCCGTATGTTCGAATCCGGAACGCCTTCTTTCAATAAATTTGACCGGCTCAACTCGGTAGGGGCAAAGTGTAAGTCTGCCACTGTGCTGATCACCCGGCGGTTGATCTCTTCCGGGAACGGCTGCCATTTATCAAAGGTGCGCAAGCCGGCTTCCACATGCCCCACGCTTACCTTTCGATAAAAGGCGCCCATGGCAGATGCCATGGCGGTGGTTGTATCACCCTGCACCAGTACCCAATCAGGCTGAATATCCTGATAGACAGGATCCATATGGGTGAGGATCTCAGATGTCAGCCCGGCCAGTTGTTGATTGGGCTGCATCAAGTTCAGGTCAACATCCGGAACAATACTGAAAAGGGAGAGAACCTGATCCAGCATCTCGCGGTGTTGTCCGGTGACACACACACGTGATTCAATGCCTTCGGTCTCGCGTAAGGCTTTGACAACCGGCGCCATTTTAATGGCTTCCGGGCGGGTTCCAAATATCGAGAGTACTTTAATGGCCTTTTTCACGTTGTGCGATGTTTCAGGAACGACCTACACCCAGTTGGTACACTTTGAAACCGCCGGCTGTCCATTTGTCTTCCGGCCATGTATGTACAGTATCGATTACCACACGCGCGGGAGTCAATTTTGCCACCACGTCTGGCTCCAGGTTGCGGATCGGGGAGTGTGAAACCAGAACCAGTATAGCTTCGGCATCAGAGAACACTTCAGCCAATGATTCCACGAGGTTAAGCCCGGGAATTTGCGCTGTGGTTTTGTACGGCTCAAAGGCTTTGACTTTCGCGCCTTCCTGCACCAGCAGGTGTGCGGTTTCCACCGCCGGGCTTTCGCGAATATCGTCTACATCCGGTTTATATGAAAGGCCCAGAACAGCGACCCGGCGATTCTTCAACGAACCCAGAGCACGCTTGACCAGTTTCACAACAAATTCAGGTTGCCCGTCATTGACTTTGCGGGCTGTATGAATAAGCGGGGTGATATCTGGTGCAGCTTCTACCAGGAACCAGGGGTCAACACTGATGCAATGCCCACCTACACCCGGACCGGGATTGAGTATTTTTACCCGGGGATGTTTATTGGCCAGGGAAATGGCTTCCCAGACATTGATCCCAAATCGGTCTGCCAGTCGCGAGAATTCATTCGCGATGGCAATGTTGACATCGCGGTAGGTGTTTTCCATCAGTTTGACCATTTCCGCTGTTGTGGCGTCAGTCATATGAATTTCGCCCTTAACAAACGCGGAATACAGGTCGCGTCCGGCCTGCGCCGAGGCGAGGTCAATACCACCGATGATGCGGTCATTTTCAATCAGTTCACGCAAAATCTGACCGGGTAAAACCCGCTCAGGGGAATAGCATAATTTAAAATCCTTACCGGCTTTAAGCCCGCTCTCTTCCAGGATCGGAGCGACCAGGCCGGTCGTCGTTAACGGGGGAGATGTTGACTCTAAAATAACCAGGTTTCCTTCACGCAGATGGGGGAGAATAGCCCTCGCGGCAGAAGAGACAAAGGTCATATCCGCCTGTTTATTCCCAAAAAACGGTGTAGGTACGGCAATGATAAAAGCATCCGCTTCTTCGGGTTGGGTCTGAACACGTAAATTCCCATTAATGAGCGCGGTCTTGACCAGATCGCGCAGACCCGGTTCATAGATATGTAATTCACCGGATTGTAGCGTTTCAATGATGCGGGGATTGACATCCACACCGACAACGTCTATTCCATGCGTCGCAAAAGTGCTCGCCGTAGGCAGGCCGATATAGCCCATCCCCAGAACACAAATTTTATTAAAATTCACAGTATCACCTTCAGGTAGATTTACCGCGCCCGGAATTATCCCATACTTCCTGAGGCATGCAAAGTCAAATATCTATACCACGAAATAACTCTATAATAGATAAGATTTTACTACACGGCGGTGAATTGTGAGCAGCATAAATTTTGGTACTCTTATCCCTCTTGTAATAGCCATTCTCGCGGGCGGGACTGGTGGTATTCTAATTATTCTGGGCTGGCAAAAAAAACGGCGCGAGTCTATCACCGGCACCTGGCTTCCCGCCCAGGGTGTTATTCTTTCTAGCAGTGTGAAAGAACATCGCTCTGTTGACGGCGGGAATCCAGACCGGGTGGTCTATTCGCCACTGGTCCGGTACCAGTACACACTGGGCAGCCGCACATATACCGGTATGCGGGTGACGTTTACCCCTTCTCAATATACCCGCCAGAAGGCAGAGCAAACCGTCAACCGATTTCCGCCGAGTACACCGGTTACCATCTATTACGATCCTCTGCATCCCGAAGAAGCTATTCTGGAGCAGCATTCTACTGACCACCAGGTTTTATTCACACTGGGTATTGTTCTTTCTGTGCTTAGTGTGGGATCTATGTGTATCACCCTGCTGGTTTTTCTGGTAGAAAGATGGATGCAATAATGTTGGAAGGAACAAATCTTCCACTTCATTTCGTGATAAACTCATAATATGCAGCTGGAAGTGCTTATTGTCACTCCTTCCGGACCTTTTGGGGAATTAATCCGGCTTACACTGGAAGCTGACCCGGAATTTCACTGTGCCATGTTGGATAACAGCGGTGATTTGAGGGCAACTCTCCAGGTAAAACCGTGCCAGGCGGTTATTTACGATTGCTCATTCCCACAGCCAACACCTCCACAGGTGGTGACAACCCTGCATGAAGAATTTCCTGAGACCGCCATACTCTTGATCCCAACTGACAACCGGTCAGAAAAATCTATTCCGGCTGACGGTTGGGTCACCCGCCCGTTTGACGCGTCATCGCTGGCCGATGCGGTCAGGAATGCAATAAACAAGAGATTGCACCCTGAAGCCATAAAACTCATCTCCAGGGAACCGCAGCAAAAACCGGCATCATGGTGGAACGCTTTTCAATCTGGAATACGCGAAACCACCGCAGACAGCGGCTTGATGATCCAAAACGGACTGGTCATTGCGTCTACTCCCAATCTGAGTTCCGCCTTGCAACAGCAGGTAACGGCTTCCGTTTTACGCTTCTGGAACCCTGAAGACAGTTCAGACCTGATGCGGTATGTAAAAGATCTGGTAAACGGCCAGGAATGGATGATGTATGCTACCAGGGCAGCAGATGGGGCTGTCCTCGTGCTTCTTTATTTACCTCAAACTCCAGTCACCCGGGTTCGCGCGCAAACCCTGAAGCTGGCCAAAGACGTAGCCGGTTTGATGGTCAAACCAAAGGAAATCCACCCGTCAAATCTACCAGAAAACGCTGAACCTCCGCGCCTGCACGAAATACTGGAAGAAAAGTCCGGTACCGGTCATGTGATCAAGAATGGCTTCCCGGTGGAATGGTTTCGCGAAGCCGACCTGCCCGATTTCCAATCAGGACAATCTCTGGCGGAAGAGGCTGCACCCGAAACCGGATCGTCGCAATCAGGGGATACCGAGCCTGACACGATTGTTCCAGTTGAAACTGAAACAACCAGAGAAGAATTTCACTCTGTGGAAGAAATAGAACAAGAAGCCATTTCTGAAGAACCTGCTGCAGAAATGGCTTCAAATGATGTTTCTACTGAGGATAATTCTCCAGATCACGTTACTGCGGCAGAAGAATTTAATCCAACAAATCTTCCTCCAATAGAAGCGCTGACTGAACCAGACTTACTACCGGAGGAGAATCCGCCTTCTGAAATTTCTTCCACCCAATCCACTGCAGAAGTCGATCTGGGAAAATTCCAGGCAGTAGACCTTTCATCTGAAATAAAACCCGAATCTGGGCTTGATGAATTGCAGCCGATTCCTCTGACGGAAATTCAACCAGAATCCATTATTAAAGAACAATTTGAGGCGCTGGCTGAACCTGATCCTTTATCAACAGTAACAGCCCCGGGAGAGGAACATACACCAGAACCATCCAATATGGTACTGGATGAAAATGAATCGGCCTCTGTATCTCGTGACGAGGTGGAAGAAGCCCTGTCAATCCTCAGTAACCGATTAAATATGGAGAATCAGGCAGACACTGTTTCCTCCGATTCTTCTTTGGAAGTTCAAATACCAGACGCGCAAAAAATCCTATCAGAAACGGATTCAACAGGGATTGATGTTGAATCATTCCAGGCAGAGCTTTCCAAGCTTGAGTTCAATGACACCTGGTCGATGCCAGAGATATTAACAGGCAGTCCGCAAGAACCATTGAACATCACCACCTCGGAATCAGAAGAGATGGCCGCATATCTGGCCGGAATTGACGCACAGACACCCAAACTGAATGCAATCGATTCCAGTCTGGAAAATGCAATAGCAGAAGAAACCCCACAGGCTGTTGAGAATGAGAGCCTGCCGGCTGAAATGCCAATTCTTAACCCGGTGGTTGAGCCTTCTGAAAATTCTGTTTTTCGTTCTAACGCAGAGAATGTGTCGGCAGAGGATTCCAACTCATCGGCTATCACATCCCAATCAGCTCAATTGGAAGAGATCACCGGAAACATCCCATTATCTGAAAACCCACCGTCATCCACGGAAATAGAAACAACATCCGAATCCTCACCTGATGATCTTTTTACCCGGATGAGTCAAATTGAAACCCAGACGGAATCAGACGGATTGACAACATACACAATCGCTCTGATTCCCGGATCGGTAGATCATTTTTTGCAACGCCAGAACGCGGCCATTCTTAGTGAAACGATGAACAGGCTGGCTCTGGCTTTCAACTGGACACTGGAAAATCTAACCATCCGGCCCACATATATGCAGTGGACTCTGACCATGCCTTCCAATCTACCCGTAGAGGATATGATCCGTATTGTTCGAAAAGAAACGACGGTTGATTTAAAGAAAGCTAACCCGGATGATCTGGCTTCCGTCGGAGATGATTACTGGTATCCGCAAACCATGAGTGCCGCCGGAAGAGATTTTGTACCATCAATTCATTGGCAGGATTTCATTCTTCGGCGTAAAACCCGAGAAGTCGCCTGACCTATTCCACTGCAGCCTGATCCCATCCGACAGGAGATGTCATCGTGCCGCCAACCTTATACCTTATTGATGGACACGCGCTGGCCTATAGAACATATTTTGCCCTGAGTTCATCCCCGAGCATTCATTTCACTACACGCTCCGGTGAGCCTACGGCCGGAATTTATGGTTTCGCCTCTGTATTAATCCGATTGCTGGAACAAAACAAACCGGACTACCTGGCCGTGGCTTTTGATACCGGAAAAACATTCCGTGATGAGATCTACCCCGCATACAAAGCCACCCGTGCCAAAATGCCGGATGATCTACGCCCGCAGATTGAGCGAATACGCCAGATGGTAGATGTCTTTGGTTTCCCAAGATTGGAAATGGAAGGGTTTGAAGCCGATGATATTCTTGGAAGTGTGGCAAAAAAGGCGGTGGAAAAAGGGCTGGCGGTGAAAATTGTCACCGGAGACCGCGACCTTCTTCAACTGGTCAATGACCACATAATCGTCAATCTGGCCGGGAAAAGCCTCTCAGAAGCAAAAGATTTCTTTGACAAAGATGTAAAAGAATACCTGGGTATCTGGCCAAACCAGGTGGTGGACTACAAAGCCCTGGTTGGTGATAAATCGGACAATATTCCCGGGGTAGCCGGTATTGGAGAAAAGACCGCTGTAAGCCTTTTTGAAACCTATTCGACTCTTGAAGACATCTACGCGCATATTGATGAACTACCAGCCCGGGTAAAAACGAAACTGGAAGCAGACAGGTCTAACGCGGAGATGAGCCGCCGGTTGGCTGCCATTCGTACCGATCTTGATATTCAGGTTGACCTTACACAGGCGAAAACCGATCACATCCCCTTTGATCAGGTCGACGCATTTTTTCGCGAATTAGACTTCCGGTCTCTGCAAAACCGGCTTAAATCACTTTCCGGACAATCGGCGCAAACGGCAGGCTCTGCCCGGCAAACCCAACTGGGTTTCTTCGATCAAACCCCTGAGACTCTGGGTAACGCGCCAGCGCACGAGATTAAAACAATCATTATTCGAGACATTTCCGCTTTAGAGGAGATGTGTTCCAGGATGATGTCTTCTCCTTGGATTGCGCTCGATACTGAAACCACCTCCACGGATCCGATGCGCGCTGACCTGGTAGGTATTTCACTATCATCCGAAGCTGGAACCGGGTATTACATACCTGTTGGTCACCGTGATAACACATCACAGTTGTTCCTTTCAGATATTCAGAAAAACCTGGGGCCAGTTCTCCGAAACCCGGATATCAAGAAAGCCGGACATAACCTGAAATACGACATCCTGGTATTGCGCCGGCATGGACTACCGGTTTCACCATGCTCTTTTGATACCATGATCGCCGCTTGGCTGATAGATCCTTCATCACATCGGTTGGGACTAAAAGACCAGGCAGAAGATCTGCTCAATATTCAGATGACCCATATCCAGGAGTTGATTGGCACCGGCAAGAATCAACGCAGTATGGCGGATGTTTCCTCGGAAAAAGCGGCTGCCTATGCGGCCGCCGACGCGGAAGTCACTTTTCTTCTGCATGAAGCATTGGAACGCCGGTTGAGAGAAAATCAATCAATCCGGCTTATGGATGAGATCGAAATGCCGCTGCTGCCCATTCTGGCAGACATGGAACAAGCCGGTATCAGGCTGGATACGGATTTTCTGAAAAACATGTCACGAGAATTAAAAGAGCGGATCGCGCGGCTGGAGACACAGGTTCAGGAAGGTGTGGGATATCCGTTCAACTTGAACTCTACTCAGCAACTTTCCACTGCTTTGTTTACCACCCTGAAACTGGAACCGCCGGACAAACGTAAAACAACCACGAGCGGACATTACTCCACATCGGCTGATGTGCTCGAAATGCTGCGTGGCAAACATCCGGTGGTAGATCAGATCCTCGAATATCGTGAACTCGCGAAATTGGTTTCCACCTATGTTGAAGCCCTCCCGATGCAGGTCAACCCGAAAACCAAACGAGTGCATACCAGCTATAACCAGACGGGTTCAGTCACCGGACGGTTGGCGTCGAATGATCCCAACCTTCAAAATATTCCCACCCGTACCGATTTAGGGCGAAAGATTCGCCGCGCGTTTGTGGCGGAAAAGGGTTGGGTATTGTTATCGGTAGACTACTCACAGATCGAACTACGCATTGTGGCACATATGGCGAATGATGAAGCCATGCTGTCAGCCTTTCGTGCCGGGCAAGACATTCACGCCGCCACCGCGGCCGCTATCTTGAATATTCCGCTGGCTGAAGTCACTAAAGACCAGAGACGGCGCGCTAAAGCGATAAACTTCGGACTAATCTATGGTATGAGCGCGTTTGGTTTGAGCCGGTCAACTGACCTTACACTGGCCGAAGCCGAAGATTTTGTTGCCGCGTACTTCAGACAATTCCCGGGAGTGAAAACATATCTGGATGATCTTCGCAAAAAAGCGGCCCGAGATGGTTACGTTGAAACCATGCTGGGCCGCCGCCGGTATTTTCCGAACTTGCGAAACCAGATGAATCCGAATCTCCGCAACCGGGAGGAGCGTGAAGCTATTAATGCCCCCATCCAGGGCACAGCAGCGGATATAATGAAGCTCGCCATGATCAAAGTCCCTCCCGCTTTACTGGAGGCCGATCTACATGCCCGGCTTCTCTTGCAGGTGCATGATGAATTGGTTCTGGAATGCCCGTTGGATGAATTGAATAAAACCGGAGAGGTTGTCATGCAGACTATGGAATCGGCCTATCCATTATCTATTCCACTTTTAACCGAGGCAAAATGGGGACAAAATTGGGAAGAAATGCAGCCCCTGACAGGGCATAAATAGATTAATATTAATGAAAACAGGGTAGTCGTGAATCAGGAAAAGTATCTCCACTCAATGCGACAGGGTCATTCTGCGGCCTGGGATCAGCGCTGGGACCAGGCTGCCAGTTACTATCGTGCTGCTCTGGCTGAAGTTCCAGAAGATTATTTAGCCCTGAACAGCCTTGGACTGGCTCTCATGGAACAGGGTTTATATGATGAGGCCCTGCAAATATATCGGAAAGCCGCTAAACGGTCGCCTGAGGACCCAGCGCCTCAAGAAAACATGGCCAAAATATATGAAGCCCAGAACCGTATCGAAGAAGCGGTTCTTCTCTCATTCCAGGCAGCTGATCTGTATCTAAAAGCGCATAATGCCGACCGGGCTGTGCAAAACCTGCTTCGCATTAGCTCATACCGCCCTCAGAATATGCGCGCCCATACCCAATTAGCCGTTATTTATGAACGTATTGGACGCTTACCCTCAGCCGTAAAAGAATACCTGGCCGCGGCCAGCATCACTCAGCACAATGGTGACGCCGCTACTGCCCGCCAGATGGTGGAATACGCTCTGAAGATACAGCCTAATAATCAGGAAGCCATTACTTCCTACGAACGTATTCGTGCCGGAAAACTGCTTCCCATTTACCAACCGGGAAAATCTGGCCCGCTGAATCGTGCCGCTCTTCGAGACCAAAAACTCAGCCGAGAACCCATGCGTGACCCGGTGGAAGACGCCACACACTACGCGTTGGGAATCATCGCTGATCTGGTGCTTGATCCATCTGAAACCAACCCTCTCTTCCATTCACTGCAATTGACGGATCAACCGGTAGTATCAAAAGCCGAAACAGATCGTGTTTCCGCGTTGAATCACCTGCTGGCTGCTGTGGAAGCACAGAATCGCGGACGTTCCGTTCAGGCAGCCGCTGAAGCGGAAAAAGCTATAAAAGCCGGTGTATCGCATCCAGCAGTATTTTTCCTGCTTGGATATCTGGCCCATAAGAATGATGCGCAAAAATCGCTGGAATCACTGGAACATTCTTCCTCAGATCCAAGGTTGGCAATGGCCTCAGAATTGCTGATCGGTCAAATCCTTGAAGAACAGAAGCGGTTTCCTGAAGCGGTGGAGGCCTACTTAAACGCGCTGTATGAAGCTGACGCCACTACTCTTCCAGTAGAAATGGCTCCATCCCTGCGTCTACAATACCGGCAGATCAGTGACCAATTGACCAAACTGGACGACGAAGAAAAACTGCACTATGTTTGTCGGTCAATAAATAATCAGATCATGCGCCGTGGTTGGAGACAACAGGTACAGGGCATTCGTCAATTATTGCCACCTGCCAGCCCGGATGCTCCTCCAGGCGCATTGGTAATGCTAATGCTCTTGCCCAACAGTAATCAGGTAGTCGCCGGCCTTTCACGCGCGCAACGGTTGGTCAACAGTAATGCGCTGTTGCCCGCTCTTGAAGAGCTGTATTATGACCTCCAATTCGCTCCAAATGAGAACTTATTGCATGAACTGATCGCAACCATGATGGTCAAACGTGACCACCTTGACGCGGCCATTGATAAATACATCTTGATCGCCCGAAAATACGAATTGGAAGGGGATAAGAACCAGGCGGTTCGGGTGCTAACCCAGGCCCAGCAGCTTTCTCCAACCAATATGGCGATCCGAAACAAACTGATTGAACTGATGTTCGCGCTTGATAGACGCGATGACGCTATCCGGCAATATGTTGACCTGGCCGAAACCTATTACAAACTGGCGGATCTGGATAAAGCCCGGGCTACCTATCTGAACGTTCTCCGTCTGGCACAGAAAGGTGAGGCGAACCGCGCGTGGAGTATTGAGATCTTAAAACGAGTAGCAGATATTGACCTGCAACGTCTGGACTGGCGTCAGGCGCTTCGAATCTTTGACCAGATTCGCGGGCTTGACCCTGAAGATATGGAAACCCGTGCCAGCCTGGTGGAATTGAATTACCGGCTCGGTCAAGATGCGGCCGCTATCAGCGAGCTCGACAGCGCTGTCACATATTATGATCAGATCAATAAAATACCAACAGCCATGCGCATGGTCAGCAGTCTGGTTGCCATCCGCCCGGATAGTAAGGAAATGCAAGACCGCCTGTTTGCCGTCAGCCGCCGGGTAAAGAATATGGCCGATGCCATTTCGCTGCTCGATTCGTATGCTGACGAATTGCTGGAAGGAAAGAACAAAGCGGCTGCTATTGTCCATCTGGAAACGATCATCGCTCTCGGTCCCCCGAACACGATGGAATATCGCAAAGTTCTTGAACAACTTCGCAACAGTTGAGCGTGGGCATGAAGATTCCTTAAGCCGGATATTTGACAATGACCGGCTTTCAGGTATAATACGTTTTCGCGGTCCACTAGCTCAATTGGCAGAGCAATTGACTCTTAATCAATGGGTTCAGGGTTCAAGTCCCTGGTGGATCACCTGAAAAAACCACCTGTTTCGGTGTTTTTTTCTTTTTTATCTTGACAATCCATCACCGCATGGATTATTTCTCATTTCTTTCAATGGATCACTGACGGCTGTTTTGAATCGATTACGGCCTTTCGAACTGCATATAATTAGGCTTATCCACATCTGTGAAAATACCTGATCGAAAGTTACCGGGAAATGAATGTATTCAGATCAATTCTACGCAGGGTATACAGTCAAAAAATCAGGATAGTCACAGCCTTCTTACTCGCGGTTTCAGCTCTGATTTTCATTTACTCTGTAACAAATTATCTCTTTCTCGCCTCATGGAAAGGGATCGTATTCACCTGTTTCCTGGCGGCCGGCCTTTTTGTCGTCAGCCTGTTCCCTGTCGGCTTCGTTTTGAAAGAGATCCTGTTTCTTTCCAGGCGTGATACGGTATTGTGGGTCATAGCCAGTATGGTAACTGGCGGGATAGTCAGCACATTTCTTCCTCAACCGGTTAATCCACTCACCCTGTTTTCTCAAAAAGTGAAAATCGAATCGGTAAACATCGGAACGCAGCAATGCAACCCTGTGGAATTAACGGGTTTCCGGGTGGATGGTGATTTCATCAGTTATGCTGCCTTTTCAAATGAAGGCTGGACACGGGAAGATACTCGAATGATCGCGGGCACGGCGGAGAATTATCTGGAATGGAAAGGATATGCCCGAAACATCGTCATCAGTCTGGCAGGCAGAGAAGAAGGATGCTCGGCCCGCATTTCCATAAATGGAACGCCCTCGGAGTATTCAACTTACTCTGATCCAACCGAAGAAATTCTCGTCCATCTTGAATTCTCTCAACCTGATTGGATTTCGTGGCTTACCGGTACGGCTATCGGATTTCTTGCATCCGCAATGTTTCTATTTTTATTCAGCATTTTTCATCGGATATTTGTATGGAGCGGAATATCTGACCGGATAAGATCATTCAAAACCATAGAACAAAAGGATGTCCATCTGATTTGCTTGTTGATTGTTATCAGTATGGCCGGTTACCTGTACATCACCCACACCTTTAATCTCCTGTTCGAAGGCGATTCGGGAAGTTACATCAGTGCCGGGTACAGCCTGGCAGCCGGGAATGGATACATCGCGGATAACGGGGATGATTTTGACTGGTGGCCTCCTCTGTATCCCATTTTGATATCAGGCGGTTACAGGCAGCACACGGTGGATGTGGATATATACTTGCGGCTTTTAATTCCGTCTTATTCATGCTGACCGGGACTGGTTCCTTTGTATTATTCCGGTTGAATTTTCCCGATGTAAACCGGTGGATGCATCTTGTGTTCACCATGGTTATACTTTTTTCGGCGCCTGTTCTCGGTTGTTTTGAATACATACTCTCAGAAGCGGTGTTTATCCCTGTAGTAATCTGGAGCTTTGTTTTCCTCTGGCGCTTTGACCAAACCCGCTCGTTCCGGTCGCTTTTGGCATTTTCACTCTGCATTTCCACTTCTGCCCTGATCCGTTATATTGGCATTATCGGGCTGCTCACCGGAGTGTTCTTTATCTTGCTTCTGCAGAATGTGACGGTAATCAGGAGAGGAGTTCTCGCCGGTGCATTTGGCCTGATTTCTGCTTTTCCAGAGGTCCTCTGGTTGATCCGCAATCTGTTTGTGACCGGCAATATTACCGGACTGCGAACTGCCTCTGAATTTTCTCTTCAGGCAATTCTTGATCAGACCTTAAATACAATAACCTCATGGTTCTTTCCAAATTTTGAAGTACTGGCAGCAGTGATCATTTCTACCGGTTTGGCTTTGCCGGCGGCGATTTTTGTTTACAGGATGTTTTCAGGAGAAAGAACTTTTTTTCAATCATCAAATGAAGATACTGTGATAAAAGCCCTACTGTTCTATTGCGCTGCGTATCTCGTTTTTTTCTGGTTTTCACTGACCGTTGTGGCAAACTCAACTGTTAGTGACAGGTTTTTAGCTCCTGTATACGTACCGGTTATCATTCTGATCCTTTTTTCAATTCGAACCTTGAAATCGTCCAGAGCGCGCAGGGACATGGTTCTACAAACATCTCTGTCTGGATTATTGCTGCTCTCATTGGCTGTACCAACCATCAACCATCTGGTATCTCTGCAGACCACAACTTACAATTCGTATGTGTTCCTGCCTACGGCAAAGATCAAGAATGACCGATTAATCAATTTTCTCAAACAACATCCACCTTCTTCGGACAAACCGATTGTCACGAATTGTCCTGACTGTTTGAATTATTCCCTCCATTTATTGAATTTGTTATATATCAACGATGAAATGTATTCAGGTCCATTTCTGAGGTCCGCTGAAAAACCATTTTCATTAATCCTCTTTTCCCATGCGGAATTACCTTTTGGAATGTCAGAAACAGATTGGGGAATTAATTCCAACCCTAACCAAATCGCGGAGACACTCAAGAGGATATCCGGTAAACGGTATTCAATAGATGTCATTGAATCTAACCCGGATGGCATTTGGACGGAAATCTATCCATAATCCACTATTTGGAAAAAAAAGAAAAATATGAACTATCCAGTACAAGACCTGGCGATCTTTGCCAAATAAAATTGGAGAAAAATCTTACCCATTAAAGAACTAATTCAATTCTTTTCCCCCCTTTAAACAGGGATTTATTTCCCTGATCTTTTTTCAGTTGATAACGGAAAGCACAATAAAGGCTCTATCTCGCATTCCAGGTGATCATCAACGGGTTTTTAAAGATAATGATTTCTCTTTCGCTTTTGGATGCCCCCGGTTGAAAACACTAATAATTTTAAAGTTGTCGATTGATCTCTCTTTTGATATCTTTTGATATCTTTGTATAAATTTTTGAGACTACTGATTTCTAGCGATTTTCAGGTTTTCATCACAAACCCGGTGATTCCTGCAATTCTTAGCTTCAGGCAAATACAGGACAAGTGGAACTCAAGAAACCGATCGAACAGGGTTTGAGAGCGTAACGATACTGACACCGCGTGTCATCTTTATCTGCCCGTTAATACATAACGCCCTCAACGTACAACAACCGTGGGATCATTAAAATATCAACTTTAAAAAAAGCTGATACGGAAAAATTCCGTGTTAATATCAGAAGATCAAGCCGTAATAACGGAAGACTGGTTGCGTGCGCCCTCACCTTCTTTGCCGTTTACGATACTTTCGAGCATAGCTCGAATTAACATCAAATCACTTTTTTATAGGAGATACAAATGCCTGAAGATATCGAAAAAATTATTACTCAAATGACCCTGGAAGAAAAAGCCGCTCTTTGCACTGGAGCCACCGCCTGGACATCCACCCCGGTTGACCGGCTGGGCATCCCCGAATTGATTGTCTCCGATGGACCGCATGGTGTGAGAAAAGTGCCGGATGTAAATTCAATGGCCATCGCCAGTTTGCCCTCAACCTGCTTCCCTACAGCCTCCTGTCTGGCCTCCACCTGGAATCGCGATCTTATATATGAGATGGGCGAAGCCCTGGCGGAAGAATGCATCGCAATGAACGTTGACGTTTTGCTTGGCCCTGGCGTGAATATGAAACGCTCGCCCCTGGGCGGCCGTAATTTTGAATACTTCTCCGAAGATCCCTACCTGGCCGGTGAAATGGCCGCCAGCATGATCAACGGGGTTCAGAGCAAGGGTGTGGGAACGGCACTCAAACACTTCGCCGCCAACAACCAGGAATTCCAGCGTTTCAGTATCAACGCGGTGATTGACGAACGAACACTGCGCGAGATCTACCTCGCCGGGTTCGAAAAAGCGGTCAAACAAGCCGAACCCTGGACGGTGATGTGCTCATACAACAAGGTTAACGGCACTTTTGCTTCACAGAATTCCTATTTACTGACAGACATCCTGAAGAAGGAATGGGGCTTTGAAGGCTTTATCATGTCTGACTGGGGCGCTGTGCGTGACCGGATCGCCGCGCTGAAAGCCGGTCTCGACTGGGAAATGCCCGGTCCGCAGGAACGCCGCGTTAAAGCCGTGGTGGAAGCCGTGCGCAACGGCGTTCTGGATGAAGCTGTTTTGGATGAATCCGTACGCCGCATCCTGAACATCACCTTCCGGGCAAAGAAAACACCCAAGACGGGCACGTATAACGCAGACGCACACCATGAACTGGCTCACAAGATCGCCAATGAGGGCATGGTTCTTTTAAAAAATAATGGCCTGTTGCCGTTAAAAAATCACGAACACATCGCTATCATCGGCCAATCTGCCGAGAACGCCCACTTCCAGGGTGGGGGGAGCTCACACATCAACCCGACCAAAGTGGCCGTGCCCTTCAACGAGATCAAAAAACAGGCGGATGACGCTGAACTGATCTACGCGCCCGGCTACCCGATGGACGACACGTTCCAGCAGGGTTTGATCGATGAAGCCGTTTCCATAGCCCGCGCGGCTGACGTGGCAGTGCTGTTCATCGCTCTGCCCTCTTACAAAGAATCTGAAGGCTATGACCGCGCGGATATGGATTTGACAGAACAACAGATAGCGTTGATCAAAGCCGTTTCTAAGGTACAGCCAAAGACTGTGGTGGTTATCAACAACGGCGCGCCTGTGGTGATGAGCGAATGGATTGACGGAGTGGCCGCCGTTATCGAAGGCTGGATGATGGGACAGGCCGGCGGTATCGCCATCGCCGATATCCTGTTCGGGAAGGTCAATCCCAGCGGCAAACTGGCGGAAACCTTCCCCATGCGGCTGGAAGATACACCCGCCTATATCAACTGGCCCGGTGAGACCGGAGCCGTGCATTACGGTGAAGGCCTGTTCATCGGTTATCGATACTACGATACCAAAAAAGTTCCTGTGCTGTTCCCCTTCGGGTATGGCTTGAGCTACACCACCTTCGAATACAGCCATCCAAAAGTGAGCGCATCCACCTTCAAAGATGTGGAGGGCGTCACCGTTTCGGTGGATGTGACAAACACCGGCAGACTCGCCGGCGCTGAAATTGTTCAGGTGTATGTGCATGATCGCGAATGCAGCCTGGCGCGTCCCGAAAAAGAACTGAAAGGCTTTGCCAAAGTCTTCCTGGAGCCCGGTGAGACAAAAACCGTCTCCATCAAACTGGATTTCCGTGCCTTCTCGTTCTATAACGTGGAATACAAACAGTGGATCACCGAGACCGGCGAGTTTGACATCCTCATTGCCGCCTCTTCTACCGATATCCGCCATAAGCTGACGGTCAGGCTTGAGTCGACGCTTGATCTACCCTGCGTGCTGGATATAGAATCCACCATCCGCGAATGGGTGACCGACAGGCGAGGCAACGCGGTTCTCACCCCGCTGATCAAAAATATCGTTGAAATGAACCGTCAATCCTTTGGCGACGATCAGGAAAAGGATGCTACTGGCATGGATACTATGGAAATGTTCTATGACATGCCGCTAGTTTCCGTGTTGATGTTCAACCAGAAATTCCTCTCCATGCCGCCGGAAGAAATGGTGGAAGACTTGCTGAGGCAAGCCCACGCCATAAAGTGACGTCATTCCCCGGGCTGTGCCTGCCATTGTTGGCCACAGCCCGGAAATATTCTCCGTTTCGGGAAAGGTTTTTATACCAGTTGTCGAATTTCCAGAAGGATTCATTCTGGGGTGCGACCATGTCGTCATATCAAATCGAAGATGCCTGGAATGAAGACGGCTTATGTGAAGGGGGGTAAGCTGATTAACCCTCTTGCCCAGCCGGGTGTACGATAACGCTACCGGTGATGCAGCCGCCAGAGTTATGACATGTGGCTGCTTTTATACAGCTTCGAGTGGAGTTCCGGCATATCAGTCTGCTTCAGCATGTTGTGTGGGGATTTCGCCACGGAGCAGCGTGTTACCAAATTATCGAGTGAATAGTACTGTAATTTAATCACCGGGAACACTCTTCAGGTATAATCGCTGAAGTTTTACCCGCCGGCAGGGGGTTGCCTGCCGCTTATGTCAAATTCATCTTTTCTTCTTATGGGACGGGTCGGAGCTAAAAGAAAAAAGCTCCACCCGTCCCGGGTTTTAAATTTTTATAGGTGGGATCAAAGGCGATCCAACCCCATTTAAAAAAGCCGGTCAATTGACCGGCTTCCCCTTCATTGAATTCTCTGATTCCCCCGGTTCCGTTGACGCCGCCGGCGCCACATCCACCGGCACACTCAGATCCAGCGGCTTGCGGATGGTGTTCTGCAGGTCTTTCAATTCCTGCAAACTCTCTTCGAGGTTGGCTTCCTTCACGATCTGGCGCGGGATATCTTTGATCTCTTCCGACGTCGAAACCAGGTCGCGCCAGAAAGGCGAACGCACAATCTTTCGAATAAAGCGCGCTGTCGATTTGGAATAGTCCACCATCCGTTCCGGCCCGAATACCACCAGCGCCAGGATCAGAATGAGAACCAGTTCCCAGGGGCCTATATTAAAAATTTCCATTGGGCACCGGGATTTTAGCTCGGATTATGAATTTTTATCGGCGTCAGAGGAATTGGATGCCTTATCGTTTGAATCCTCATCTTTGCCGCCCAGTCCGTCTTTGAACGCGCGGATGCTTTTACCAAGCTCACCGGAAATCTTGGAAATGCGGCCGACACCGAATAATAAAATGACGATCACAAGAATGATCAGAAGTTCGGGAACACCCAGACTCATAGCATTACCTCCAAAAATTTTGCTTCTCGCGCTTTTTAGCGCACAAGGAAAGCCATCAGAATGCTTAACAAGTATAACCCCATCAACGGGGCCATCAACAACGCCATATTGACCGGGTCTGTGGTTGGCGTAATAACAGCCGCAAGCAGAGCCGAAAGCACAATAGCCGCGCGCCAGCCTTTTAATAGCAGGCCGGTATTGACGATCTTTAATTTTGCCAGCACCAGCACCACCAGCGGCGCCTCAAAACAAACGCCCACCCAGAACATCAGGTTGAGCACAAAACCCATGTAGTTGGAAAGCCGCGGCACGGTGGTCACTCCCATGAAACCCACCAGAAACGGGATGGCCGCCTTTAGCATCACAAAGTAGGTAAAGGCTACCCCGCCGCAGAAAAGTATCACAATGAACGGGATGCTGGAATAGAACCAGTGCTTTTCCTCCGGTTTTTCCAACGCCGGGGCAATAAAGGCAATGATCTGGTAGGCGACCACCGGCAGTGCCAGGATGAACCCGGACAGCAGGGATACCCGCATATACACCGATATGGTTTCAGTCACCTCGATGGACTGCAGATTCTGCAGGCCGCCAATGGGTTCCACCAGGAAAGCGATCACTTTCTCGGAAAAGAAGAAACTGGCAATCACACAAACCACGAGCGCGATCAGCGCCTTAAGCAGGCGGCTGCGCAGCTCATTGAAATGAGGAGCCAGAGCGGTTAAAAGTGAATCTTCCTTCAAAATCTCACCAATTTTTTCTGTATTCCAAAATCATAACATCCATTATTGAGATACAAACAGCGTTATTTCAATTTATCACAAACCGACAAAGGTTCAATGCCGTCGCAGGGTTTCAGCACAATATCCAGCCCGGGTTGTACGTATTCGGTTCCGGCGTCCAGAACTGATGTACCGCCGCGAAACGGTTTACGTTCAAACGCGCCAGGGTTGGCCATCACACCCTTGCCGCCAGCGGCTTTAATGATATCCAGCGCGGCGGATATCTTGACGGTTTCCGGGTCGTCAGGTTTGGCTTCGACTTGCTCTTCGTAATACTTCTGCACATCACTGCCGCCCAGTTCAATATCCGCGATAATATAGCGTATCTGGGCTTCCTTCTCTCGTTCCTTTGGAACCTCACGCTGCACGGCGTCATCTTTGTAGGGCAATAGAGATGTGGAATATTCCACATCATCCTGCTTCAATCCTTCGCCAATCTGCAACCAACCCTTTGTACCATCTGGCAGGGTTACCTGCCACCAGGCGGATGCAGTGGAACATTCCGGGCCATTTACCAGCGTCACCCGTGTGTGATGGGTCACAGTGCCGGCTAAATCCTTCGTATTCGTTTCATTAACCAGGTTTGCCGAAAACACAGGTCCATCAATTACCACATAAGCTGTCATTCCGATTGCCAGACCATGCGGTTTCACACCCGGGCAAGGTATTTCCGTCATCTCGGGTACAGGCGTTGGCATTGGGGCAGCCGCAGGTTGGGCGCACCCCGCTATGAATAGGGTCAATAAAGGGATTAAAGCAATTCGTCGCATTTGTTCATTCCAAATAGTAAGTTCCAGTAACCGCGAGTATCGATTCTACACCATGAACAGCCGATCCCCGGTATGAAACTCCCGGGGATCGGTAGACTGCATTCTAATCCTTAACCGGTTATCCTACAGACGAGAGCTCCACCTGCTCATCGGTTGTCAAAATCTTACTGAGATCGAGTAGGATAACTAAAAGGTCATTCAGTTTGGCGATACCGGTAATGAAATTAGCTTTTGATGTAGTGGTCATCGACGGCGGCGGTTCAATGGATTCTGACGGAACACGCAGCACCTCGGAAACCGCGTCGACGATCATGCCCACTTTGACGTTTCCCATCGCCACCACCATAATCCGTGAATCCCGTGAGGCTTCCTGAGCTTCCAACCCGAAACGTTTACGCAGGTCAATTACTGGCAATACCAATCCTCGAAGATTGGTGATCCCCTCTACAAACGATGGCGAATGGGGAATACGAGTGATCTCTTGCATTTTGATGATGCTTTCCACAGAAGAGATGTCTACACCGTAGTGTTCATTTGCCAGTTCAAAAACGACAAGCTGTTGTTCCATTTTATTATCCTTTTAGAATTCGTTTTCTGCCGCCAGATATGACTCAATTAACCATAACCAATCTTAACTAAGTTTGAATCGTTGGACAACCTGCTGCAGGGCATCGGCCATTTCGGCCAGTGATTTCGCGGAGGAGCCAACTTCCTGCACCTGGGCGGTCATTTCTTCTGCCGAAGCGCTGACTTCTTCTACCGCCGCGCTGTTCTCTTCACTGATACTGGCGATGCTCTCAATGGCTGTAGTCACCTCGGATGAGCCAGCGGCCATTTCTTCGGTGCTGGCAGTATTTTCTTCTACCACTGCTGAAACCGTATCCATGGATGCCACCAGTTCATCAGCGTTCTTGCTCATAATCTTGGTCGCTTCAGCGGCTTCAATCGCCTCCGCGTTGACTTCTTCCGCCGCTTTGAGGATGGATTCCAGTGCCTTACCGGCTTCCACAGCCTTCAGGGAACCCTTCTCTACCTCGCGCGCGCCTTCATCCATGGCGGCTACGGCATCGGCTACAGTCGCCTGGATGCCCGAGATCAGCGCGCCGATCTCTTTGGTTGCGCTGCTGGAACGTTCTGCCAGCTTGCGCACTTCATCAGCCACCACGGCGAAACCTTTACCATGTTCTCCGGCGCGGGCGGCTTCAATGGCCGCGTTCAAAGCCAGCAGATTGGTCTGCGAGGCAATATCATCAATGGTTTCCACGATCGCGCCGATCTGTTCACTGCGAGAACCCATCTCGCGTACTTTTTCTGCAGAGAGGCCAACCTTTTCTTTGATGACTTCCATACCCTTTATGGTTTCATCGACCACCTTACCGCCGCTCCGCGAAGCTTCGGATGCCAAACGAGAACCTTCGGTCACAGAATGCGCATTGGCAGCCACCTGTTGAATGGAATTGTTGATCATCGCGGTGATCTCGCTGGCCCGGCCAACAGCCGCCGCCTGCTCCTGCGCGCCATGCGCCACTCCGTCAATTGCCCGTGACATTTGCTCTACCGATGATGCCGTCTTCGAGATGCTCTCGTTCTGGGTAGTTGTGCCTTTGGCTACTTCCTGTATGGTGGCGGCAATCTGGTCTGTAACCTGTCCAGCCTGTCCGGCAACATCCGCCAGTTGTTTCGAAGCATTCCCAACAGATAACGCGTTTTCCGCCACCTGTCGGATAGTGAGCCGCAAACCTTCGATCATCTTCTTGAAGGCGTTCCCAAGTTCATCTTCTTCAGATTTGGGGGTGATTTCTACAGTCAGGTCGTTTTCTGAAATCCGTTCAGCAACCGTCCCCATTTCCTGCAAATACTTCACCAATTCCTGCATGGACCGGGAAATCTCGCCCATTTCATCTCTGCGAGCACTCAACCGGGCAATCTCTTTTTGATCAATCTTCCGCAAAAGGTCACCTTTCGCCAGTGCCCGGCCAAATTTAGCCGCTAAATTGGCGGGTTGCGAGATAGACAGACTGATGACTATAGTAATTAATACCGCCAGGATCACACCGAATACCCCCAGACCGGTCATAAATGCTGTCCGGCTGTCGCGGATCTTTATAGATTCTTGTTTAAGGTTAGACGCTTTTTCATCATTGATGGCGAGAAGAACATCCAGTGAATCGCCCAACGCGGTGCGGGCTTGCACAACTCGACCATCGCCGCTGATCAAGGCCATACCGCCATCCACATCGCCCGAGTTCATTTTCGTCTCGTAATCGTTCAATGAAGCGCGAAATTCCGCGATAGCCTTGTCATAAGCCTCTAAAGCCGCTTTCTCTTTCTCAGTGGAACCCATAGACGCCTTGTATGTATTCATCAGGTCGTCAATGGAAGAAAATTTTTCTTTGATTTCTTTAAAAAACTGTTCCTTCTCTGCCTGAACAGCCATGACCTTGTAATAATCACCCCGAATGTTAAACATCAACCCCTGTACTTTACCCAGTGATTCGATAGGCAGAAGCTGATGGTTATACATCTGTTCGCTGTACTGGGCTACAGTTGTCAACCCGCTGGCGCCAAGAACAGCAATCAATACCATCGCGAGGATTAATACCGTGAAACTCCCAATTAGTTTGGTTCTGATTTTCATATTATTGATGACGTTCATTTTTTCTCCTAGTCAGGTAATTTCGATAAAAGTCAGTTTGCTCCTTTCAATCAGCGGTTATGCTGACGGCTGGAAGAAGCAAGTACTTTCTCGAGATCCAACAGAATTACGAGACGGTCATCAATGCGAGCGATGCCACTGATAAAAGCTGATTCAATGGTGGTTGACAGTGGAGGAGGAGGCTGTATTGTATTCCGTGATACCTTTAAAACCTCTGTGACCTCGTCTACTACGATACCTACTTTAGAACCTTCTGAATTGACAATGACGATCCGGGTGTTTGCCGTGTCTTCGCTATGAGAAAGGTTGAACCGGATACGCAAATCCAACACGGGCACTACCGTGCCGCGTAAATTGGTAACTCCGAGAATAAAAGCCGCTGTTCGTGGAACCTGAGTGATTGCCTGGAGTTTGATAATACTCTCAACCGCGTGAATGGTCACACCATAGAGTTCTTTCCCCAGGGAAAAGATCACCAGGTGTTCTTCGTCCATTGATTGTGAATCCGAAGCCTGGTCAATAGTTCGAGCAAGTTCCATCACTCTATCTTCATCGTCCTTTTTCTTTTCCGGAATCGGAGCAGGCGCGGGTTTCTCAATTTGAACAGACTGTGGCACTTTATCTGTTGTCTGAAGAGCTACCGGTGTCTGAGTTGATTGCGTATCATGAATTTGATTCTCGGGTTTTGTTTCTTTAATAACCTCCGCTTCCGTTTCGGTTGGTTCCACTTTGACCTTAATATCGGAGGATGTTTTCTCAGACGGTTTAACAGCCGGTTTATCCTCTGTTACAGATGGTTTCACTACCGGCTCACTTTTTCGCGTTGCAACCTGTTTCTTTTCAGCCGGTGTGTTCGCCGCAGATACAGGAGGCTTTTCTTCAGATGGGAGTTTACCTCCGGTAAAAAGGTTGTCGAGCGTTGTCTTTATGCGCGATTTTTTGTTCATCCACTCTCCTGTTATCGGTCAATGATTCTTTCTATTTCATCGGCCAGCATGCCATATTGTTGAGTTGCCCGGGTTCGAGGATCATATTGTGTGATCGGCTGCCCTACAGCCACACACTCTTTCAAACGGGTATCCACACCAATCACGGTTGAGAACAACCGGGCGGAAAAATTCTCCTGCAATTTTGTCAACACATCCCGACAAATTCCATTTCGTTGATCGTACATAACCGCGAGTAAGTTGAATTCAAGATTGGAATTGGTATGTTCCTTTACGGCATCAATCGTTTCGATCAGGCGGACAAGCCCTACCACTGCCAGAAATTCCGTCTGAATCGGAATGATCACTCTGTCAGCCGCTGTCAGTGCCATTACAGTCAATGGTCCCAGAGACGGGGAACAATCGACCAATATATAGTCGTATATTTTCTGCCAACGCGCGAGCAGTGTTTTTAGTTCATACTCATACCCTTGTTTCTCTGTAATCAGGCGTTCCACTGTCCATAATCGGGCATCTGAAGGCACAATATCCAGATTCTCCTGAGATGTATGCCTTATCAGTTCATCCCAGTCAACTTTTCGTGGATTCAACGCCGTTTCCAGCGCGTCACTGATGGTTTCGCCGGGGGCGTCATCTTGATGACCAAGGGATAATGACAGGTTGGATTGCGGATCCAGGTCAACGAGCAAGACTCTCCTACCCATCCCGGCCAAACTGGCTCCCAGGGAGATCGTTGTGGTGGTTTTGGCCACTCCACCTTTTTGGTTGCTTAATGCCACTACGTGCGCCATGTAAGCCTCAAATAAATCAGTCAGATCCCGTCTTTTTTCCGTCGCCCAGATAGATTACCAGGGGTGTTTTATCTTTTCCCTTTTGCGACTTCTTCTGACGAGCGTCGATCAAATTTCCGGTAGTACCAGGCATAAACCACGAATTCAAGGTAGTATTTAGAAGATCATGATTGATCTTGACCTTCTCATCGCGCTCAGATTTTTCATTTTCCGACTCATTCATATTCACTCTCCTTAAGAATTTGTCTGATTGGTTAAGAAAAATCCGAAAGAATTGCTTTAATCGCAGTCAAGCGTCGCTTGTTTTGCATTTCAACAAAAAGAATTCTCATTCCTTGTTTTTCAATCCCGGAGCTTCCGGAACCTTTAATAGAGCAGCATTTGCGCCCTGCCGTGAGGCTTCACGCAGTGCCAGATGAATGGAGATACGCCCGATTTTGCTGGTCAACGGAACAACCACACGGGGGAAATCCAACGTCGAGATCGTGGCACCTTTACCCAGTAACATCGTAGGGGGCGAAATTGTCGACTGAAAACCGTTCTTCGATAGTTTGACACTCGCCCGGCCAGTGATCACATTACCCAATTCGGCAATTCCACTTTGGGCAAGCCCGTTCATTTCATCCAGGTTTTCTCCCAGCATGCCGGAAGCGATATTCAAAGCCGCTTCATTGCTGAAACCATAGAAGACAATTCCTTCAATATCACCTACCAGGCTGATGATCACGGTAACATCATCAGTAATATAGGCACCTTTATCCAGCGATAGATCTCCGCGCTCAAGAGGAATATTCACTTCAGCCTTCAGAACTTCATACGCTGCTTCCACAAAGGGAATCAGATATTGAACTTTCATCGTATACTCCTCTCACCTACAGTTGAATAGAAATGGGAACATAATTTTTTCCGGACTCGCTGCCTGGAGGGCTTTCACGGAGCGCGAGATGGACCGTAATATCACCCATTTCTGTTTTCAATTGAACGACAACGCGGGGAAAATCCAATGTTGAAATCTGAATTCCCTCTCCCTGAACCAATGTTGGTGGGGAAATCTCAGCGTCAAACCCTTCTTTGCTGAGTTTTACGGTTGCGGCGCCGGTGATCACATTTCCCAGCTCGGCAATACCACTCTGCGCCAGATTGTCAAATTCTGCAAATTCCTGCCCCATCATGCGTGAAACAAGGTTTAACGCGGTCTTTATCGATAGGCCATATAAAACCACACCCTGAACTTGCCCGACAAGGCTGAGCAAGACGGTGATCTGATCAGAAGTCAATGATGATTTTTGAAGGCTTAAAGTACCCCGTTCTACTTTGGCGTTAACTTCTTTTTCCAAAACTTCAGCCGCGGCTTCCACAAAAGGATTCATAAATTTCACATTAGCCATAGAGGGTTTCTCCCATCTTAAATTTTCTGGTAAAACGAAATACCAACGCTCTTAAGACCAAAGTCTTGAGGATGTGGAATGATTTCTGTGCCGCCAATGAACAAAATTCCGCCTTTCCGCAATGCTCCGGTAAATTTTCTGTACAGCATGTCTTTCGTTTCGCTGGTGAAGTAAATAACAACATTCCGGCAGACGATCAGGTCAAAATCTTTCTCGAACGTATCCGATATCATGTTTTGCTCACGGAATGTAATTTTCTTGATCAAAGATTCAACCACATAAAAAGGTGGCCCCCCCGGACGTAAATAATTAGCCCGTTGCGCTGGTGACAAGCCGCGTATTTCTTCCGTAATAAATGCGCCGCCAGACATAGCCCGGGCGATGGCGCCTTTATCCAGATCGGTGCCTAAAATGTAATGTTTACGAGTTGGGGTCAATTCTTCCAGGATCATGCCAAGCGTAAATGGCTCGGCGCCAATAGAACATCCCGCGCTCCAAACACGCAATCCACGGGGACCCGCGTCTTTGAGGATCATCGGAAAGACAATGTTCTGAAGGTGTTTCCAGCGTTCGGTATCACGGTAAAACTCGGTAACATTAATGGTCAAATAATTTCGGAATTTTAAAAGTTCATCCTTGTCTACCTTGATCCGCGCGAAGTAATCGTCCCACGAAGACATACCGGAACGAACCAGCCATGAATCCAGCCTGCGGCGCATCTGCTCATCTTTATAATGCTCAAGATCAATACCCAGATTGGTTTTTACAACTGTTTTGATCCGTTGGTAGACGTCAAGTTCCATAGTTATCTTTCCACAGCGGCACGTATCGCGTCAGCCACTTTTTCGAGAGGAACAACTTCATTGGATGCACCGGCTTCAAACACAGACCGGGGCATACCATAAACCACACAGGTTTCTTCTGCTTCAGAAATAACCCAGCCGCCGGAATTATGAACCAGCATGGCCGCGTTCGTTCCATCGCTTCCCATTCCGGTCAGAATAGCGGCAACAACCCGGTTGCCATATATCTTGGCCAGTGATAGCAGAGTAACATCGACTGCCGGCCGAACGCCGTGAACAGTCGGGTTTTGATTCAATGTAACTTTCTCATTCTCATCAAACACGGTATGGAATCCGCCAGGCGCCAGCAAAATCTTTCCCACTTCCAATCGATCATCGGGAGCGGCTTCTTTAACCAGTAGTTCAGATGTAGTATTCAATCGTTCAGAAAGAGACCGCGTGAACCCCGCCGGCATATGTTGAATGATCATAAATGCCGCGGGAATATCAGCGGACAACATGGGCACAACTGTATTCAGCGCCCGTGGACCGCCCGTTGATGAGCCAATCACCACGATCTTGTCTTGTTTTCGCAACGGACGAACCCGCTTTTCCGATATTCGGGCGGGTGGAACTGTCTCAATGATCGTATTACGTTGAGTTGTCTTCCATACCCGGGCATTCGCCGCACGGATAACTTTGTTTCCCACTTCTTCAAGGATGGAAGCCATGTTGGCTTTATTATCCGGTTTGGCCACGAAATCCACCGCTCCCAGCGTCAACGCGCGAACCGTTTCGAGAGTTCCCTCGGATGTCAAACTGGATAGCATAACTACCGGAAGTGGATGCCGGGACATGATCTCGCGCAGTGTTGATAGCCCGTCGAGATTTGGCATTTCAACATCCAACGTCACCACATCGGGTTTTAACTGTGGGATCATTTCCAGAGCTTCACGACCATCTTTCGCCGATCCCAATACGGTGATTCCCGGATAGTCGTTCAAATGTTTTGTGATTGTGAACCGCATGAAAGCGGAATCATCAACCACCAACACTTTTACTGGAGAGGTAGAAGAAGTTGGAGAAACCATAGGGATTATTTAATGGCTTTAGCGATAGCCTGTAAGACTCGGTCGCTGTCGTATGGTTTTACAACAAAATCTTTAGCACCGGCTTTTACGGCTTCCATTACGACAGACTCCTGCCCGAGCGCCGTAAGCATAATGATGCGCGCGTTTGGATCAATCCCGCGAATGCTCTTCAAAGCGGTTAATCCGTCCATTTCAGGCATAGTGATATCCATCAGAACCACATCCGGCTTGATTTGCTGGTAGAGTTCCAGCGCGCGAGCTCCATTTTCTGCTTCATTTACTTCATAACCTTCCCCGGCGAGCATTTTGGTGATCCGCACCCGAAGGAATTCTGCATCATCAACTACAAGGACTTTTGTCATTCTACTAACTCCTTTTTTGTTTTATACCGCCCCCAGGTCACGTTCCTGGGATCCCATCATTCTGACGGTCATTCTTCCATCCGCAATATACAATCGGACAGTCCGTCCTACCTGCCCGCCAACTTCTTCAACCTTTAGTTTGAGGTTAAATTTTTTGAATACTTCATGCGCCATCGCGATATTGCGAGTGCCAATATCAAACGTTCCCGAAAGGCCCGGAGAGGTTAACATATTCGCGCCACCCGCCATGCGGATGATCAAGCGGGACTTTTCAGCTCCCTGGGCAAGCACTTTCTCTAAAATAAGCGGGATTCCTGTATCCACAAATTTCGCGCTATTAGGATCATTGCCTGCTTTTTGTTCAGGCAAGACCACATGGATTAATCCTCCAACATGAGCAACTGGATCATACATACCTATACCCAGGCATGATCCCAGACCAAACGCGATCAACACATCTGATGAATCACGACTGACACAATATTCGCCCAGTCCTACTGAGGACATAGTTCCAGTCATCACTCTTTCATCTCCGCTACTGTTAATTTATCCAATGTGGCCGGATCGGGGATGATCCAAAAATCAGCCTGGATTTTTCTCTCGCCAATCTGAAAAACCGCTTTGAACATCATGATCTGGTCTGATATGGCACCCATTGTTGCCACCACAACATCCAGAATTGAACCTACCATATCAACCATCACTGCCGGGGGGCTGGGCAGGGAGGTGAGCCCGGTGATCTCATAAATGGCATTCAAGAAAAAAGTACCGGTAAGGTTTCCGATTTCTGAGAGAGCCGAGCGTTCCATTCGCCCAAAATCTTTGGTCGTTCCGGCCGGTAAATCCAGAACCATGTCACAGAATTCCAACGCCTGCTGGTATCCAATGACCATCATAATCTGACCGGTCAGGTCGCCTTCCACGCGAAGGTATACACCCACGGCATCATTATCGGGCCCGCCCAGCATATCGGCAATGGCCGTCAAAGGCACAAGATCCACATCCGGTGAATGCACACTCAATTCCTGACCGATCATTTGAGACAGTCCCTTCGCGGAATTGGAAAAACCCCGCGAAGCGACAACGCGCATTTTTGCTAATAGTTTTTCATCTACTCTTCGTCCATCCGGGGCCATTAATTACTCCTTTTTGTTCCCGCCGGATTTTTGTCCGGTCATCTGGAATAGGTCCTGAACATCAACGATCAAGATCACCGATCCATCCCCCAGTATAGCGGCGCTGGCAATACCATTTACTTCACCAATAATCGATCCCAATGATTTTACGACCACCTCTTCCTGCCCCAGAAGGCGGTCGACTGCCAGACCCATCATTTGTTTTCCCATACCAACCACTACAACATAGCGGTATCCCAGGTCTTTTTTGCTGGAAACAAACCCGAAGGTTTCCGTCATATCGAGAAGAGGAAGAACTTTATCACGCAGGCGGATGACAGGTTTTGAATTGACTGTTTGAATCTCTTTTATTGAAATCCGCAGCGTTTCAACTACGGTGACCAGCGGGATGGCCAGTGTGTTATGCGCCACCCGAACCAACAGGGTGGGAACAATTGCCAGGGTTAACGGTAATGTGACCATAAACCGCGTCCCCTTACCCTTTTCGGTTTCCACCATTACAGTGCCATTTAACCGCTGAATGTTATTCCGAACGATATCCAACCCGACTCCGCGGCCGGAAACATCATTGACCACTTTTGCCGTAGAAAAGCCGGAACTAAAGATCAGGTTAATAGCTTCGTCATCACTTAATGATGCGGCTTCGGATTCAGATAGTATCCCTTTACCTACAGCGGATGCCCGAATTTTATCCGGATCAATACCCCGGCCGTCATCTTCTACGGTCAGAATAATCCGCCCCTGTTCATGGCGGGCAGTTAATTTAATTGTGGCGCGTTCCGGTTTATTGGCATTTAACCGTTCTTCGGCGGTTTCAATGCCATGATCCACAGAATTTCGGATTAAATGAATTAGCGGGTCATTAATTTCTTCAATGACCGAACGGTCAAGCTCGGTATTTTCACCTTCTATGGTTAGATCGATCTTTTTATTCAATTTTGCCGAAAGATCGCGAACCATGCGGGGAAATTTACTGAACGTGTTAGATACCGGCAGCATACGGATACCCATCACTTCCATCTGAAGTTGATCGGTGATCCGGCCGACATGAGTTATGGTATCTGAAAGCACATCTAATTGATCACTGTTTCTTATGGAAGCTTCGAGTGTGCTGCGGATCTGATAGAGCCGGTTACGGTCTGTGATCAATTCACCGACCAGGTTCATCAGATTATCCAGGCGTTCAACACTGGTGCGCACGGTTTTTTCCACCGAAACAGGCGTCGCGCTTGGTTTTGGGGCTGAAGCCGGTGGAGCATCTGCCGCGGCTGGTTTGGATTGTATAGCAGTCTGCGGGGGAGGCGATGCCGCAGGAACTGACGCTTCTTTTGGTGCAGACACTGTGGAACTCTTGATTTCAATACTTCCAGCCGGTAAAACTTCCACTTTATCCAGCTCAGATAATGAATCAAAAGCCTTCAGTATCTCGGCTTCCGTCTTTTGAGTATCAAGTTCCGCCAACATAACATGCACAGGTTGGGATGTTTCAATTTCTTCCTGTGAAGGAGACATCTTTTTGATCGTACCCAATCCCTGTAATTCCATCATAACCTGGAAGGCGCGCGCGGCCGAAGCGATGCTATTTTGAGATATCTCTACACGTACCGTATAACCTCCCCGCGCAGATACTGCCGTTGGCGGAGGCGGTGTCACCGGAACCGGAGAGGAAGATGGAGGTTGTTCTTTGACTGGTGGAACCGGGGTTGCCGGTTCAGCCGGTTTTCCAACCAGAACAAGCGCAGAAAAACGGTCTGTCAACTCATCCACGGCCACGCCACATTCCGTGCGAGTAATCACCTCTTCCCGCAGGCTTCGCAGAGCATCTGTGGCTTCAAGACAAAGGTCAATAAGGGCTGTTGAGACAGGCAGTGTATGCTTTCGCAAACCATCCAAAGCCGTCTCCATGGAATGTGTCAGATTGACCATCCGTTTATGCCCGATCATACCGGATGTGCCTTTTAGGGTATGGGCTGCCCTGAATAATGCCTGGAGCAGTTCCATATCCTCCCCTTCCCGTTCCAACCGGATCAAACCGTCATCCAGAACTTGAAGTTGTTCATCCGTTTCTGCCATAAAAATGGGAAATTCATCTTCAGCCAGGTCAAAATTCAATTCCATAGATGGTTCCTCAATCCGGATTCTGGAAGAAAGTAGTTTCCATAATACTGAAAAGCTCTTTCCTAAACATCATGCCGATCAGACGCGAAAAAGCCCCTTCTTGTAATAGCATACAACAATCAAGGTAATCATCAAAGTGCGTGGATTAATAAACTCTTTGATGAATCCTTGTTTAATCCTACCGGTTTACCGGCAGAACAACTGTAAACCTCTCATAAAAAATGAGGAAATTTGGGATTAATGAATTTTTAAATATTGCGTGAATTGCGTTGAATGTATAACTGCTCAGCCATAATCTTTTGATACGGAAGATTCTTAAGAAATATGACAACCGCTTCCCGGTTTACCACCCTGAGAACATACCCCTTAAATTCATACTTAGACAGATCTTGAAAAATCACCACTCCTTGAACTGTCATACCGGTATCTAAACGAGTTGAAAAGTCTTTGCGGAAGCGAATCGCTTTTTCGGAGATATCTAAAACACGAAATGTAATCCCAAGAATAACGACCTCGGGAGCTAATTCGGGTGGATAAACCAGCCGGAAATATTGCCTACGTTCAACGGCAGGTCTCAGTGGGAACGTCATGGAAGGTCAACCCTCAAATGGTTTATTTCTGAGCCGGTAAACCCAACCCAGGACTTCAGCTACGACAGCGTACAACTCGGGGGGAATTTCCGCGTCCAGATCGACCATAGATAGCGCCTGCGCGAGGATTGGATCTTCACGAATAGGCACCTGGTTTTGCTGCGCGATCAATAAGATTTTATCAGCAATTTCGCCATGCCCGGTAGCAACAACACGCGGCGCGTCGTCAGAATTAGGGTCATATTGCAACGCGACGGCTGTTTTGATCTGATTTTTACCGGAAGGAGAATCGTTATCCATTGTCAGGCCTCTATATTGATCCCTTTAGATCCCGGTAGTATGTATTGTTGTTCTTCGGTCAATACCGGACCTATGGACGCTACCTCACAATGGGCCAGTTTTAACGAAAGGCCCAGTTTTTCCATTCGTGATTCAAGGTCTGGCAAAGTTGCGATTGCCTGATCTTTGAGCTCTTCTGAAGAAACCGAAAGCCAGGCTCCCACCCGCTTGCCAATTACTGAAAGATCCGCGGTGACATACTCACCGTCCTGCAGATCAACGGTAAGCACCAGGCGGGTGTTATCTGGATCGATCCGTTTTATGTTTCCTTCTGTTCGATAGGCTATACGCAAACTGGCCGGGAACAGGTCTCCTCTCGATTGTGTCTGCCCGGGAATGTGAGCGGCTACCGGTAAATTCACCAGAAGCCATGGCGGGTTCCCATTTTCCACCGGATGGGCGGTGTTAAGAAACTGCATTTGACGCACACCTTCCATAAACTGGTCAATGGATCGTACCGAAGAACGCATACCACTGGCTTCCAGAGCGTTGCGCAGCTTTATAAGTGACAACCAACCTTCGCGCCCCTCCAGGTTTTCACCCTGAACCTGCCGGGCAAGTTCTGATTCCAGCGATTTCCCCCAGATGGATATGGCCTGTTTTAGATCATTGAGCAATGCCGGTAGATCGTCCGTCCAGTTAACAGTAGCAGATTGAATAAGTTTTAGTGCCTTTTCCGCCAGCTGTGTGATCTCCGGGTTTGAATTGCCCTGTGCCAGGGTGACCAATTGAGCTTCCAACTTTCCAACACCTTCCGCCAGTGATGGCAGGGTTTGCATGGCGAGTGAAAGCGTGCTGGTTGTTAATGGCATACCACCGGCTTTCAGCGCCGCGGCCATTTCAGCTTCGTTTTGCCCCCAGTTTGGAATACCGCTCAGGATTTGAGTTAACTCATCGATGGATGTCTGGGTGACGGGAAGGCCATGGTTAAGTAAGGCCTTCCCGATCATCACATTAATATCCGTGGCTTCCATATTGTTCAAAACCAGCAGGTTTTGTGACAACACGGCCATCGCGTTTGGTTTCGGAGCCGCCAGAACCGCCGTCTCGTCTGGTTTCGCGAAAGCCAGAAGCAGCGCACCATCAACAGACCCTTTGACAATGAATTGCGCAAGTTGATGCTGCTCCAGCATGCTGGATTGTTCATTGGTTTGCAGCCGGCCTACCACCCGGTAACCCTGAATGACCATCTCGATCTGATCACCATTAACACTCAACACTTCAGCCGTCACCTTCTGGTTGAGGTGAAGTTGTAATGGTTGATCGATAGGCCGGGCGCCAGGTTGAACCGGCTGCAAACCCTGAATTGTCATATCACGTCACCCTGTCTCCAATTTCAAACCGCCACCAGGTTACCGTCCCAGGTTAACCAGTTCCTGCAGAATTTGATCTGATGCATTAATGATGCGAGATGAAGCCTGGAAACCACGTTGGGCGAGGATCATATTGGAGAATTCGCGGCTCATATCTACATTGGAACCTTCAACGTAACCAGAAGCGACTGTACCGCGTCCACCAGAATCAGGGGCGCCGATACGGGGTTCGCCGGAGTTCAGGCTGGCCACGTAGTAGTTGTCGCCTTCACGCATTAAACCGGTTGGGTTAACGAACATAGCCAGAGCGAGCTGACCGATCAGGCGCTGGTCTCCATTGGAGTACGCGCCGTAGATTTCGCCGGTCTTTGAAGAGACGGTAAAGCCCATCAATGACCCCGCGGCCAGACCGTTCTGGCTGCCCAGGGCGGCGCTGCTGGCGGTGGCCAGCATGGTCATGCCGGACTGATCGAGATTGACCAGAACCGGGGAAACAGCACCCGGCGAACCGGGGACATTGAGCAAACCAGACGAGCTGACAAACTGTCCGCTGGTATCAAATTGAATTGTACCGTTGGTAACCGGATTACCGGCCGCGTCGACGATTGTCGCGCCACTGGTATCGGTGGGGGAAATATTGTAGGTCCAGACATTCGGATCTGTGGTACGGGTATAACGGATGGCAACTGATGTTAAAACGCCCAGTTCATCGTACACACCTACAGTCACGTCATAAAAACCGGCTGATGTACCATCCTGACTTCCCAGAACCACATCATTAGCGGCAGCCGCGGGTTGAGTCAGATTGGAAAAGTTTACCGTCATAGTAGATGTTCCAACCGTGATTGGGTTGATGGTGGAATCCGCGGCAGAGTAGTTCCCTGTGCCATCGAAACCGATAACACCATTTCCACTGGCGCCGGGTGAGGTCACAGTGTAATTCCAATGGGTGGCATCGGCTTTGGTGTACTGAATCGTCACAGTTTGAGAAGCACCGGTATTATCCTGTGCCACAAAGCTGGATGAATACGTGGTTCCCACAGCCGCGCTGGCGTTCAACGTACCGGAGAGGATGATGTTTGAGGTGGTAACCGGTATCTGGGTATCAGCATTCAGGTTTCCCAGAATGTACGCTCTGGTAGTAGAACGGGCTACGGTTGAATCGATAGGCAGCTGGATAGCCTGCAATGGTGAACCAGTGTTGACAACACCCAGGGCGTCTGCCATCCACCCCTGAATGCGGTTTCCAGAGGACGAGTGCACCAGATAACCCTGGGCATCAATAGCCAGAGAACCATCGCGTGAGTAAAGGTTGGTGATACCGTTGTTATACACAAAGAAACCGTCACCAGAGATAGCCATATCCAGATCACTACCGGTTGAGGTTAGAGCGCCCTGGGTAAAGCTTTTTCCCACCGCAGCCATATTGGTACCAAGTCCGATCTGCATTGGGTTAACACCACCGGATGTAGCCGAAGGTGCTCCACCTACTGAAAGTGTCTGGGCGAATTGGTCTTTGAAGCGGACAAAGCTGCTTTTGAAACCAGGAGTATTAACATTAGACAGATTATCTGCCACGACATCCAGGTACTGTTGATTCAGGTACATGGAATTAATAGCTGTAAACATGGAACGTATCATTTTACCCTCCGAGTGTTTTTCCCGGGCTTCCTCCAAGAGGGCCGGCCCGTGAAACTCAGTATTTATTGGTTATCGGCCGTTTTGGTTGAACCTTCGGCCTTATCAGCGAATACAACACTGTCAATTTGAGTAAATACTCCCTGACCGCGTTGTTTCGCGTCCATGGTGGTGACAACCACCCGATCCTTGACATTCACAATGAATGCCAGGTCATCCATCAGGATGAGAGATTCTTTTCCACCGCGTGCTTTGGCTTTTTCCACCGCGTCACTCAAGCGTTGCAGCCCATCTTCTGGAAGGCTGATCGCACGGTCATCCAAACGCTTTTGCGCGTGATTGGAGAACCGCAATCCCTCGACCTGTGCCAGAGTATCGGCAAAGCTTGAGGTTCCAGGCGTGACACGGCTGGTGGGTTGACTTCCGGATTGGGTTGTCTGTGAACTGACTGGGTTTACCCTAATCGGATCTGACATAGAGCCCTCCTACGCTTCCGTATTCTCCACACTGATAATACTGGTAAGAGGAACTGACTTATCACCAACCTTAAGATTCACATTCGAACCATCCAGGAAGACGCCGCTAACAACACCCGACACCTTTTCTTTCTTATCGTTGATATAGGTGACGGTTTTATCCATCAATGATGATGCTGAAACGAACTGATTGGTTTGCGCCAGAGCCGAAATGGCTTTACTGATCTTCTGCAGTTCTGTCAGGCTGTTCATTGAAACCATCTGGTTAACCATTTCAGTATCATTCATGGGTTCCAGGGGATTCTGGTTGGTCATCTGCGCCAGCAGAAGGCTCATAAATTGTTCGCTGGTATCTGTGGTCGCTCCATTGCTTTTTGACGTTGACGATGATGTTTTTGTGGTTCCCGGTGTGTATTGATTATCTCCGACTTTAATCATAGTTTCCTCACTTAGATCCGGTAGTCCAATCCGGATGCTGAAACATGGGGCGCGACACTTGCCACAACTTCAGGCTCCTGATGGAGAATCGGAGCGGCAGGTCGCCCTGAACCAGTATTTGACCGGTTCTGAGAAGCATTGGCCGATTGCCCCTGCGCGTTCTGGCTGTTTACAGACATGCCGCTGATCGAAACACCGGCATCTGCCAGTTGACGTTGAAGCTGGTCCAGATGGGTTTCAAGTAGTTTGCCTGTTGCCGGAACTTCGGTGGTCATCACAATGCGCATACCGTCTGAGTTGGAAACCAGCCGCAGATCGATCTTTCCCATGTTTTCCGGTTGGATCTGGATTTTCATCGACTTGCCGTGTTCACGAGCCAGTTCAACAATTTCATGGCTGATCTTCTGGATCATGGGCAATGGTTTGGCTTCCACCAGATTCTCTGTTTTGGCTGTGGCGGAGGCATATACAGACGTCAGGGCTTTGGTAGAGTCAACTTCCGTCATGTCTTCAGGCTGTGCCGCAATCTGTACCACTTTTACAGTTGTTTCCTGCGCGCTCAGGTTTTGAATGCCTGGAACCGCAGTCGTTTGGGTTGAGGCAGCAGGTTGTGATGCGGGTGCCGTGACAGGTTGAGCCTGATTTTCCATTTCCTTTGCCGCATTATTAATTGCTGCCTGGAAATCTTTGACTTCAACTTTAGTCTGCGGCATGGCCTGTTTCAGCTCGTCCGGCAACGGCTGAGGTTCGGTATCCGGCAGTTGGATGACAGGCGTCTGTTGTTGTTGGGCAACTGGAGTGGCGGCCATTCCGGCGGCAGTTTCAGCAGGTGTGGAGCTTTTTTCAACCAGTTCAACTGGCACTTCAGGTTTTACGGCCATGGCAGCCTGTGCGGCCATAGCACCAGCTATTGCTTCCTGAACAGCATCTTCCGCGGCTTTAGCTTCCACTTTTTCATCCGCTGAGACTGCTTTTTCCGTCTTCACGTCATTAACCGGCTTCTCATCCGAGCTTTTGGGTTCGGATGTCTTCCGTTCTGTCTGCCTGGTCTCTTCTCGGGTGACTTTTTCCTGCCGTACATTGCCCCGAGATTCTTTTCGGTCAAGATTCCGTCTGGAGGTTTCAGAGATATCTCCAGGCTGCCGGATTGACGAATCATCGGTTGAACGTGCGGCGGAATTGTCTCCTGTTCGGGGAGAATTCTGCTCCGTGGAACGGTCAGGCGCAACTGCTTGAAGCAGTTGGTCAAACGTACTGTCACTATCCCGTGTATTCATCCGGGTTGTGACAGCGGGTGTTGGCGCTGCGCGCGCCAATGACGGTACATCAGCACTTATCATAGGCTTACCTCGCTATACTTTTCAAGAGATTGAGTTTTTTCGTAACGGCCGTGGTCAATGCAGAATACCGGATGCCGGTCTCGGTCATCTCCATCAACTCCTGGTCGATATCGACATTATTACCATCCACACGTTCCGTTCCCCCGGAGCGGAGTTTTGCCTGATATGGGCCGGACGCATCTGAGCGTGAAAGCTGATGCCGCTCATTGGTCGTTTTCATACTCAGTTTGGGGGATCCCTTCATGGAACGCTGGAGTTCACTTTCAAAATTCATTTCCAACGCGTGATACCCGGGGGTATCAACATTGGCAACATTCTGACTGATCACATTTCTGCGAAACGATAGTCCATCAAGAGCTTTGCTGGCATTAATCAGAGATGAATCACCATAAACAGGGTCTATCATGAGATCGATCCTTTCTAGCTTTTCCCGTATGTTGAAAGGACACGGTTGACATAAAGCTGTGTTTCTTGATAGGGAGGAACGCCGCCATACTGCATCACGGCACCTGCGCCAGCGTTATACGCGGCCACAACATTGGTCAGGTTGCCGCCAAACTGGTTTAATAATTCGCGCAGTAATTTGACACCACCATCGATATTCTGTTCAGGATCAAGCGGATTTTCAACACCCAGGCTGGCAGCGGTAGCTGGCATTAATTGCATTAATCCAATGGCTCCGGCTGAAGATATGGCATTCGGGTCGTAAGCTGATTCATTTTGAATGACTGCCTTCACGAGGTCAGTATCCACACCGTATTTCTGAGAGGCTTTCCGGATGATCTCTTCAAAATTACCCGAAGACGCTTTTCCGGAACCGGAACTGTATCCTTTTAATTCCGAAAGATCTTCCGATGACAATCCCTTTTCTGTGAGAGTTTTCTCCAGTAATTTGATCAACGCCTGGATCATCACCATCTGCACATTTGCACCAAACCCGGACATGCCGGAGATACCGGAACTAGAAGACATATCGAACATTAGGCACCCTTTCGCGCATTTTCTTCTCATTGGCTGAATGCGCCTGGCTGATATAAATATCATCCTGCTGCTGTTTTTCACGCATATTCATGCGGTCTGTGTAAACCTGCATCTCTTTCTGACTTAGCTTCTCCATGGCGGCTTCATCTTGTTTAGCCTGAACCAATGCCCGGCGGGCTTCTTCCGCTTCCGCCTTCAAGCGGTCAATTTCTTGCTGCTGCCGCTCCATTCCTTTCTGAATTCGCTTCAGGAAAGTGCGAGATTGCAGAATTTTTTGTAAATCCAGATTTCCATTTTGGTAGGAACCAAGCTCTTGCAAAAGTGAATCACGCGCTTTCTCCAGTTCATGGAGCTGGTCGATCGCTTTTTGTAATTGATGTTGCAGCCTGCCGTGTGCTACTTCGAGTGTTTCCACTTTGCTGTGACGGTAATCCAGCACGTTTTGCAGAGAGAATTTAGGCGGCATGGTCAACTCCTATTTCTCCCCCGATACCTTCCAGACGGGATAACGTTTCCGGAAATTCGGAAAACTCTTTGCCCTGTAACAGGAATGATTCGATAATCGGCATGGCGGTGATGGCTTCATCCACTTCAGGATCGCTGCCGGCTACATACGCGCCAATATTGATCAGATCGCGAGCTTTCTCATAGGTTGCCAGTAAGCGGCGGGCTTTTGCCGCCCAACTGCGGTGCTCTTTGCTGGTGATATGCGGCATAACCCTGGAAATACTGCCCAGTACGTCAATAGCCGGGTAATGGTTGCGGGTTGCCAGTTGGCGGCTGAGAATAATGTGGCCGTCAAGAATGGAACGAACGGCGTCACAAATAGGTTCATTGAAATCGTCACCTTCTACCAGAACAGTGAAATATCCGGTAATAGAGCCGCGTTGCCCTGTTCCGGCACGTTCCAGTAATTTTGGCAAGAGCGCGAACACCGAAGGTGTATAGCCGCGGCTTGCCGGGGGCTCGCCAATGGCCAATCCGACTTCGCGTTGCGCCATAGCAAAGCGGGTGACGGAATCCATCAGGAAAGTCACATCCAGGCCCTGGTCACGGAAATCTTCAGCAATGGTCATAGCCACATATGCCGCTTTCAAGCGCATCAATGCCGGTTTGTCAGATGTGGAAACCACCACAACAGAACGTTCCAGCCCTTCCTTACCCAGATCACCTTCCACAAAATCACGCACCTCACGGCCGCGTTCGCCGATCAGCGCGATGACAGAGACATCCGATTTTGAACTGCGGGCGATGGAGCCCATAAGGGTGCTCTTGCCCACACCAGAACCGGCAAAAATTCCCATACGTTGGCCCTTCCCGCAGGTCAGAAAACCGTCAATAGCGCGCACGCCGGTCACTAACGGCTCGGTGATGATCTGACGTTCCATGGGATGCGGAGCGGAATTGTTGATCGGCCGGGTTTCTGTTTCACCCAGAGGCCCACCGCCATCAATTGGTTCACCTAACCCATCGAGAACACGCCCCAGAAGATGCCGACCCACCGGTGCCTGTAAAACCGTTTTTTGCGGGTATATCGAGCTGTCGGGCTGAATACCTTCCATGTCTCCCAGCGGCATCAACAGGGTTGTGCTGTTGCGGAAACCGACCACTTCAGAGAGGATTTTTTCACCGGTTCTGGCACGGATTTCACACACTTCACCGATCTGGCAGTCGAGACCAACAGCTTCTATCGTCAGACCGATCACCTGCACCACCCGGCCTGAAACGCGCAGCGTGGCGCAGTTATCCAGAGAGCGCGCGAATGGTGTCAGATCAACCGGTGAGGCTTGCTTCATTACTCTACCTCCAGGTTTGATTCGGCTGATTTGATCGATTTGTTGATCTGGTCAAACTGCTCTTCCACCCGGCCATCCAGAACCCCGAATTCTCCGTCGATGAAGCAGCCACCGCGTGAAATATTCTGGCTTGAGACGATCTGGATTTGTTGCCCATTAAGGGTCAACTCTGATTCTTGCCACAAGTTCACCAGTAGTTTGGCATCTTCCGGATTGAGATAAACCCTCAAATTCCCCAACCGGCTGGCTTCATTAATTGCCCGACTGACAATCTGGTCTAATTGTTCTGCCGGCAATTCAAAACCGCTGGCAAAGAGTTTCTTGCCTATCGACAGTACCATTTCAATGATCCGCGACTGGCTCTGGCGCATAACCTGTTCCTGCCAGAGTTGGGTTTCCTGGAAAATCCGGGTTACCTGGTGGATAGTTTGAGACATCTCATTGCGGGCGGCGGTCATTCCTTCAATAAATGCTTTTTGCTTGATCGCTTCAGCTTCTGAATTTGCCTGAGCCAGTATAGCGTCAGCATTTTTTTCAGCATCCGCCACAATCGCATCCGCTTTTGCCTTTGCTTCATCAATCAGGTAGGAATAATCTTCCAATTCCACCGTTGAAGCATTTGGTTGTTCCACTCGGGTTTCAGGCAGGTTGCTAGATTCCGATTGAAAATCACCCACAACCCATGAACGAACAGATCTATGCTGCGATTCTTTTATATTGCCCGCTACCTTTTTCGTTGACCAGGTAATGGTAGAAGAAAAATCATTGTTAATGGTTGCTGTATTTTCTGTCTGACGACTTTCATTAACAGGCAAAGCCGGTTGAACGCGGGTACTATCGGCAGAGAAATCTGTCAATCCAGAAAGCTTAAATAGATTGACCGCCGCGACATTAGAGCCTTTGATTACCTTAGATGATGACGGCATCGCCAGAGCCTCCACCTGACCCAACGATCACAATTTCACCGGCTTCTTCAAGAGCCCGAACCAGTTCAATGATCTTGCGTTGAGAGGCATAGACATCTTTGGCCAACTGGGGACCAAGAATTTCAATTTCTTCTTTAAGGCTGTCACGCGCGCGTTCAGAAAGATTCCGGAAGACAAGGTCTTTCAATTTTTCCGGAGCGCCTTTTAGTGAAAGAGCCAGATCGTTTTTATTGACTTCACGCAACACACGCTGCATGGTGCGATCATCCATGGCTGCCAGATCATCAAAGGTGAATAATGAAGCCCTGATCTCTTCTACCAGTTTTGGATCGGTGGGTTCCATGGCTTCAAAAATTCGCTTCTGCACGTCGCGGTCCACCTGGTTCATCATTTTGACCAGGAAATTTACACCGCCCGTAGCGCGGAAATCGGCGGCTGAAAGCACGCCAGAGAGTTTCTGCTTCAAATTGCGCTCCACCACCTGTACCACCTGGGGTGATACTCGGTCCATGCGGGCTAACCGCAGGGTGACTTCGATTTGCAGATCAGTCGGCAGGTTGGTAAGAATATCCGCCGCCAGTTTGGCTTCCAGGTATGAAAGCACCAACGCAATGGTTTGCGGATGCTCATCCTGAAGCATAACCGCCACCTGACCGGTATCAGCGTTACGCAGCATTTCAAATGACGAGATCTGCTGACGGGCAGATATACGTTCCAATATTTCGGCGCCTCGGCGCGGACCAACTGCTCTGGCGAGTAATTGCCGGGTGTACTCGGTGCCGCCGCCAACCAGGTCTACGCCGGAAATGCACAACGCGTAGGCTTCTTCAAGCGCTGTCTGCCGGGTTTCAGAGGGCACAGAACCACTTTCACTGATGGTCAGTAATAAGCGTTCCATTTCAGCCTCACCCAGATATTGAAGCACTCTAGACGAGGTTTCCACGCCCAGAGACAGCAACAGAGCTGTTGCTTTTTCAAGCCCCGAGATCTGACTGCCTGAAGCCATTTGATCAGCCATTCTTCTTATCCTGATTCAGCCACATCTGAATAACATCTGCCACACTGGCAGGATTATCTTCAGCCAGACGGGTGATAAGTGCCTGCATTTTTTGCTCTTCCGCCGTGGTGGTTTTGGGTGAAATTCGAGCCGTAGCTTCCTGCAACAGGTTGCTGCTCTTTGCCGCCGCAGCCGAAAGACCGGGGGCCGGTTGTTGTCCGGCAGTTGACGCAGCCAATTCCAATCCTCCTCCAGCCATGCCTGTTAATTCAGGGGCCGGTTTCAAAACAGGTTCCCAAACACTTACTGAGGCTACTTTCAGGTTCTTCAGCAGACGGCTTATGTACCAGAACAAAGCAGCCAGCAGCAACAATCCACCGACAATTTCAGCCACCAGGGTAATGATGCGGGTACGGTCGGCTACAGCCATTTCTTCAGTCTGTGCCTGTTTGTAGGTTTGGTCAAACGCCAGTGACTGAACCGAGATCTGATCGCCGCGCTGCTGGTCTATACCAGCGGCGGCCGCGATGGCTGTCTGTAAAGTTTGTAATTGTTGTTGATCTTCAATACCATCCACCAGAACGGAAAGGCTGATGTTATCTACCATACCGGGTTTGATGATTTGGCGGTTTTCTACCTGCGCTACTTCATAATTAATGGTCTCTTCTGACCGTTCATACAGCGTGGGAGTACCTGTGGTAGTGGTTGTTCCGGCAACGGGTGTAGGCAGGTTGGCCGTGGCTCCAGCCACACCGCCTGTGCCAGTGTTATCAAGTGTATAGGTTTCTGTTGTCTTTTGTGAACTGCGGATCGCGTTTGGCGTTGGCTGGAAGGTTGTAGTGGTGATTTCTTGATCACTCCAATCCAACCGCACGGAAGCTTGAACAACAGATTTGTTTGGCCCTAACGCTGTATCAAGTAAAGCTTTCACTTTTTTTTGCACATCGTTTGCCGCGGCTAATTCTGCCGCGCGGCGACTGTCGACCTGTGAGATCGAACCAGAGGATCCGTCACTCGTGCCTGAAGCCAGAACGACTCCATTGGTATCCACAACAACCACATTTTCTGGAGTTAGTCCTTCAACCGCGTTAGCCGTCATGTAGGTAATAGCCCGGATCTGCCCGGCATCTAATTGACGACCGGGTTTTTCCTGGATGGTGATAGATGCTGTGGTCGGCGCCTGATCAGAAGCCAGTAATGTTTTTTCCGGTGTTACGATGTGAACACGAACCGCCTGAACGCTATCCAGGCTTCCGATGGTACGTTCAAGTTCTCCTTCAATCGCCCTCTGGTAGGTGATGCGCTGGGTAAATTCCGTCATCCCCAGTGAGTTTTTGTCAAACAGTTCATAACCAGCACTGCTCCCTTTGGGCAGACCGGCATTCGCGATTTGAAGTCGTACATCATAGAGTTTGTCTGACTGAACCAGGATCGTTGTCCCTTCCAGCTTATAGCTGACACCCATCGTTTTTAGTTGTTCAACAATGGCGCCGGCATCCGATTCATCCAATCCACTGTACGCCACGGCATATGTTGGTTGAGTAGCCCACGCGATCATCACCGGGACTAAAACAGCAACCAGCACAGCCGCCGCGATTAAAATAACTCGTTGGGTAGGTTTTTGCTTATCCCAGAAGTCGGTTGCCTGAGTGGTGATTTTTGCAAGCATAGAATAATTCCTTAATCAGAAAAAAAGAAAACTACACACTCATCCGGGAGATTTCTTTGTACGCGTCAACCAGTTTGTCCCGGATACCAATGGCAATTTTGAAGCTGATATCTGCCTGATCAGCGGCGATCATTACCTGATGAATATCCACATCTTCGCCGGCAGCCAGTTTAGACATTAAATCGTCGCTGGTTACCTGGGTTTGATTCAGACTCTGCAGCAGGCTGTCAAAAGTTTTTCCGACTTCCTTAATGGTGTCCTGCCGGTTTACTTTGGCAGATGAAGTAACCTGTGAAGCTAATGTTGAGTTAATTCCTTGAATATTCATGGAAGAATTCTCCGTAGATCACATCGTTCTGGAATGGCTACCGGCCGATTTCAATGGCACGGTTCGCCATTGACTTGGCGGCGTCAACCATTGAGAGGTTTGCTTCATAGGAACGGGTGGCTGACAGCATATTGGTCATTTCAACCACCAGGTCAACATTCGGGTATGTTACATATCCGTTCTCATCCGCGTTGGGGTTGGTAGGTTCAAACACAGTGGTTCCCGGAGTTTCATCTGTTTTGATTTCAGCGACCTTCACACCCTGAAGGTTTAACGCTTTTTCACCGATGCTCCGGTTGGTTAACATCAGGTTGGCCAGAAAGGGAACCCGGTTGTTCGCCTGCAAAACCACATCTTTACGTTTGTAGGCTTCTCCGGTTTCAGTTTTCGTGGTTTCAGCATTGGCCACATTGTTTGAAATCGTATCAAGGCGTAATCGCTGCGCGAAAAGCGCTGTTGAACTGATCCGTAAACTGGTCCAAAAACTCATACTGATTCTCCGATAATCATTAAATAGCACGGGCAACCCGTTTATTCGCTCTGAGAATAGGTTAACATGCAGGCAGTTTTCGGGCAGTAAAAACAAAATGAATGAGCTGTAAAAATCGCGTGAATTACAGTCAAGAATCGGAAATCCCGCCAGTTTGCCCCCACTGACGGTTTTCCAGAGCGAATAGATTGGTTTACTTCAAGTTGCTGTGTGATTATCAGGCTGTGCGAGCAGCCAGTGATACGCCTACTTGAGTTTGAGGACGGCGCGGAGCATTCATTTCGTTTTCGATGGTGACCCACGCTTCTCGTAATTCAACTAATGTTGATTTAGCCTGAGCGAATTCCTGCTTGCGGATACAATCCAGGCACCAGTTGTAAAGTGAAAGAAGGTTCATGGCAATTTCAGCATAGTTGAAATCCAATGCGTCTCTCAAAGCGGTGACGGCTTTCAAAGCAGTCACCATATCCTTTTGATCGCATGACCGGATTGCCAGATCATAAGCCATGATGACCAGGTGTAAAGGCGTGGCGTTGAGTACTTCCTGTTTCCGATAAGCCTGGCTTTGATTGTACATGGATCAGAACCTCCTGAATAATTCTGTTACACATTGTATTTTCGGTAAAACACTAAAACACTGAAGGTTTTACCCGTAAAATTGGCATAAAGATATCAAGCGTTTTTCTGAATCAAACCACCGGATGGCAGGTCTTTCATGGCATCGCCAGGAACGGTTCGAATAACCTCTGACGATGTTTCATCAATGATCATGACGACTATTTCATGATTGGTCTCATCAACCTTGAAAACCAGCCTGGTATTACCGGGGAAGGTGTACATCGGTACCGGTGACTTTATTTCCTGGTGCCGGTGAGTCTCCATTCCCGGGTTGGATGACCGGGCATAATCATTGCCCGCAGAACCAACCGGATAAATAAAGAATTCAGACATAGGATCCATCCTTTCTCTCTCGGCAGAGATCCTTTCTGCCTCTACCGGTCCTCCTTGACCGGAACTATTTTTAATATCGGTTGATTAACAGATTTCTTGCGTTAAGGCAAAATAAATAATTGGTTTAAATAAAAAGCAGGGCTGCGTGCAGCCCTGCCGGCGATGTTTCAACCATTAACCTGGATCAGGTGGAATATTCCATCAATTGGCCAGCGGGAATGTCTTTTATGGCTTCCGGCGGGATTGTTCGAATGACCTTATCCGATTCTTTATCTTTAATAAGAATCGTGATCTCGTTTGTTTTGTCATCTACACGGAATTGCAAGCGGGTGTTGTTTCCGGCAATATTTTTGCCATACGCGGCTCGGGCTTCCTGCTGTTTGACCGCAGGGCGCTCCTTTGTTTCGGTCTGTTTCATGGAACCGATAAGTTCCATACCCGCGCGCCCAACTGGATTTGAGATTGTGTTTGACATGGCATCCTGCCTTTCCCACCCCGGAATTCTTTTCCGGGTGCACCAACCAGACTGATTGATGACTTAAAATCAAAACTCTCTTGCTTCTGTTCTGATTATCGGCAGGATATTAAAAAACTTTAGGATATTTAGAAAATTGATATACGTAATTATTGGTACTTAATCGGTAAGACTTTCGTTATTCACCCAAAAAAATTTACAGGCAGGCTGCACAATATTTTTCCGAAGACTGGCAAGAAAAGCAAGGGGCTGTCTTCCTACAGACAGCCCCTTGCTGCCTCAACCTGACTTCTGCAGGATCTGACCGGGTGGGAGATCTTTTATGGCTTCCGCGGGTATGGTTCGGACGATTTTGTCCGATTCCTTATCCTTTATTAAAATGATGACATCGTTGGTTTTTGAATCCACCTGGAACTGTAACCGGGTTTGAGCGTACGCGCTGGCTGCCTGGTTTGCTTTCACCGGCTGTCCAGTTGCCGAAGCCGGTTTCTTCTCCTGCTTAGGAGAGTTAAGGCTGCCGGTCAGTTCTACGGCTGCCCGGCCAAGGGAGGAAATTGTAGGATCAGACATGGTTCCTTCCTTTTTCTAACGCCCCGACTTCCCTGTCGGGGACGGTACTGCCAAAAACATTACATCCTGAATTACCCATATAATGCCGAATTGATATTAGATTGGTTTAAGAACGTCTCCATCTGAGCCTGATACTGCGCGTAATACTTGACCAGGTACTCCTCACGGCGAGCCAGCCGATCATTGATGGATTTAATCCGGTCATTTAGATTGTTGATCGTTGAATCAGCGGATTGGATACTTTTATTGGCATAACCCTCAGTGCCGGCATAAACCCCAACCCGCTCTGACATCGTTTTCATCAGACTATCCAGCAATGCTTTCACATCAGAGAAGTGGGTATTGATGGCTGTTGTCAGGGCAGATGAATCAGAGATCGTCGCCGCGAGATCTGAATTTACGGATATCCCTATATTGGCCAGGTTTTTATAAATTCCGCTATTCGAATAATCCTGGTTCATTAATGTGACAAGTTCATTGCCAACATATCGAACAGAATATTCTCCGGCCAGTGAGCCTCGGGTGTAAGTTCCATCCGAGTTTTTGGTAGTGCTGGTATTCGACCGAACATACTTGGTCAGATCATTGAAGGCGGTAAGGAATGAGTTAATAACCGATATTGAGGTGTTCGAGTCACTCTTCACTACCAGATTCGCTGATTTACCTTCCGCGTCTGAAGCAAGGTCTATCGTCATGCCAGAAACAACATCTGTCAGACCCGTATTTGAACTTCGGGTCATTGCCATTTCATTGATGGAAAACGATGCATCTTTTGCGGCAACTTTGGTATTTAGAACACCACCAGATATAACTCCCAGTGTAGAAAGCACAGAACCGGATGTATCTGATGCCTGCATCACATGTTTCAAACCGGTAGAAGCGTTTGTTAAAACCAGATAATTATCAATGATCGAAGCAACAACTTCATTTCCTTCACTGAAAACCGCTGAATTGATTTCGGCTTTGATATCAACAAGGCTCATATCACTTGTGACATCGATAGTTGCACCTTTCGCGGTGTATGAGATCTGTGCAGCTCCAGTAGCTTTATTGGCGGCTGTGTACAGGCTGGAATTGGTACCAAAATCGATGCTTAAACCGCGGCCGGTATCATATGTACCACCGCCGGCAGGAATGCTCTGCCAACCTGTTGTAAATTCAGCGGATGTTCCTCTCTGAATAGATTGAGCATTACCGTCCACGTCAACAAGACGGAATTGCCACCCTTCGGTAGCATCATTACGGGTTTCAATGTAATAATTTCCGGTTCCCAGTTCTTTCTGAGAAGGAAGTACAACACTTGAACTGCCGGCATTGACAGCGGATACTGTTTCCGGCATGGAATCTACTAATGAAACGCTCCGTTCTGCCGCGCCGCCTATAACAAAAGATCCCGTCAGGCCTAGAGCCTGATTGGAATATGTCTGGCGCGTGGAACGCACTTCATGCGCCGTTGCCAATGAAGTGACAGATAACTTAAACGTTCCGGTTGAAGCAGAAGAGCTGACCGTAGCCGTAGCCACGGTAGTATTGCTGGTTAGAGGAGAAACACTTACAGACCGACCGGGTTTCATGGCGTACGAAGCATTATCGCTGCGCAATTGATTAATGGCATTCTGCAGAGCGTCGAATTTTGATTTCAGGTCGGTATACGCCGCTTTCTTGATCGTTATGCTGTCTTTTTGTTCGGTGTAACGGGTAAGCGGTTGTTTTTCCTGCGTGAGCGTATATTTGATCAGATTCTGGTAATACGAATCCAGATTTTCTATTCCTGATTTCGACTTGGAAGATGAGATCGAACTTGCCATTTTTCGCCTCCGCGGCGGTCTTCTTGCGTTTCGGGGGGAGCCGTTTTCCGGCTCCCCCCAGGGGATGTTTACTGCTTACTAAAGGATACCTGGTTCAACCGATTATTGGAAGAGGGTCAGGAGGGAAGCAGGAGCCTGGTTCGCCTGAGCCAGCATCGCGATAGCCGTCTGCTGCAGGATCTGGAACTTGCTCGAGTTCACCTGTTCTTCCGCCATGTTGGCGTTCATAATACGGTTGTAAGAAGCTTCAACGTTGATCTGGGCAGCGGATACCTGGTCTTCTTTGAATTCCAACCGGCCGGTGAAAGCACCGATCTTTGCCATAACTGAGTTGACAATATCCAGCTTGCCTTCCAGAGTTGTCATCAATTCGCGGTAGCTGGCAGCGGAACCCAAAGCGGAACCGGTGTTACCTCCTGACATAACATCGTACGTGCCGGTGGCAGCGTAAGAAATTGTCGATGTCGCGGTTCCTTCCGCTGTCAGGTTGCTGAAGGTAGCGGTCAATCCATTACCGAAGTTAATCGTGCCGCCTGCAGACAGGTCAGCCATAACGCTCTTGGCCACGGTACCGGTACCATCAGTGACTGTCTGGGCGATATTTAAGACATTACCGGCTGAGTCGAGTAATTCAATTTTGTCATCAGTACCGGTACCGGAGTTTACGGTCACACGCACGGTGTAGGTGCCGGTGCCGAGCTGGCTCAGGTTGGCATTGATAGTGGCATAGGTATCCACAGAAGACAGCATACCGCCAATGTTCTGACCGATGGTTGCGGTCGCTGTGCTGGTTTTGGTCGCCAAACCCAGGTTGCCGGCGCCGGTGGTAGCAGCCAGATTAGCCAGTCCATTCACATTGGTGACATCAGCCGCGTCAGCGCCCGTCTGGAAGGAAAGCGCGGTGTTCAGATAAGAACCATCGATGAGTTTGTTGCCATTCCACGCGGTTTGGGCAACGATGTCATCAATCTGGCCCACATACGCAACCAGTTGTTCTTTGATGGCTTCGCGTTCTGAAGTGCCCATTGTGTCAGAAGCAGCCTGGCTGGCTTTGTTTTTCATCTGAACGAGAATATCGGTGATACGGCCAACACCAGCTTCCGCAACGGCCAGCAGGTTCTTGGCATCGCCAATATTAGAAAGAGCTACCTGCAAACCCTGGCTGCGGGAATTCAATTTTGTCGCAATGGTCAGACCCGCGGGATCATCGGCGGCAGAGTTGATGCGTTTACCGGTTGACAAACGGCTCTGGGCTACACCCAATTTCTTGTTGACGGTTGACAAAGCCCAAAGGGAATTCAAAGCACCGATATTTGAAGCGATACGAGTTACATCTTGATTAGCCATTTCAAAACCTCCATGTTTTGGTTCGCCGGGGGTTCCTTCCCCCAGCCTGAGAAAATTTGGGTTCCGTTCTTATTGCTCGCGGCCGGCCTGGAGCCCTTATAACCAGCCGCGTTGTTTCAGATGTTAGTGGCAATAATCTCCGCGATAATGCCTCCTTCAACCTTTCTTGTATCAATCTATAGAACATTATCGTAGGAAGGCTAAATTTCTGAAGCCTTTTTCAGATTTGTTCGTAAATAACACATAAATTTATGCTCAAAAACAATAATTTGACTTCAACACCTGTACTACAATACTCTTATGTACCTGTCATTATGTTTGATCGCGAAAGATGAGAACGCCTATTTGAAGGAGTGGCTGGATTACCACATTCTAATTGGCGTGGAACATTTCTGGATCTACGATAATGATTCCACAATCCCGCTGGCAAAAACAATCAAAGAGTATATTGCCCGGGGATTGGTTACGGTTAACACGATACATGGTAAGGCAGTTCAATTGTACGCGTATGACCATTGCATCCGTCAATATGGACCATTAAGTAAATGGATCGGTTTTATTGACACAGATGAATTTATCGTACCCAAGACAACGTCCAGCCTCAAAGATTTTCTTCATGATTACGAAGAATATGCTGGCCTTGCGATAAGCTCTTTGTTTTTCGCGTCAGGAGGCAACAAGAACCGTCCTGTTTGTGGACAGATCGTAGGATATCAAATTCGAACTCCGGAAGCCTTATCCAAGAACCGGTTCATTAAATCAATTATTCAACCTGAAAAGGTTGTCTTTCCTGTATCGCCACATTCCTTTATGTATAAAGAAGGGTTTTTCTGTGTGAATGAAAACCGTGATCGGGTAAGTTCACAATTCTTTCCTTGCAATGTAAAAAAGATACAACTTAACCATTATTACACTCGCTCAGCACAGGAATGGAAAGAAAAAAAGAATCGCGGCAGGGGGGATTCTGGCACCCCGTATGAAGATGACGCCTGGGTTGACCTGAACAAGAATAGCACAGTGCATGACGAGACGATCATCCGCCACACAATTCCATTATTGAATCTGCCGCCCGCAAAAGCCCGGAATTTTGCCGCACTGACTGATCCACTATCTTCCCGGTTTCTGGAAGAAATGTCAACCGCAGCAGCATTGGTCAAACCACAGAAATGTGATGCAGAGCCTGTAACGGAAATCCAATTCAATTCGGAATTAGAACAATTACTGGCTGATTATTCCACCGGTATGAAACTGGTAGAAGATAAAAGATATGACCAGGCCAGGATAATTTATGCCCGGCTTCTTCAAAAATATCCGTTTGATATTACACAATACACCAATTTCGCCATCTCCTGCATTCACCTGGGCGACCTCACTTCTGCCTGGGAAGCCCTGGCACAGGCCTGGCGAATGGCGCCGAAAGATTTGATGGTGCTACAATGCATGACCGATTATTTCTTTGCGGCTGGCAATTTTGAGCAGGTAGAGAAAACCTGCCTGCTGATGGAAACCTATGGCAGCCTGGAACCGGTCACCGTGGCCGGCATGGCGCTGGCACAATGGGAGCAGGGAAAACATGACCAGGCGAGAGAAACGGCGCGGCTCATTATTCCACAATTAACCCCTCAGGCAATCGCAAACCACAACTGGTATAACCGTCTGTATGAATTGATGGTGAAACCGGATCAGGAAACTCATGACAAGAAATAAATATTCCAGTAAGAATCAATCCCTCGATATTGCCATTCTTATTTACTCCAGACATGGAGACAGCCTTCAGGAACCCGATTTCCCGGAGCTGAATCCAGTTGGCGGAAGCGAAACAGCGGCTATTCGACTTGCCGGAGCATTACGGTCAATGGGGCACTCCGTACGCCTGATCACCGATATTAATCAAATTCCTTTACTATCATGTGAAGTGTTTATCTCCCTGCGCCTATGGCAAGTTTTTCATGATGGGTACTATCCGGGAAAAATCAATTATTTATGGTGTCAGGATGATTTCAACCAGAATATCGTTGAACAACTTCGAGACCCCAATATCGCCCTTCCAGTTTATAACCGCCTGAATGGGCTTTTCATGTTATCTACCTATCAGCAGGTTCAATGGATACGCAACTTAAACCTGATGGTAGAAAAAATTATCCCCACCACCAACGGGATACCTCTTGAGAAATTTAATGTAGACACTACCACATTGCGGTCAAGGAAACCCTGGTGTTATTATTCATCCACTCCGTTCCGCGGTCTGGATAAGTTACTTCAAGCCTGGCCTGATGTTAACAAGGCAATTCCGGACGCCCGGCTTCATCTATTTACATCGATGAAGGTATATAACACGGATGAGACAGACGATTACAAACGGCTGTACGAACTGGCACGTTCTCTCCCGGGTGTGAATTACCGCGGATCAGTCGGTCAGGCAGAGTTACGGGAAACAGCCTTACAATGCCGGGCATTGGCGTATCCATGTACATTTCCCGAAACCTCCTGTATCGCAGCCATGGAAGCGATGGCGGCCGGTTGTGCAGTGGTCAGCACAAGTACGGGTGCGCTTGTTGAAACCGCCTGGAAGAATCCGTTGATAGCGCCTGGTAACAATTGGCTGCCAGTCTGGACAAAGGCTTTGATCAAAGTGCTTACCAGTAATGATGAATATGAACGTCTGGCACTTCAAAACCTTGACGTAGTGAAATTCTATGATTGGTCATTAATCGCCCGTCAATGGATCAACCGGTTTAAAGAGGATTTAATCAGAAAAGCCTGACATGGCCCGAAAATGTACCTGAGCCTTTGTTTAATCGTAAAGAATGAAAATTCCTACCTTCAGGAATGGCTTGACTACCATATACTTCTGGGAGTCGAACATTTTTGGATCTATGATAACGAGAGTATCATTCCGATACGACAGACAATAAAATCATATATTGACCGTGGCTGGGTGACTGTTCATTCAATATCCGGTAAATCTGTCCAGCTTTTCGCCTACGATCATTGCCTGCAAACGTATGGACATGTTTCCAAATGGATTGGTTTTATTGATACCGATGAATTCATCCTATTAAAAGATTCCACAAATATCCGCGAATTCCTAAAAGAATATGAAGATCGGGGAGGATTAGCCGTCAGTTCACTCTTCTTTGGATCGAGCGGAAACACAATTCGACCTTCTGCAGGTCAACTGGCCGGGTATCGCTTTCGGACACCCGAAAAGTTGACTGTCAATCGCCTGGTTAAATCCATTGTTCAACCAGAAAAAGTGATCCAACCAATTTCCCCTCATTCCTTTCTCTTTAAAGAGGGCTGGTATTGTGTCAATGAAAGTGGACTGCGGGTTGATGCCCAGCAATTCCCCTGTCATACAGAAAGAATCCAGATCAACCATTATTACACCCGATCCGCAGAGGAATGGGCAGATAAACTGAAACGCGGCCGGGGAGATGCGGGGGATCCGTACCGTGATGAGCGTTGGACGCGAATACACCGATATGCCACAATCATGGATGATTCGGCTGAGAGATTATTACAAAAGATCATCGAGGAATCCGGCGAGAGAATAACAATCACAAAGAACAATCTTCTCAAAGTCATTCACCGCCTGGCGGAAAAACAAACGGCTTTTGAATTAATCCGTCGGGATATTCCTGAGAAAGTCCACCCCAGACAGGAATTGGTAGATTATTTTGATGAGGTAGCTGCCGGCCCTCTCCTTATGGAACAGGGCCGGTTAAAGGAAGCCAGGGACCATTTTGCAAACCAGATACAAAAATTTCCCTTTGACGTGATCCGGTACACCAATTTCGCATCCGCCTGCATGAAAATCGGAGACCAACAATCTGCCTGGGCAGCCCTGGCACAGGCATGGAGAATCGCACCGCAATCCTTATATGTTCTCCTGGGGATGGTTGATTTCTTTTATGGCACAGGTGATTACGCGCAAGCAGAGAAAACCTGTCTGTTAGCTCAATCGCAGGGCGACCTGGAACCGGAAGGTGTTGCGGTTCTCGCGTTATCGCAATGGAAGCAGGGCAAACAAGACCAGGCTAGAAACATAGCAGAAATATTATTGAATTCCCTGACACAGTCCGATCTGGACAATCCCTTGTTTAAGGAAGTCGCTGTTTTAATGCGGATTTAGAATGTTCTATCCCGTTTTATGTATTCGATTGAAACGATTGGCAACACTGGGAAATTATGATAATTATTGGTTGGTAAGAGATTCCAACAAACGCTGATATGCCAGCTTACCAGTATCATTCGCATCAAGAACAGGCATCAGTCCGTTCACATTGGTGTTCCACTCTGCCGGCAGGCAAAACATGTTCTTATCGTTGATCTCCGGGTTAAACGGGGTGTTGGGTTCAACCGGTGGAGAAAAAAACCACCAGGCTTTATAGTTCAAACTCAAAATCCGGTCAATTAATTGCGTGGAATCGCCAAACCCGTTATTCTCTAAAAATAAGACCGGTCGGAACTTTTGAATAGTCTCTTGAGCTCCGGCAATGACATTATTTTCCATTCCTTCCACATCAATCTTGATCAAGTTGCAACGTCCCAATCCGAGCGAATCTATTGTCACTTGCCGCACGGTATCACCCATAGTGTGACCTGAAACATTAAACGCGGCAGTATTCGATGGGCTTGCCGGATTGATCACCGGAACCATGATTTCACCGGTAGTATCACTTACCGCCGCATGCATGGGGAAAATGTTCGTCATATTGTTTAGCACAATGTTCGCACTCAGGAATTCAAATGCAATTCGCTGAGGTTCAAAGCAAAACACAAAACCATCCGGCTGAACCATTTTCGCAAAAGAAAGCGTATGTGTGCCAATATACGCGCCTACATCTAATACGACAAATCCGGGTTTGATCAACTGGCCGAGAAATTCTATTTCAGCATATGACCATTCACCGTACACTTCCAATGTTTGCCCGATAAAATCATTAGGGTTATACAACATATAACCATGCCGGGTTTGCTTCCCCCGACAAAATCCATTATTAAAGAAAAATCCCGGAGTTACACCACTCATTGGCGGTTTTGCGCTTTTTTCCGATTTATGCGACCGGGTCATAAATTCTCCTATCTCTGCGATGCACTCTCAACACTTTTTTGAAAGAGAAAACTGGAGAGTTCCATTCTCTCCAGTCTCAGACACATTTTCTGTTTGTTATTCTAATGATCGCGCGACCCTGAAGCCAACAGCGGCGGAAATGTGTTCAGCCAACTGGCCTTCACGGCTCTGGCAGCGTGCCAACCGATGACTGTAATACCAGGCACCACCTCGTACAACATATTTGATCTCTTTGGGTGGCGTTGGAGGGACTTCTCCATACGGGTACGGTAATAACACATCGCTTGTCCACTCGTACACATTGCCCGCCATATCAACAGCACCAACAGGACTGTCTCCCGCGGGTGAGTAAGAGCCAACAGGTGTCGGTCCGCCTTTGCCGCTATCTTTTGTATTACAACGCCAGGGGTCAAATTCATCACCCCAGGGATAAATCCGTCCATCCGTACCAGATGCGGCCCGTTCCCACTCCCCTTCGGTAGGCAGCCTGTATTTCTTTCCGGTCATCTCGCTCAACCAGGCACAATAGTTTTCCGCGTCTTTCTTGCTAACGTTGACAACCGGAAGAAATTCCATTCCTTCGGCATATTTAAAACCCTGCCAGCCTTTAGGAACTCGGTAACCGGTTTTCCAGACAAATTGAAAGTATTCAAAATTTGTAACAGGTGTCTGGCCGATCTCAAATTCATGTCCCATTACCTGTGTGCAGGGTTGCTCAATTCGGAACAGTCCGTCTTCGTACCATTCATGCGCCCAGTCTTCATTTTGAACCAGCATCAATACATGGTCTTCTGAACTACCCATCCAGAAAGGGCCGGCCGGTACATGAACCATTTTGGGTTCGTAGGCACTGCCTTTATCTCCCGTACCAGATCCATTCTTTGCTGGCATTGATGGTTGCATTCGAGGAATAGGCGACATAATCTTTCTACCTGTGATTGAATAATATGATTATAAACCAGCCGAAAAAATCTATTTTTATTGTAATGTGTTTATAGCATCTTTTGCGAGTTGAGAATCAGGTTGAAGCTTAAGTATCTGGTCAAAACAAACCCGGGCCGATTCATTTTGTCCACCATATTGATAACACTTACCCATTAAGTAAAGAACCTCACAATCAGAAGGATTTCGCCGGATAAGGCTGGCGAGTAACGTAGCAGCTTCTCCAAGACGGGCTTCTTGTTGGTACAACAAAAACGCAAGGTTTTTCAAGACAGCCAGATTATCAGGTTGATATTGCAGAGCCTCTAAAAACGTCTTTTCAGCACCGGCAAAATCTTGAGCGAACATATAGGCAACCCCCAGGTTATTCCAGGCTTCCACTGATTGAGGTTGCAATTCGGTTACTTTATAAAAGAAAGGTATAGCCTCTTCAGGATGCTCAAGGTGAATGTGGCAGTCACCTTTTGCCGTAAGAACAGCCGGAGTTTCTGCTGATTTCTGATTTAACGTATTCAATGCATCTAATGCCAATTGCCAGTTTTCTTCCTGCATTAGAGTTCGAATTTTGCTAAATTCCTGTTCCGGGTTATCTTTTTTCATTATTCCTACCCTTGATCTTCCTTCAATATCAACCGACCGGAAGGTTTCGGCGTGGTATGGTTTAATGGGCGTGTGGAATAAAGACTTCCTAGCCTCACATACGTATCCACAATGGTCTGGACATTTTCTTCGAGACTTTTGCTGATAGCGTAAAGGTATGGAGCTACGGCGGCTTCAGCCCGATAATCATTTAGATAATCCACAGTTTCTACAGCGGCTTTCAACCAGCTTTCAGGAGTGTTTTCAACTATCCAGCCATAGCTTTGATAATCGTATACAGCAGGCCCCTGACTTGCAATCCACGGTATCTTTAATGCCATAAATTCCAGAATGGAACAACATCCGCTGCGCTGTTCCATATCTCCAACCATTGGAGAAAGACCGATATCGATCCGCCCCAGATGACGGTACCAGCCTCCCTGCTCATTCCATCCCACAATCTCAACCTGCCTGTCTGGCAAATTTAATGGGCCAATCGCTTCGGGGTGATCCACCGAAAATAATACTTTCGCGTTTGTGCGCATCTGGAACAACGCTTCAAGAGCCATTAAAATACCGCTTTTTTTCATGGAATACAACTGGCGAACGGTCCCGCGCCAGCCCAGTGTTACCCCGTCATGCTCCTGAGGGATGATGAGATTTAACCGATCAAGGTCAAGAAAATCAGGGAGGACCAATGTACGGGTATAGGGATTCCAATCATCACACAAGCGCTGAGAAGGCGTCGTTGCGCCATGCATTGATTGAAGCACCCATTTCAACTGAGTTAGATACGGAGTGTTTTTATCGCTCTGGTCGCCTGCCTGCAATCCGCCATTGACTTCAAGGTCGTGAACATCCGTCAATTCTTCATCGTTCATCAATTGATAGGCATCCACAAAATCAGCAATGATCGTCTTATCGCGGGCTTTCCAGTGTTGAATCCGTGTCAGCAAAGGTGCCCATAGTCCACGGTGAATGATGATGTAATCGCTGTTTTCCAACAGGTCAGCCACTTCCGGTGAGTTCAGGGCAAAATCGCGCCACCCTATGAGATCGGCGTTATAACGGCCTGTCTGATTGATCGCTCTGGCGGGAGCCGCACAGCGCTTTTCGACACTGCACTTCAAATCTTCTGCCTCAGGGCAAACAAAAATAAAATTCATTTACCCTCCCTCATAAATGGTTTGGGAATTCGTGAATTCAATGTTTTCTGGATAAGAGATTCCCACAGAGGGGCCATATTTTTTGCTTCTCGTGTCAAAGCGTGGGTATAGCCTTCCTGGGCCAGTTTTTGACGCAAATCTGCGTCAATTATTACCGTTTTCAAATGGGTATACCAATCATCCATCGAGCGAGCGATTAAACCGCCGGAGTTCCATTCTTCAACAGCCGGGGTGGGCGAGGCAACCCATACAGCCTTGCGCACACCCACTTCCATGAATTTCCGGTCACTGGCTAATTCTGTTGCGTCACCTTCTCCACCTGGGAATAGAAAAATATCCGCTTGAGCCAGCATATACGGATAATCATCTGGTTCTGCTGGCGGCAGGTAGACTCGCCGGGTATCCGCGATTGTATTGAACAAAGAATACACTTCTGGATCACCACTGACAACCAGCCGGATATGAGGGAACTCGCGAAGCAATCTGATGACTACCCTCCGAATGGCAGCAACCTCATCCACATGTCCCGGCTCTATAAAAATTCCTAAATTCAACTTAGAAGAAGGAGAAGCCTGTTTTAACCAGAGTGTGTTTTTTCCAGACCAACCATCCGGTATGGCATACGCCTGATAGCCTTCGTTGGAAAAAGCCAGTGCCAGAGAGGTAGACGGGAATGTGACAATGTCTGCCAGTTGAAGAGCGGCCAAAAAACTCCGCCGATCCTGGGCCAATTCGCTTCCCGAATTCCCGACCTGGATACCACGAGGGTGAACAATCCGGAAATCCGTATCCATATCCACCAGTACCGGATTTCCTGCCCCCGCCCAGCCGGCTAATGCTTTCATTAATAACGGGTTGGTATGCGGGTTATGGGCAACAACCAAATCAAATCCTTCCCAGGGAAGCGGGATATCTTCCCACCGGGAATGTACCTCAATACCAGCATGTATCAACGCATCCTGGATAATTGACTGGCGAAGCGGGGAAATGAGAGATGGTTCGCCGATCAGAATGATCTTTTTGGTTACCTGTCTGGAAGACAAAGTGATGCCATTTGTCAACTCATTGGAAACGGCTGAAGCCTGTGATGATTTATCCTTGATCAGATCTTGTTGGATCTGGATCAATTTAGCGGCAACATCAGAATTACCCTGAATTCTTGCCTGTCGGATATTGAGTTCCAGAATCGCCGGTAAAAGCGCGTCTATTTCATCAAGATGTTCAGAAACCGATTCAGCCGGAGAATCGCTATGCACCGTTTTTTCTAACAATTCGGCCGCCTTGCGGATCTGGTCATCATCAACCGATGTCGAATGCCCGGACAATCGTTCTGCCAGCCGCGTCACTGCCTGTGGATGAAGGGGCGGAAATCCACCTGCAATACTGGTTTCAGGCATTATAGTTTTTTCCGCTAACAACAACCGCTGGCGCAAATCGGTTCGGTCCGGTTGAAGAGATGATGCCCGCAGATAGATTTGTTTTGCCGCGTTAGCATCTCCGGCCATCAGATAGGAATCACCCATGATAACAAGCGTAGAGACGTCTTCCGGGAACTTTTCCAGCAACGCTAAATAGGCCTGCAAGGCCTGCGCGATCAGATTTTGTTGCAGGTAATATTTACCCAATTCGCGCAAGCGTAGAAGTTCTGAACGATCGATCAAGGTGTCTGTCTGTGGGTCGGTTACCATTATCTTAATATCCGGAAAGAAAATATTTCTTCCAGATAACTGTATCCGATAGTTAAAGGAGCTTCAGTAAATCAGATATGAAAGCCGCGTAAAAAGATATAAAGAAATTGTATTATTCGTCCGGTTTACCGGATTCTTCGGGGTTTTCTTCATCCGCCGAGCTTTGAGAAAGCAGAAGATCTCTGAGGCTGTCAAAATGATCCGTTTGCCCGGCCGCAGCCAGCTGCTCAGCTACAGCGCTCTGCTCCTGGATGGCCTGAAAGAGTTCTTTCCGTACCACCGGAATATCACGGGGTGCGTCTATACCGATTTTGACTTTTTCTTTGTCAATAGACAAAATGGTGATCGTGATATCTTTACCGATCACTATACTTTCTTCCAGTTTTCTGGTGAGAACGAGCATTGGGATGCCTTTCAGAACACAGCCATGCTGTGTCTCAAGGTATATTGGAATACTAAATTATACGCTTAACCCAATGACTCGAACAAATTCACCATAGATTGCATGCGTGAACTGATTGTCACCACAGTCTGGTAGATATTTTCCTGATTTGCCAGTTCAGCGGTGACTTCTGCCATGTTAGCATCTTCTTTAGATGAAAGCAAAGCTTTCAGTTGAACATTGCTTTCAGAAATTCGTTCCTGTGCGCCATCAATATCGCGAATACGAGACCCGTTTATCGTGGTGGCCAGGGTGACCTGATCGAAGGCAGTGCTGAGGGCGTCTGTGGCTGTGCGAAGGGTAGGAAGATCATTGGCCATAAGGCTGTCTCGCACGGCGATCAATGAATCGATCAATCCCTGGAACGTCGCATACCCGTCAATATTGACTGTGATGGTTTCTCCGGGGCCAATATCTCGACGGATCGCTTGAAATGCCTGTGTTGCCGGAGTGCCATCTTTGTATTGGACGGCGGTAATTCGGCTGTTCGGGTCGGCCGGATTGGCCAAAATAGGGTTAAATGGTCGGGTATCGGTGGAGAATCCCGCAAAAATATATCGATCGAGGTGCTTTGTATTGGCCATATCGATGACCTCTTTTAAAATGCCATCGATTTCTTCCGCGATAGTAACGCGAGTTTCAGCCCCGGATGTATCCGATAAACCGCGCAAGGCGCTTGAAATCGCGATTTGTGCCTTGTCACTAACCTGCTGGAGGGTGAAATCTGTGGCACTCATCCAGTCATTTGTACTTTGAGCTGTTTCTTCATACACCGTTGATGTTTTTAACACAGATTTCAATGTAAATACACTGGCCGCGTTGCTGGGGTTATCAGATGCTTTCAAATACTTTTTATGAGTCGCGTTTTGTTTTTGCAATTCATATAACCTGTCCATCGCTCCGGTTAGATTATTTACCGTGTTATCAACGATCATTCGATTTGTTATGCGCATAATCCACCTCTGGAGTTACCGGCCAACCAAACCAAGATTGGTCACGATCAGTTCTAGCATTTGATCAAAGGTATTCATTAATCGGGCAGCCGCCTGGTAAGCCCGCTGATATTTCACCATGTTCGTAGCTTCTTCGTCCAAGTTGACACCGATGACCGATTCACGTTGGTCATTCATCGCCGACATAATACTGGAAGTATCCGAATATCCGGTTTCCGCCGCGCGTTGTGCCAGCGCCAGATCTGTGGTGCGAAATATGTTCCAGGAACGGATGGACCGTTCCCCCGCGGCAGCTACCGGGTCCTGGTAACCGGCCAGAGCGGCAACAGGTGCCGATGTTATTGTATCAATACTGTTCGCTATAGCCAACGCGTTATTTCCATCGCCGGGTGCGTTAGTGACTGTTGCCGCGGCAATCTGCCGATAGCTGGTAAGGGCAGGGTTAACCTGAATGGTCATAGCCTGGTTCTGATAACTCACGCCAACATTATTCCCGGAGACGGCGGATTGTCGTAGAGCACTGGTGTCAATGGAGGTGGCGTTGCCGCCAAACAGGATTCGACCCGTAGTAGAAACCACATTACCGGAGGCATCAAATGAAATTGTTCCATTGGGAATAGCCACCAGGTCAGAGTTCCCCACTATTGAAGCTCCGGCGGTTGTAGTTGAAAATGTCCACTCGCGGGTGGCTGTCTTTGTCAGGGTCAGATCTATCTGATGTGATACGCCACTGGTATCTTGAACATCAAGTGTGACGTTGTATGTATCACCAATACCCGCGTAAATATCAAGATTTCCGGAGAAATTGACAACAGAAGATAAGGATGTAAAGAAGTTTATTCCCGGGTTACCATCAAGATCAAATCCAGACCGGTGCAGCGCGTTAACCCGGTTCATAATGGATGTGGCAGCGTCATTCATTTTTGAAAGTTGATTCTTGATCACAGTATCACGCACGTTTAATATTCCGCCGACTTCACCCGTCAGGTTCGTCAATGCGGTTTTTTCGCCGTCATCTGCCCAGTTGATTTTTACCAGATTATTGTTTGATGGAACCGGAGTCGCTTCAAGGGTAAAAGTTCTGGTTCCGCTTACCAACGCATGCCCACCAATAGATACCAATACCTCGTTATTATCCTGCACATGAACCGTTACACCAACCAGGTTAGCGAGTTGATCTAATAACCGGTCACGTTCATCCAGCAGAGCATTAGGTTGTGTGGTTTCCGTCTGAGATCGTCCGATCTCAGAATTTAGATTACTCAATTGTTTTGCGATGGCGTTGATGTCATCTACCCTTTGTTTGAGGATAGTATTTTGGTCAGTTTGGATCTTGATGAGACTGGCCATACGGTTATGAAATGCGTTTACCAGTGATTGTGCCGTTTCAAGCAGGTCAGCCCGGTTAGCCGCCAGGTCAGGGTCAGTTGCCACAGTTTGCCAACCGGCAAAGAAGGCATCGATCCGGTTGGCAAGCCCATCGGTGGACGTATCCGCCAGGCTTATCTCCACTTCATTAAGCAATTGTGTCATTGTGGAGTATTTCGAGTTATCAGCCAACTGACGCCGGTACTGCGCATCGATCAAATTGGATTCATAACGTTTAATGCTGCTTATAAACACACCAGTCCCGATATTCTGAACACCGGATGTGTTTGTGAATGCCATACTGCGGGTGGGATAACCAGCTTTCAAAACCGCCTGCTGACGGTGATATCCATCTGTATTGGCATTGGCTACGTTATTTTGCGTTATTTCCAACGCAGCCTGCTGCGCAAGCAGGGTTTGGAGCGCTACATTAATTCCAGAAAATCCTGACATAATTCCTCCCTAACCCCTCTGGTCCATACCATAGCTGGCTGGAGGCATTGTGGGATTCTGAACACCGGCTGGGGGTTTATAGTAACTGGGAGAAGAATAAAGGCTAACCAGGTATTCCTGCAATGCGGTAATACGTTCCAGGTTCATTTCCGCCAGGGCTTGATTCGCCCGGTTCAATTCACGAATTTTTCCCTGTAATGCCACAATACCTTCCTGTAACCGATAAACCCGTTCAGAAGCTGTCATTTGAAGACGGCGTAATATATCTGTCAGACCAAGTACTTCTTTTTCAAGGCCGTAGTTTTGGGCCAGCTTCTCAAGCAAAGAGCGGCGTGATTCTTCATCACTGCCTAATTCATCCAGAAGACTCTCTTTCTGGTCCACAAGGTTGGAAAGTGTTTCCACGTCTTTTTGAACCAGTGCCTGACGTTCCTGCTGTAGAACAGTCAATAATGACTGGCATACTCTAAATTCATTAACCATGATCGCTTCTATCGCGCTCATGATCTCTTGTGTTGTTTCTCTGGGTGCCTGAACTACCATGGTTCCTCCACTCAGGCCGCCCGGTGCGAATCAAATCCTTGCCGAAAAACCGGCAGGGTTTACTTCAATCCCGGCAGGCCGCTCATCTTTTTGGCCAGCTCTTCGTAGTTAATCTGGTATTGACCTTCCAGAATCTGGCTTCGAAGCGCTTCCACTTTTTCCATGCGGGCTTCCGGAGTACCTTCCATTGATTTTAATGCCTTGGAAAGCAATTGTGCCTGATCCGAAAGAATAGCATGGTCTTTCTCGGTAGTCCGGGCAGCCGGAGCGGACGTGGGTTTCTGCAGTTGTAGACGATCAACTGAGTTTAAGCTCTCAGTTTTTTGTGATGTGATACTGGTTGCAGAATTGTTCTCGATTTTCATAGTCACCTTTACCTCCGGTATTGCTTATTCGGCTGCTCTTATTATCGGCACCGGTGGCAAAAACTTTACCCCTGACGCATACGAATTGCCTGGGAAACCATCGTATCCGTCGTGGTTAATGCTCTCGCGGCTGCCTGGAATCCGCGCTGTGTTCGAATGAGATGAGTTATCTCTTCGGAATAGTTGACAGCGGAAGATTCAATGGTGTTCGCGCGTATACGTCCATACAGATCTGAACCGGGTTCACCAGGTTTCGCGGTTCCAGAATTGGGTGTTTCCTTGTAGATATTCTCACCTATGCTGTCCAATCCGGTAGGGTTATTAAATATGGTCAGTTTTACTGTACCTACTTCAGACCAGACACCATTCACCCGTGCTTTGACAGTTCCGTTGGTCTCCACTGTCGCTGTGTCCGCGTCGGCGGGGATGGTTCCAGTCCAATCCAACTTGTAACCATTAGAATTTACAATGTTTCCGGCATTATCCAGGCTGAAGGTACCATCGCGGGTATACCCCAGTGTTCCATCCGGTAACTTTATCCCGAAGAAACCGTCGCCTTCGATCGCCCAATCCATTGAATTACCGGTTATTATCAATGAACCTTGCGCTGTACCTAACTGAGAACTCGCAGAAAAAGTCCCGCTGATAGCGTTTTCGTCATTTAATAATTCCTGGAAATTTATACGATTGGGTTTGTACCCGGGTGTATGGATATTGGCCAGGTTGTCGCTAATATTATCCATATTGAGCTGACGCGCCAGCATCCCGTTCGAAGCCAACCGGTAAAGCCCTCCAAATGAATAGGACATGATTTACCTCCTGTTCCTAGAACTTTCCAAGAGTATTGATAGACTGCCCGAGCAGGCTATCCTGATTTTGAACCAGACGTTGAGCGGCTTCATACGCTCGGTTAACCTGGATCATCTGGGTCATAATCTGTGTAAGATCGGAATTGCTCGATTCAAGGGCATACTGACGAACGGTCACTTTAGAGCTGCCCATTTGAGCGCCTTCTCCTGTGAAGGTGTTCTCGCCATCACGTTTAAGAGATGTCGCGGGATCCTCAAAATAAGCCACACCCAGTTTTGCCACGTTGACACCATCGACAGAAATTTGTCCATCAGTGGAAATTGAAATTTGCCCGTTGGGCAGAGTGATTGTCCCGCCGCCTTCGGAGAGAACGTTATTACCGTCAACAGTTTTTAAAACTCCGGTCGCATCTTTGATAAATCTTCCGTCTTTGGTGTACCGTTCTCCGGCTGGTGTTTGAATTCGAAAGAAACCATTTCCAAGAACCGCTACATCAAGATCGCGCGTGCTTACCTGTATAGCACCTTCAGAAAAATCCGATGTATCCGTTTTTGACATCACACCAAGTCCCAGGTCACCCACCCGGGAGACTTTGTTATATCCAAGACTGCGGAGAACCGCCGGTAATTCGGGTGAGGTTTGAAACTGGTTTTGCCGTGAGACCGATGTGGTTTCAAACTCATCCATAGATGTAAGTATCTGTTTGAAACCGGGGGTATCCAGGTTGTCAATATTATGCGTTAAGATCATCTGGCGCCGCATGTTAGTGACCATGGCAGACGCGGCGGAATAAAAACCTTTAATCATACGATCCTCCTGCTGTTGGAATTCGCAAGGTTCACCACCATGCGAACTTCATCACGCGGCATCCCCATCTGACGGGCGATATCGACCTCTGACATGCCACCAGATGCCATGGCAACAATCACCTGATTGCGTTCGCGAGCGTCAGAAATGGAATTTGAGTTGCTTTTCTTTTCAACATTGAGCAAACTTTGAAAATCATCCTGGGCTAATATTCCGGTTGGAGCAGATGATAACGGTGCCTGTTGTTGGTTGACCAACTCTTTTAGCTGACTGACAACTGGCGTTAGTTTGTCTGCGGTATGCTGGCTGCCTTTAATTCGGGCAGTTTCTCGAGCCAATTGCATCAAGTTATATGTGTCGCTTAACAGGTTGTTTTGAATTCTTTCCATGGTTCTCTCCTCTTACCGGTACCTGTCCAGGGTGGGTCTAGCCGGTTGTGGGGGCAAATTTACATTCTTATCATTTTGCGGAGCAAGATCTTGTTTTGACGGGCGTCCGCGTTTCTTGCTGCTTTGTTCACCATTCATTAAGGATTGAAGGCTGACAACAGCCCGTCCGTGGATCTGACACACACGGGATTCTGATATATCAAGGGTTTTTCCGATTTCTTTGAAGGTCAATTCTTCAAAGTAATACAGCGACAGCACTAACTGTTCGCGCTCGGGTAATGCTTTAATCGCCTCAATCAGCCTTGTCTGCAGATCTTTTTCTTCGTAAGCTTCAGAGGGATTTTCTTGCTGTTCATCCATTAACCATTCATGCATGGATGATTCAGCATCTTCACTGCCGGTCTTATTGGTGGTCTCGTCTAACGAGATGATTACCCGGCTGGAATCAATCTGAATATGCGCAAGCTCATCCAGTCCCAGGTTCAGATGGCTTGCCAGTTCTTCATCTGTTGGTAACCGATGCAGTTTATGTTCCAGTTCAACCATCGCGGTCTGCATGGCACGTACTTTTTGTCTGGCAATCCGCGGCAACCAGTCAAGATCACGCAAATAATCCAATACTTTGCTGCGAATCTTCAATGTGGCATAAGTGCTCAATCGAGTACCGAATGCGGGATCATAATGGTCTACCGCGTCAATTAAACCGATCATTCCCTGGCTGGTAAGATCTTCATATTCAACACCGCCATACGGGCTGAAACCAAGCCGCCCCAACACAAAGTGGATCAGCGATACATACCGCATAATCAATTCTTCCCGCAATTCCGGTGTTCGGTTTGCGAGAAATTTCTCGATCAATTCCACTTCAGATCTTTGTTCGTCCATAGGTTAGTTCAAGCTTCTTTATCCAGTTCTGATTGAGCGGCAGCTTCCTGTTTGCTCCTTATCGCGTCTTGCTCCATTTCAAGTAATTTTTGCTCCATTTTTTCCAGCGTTGCCTTTATATAAAAGCGTCCAACGAGAAAATTCAGAACATAAACCGGAAAACCGACTGCAAGAATTGCTACGGCGGTGCGCAGGATAACTGTTAATACATCCGCATTGGCCATTATAGAAACTATGGCTGTTGTTACGGCAACCACAAGTATGAATAATTGTGAAAGGTGCAACAATACATCAACAAGCAGGGGTAACCGGCTTTCGTTACATTCTGGAACAGGAAGATTGGGAGCTAACATTTTGTCAACCATTATCGCCCAAACCTTTCTGTGAACAGTGACTGAACAAGACGTGAAGCCGCGGCCGGGTGCAGATCATCCAAAATCCTTGGACCGGAACAATAATATGCCAGCGGGATCTGTGTCCGCATAGCCAGGTTGTAGATGGCACCAAATGAATTGGTTTCATCCATTTTGGTAACTACCAGTCCACCCGGTTTGAACGCGGAAAAAGCTGCTGCCGTATTTACCAGGTCTGATTCTTTGGCCGTAGCCGGGATCACCAGCCAGGTAGAACGGCCTGGTATTGACGTGATAAGAGAACCTGTTTCAACAATAGATTCTTCATTTCGCGGGTTAGCAGCCGGCGTATCCACAATCACAAGGTCTGTTCCGGTCAGTGAATCAACAATAGCCGCGCATTCCTGCGGAGAATAGGCGATCTGTAAAGGTATATTGATAGCTTCGGTAAACGCACGGGCTTCAGCGATGCCTCCGGTGCGCACTGTATCAGCACACACCCAGGTGACTTTTTTTTGCAGTTCTCTGCGGTAGCGTACAGCCAATTTAGCCGTAAAACCGGTTTTTCCCGCGCCACTCGGTCCCACCAGGCAAATCACCTGCCCTTCTTTGCGGGGTGCTTCAGGCAGAACTTTGATACAGGCTTCCAACTGACGGCGAACATGCTCTTCCAGTTTCCTGGGATCCATAGCTGTCTGAGCGCCCAGTGTATCGGCACTGATCTGGCAGACACGTTTTACCAATCCTGAATCTACGCCCTGCTCCAGCAAATGATGGAAGATCCTTTGCAATTCTGGCCAGGCATTCTCCAATTGCTGGGGTGCGGGAATAGAAAGTTCAAGGGCTGCTTCGGTTTTTTGGGGGGTAGGCTTGTCATGCCGGGTCTTGGCTGCCGGTACCTGAACAATACGTACACCTTCCAGCGATTCATCCATACTCAATTGGTGGAGCAAATCCAACCGTGGCTCACCAGCCGGCTGAGAACGAACTTTCTTTCCACTTATCTCGATAGAATCCTCCATTGAGGTTCCATTTCCGATTTTTTGCGTTTCAAGTTCTTCCTCGATAGCAGCAGATGATTTTTCTACTGTCGAACCGGTACCAATATTCTTTTCACCGTCAGGAGCAGGGGTTGTTACGTGCCCCTGAAGAGGTTCCTTTGTGATTTTTGTGTGTTTTAAAATAGGATCCTTTTTCGAAAGATCTGGCTTGATCGACTGAGACAGATTCTCTTTGTCTTTAGTAACTCTTGGGGCATCTTCTCCTGGTTCGAGCTTAACAGCAACCAGCTCGACCAGCGGTTTTCGCCAAACCTGCCAGGGTTCTCCCCCTGGAATCTGACGCGCGGTTACCACAAGGGCATCGGCTCCCAGGTCTTTTTGAACCTGTGCCAGTGCCTCGATCATAGTTTCTGCGCGGAACGTTCTGGATATCATTCGACCTTTATCCTCATACTGGAACTTGTTGGGTTACACCAATGTCTACCATTCCATGGGCTTGAACCCGGGTGCCACCGCTGATCTCAGAGAAAGCCAGCACCACAAGATTGGGAAATGCCTGATCGATCAGACGGCGGAAAGCCAACCGAAGTTCGCGAGGGCATAAGAGTATCGGAGGATGACCTTCCTGAGCCAGGGCTTCCATGCGTTCACCTGTCGCATTCAAGATGGACTGTGCGGTAACGGTGTCAATTGAAAAACCCAATCCACTATCAGTGGCGCTTAGAGATTCTTTCAAGGTCATTTCAAGTTGTGGAGAAAGCGTAAACACATGCATATAACCGTCTTCTTCACGGTACAGGTTCGATAAGGTACGCGCCATAGTCTGACGAACCGCCTCAGCCAGAATAGCAGGGTCACGAGTGGACGGGGCGTGCTTGCCCAGAACCTCGATAATCCCGCTCAAATCACGGATGGGAACCCGTTCTTTCAACAGGTTTTTCAGAACATCCTGCAGGTCTCCCAATCGGATGATGTCTGGGATCACACCCTCAACCGCTGCCGGTGTCTTCTCTTTCAATTGATTGATCATTTCCTGCACCATCTGCCGGCTTAGCAGGTCAGCCGCATGAGAGCGGATAACTTCCGTCAAGTGGGTGGAAAGTACAGCCAGTGGAGAAACCACAGTGTAATTCATCAGTTCAGCCCGGCCCTTTTCCGCGTCTGTGATCCAGAATGCCGGAAGTCCAAAAGCGGGTTCGGTGGTAGGAATGCCCTGCAGATTTTCTTCCGACTGTGATCCCGGAATAGCCAGGAAACGGTCTATCATCAATTCGCCACGGGCCACTTCTTCTCCACGAATCTTCAATCGGTAAGTTTGTGGGGGCAGGCGCAGGTTGTCTCGAATGCGCACTACAGGGAGGACGAAACCAAGCTCGCTCAACATCTGCCGGCGGATATTTGTGATCTGATGCAGCAGATTATCGGCGCGTTCTTCATCCACCAGCGGTATCAAACCATAACCGACTTCCAGTTCCAATGGGTCGATCACTACCAGACCCATCATGTCTTCGGGCGATTCCAATGGCGCGGTTGTCGGTTCTTCCGGGGGCAGTCCGGCCGCTATTGCTGCCTTTTGTTCCAATCGACGAACGTAATAAGCTCCTCCGCCCAGAACGGCTGCCACTAAAATGAAGGGGAATTTCGGTACACCTGGAATGAACATCATCAATCCAATCACTACCGATGATGCCAACAGCGCGTTGTAATTTGAAAGCTGTTTGACCGCAGAAGCACCCAATTCACCTTCATTGGCATTGCGGGTGATGATTAGACCGGCCGCGGTTGAAACCAGGAGTGAAGGTACTTGCACCGCCAATCCGGAGCCTACGGTCAGAAGAGTGTAGGTTTGCAACGCGCCCATGAGATCCAGGTTGCGCTGAAACATTCCAATAACAAATCCACCAATGATATTGACAATAATCACAATTACGGCAGCAATCGCGTCACCACGTACAAATTTGCTCGCGCCATCCATAGAACCGTAAAAATCCGCTTCCGTCTGGATCTCTTTTCGACGCGCGCGTGCCTGTTCTTCGTTGATAATACCGGCGTTGAGGTCGGCGTCAATAGATAGCTGCTTACCGGGCATGGCATCCAACGTGAAACGCGCGGCAACTTCAGCCACACGCCCGGCACCGTTGGTGATAACCGCGAATTGTATGATCATCAGCATCAGGAAGATGACCACGCCAACCACATAGTTGCCGCCAATTACCAGATTACCAAATACTTTGACCACTTCACCAGCCGCGCCTTCGATCAAGATCAAACGGCTTATGGATATGTTTAAACCCAACCGAAAAAGGGTGATCACCAACAGTAGTGACGGAAATATCGAGAAATCCATCGGACGGGCAATATATAACGCCAGCAGCATGACCCCCAACGACATTGCCAGGTTCATGATCACCAGAACATCGACCAACGCAGCCGGGATGGGAATGATCATCATACAGACGAGCATAACCACACCGAATGCCATAACCATGTCATTCGATTTGAAGATGATTTTCCAATCAAAGCGTGGTGCCGCTGATTTCGCTGTTGCCATTTACACTAATCCTTAAACCTGTGCCGATACCGGTTGAATATGTTGATTTTTTAGACGATACACATACGCCAGAACTTCCGCCATCGCTACGTACAGTTCCGGTGGTATTGGTTGATCTAAATCAACCATCTTGTACATCGCCCGTGCCAATGGCACATTTTGGACGACAGGTACGCTGTTTTCTCTGGCAATCTCAACAATTTTTTGCGCCACATTGAAAGCGCCTTTCGCCACAACCACCGGGGCTTCCATTTTGGTCGAGTCATATTTGATAGCCACGGCATAGTGCGTCGGGTTGGTGACGATCACATCGGCTTTCGGTACCTTTGACATCATACGTGACTGCGCCATGCGGCGCTGCTGCTGTCGGATGCGACCGCGCAGGAAAGGATCGCCTTCCGATTTTTTGAGGTCATCAATTACTTCTTGTTTTGACATACGAAGTTGACGGGTGTAATTCCAACGTTGATACGCGTAATCACCTGCCGCTAAAATAATGTATGCTCCCGCCACTCGCCACATCAGACTGGTGCTCAGGTTCATCCATTGTTCAATTTCCTGCCTCAATGGCATCTGAATTATCTGGATAATGCTGGTGAAGTTATCCATCAAAAAGGTGTAAACCGGCCAACCAACCAGGAGCAATTTCAAAAGGGATTTCAGAACCTCAATAATTCCCTGTTTGGAGAAGATACGTTTGAACCCGTTGATCGGATTCAAACGTGAGCCATCAAAGAATGGCCGTTTGGATGCCCAGAGGAAATTTGTTTGAAGAAGTGTGGTCATCACACCGATGATCATCAGAGCAAAGATCAACTCAACAAAAGGAATAAAAAAGAACGAAAAATCCTGGAAGACAAGTTGCCGTAAACCCAGGTCGGTAAGTTCCGCTGTGGGAAGGTTGGTAACGGTGTGGCGCATCAGATCACCCAACCCTGAAATCATGTTCCGGCCCATACCAGTCAACAGCCAGATGCTGGCAATCAGGCTTACCGCGGCATTTAACTCCATGCTGCGGGCTACCTGCCCGCGTTCGCGAGCGTCCCGGATCCTTCCAGCGGTAGGGGCTTCAGTTTTATCTGCCATCGCCTAGGCTCCCAGTATCTGCAGCATCCGCGGTCCCAGGTTTTTGAAAGCCTGATCCAGGGAAGGAATAAAGAAATTGAACATCAAAGATAAAGCAAAAATTCCGACCCATACTTTGATCGGTAATCCGAGAAAAAACACGTTGATCTGCGGGGCTACTTTTGAAAGCAACCCCAGAGTGAGGTCTGTGAGAAACAGCGCCCCCACCACCGGTAATGCCATTTGCACTCCAGCGGTAATCAAACCGGAAGTCAGCGTTAAGAGGGCACCGGGGTTGATCTCAGGCAATGCCTGATTCAGTGGTAGAACCACAAACGTCGCCTGTAATCCCTGTAAAAAAACATGGTGACCGTTGGTGAGCAAAAAGTACAACATTACAACCAGTATAAAAAACTGATCCAGAGTGCCCCCGGCTTCACTCATGGCCGGGTTGAATACCTGACCAGCGCCAAATCCGCTGGACATATCGATCAATTTACCGGTTATCTGGAACGCGCCAAACGTCAACGCCGCAGCGAAACCAGCCAGCAAACCGACAATCAGTTCGCGCATGATCAATGCCGCATACAACATCCAGGGAATGGCATCCACGTTGGCCGGCAGCGGGTTCCAGGGAAGCACAATAATAGCAAGGACCGCGCCCAACCCGATTTTAGTCCGGGTGGGAACGACCTCGCTTCCAAATACAGGTACCTGTACCAGAATCGCGAGCACACGCGTTAACGCCAGAAAAAAAAGTTGTGCCTGCGCAATAGAAATAATCATAGGAATCAACCCGGTTCGCTCTGACATTAGGATACCGGATTGACTTCGGATAGACTGTAAATTGAATGTGAAGCAGGTCTAAAGAATCCGTAAAAAATACCGATAACAGTCTTTCACATCAGACAGGTAATCGCTTTTCTTCGGAAGTTATCGAGATCAACGGGTTTGAGCACAAAATCAATGGCCCCCAGTTTACGTGCCTGTTCAACAACCTCTTTGAACCCTAATGACGATACCACCAGTATTGGAAGCTGCCTGCCCGCCTTCGTGGTGGTCTGACTGAACTCGCGTAACAGGTCAAGGCCGCTACAACCGGGTAAAAACAGATCCAATAACAATAGATCTGGCTTCCAACGCAGAACCGCGTCACGAATCGCCTTTTCTTTATATTCAATTTTTATCTGACAACCCATCTCACGCAGGCATAATGCGAACAGATCGGCAACGATCTTATCTTCTTCGGCGATTAAAACCCGGCGAGGGGAAACGGAAGACAAAGGACTGACTATCTCCCTGTCCCGAAATTCATTTTATAGTATGTAACCATCTGGCTGTTCATAGCTGCCACCCGATCCGGGGTGATTTTCAAAATATCATATGAGGCTTCATTCACTTTTCGAGGGCCCAGGCGTGTCAGGGTCTCAGGATCAACAGGCGTCAAAGCGTTAGCCAGATTGGTGATGGCAGCGAGTTGCTTATACTCGCCGGCGCCTTCGGGGTTATGATGGTATTGAATGGCATTAATCAATACCTGCGGGAAGGTCCACTTCTGTGCCATTAAGCTGCCAATATAAGCGTGATCAACACCGAATGTCTTTTTTTCTGTTTCAAAAATGGTCTCGCTTTGCTTTTGCTGATTCTTGAATACCCATTTATATTCTTCTTCGGCAAACTTGTTCAAAACGATCTTGCCTATATCATGCAGCAGACCGGCAGAATACGCTTCTTCGGGCTCAAGGTAATCCACCGCCCGGGCAAACCATTGAGCTGCCACAGCCGTTGCTACAGAGTGCGCCCACATGTCACCGGCTGCCATGTTGTACCCGGCAAGCGAGCCATCCATCCCCCGGCTGGCAGCCACTGCCAGTACCAGAGTGCGAATGCGTTTATACCCCAACCGCATAACGGCTTCTTTTAATGTGGTGCATGAAGGGCCATACCCGAGAAACGCTGAATTAGCCGCCTGAAGCACATTCGCCGCTAGAGCCTGGTCTAACCCGATTATTTCAGAGACATACCCGGCCGATGATCCCGGTTCATCAAGGCTACGCATTATGCGCGTTATTACCATGGGAATGGGCCGCATTAATTCGATCGAGCGAAGTATCTTCTTCACCCGGCGATCTATGATTGCTGTGTTGTCTGATTGCGGCGCTACCATACGTCTCCTGATGTTTTATTTTACTAAATTTGGAAGGTCATTAAATATACCTGAAGTATAGCTGATTATATTCTGTCCCATCCAGCCCCCGAGCACAACCAGAACGACAACGATGGCAATGATCTTCGGAACAAATGTCATCGTAGCTTCATTAATTGAGGTGGCAGCTTGTATCAGGCTGACCAGACTACCCACTAACAGACTGACAATCAACACAGGGCCTGCCAGCATCAATGCGATGGTCAATGAATTTTGCGCAAGAGAAATTAAATATGCTTCAGACATTGAAATGATCTCATTTGAAACTCAACAACAATGAGCGGGTGATCAGATACCATCCATCTACAGTGACAAATAGCAAAAGCTTGAACGGTAATGATACCAATGAAGGAGGCATCATCATCATTCCCATTGAGAGTAAAACGCTGGAGATGACCATATCAATAATCAAAAATGGCACATAAATCACAAACCCCATGGTGAAGGCGGTTTTCAATTCACTGATCACAAACGCGGGCATTAATACCACTGTATCAATGTCTTCCAGCGAATTCGGCCGTTGTGAATTGTTCATGGAAAGGAATAGTTCAATGTCTTTTTGGCGCGTATTCTTAAACATGAACTCCCGAATGGGATCAATCGTCCTCTTAAAGAAGGTTTCCTGATCAATCTGGTTGGCTGTGTACGGCTTTATGGCTTCATTATTGATCTTGTTAATGATAGGCGACATACTGAAAAACGTGAGAAGCAGCGCCAACCCTATGACCACCTGGTTCGGCGGCGCCGTTGGTGTGCCGATTGCGTTCCGTAGAAGAGACAACACTATGACGATGCGGGTGAATGACGTAGCCAGTATCAATATGGATGGCGCAAGACTGAGAACCGTCATCAATACCAGCAACTGCACTCCACTGGCTACTTCTTTTGGCTGACCGGTAGGATCAAGTGTCAGAGTGACTCCCGGTGCCGTTGTTTGCGTGGCCCCGGCACAGCCAGAGATCAATACAGTCATTATCATTAACCCAATGGCTGCCCAGAAAAAGCGGTAACGGATCTGGACTTCCGGTTTATTATTGACCGGTCGTGGATTTTCGATAGTCTTATTCATGGTCTGCTTCATTTAAGGCTTCTTTTTTATTCCGGAGCAATGATTCAAAATCTTCCCGGGTTTCTTGAATCGGCTGCGAACGCAGCTCGTCAGAATTCATTTCCGCGATCAAATTGATCGAAGAATCAGTCGCTCCGAGGAAGAATTCCCGCCCGTCCACATTCACGATGTATAGTACCTGCTTGGGAGAAACATAAAACCGTTCCAACACATTGATACGGCGCTGTGTTTGGCCTGGCTTATTCCCCTGCCACCGGCGGATGAAAATAAAAGCGATATAGACAAGCCCTATAACCGCCATCCACCGGAGGAATACAGATAAGGCCAATCCGGTACTGCCTACGCTCCCGGTATTGTCTTCTCCATTGACTGCCGGCAGCGGTTCGTTCATCAACAACCCGACGGCCAGAATTACAAAGAGAATAATGACCCAAAGCCAGGTTGTAAAACCCTTAACAGAACGTAACCGTTCCCAGGCTTGTTTAAGTTGATCCAGCATAGGGATCACTCTTTCGTTTCAGGAGCAATCAATTCGGTAATACGCACCCCGAATTTATCATCGACCACTACCACTTCACCACGCGCCATGAGATGCTCATTGACATAAACATCCACAGGCTCGCCGGCAACACGGTCAAGTTCTACAACAGATCCCTTTTGTAATTCCAAGACGTGTTTGATGGGCATCTGGGTTCGGCCTAGTTCAACCGTGAACAGCAGATTGACATCCATAAGCAAATTAATAGCAGACCCCCCAAGTGGAGTAGCCGGCTTTTCCTCTGTCACTCCGGCAGCCTGCGGTCCGGCAGATGAGGCAGATTCCCCTGCAATCATTGAATTTATGCTTTCCTGAAGCGCGTCCATGCTTGATTTCTGTCCATCCGTGGACTCAGTAGGTTCCAGAACTTCGTCGGTCATAATTTTGTCTCCTGTTTTTCGGGAGTGACTTTCGGAATATTGACAGGTCCACTGATTTGAACAGCCAGATGATTGGATTGTTTTCCTATCTTGCCTTTAAATCGGGTGGTTCCATTTACCTGAATTAACACATCCTGGTTTGGATTTGAGTCCAACACCAGTACATCGCCAATAGACAGGTTCGTCATTTCTTTTATGGATAAACGGACATTGCCCAGAATCACTCTCAGTGGAACAACCGTGCGATATAAACTTTCAAGGTTGGTTTGCCGGGCAGAATAATCCACAATTTGTTCTTTCTTACCGGTAATGATCACGTGCGGGTTCAACTCGTTGACCACTGGTTTGAGCATAGAGTAAGGGATATAGAAACTCATGGTGCCGGTGGTGTCTTTGATCATCATTTCAAATGTGACCATTAACACACGCTCATTACCCATCATCATCTGAACCCAATGCTGGTTGACGGTACTGTCAATCAGCTTCGGCTCAATACTGACAACCTTACCCCAGGAAGCTTTGACATCATTCAACATGTTTTCAACCAGATCCTGAAGCAGGGATTGATCAATTTCAGTCAGAGAGTGGCTGCGTCCGCGGCTATCTGACGCGCCGCCCAACCGCTGCTCAAGAATAACAAAATTGACATCATCACTGAACACAATAACGATCTGTCCGGGCAGAGGAGCCAGTGAAACCAGGTGATAGAGAGTAGTAGGTGCCAGATCAGCCATAAAATCATGAAAACGGCCTTGCTCGGTATGAACAACGCGAGGGCGCAGGTTGGTACGAATGAAAGACGGCAGGCTGTTGGTCAACCGCTCCGCCAACTCTTCATGCACCAGTTCGATCGCCCGAATCTGTTCTTTAGAGAATCGGTCAGGAGACCAGAAGTTATAAGGTCGGACGTTCTTTTCGGATGAGCTGGTTTCCTTTGGCTGACCAGCCTTCCCCATCATGTCAGCGAGGTTTACACCTTCCTGACTTTCAGTCCCTTCGATCTCTATAGCCCCGTTCAACAGGGCATCGATTTCTGCCTGGGTCAACATCGCGCACCTTCTTTACTGCATCACAAATTCTTTGAAATAAACGTAAATCACTTTGTATTCAGGAAGTTTCGAATTGACCGCATTCATAATTTCCTGACGAAGAGCATCTTTACCTTCGGTGGTGTAAACAGATTGAAAATCTTTGGATGACAAAATGGTAACGATCGTGTCATCAAGAATGGGAATTTTGGCATTGATTTCAGTTGTAAATTTCGCCAGTTCAGCGGTTTTTTCTTCTTCAGGCATCTCTGCATAGCCGGCTGGAGGATCAAACTCTAACGTAGCCGTAACTCTGATAAATTTTTTCCCGCCAGGTTCAGCCAGGTTGACGATCTTTGTGCTGGTATCGATCATAATCCCCTGGCCCGGTTCCACCCCGGCCGAATTATGTGTTGTACTCGCGGCCGTCTTTTTCGGTTCGGCCGCCGCATGTTCTTCGACTGCCGGTGCCGCCTCAGCCGGTTTACCGGTAATTACGGCAATTGGATTTGCACTGCCTGAGGTAACCCCGGGCTGACCTTCCGCCGGAACAGCTCCTGCTGCCCCTGATTGTCCTGCCACACCGGCTGGAAGAGAATAAACCAGGTATATCGGTTTTGGCATGGTATCCGGCGCGAAAAGAACATAGACCACCAGCAGATTGGTAGCCGCTGTGGTCATTATGATCACACCAGCGATGAAATAAATCAGGATTTTGAGAAAATTGGGCTTGCTTTTCTTAGCAGGAGTATCAGTGCTCATTGGTCGTAACCTCCTTGGTAGGCTCAGGAAGGGTACCGGTTTGCATATCACCGGGCATATTGCGAATATCCAGTTGAACCTGGTCTGAACTGATGGGGTATACAACCACAATTTCAGCCCGGCTGTTCATATTTCGGTGTTCCGGAGTATCGTTAGGGAACAGGGGCTGAAATTCACCCCGTCCTGTAGGTATCAGGCGGTCGGGGGAAATTCCCTTTGCCTGAAAATATCGAACAATCTCATTGGAACGAGCCAGCGACAGAGACCAGTTATCTGGATATCGCGGGTCGATCGGGGGAGTATTATCGGTATGACCGATCACCCGAATCTCATTGGGGATTCCCTCAACCATGGTAACGATCGTATCAAGAATAGGATACGCAGCCGGTTGCAATTCAGCCCGGCCTTCAACGAACGTCAATTTCTGGCTGAGAGAGATCAGCACACCTTCCACATTGTTCTGAACGCTGACCTCGCTGCTCAATCCATTTTCTTTTAGAAGATCCGTCAATTTGCCGGCAACCTCAGAACCAACGGAAGATAGAACAGGCAGCCCCTCAACTTGAATTGGCTGCGCTGCCGCGTTCAGACTTAACCCGCCAGACTGGTCGATATTCGGGTCAACCACTTTGGGTGGCGCGCCGCCCACAGTAAACGCGGCTTTTAAGTTCTGCGCCAGGGCTTTGTACCGCTTTACATCGATCTGCCCCATGGAATACAACACGACAAACAACACCATCAAAAGGGTGATGAAGTCAGAATAACTTACCAACCAGCGGTCATTACCGCCGCCATGACTGCTCATGCTTTTGCTCCAGCCTGGGCGCCGGCGCCGCCTTCGGCATGCTTCCGTTCAGCCGGAGGCAGGAAAGTGCTCAGTTTTTCTTTAATAATGCGCGGATTCTCGCCTGCCTGCAATGACAATATACCTTCCAGCAACATGTGCCGGTAGTTCACTTCTTCTTTACTGCGTAACGCTAACTTACCACCGATGGGAAGCCAGATCAGGTTCGCGGAAAGCAACCCCCACAGGGTAGCCAGGAAGGCCGCCGCGATCGATTTTGCCAGCTTCCCCGGATCGTCCAATTGTTTCAACACGGAGATTAGCCCCATAACCGTACCGATAATACCGAATGTGGGACTAAAACCACCTGCTGTATTGAAAAAGTTGATGCCAATCTCATGGCGCTCTTCCATGTTCTTAATTTCCAATTCAAGGATCGCGCGTACCTGAGATGGATCAGTACCATCAACAACCAGCATAATTCCCTGCCGTAAAAACGGATCAGGGATTTTTTTACTTTCTTCTTCCAGAGCAAGCAAACCTTCACGGCGGGCTTTATCTGCCATAGATGCCAGGGTGTTGATGATCTCAGGCAGGTTCACTTTTTTACTGATAAATGCTTTTGATATGTAGATCGGAATTTTCACCACACCTTCAAATGGCATGGTGGAGATGGTACATACCATTGAACCAACCAGAGTCAAAAGAATGGCCGATGGGTGCGCGAGCAGTTCCATAGGAGTACCACCGTCAAGGATCATGACGACGATAACAACAACGAGGCTTGCTCCAAGCCCAATAATGGTGGCTAGATCCATCTCACTCTCCTCGGGTTACCTGGATGTCAGGGTTATGCACCAGTCTCTGGTATTGAACAATCATTTGTACAACATCCTCCGGGCGATTACGCACTACAAATTTGGTTCCATTTGTTAGAGAAATAACCGTATCAGGAGTGCCTTCAACGGTAACAATCAAGTCAGCGTTCAGGTAGTATTTTGTTCCGTTTAGTCTGGTGAGCGCAATCATTCTCTAGTTAAATCCAAAATTTTGAACCAAATCTTCGCCTGGTTCAGTTGTAACATTGTTCCAATTCTGATTGGATAAAAGCGCTGTAAAAGCAATATAAATGCGGTGTAAAAATTAATACGCCGGCAGGATAATCGTGAAAGTAGTCCCCACTTCAATCTGGCTATCAACCAGAATATTCCCGCCATGTTGTTTGATCACCCGATGGCAGATGGATAACCCTAACCCGGTCCCTTTTCCCACGTCTTTCGTTGTATAGAAGGGGTCAAATATGCGTTTTAATTTGTCTGGTTCAATCCCATGTCCATTATCGCTAATGATGACACGAATCTCGTTGGCGGTGTGCTGAGTGACAATTTTAACCCGACCCTGTTTCCCGATTGTCGCATCCATCGCGTTGATCATGATATTTACCCAGACGCCTGAAAGGTTTTCTTGAGAAGCCATGATCAACGGCAGGTGTTCTGCCGGTTCAAAGCTGTACTCCACGGAACGTTGCATAAACTCGTGCTTAAGCATATCCAGCGCGGATTGAATCGACTGGTTGATATCGGTCGGTTTGACTTCCGATTGCTCTTTCCGGGCAAAATTCAACAAATTGCGGACAACCTGCAATGCCCGGGTGCCGGCACGAAAGATCAGGTCAACGGCTTCGGCGTCATCACTCCCCTTGGGCAGTGAACGCTCCAACAGTTGGGCATTGGCCAAAACCACAGTCAACGGGTTATTTATCTCATGGGCGATACCGGCCGCCAGTTGCCCGACGGCTGCCATTTTTTCTGACTGGATTAAAATAGCGCCCATCATGTTCTTTTCCGTCACATCACGCTCAAAGATGATCACCTGCGGAACTTCTTCATCCTCTTCAATAATTGGATACACTGTAATATCCCATTCCAATGGATGGTCACCACTATCCCATACCCGTTCAGTGCGATTTGTCGTGGTATGGTTATAGAACGTATCTGCCACCAGGCAGTTTTCACAGGGTTCAGACCGCTTGTAAAGCGCGTTGTAGCACAGGTGGTTGATGATCATGCGGGGTTCAGTATTTACCCGCTTTGCCCGTGCCATATTAACAGCCACCAATCGGTATTTCCGGTCAATAATGTATAACGAATCTGGTAGGTTATCAAACAGGCTTCGAAGTGTGTTACGAGAGCGTACCAGTTCCCAGCGGCTGGCTTCCAGATGCGCGTTCATCACTTTGAGCTGCTCGGTCATCTGAATGTTTCGAAGCAGATGAGCTATCGATTCACCCAACTTTTCCAGTAATTCCAGGTCACCGTGCGTAAATCCACCGCCAATGTGGTTGATTAATTCCACCACACCAGTAACCTGATCAGGAGCGGTTAATGGGACGAATGTTAGCGAATTGGCTTCCACCCCGGGGATCGAATCAATTTCCGGGTCAAACCGGCTATCAAGAACGGGCTGGTTAAAAATCATCGGACGGCGCTCGTTCATGCAAACCCCGAGAAGTCCTTTTCCGGGTTTGATGCTGACCTGGTAGATCCAATCTTCTCCACCGGCGATGGTCTTCTTGACCAGCAGCGCGTCTGGATTATCACTGATTAGCGCGATGGATGCTGCCTCGCAACTGAAGATATCCTTCAAGCTTCGAACCAAGCGGGTTTCCAGTTCCTCGCCGGCTGCCATACTGTTCAAACCGGCAAATATTTGACTGATCAGGTCCATTCCTTTTCGGTATTGAACCATGCGCAGTTGACTGAAATAGGTAGAAATTCGTTGACCTAAAAGGAATGTGGCTGCTTCGAGAAAGTCTTTTTCTTCCTGAGTAAACTCACGAAGATTGGTTAAAAACAATCCTTGCCCGCCATCGGCCGATATTAAAGGAAAAATGGCCACCATACCAGCTTTATCGGCAACCACTTCACCGGTTTGTGACTCGCTGGCCTGTTGCAAAAGAGAATTTAAAAAACTTTCACGAGAATGGATCTGGTTTTGCCAGGAGCGGGTTTTTCCTACGGCAAGACTGATCAATGGATCGCCCTTGTTCCATTCCGGAGCGAGGATCATACCACTTTCAAGATTTAGACGTTGAAGAATGAATTCAAGGCCGGATTGCAGTGCAGGGTTTAATTGATCCTGTCCGGCCAATTGGCTGGCCAGATATTCAACCGATTCTTCCCATGTTCGGTCTTTATCCGATTTTTGTGCGGTTGTCATTCTTCAGGCTCAACTCTTTTACAGTTAATGATTATCAATCTTCGTCCGCGCGTATGGTATAACCGTACCCGGCCACTGTCTGGATAAATTGAGGTTCATGCGGGTCGGGTTCGATCCGTTCACGCAAATTTTTTATATGCACGCGTACCAGGTCGGGGCTACCGGCATCAGATGGATAATCCCAAACCTCATCCAGAAGGCGGCTGGGTGAAAAAATCTCACCCGGGTGGCTCATCAAATGGTAAAGAAGATCGAACTGTACCGGGGTCAAACGCACCTTACCGCGCGATCGGGTCTTCAGTTCATAACTCTTTACATTTAATACATAATCTCCTATGGCAATCTGATGTTTCGCGCCCTGTTCTTTAAGATCAGGTTCATCTGCCGTTACCGCGACCACACGTGAACTGGTTTCGACCGTCGGATCTCCCTCGACACGCGGATGCGTCTTGGAACGCCTTAATATCGCGCGGATACGCAAGATCAGCTCATCAATATTGAATGGTTTTGTCAGGTAATCATCGGCTCCAGCCAGGAAGCCGGCGATTCGGTCTTCATCTTTGGCTTTTGCCGTCAGGAACAATATAGGAATATTGGCCAGCAAGGGGTCTGCCCGCACTTCCCGACAAACCGCGTAACCGTCCATCCCGGGCATGATCACATCCAACAGAATCAAATCAGTTGCCTGCCTGCGAGCAACTTTTAATCCCTCAACACCGCTGTTGGCAATAGTCACGCGGAATTCATGTCCCCTCAAACTGCGTTCAACAGTTTTCGCGACAATCTCGTCATCCTCTACAACCAGGATGTTGACGGTGCTCATACATACCTCCGCGAATTAAATAGATTATAGTATGATTTTGATGCACTTTTCATACCAGGAGGGTTTACTCAATGAAATTGAATGTGCCGGTTATTCTGCTGGTATTAAATCTAATCGCATATTCCGTGCCAGGTGCAATGATCGCTCCGATCAATATCGTTTCATCTCACACCGGCTACGAAATAAGTTCGAAGGAAAATAAATATCCCATAATTCTGTCAAAAAAAACCGCAACGACCCCCACACTACCAACCGGATTTCCTGTAATAAATGTAATAAATGCCGAAAAGCTGGTTGGAATACATTCAATTCCTGTAAAAAATATTTATCAATTGATCTGGGAACCTGATTCTCAATCAGTGACAGCCATTCAACCCTCAACTATCACCCGATATAATTCGGTGAACTTAAATACGCTTGAAACATATACTTTTCCCGAAAACAGCGCTTTTCTGGACTATGAAGCAAATAGCCGGCAAGTATTGCTGACATCTGACCGCCGCCATCTGATAATTCATCCGATGGACGGTAAAAAGGATGTGTCAATTTTAGCGCCGGCAAATTTTGTAACAGCCGTATTCGAACGGGGAGGAACGCGGATTTGGGTATCGTTGGAGGAAGAACATACAGCGGCCGTCATTGACGTAAAAACTGGAAAGGAATTGACATCCTGCGGCGGTTTTGAGACAGCCGCGCCGGTGTATACCGCCTTGCCATCTCCGGCTGGCAGGTGGCTGGTTTGGATTGCCCGCGCGACTATTCAGCTCGATACACGGGCGGATTGTACCCGGGTAACAAGAATCGGTCACCAGGATTTCATAATGTCTCATGCCTTTTCAACCGATGACAACCTTCTGGCGGTTTCTGCCGGAGGTGAATTGGATGGCGCTTTCCAACCGCTGCTTTACATCTATAATGCTGAGACAGGCAAACAGGAAGCCGTCATCCCGCTGGAAGGTTCCCCGGCTGTTGACTTGAGTTTTTCTCCTGATGCCCGGATCATTGCCTCTGCCGGTAGTGGTCTCTCGTTATTGGATGTTAAAACAGGGCAAGAATTAAAACGCATCGCCTCATCAAAAACCCGGTTTTTAGTGGCAGAATTTTCACCGGATGGACGAACGCTGGCAGCGGCTGACGAGACATCTCTCTTTATTTACGCCGTTACCCATTAACCTGTTCGGTTGACAAGTATATATAAGGATTATTAACAGCAGGGAGGAATTATTGATGAACAAAATAGAAGACTATGCCAGAGAATTGAACCGGTTGCCAGGTAAACAGGAAATCACATCGTACCTTCTAACCAATTCAAATCTACCAGGACCGCGCGGAAACCTTGAACTGGCCGCAGCCGCCGCTCAAACTGTTGATGCTTCCTTATTAATAGAATGGACAACGCTTTCAGCCGGTGATGCTCCAGTGAACACAGCCGGGGAATTTCTTTCCTTTTGCGGTGTTTTTGGACAGGGCCGCCTGTACAATGAAGGTGACCCCCGAGCATTGGACCGTATCTTTTGGGCGGCCAGCGATACACGTTGGCGAACCCGAGAAGCCGCCGCTATGGCTTTGCAAACTATTGGCAAAAAAGACTTGAACAAATTGCTGAAGATTCTCCCCCGGTTTTACAACGGCAAACCATACGAACAGCGGTGTGCTGTAGCCGCGTTATGTGAGCCTTGCCTGTTGAAAGATAAGCTGGTGGAGCATTACCCCGTTCAGATGCTGGATATTGTCACACGCGCCTTCGCGGAATTTACAGACCGCAAAGACGAGGGTTTTATCGCTCTTAAGAAAGGACTGGCATACGGGTGGAGCGTTGCCGCGGCCGCCAATTTAGAATATGCCAAACCTTTTATGGAGAAGTGGCTACAATCCGATGATAAGGATGTACGTTGGGTAATGCGGGAAAACCTGAAAAAGAACCGCCTAGTTCGACTTGATCCAGAATGGGTGGAACATTGGAAGGAATGAATCGGGTAATTCCGGTCAGTCTGGTGGTCCTATTGTTGACAGTCTGCGCCTGTTCAATTTTCACCCCTCAAACTGGAGAACCACGGATTTCGTTTATACCTACCGGAGTGCCGGAGATTTTTTTCACACCAGAGAGAACTGGCATGTTTTCAGGTATCAATGATGGAAGCCTTGCTCTCCAATACCTGAAAGAACTTTCACATTTTGGTTCCAGAGCACTTAATGAACCCGGACACGCAAGAGCATCTGAATATATTGAAAATTCTTTAATGAGATTGGGATATTCACCTGTAAAGCAGAATTTCGTTACGTCCAATGAACTGCCGGCCTTGAATCTTCTTGTAGATAAGGCAGGCCAATCCAGCCAGGTGATCCTGATAGGCGCACATTATGATAGTGTGAATACAGGCTCAGGCATCGATGATAATGGTTCAGGTGTTGCCATTCTGCTCGAGATGGCTAACCGTCTGAAAGATAAAGAAACGCCGTACTCTCTGCGATTTGTTTTCCTGGATGCCGAAGAAACCGGGCTGGAAGGGTCGAAATATTATGTCTCTCAGATGTCCCAGGATGACATTCAGAACACTCTCGCCATGATCAATCTGGATAGCCTGGCTGTGGGTGACCATACGTATATTTATGGGAATGAAGGCGATGAAGGAGCCATTCGGGATTGGGCTCTGGATTATGCCGCGCGACAGGGTTTTGACCTGATCACCCAACCGGGATTGAATCCGGAATACCCGGCAGGCACCACGTTAGATGAATCTGACCACGCCCCATTCCTTCATGCGGGAATTCAGTATGCCTATTTTGAAGCAACCAACTGGGCGCTGGGAGAGATGGATGGGTACACCCAGGTTGACACAGGATACGGGGAAGAAGGCGAGATCTGGCATACCGAATATGACTCGCTGGAATACATTGTGAAAACGTTCCCCGGACGGATGGAGAGTCACTTGAAGCTGTTCTCCAACGTGCTTTTTCATATTTTGACAGACTATCAGGGATGACGGACCTGCATTTTAGGGTTGATTAAATATCCGTTAGGTTTTCGGAGATCAAAGAAAACCTTTAAAATCAATCCCCTTCCCGGAGGAGATCAGGAGGAACCTGTTTTGGTCACATTAACATACCTGCCGGATCAACTAATCTGACCCTTCGGGGTAGACAGTCTATAAAAAAAACCAGGATCAACCTCAATTGGCTTATCTTTTACAGAGGCACATGAGTCTTCTCTTTAATCAACGTTTTCAAGATATCAAGAAAACAACTTTTCTTTCATGTAATGTCATAAAACGTTTGCCAAAATTATCATTTTTCAACAAGGGAATCCTGGTTAGTGATCTGATGACAAATGACTATTTATTAATAATAAAAAATCCCTTATCATAGATGTAAGAAGTCTGGCTTCAGATGTTTTACATCGGAGGTAACATGACTACCCCTATGAGGCCGCTGAAATCTGTCCGGGTCTCACTCCCCACGCAAACATCCGAATATATCCGTGAATTGATATCCAGCGGAGAGTATCTTCCGGGGCAGCAATTGCCATCCGAGGGTGAATTTGCGCGCCAGCTGGGCATATCACGCCCCACACTGCGTGAAGCATTACACAGCCTGGAACTGGAAGGCTTGATTTACTGCCGTCATGGTGTGGGCACGTTTGTCGCCCTTGCCTGCGGAAAACGGATGGAAAGTGGACTGGAAGTACTTGAAAGTATCGAAAAACTCGCCAATCGGATTGGACTGGAAACCAGTATGGGTGAGGCGATAATAGAAGAACGTCCAGCTACTCAGCCAGAACAGGCAGAACTTGGATTGAAATTACCATCAATGGTTTTATCTGTTGATCGTTCGATAGAGGTAAACAATCGGCCTGTAGCCTACCTTCACGATATTCTTCCCATAGAATTTTTACGAAAAGATGACCTATCCGGGGCATTCCACGGTTCCATAATTGATGTTTTACTTAAGCGCGGTTACCCTCCGTTATCCTACTCAATGACGAAACTGGCAGCGGTTGCCGCTGACAAAAACCTGTCGAGTCTGTTAGAGATATCGCCAACTTCCCCTCTGTTGCGGCTTGAAGCCCGGCTGTATTCAAAAGACAATCAGGTGGTAGATTATTCCATCAGCCATTTTGTTCCCGGTTATTTCGACTTTCATGTTGTCAGACGGATTGGTGTCTGACAAATCTCCAATCTGACGTTTTTTGGCAATACATGAAAACGTCTAATCAGTTTGATCGAACTTAAACCATCCGGAGGTGCGGGTTGCCCCCCAAAGAAATGACTGAAATAACAAAACAGACCAGGAGACTCTCAATTAATTGGCAGGATGTCGCTGTCAATCTGGCTATCCCGCTTGCCGGAATGCTGGTGGCACTCCTCATCGGCGCTGTTTTACTCCTGTTTCTCAACGTAGACCCGGTAAAGGCGTATTCTGTTCTCTTAAGTGGAGCGTTTGGAACATGGCCCGGATTTGTTCGGGCGTTGGTTTACGCGACCCCTTTGCTTCTGGTGGGATTGGGTATTTGTATCGCTTTTCGTGCGAGTGTGATCAATATAGGCGGTGAAGGTCAGATTATAGCCGGAGCCCTTATGGCCACCTGGTGGCCGCTGACCTTCAGAGACTGGCCCGGATGGCTGATCATTCCAACTACGATTATTATGGGTTTTCTGGCCGGTTGCGTCTGGGGGTTTATCCCGGGCTTATTAAAAGCCCGATTGAAAGTGAATGAAATTCTTAGCACTGTAATGATGAACGCCATTGCGTTGCAGCTAATGAATTTACTGGTTCGCGGACCATTAATTGACCCGGCAGGTGTCCAGGCTGGTCAATATCTGGCCCAATCTGAACGTTTGCCGGCACACGCCTGGCTGCCAAGATTGATTCCACAGTCACTATTGAATGTGGGAGCGATAATAGCCGTAACGTTGGCCGTTGTGGTCTATATTTTTCTCTGGCGAACAACTATCGGGTACCGAATTCGTGCCGTTGGGTTAAACCCGGATGCGTCTCGGTATGCCGGTATCAATGTGCCTTTTTATCAAGCATTATCTCTCACATTAGCCGGCGGATTTGCCGGGCTGGCCGGTGTAGTGGAAGTTCTGGGTGTGCAACACCGTTTACTGGAAGGAATTTCCGGGGGATATGGATTTTCCGGTATCGTCGCCGCTCTTTTTGGTGGACTTCATCCCCTTGGCACGATACCAGCTTCGATATTATTTGGGGGACTGCTGGTTGGTGCCGATAAAATGCAGCGCGCCACTCAAGTTCCATCCGCCTTGATAACGGCCATTCTTGGTCTTGTTGTCCTGTTTGTCGTCGGTTCATCGATCTGGTCAAAACGATGGGCTTCTCGACGAAAAATCGCCGCAATCAAAGAAACTGAGGTGACCTGATGGAAGGTATTCTTACTTCGGGTGTAATCATTGGAATTTTGACATCTGCCATTCGTCTGGCCACACCTTATCTATACGCCGCTGTTGGAGAAGCATTTGCGCAATCCTCGGGAGTCGTCAATCTGGGGGTTGACGGTACCATGTTGATCACAGCTTTCGCCGCTTTCTTTATCGTCTTAAACACCGGAAACATCTGGCTTGGTTTGCTGGCAGCCATCCTTACCGGATTGGTGATGGGATTATTGATGTCGTTCATCAGTGTCACATTAAAAGCCGAACAGGGCATCAGTGGAATCGGGTTGCATATGTTCGGACTGGGTCTTTCCAGCCTGTTGTTCAATGTTCTGGTGGGTACGGTAAAAACAGTCACAGGATTTCAGCCTGTAAAAATTCCCTTACTGGGCGATATCCCATTTATCGGCGAGATCTTGTTTAATCACAGTTTGCTGGTATACGGGGGATTCCTTCTGGTTCCCATTGCCTGGTGGGTATTGGATAAAACAAGCTGGGGATTGATGATCAAATCTGTGGGTCAGAACCCGGCTGCCGCGGATTCGCTGGGTGTCAATGTAGATAAAGTCCGATACATAAGTGTATGTGTCGGCGCGATGCTGGCCGGAATAGCCGGGGCATCGCTGTCCATTTCTCTACTCAACCTGTTCCAGGATAATCTTACGGCGGGTATGGGATTTATCGCCGTGGCGCTGGTGTATTTTGGCGGGTGGAAACCACTTGGCATTATGGGTGGCGCGCTGCTCTTCAGCACGGTAAATGCCTTCCAGTTGTGGATGCAAGTTCTGGGTGTGAATATTCCATCAGACGTGGCAGTTATGCTGCCCTATCTTCTGACAATCGCGGCTCTGGCCGTGACGGTTAATCGGGCCCGTCAACCAGCCGCATTGAACAAGCCTTTTGAACGAGGCGAAAGTTAACCCACTCAAGTAGTTCAATTAATTAAGGAGGATTTGATGAGCATCAAACGTTTGTTTTTCGCAGCAGTACTGGTCACATTGCTAGTTGCTGCCTGGATTCCGTCTCCTTCCATCACCGTGGCAGCCGAAACCAAACCGCTCCGTGTTGCCGTGATCATGCCCAGCGCCACAACCGATATGGCGTTCAGTCAATCCATGTTCTCCGCCTTGAAAGCTGTACAAAAAGAAATGGGCGGTGAAAAAGCCATGGAATTGAAATACACTGAGAACATGTTTAAAGTCCCCGATGCCGCGGCAGCCATTCGCGATTATGCCAGCGAAGGTTTTGATATTGTGATCGCTCACGGTTCACAATACGGCGCATCTGTTCAGGAAATAGCCCCCGACTTCCCTGAAACAACATTTGCCTGGGGTACCGATGTCAACACATTCGGCCTTGATAACGTATACGCCTACACTGCCGCCGCGGAAGAAGGCGGCTATATCAATGGCGTGATGGCCGCCATGCTGTCAAAGAGCAAGAAGATCGGCGTGACCGGTCCTATCGAAGTTGGCGATGCCAAAACCTACATTGACGGTTTCGTACAGGGTGTCGAATCCGTTGACAAGAAAATCTCCGTCTCCAAAACCTGGACCGGCTCCTTCTCAGACGTTGCTTTGATGACCGAAGCTGCCAAGACCCACATCGCTGCCGGCGCGGATGTTCTGACCGGTTCCTCCCAGTCTGTGGTTGGTTCCATCGGCGCTGCTAAAGATAAAGGCGGCGTTCTGTGGTTTGGCACCCAGGCTGACCAGGCCTCGCTGGCTAAAGAAATTGTTGTTGCCAGCCAGGTCTACGATTGGACTGGAATGTTGAAAGATATCATTGCCAAGCGCGCTAAAGGTAAACTGGGCGGCGAGAAATACGTTCTGCAGCTCAAAAATGACGGTTTGAAGGTCGCCTTCAACCCCGATTACAAACTGCCGGATGATGTTAAAGCAGCGGCGGAAAAAGCCATTGCCGGCATAAAAGACGGCAAGATCAAAGTTGAACCATAAACAATATTGTTGATTATTCCCTCCCCTCTGTTTACCCGGAGGGGAGGGAAATCCTTTCCTTCATTCATAATTTCACCTTCGAGGTTAGTTATGCCGGCAGAAAAAACAATTTTCGGGCAGCACAAAATTGAACATGTTGAAATGTGCAATATTGTCAAACGCTTCCCGGGTGTTCTGGCCAACTCCAAAGTCTGCTTTGATGTTAAAGCCGGTGAGGTTCATGCCCTGCTGGGAGAAAACGGCGCTGGCAAAAGCACATTGATGCGCCAGTTATTCGGACTATACAAACCGGATGAAGGCGAAATTATGATTGATGGTAAGCCTGTCACATTCCATTCACCCGCTGACGCAATTCGCGCCGGTATTGGAATGATCCATCAACATTTCATGCTGGTTCCTACCCTTACCGTGGCAGAAAATGTCATTCTGGGTTTGAAATCAAAACACGAACCATTGTTAGACCTCTCCACTGTATCCAACCGGATAAAAGAACTTTCACAGGCATATGGTCTGAAAGTCGATCCATCCGCATACGTCTGGCAGCTTTCGGTTGGCGAACAGCAGCGTGTGGAGATCATAAAAGCCCTTTTCCGCGGCGCCAGTCTCATCATTCTTGATGAGCCTACCGCCGTATTGACCCCGCAAGAAGTAAAAGACCTATTTGCCACATTAAAACGAATGGTGAATGAAGGTCACGCTTTGGTTTTCATCTCGCACAAATTGCATGAGGTGATGGAGATCAGTGACCGCGTGACTGTTCTACGAGATGGTCAGGTCATTGGAACCCGGCCGACAAAAGAAATGACACGCAATGACCTGGTAAAAATGATGGTCGGGCGTGAAATGAAGAAAATTGCTCCGCAGCCGGTAAAAACCGGGCCGGTCCGCTTAAGAATCGAGAACCTCCGTGCCATGGGTGACCGAGGAACCGAGGTCTTGCGCGGGATCGATCTTGAAATTCATGGAAGTGAGATCATCGGTCTGGCAGGAGTATCTGGAAACGGCCAGCGCGAACTGGCCGAGTGCCTCTCAGGTTTGCGAAAAGCCACTTCCGGACATATATACCTTGACCAATCAGAAATTACAGCATTACCCTTGATTGATCGGGTGCGTTCCGGATTGGCATACATACCAGAAGAACGTATGCGTGATGGAGCCATCCGTGAGTTTTCAGTCCAGGAGAATCTCTTCTTACAGGATCACGCGTCTCCTGAATTTACACGCGGCATTTTTCTTGATTTTCCCCGAATGGAAGCCTTCGCGTCACGGATGATCCGGGAGTTTACGGTAAAAACTCCGGGGCTCGATACTCCGGTAAAGAATCTGTCCGGTGGAAATATCCAAAAATTAATTCTTGCCCGCGAGTTGGCTCGCAAACCTAAAGTATTGATCGCTGCCCAACCCACCCGTGGGGTAGATATCGGAGCGACGGAATATATCCATGAGCGCTTGCTGTTGCAGCGCGATTCCGGAACGGCCATCTTGCTCATTTCTGAAGACCTGGATGAGATACGAACATTATCTGACCGGATAGCCGTCATCTATGAAGGCAATATCATGGGCATCGTCGACCGAGATTCCGCCACTGTAGAACAGATCGGGCTGATGATGGCTGGAATATCCATGGAAGAGGCTTTACAACGTTCAAACTAACCCGAAATTACCGGTAACGGAGAGTGTATGGAACGATTCTCATATATTCGGGCACAAAATATTCAGAACGCTGTTCAGTTGCTCAATGAGCCGGGGGTCAGAAGCCGTCCACTGGCTGGCAGCACGGATCTGATTCTGTTGTTGCGCCATAAACCAGACCTTTGCGATCGAGTGGTGGATATCACACTGATCCCTGAAATGCGCCGAATTGAACAAAAGGGTGACGTTGTAACCATCGGGGCCGCCACGTCTTTCACAGATGTGATCGCCAGTCCGGTGATTCAAAAGACCGCGCCTATTCTGGCGGATGCCTGCAAGACGGTCGGCGCGGTGCAGATACGAAATATGGGTACTATCGGGGGCAATGTAGCCAATGCCGCAGCCTGCGCCGATTCGCTGCCCGCGTTGGTTTGCCTTGATGCCTCCGCCAGGGTGTTAACAGCCAATGAAGAATTCAACTGGTCGGTGAGTGAACTGGTTCTGGGCCCTAACAAAACACGCATACCACCGGGCGGGTTACTTGTCTCTCTAAGCTACATCATTCCGCCGGAAGGGTCTCGGGGTGTTTTCCTCAAATTGGGGCGGCGTAACGCTATGGCCATATCACGCCTTACGGTTGCCGCGCTCGGCAGGCTTGATGGTGAAGGCAAAGTGATTGAGGCCCACTTCGTTACCGGTTCGGCCGCGCCTACGATCTGCCGGTTCAAAGACGTGGAAGCCAGCCTGCTGGGAAAGATCCCTACTCCTGAACTATTACGAAACACCGGTAAACTGGCGACAGATGAGATGATCAAACTTTCCGGCCTGCGTTGGTCGTCTGAATATAAAGTTCCCGCGCTGGCTGCCATGACAACACGCGCATTGGCCCGTGTTTTCCAAATCAACATGGGTGAGATGGAGGCGGCATGAGATTTGAACTGACCGTTAATGGGACTCGGATTGCCGCCGAAGCCCCTGCCGATATCTCTCTACTCCATTTTTTGCGGGACCACCTTCATCTGATCGGCACCAAAGAAGGCTGCGGTGTGGGTGAATGCGGAGCCTGTTCCGTGTTACTGGATGGCAAACTGGTGAATTCATGTCTGGTTCTGGCGGCTCAGGCAAACGGGCGTGATGTGGTCACCATTGAAGGGATACACGCGCCGGATGGTGGTCCTAATGACCTGCAACAGGCTTTCATTGAATACGGCGCGGTGCAATGCGGTTTTTGCACTCCTGGAATGGTTCTGGCCGGCGAGGCAATCTTAAAAAATAACCCCAATCCATCCCGCAGAGAAATCCGTGAAGGAATTGCCGGCAATTTGTGCCGCTGCACAGGTTACCAACAGATTGTGGACGCGATTGAAGCGACTGCTGTCAGGAGACAGGAGAAGGCCAGCCATGACTGATCGTCAGTTTATCGGTAAGCCGGCTAACCGGGTGGACGCTCTGGAAAAAGTTATGGGTACAGCCCGATTTACCGGTGATTATTACCTGCCGGGTATGCTTGTGGCGCGGTGTTATCGAAGCCCAATACCGCATGGCCGGATTGTTTCGATAGATACATCGGAAGCCCGGAAAATTCCCGGCGTTCGCGCCATCATTACCTGTGATGACTTTGTTGACCACGGCCGTTTCGGTTTCCCGATCGTTGATATGTATATGCTGGCGCATGAACGCGTGCGCTACACCGGCGACCCCATTGTGGCCATTGCCGCAGATAATGAAGATTCACTGCAAGCCGCTTTAAGTGCATTGAAAGTGGAACTCGCCCCCTTGCCCGGAGTGTTTGACCCGCGTAACGCCCTTAACCCTGAAGCTCCTCTGGTGGGTGAAAGACCACCCGATGTTGAAGATTATCCTCGTGGGAATCTGCTTATCAATTACATCGTGCGTCAGGGAGAACCTGACCCCGTACTGGATTCCTGTGATGTGGTGATCGACGATGAATACACCACCATGCACCAGGAACACGCTTACCTTGAAACGGAAGGTGCGGTCGCTGTTCCCTGGCCCGGGAGCAGCGGCGTGACCGTATACGCCGGCTGCCAGAGTCCATTCATCGCGCGCGATAATCTGGTCAAAACCCTGGGACTGGCGGAAGAAGATGTGCGGGTCATCCAGCCGTATGTTGGCGGCGCGTTTGGCGGTAAAGACGATACCATGTACCAGACCATCGCCCAGACTGCCCGATTGGCGCTGGCTGCCGGTAAACCGGTCAAGATGGTGCTATCACGAGAAGAATCCATGATCGCATCATATAAACGTGATGCCATGGTGATGAAATACCGGGTGGGTGCGTTAAAAGACGGAACCCTGAAGGCCTGCCGTTTTCACGGGATTGTCGATTCTGGCGGGTACGCGGCAATAACACCGTTTACCGCCTGGCGGTCGACCATCCACGCGATGGGACCGTACCGCTACCAGGCCTGCCACGTGGATACAGATGTTGTCTACACGAATAATGGTTTTGCCGGTGCCTTTCGCGGCTTCGGTAACACCGAAGTGTGCTTCGCCATTGAACTCGCGGTGGACGAGATCGCCGAACGCTTGAAAATGGATCCCATCGACCTGCGCCTCAAAAACTGCCTGCGCCCCGGTGACACCACGTCGCACGGGCAAAAACTGGGCGATGACGTGGCCATCGCGGATTGCCTTGAACAGGTACGCCGCATTTCTGACTGGGACAAACGCCGCGAACTATACGATAAAGAACACTCACGCCCCGCCCAACCCGGCGAATTCCGGCGGGGTATTGGTGTGGCGGCCGTATTCCACGGCATGTCGCTGGGCGCCGAGGGCAAGGATTTTGCCGTTGGCACGCTTCGCATTAACGATGACCACACCCTCACGCTTACATCCGGGTTGACGGATTACGGCAACGGCTCGCGTACCGTCTATACATTGATCGCCGCCGAGACGCTGGGTATCAATCCATCCCGTATCCATATGCTGCGGCCCGATACCAACACAGCCAAAGCCAGCGGCCCTACTGTCGCCTCGCGTGCCACAGTACTGGGCGGCAACGCCACCCGTGTGACCGCCATGCGCATGGACTCACTTTTACTTACCGCTGCCGCCGATATGTTGCACTGTTCTATTGTGGATGTGATCCGCGACAGAGAAAATTACATTGGCCCGGACGAAGAACCTGTGACCTTTGATGATGTGGTAGATCACGCCCGTGAAATGGGGCTTGTCTTATCCACAGAAGGTCGCTGGAACGCGCCGGAGAATCACTGGTCATTTGAAAGCGGCAGCGGCAAACCATACTTTGCGTACCACTACGGAGCTCAGATCGCCGAAGTACTTGTAGATACCGGTACGGGAAAAGTGGAAGTCACGAATTACTGGGCGGCACACAACACGGGTACAATCATTTTTCCGCAGGGCGCTCTCGGGCAGGTATTCGGTGGGATTACTCAGGGTCTCGGGTATGCCCTTATGGAACGCGTTGATTACGACCAGGGGTACATTCAGGCAGTCAATTTTGATGAATACCTCATCCCCACCTCGATGGATGTGCCGGATATTGTGGGAACATTCGTGGAAAAACCTTTCGCCGATGGACCATACGGCGCCAAGAACATCGCAGAACCCGGGTTGGTACCGGCCGCGCCGGCCATCGTCAACGCAATAGCCCATGCCACAGGGCGGCGGATCAAGAATTTACCCGCTAATCTCGAACGCGTATTAATTGGCAAAGATCTCCGCAAAGAAGGTTCAAATACTGCCTGCAAATTAGGGCTGCGGATAGAGTAAAATTGACGCCAACAGCCGGCATCATCCTCGTTGACTGGCAGCGCACGCAATTCCCCATTACTGATAGATAACCCAAATCGTGCCGCGGTATCACCACTGATCCAGCGGTCGCGAATTACTTACTCATACGATCCCGCCGAAATTCCCTTCCCTCCGTTCATATCAACCCATCGCCAAATGGATTGTAAAGCAGATCATTACTAAAAGGAGACAGGATAGTATGCTAAATTTTGATTTTCTGGCAAAGGAACGCACCATTGCCGGACCAAACTTTAACCGCTGGTTCGTTCCTCCGGCGGCATTGGCTATTCACCTTTGCATCGGTATGGCCTATGGTTTTTCCGTGTTTTGGCTTCCTTTGTCTAAGGCTATTGGTGTCACTAAGCCAGTTGTCTGTCCGGCTGACATGAGCTTCTTTGCCAGGATCGTTGCAACAAACTGTGACTGGCCGATTTCCATGCTGGGCTGGATGTTTACCATGTTCTTTGTCTTCCTGGGATCTTCCGCCGCCATCTGGGGTTCCTGGCTGGAACATGCCGGGCCGCGCAAAGCAGGATTCGTCTCCGCGTTGTGCTGGTGCGGCGGACTGGTGATATCAGCACTGGGCGTCTACCTGCACCAGATCTGGATGTTGTGGATCGGCTCCGGTGTGATCGGGGGCATCGGTCTTGGACTCGGTTACATCTCTCCCGTTTCCACTCTGATCAAATGGTTCCCTGACCGGCGCGGTATGGCCACAGGCATGGCGATCATGGGCTTTGGCGGCGGCGCTCTGGTCGGAGCGCCATTTGCCGATTTTCTTATCAACCATTTCGCGTCACCGACCGGGGTGGGTGTGTGGCAGAGTTTTCTGGTAATGGCAGCGGTCTACTTTGTATTCATGATGGCCGGAGCTTTCGGCTACCGCATCCCCCCTCTCGGTTGGAAGCCCAAAGGCTGGAATCCTCCGGTAAACGCGAAAGCCAATGTGATGATCACCAAACACCATGTTCACGCGCGCAATATTTGGGTCATCCCGCAGTTCTGGTTGATCTGGGCGGTTTTGTGCCTTAATGTGACTGCCGGTATCGGTATCCTGGGAATGGCTTCGCCGCTTTTACAGGAAGTGTTCGGCGGCCGGCTTATTGGCCTTGTGACCGAATTCAATGATCTTACAGCCGCGCAGAAAGCACAAATCGCCACTGTGGCAGCCGGGTTTACCGGGTTGCTGTCACTGTTCAATATTGCCGGCCGCTTCGTGTGGGCATCATTATCCGATTACATTGGTCGAAAAAACACCTACACCGTGTTTTTCCTGCTGGGTATCATCCTATACGCGTCTATTCCAACATTAAGCGCTACCGGCAATCTGGCGCTTTTTGTTGCCTTTTTCTGTATCATTCTGTCAATGTATGGCGGCGGCTTCGCCACGATTCCCGCCTACCTCGCGGATATGTTCGGCACCCAGATGGTGGGCGCCATTCACGGCCGCCTGCTCACAGCCTGGGCGACAGCCGGTGTTCTTGGCCCGGTTCTGGTGAATTACATCCGCGAATACCAGCTCAATCAGGGAGTTCCCACCGCGCAAGTCTATAACGTGACCATGTATATTCTGGCAGGGCTTCTGGTTGTCGGACTGATCTGCAACCTGCTGGTACGCCCGGTGGACGACAAACACTTCATGAGCGCGGAAGAGCTTGAACAGGAACGCAAACTGGCGCGCGACCGCGAAGCCCGCCTGGAAGAGGAGATACGCGAATCAAGACCGGGGATTACCGGTGAAGCTGCCCATCCCGTCTATGTGTTCCTGGCATGGTCAGCCGTAGGCTTCCCGCTGGCATACGCCATGTGGATCGTGATGGAAAAGGCACTGGTTTTGTTCCAGTAAATAATTCTCATTAGCCATTCATAGAATATGTATTCTATGGTACATTTGGAGACAGCGGGTGATCCGCTGTCTCTTTTTCTAATGATTCTCAAAATATGGTACCTACTCCTCAATCCATCCTTAAAGAAACCTTCGGCTACGATGACTTCCTTCCCCGTCAGAAAGAGGTCATTGAGAATGTACTTCAGAAAAAAGATACTCTTGCCATCATGCCGACCGGCGGCGGCAAATCGCTGTGCTACCAGATACCGGCTCTCTTGCAGCCCGGGCTGACGGTTGTTGTTTCACCGCTGATCGCATTGATGAAAGACCAGATCGACCAGTTGAAACAACTGGGCATTCCAGCGGTCACGTTGAACAGTTCGCTGGCTGCCAGTGAGTACTTCAAGAACACCGAGAAAGTGCTCAAGGGCCATTCTAAGCTGATCTACATGGCGCCTGAAACACTGCGCACAGACCGCATCTCCAGTCTGCTGGAGAACGTCAAAGTTGACCTGCTGGTGGTGGACGAAGCCCACTGCATCTCGGAGTGGGGTCATGACTTCCGGCCGGAATACCGCGAGATCATCAACGTACGCAAATCGTTGAAAAACGTCACCTGTCTGGCATTGACGGCTACCGCCACCCAGAAAGTGCGCGCCGATATTAAAAAATCGCTGGGTTTCACGGACCATAACGAATTTCTTTCCAGTTTTGATCGCAAAAACCTGATCATCGAAGTAGTTGATAAAACCAATGCGGTGGCACAGGCGGTGGAGATGATCGAGCAATATCCCGGCCGGCCGGGCATCATCTACTGCTTCTCCCGCAATCAGGTTGACGGACTGGCGGACGAACTCATCCGCCGCAAATATTCCGCCCTTCCCTACCATGCCGGGTTGGATGACGCGCAGCGTAAGAAGAATCAAGATGCCTTTATTCGGGATGATGTCAATATCATAGTGGCTACAGTCGCGTTTGGTATGGGCATCAACAAACCGGATGTGCGTTACGTTCTGCATTATGACCTTCCCAAAAGCCTGGAAGGGTATTATCAGGAAATCGGCCGCGCCGGTCGTGACGGTCAGCCAGCCACATGCCGCCTCTTGTTCAGCTATGGCGATAAAAACAAACTGCAGTACATCATCCGCAGCAAATCCGGCAAGGAACGCCTTGCAGCTGAAGAGCAGTTGGATGCCATGCTGCGCTATGTGGAAGCATCCGGATGCCGCCGGAAGCCGTTACTGGCATATTTTGGAGAAACATACAAAGACGAAAAATGCGGCCATTGCGACTGGTGTATGGCTGCTGAAGACAAGATGGTGGATATCACCATTCCGGCGCAGAAGTTTATGTCATGCGTCAAACGCAGCGGTGAAGTCTTCGGAGTGCAGCATATCGTCGATATCCTTATGGGCATTGAAACCGAAAAGGTAAAGTTACACAACCATCAGGCTCTTTCAACATTCGGTATAGGCCGGGACCGCACCAAAAAGGATTGGCTCACTCTGGCTGATCAGTTGATCAACCTTCACTTCATTGAAAAGGCCGGTGAATATAATTCATTGAAACTGACCGAACCGGCTATGGAAGCCCTGCGCTCCCGCCAGACCATCACCGCTGTCAAACCCAAACCTCAGCGTTCCTTATTTGATGATTACAAAGACAGTCCAGCTTCGGGCAGCCGGCAAAGCTATGGTGAACCGCGCGGATATTCGATTGGTAATCAGAATTATGGAGAGCCTCAGACCAGTTCTTCGGTCAGGCGCAAACGGATGCCAGAAGTGGATAACGGCCTGTATGAGGCACTCCGGCAACTCCGAAAAGCCATAGCTGACCGCGAACACATTCCTCCATATGCCATCTTCGCGGACCGGACCCTGGTGGAGATGGCCGCGTACCGGCCGAAAAACCTGTACTCACTGAAGCAGATCCACGGAGTGGGTTCTGTCAAAAGCGAACGCTTTGGTGACGCGTTCTTGAAAGAAATCGACCGTTTCTGTAAAGAACATAAATTGGAAGAAATACCCAAACACGGATATTCAAGTCCGGAATCGCTGCGCGAAATCAATGAGAAACATCCACGTTTTGTGAACGTTTCAAAAGAATTCATCCAGGGAACATCGATAGAAGATCTGGCCAGAAAGCACAATGTTCAACCGCAAACCATTTTTGGGCATCTGGTGAAGTACGCGAAATGTGGTGAAATAATTCCAAATCCTGAGCGGTTCCTGACTTTTTCACATGTAAATCCGACTATCCGGGAAAAAGTGCTGAAAGTATTTGAAGAAAAAGGATCCGAATCTCTCACCCCGGCTTATTCCATGCTTAATGGCGCGGTGGATTTTAATGAACTGAGGGTCCTCCAGCTTTATTTCATCTGCCTGAAAAATAGGAAGAAGGAAAAAAAATAATGTCTACAAGAATAGATATGATCGGTGTTTTCACCAAAGATCTCTCGAAAATGGTTACCTTCTACCGAGACGTTTTGGGCTTTGCCATCGACTGGGATGGAAATGGACCGTATGCCGAATTTAAGAATGATGGTGTCCGGTTTTCCATGTATGAACGGTCACAGCTTCCGGGCTTGCTCGGGCAAACTCCTTCTTTCCCTGACGGATTGAACGGCACCTTCGAATTGGCCATTGACTTCCCTGCGTCGGCCGATGTTGACCGCGAATTCGCCCGAATCACCGCGGCAGGAGCGAGAATCGTTTACCCTCCACGTGATGAACCATGGGGTATGCATTCTTCCATGATCATGGATCCGGATGGCAACCTGATCGAACTGGGTTCGTGGAACAAAGGTGCCTGATCGCTACTCAGACTGCGATTCACCGGCTATATACCTGTGGCAGCCAGCTAAATACCGTCAATAATTGACAAAACGCACATCCCAGGACGATATTTGTAAAATACGGCTCATGTGCAGTGACAATTGTTTAGACTCTCGATTTATAAACCTTCACGTTCTATCAGTTGCAAAATAGATCTCAGCAATCCGTTTTCACGAATATCGACAACATACGAGACCTGTCTTTTGATGGTATCGGGAGTGGTATGTGGAGTAAAAGAAATCGGGAAGCGGCGAAACATTTCAAGATCATTTTCGCCATCTCCTGCACAAAACACCCGGTTAGTATTCCATCCTTTGCAATCAGCCAGATATTCCAACGCGGCTCCTTTACTGACGCCCGGAGGATTCATTTCAAGTATGGTCGTTTTACTGGTGGCAAGTTCCAGATCAAATTCGCGGATTAAATCGCGAATCTCATTCAATATTTCAACAGTCGGCGCCAGGCAGATGATTTTCGAACAGGGTTCATCTGGTTCATCTGGATCATAGCGTTCAGGCTTGAATTGATAATAACTCGTTGTGGCTTCTCCGTACGGTGTGGGATTCATCATACGCATCCGGTCATCATTGAACAACATGAACGAAACGTCTGGCCGTGAAAGGAGCACTTTGATCAGGTTTGCCTGAACGTCAGGCGCGAACGTTTTATATAACAAACGTTCTTCACCGCTGTTGACGACCAGTGAACCATTTTGCAACACAGCCGGAAAGTGCATGGGGGCATCACCCAGGATCCCGTGCGTCTTAAACAGATTACGAATTGAGAACAGGGTACGTCCGGTAGTGGGCACAAAGACAGCCGGCGGATCCGGGATGGTCAACATAGCCACATCGGCTGGATGAATTTTCAGGTCATGGGTTATCAGCGTTCCATCCAGATCAAACGCGATAACGGGTAATGCGTTGGCCATAATAAAATAGACTTTCCTAATAATAACTCTGGTAGAAAATCTCTACCGGAAGAATAATGGGTATATATCACAGTTTTCGTGCAAAAACGCGTCTTTCTTTAACGATAATTCTAATCTGTATTTGTATGTCAAACCGGCTTATCCCTGTTTTTATTTATCAATGACAAAAAAGCTTCCACTACTTTTGGATCAAAATGAGTACCCGAATGATCGATAATATAATCAATGGCATTTTGTTCAGGCCAGGCTTTACGGTACACACGGTCAGACGTCAACGCCTGCCAGACATCCACAACGGAAAATATTCTTGCGGGCAATGGGATGTTTTCACCCGCGAGGCCGCGGGGATAACCGGTACCATCCCACTTTTCATGATGACCATAAGGAATATCCAGCGCCGGTTTAAGATAAGAAATGCCGGATAACATCTGATAAGCAAGCGATGGATGCTGACGCATGACCTCCCACTCATCCTCGGATAAAGGTCCAGGTTTGAGCAGGATGGCATCCGGGATAGCCATCTTGCCAATATCATGTAAATATGCCCCCCGCCACACATGCTTCAGTTCATCTCCTTTGATCCCCATCATGTGCGCTAATTTGACTGTCATCTCAACCACCTGACGACTATGGACAGCCGTTTCCCTCTCGCGCAATTCAAGGGCGGCTACCCAACCCGCCAGTGTCTGATCATACGCCTGGTTTAGCTCGATGTACGCGTTTTGTAAATTCCGGTACAACTGACTTTTGTCAACAGCCACAGTCACCTGGGCAGATAACCGTCCCAGCAACGAAGCCCACTCTTTAGTGATATCGAAATGATTGAGAAAATAGATCTCCAATATTCCTTTCACTTTTCCACTGGAGGATAAGGGCTCTCCCACATATCCAGTGAAACCATTTTGCCGGATCCGGTTTTTTATGATCACCAACCTGTTCGTATCTGAGCCGTCGGTATTCAATGAAATCCGCTTACCAGAAATAAGATCAGGAAAAAGCCCTCGGGGAATTTCATCTGGAATATCATCCATAGAAATTTGAGTTCCACTATATGCCATACACCGCAAAACTTCAGGGTTATCGAACGTATAGATCGCCGCGGCATCCGCTTTTAATACGGCGCGGACTTCCTCCAGAACACCATTCAGAAGATCGGGTAGAGAAAGATTGGCTGTTATCAAATTATCGATGCGGTGTAATGTATCAAGTTGGATCAATTGTTGTTGAATTTGTTGTTCCGCCTTGATCCGTTGACTGATCTCCTGAGCTACAATGATCACATATTGATGCCCATCCAATGTTACTGGGGAGCAGCTGAATTCCAGTGGAATGGTCTCTCGCACATACGAAATAAAAACTTCTCGTTTTTCGCTTTTATGCCATTCAGTGTCAAAGTGTTTTTCGATATATTTACGAACATCGGTCTGAACAATGTCCCAAAAACATGTTCCGATAAGGTCTTCCGGATTCCATCCCAGTTGCGAAGCAACCGGTGATGTAACATCGAATATGATGAAATCAGGGAAGTTAACGATAAAAATAATATTCGAGCTTTGATCCAACATGGAACGAAACCGTTCCAACTCCGCCAGTCGGTTTTTTAATTCCGGGTAGTAGCTCTTGTGGATCGATTTTTCCCCCAGTCCGATGATCCGGTCTCTCAGGGAATCGCGGGCATCATCATCAGCAGGCATTTGTGTAGATACCCTTTATATCAACAACAGTCGTACTTTTCGGATTGGTAACAAGGCATGGATCACGAAAGGCTTTTACCGATAATTCATCGAGAGCGCTGGTGATAACACCAATCTGACCGAGAGTGCGGTCAACACCGGCTGCCACCCTGAACTCATGTATTCCCTGAACCAGATTTTTGCGAGACTGTTCAGGGTCGTTTACATCCACCTCCAGTCCCATTACCCGGCCGATCGAAACATAACGCTCAATAGCCGCGTCAAAATTAAAATCAATCACATGTTCCAGCAGAAGCGCGTTACATTCCCCATGAGGAAGGTCCAGAAATCCACCCAGCGAGTGGGCCATAGCATGTACGGCGCCCAGACTGGCATTGGAAAAAGCCAGGCCCGCATCCATACTACCCAGCATCATCCGGCAGCGCACATCCAGATCATCAGGATGGTTTATGGCAGGCAGCAGATTGTGCCACACCAGGTTGATGGCTTCACGGGCATGAAGATCTGTAACCGGAGATTGAGCATTTGAAACATAAGCTTCAATAGCATGCGTAAGCGCGTCCAACCCGGTACAGGCTGTCAGATATGGGTCCATGGTCACCGTGGTTTCCGGGTCAATTAACGCCGCGTCAGGTACAACCGCTTTACTGATTATGGCAATTTTTACCGATCGTTTAATATCATTGATAATGGCAAATTGCGATACATCTGCCGAGCTGCCAGCCGTAGTGGGAATGCAGATCAGCGGTGGCCCGGGATTAGCAACTTCATCCACCCCTTCAAAGTTTAAAATATTACCCATATTTGAGCTTACTATGGCAATCCCCTTGGCACAGTCCATCGGGCTGCCGCCGCCTACCGCGATAACAGCCTGACAGTTCTTTTTCTGGTACAGGTCGGCGCCATCCATAACCTCAAAATCACGTGGATTGGAATGTACACTGGTAAAAACTTCGGCTTGAACGCCTTCATCACGCAAAGAATGAAGTACTGAATCCAACCAGCCGGCTTTTTCAACCCCTTCATCCGATACCACCAATGCCTTATTGATCGCAAAATTGACGGCATACCGCCCGACCAGGTTGCGAGCACCCACCCCAAACACAAATTCGGGTGCCACAAATTTTCTTAATTCACGAAGTGCCCCATAATCAGGCATAATTCACCCGCTTTGACATGTTTTGTCTCATTATACAAGGCGGGTGAATTTAAGCCGTAAGGATACAGTTAATTAATGATCTTAATTATCCCTGAGCTTATCCAGCCGGGATTAATACTGCCAGACCGGGAATATAGGCCATGGCCATCACTACCAACCCGACGAGAACAGCCAGGGCAATACTATGGAAGAACACATACCGAAGAATATCCCCTTCATGGCCGTACCATTTGGTGGCTGTACTCGCTACCACAATGCTCTGCGCGTCGATCATTTTTCCCATCACACCGCCGGAGCTATTAGCCGCCGCCATCAACACCGGGTTGACTCCCACCTGCCCGGCCGTCAATTTTTGCAAACTGCCGAACAGCACATTGGATGACGTATCAGACCCGGTCAACGCCACACCCAGCCAGCCCAAAAGGGTGCCAAAGAAGGGATACAACCATCCGGTGAGAGCAAACGTTAAACCGAGAGAGGCGTCCAATCCCGAGTAACGGGTCACATACCCGAGAGCCAGCATGGCCATGATCGTCAGAAGAGAATAACGCACCTGCTTGATCGTTGAACCATAGACATGCAATGTTTCGCGTAAGCCATACCCCAGTATTCGAGCCGAAATCAAAGCGGCAAACAATATGCCTGTACCGGTGGCAGATAGGAAATTGAGGTTAAATATCGCATCTTCTGTGGTGGGTGAAGGAACCACGGGAGGCATCCGCTGTACCAGTTCATGCAGGAACGGAACGGGAATTTTTATCGTGGAGAATGAGTCAAACCAGGCTTTAACCGGAGGCAGACCCCAGATAAAGATCATCAAAGAGAGCACCACCCATGGAAGCCAGGCCTGTAGAGTCTGGTTACGGGTGTATGCGTGTTTTTTGATCTCGGTTTGAACAACCGGATCAGACTCAAATCGGAAAATACGCTCTGGTTTCCAACGCTTAAGAAAGAGCACCAGTGATCCAATAGAGACCAGCGAACCGGCGATCGTCACCAGCCACGGGCCATGCAATGTGGCAATAATGATCTGGGTGATACCAAATGACAAGCCGGCCACCAGCAGAGCCGGCCAAATTTCAAGCATTCGTTTCCATCCGGCAAAAGCCCAGATCAACCAGAAAGGAATAATGATATCGAAAAGCAATAACTGCCACGCGATGACCGAGCTCAACGTTTGCAGGTCAAAACCGGTGACTGCCTGCAATGCCAGAATGGGCGTGCCGAGGGCGGCAAATGGAACGGGTGCTGTATTGGCAATTAACGACAGTCCAGAAGCCTGCAACGGGCCAAAGCCCAGTCCGATCAACATGGATGCCGTGATGGCGACCGGAGTACCGAAACCGGCCGCTCCTTCAAAGAACGCGCCAAAACAAAACGAAACCAGCAGTAATTGAAGCCGCCTGTCCTGGGTGATGGAGGTCAGATTATCCTGCAAAATATTAAACGCGCCCTTTCGGTTAGCCAACTGATACAAGAAGATCACATTGACGATAATCCAACCGATAGGTAAAAGCCCGTATAGAGCACCGAACACGGTCGCGGCGGCAGCCTGGGGTACAGGCATGCCAAAAATCGCAATGGAGACTACCAGTGCGGCACATAACCCAAGTAAAGCCGCGTAATGCGCTTTGACATGAAAAACAGCCAGACATCCCAACAAAATCACTACGGGTGTAATGGCTGCCAGTGTCGTTAAAAATGTATTATTCAATGGATCATACACTTGTTGCCAGGGCATAATACCCCTCCTTATTAAAATAGTCCGGTAATTAATACCGGACTATTTTACTCCTATATATCAGCTTTTAGACAACTTTAATGAATTTTGTACCGGGTGCGCCGCAGATCGGGCATTTATCCGGCGCGTATTTTGGGGCGGTAAAACCACACACCGGGCACACAAAGTAATCATAAACTTCTTCTTTTGAGTTAATGTTCTTAATAGCTTCTTTGTACATTTCCGCGTGGATTTTTTCCACTTCCATCGCGTATTTGAAACTGCGTTCGGCTTTTTTATTACCTTCTTCTTCTGCATCCTTTACCATCGGAGGATACATGGATTCATACTCATACGTTTCACCACCCATAGCTTCCTTTAAATTATCCAGGGTGCTTCCAATTCCGTCCATTGCTTTAAGATGATTGTGCGCATGAACGGTTTCAGCCTCGGCAGCCGCGCGGAACAATTTAGCCGCTTGAGGAAACCCTTCTTCATCTGCTTTCTTAGCGAAAGCAAGGTATTTCCGGTTGGCCTGTGATTCCCCCGCAAATGCGGCTTTTAAGTCATCGATTGTTTTTGACATGGTTTCCTCCTGAAAAAAGTATCAAGCGCTTTATCGCTTCGCAATTAATAATAATATAGAGTAAGGGTTTCGGGTATGTCGATTTTAATATCTTTTTTAGCCAATTTGTCGTATTTTGGCATGAAACGGACAGGATTATAACAATTTCACTCCATGCTATAATCCAGATACATCTTTCACAGATAACACGGAAGAAAACACAATGCGATTTCTCATTACCGGCGCTGCTGGATTTCTCGGCTCATCCCTTGCCAACACACTCGCGCGGGAGGGTCACTCCGTTCGGGGTGTTGACGATTGTTCCACCGGCGATCCTTCGGTGCTTTTGCCTGAGGTCCATTTCACGCGCGGTGACGTCAATGACCGTCCGAAGTTGTGGACGCTTTTGCAGGATGTGGATTGTGTCTATCACATGGCTGCCCGGGTACTGGTACCCGAATCAATGTTGTACCCCCGCGAATACAATCAGGTCAATGTTGGCGGTACTGTAACATTGATGGAAGCTATGCGCGATGTTGGTGTTCGCCGGGTGGTTTTTGCTTCCTCTGGCGCGGTGTATGGCGATCAGACCACGCAACCCATATCAGAAGAGGCAATCCCCAATCCACGTTCCCCATATGCCGTTTCCAAATTGGCCGCGGAGTATTACATAACAACTATCGGCAGCCTGTGGGGAATTGAAACTGTCTGTTTACGAATTTTCAACGCCTACGGGCCCGGTCAACATTTCCCCCCGGTACACGCACCTGTAATTCCATATTTTATTCGGCAATCCGCGCATAATGGAACGATCGTCATTCATGGCGATGGCAACCAGACGCGTGATTATGTGTATGTTGACGACGTGACCAACGCGATGGTTTCCGCTGCAACAATAGACGGTATCAATCAGAAGACGATAAACATTGGTTCCGGCCGAGAAACCAGTGTTAGAGAACTGGCACAATCTATTGTGGATATAACCGGTGGAAGTCCTGAGATTGTGTTCAATCCCCACAACGAAGTCACTACTCAACGTATGTGCGCCGATATTTCATCGGCCCGGCAGTTACTGAAATACGAACCAAGAATAGCTCTTGAGACCGGTTTACGGCTTACCTTCGAAAATGATAACCGGCTCAATCAAAAAGCCAGTTGATATAAGATTTATGGTGACAGACAACCAGTTACTGCCTGCCGCTTTTTACCGGCAGCCTGTTCAGGATGTTGCCCGTAATCTTCTGGGTAAACGCCTTGTCCGATTAATTGATGGTCATCGCGTTAGTGGTTGGATTTGCGAAACCGAAGCCTATGATGGCGAAACTGATCGTGCCTGCCATGCCCGGTCGGGAAAAACCAGACGAAATTCCGTGATGTATGGCGAAGCCGGGTGTGCCTATGTATACTTTACATATGGTATGCATTGGATGTTGAATTGTGTGTGTGGTGACGAAGGTTACCCGGCGGCTGTCTTGATAAGGGCATTGATACCCTGTGAAGGCATCGATGAGATTGCCCGCCGCCGGGAAGGTATTGCCCGCAGAGATTGGTGCAGCGGTCCGGCACGCCTCACACGCGCTCTTTCTATTGGAAAAGACTGCAATGGTATTAGCCTCACCGACGTCTCAAGCGGTCTTTTCATTGAAGATGGTATCATCGTACCGGATGAAATCGTTGCCCGAACACCCCGGATTGGAATACAATACGCGGGAGAACCATGGGTGAGCCTACCCTGGCGGTTTGTGGTCAATAACGCGGAAGGTTTCTTCAGTGAGGATGTCCTGTGAGAATGGATAAAGCAAACTGGAAGAATTTAATCCCCCCCTGGATTGACGAATCCACCATTTTGCTATTTGGCGGTGGGGGGCATGGTAAAACATTGATCGATCTTGTGCGCGAAATTGATTTATATCAGATTGGCGGCATTGTGGACGCGAATATCCCCGCCGGCACCCGGGTAATGGACCTGCCGGTATTTGGTGGAGATGACCTGTTAGAAGAACTATTTAATGCGGGTTTTCGCGAAGCGGCTAATGGAATTGGCGGCATAGGTAACGTTGACGCGCGCCTTCAGGCATTTGAAAAATTGGCCAACGCCGGGTTCTCATTCCCCACTCTGGTCCATCCCACAGCATGGATTGAACCATCAGCCACTCTCTCAGCCGGTGTGCAGGTTCTTCCATTAAGTTATGTAGGGACGGAATCAACGATCGGGTTTGGCAGTCTGGTAAATGCCCATGTTGTTGTCTCGCATGATTGTCATATTGGGGAATGTGTTAATCTTTCACCCGGCGCATTACTCGCCGGAGGTGTTAAAATTCAAGACCACGCCCAGATTGGTATGGGTGTAACCATTAATGTCAACATTACGATCGGCGCTCGAGCACGGGTAGGCAATGGAGCTACGATCAAAGCAGATGTACCTCCCGGCGGCCGGGTCTACGCGGGCCAAACCTGGCCTGAGCGGTCATCTTCCTGATAAGGATATTCATGTTTCGAAAACCAACAACCCCAGGTCCAACACCTTCCGCTCCTGTTGAGCGGGTGACCACCGTTTTAGGCCCCGGAATCCGCTGGAATGGCATCATGCGTGGAACAGGCGGTGTGCGTATTGAAGGCCCTGTCGAAGGTGAGATCAACATTCACGGACTTGTTGTCGTTGGTGAAACCGGCCGCGTTACCTGCGAAAACCTTCGCGCGAATACGGTGGTTGTGGCGGGTGCCGTGCGAGGAAATATAACCGCGGAAAAAATCGAGATCCGGTCAACCGGCCGTGTTTGGGGTGATGTGGTTACTGTCGCATTCTCAACAGAAGAAGGCGCTTTCCTGCGTGGCCAGGTGCGTATGGAAGAACGGGTAGAGCTAAATTTGGAGATGGACCCTGATACGCAACCAACCGAACCCCCTCCACCTTCTGTAAACAAACCAGTACCCGAGGAGAATAATGGATAAGAATACGTTGCTGCTGGTTTTCTCTGAATGGATTGGCGTTTTTGCTATTGCGATGATCACCGGGCTAAGCCCGGCTATTCAAAAGATCAAACCGCTTCAATTCCTTTTCCCCAGGCGTGAAGCTTCTGTTACATTCTCGTTGAACGCGGCCTTGTTCGTGTTCAGCATCATCGTCTATAAATATTTCTTTACTGCGGTCAGTGATCTGACTGTTGTCAATCCTACAGCGGCTATTCAGCGCGTCATTCTGGATGTGATCGGGCTCACGGTGATGGCCGCCGCGCTGGTTTACCGGAAACAACCAATTCGTAGTGCCCTGTGGGGAAAAGAAGGGCTTCGATCCAGTTTTACTTTCGGGCTCTTGCTGACGGCTCTAACCCTGTTCTTAAGGTCAAAGATAACCGCGATAACGAACGGCATCAACCAGGAAGAAGGGCTGGCACTTCTGGAATTGTTTGTGATCGCGCTTTGCGAAGTGACGATTTTCTTTGGATATTCCCAACCCCGGTTCTCATCCCGGTTTGGCCCCACAGTCGGTTGGTTGATCTCATCAGGATTGTTCATTCTCTGGCAGGTAATTCCGATCGCGTTACATGGCGGCAACTGGCAGACAAGCCTGTACCCGATCGGGCTGGCTGTCGGGCAGGGTTTGATCCTCGGATTTATCACGTCTAAAAGTAAACACGTACTGGGCCCGGCCATGTATGTAGCCTTGAGCCAGTGGCTCTTCCTGATACAATAACCGCATGACCAAACATATCTCACCCGTTGTTCCCATGTCTTCTCCCGATATCTCGGAAGAAGATCGTGAAGCTGTTAATTCTGTTATCCATACGACATATCTTAGTATGGGCCCCTGGATTGACCGGTTTGAAAACGCCATCCGGGCTGTCACCATGCGAAAACACGCCATCGCGGTGAACAGCGGAACAGCCGGCCTGCATCTTGCCATCCGGGCAGTTGGAATTCAGCGCGGTGACATCGTTATCACAACTCCTTTTTCATTTGTGGCTTCCACAAACGCGATTCTCTTTGAAAATGCTCTTCCCGTTTTTGTGGATGTCGACCCTGTAACCGGTAATCTTGATGTTGAACAGCTCAAGATGGCCGTAAACGATCTTTTAGCCGGTGGTGAAAGGGCTCGAAAATGGCTGCCGCGAAAATTGCCCCGCTACTTTGATGATGCCGGTTCCGAAATATTTCCCCGCTTGAAAGCACTTCTGCCAGTGGACGTATTCGGTCAACCAGCGGATATGGACACGGTGATGTCCGTCGCCCGGGAATACAACCTGCCGGTTATTGAAGATTCGTGTGAAGCCCTCGGCGCCATGTATAAGAACATACCCGCCGGAAAACAGGGTGATATCGGAATATTTGCCTTCTACCCGAACAAGCAGATCACTACCGGTGAAGGCGGCATGATCGTAACCGATAATGATGATTACGCGGCCTGTATGCAGGCACTGCGAAACCAGGGACGCGCTCCCGGCGATAACTGGTTGCAGCACACACTTCTCGGTTACAACTATCGGCTGGATGAAATGAGCGCCGCCCTCGGCGCATCTCAGGTAAAACGGCTCGAAAGTCTCCTGGCAGCACGTCAGAACGTGGCAGATTTGTATACCCGGCATCTGGCAAATATACCGGGAATTGAACCACTGACCGTTGTTCCGTCAACCACCCGCATGAGCTGGTTTGTTTATGTGGTCCGCGTCTCCCAGGGAGTTGACCGTATGAAAGTGGCTGACCGGCTTGCGGCGAAAGGTGTGCCTGTACGGCCGTATTTCCTGCCGATTCACCTCCAACCGTACATGGTCGAACGTTTCGGATACAGGCCGGGAGACTATCCGATAACGGAAGATCTGGGAGATCGCGGTTTAGCCCTGCCATTCTCCGGTGTAATGAGAGCGGATCAGGTGGAAATGGTCTGCGAAGCTCTGCGCGAATCATTATGAGCGAACAAACTGTCTTCCGCCCACCCCGACGGCGGGGGCTGATTTTTCAGATCGGCGCGGCATTAACATTTTCCAGCGCCGGAGGATTAGCCTTCTATATGTCGATGGAACAGGATATTGGATTAAATTTCATCCTGTATCTACTGGTTGCGCTTATCTTCCTCGCGCCTGTACCGTTGATCGTGTATCGCGCCGTGGCCTTGGGCCGCGCAACGTATCAATTGGAACGCGAGGGGTTACGTTTACGATGGGGATTGCGTGTTGAAGATATCCCTTTGAACACAATTGAATGGGTTCGACCGGCAAAAGAACTGGGATATCACCTGAGCCAACCCCGGTTTAGCTGGCCGGGTGCCCTGTTGGGTCTCTCCCATATCGCTGAACTGGGTACGGTAGAATTCATTGCCGCAGAATCGGATAACCTGATGCTCATCGCAACACCGAGCAATGTTTTTGCCATTTCACCGGCTAATCCGAGAGCTTTTATGCGCGCCTATCAACGGACATCTGAAATGGGCAGTCTGTCACCAATGGCAGCATTCAGTGCCCAGCCAGCGATGTTCATGCGCAATATGTGGCGCGACCCGGCAGCCCGCTTCCCTGTTCTATTCGCCATTATTTTGACCTTAACTCTTCTTATTGCCACAATAACGATCATACCAGCCCGCCCGATGGTATCTCTGGGATTCGACCCTTCGGGAAAACCACTTCCACCCGTTTCAGGTGAAAAACTCCTTTTGTTACCAACACTTTCGGGTATTGTGGTAGTTATTTCGATATCTATCGGACTCTTTTATTACCGGCATGAAGACCAACGAATGCCAGCTTATGTTTTAATGGCAGGTGCCTGCCTGACGCCTCTCCTCCTCTCTTTCTCACTTCTATTCATCAAATGACAAATCTCTTCTTTCAATTTGCTCTTGGTATCATTCTGTCGATTATCATTTCATCCGGTGCGTATTACATGCGCGCGTTGAGTCGTTCAGGCGCCTTCGCCGCTTTCCTTCTGGGAAGTGTTATCTTTGGTCTCGGCGGATTGAATTGGGCCATTCTTTTGATGGCCTTTTTTATTCCCTCAAGCCTTCTATCCTTCCTCTTCAAGAGACAGAAAAAGGTTATCGAAGCTGATTTTGCCAAAGGCTCTCGTCGTGATGCCGGGCAGGTGGCTGCCAATGGCGCCATAGCCGGCCTGTGCGCGCTGCTTTTTCCTTTGCTGGGTCAACCCGGATGGTTATGGGCCGCAGCCGCCGGAGCCCTGGCGGCTGCCAGTGCCGATACCTGGGCAACCGAGATCGGGGTACTCGGAAAACACAGACCGCGTTTGATCACAACCGGAAGACCGGTTGACCCTGGAACCTCCGGCGGGGTCAGCCTTGCGGGGTTTGCCGCCGCGCTGGCCGGTTCCACTCTGCTGGCCGTTTTCGCTGTTTTATTGAAACCAGCTTCCGTTCCCAACACCTTATTGAATAATTTAATTCTGGCCGCGGCCGTCATAATGGGCGGATTGGATGGCAGCATCCTCGATTCGATCCTGGGTGCCGGCGCGCAGGCCATGTATTACTGTGATACCTGCCGAAAAGAAACCGAGAAATACCCAACTCATACCTGCGGGTCGCCCACCCGGCTTTTTCGCGGTCAAGCCTGGATGAACAACGACTGGGTTAATACGTTCTGCACCTTTAGCGGTGGATTACTGGCCGCCGTTTTATCATTTTTTTTACTTTCATCTCCTCTTCCCAATCTATCAAATGGAGGCGCTGAAATGTTAAAATTGACTGTATCCAGCCCCGCTTTCGCGAACGGGCAGCCCATCCCTTCTAAATACAGCTGCGATGGCGAAAACACGTCACCCACCCTTAAATGGGGCGACGTTCCGCAAACCGCTCGCAGCCTGGCGCTAATCATGGAAGACCCGGACGCACCCATGGGAACCTATACCCACTGGGTGGTTTACAACCTCCCGGCCAATACTGGCAGCCTGTCTGAGGGACAACCGGCAGGAAACCTGCTCAACGGCGGAACGCAGGGGATTAATTCCTCACGCACCAACGCTTATTTTGGGCCCTGTCCACCGCCGGGAAAACCCCACCGCTATTTCTTCAAGCTCTACGCTCTCGATATTGACCCATCGCTGGCTCCCGGTATGACCGTTGAACAGTTGACCTCTGCCATGGCCGGTCACATTTTAGCCCAGGGCGAGTGGATGGGCACCTACAGGCGATAGTCATCGAACAACCCTGCTATGAAGATCCGCCTCATCGGAAATCTTCTTCACTACCAGCCTGTCTTCAAAACTCCCGCATTACGGGTATATATAACCAACCGGTTTTTTACTGGCATTTTGTTCTGGCTATTCTTTTGCGTAAATACAGTATTCTTCATTCGCAATGCCCACCTGGATGCCCTTCAGTTGGTACTGGTAGGCTCGGCACTTGAAGCCGGGATATTTTTATTTGAGATTCCCACCGGCATGGTGGCTGACCTGTACAGCCGCCGTTTGTCAGTGATCATTGGTACGGCGGTCATCGGGTTGGGAACGCTGCTCACCGGTTTGACGCCCAACTTTTTCCTTATTTTGACCGGTCAGATAATTTGGGGCGTCGGGTTCACCTTCACGAGCGGAGCCCTCGATGCATGGATCAGTGACGAGATTGGCATGGATAACGCCACCACCGCCTATTTGCGTGGAAGTCAATCCTTTAACCTGGGTGCGGTCGTCGGCATAAGCCTGTGCGCAGTGATTTCATTGGCCGGATTGAACATTCCCATATTGGTAAGCGGTTTTGGGATGCTTTGTTTTGCGATTATTCTAACGTTGATCATGTCTGAAGATAACTACAAACCGACTCCCTCAGAGGACCGTCAGACCTGGGCACATTTCTATGGGACCTTCCAACATACGTTTTACCTCACCCGCTCAAAGAAAATTCTATTGACCATTCTCGCTGTTGGATTGGTATTCGGTCTGTACAGTGAAGGCTTTGATCGCCTGTGGATTGCCAGTCTGCTGGAACGTTTTATCCTGCCTGAGATTTCCTGGCTGCCGGTCACAGGATGGGTGGGGTTGGTGTATGCCGCGAGCTTGCTCACCGGCGCCCTGGCGGCAAAGATCACCGAGAAACGATTAGACTTAACCCGAACGGATTATTTCGAAACCGGTCTTTTGACGGCTTCTCTGTTCATCGCTCTGGCAATCACCGGATTTACCCTTTCCCCCTGGTGGCTGTTAACCTGTGCTCTATACTGCATAATTGCCGGCTTGCGTACGGTGGCCAGCACCATGTATACCGCCTGGGCAAACAGTCAGGCGGAACCCGAAGTACGCGCCACGGTACTTTCCACCACATCACAGGCGGATGCCATCGGGCAACTGCTTGGCGGGCCGGTCAGCGGGATTGTGGCCAGGAGCCTGGGATTACAAACTGGATTGTTGTTATCATCAATTCTGCTGGTCCCGAATATTCTGATGCTTACAAACCGATTGGTTCGTCGAAATAATGATTAGCCCATCGGTTTCACACGGCGGGGTTTTTGTGTTGTGATAGCGCCGGTTTTGATAAACGGCGGCGCGATGATGACCTGTATTGTGCAAATTCGTTTATCCAACATTCGGTTGCGAAGCCGCGCGTCAATATCATCCAGACTGTCTGATGTGGTAATCACAGTCGGCAAATTCGCCGCGTAACGGTAATTAAATAACTGGTAGAGCTTTTCCTTTACCCAGGCGGAAGATGTCTGAGTGCCAAGATCATCAAGGATCAGCAAGGGGGATGTCTTGATCTCTTCAAATTCCCGGTCATAGGTTACATTACTACCGGGGTTGAATGTAGCCCGTAAATGGTCCAGCAGATCAGGTACCACCCAGTAATTCACAGGAAAACCCTGAGAAGCCCGGTAGTTGCCAATGGCAGCCGCCAGATGTGTCTTGCCGCAACCATAAGGGCCCATAAAGACCAGCCAGCCTTCGGGTTCTTCAGCGTAAGATTGCGCTTTCTGAAACGCGTTGGAGATGGTTTTTACATCCTCGGAATCTAATTTTTCCAGTTCTCGCAGGCTGAAATTACCAAATGTACAGTTATGCAAAAGACTCAGCACGGAACGATGTGGCTGTAGCCCTTGCTGAACAGGTTGACGATAATCTGGCGCGTTAATTTTTATCACTGTAACCAATTCCGGATCCTGCAGTCGAGACCGGATGCGCCCATCCAATTCCTCGATATCCATATCAGTGGTTACCACGGTGGGGAGTCGTTTTACATAACGGTGATCAAACAGTTGGAATAACTTCTCCAATGCCCATGATGTGGCATTTTGTGTCCACAAATTATCCAGCACCAGCAATGGCACATTGCGGATCTCTTCAAAACGTGAAGCGTACGGGTCTTCAGATGAATTAAAGGACGCACGTAGAGTATCCAGCAGATCAGGTACAGTCAAGAACAAGGTCGGGATCCCCAGCCCCGCCGCATGATTGGCAATGGCGGCAGCCAGGTGTGTCTTTCCACACCCGTATCCTCCACAAAAGAGTAACCAGCCCTTCAGATCTCGGGAGAATTGTTCCGCATGACTGCGGGCAACATTGAGTGATTTTTCTTGTTCTTCCCCCAACCCCATGCGACCTTTAACGCTGAAGTTATCAAACGTCTTATTGGCATAATCCGCCAGTCGATTTAAGTTTGTCGCAACAGTAACAGTATTCCCTTTTTGATGGTTAGTCTGGCAGACACATGGAACCAACCGTCCGAAATTCGGGTCATTGATCGGAAGGTCCTGGCGCACAAATCCTACCCCATGACAGATTGGACATTCTGGTTCTGCTTTTATCAGGGGTTCCGGTTTACTCGCGGTTGATGTATTCGGCATATTCCCCGCCTGTGTATTTTTGCCGATAGTCTTCAGAGTCTCGCGAATTGTGTCCATTTATACCTTTCTCCTGCCAGCCGCGGAGGATCGCATTGATATACTTCCAGTTTCTCGCGTTCTTCTTTACCGCTTCTTCAAAGGCAAATTGAATTACAGAGGGCGGGTAGGTCTTTTCCGCTTCCTGTAACATGTCTGCCAGCAGTGGAGTTAATGGGCCGATATTATCTTCATATAACCGGTAAATCCCCGGCCATTCAGGAAGTAGCTGGTACGACGCGTTATCTGTATCATCCGGATGCCATTTCCCGGATTGAAGTGCCGTCAGAGCATCGCGCCCTTTCTGGGAATTGAGAAAATATAGCGCGGTATTTTGTCCGCTCTGGTCATCGGCTTTAAGAATAAGACCTGTCTTAAGTATCTCAGCAAGAATACTGGATAGGATTGTCTGTTTCTCTTCATCGGCTATATTCAGAGATGCCAATAAATCAGCATCAGCCAGCAAGTCTTTTTCGCGCAGATACCGTATTTCCCTTTCCTGAGAATCTAACGCGCGAAAGATATGCAACATCACCTTCAGCATATTGATATCATCCACTTCCGGTAAGATTTCCGTAAAGAATGTGGAAGGGATAGGAATAAGCCGGATCTTACCGGATGGGAAGCCCTTGAAGGTTGACATGGTTTGCTTTCTGATTAGCGGTATTGCACGGTAGCCGCGTTATCAAATTTTGCCAGATTATTTCGGAAGACAAGTTCAATGCCCGAATGAACAGGACCGTTGCGGTGCTTTGCCACAATAATCTCAGCCAGGTTGGCTCGTGGATTATCTTTATCTAACAGGTCAGGCCGGTGAATGAACATCACAATATCGGCGTCCTGTTCCAGACTGCCAGATTCACGCAGATCGGAAAGGATGGGTTTCTTATCAGCGCGCAATTCAACAGCACGCGAAAGCTGGGCAGCAGCCAGAACCGGAACATTTAATTCACGGGCGAGGATTTTCAGGTTGCGTGAAATATATGAGACTTCTTGCACACGGTTGTCGTTGCGTGAATCAGATGACATCAATTGCAGGTAATCAATGATGACTAAATCTAAGTGGTATTCCATATGCAGACGGCGGCACTTTGTTCGCATCTGCATGGGTGTTATGGCCGGAGTGTCATCAAGGAAAATGTGAGTTTCGCCAAGAGTCTCTATTGCCTGAGTAAACAACGGCCATTCATCATCTTTCAATTTACCCGAGCGGAGACGCTGGGTATCAATTCCGGTTTCCTGAGCTACAAGACGCTGGACAAGTTGCTCGTTAGACATTTCTAACGAGAACATGGCGACATGTTTTTTATACATTTGCGCCGCGTTCTTTGCAACCGAAAGCATGAAACCGGTCTTACCCATAGATGGCCGGCCGGCAATAATCAACAAATCGGATTTTTGCATACCACCCAGCAGGTTATCAAGGTCAACCAGGCCTGTCGGTACGCCGTAAATCTCTTCACTGCGGCCAGACATTTTATCTACCCGGTCATAATACGCGCTGGCTACATCTTTAATTAATTGAACATCTTTATGGGTGCGGCGTTCGCTGATGGCAAAAATAGATTTTTCTGCCGTGTCAATAACATTATCCAGTGGAGTTTTTTGGTCATACGCCAGACGAGCCAGATCATTGGCCGATGCCAGCATACGGCGGCGCATGGCGGTCTCTTCCACCATGTGACCGTACGTCTCAGCGTGCAGAGAAGTCGGTGTCTGGTTGATCAGCGCCATCAGGTACGCAGAACCGCCGGCATCTGCCAACAGGTTATTCTTTTCGAGGTCTTCTACTACCGTTAAGAAATCGATTGGAATCCGGGCTTCATGCAAGCGATTAAACGATGCCCAGATCCACCCGTTACGAACAATATAAAAATCTTCCGGTTTAAGAAATTGGGCGAGTTCAAAAAACGAATCAGGGTTGATGAGCACAGCCCCCAGAACAGCCTCTTCGGCCTGCCGGTTGTGTGGCTGCACCTGAATATCGGTGACAGGTTCTTCTTCCGTAAGTGAGAATTCGTCCATAGGTAGTTAACCAGCAGGGGAAATGAGCACCCGCTTTTGTCTATTTTATCCGATTATTTTGTGGAGAAACTTACAATAAAGTGAAATCAGACACCTGGTTCATCTGGTTCACGCGGTGATTCATTCGGTTCATCATCCGAAGGCTTATTTAGACTATCCAGGTTGATGTTTTGCAGAAAATCTTCATAGACCGAGAGACGATCACTACTCTCTTCTTCACCTGGTTTGGTCCAATCCGGTTTACGGGGCGTAGGGTTAGACACTTCATGTGACTGTAAATCTTGTTCTGGCAGAATGCCGGCTGTTTCCATTACATCGCGGGAAGCAAAAATTGGAACGTGCGCGCGAACAGCCATAGCCAGGGCGTCTGATGGGCGGGAATCCACTTCTAAAATTTTTCCGTCCACATCAATGACCAGATTTCCATAAAATACATCGTCTTTTAAACTGACAACCTCAACCCGCACCAATCGCGCGTTGAGAGAAGTGAGTACGTTTTTCATTAGGTCATGCGTTTGAGGCCGGGCGACTTCAATATCCTGCAAGGCTATCGTAATGGCTTCCGCCTCATAGGGGCCAATCCAGATAGGCAGATACCGTTCAGCATCCACTTCTCGCAAGATAACAATACGCTGCTGATTTGTCAGGCTGACACGTACACTGTCTATGACTACTTCGATCATTCGGGGCATTTAAACCTCCCTGACAGGGATAAGCCTGTCATTGACTTGATTCTAACATGCGCATTCTTTGTCTGCAACCGTTATTGAATCTTAGTGTATAATACTTAAGTCTTAACAAATTGTTTTTAAGGTTTCCAACAGGGGGAAGGAACCTTTTCCTTTACCTCAACCTTTGAAATTCAAAGGCTATTTTTTTCACTACCAGGGAAGTGTCTGATACGATGGATGATTTTTCCGTAAAATTCGCTACCCATAAACCCACACCTCCAGGCCCCGCTCTCCCGAAAGCGATTATTCTTCTGGTGGAAAAGAAACCGGCCACCCGCTCGGCTTATTTTGAAGGATTATCTCGCAAGGGTTTTCAGGTTATTATGGCTGCGAATGGTACTGATGCTATTTCACAACTCGAAACCCAGCATATTGACCTGATTCTTGTAAATGCGGCTTCTATGTATTCAAACGGTAAGGGGATTGTTCGTAATATCAAAGCCAAAGCCCCTTCGATCCCATTACTCCTGATCGTACAGGAAAACCAGGATCCAGAAGACTCCCAGGCTGAGGTTGTGCTTTCGCTTCCCTTTACCCTGCAGAAGTTATTGAATCGGATGAAACCCCTGCTGCCTGCCATGAAAAGAGATGTGGTAAAAGTTGGCGGCCTGCAATTGGATACTCGTGAACGAATTGTGCGCTATCAGGGCCAACAGGTTAGACTGACTCCCCGGCTGATGATGCTTCTTCAAACTTTAATGGAACGCCCCGGTGAAGTGATTGAACGCACTGAACTGTTTAGCAAGGTATGGGAGACGGAATACGTTGAAGATACCCGTTCTCTCGATGTGCACATCTCCTGGTTGCGTGAAGCCTTGGAGCAAGATCCTCGTCACCCGCGATTAATCAAAACCATCCGCGGAGTAGGCTACCGCCTTGACCTGGGCGAACCGCCCACTCGTCCGCTTGGGAAACGCAAAACCTTACTTCTGGAAAAAAGCCAGTAAGAACACAGGGGTGTTGAAATGCTAACCATCGAAGAAGTTGCCGGGATGGCAAAAGAACAAATACCCGACCGAGCCGGCGCATTAACCCCCGAAGATATTTCCTTTTTGGTGGGATTGCTCGAAGAGAAAGATGACATTCTTCGTTACCATGCCCTGCTTTTGTTACAGAACCGGTCTGAATTATTTTCAGATGTATACCCGTTCTGGGACATTCTGGTGGAAAAATTTAAAAGCACCAATTCTTATCACCGCAGTATTGGTCTGATGCTTATCGCGGATAACGTCCGTTGGGATACGACCTGCAAATTCGACCCTATTCTCGAAGATTTTCTGGCGATGGTAGACGATGAAAAGCCTGTGACAGTCCGCCAGTGCGTACAAAGTCTGTGTAAGATCGTGCCGTACAAATCACACCTGATCCCCCGTATCACGGAAAAATTGATGTCGGTGGATCTATCCAGCCGAAAAGAAACCCAGCAGAAAATTCTGCTACTTGATATTCTCTCTGTCCTGGCCGTCACCCGGCGATACGTGGAAGACGGTAAGGTGGAAACCTACATCATGAACGCGTTGACAGGCGCCCTGCTGGATAAGAAAGCCAAAGCCGGCATAGAGAAACTAATGAAGGATTAAAAAGAAAATCTCCATCCTGGTGATGGAGATTTTTCATATAAAACACAGTTTTTTTTCTTTCAGATACTCGCTGCGGTAAACAGTGTCAGGCTTTCAATTTTTCTCCAGCCAGTTCTTCGATGATCCCAATGACGGCTGAATTATCCATCTCGCCCATACCGGATTGAACCATTGCCTGAAACAATTGGCTGTTGACCGCCGTAGTCGGCAGAGGAACACCATAACGGCGGGCGGTCTCCATCACGATACCCAGGTCTTTGTTCTGCATCCGGGCTTTGAAACCCGGCGCGCGGTTGCCTTCAAACAAACGAGGTGGTTTTACGTCCAACGTCCAACATTGGGCCGCTCCAGCCTTGATCGCTTCCACAACTTTACGCGGGTCAACCCCGCATTTTTGAGAGAAGATCATCAACTCACCCATGGCCACCATTTGCGCCGCTACCATTATCTGGTTAGCCGCTTTGGCAACCTGCCCCGCGCCCGGTTCTCCAATGTGAGTGATCGTTTTACCCACAGCCTGAAATACCGGCATCACGGTGTCTAATGCTTCTTTTGAACCGCCGACCATGATCGTCAATGTTCCGTTGCGCGCGCCGATATCACCGCCGCTTACCGGCGCGTCCAGGCTTTGTACACCAACTTCCGCCAGTTTGATGGCAATCTCACGGGCAGTATCCGGTTTGATGGTGGAATTATCTACAAAGATCAACCCCTCATGGGCGCCTTCGATCACACCGCCGGGCCCCAGCGCGACTTTCAACACATCTGGCGAATCCGGCAGGTTGGTGAAAACCACATCCACCAGGCGGGCAACTTCAGCAGGAGAATTGGCAGCTGAAGCTCCTTCAGATACAAGTTCCTCAACAGCCGCTTTGCTGCGGTTATGAACTACCACTGGAAACCCGGCTTTCAGGATGTTACGCGCCATCGATTTACCCATCAAGCCAAGCCCGATATAACCCACTTTCATCATAAGAACCTCCAGAGGTTGATCCAATTTGTAAATTCGCTGTAATGTGTTTGATTATAACCAAACGGGTGGCATAATTTATCCAGGAGGAAATAAAAAAAAATGGAATCATCCGTTGATCGAAAACGTCTTTATATCTTTCTCGGTTTCGCTTTTGGGATTGCCTGGATCGTCGGTCTGATCATTTATCTGACGGGCGGCCTGGCCAAAAGCCCGGAAATCATCCCCGGTTCGAATATCACACTGGCTGTAATACTCGAAGCATTCGGATATATGTGGGCGCCGGCTTTGGCGCATATTCTCACCCGACTGGTCACCCGGCAGGGCTGGCATGATCTCTGGTTAAAACCATATTTCAAGAATGGCTGGAAATACTGGCTGGCCGGTTGGTTTGGCCCGGGGGTCTTGACCATCGTGGGAATCGCCGTCTATTTTCTGTTCTTCCCCGGCCAATTTGATGGTAATCTGACTTCTCTGCGTTCCTTGCTTGATGCCAATTCAACCAGTAAGGGAACTGATCCGTGGTTGATCGTGATCGCGCAGACTCTTTCAGCGTTCATAATGGCGCCGGTGATCAACAGTTTCTTCACCTTCGGTGAAGAATTCGGCTGGCGTGGTTACCTGCTTCCTTTATTGCTCCCCCTGGGTGAAAAGAAAGCCTACCTGTTAAGCGGCATCATCTGGGGCTTATGGCACGCGCCGGTTATTGCCATGGGACATAATTACGGATTGGAATATACCGGTTTCCCATGGCTTGGTATTCTGGCTATGATCTGGTTCTGCATCTTGTGCGGCACGTTCCTCGGCTGGGCCAGTCTCAGGGCAGGCAGCGTTTGGCCCGCGGTGATCGGTCACGCGGCATTGAACGGCATCGCCGCCCTGGGTATGTTGTTTGTTGCCGGTGGGAAGGCTAACAATCTTCTTGGACCGATCCCGGTGGGGGTTATCGGGTCGATCGGATTCCTTATTGCCGCGCTCTTGATTTTCTTTAATCCTGGAAAAAAACCGGAGTAACCAGCCTGGCAACCCGCTTTGACCTCAGGAACAGATGGGGTGATTTTATAAATGACAATCTTAAAGTTTTCTTGTCAAAGCTGAATGATTGATTTATAATTTCAGTTCCCGGGCGCGTAGCTCAGCTGGTCAGAGCGTACGGTTCACATCCGTAAGGTCGGGGGTTCGAGCCCCTCCGCGCCCACCAAAAGCACCTCTGCCCAGAGGTGCTTTTTTTCTTAATAGAACAGGTCTGTGTCCGTTTCGCAGAAGTACGCGGAGAGGCCTGCGAATCCCGATATTTTTGCTGGTTTTGTGACATATTTATTAAGAGCATCCATGAACGCAACATTTCAACAAAAAATTGGTATTCTTTTCGCGCTGACCGCCATCCTGATCTGGAGCTCATTGGCGTTGATCAGCACACATTTAACCCATGTCCCGTCATTTCTCGTTCTGGGAATTGCCTTTCTGATCGGCGGTTCGATCAGCCTCTTTCGTCCACAGGCCTGGCGAATTCGCCTGATAACCCTGTTTGTAGGTGTCGCAGGCATTTTCGGGTATCACCTGTTGTACTTCAAAGCGTTCACATTGGCGCCAGCCGTAGAAGCCAATCTCATTAATTACATGTGGCCGCTTCTGATCGTCGTGCTTTCTCCTCTGCTTATTCCGGGATACCGGTTAACAACCAGGCATATCATCGCGGCCACTCTCGGGTTAGCCGGCGCCGCGTTGATTGTCACGGAAGGGAAATTGAATATCCAATTAGAATTTTTTCCGGGTTACCTTCTGGCACTTGGTGCTGCCTTCATATGGGCTGTGTACTCTCTTCTTACGAAACGGCTCCCGGCATTTGGCACTGATTCCGTTGGAGTTTTTTGCCTGTTGTCTGGTGTCCTTTCGCTTTTTATTTTTTTTCTTTCAGGCGGGTCAGCAGGAGATTTTCAAAATCTTGCCACGGCTGATTGGATGCTCATAACCATTGCCGGAATTGGGCCTTTGGGTTTAGCTTTTTATTGCTGGGATAGCGCGATAAAGAAAGGTGACCCAAGAATTCTTGGATCACTGGCCTATCTTACACCTATGCTTTCAACGTTAAATCTTCTTTTATTTGCCGGGAAAAGACTTACCACCATAACCATTATTGCCATGGTATTGATCATCGGTGGAGCCATTACAGGTTCTTCCGGCAATAATCCTGTTGAACCAGTTCATCTGCCAGAATCCGACTCAAAGGAGTGACAATTAAAGAATAACCCGGAACGAGAATACCTTACAGGCATCTCAGTTCCGGGTTTTCAAGGGAAGAAGTGTTCAAAGGAAAATAAGCCAACCTGTGTCAAGCTGACAAAGGATGCACTTCTGCAGCCAGGCTGAACAAATAAAAGAGATATTCGAAACCAACTAAGTGCCCGTGAAAATGCGCGAGCTCATTTTGACCTACCTAACCCACTTCAGTTTCGCGCAAAACCGGATATAAAATTCACGGAGCGATGTAAGCAGTATATAACAAGAATAATAATAACGCAATTGTCAATTTATTTTCCAAAAATTCTTATTATTCTAGTAAACCTGAGCAACCAAATGTTCGATCTCTCTATTGATCTCTTCAACAGCTTCGAGTACCCTGGGGCTTACTCGCGCGTCAAAATCAATATGTTCTGGCTGAATTATTAATAAAAAGCTCTTGCACCCGATATCCGCTTCAAGATATTGTCCAAGCACACTTAATGGAAGAGTGTGACCGAACGCCGAGACTCCGTCCGATTCCCCACAGTCTGTGAACATGATTTCACCGGGAGAAGCATTGAAATCACCCGCGTCAATAAAAATAACTGCTCCAGGCGTGAAACGGCGAATCGCGCCTGTGCAGTTTTCCGGTGCGGGGCCGCCTTCCAGAGGAATCAGCCATGAATCTGCCGGCAGGCGGGATGTCAGATTCTGAACAACCAGCATGCCGGCAGCGTCATCGCCCATTAGTAAATTGCCGACCCCAACCAGTACTACTTTTGAGTTCGGAAAATTATTTCGCAGCTTCCGCAGGTTCGAGTTGAGTTGCTCTTTCCAGGAGGGCGTCAATATCTTCCTTTCGACCATAAATCAATTCGAACGGCTGGCGTTTGTCTGAAGCCAGTTCCCACTCGTCACTGGATAATTCAATGCATCCAAAACGGCATGATTGTACACACTGCGCGCAGAAAATGCACCGGTCAGCGCGATAGCGCATAACAAATTTCTTCGCTACTTTGTCAATTGTCACAATTTCTATAGCATCGGCCGGGCAGTCTTTTACACAGAGTTGACAGCCGGTGCAGGTTTCAGACTTGTACTTCAACTGGCCGCGAAACCGGTCTGGAGCATCTGTCCGCACGTACGGATACATCTCTGTTGCCGGTTTCTTAAACAGTGAGCGGAATATATCACCAAGCATGGCGCCGATTTTCATAAGCCAAATCCTTTAAGAACGATCAACACGAGCAACTGAAGCAGCGCTAATAACGCTCCCATTCGCCACCAGATTCCAACGGTCTGGTCGATGCGCAGGCGGGCGAACAGCGACTGCAATCCTGCTGTTACCAGCAAGAGCGCGGCAGTTTTCAAGATAAACACAAACGGATTTGATAAACCGCCCAGATAAAAAGCTGAAACCAAAGTCAGACCAATTACCAGTTCCACATCTTTACCGATATGGAAAAGCGCAAGGCCGCGGCCGCTGTATTCCGTCAACGCGCCGGAAACAATTTCCGTTTCCGCTTCCGGGGCATCAAACGGCGGTAATTCCAGCTTGCCCATCAACCCGATGATGGCTATCAGAGCGCCGATCGGCTGCGTGACGATCATCCAGGTATTGGAACCCGCGAAGTTATTGATCTCACTGATATTCCAGGTACCGGCAGCGATGGCGGGGCCAAGCAGCGCGAGCATGAACGGTGCTTCGTAAGAGAACAACTGGGTTAGAGTACGTGTCGCACCGATCAGAGAAAAACGGTCATTGGTGTTGGCGCCGGCCAGACCCATACACAGGGTCATCAGGCTCAACAGGTACATGGCAACGATCAGGTCACCCTGAAAGCTGTATGCCGGTTGGAGCCCGAACATCGGCACATTGAGAGACGCTGTCAGAGCGGCAGCCACGGCAACGATAGGCAGCGCGATGAACAATCCGCTGCTAACACCGGCCGGGGTAATCTCTTCTTTTGCCAGAAGCTTGATCGTATCAGCCAGAGGTTGGAACCAACGTGGTCCATAACGGTTCTGGAATTGAGCTACAAGCTTCCGGTCAATCCATTCGTAAGCCATTCCCATGGCGATCAAGAACAACCCGCCGGGGAAGATCAACAGATTCAGGAGGGTGAGTGAATTGTTCATTTGTAGTATGCGATCCCATATTGACGTAATTGTTCCCAGGTCCAATTGACCGGGTCTTTACCACCCCGTTTGACAGTAACCATTCGGTCATTACACGAGAAACAGGGGTCAATACCCGCCAGAAGCATGGGCATATCGGCCAGTTTGTGTCCTACCGCGTAGTTGGTAATCGATGACCAGTTGCACAGAGATGGAGTGCGGATTTTTACACGTTCCGGAATATCGGTACCATTACTTTTGAGGAAGTAGAATAACTCACCGCGCGGTGCTTCCATGCGGCTGATCGCCTCACCCGCGGGAATTCGCCGGGGAACTTTGACCGTCAATTCGCCTTCGGGCATGTGATCCAGCATCTCTTTAATCAGGCGGACGCTTTCATACAATTCCTTTATACGCACCACAAAGCGGGCTTGAAGATCTCCGGCTTCATCCAGGATAATATTGACAGGGAACTCTTTGTAGCCGGCATACGGCGAATCCACCCGAACATCATGTTCCACGCCGGAAGCCCGCCCTGTAGGACCGATCGACCCCAGCATATAGGCTTCGTTCTTCGGCATTACGCCAATACCTTTGGTACGCCCGACAAAGGTTTCATCGGTCGTGACCACTTTCATGTAATGCTCCATCCGACCAACCAGAAAATCCAATCCTTTGCGGATCTGGTCGGCCATTTTATCGTCAATATCATATTTCACACCGCCGGGCACGTTGACACTGTAATTAACCCGGTTTCCGGTGACCAGTTCCAGTAGATCCATTACCGTTTCACGGTCTCGCCAGGAATACATGAAAAGAGTGTCGAAACCGCCCTCATGAGCCGCCACACCCAGCCACAACATGTGGCTGTGAATGCGTTCGAGTTCGGCCGTGATCGAGCGGATCACTTCTGCCCGGGGTGTAATAGTGACGCCCGCCAGCATTTCAACGCCCTGGGCATACGCGGATGCGTGCACATGGCTGCAAATACCGCAGACGCGTTCCACCATATACATGTTCTGTGTCCAGTTGCGTGATTCTGTGCCTTTTTCAATACCACGGTGCACAAATCCCAATCGGACCGAGGCGCCGGTGACAATCTCACCATCAACAGTGAATTCAAAGTGGCCGGGTTCTTTTAACGCGGGGTGCTGTGGGCCAATGGGAACAACAAATTTATTGGTACCAGTACTGGTTTGTGCTTCCATTGTTATACTCCTTCACCCTCTTCGGGTTTTTTATTAAAACCGGTAAATTCTTTTCGTAATGGAAATACACCTGCCGGCCAGTCATCGGGAAGCAGCAGTTTTTCGGGGTTCGGTGTTCCCTCACAAACAACACCCAGCATTTCCATTATTTCACGCTCATACAATGTTGCCGCCGGGATCACTCCGCATACAGATGGAACGCTCAGGTTACTGTATGGAACGGAAACCCGAAGGGTAGCAACGGCCGCTCCTTCACCAAAATGGTATAACAATTCCACATGGTTTTCGCCGGCTTGCTCATTGCCCTCCGGGGCAGGCGCGGGTACATCCAGACCGGTAATGGTGAGGAGGTAGCCCCAGTTTTCTTTTGTCAGAACAGTTACCGCTTCAACCAAATTTTCAGGAGCCACGACCGCGTCGAGCCTGTTGGAAGCCGGTTTTGTGATTTCCTTGCTAAAGGGTTTGAGGAGTTCCTCTACCCGCGCAAGGGCTTTTTCAGTATCCATCTTCATCCTCCACTATGCAGATTTGGCTGAAGCTTTGAGTTTTTCGAGCAGTTGAGCCACACCATATATGATGGCTTCAGGCCGCGGCGGACAACCGGGGACGTACACATCGACCGGAATCACCTCATTGATATTCCCGGTGATGTTGTAGCACCCGTGAAAAGCCCCGCCTGAAATACCGCATGAACCCACAGCAATAACAAATTTTGGCTCCGGCATTTGCTCATAAATACGCAGCAGTCTATCCCGCGCCTGGCGGGTGACAGGCCCAGTGCAGATCAGCACATCCGCATGGCGGGGGCTGCCCTGTAGTTTTATCCCCAAACGTTCCACATCATAACGGGGAGTCAAAGTGGCAAGAATTTCGATATCACAGCCGTTACATGAGCCGCTATTAAAATGAATTGCCCAGGGGCTGTTAATTCTCGCCCATGTCTTTACTTGATGTAAAGTTTTTGTCCAGACTGAATCGAGTTGAAGTTCCAAGGTCATACTCCTGATCTAATCCGACTATCCAGATATATTATACCGGTTTACCCTGCTTATCCCAATATGAGGGCGATCAGCGCGAGGGCCAGACCGATCAGGTAAGCGCCGGTTGTCCAGTTTAATCCGCCTGTGCCCAGCACCAACATTCCCAGATGCAGAAACGCGAAGAAGAAAGCGATCAGGAAAAAGGGTTTATACCCGGGAGCCGCTGAGCTGGTAGGAGCTTCTTCACCAGAGCCATACAGGCTGGATTTCATCGGGTTGGCATGTTCAGGGCCAGCCAGAACGCGCCCGAGGACGGCAATAAGCCCGACTAATGGGATGTAAATTAGAAACGCAAGGGGAGGAGAAAGTAATATTTCCATTGTTTAGCCTCCAAACGCTTTCAACAGCGCTGCCGCCGCCGGCGTGGTAATGAAACTGACCGCAGACGGCCAGATGCCGATCGCCACGATGGCGGAGGTCAAAATGACCAATGGGATCTGAATCAAGAAACTCAGTTCTTTACCGTCATTGACTATTTCTGCCGGTTCCATGCGGTACATTCGGTTGACCATCGGGGCATAGTAACCCAGTGAAAGCACACTGTTCAATGCCGCGTACACAACAAGCACCATCATCCAGATATTCTGGGTCTCAAAACCGCCAACAAAGATTTGCCATTTTGACATAAACCCTGCCAGCGGGGGAAGACCACCCAGCCCCAGTACCGCGACAGATAACGCCATGGCCGTCATTGGATATTTTTTACTGGCTCCGTTCAGATCTTCCAACAACAACGGCCCATGTTTATGTTTGGTTATGTACATCGCATATAACAACGCGCCGGCTGAAAGGAAGGCCAAACCTTTCATCATGGTGTGTGTGATCAGGTGGAAGAAACCACCGGCCGCTCCGTTCAACATGTGGAACTGAATAGCCGCGCCAAAACCGATGAGCATATAGCCTACATGGCTAAGGCTGGAAAATGCCAGCAAACGTTTAACCTGGTTCTGTCGAAGAGCCATCAGGTTGCCGTATGTCATGTTTACGGCGCCAAAGATCAGTAAAATTACACCCCAGGAAAGTGAAATCTGGGCAAGGGGGCCTAACGCGCGCAGCATAGCCACAAGACCGGCTTCAATTACAATACCGGAGAGCAGGGCAGAGACACCGCTGGGAGCCTGAGAGTGCGCGTCAGGCAGCCAGGTGTGCATGGGAACCAGAGCCGCTTTCACTCCGAAACCGATGATGAACAGTGCTCCAGCTCCTATCAGGAGCGTAGACGAAACACCTGCTTTTGATATGGCTACCAGGTTTGTCTCTCCGGTAACCATAAATACCAGCGCGACACCAACCATTACGAAGACTGACCCGGTGGCGCTCTGTACCAGGTATTTCACACCGGCTTCCAGGGAACCCGGTTGAGAGCTGTAGAATGCCACGAGCATATATGAGGTGATAGCCATCGTCTCAAACCAGACCCACAGGTTGAACAGGTCATTGGCGCAGGAGAGACCTACAACAGACGCTACCATGGCGATCATCATGGAATAAAATTTTTCTTCTCCTACTTCGCCAGCCACATACTCGATGGAGAAAAGTGAAGCCAGTGTGCCCAGCAATAGCGCGGAACCGCCCAGTACCAGGCTGATACCGTCAAACTGCAGAGAAACCGTACCGATATTCAGGTCTACCGGCCCACCGGAGAGAAATTGCCCGGCCAGGGTTACAAAGAAGTAATCCACAGCCAGGAACACAACAAGAGCCAACCACCGGGCTGGATTGTTTTTCATTTTCTGAATAACAGCCGTACGGCCGGCAAGATAGGTGACGACCGCCCCGACAAAGGGCAAAATCAGCAGCCAGAGGAAGAGTGTTTTATTGTCCATAGTCTCAGGCTCCCATCACCAGAATTACAAGCACGGCAATCAATCCAATCAGGATTGACGCAATATTCCAGTTCAATACACCGGTTTGAGTGACACGCAGAGATTCGGCGGATGACTGAACCCCATTCACCACACCGCGGTTGATGGCTTCAAATCCAAAGCTGTCAGTCGCTGCTTTGGCCAGCCCTTTCAGGCTGTTAGCCACACCGGTAAGTCTGTCACGCTGCCACCAGCAGACCAGGCCAATAGCAATTACAATCATCGCGATCCAGGTTGCCGGAGCCATGACGACTTCTTCCACCATTTCCATGGTGGTTATGTGCTCAAGCTCATGATGCGGTAAAGTATTCTTTAGCAAATCCGCGAATGGGCCGGCTGCCAGCCAGGTGACCAGCGAAAGCGCGGCCAACGGGATGAGCGCGGTTTTCATGAACGGACCGGCATCGTGAACATGCAGTTCCTTGCGGGGTTCGCCGTAAAAGACCAGGTTCACACATCGGAAGGTATAGAAGGCTGTGATACCGGCTACGGTAAGCATGATAACGAATGCCCAGATGGGGCCGCCTTTCAAACCAGATTCCAGCACCAGTTCCTTGCTCCAGAAACCGTTCATAATGGGCAAGCCGGCCAGTGCGAGTGAACCCAGAATGAAAACGTTGCGTACCACCGGCATTTTCTTGCCGAGGCCGCCCATTTCGCGCATGTCACGCGTTCCGGCAGCGTGGATCACAGCACCGGCGCCCAGGAAGAGCAGGGCTTTGAACACCGAATGGCTGAACAGGTGAAACTGGCTGGCGAAAATACCGCCAGTCCCCACAGCGTAAACCATGAAACCAAGCTGTGAAACGGTGGAATAAGCCAGAACCCGTTTCAGATCGGTTGCCACCGTAGCCATAATAGCCGCCAGCAACGCGGAAAGCATACCGACAATAACAACAGTAAGCGTCCATCCGGGGACATCTTTGAAAGCCGGGTAGAACCGGGCCAGAAGATACACCCCCGCGTTGACCATGGTCGCCGCATGGATAAGGGCGCTGATAGGAGTGGGAGCTTCCATCGCGTCTGGAAGCCAGGTCTGGAAGGGGAACTGAGCCGATTTAGCCGCCGCGGCTGCCAGAAAACCGAACGCCGCCACTGAAAGCACACTGGCCGGTATCTTGTCCACATTGGCCAGCAGATCGTTCAATTCGTAGCTGCCCAGATAACTGCGAATAAGCAGCGCGCCCAACAACAACCCCACACCACCGAATTGAGTGATGATCAAGGCTTTCATACCGCCAGCCACCGCTTTGGGGTCATCGTTATGGAACGCGATCAACGCGTATGAACACAGCGCGGTAAGTTCCCAGAAAACGAAGATCAACAGCAGATTGGTGGTGAGAACCAGCCCGGTCATACTGCCAATGAAAAAGAGTACGAAAGCGTAATACCGCGCGATCTGACCTTCACCCTTCATGTAATCTACGGAGAAGATGACGGCAAGGCTGCCGATGACGGTAGCCACCGCTGACAGGAAAACGCCCAATCCGTCTGGAGCGAAGGTAAACACGCCGAATACCGGACCCGCGTCAACCGAGATGATCGGTGCCCCGGTAGCATAGGGAATTAGCAGCAACGCGGCAATACCGGCCGCTACAGAAAAGGCAACAGCCACGCCATGCAGTAATTTTGTGTATTCATCGCCGATCAGCCAGATGATCAAAGCGCCAGCCCAGGGGATAGCTATGGTGAGTAAAAGTAAAGTGGCAGCCATCTAACTCACCTCTTTAAATTGGATAAATCACGAATATTCATTGAGCCGATAAACCGGCGTGCCTGTACAGCCAGTGACAGTCCAACAACCGCCACAATCGTATCAGCCACAATAACTGTCAGCGCCAGGCTTTGCCCGGTATTAACCTGACCATTAACCTGCCCGGCTGCTACAAATGCCATTATGGCGCCTTTGGCCATTATTTGCAGAGCAATAATCACTTTGATCATGTGCTCTGCTGCCAGGAGGGCATATAAACCGATCCCTACCAGCCCCAGTACCCCGATAATGGAAAGAGTCGCGAGAGAAATCTGCATATTACTCCTCCCCCTTCGTGGAATGAGATTTACCTTCAGCCAGTAACCCCAGAATACCCAGAGCGCCAGCGAAGATGATCACAATTTGAAGCATCACATCTGCCGCACGGTTTTGCCAGAATGCCATGTTGAAACTCAGGTTTGAGGGAACCGCGGCTGGCAATGAACCAGAAAATGTGAAAAAGGCCAACAGTCCAAGCGAGATGATCACCAGACCCCAACTTAACCAACCCGGCAGTATTTCACGTACCTGGGCGGGGCCTTCGCCAGCGATATTAATGGCAAAGACAAAAAGAACCGTCACCAGCCCTGCTCCAACGCTCAGCTCGATGACGGCTATCTGGTACGCCCCCAGGATATACATCCAGAGTGCGACAAGCGCGCTGGCTCCCGCCAGCCACAGTGCGGATAACAACAATTTTTGTGTGCGCACAGCCATAATTGCACACAATAGCATTCCTATTACGATCAAGATTTGCCACACAGCTATACCTCCTTATCGCCAGGAAATGATTCCAAAATTTGGATTTCCAGCCATTGATTTGTGAGATGCATCCGAGTTTTTATACTGGATATCAGGTTGCCTTCCTGTAGTATGTATCGGCGGTTGTAACGCCGCGATGTTCCTTCGCATCAAACCGGTATGAACCAAAAGGTCTTTGCTTTCCTTCCAGCCTGATCATTCTTTTTAATTTGTTCAATATAATTTTGTACGCCATCACCCTTATTGACGGCTGGTCGTCACCCGAAATGTTTACTCAATCCATTTTACCAAAGACAAACATGATGAAGGAGTTATTTTTGGCTATAATTTGCATGAATTATTCATGACATTCTTATGTATTTTTAATAATGGAGAGGCGAATGCAAAAATCCGTTCTTTGCTATGGAGATTCCAATACCTGGGGGTGCGATCCAGCTCCAACCCATAACCGCTTCTCCCGCGATGTTCGTTGGACAGGTGTCCTTCAAAAACTTCTGGGTGATGACTACTATATTATCGAAGAAGGTTGTTGCGGCCGAACAACGGTGTGGGATGATCCGGTGGAAGTAGACAAGAACGGGAAGACCTATCTGGGGCCATGCCTTGAATCTCACCGCCCACTTAATTTGGTCGTGCTTATGCTGGGTACCAACGATCTGAAGCAACGGTATTGCGTTCCCCCTTCCGATATTGCCCGTGGTATCGGAGTTCTATGTAAGGTTATCCTGCATTCTGAAACCGGCCCGGATGGACAGGCACCAAAGATACTGGTGGTTGCCCCACCACGTCTGGGCAAATTAGATGAATTTGCTGAAATGTTCGCCGGCGGAGATATAAAATCCACGAATCTGGCGTCATACTTCAGGAAAGTCACTGAACCACTAAATATCCCATTGCTGGATGCCAATGAAATCGTGACAACCAGTGATCTCGACGGACTTCACTGGGCGCCGGAAGAACACGAAAAATTTGCCCGTGCTCTGGCACAGCGAATCCCTGACTTACTTTCCTGATTTTTATTCGCTGGCTACGCGCAAGAAACGCTCGGCTACGTCATAGTGCCGCCGTTCCGGTTTGGTTCCTGCCTCAAAAAACAGTGTGTCGCAGGTATCGGCCAATCCAGATGCTTTAGCTTCCAGGTAAGCTTCTTCACTTCGCCAGACAGATATGATCTGCCAATCAGATTTGTCTGTTTTGTTATGCACCAGGAAGGATTGCATCAGCCCCTCTGGCGGATGCTTGGCTTTTTTCGCGAATGATTCCTCAAGAGTTCGTCGGTTCTCTTTGCTGACATGCCCATGTAATGTGGTGATATACATAGAGTCCTCCTTTTTCCCGGGAATCGAATTATCTAATTATCAGTATAGAGCAAGCAAGGCACGCTGGCAAGTTTTTTTGCTAAAGCCGATCTGTCTTTGGTGAGATTTACGATGAACCTTTCACTTCCTAATAAACCCGTTTGAGCATTTCTTCGGGAATATTGTTCAAAAAACGTGACGCTACTCCACGCGAGTATGAAAAATAAAGTAGATCGCGTGCCCGGGTCATAGCGACATATAATAAACGCCGTTCCCGTTCCAGATAATCATCCAGAGCACTTTCATTCAGATCCCATTTGTCTTTTGGAACCATCCATCCATCCGTGACTCCGACAATAAAAACTACCTTGAATTCCAGCCCTTTCACTGAATGGAACGTGGAGTATTTAATTCCATTGCCAAAATAAGTTTCGGCGTCTTTCTTCAGTTTCACTAAAGTAAAATTTGCGCCAATTATTTCTTCGATCGGCTTTTCGTAAGGCGGGGAATACCGATACACAATAGCTATATCTTTTTCAGAATAATTCTCAATCGAGATCAATCTTTGAATTTCCTTTGATATCCAACCCAATTCTTTCTCAACAGATTGGAACCCTCGAATTCGCGGAACGGCGCCCGTTCTGACAGAGTATTCCGGTATCTGAGCTTCGGAAGGCTCATCATCCATATCGTCAAAAGATGTGTTTTCCATCATGGCATGGGCAACCTGTAAAATCTGCTGTGTATTCCGGTAATTTTTCCGTAATACAGTCCCCCGACCAACTATATCGATCCCCAGATTCGCCAGATAATACCCTCCCGGATAGATGCGTTGCAATCCATCTCCCACAAGGAACAGGTCGTCTGGACCGGGAGGCACGATCATCCGAATAAGTTTCATTGTCGATTCCGTTAAATCTTGAATTTCATCCACTATCACAGAAGAATATTGATCTTCAAGACCCCCGGTTTTTAATTCCTGAATTGAGCGCAGAATTAGATCATCATATTCACTAACATGGGCGAGCTCCATCAAATCCTGGAATTTGATATACACTTCCCAGACACATTTACGTTCTTCGATGGTTAACCGGGTACCTCGCCCGCTCCGCGATAGAGCCAGATAGTCTTCTAATGATGAAATATCTCTGCCTTTGATTACGTAACGGATCTCATCCCGGAAAAAATCAACCGCTTTGTTTGCCAGAGGGAAACCTTCTTCAGATTTCTTTTTTATCTGATCCAATGCCTGTTCCAGTAATTTTTGTGATTTTTCTTCAATTACACCAAGGCGAATTCCCCGTGAAAGTAGAAAGCGAGAACACCATTGGTGTATGGTCAGACATTCTATCGAATTCATGATAGCTGGCTCGTTGCCAGTCAACTGGCACAAAAGATGTTTGTTCACTTCAGGCAGGCGGCTTCCATAAGTAAGGAACAGGATTTTCTTGCCAGTATTCTGGTATTTCCGAGCCAGAAAATACGCGCGATGCAGAGCGACAACCGTCTTCCCTGAACCGGCAACACCCTTGATACGGGTCGGACCATTGTATACACGGTTGACCAACGCCCGTTGGTGCGGCGCCAGAAAGAGCATCCATTCTTCCAGAGACCCTTCAAGAACTCGCTTAAATTCATTGCCATCCACAAAGCGATATAGATCATCTCCACCCTGATACTCTCCCAGGCTTTCACTCAAAACTTTATCAGGTACCCTGGGCCGTTCGATCAATCCAAGCGCGACTTCGACCAGTCTGTCAAACACATCAGCGGGTAATAATCGTTCCACGTTGTCTAACTGGTTCACATTCTCAAGCGCCAGAATATTCGGCAAAATCTCGGATGGCACTCCCAGCGCCAGCAACTCACTTTCTTTATAACCAATAAAAAGCGCTCCACGGCTTTTATCTTGTCGAAGTACCATTCCGAACAGATCGTTTCTTCCCGCTGGTGAGGTTGCTTCCGTCTCTAATATGTTTCCGTACTTAATAACTCCATCATTCATAGTGAAACACTTACGGGATGCCCGTTTGTACGCGCGGTCATGCTGGTCGACCATGCAGATGATAATGTCTTTTGGCTGAATATATTTAAATATCAGGCGATAGGAATCATTGACCCGTGACGAATATGTTCCGTCTTCCGCGGCGTGAATTTTTTCCGCCTGGATTTCCGGCGCCCAGGGGTCTTCGACGATTCGGTTGACCAAACGTTCCGTCCGCATCCGCACAGATTGATCAAGTTTATTCAAATCCTCCCAGAACTCTTTAGTCATGCTGATGGCATAGGTCGGCATATAAACCCCTTTATAAAGTTCGCACTATTAATATTGAACCCCAATACAAACAGGAATTGTAATACGCCTGAATCTCCACCCGGCTCTAGAATTCCACTATCAGGCTGAATTAATGAAATTTTCACACATCCGCGCCAGTGTGGAATTAAAAGGAATTATGAAATCTCTGAATTGAAATCTAATCTGTCACATTCAACACCTGTTTCAAGCGTGGCAGATCAAAATCCACAATGATCTCTCCATCGATGTTGAACGTCGGTGTGGTTACATTCCCACCCGTCCATCGCCGTACCTGTTCATCCGCGCCTGGTGTTTCAGTGATATTTACTTCGGTATAGTTGATATTCTTTTCTTTCAGCCATTGGCTTGCCATTTTACAGTCAGAGCACCAGCTGGTGCAATACATTACCACCCCACCCTGCGGTAATTTTCGCAGGTCCTCTTCTGTGGCTTTATACGGCCTCAGCTTCTGGTCACCGGTGATTGCGGCCAGTTCGTTTAGCAGTACATCGTTATCGGGTTGGTTACCAATATCATGGATATCTATGTAACGGATAATACCCTTTGGATCAATAATGAAAATTGCCCTTTCGCTGTAACCTTCGGCGCGCAACACACCGTATAACTCTGAGACGCTCCCGTGCGGCCAGAAATCGCTCAGCAGCGGATATGTGATGCCGCCAAGGCTATCCGCCCAGGCAGTGAGACAGGGAACATGGTCAACGCTTATGCCCAGAACCTGGACATTCGATCCCTCGAACTTCGGCAGTAACGCCTGGTACGAAGGGATCTGGCCTGTTCATATTGGCGTCCAGGCTAATGGGAAGAAGGCAAGTACAACAGTTTTTCCCCGGTAATCCGATAGCCGGATATCACCTCCTAAATGACTCGGGAGTGAAAAATCCGGGGCTATCTGTCCTGAAGTGAGTTTCATGGTATCTCCTGTATTATGACTATTTTTATCTTATTATATTTTATGCGTTAAGTAAAGTTGATACTAATAAAAAAAACCCCCGGCATTATTAATACCGGGGGTTTGAAAGTAATTTTTGATCACAACTGTGCTTTGATCTTCGCGGCTGTTTCTTCAAAGGCAGCCAGTTTGGCGCGTTCTTTATCAACCAGCGCGGCCGGGGCTTTACTGGCGAAGTCACTTCCCAGCAGTCCTTTCAACCGGGCGATCTGGCTTTCGGCTTCAGCCAATTCTTTGGTCAGGCGGGCGCGTTCCGCGTCCATATCGACCATGCCAGCCAACGGCAGATAGACTTCCACACCGGCCACCAGCAGTGACAGAGCGCCTTCCGGCGCAGATTTGACCGCGTCCGTGAGGGTCAACTGGCTTTCATCCAGGAAAGCCAGTGCGGTAAGTGTCTTTTTCTGCCCTTCCAGCACGGCTTTATTTTCGCCCGCGGCGATGATCGCCGCGATCTTCTTGCCCGGGGTTACTTTCTTTTCGGCGCGGGCATTGCGAATAGCGCGAACCACTTCCTGCACGCGGTTAAAGTCAGCGATCTTGCTATCTTCCCAGCCTTCAATTGCCTGCGCTTTGGGCCAGTGGGCCAGCATCAGCGCTTCTTCCCAACCTCCGACCGGGGTGGCATCGGCCAATCCAACGCTGGCTGTTTTAAGATGTCCCCAGATCTCTTCCGTGACAAACGGTGTAAAGGGATGCAGCAGACGCAGAGCGGTATCCAACACACGTACCAGAGTTACAGCTGTGTAATAGGCGCGGTCGCCTCCTTCAGACATCTGGAGTTTGGCAATTTCCACATACCAGTCGGCGAAATCATTCCACAGGAAATCGTAGATCTGCCGGCCAGCCTCGCCGTATTGGTATGTCTCAAAGAGCCGGTCAACAGTGCGAATGAGTTCTTGCAGCCGCGCCCAGACCCATGAATCCGCCAGTGTCCATTCGGGTTTTCCACTGGCAGATTTCGGCGCGTCTTCCACCGTGCCGATGATGAAGCGGCCGATGTTCCAGATCTTATTGGCAAAGTTGCGGTTGGCTTCTACCTTCTTGATGCTCAGGTTGGCGTCATTACCGGGGGTTGACCCCACCAGCAGGGTAAAGCGAAGCGCGTCGGTGCCCATCTCGTTCATTACACCCAGCGGGTCAATTACGTTCCCTTTGGTCTTGCTCATCTTCTGTCCATGCTCGTCGCGGATCAGGCCGTGTAAATACACAGTATGGAAGGGTGGTTTTCCGGTGAACTCGATGCCCATCATGATCATGCGGGCCACCCAGAAGAACAAGATGTCATACCCGGTTTCCATGACGGATGTGGGGTAGAAGTATTCAAGGTCAGGGGTTTTTTCAGGCCACCCGAGGGTACTGAATGGCCACAGTCCGCTGGAAAACCAGGTATCCAGCACGTCCGGGTCTTGTTCCAGATGACTGCTCCCGCATTTCGGGCATTTTGTGGGGTCTTCACGAGTGCAGATCACCTCGCCGCAGTCCTTGCAGTACCATACAGGAATGCGGTGTCCCCACCACAACTGGCGGCTGATGCACCAATCTTCAATATTCTCCAGCCAGTTGTAATACACCTTGGTAAAACGTTCGGGCACGATCTTTATGCTTCCATCGCGCACGGCATCCAGAGCGGCATCCGCCAGAGGCTTGATAGTGACAAACCACTGAGTGGACACCATAGGTTCCACGATCTCGCCGCCGCGTTGTGACCGTGGGACTTTAATAAGGTAAGGTTCTTCCTTTATGACCAGGCCGGCTTCCTTCATGTCAGCCCAGAGTTTCTTGCGGCATTCGAAGCGGTCCAAACCCTGATACGCGCCGCCGTTCTCATTGACCTTCGCGGAGGTATCCAGCATGGAAATGAACGCCAGATTATGTTTCTTCCCCATTGCGTAGTCATTCGGGTCGTGCGCCGGGGTGACTTTCAGACCGCCCGTACCGAACTCACGGGTGACATATTCATCAGCGATCACCGGGATTTCGCGCCCCATCATGGGTACGATGACTTTTTTACCGATGAATTTCTGGTAGCGCTCATCTTCGGGGTGAACAGCCACAGCGCTGTCACCGAGGATGGTTTCAGGGCGGGTGGTGGCCACAGGGATGTAATCACCGCTGCCATCGGCCAGCATGTATTTGAAGTAGTACAGGGTGCCGTTCTCTTCGGAATATTCCACTTCCAGGTCAGAAACGGCGGTTTTCAAACCCGGCGACCAGTTGATCATGCGCAGGCCGCGGTAGATCAGACCCTTTTCATACAGGCGCACGAAAGCCTCGCGCACAGCGCGTGACAAACCCTCATCCAGTGTGAAACGGGTGCGGTCCCAATCACAGGAAGCGCCCAGCCGGCGAATCTGGTTGTAGATCATGCCGCCATATTTTTCTTTCCATTCCCAGGTGCGCCGCAGGAACTCTTCACGACCCACCTGTTCGCGGGAGGTGCCTTCTTTGACCAGCATCTTTTCCACCTGAAGTTGTGTGGCAATACCGGCATGGTCGCTTCCCGGCACCCACAATGTGGAGAAGCCATTCATACGCGCGTGACGGATCATCAGGTCTTCCATGCTGACGAACATGGCATGCCCCAGATGAAGCTCTCCGGTCACATTCGGTGGGGGAATGGTAATGACAAATGTCTTCTGGTTGGGGTCAAACTTCGGCCCTTTCGGGTCGCTCGAAGGCTTAAAGAAGCCGCTTTTTTCCCACCACTCGTACAACCGTTTTTCGGTTGCGGCAAAATCATACGCTTTGGGTAAATTTGTTTCGCTCACTAAAGAATACCTCCACCTGTTAAATGCGATTTCGCAAAATTTGAATTTCCATGGGATTCATCTTGATCTTTACGGCGCGGGTTGGTCCGGTTGATATGGTGCCATCTTCCAGCAATACAGACGATATCTTATCCGGGTTTTCCACCAGGTGCGCCTCCGCGGCCGCTTCATGGTTGCAGTACAACAATTCGTAACCGGGTGTGCGGGCATTCAGGTCGTAGTCTACCAGCACATGACCTTCCCACACAGAATGCACGCTGGTGTTAGCCACAATGAGGACCTCTTCATCCGATAACAGGCGGGAATATGCCAGCACCCCTTCAACGGTTTTAGATATCCCGAAGTGTATTCCATCACCGGATACCGGGCGGAAATATAACCGCCCATAGCGTAAAGCAGGCTGGGTGGCGCGAATTGCGGCGATCTTATGTATGGCCTGATAGAAAGGATGGGATTCATTAAACGCGTCCGGTTTGCCCCATAATGCTTCACGCACGTACTCTAATTGATTTCCACTCCCGAACAAACCCTGCTCGGTTCCATAATACAGGCAGGGAATACCCAGCAGAGTGAACAGACAGCCTATTCCCATTGCTACCTGGTCATCATATTTATTTGGATTTTCTGGATCAACAAAATAGAAACGATGATATTGATCATGATTATCCAGAAAAGTGACAAAGTAATTGCTGGCTTCACCCTGTGAACTGATGATCCCGCGCTGGGCTTTGTGCCGGTAGGCGTACATTTCAGCCAGCCGGGTAGGAGGTAATTGCCCTTTAACCACATCCGGGAGACGGAAAAAGAGCGGGAAATCCAGCGCGGCATCCACCCCGACCATATCGGTGGATTCAGATGTATTGCGGCCGATATATCGTGAGATCATATCCTCATTGTCATAGACCTCACCAAAGGTAAAAAAATTCTTCTTTCCAATGGAAAGCGCGTATTCGCGAATATCATTCCCGAATTCCAACGCAAAGTCAGGTTCAACAAATTTGAGTGTGTCAATCCGGTATCCATCTGGATCAAAGCGCGCCAGTAAATACTGATAGATCCGAATCAACGTCTCGCGGACCGGGTAAATCGCGCCATACACCGGGTCGATCTCAAAATAGTTCGTTGCCAGTTCCTTCAGGGAGTCAAAATCGCCATTGGTCTGGTCTCCTTGCCCGCGCCGGCGGAAGAAATCATTTCGCCGCAGTTCAATCGGCAGAACCGCCGCGTCTGCCGGAGCGTCGAGTGGCGGTTCGGGCCAGTCAGACCGAGGACTGCCGTTGGCATCACGCCAGGCAACCCGATACGGTTCACGAACCCAGGGCGCCGTAGAACCAAAACCTGTGTATTCAAACACATCTCCTGTGTGGTTCAACACGATATCAAAGATCACATACATACCGCGAGCGTGTGCGTCTTCAACCAGACGTTCTAATTCCATTTCAACAAAATTGGGGTCTTTGCGTGCTTTCGCTGGATTGGAACTGAAACGTGGCTCTATGGCAAGAAAATTCTGGATCCCATAACCGTGATAGGTATACGGGTTATAAGCACAATTCTTTAAAACCGGAGAAAGCCATATTGCCCGAAAACCCATATTCTTTATATAATCCAGCCGCTGACGAATACCCTCAAATGTTCCTCCCTGAAAACCGGAATAGGCAGTATTCCATAGTCCCCCTTTTGGGCCACTGGCCGGGTTATTGAAGCGGTCGATCATGGCAAAATAAATAGGGATATCTCGCCAATCTTCCGGTGACGGAAATGGCCGCGGCAGAGAAACGCTTTTACCGTTCACCTCCACAGTAACCATCCGGGGCTTTCGGGCCTGATCCAGACAAACCTGAATTAAAGGATCATTTACGCTGGTAATCATCGCTTTCTCCTCCCAGGCTCTACTGATAGATGAAGCAGGATGCAACAGAAAACCCTTCCGTTCCCGATCACCATCGCGGTAGAAAGAGGACGAAAGGGATTAACTTCCGCGGTACCACCTCGCTTCGCCGGAAAAAATCATAATCGCGGCGCACTTACCCGGCCTTTTATACCGGGTTGAACGATAACGGGTTCTCCGTGCCGGTCTACTTTCCCGGGAAGCGGGGGTTCTTCGGCAATCAAACCGGTCGACTTTCATTCGGGTATCACAGTGGAGGCTTCCAGCCGTGGCTCTCCTTCTCTATCTGTTAAAACCCCGATCTACTACTACCGGCGTACAGTCTGAATTGTTGGATTGATTATACAAAGAAGGCATCGGTTCGTCAATTTCTTCAGCCTCCCTTTTTTCCCTTTAAGAAAGTCTGATACTCCGGTTTGATACGGTCAAGTTCTGATTGCAAGCCCTTCACCCTGTCTTCGCTATCTGCGGGGAAATCTTCTACCGTATCCGCTTCCAATTTTTTCGCCATTTCAGAAAGCACCATGGCACCGAGGCTGGCGCTGCTGGATTTTAAGGTATGTGCTCCTCTATGGAAGGAAGTAAGATCTTTTTTTTGAAGAGAAGATTTTAATTCATCTATGATTTTTTGCGCATTTGGTAAAAAGGTCTGAACCAGTTCAACGAGAAACGCATCGGTGTCATCGCCCATTACCTGGTAATACGCGTTCAGTACACTCCAGTCAATACTTTTTTGATCTTCCATGGGAGTTGTTTTCATTTTTGGGTTGTCCGACGTTAATGGCAAAGAGCTCTGCAACGCGCGAATCATATCTTTAAATTGGACCGGTTTGCTGAGATAGTCATCCATCCCTTCAGCGAGAAAACGTTCACGGTCACCCTGAAGCGCGTGCGCCGTCATCGCGATGATGCGTGGACGGTGCTTCGCAGGGATCCGTTTTTGTATCTGGCGAGAAGCTTGAATACCGTCCATTTCCGGCATCTGTACATCCATAAAGATCAGATCATATGTCTGCCGTTCTACAGCCTGTAAGACTTCCAGCCCATTGGCCGCCAGATCCGCCCGGTAACCCAACCGTTCCAGCATGCGTGTGGCCACTTTCTGGTTGACCACATTGTCATCCGCCAATAGGATTCTTAAAGGATGCTTTGCTCCCATTTGCGGATCAATCTCGCCATCCACATGCAAATTTTCACGAACCACTACTGGCCGGTTGGTGAACAGGCTAAGGAGAGTTTCCAACAGTATTGAGGGCCGAACCGGCTTAGAAAGCTGTGCCGCGAAAAACCTGGAATCAGATGAATGCTCCGTGCGCCCAAGTGACGATAGGAGTATCAGCGGTATTTTTTTACAGCCCGGAATTTCCCGAATTGAACGAGACAACATAAGACCGTCCATTTCAGGCATTTGCATGTCGACAATCGCGGCATCGATGGTGGTGATACGTTTTAAGATTTCCAGCGCCTGAAATCCAGAGGCCGCGGGAATACAGTTCATCTGCCAGGATTGAAGCTGATGTTCCAAGATTTGGCGGTTTCGGTCATTATCATCAACCACAAGGATGGTTTTGCCCTGTGAAATTGTCAGGCTATCAGTGACCACCTGTTTACGCAACGCCTCAGTGACCACCGATTTAATTGTGAAATGGAAGGTTGATCCTTTGCCGGGTTCGCTTTCATACCACATGGTTCCACCCATGTTCTCTGCCAGTTTCTTGCTTATAGAAAGCCCCAATCCGGTACCTCCAAACTTGCGGGTCGTTGACGAATCCGCCTGACTGAAGGATTTGAATAACCGGTCACGCGCATTTTCTGAAATACCAATCCCGGTATCTTTAACGGCAAAATGAACTTCGTATTGATCATTTTCCAATGGCATTGAATCAACGGAAAGAAATACTTCACCCTTTTCAGTAAACTTGATGGCATTTCCCAGAAGGTTTACCAGAATCTGACGCAGCCGTGTTGGGTCTCCTGTCAGAGCCGATGGTGTATTTTGGTCAATCAGATATAACAACTCAAGCCCCTTTTCACTGGCTTTGGGTGCCATAAGCTGCAGAGCCGATTCAACGCAATCACCCAGATCGAAGGGCATTTCTTCCATATCCAATTTCCCCGCTTCGATCTTGGAGAAATCGAGAATATCGTTGATGATCGTAAGAAGGTCTTCACCGCTGGTACGTATGGTGTTGACAAAATCGCATTGAGTATTGTCCAACCGGGTATCCATCAACAGGTTGGTCATGCCGATGACGGCATTGAGTGGAGTGCGGATCTCGTGACTCATATTGGCCAGAAAATCCGCTTTTGCCTGAGCGGAGGCTTCGGCGTTTCGCTTTGCCTCGATCAATTCGGTGATGTCATGGTAGATCGCCAGTGCTCCTACCTGTTTCCCGTTGACAATGATCGGAACGCCGCTGATCTCCACATCAATCAACCGGCCTGATTTTGACCGCCGCCGGGCAATTATGCGAATTGAACCGCCTTCGCGCACACTTTTCGTAAGGTTCTTCCCCTGCTCAAGTGTTTCAGCGGAATTTATCAGTTCATCATAATCATTTTCTTGCAGATCTTCCAGAGTGTATCCAAATAATTCCGTAAATGCCGGATTGATACTGGAGATCGCTCCCGAATTATCGCGAACGGCAATGGCATCAGGACTGCAGTGAACCAGGGTCTCAAAATACTGGCGTTCACGCAAAACATCATCCATCACTCGCTGACGTTCTTCGCTCTGTTGTTTAAGTATTTCAATGGTTGAATCAAACGTGCGGGCTAAAAATCCCAACTCACCGGAATCAGGGTTGATATTTGTCCGGGCGTTAAGGTCTCCACTGGCCAGTTTACGCGATGTTTCAACCAGTTTCTCAATTTTATTAATTATTCGCGATTCGGCAAAACTGCTGGTAAGCACTACAGCCAGAATGATGACAATAAACGTGATCAAAACATTTTGAACGAGCAGAGTTCGAACTGATTCTAATGCTTTACCCCAGGGAATTCCTACCAGAATGTAGTCACCACCATATAGCGGATCCAGCCGGGAAAACCCGTAAAATCGCTCCACGCCATCGAGCCCGGTGCCAATTAGAGAACCCTTTCTGGGTGAATTCTCCATAGCCGATATAAAGACTTTTTCGAGTTTCTTGCCAACAAATTCAAGATCGAAAGGATCACGATACTTAACTTCTCCGGTCGAAGAAGTTAATGTAATTGACGAGTTTTCTGGCAGGTCAATGCGAGAGCGAACAGATTTAATCCAATCCTGATTGATGAGTGCGACAATAATTCCATCTGTTAATCCAATATCTGTGTAATGCGCCGCCGTGACAGTGGTAAATAGTTTGTCTGGAGTCCAAAAATTATCAATTGGCACAATATATTGCGATTGACCATACTTAATTTTTTCAAACCAGATGGTATTTTGAATGTCTTGAGGAATTTTTATCGGAACACTGGAACAAAAAAGAGTGCCATCTGTCTTTATGGCCAGAATATTTGTGATGGATGTTTCCCGGTATGGAATGGCTTCAGCGTAACCCTGACAGTAATCCCGGTCATCCATTATGCGTGGATCTTGAGAAATATTAAACAGGACATGCCGGGCATTCTGGATGGTGTTTTCAAATTCGCGGGCGGCAATAAATGCCTGTTCTTGCGTGTTAATTTCCGCGTTGCGGGCTTCCAAACGAGACATATGGGTGATGTCATAAATTGACAGCAGAAAGAAAGGCAAAATCGCCCCAATCAGAATTAACACAAACTGCATTCGCAGGCTGGAAAATATCCCTTTTTTTATCATGTCAATTTTCGGGTTTTTGCAAATCCCTCAGGTAGATACAATCTTTTCCCCGATTCTTAGCCGAATACAACGCCTCATCGGCGGCTTGAATTAGACCATCAATTCCGTCATCGATCTTTGTTGTACTGATAACACCAATACTGATATGCAATTGAAGCGGTTCTTTTTCAGGAACAGTGAGTGTTAATTTGTGGATACGTGAATGAATTCGGTTGCTAACAGCTTCCGCCTGTTCCAGGTTTGTGTTGGGTAAAACCACAAGGAATTCATCACCGCCCCAACGAGCCGCCCAATCATACGGTCGGACGCTCTGTGAGATCTGTTCGGCAACCAGACATAACGCCTGGTCACCTACCATGTGACCATACGAATCATTCAATGCTTTAAAGTGATCCAGATCAAGCATCATGATGCTCATTGATCCACCCTGCCGGTAGAACCGGTCGATCTCTCCCTGCAAATGGGAATAAATTGCCCGGCGGCTTAGCAGCCCGGTGAGATAATCGTACATGGCCATGCGTTCCATTTGCTCTCGGGCGCGGTTAAGATCATCTTCAAGATCCAGAATCCGTAACCCTATATTTACCCGGGCGCGCAACTCTGATATATCGAACGGTTTTGTCAGATAATCATCCGCGCCGGCACTTAACCCGGTGACCACATCCGTCTTATCTTCTTTGCCCGTGAGAATAATGGCATAGGTGTAGCCATGAAACCGCGCCGAGCGGATGTTGCGGATCAGGTCCAATCCATCCAGGTTGGGCATCAGCCAATCGGTGATAACAAACCGGGGAGGATTGGCCAGAAAGTATTCCCAGGCTGCACCACCATCCGGAAATTCGATCACTTCCAACCCCAGACGTGTCAAACTCGACCGGAGGATCTGTCGGGCAATAGGATCATCATCGATTATGGCGATTTGCATGGAGGCTCCTGATTATTAACATGTCAGACAATATAGGGGATTAACCCATGTAAATTTTCCTTCAATATGCAGAAAAAACCAGTAAAAATAGTATAAATTGAGGGAAAAAATCTACCAAAACTGGCTTTATGAGAAAGATCGATGGAATATCGGGTGTAAAAGCCGACACCGGATGATAAGATTAATTTACATTAAACTTAATGTCATAATTCAATCCCCGGAAAAATACGCAATTCAGGTGATTGTTCGTCAAACTGGAGTAACCAGTGAAGAAAATTTTTTATCTGATCCCGATCCTGATCTTTATCGCCATATTGACATCAAGCCCTGTGATTGCTCAGAGCGCACCCGGTTTTTCAAAAATGGTGATCAATATCTGGCCGGAATATGACAGGCCCGGAGTTCTGGTTTTCTACCGGATAACCCTCTCCGCGCAATCCAGCTTACCGGTGACTTTATCTCTACGCATACCGAAAGCTGCCGAGGAGCCATTTAATGTGGCGATGAAAGATGTTGACGGCCGGCTTGATACATTGCGTTTTACCAGTGTGAATGAAGGGGAATGGATCAGGGTTACTTTTACCACACCTGTCCCTGAAGTTCAGTTTGAATACTATGATCCATCCATTCGCGAGTCGGGAACCAACCGACAGTTCGATTACCTCTGGCCCGGGGATTACAACATTGAATCACTTGTCCTGAATATTCAGCAACCATTAGACGCCTCGGAATTTCAAATAAAGCCAGCCATGGGAACCGGGCAAATCAAACCAGATGGATTTACGTATTTCGAATCCGTCGTCGGGGAGGTAAATGCCGGTGTAACCTTCACCATCCACATGGAGTACGATAAAAAGGAATCCAGCCTGAGCGCGCCGTCACAATCGGTAGAGCCGGTCGAACCGATCACTACCAATACTGTCGGTTGGGAGACATTGAATGAGGTATTACCCTATATCCTCAGCGGGCTGGGGTTGTTTTTAATCATCGGTGGAGTTTACTGGTACTGGAGATCCGGCAAAGCTATCACTACCGCATTTCGAAAACGCTACGCCATTTCACGGGCGAAAGAACAGGATGCCGGAACTCCGGACATATTCTGTCACCGCTGCGGACGTAAAGCGCTACATGAGGATATCTTTTGCCGGTCATGCGGGTCAAAACTGCGGGGCGATTGATCCTTCTCGCATAAATACTGTAATTTGACGTATTTTCACAAATAGGATCTTTCTTTTATTAATATATGTCATAAATTGACATATATTAATCGTATTTTTAATCCACACCATACCAAACACGAATTGTCGACCGGATACGGGTTTTAACCTGGCAATAATATAAGGAAAGGATATAAATGAACACAACCCCGGAAGAATTTTTAAAACAGTATTACACCCCTTCCGTCAAACAACCACAAATAATCACCATTCCCGCTCTCAACTTTCTAATGATTGACGGACACGGTGACCCCAACACCACACCGGATTATTCCACCGTTGTCTCCGCTCTCTACACACTGTCTTATACGTTGAAATTTGACCTTAAAAAACGCGGCGAGACACCCGATTACAAAGTCTTCCCCCTGCAGGGTCTCTGGTGGTCATCCAACATGGATGACTTTGTCACCGGAACAAAATCCAACTGGGACTGGACGATGATGATCGCCCAGCCGGATTGGGTGACGGCGGAAGATATTGACCGGGCAAAGATCAAAGCTCTCGCCAAGGTGACCCAGGCTGTGCTGGACCGGATGCGTTTTGAACCGTGTGATGAAGGGCTCGTTGTTCAATTGATGCATATAGGGCCGTACAGCGCCGAAGGGCCCAATATCGCCCGCCTCCATCAGTTTGCCTTTGACCAGGGCTATAAATTGACCGGCAAACACCACGAAATCTATCTGGGCGATCCCAACAAAGCTGCCCCGGATAAGTTGAAGACCATCATCCGCCAGCCGGTGTCAAAGTAACCGGTCAGGTGACTTTAAGGCAGCGCACCATCACTTTGCGATGCATTGCCTGGGCACGGTGTTCAAAAAGGTAAATACCCTGCCACGTTCCCAGGCTGAGCTTACGTCCGTCCACGGGTATGGTGACGCTGTTGTGGCTGATCACCGAGCGCATGTGTGACGGTGAATCATCCCCGCCTTCCAGCGTGTGTTTGTGCCAGGCCTGGTTCTCCGGGGCGATACGTTCGAAGAACTGCTCCACATCGGCGCGGGCGTCTGGATCATAACATTCGCTTAATGCCAGCGAGCAACTGGTGTGCGGGACGAACAGGGTCACCTGCCCTTCCTGCACCTTCCATTCGGTCAAGATTTGCTGCACATCCTGCGTGATCAGGTACATCCCTTTTCCGCGGGTTTGATAAGCCAGGGTATCTTTCAGCCAGTCCATAGAAATTCTTTCATCAGTTGGTTTCGCGATATTATACCGTCCGGCTCCGTCAGTATAATAAGGAGAATGAACCTTTTCACCGCTGCATACTTTTCTTTGCTTGACCTGCGCAACCGTCTGGACTACTACCTTCGTCAACACGTGCATGCCCCATCACGGCCGGTATCGGTATCCCGCGGCAGCCGCCCGGAGATACTCTCCGCCTACCCGGTTGACGTCCGCACGCGGGCAGGTGACGAGATCGCCCGGCTGTGTGCCGCCTACCACTTTGAATCCGTGGAAACCGGGTTCACGGAACGCGATCTGCGGGAAAACTACTTCTACCTGGCGATGCTGGATGAAGCCTTCCGGCGGTCAGATGCGGCTTTGCCCGCTGAAGTGACAGTCGCCGATATCGGACCGTCTTCATGGTTCTATGTGCAGGCTTTGTTCTCCGCCTTCACGTATTTTGGCACAACCCGTGCCCGGGCCGTCAACCTGACCGGCTTTGAGGTGGATGCCTACCGCCTGTACGCTGACTTCCACACCCGCCGGGACCACGCGCTGGCAAACATGCGCGGGCTCGCGGGCGTGGAGTATGTGGATCACGGTTTTGAACCCGACCCATCAGCGTATGATGTCATTACCTCATTCTTCCCCTTCGTATTTGAAAAAGATCACCTCGAATGGGGCCTCCCCCGCTCGCTGTTCAACCCGCGGAGCCTGTTGAATGCAACCCTCGCCAGCCTCAAACCCGGCGGTTTGCTGGTGATCGTCAACCAGGGGTTGAAAGAACATGAAGAAGAATTACGATTTTTACAGGAAGCCGGTGTTTCACCCAAGGCGGCGTATAAAATGGAATCGCTGTTATTCTCTTACCCTCTTGACCGCTATATCATCACGGTGAAGAAATGACCCTTGACCCCGAACCCGTTTTCCATAAGTCCATGCAATTGCTCACCCGCCTGGTGACGGATATCGGCCCCCGCCCGGCCGGTTCGGCGGCGGAGAAACACGCGCAAGACTGGCTGGAGGAGCAATTCACATCAGCCGGGCTGCAGACGATGCGCTTTCCGGTGAAGTACCAGCCGGACCCGGTGTTTTTTCCGTATTACTCCATCGCCGCGGCGGGGTTTGCCCTCGTCGCGTTGACGTTGCCTACCAACGGTTGGACCACCCTGCTGCTGCCGTTGTTGATCCTCGCGCTGCCCGAGATGATGATGGCCATCCAGGCACGTGTGTTGCCGTACAAAGACGGCTCGTCCAACCTGCTGGCCCTGCCCGCCCATGCTAACGTGAAGGATGTTGATGTGATCCTGTGCGCGCATGTGGATACCGCCCGCGCGGTGCCTTACGGCCTGAAAGCCTGGAAGAGCTGGCGCGACAAGTCACTCTACATCATGATGCGTGTGGCCAATATTCTGATCATCCCGGGCATTCTGCAATTTATGGGAATGGACATCACCGGCATCTTCCTGGATATCAGCCGGTGGGTCGCCTGGGGTATGGCGATCATCCTGCTGTTCCAGGATATCTGGGAAGCCGTGACGTCTATCGGCAGGTATTCCCCCGGCGCCAATGACAACGGCTCCGGCACAGCCCTGCTGGCTGCTGCCGCGCTGGAGCTGGCAGAAAACCCGCCGGAAAAACTGGTGCCCGGTTTCCTGTTTAGCGGCGCGGAAGAAACCGGTCTGCACGGCGCCCGGCAGTTCGCCGACTATATGAAAGAAAACAGCCTGACCTGCCCCGTCATCAGCGTTGACATGGTGGGTGCCGGAAACGCCATGCGCATCACCACGCAGTGCGGCACACTCCGCCCGGTGAAAGCGGATACTCCCCTGAACGAATTGATCAAACGCGCTGACCCGACCGCCGTGTACCACGCCATCCCCCGCCGCTGGGGTGACTTCGTCCCCTTCGCGCGGGCCGGCATCCCCGCCACGCATCTGGAGAATGTGGGCACGCCAGATTCGTGGGCGTCATACCACACCCCGAAAGACACGCTGGATACCATTGATGACGATATGATGCGCCATATGAGCGAGGTCATCGCGCAATTGCTGTGGATCCTTGAAAAAGAAACGCATAACCCTGTAAAATCATAGTATGAAGAAAGATCTGTCCTATTATTTCAACCAAATTCTGAATTTAAAACCAAGCCTTCGAGAACAATATTTTGTCTCGGAAATATCAATATTTGGTTCATATGCACGTGGGGAAGAAAAAACAGGAAGTGATCTTGATCTTCTGGTTAGTTTTATGAAAACTCCAGATCTATTCGATCTTGCTTCACTTAATTCGTTTCTTGAAAAAGAACTCGGGGTAAAAATTGACCTTGTTCCTAACCAGAACCTAAAACCAAGAATTGCTCAAAATATCCTTACCGAAAAAATTGATGTGATCTGATGGCAAGAGACTTCATCGAATACCTCAATGACATTCTACAAACTGCCATCTCCATTGAGAAGTTTGTCAATGGAATGTCATATGAGGAATTTGTTGAAGACCAGAAAACAGTTTTCGCCGTGATTCAAGGTTTTGAGATTATCGGCGAAGCAGCGAAAAATGTTCCTGGAGATGTGCAAAAGATCTATCCCGAAATTGATTGGCAATCAATGATGAAGATGAGAGACCTGCTAATTCATCATTATTTTGGAACACAATATTCAATACTCTGGGAAACAATAAAAAAACGAATACCAGGGTTAATCCAGACTCTCCCAAAAATACTCAAAGATTATGGTTCATAAAATGAAACAGCCAGACCCAATCGCGGTCTGGCTGTTTACCAAGGAGGAGATGTATCAGGCGAAGTTGACCTGCGGCAGGTGACTCGGGATGTCCGCGATCAGTTCATCGGGGTAAGACGAATCACCCAGGTCGCCGTGCTGGTAGGCGTTGTAGGCGGCCAGGTCAAAGTGACCGTGACCGGAGAGGTTGAACAGGATGGTCTTCTTTGTGCCGGTCTCTTTGGCTTCCAGCGCCTCCTTGACGGCCGCGCAGATGGCATGGGCTGACTCCGGCGCGGGCAGAATACCCTCGCACTGCGCGAAGACGGTGGCCGCACCAAACACAGATTTCTGGTCAACCGCGATGGCGTCCACATAACCGGCATCCACAAGAGACGAGAGCACCGGGGCCATACCGTGATAGCGCAGCCCGCCCGCGTGGATGGCCGGGGGCATGAAGTCATGTCCCAGCGTGTGCATCTTGACCACCGGCGCCATACGGGCGGTATCACCGTAGTCGAAGGCGAAGATACCCTTGGTGAGTGACGGCGCCGCGGTGGGTTCAACCGCCAGCAGGCGGGTGCGCTGTCCGTTCTTCAGGTTCTCGCGCAGGAACGGGTAGGCGATGCCCGAGAAGTTCGAGCCGCCGCCCACACACCCGATGACCACATCCGGGTATTCGCCGGCCATGTCCATCTGCTTGAGGGCTTCTTCGCCGATGATGGACTGGTGCAGACATACGTGGTGCAGAACGGAACCCAGCGTGTACTTCTTCATGCCGTTGGATTTGGCAGCCACTTCCACCGCTTCCGAGATGGCCAGGCCGAGGGAGCCGTTGCAGTTCGGGTCTTTGGCCAGGGCTTCGCGGCCGGCATCTGTGCGGTCACTGGGGCTGGCGTAGACCTCGCCGCCGTAGGTTTCCATCAGGAAGCGGCGGTAGGGTTTCTGGTTGTAGGAGACCTTGACCATGTAGACTTCCACCGGCAGGTTGAAGAACTTGCCGGCCATGGAGACGGCCGAACCCCACTGCCCGGCGCCGGTCTCGGTGGTCAACGCTTTGGTGCCGCCGATCTTGTTGTAGAAAGCCTGTGGCACGGCCGTGTTGGATTTATGGCTGCCCGAGGGTGACGTCCCTTCGTATTTGTAGTAGATGTGCGCGGGAGTGCCGAGGGCTTTTTCCAGGCGCACGGCGCGCATCAGGGGGGTGGGCCGCCAGAGCTTGTAGATCTCGCGCACTTCTTCGGGGATCTCGATGTAACGTTCCGTGCTGATCTCCTGCATGATCAGGTCCATGGGGAACAGGACGGAAAGGAAATCCGGTGTCACCGGTTCCAATGTGGCAGGGTTTAACACCGGGTTCGGCGCCACCGGATTATCCGCGTTGATGTTGTAGTAGAACTTCGGCAGGTCATTCTGGGAAAGGTCGAAACGGATCTGGTCTGACATGGTTTATCTCCTCTTTTGACTGAAAAATTGAAAAATGGATGGACTTCGATGGATTGGTCAACATTGCGGGTGGAACTGTGTGACGCGGCACCTCCTGGAAATAAAAAAGCGCATTCATCCCTTGTTAGGGACGAATGCGCTTGCATCCGCGGTGCCACCCTGGTTAGGCTGCCGTCTTAACAAAAATTCCCCGGTGATAGCACTCGGGGAAAAAAGCCAGCCTCACTCGTTCAGGTACGGCGGGAAACCCGCGATACCTTTTACCCTGATAACGGTGGCAATTCCGGCGAGGGGTACTGGAAAAAAGATCGTTCTCCCTGCAACTCGGAGGTCCATTCGGCGTCGCTGTACGGGCAGGCTCTCACCACATCTCGCTGCTCTCTGTACCGCCTCGACGGCGCTTACTCGTCCTCGTCAACGTTTTTGACGTATTAGTCATTATTTTAGCGGGTAAAAAAGATTTGTCAAGTAGGTTTTCTTTTAGCAATAAGGCTACAATAACAATGTCAGGTCAATTAATCAGGAGGTAATTATGACCACCCGCAAGATCATCCGTGTGACCAAAAGCCAGCCGACCCTCGAGGGCGCCGGCGTTCACCTGCGTAGAGCATTCGGCTTCGGCGCCACCGAACTGTTTGACCCCTTCCTGCTGCTTGACGATTTCCGCGGTGACAAACCCGCCGATTACATCAAAGGCTTCCCCTGGCACCCGCACCGCGGCATCGAGACCATCACCTACCTGACGGCCGGCTCAGTGGAGCACGGTGACAGTATGGGCAACCGCGGGGTGATCGGCCCCGGCGACGTGCAGTGGATGACTGCCGGCAGCGGCATCATCCACCAGGAGATGCCCAAAGCCCCGCCGGACGGCCGCATGTACGGCTTCCAGCTCTGGGCCAACCTGCCCCGCTCGCAGAAGATGATGGACCCGCGCTACCGCGATATCAAAGGCGCCGAGATCCCGGTGGTGACGCTGGAGAACGGCGTGGTCATCCGGGTGATCAGCGAATCGGTGAAGGATATCGTCATCGAACCCGAATACCTCGATGTGACCATCCCCGCGAATGAAACCTTCAACAGCCCCGTGACGCGCGGCCACACCTGTTTCGCCTATGTCTTCGAGGGCAGCGCGCGGTTCTGCCAGGAGCAGGATGCCTTTGAGTATGACGCGGTTGGCGAGAACTACTTTGACCTGAACCGCGACCCGTTCCTTGGCAACCACAGTCTGGTCGTCTTCGGTGATGGTGATGCTGTTCAGGCCACAGCCGGGGCGGATGGCGCCCGCTTCCTGCTCATCTCCGGCAAGCCCCTGCGCGAGCCCGTCGCCTGGTACGGCCCGATCGTGATGAACACCGAAGAGGAAATCCGCACCGCCTTCCGAGAGTACCAGGAAGGGACGTTCATCAAGACGAAATAGCGGCTTCCGCTTTCCTGGATCAAACAACTTTTCCGTCTATAACCGGTTTCTGGTGTACACTTCAGAAAAATCCGGGGAATAGCAGTATTCATCGCGGCAATCCAATCTGATGGGAGAAAACACATGGAAAACACAAACAACGGGGGAAATCCGCTGCAGATCAGTGTGGCGCAAAAAAGGATGGTCCTTGAAAAACGTCTGAAAAGCGGCGCCAATAACTTTTTCTGGATCGCCGGCCTTTCACTGGTCAACACAATTATTTACGTCATGGGCGGCTCGATCACCTTCGTCATGGGGCTGGGCATCACCCAGGTCGTTGACGGCTTCACGCGCGGACTGGGCGCCGATGGCGGGTCCAGCTCCGTCGTTATCAGCTTCGTAGGTCTGGCCATCGATGCGGCGATCGCGGGCATGTTCATTTTGTTCGGCATTCTGGCCAGGAAACGCAACCGTTTGGTTCTGGTATTCGGCGCCATTCTGTATATTATGGACGCGTTGATTTTCGTGTATGTACAGGACTGGTACGGCGCGCTGTTCCACGCGTTGATGCTGATCGGGCTGTGGAACGGATACAAAGCCATGGGTGAACTGGAAAAGTTGGAGGAAAGCCCGACGTATGCTACCGTCCCCATGACCGCGTCTGATTACATGGCAAACGCGGGGACGCCATTCCCCACCACGCTCAACAACAAAGGGAAAAAAGCCATGATGATCATTCTGCTGGTCATCACGGGAATTTTTACTGTGATGACGTTTATCGCGTTCAATATGCAAAAGTAAATACTGGAATGAATGTGAACGGCTGCTGTTCTTCAAAGAACAGCAGCCGTTTTTGTTTTAGACCGACGTCACTCACGGGTAGACCGGTCGATCTTCAGGGTCAATTGCACCCGCGGATCAGGACAGACCTGGTAGATCGTGTCACCGTGCCACCACGGGTAACTGCCGCCGAACTGAAACGTGGACAGTGCCGGAAAGATGTGATGGTAACAATACCCGCACATCCCGTCAGGGTTGTGGCAGCTCAGGTTGAATTCATCGCCAACGGCATGCCCGGCGTTGCACTCGCCCTGCATCGACGTCACCACCGCGTGAATTTTATATCCCACTCCCGGATCTTTAGCCATTCTTCTCCTCCTGTGTTGGAATGTTTTCTATAGTTTCAACTACCTGATTCAGCAGGCTGACCAGTTGACGCACCTGCGTTTCATCCAGATCTTTAACCGCCTCGCGATTGGATTGCATGGCGGCATCCAGCACGCCCGGCAGGACCGCCTCGCCCTTTTCAGTAAGGAATATACGCGCCGCCCGCCGGTCTAAAGGGTCGCTGCGGCGTTCCACATACTGATGTTTCACCAGCACGTCCAGAATGCGGGTGACGTTAGTCTTGTCCTTCAGGCTGCGCCGCGCGAGCTCGGTCTGCGTTATGCCCGGGGTTTCCCAGGCGAAGTACATCACCGCCCATTGTTCCGGGGTAACGTCTAACCCCTTCTCCCGCAATATGCGGGAGAAGCCGTTTTTCATCATCCAATTGGCCCGGGCGATCACGTAACCGGGGCTATGTTCAATATCAATTTTGTCCATGGTCCTATCCATATAATGTTGTTATAGCAATTATATATACAACAACTAATTAAATCAATGACCAATCATTAAACAGGATTCCTAAAAATACAGTAATATCAACCTATGTCCAAAGCGGGAACTTTTACGGATGATGACTCTGTCCCAACCCAATCAAGTGACCATCCTCCGGTGGCCGGCCTGTGGCCGCGCTTCTCCGGTTGGCTGCTTGACGCCTTACTCGTCTTTATAACCGGGCATCTTATCGGTCTGGTTTTCGCTGTACCGCTGTACCAGATCGGCCCCTATGGCCGGCTGATCGGGTTGACGGTCATCCTGTTGTATTTCGGCATCCTCAACTCGTCCATCGGCGGCGGTCAAACCGTGGGCAAGCGCCTGATGAAGACCGCTGTTCGCGGGGCGGAAAACCGCCCGATATCCCTGTGGCGGTCGCTGCTGCGAACGGTCATTCTGGCGGCGCCGGTCATTCTGGGCGGCTGGGGCATCCCCCTGTTCGAAAATCGGGTTGTGGCTTACATTGCCAGCCTGGCGGTGTTCGGGCTGGGCGGGGCGCTCATTTACACCATGTTGTTCAATTACACTGCCATGCAGGGCCTGCATGACCTGCTCTGCCGCACGTATGTGGTGAAGCCGGACGGTGAACCGAAGGATACCTTCCCGAAGACGGCACGCGTCCACCACCTGCTGGCGGGTGCATGGATCGGGTTGACGGCCGTGGTTCTATTCTTCCTCTCGATGGATACGCCGGGCTACATGCCCAAACCCACCACCGCCGCGCTGAAAGATATCCGCTCAACGCTGTCGGCAGACCCGCGTTTCTTCAACGCCGATGTGCGCGACCAGTCCGTCACCCCGGAGAATGAACCAGCCTACCGCGCGGCGGTGGTAGAGGTGTGGACAGTGGGTCAACTGCCGCAGGAGAAACAGTGGGAGACAGCCCGCGAAATAGCCGCCCTGGCGTTGAAAAAGCTGGACGGCGCGGACGGGTTTGACCAGATCCAGATCAAGTTGACCTTCGGGTATGACCTGGGGCTCCCCAGTTACCGGTCAGGGTTCTGGTATTCAAACCCGGTGGACGAGTGGGAGTCAATACTGGCAGGGGAATAAAACCTGTTAAAATTGCCCCATGCCCAACCGCGTCTACTTTGGTGACAACCTCCCCGTCCTTCAATCCCTGCCCGATTCATCTGTCGACCTGATCTATATCGATCCGCCCTTCAACACCGGCAAAACCCAGGCGCGCACCCAGATCCGCGCGGAACGCAGCGAAAACGGTGACCGCACCGGTTTCGGCGGGCGGCGCTATGAAACGGTCAAGATCGGCTCCAAAGGGTACGCCGATATCTTTGACGACTACCTGTCCTTCCTCGAACCCCGGTTGGATGAAGCCTACCGCCTGCTCAAACCATCGGGCAGCCTGTACTTTCACATTGACTACCGCGAAGTACATTACTGCAAGCTCCTGCTGGATGCCATCTTCGGGCGCGAATGCTTCTTGAACGAGATCATCTGGGCGTATGACTACGGAGGCCGTCCCAAAGACCGCTGGCCGGCCAAGCACGATAACATCCTGCTGTATGTCAAAGACCCCGCCAACTACACCTTCAACCGCGATGCCATAGACCGCATACCTTATATGGCCCCCGGGCTGGTGGGTGAAGAGAAAGCCGCCCTCGGCAAACTGCCCACCGATACCTGGTGGCATACCATAGTGCCGACCAACGGCAAAGAGAAGACCGGCTACCCCACCCAGAAACCGCTGGGCATCCTGCGGCGCATTGTCAGCGCGTCATCCAACCCCGGCAATACGGTGCTCGATTTCTTCGCCGGCAGCGGTACCACCGGCGCCGCCTGCCTGGAGCTGGACCGCTCTTTCATCCTCATCGATAACAATCCCCAGTCCATCGAGGTGATGAGGAAACGCTTCGCCGATGCGCCAGATGTTCAATGGATCGAGACGAAATAATTCGTCACGCGATTTTCCGGCGCATATTCCCGCCAGCCGGATCGAACATAATCCATCTTTTTCAAGGTTATCAAGAGTGTATAACCTCTTTTACGTCCCGTTTATGGATTTGTATTAAAGAATTTTATAACCTACCCTTATCAATAATTTCATATTTTAAGGGATGGTGACGTATGAGAAATCTGGAAACAGTCAGCCACAAAGGCAAATCGATCTTTTTGCTTGATCTGAGTGGCGCGAATCCCGGGGATGTTGTTGAGATCACACAGGAAGCTCACAAAAAGATTGCCTCATCTGCCCCCAAAAGTGTTCTTATTCTCACAGATGTGACCGATGCCGTGTACACCAATATCAGCTCAGCCGCCATCAAAGACTTCTCATCAAAAAACACGCCATATGTAAAAGCTTCTGCCGTTGTGGGTGCGGATGGACTTCGCTCCGTATTGTTACAGGCAGTGGCTGCGATTACGAAACGCGAGATCAAAACCTTCAAGACCCGCCAGGAAGCGATGGACTGGCTGGTCCTCCACAACTGATTTTCCCCTTCTAAAACAACTAAATACCGGGTAGTTCCCGTTTGTCCGCGGTCAAACTCTGCCGGACCAATATGTCTTCCTGTTCTTTCCCTGCTGCCAAACTTTTACCCGGCATACCTGGATGGCCTGGTGTTGTGTTTCTTTTTGACACCAAAACACCTGACAGACACGAAGAAGGACCTGGGAATAACATGACATGGCATCAGATGAATGATCAATTCAACGGTCTTCCGAGAAACAGATCGGAGGAGAGGATGTTGTTCTGTTCGGGCGGAAAACGGTCGAATTGATGGCATCCTGCTGGCCATCATTCGAAGCCCTGGCAGAAGTCCAATCTCGTCAACGGTGCAGAAGACCGGGTACAGCAGTTTAACACAGGCAGGTGTTTTAAAGACCCTCTTTAGCGGCGCAAACGTCTGTGTCATTAGACCGGCCGAAGGTTTTGTCAACCGAAACATTCTGATAGACATGCCGGTTTTTCCAGGGAGAGGAACTTCGCCCCATCAGGGTAAATCCAACCAATTCAAGCTGAATTTGACGGCATCTCGCGCAATTAAATATGGTAATGTATTATTAACCTATCAAAAACCCTGAGCGTTCCAAGGTGACAAAAGCCGGAAAGGGATGAACTATGGACACGCAATTCAAAATGACCGCTAATCCATGCACTCAGGAAATCATCACCACATGTGTATTCAACGCGCCCCGTCAAATGGTCTTCACCGCGTTTACAGAACCCATCATCATTGAACGCTGGTGGGGCCCTCGCTCTCTGATCACATCGGTAGATACATTTGATCCATACCCGGGCGGGTCTTGGCGATACATCCAACGCGATGCCAGGGGCAATGAATATTCCTTCCGCGGCGTGTTTCACGATATCCAAAGCCCCGAAAGAATTGTGCAGACCTTCGAATACGAAGGCACTCCCGGGCATGTACTGTTGGATACCATCGTGTTTGAAGAAATCGCCGGTGGAACCCTGGTAAGAGATCAATCCGTCTTTCAGAGTGTGGCTGACCGCGACGCGATGCTGGCGGAGAACATGGAAGCCGGCGCGTCTGAATCTATGGAACGGTTGGCAGAAATACTGGCGAGCATGATGAGGGCGCCGCGGTGAAACCCGTAACCCCGTTGCCGCATCTGGCCGCCCCTGCCCGGCGCGCCCTGGAAGCTGCCGGAATCACCTGTCTGGAAGACTTATCACAATGGCCGGAGGATGAACTTGCCCGACTTCACGGTATCGGGCCGAACACATTGAAGGTCCTGAAAGAGGCGCTTGAAGCGAAAAAGGTCAACCGGAAAAAGACACAAAAATCGTAGACGGAAACAATCCGCCGGTAAGATTGGCTTCGATACGTGCGCCTCAAATCACCCCCTGCACAATCGCAACCAAAGAGTTTTTCCGTACTCCTCTCATTCGGTATAATAACTACACATATTCAGGGAATTCTCCCTGAGATGATGCCATTCCTCGACTGCGTCAGCGGGATTTCTCATGAATAATCCGCCATCTTCAACGCCACCCGGTTCCGGCAAAACGGGCTTTTTGCGCTCCATAGTCAACGCCATTACCGGTGACAATCCGTCATCCTCTGCCGGCGGTAGACTGGCCGCGATCGAAAAAGACATCCAGAATTACACCCGCGCGCTGGCAAAAAAACCGCAAGATGTGTCACTGTACCTCCGCCGGGCCGCCGCGTATACCGCACGCCGTGACTACCGGAACGCCATTGCCGATTATTCCCGCGCGCTTTCTCTTGACCCGCAAAACCAGGACGCGTTGTACAACCGCGGTCTGGCTTTTTCTGAGATAAAAGAACTTGACCGTGCCGTGGAAGATTTCAGCATGTTGATCCAATTAAATCCAACTGATTCCGCGGCCTATTCCAATCGGGCGGCTGTGTTTTTCAAAAAAGCCGAATACAACCAGGTCATATCAGATTGCGTTAACGCCATTCGCCTCAATCCCAAAAATCTTCCGGCGTATGTCAACCTGGGTAGCGCGTTCTCAAAAAAGGGTGACGTGCAGAAAGCCATCCTCAGCTTCACCGAAGCGATCCGCATCAACCCCACCGCCTGGCAGCCATACGCCTACCGCGGTATGACGTTTCTGGATACGGCTGAACTGGATAAAAGCATTGCCGATTTCAGTGAAGCCATTCACCTTAATCCACGTGAGATATCGAATTACGCCAACCGGGGCGCGGCATTCATCCGCAAAGGAGAGGCCAGGCAGGCTCTGGCCGATTTTACCCGCGTATTGCAGCTTGACCCGAATGACGTCAACATACGCCTGAAACGGGGTTTGATCTTGAAAGAAACCGGAAAGCTGGCGGAAGCCGCGGAAGATTTTACAGCCGTCATCCAATTGGCGCCGCAAAATCGGCTGGCATTTTTCAGCCGGGGCGTAGTGTATAGCGAATTACGCGAATTTCGTAAAGCCATCTCCGATCTCTCAGCCGCTATCCAACTTAGCCCCGAAAACGAAGAATACCTGATGAAACGGGGACTAGCCTATGATGCGGTCGGCGAATATAAAAACGCGATCAGCGACTTCACTCAGATACTTCGTCTAAATCCAGAATCGGAAGCGGCTTATTTCAACCGCGGCTCATCTTTGATGCGAATGGGCGAAACTGACCGAGCACTGGCAGATTGTGACCGTGCCATTCAGTTGAACCCAAATTCCATGGCTGCCTACCGCCGCCGTGGAGAGATTTACGCCCAGAACGGTCAGTATAAGATCGCCATCAATGACCTGAACCACGCGCTCGAGATCTCTCCGCGCGATTCAACAAATCTTTTCATTCGTAGTTATTTCTACTACGAACTACGTGACTTTAAAAACGCCCTGACCGATCTGGTAAACGGAATGAAGTATTCCACTACACCGGTCTTTATTTTCAACAATCCGGATAACAACATTGAACTATACAAGAAAGCCGTCAACGATATGACAGCCTATCTGCGCGGCAATCCTGCCGCGGCCGGAGCGTATTTCTTCCGCGCGCTGGCGTTTGAAAAATTGAAAGACCAGGCCAAAGCCATATCCGATTGCACCCAGGCCATTCAATGTGACCCGTCACTCGCGGTCGCGTATTTCAAACGCAGTTCATTGTATCTATTCTCAGACCAGCAAAAAGCCCTGCAAGACCTAGACCGTACCATCGAACTGGATAACACCTGGATATTCCCATTGAAACTCAGGGCGGGCATCCACTCCTCATCCGGTGAGAATGATCTGGCATTGCTCGATCTTACCCGCATCATTCAACTTCAACCGAAAAACGCTGACAGCTACGTGCAGCGCAGTCAATTACTGGTCAGTATGAAACGCTATGACGAAGCCATTCTGGATTGTGACCGAGCACTGGCCATTGATCCGCGAAACCAACAGGCCTACCTCAACCGCGGCATCGCCCACGCGGAAAAACCTGTTCCTGATCTGACCCGGTCTATTTCGGATGAGAGCATGGCCATTCAACTTGACCCTATGGACGCCAAAGCGCTGGCTCAGCGGGCTGCTACCTATATCACCCTTGCCCAACCCGAACTTGCCCTGGCTGACCTGCATCAGGCCTTGATAATTACCCGCGATCCCTCCCAGAAAGCCAGCCTGATGAAGACCATCAACTCTATCAATCGTTCCAACAGAACACAGTAAATCGAAAAGGCATATCCCATCACTTCATTCCTCTCGCCCCGTCCGAAAGGTCAATGCGATGTGCCGGGCGTTTGAAACATGAGCAGGCTGCCATAAACATCGGGCAGATGCTCATGTGGTGAAGGTGATGGAAACCGCCGCATTATATGCCGCGGCGCAACCCAGGAGAGTAGATATCGGTTTAATTGTTTTTGCCAGAATTCCGGTCAATCCCCGGAACAATGATTTGAACACCGCTAGGATGAATGTGTGGGCTACCGCATGTGGTTATCTTGTCTGGCATTGGAAACACCCCTCTCCGAATTAAACATTATCTACCTGGTTGCTTTTTAATGGATCCTCCTGTAGACTATCCATAATTCACCTTTATTGTTCCTGATCTGTTGACAACAGTTTTGTTCATCGCAGAACTGCTCAGACCATCCCATCCACAAGGAGTTACACATGGTTACAGTCAGAGATCTTATCAAAACAAAAGGCACTGAAGTCTGGTCTGTCTCACCCGATTCGACAATGATCGACGCGCTAAATCTGCTGGCAAAAAAGGATGTGGGCGCTCTGATGGTCACGAAAGACGGAAAGATGGTGGGCATCGTCTCCGAACGTGATTTTGTCCGTTCCATCGCGAAGACCGGTCAATGTCTGTTGCATTCCACGGTTGAACGCTATATGACAACCGATATTTCTTCCGTCTCTCCCGATACCACCATTGACCAGTGTATGCAGTTGATGACAGATAAACACATTCGTCATCTACCGGTGCTGGAAAACGACAAACTCATTGCCGTTATTTCAATCGGTGATGTGGTGCGTGACCTGATCTCAAACAAAGAGCTCACCATCAACCAACTGGAAGATTATATCCAGGGGCGTACCTTCACGTCGTAAGACAGCCCTCGTACATTATCGATTATTTCCGTCGGGCTCCCGGTCGGAAAAAATAAGGCTGCGTTTGACCGTATAGTCAGACACAGCCTTTTCAAATGTTACTTAAGCTCAATCCGTTACGATTTAGCCCCAATCCCACCCATTGAAACCGTGCCGATCTGCGCCATTTCGTTGCGTACTGTCTGGTACAGGCTTTCCGCTTTGAGGTCGGTGATGGTGTAACAGGGAGCGTGTAAATGGTCGGCCAAAACCTTTGCCAGTCCCTGATCGAACGCGGCATGTTCCATATTAATTACCACACTGTGAACTTTTTCTTCCGCCAGCATATCTGCCAGCATATTGGATTCTTCGAGTGGGGCCATGTGCCCCATTGAAACATTGCCCGCGCCGTCCGTCAATACGATCAACAGGGGTTGAATTTCAGGATGCAGAGTAGCTTCACGGTGCAGTACCTCGAGGGTCATTTGCAGGCCAGCCGGCAGCGGCGTTTTACCGCCTACCGGTATATCAGCCAGCGCGCGCTGGGCGAGTTGCACAGAGTTAGTCGGCGGAAGGATCAGCGTAGCGCGGTCTTTTTGGAATACGATCAAACCTACGCGGTCACGGCGCTGGTAGGCATCAGTCAACAAAGAAAGGATGGCACCCTTGGTTGCGGCCATTCGCTCGGCAACAGCCATTGACCACGACGCGTCAACCAAAAATAGAACCAGGTTGGCGGCTCGGCGTACACGCACTTTGCGCATATAGTCACCGGGGCGAACGGCAAACGCCACACGTTTGCGTTGTTCTTCGCGTGAGCGTTGGTGAGGAGCCGCGGCTCTGATGGTGGCGTCAAATGCCAGATCAAACGTCTTCCCCGGTGTGGGGCGCGCCTGAACATAACGTCCGCGAGCCTGATCGGTCTTCGTGCGCGAACGCCGTCCGCCTTGTTTACGGATCATCTGATCCAGCGGGGTATCAAGTTTGCGCGGATTGAACGCTTCGCCGATCTTGGTCTTTTCGCCGCCATCCCACCAGTGGGCGGTGGCATCCTGAAAGACAGGAAAATCGCCTTCTTCAGGCGGTTTCAGATCCTGCCTCTCTTCGACCGTGGCATTCGCGCTTACTTTTTTTTTACATCGCTTGAAGCGTTTTCGTCCGGTTCCTGCTCAGCCTCAGGGTTTCCTTTGTTCGCCGCTCCCTGCAGTGACTCAATCCGTTCCTGCAGGTCTTCCATGGTGATTTCCGTCTGCATGAACGGACCCCGTTTAAGACGGTGCGGCAGAGCCAGTTCGGCAGCCATGGCAATATCATGGTCAGTGACGGCTGTGCGGCCTTCAATAGCGGCCTGAGCGCGGGCGGCTTTGAGGATCACCAGATCCGAGCGGTGACCGTCAACGTTCAATGAAGCCGTAAGAGAAGCAATGGAAACCAGGTCACGTTTGGTATAGCCTACACGGTCAACCAGCTTACGGGCTTCTTCAATTTGTTTTGAGATCTCTTCTTCCTTCGGTTCCCACTTCTTGCGGAAGTCTTCGGGAGATGCTTCGTATTCAAGATTGCGTTCCATAATGGTTACGCGTTCACGAGAATCACGGATGCCGTGAATATCTACCGAAAGGGCAAACCGGTCAAGCAGCTGCGGGCGCAGGTCACCTTCTTCCGGATTCATAGTACCCACCAGAATAAAGCGCGCCGGGTGCGAGAAAGAAATGCCTTCGCGTTCTACGATATTCATACCCATAGCAGCGGAATCCAGCAGAACATCAACCACATGGTCATCCAGCAGGTTGACCTCATCGATATACAGCAGCCCCCGGTTGGCGGCTGCCAGAATACCCGGTTCAAAGGCACGTTCGCCTTTTTGAATGGCTTTCTCAATATCGAGGGTGCCCACCACACGGTCTTCCGTGGCCGAAACCGGCAGGTTGACAAATGGTGTGGGCCGGGTTTTCACCGGGAGTGATTCTCCGCGGTTTACACGTTCACGGCATTCCGTGCATAACGTTGCCTGATTATCAGGGTCACAGCCAAAACGGCAGTCAGCTACAACTTTCACATTGGGCAGTAACGCGGCCAGGGCGCGCGCGGCCGTTGATTTGGCGGTACCGCGTTCACCACGGATCAAAACACCGCCGATCCGGGGATCAACAGCATTGAGTACCAGAGCGCGCCGCATACGATCCTGACCAACGATTGCAGTAAATGGGAAAATAGTAGGCATAAAAGTTTTCCTTGATATTTTTTGTTCCAATTCTCGAAGTTTACCACCAAAAATCAGACCAATACTTTTATTGTAGAAACAAACGTTGACAACACGTGATTAAAACATGCTTTTTTGCGTTTTCCACAGATTAAACCCCTTCTACGGAGTATAATTTGATAGCTGGAGTCCATATGGAAAAGAAAATTCGTGTTCTGGTGGCAAAACCCGGGCTGGATGGACATGACCGGGGAGCCAAAATAGTCGCCCGCGCGTTGCGTGATGCCGGTATGGAAGTCATCTACACCGGATTACGACAGACACCTGAAATGATCGTCGAAGCAGCTCTGCAAGAAGATGTGGATGCCATTGGGTTATCTATTCTTTCTGGCGCGCATATGGCTCTCATTCCGAGGATACTTGAATTAATGAAATTGAACCGATTGGAAGACCGTCCGATTTTTATAGGCGGGATAATTCCTGACGATGATGCCGCTGAACTGAAAAAAATGGGGGTAGCCGGGGTATTTGGCCCCGGGACGTCAACTGACGAGATCATCTCATGTGTGCGCCTCGCTCTTACTGGCGCCAAAGAAGGGTAAGGTTCAACCAGGCGCCATGGAACAGGTTGATGCCCTTCTACAAGGTGACCGGCTGGCGCTGGCTCGTATTCTTACACAAATTGAAAATGACATCCCCGAAAAACGGAGGATTCTGGATGAACTTTTCCAACATGCCGGAAACGCGCATGTCATCGGGGTGACGGGCCCCACCGGTTCAGGCAAATCCACGCTGGTGAACCAACTGGCGCAGGTTTATCGCCACCCATCTGACGGATTGGAACCGGCCCGGGTAGCCATTCTGGCCGTCGACCCAACCAGCCCGTTCTCAGGAGGAGCAGTTCTGGGCGACCGGGTTCGCATGCGTGATCTAAGTGGTGATCCTGGAGTTTTCATCCGATCGGTTGCTACACGCGGCGCGATGGGCGGTCTTTCACATACGGCCGCCGAAATGGTCACCGCGATAGACGCGGCCGGATTTGATGTCATCTTTGTTGAGACTGTTGGCGTTGGTCAGAGTGAGCTTGAAATCGCTCGGCTGGCACATACCGTCCTTCTTATCGAAAATCCCGGGTTTGGCGATGACATCCAGGCGATCAAAGCCGGTATCCTTGAAATTGCCAGCATAATCGCTCTTAATAAGGCAGATCGCCCCGGTGTGGAGCAGACAGAACTGGCGTTGCGGTCGATGCTGGAAATGGATCCATCCGGTCTTCCCGCGGGACATCACGGGTATGAAGACAGCACCGGAGAGGTTACACGGCAAAAGGATCAATCCAGCTGGAAAGTCCCTCTGGTTCGCACGGTGGCTGTCACCGGTGAAGGAATTCTAAATTTGGTACAAATGCTACGCGAACACCTGGCATTTTTAAAATCCAGCGGGGTGTGGCAAACCGATCAAAAGAAGCGCCTGCGCCATGACCTCGAAATGATAATTCGCGAAGTTTTATTTCAAACCTGGGTTGCCCGCATGAATCCGCAGGAATATGATCAGGCTCTTGACCATCTATTAGATCGGACAATCTCGCCTTATCAGCTCGCGGAAGAATTGATTGCTTCGGATTATGCCGCCAAAACGCCGGCAATTCATTTAAAATAGCAGGTACGACTTTTCTTTGGAGGAATAGACTTATGGAACGAACCCTTATCGGAGATCTGCGCAGCAAAATCGGACAATCCGTCACTGTTCAAGGCTGGCTGCAAGTCTTGCGGGATCAGAAAAAAATGCAATTTCTGGTTCTGCGCGATCAGACCGGATGTGTGCAAATCGTAGTAGAAAAAGCTGCCAGTCCCGATCAGGCTGCCTTGATCTCAAGCTGCGGTGTGGAATCCGCGCTGACCATTACCGGCAAGGTGATCGACAACCCGATCGTAAAGCTTGGTGGATTAGAAATGCAGCTCGAAGCGATTGAAGTCAACAACAATGCAGCTTCGCCACTGGCGTTTGAACCTTTCGGTGAAACTCTTCCCGCGCTGGATTACCGCCTCGATTGGCGGTACATGGACCTGCGCCGCCCTGAGAATCTATTGATATTCAAGATCCAGACCACGGCTGAAATGGCCATGCGCGAATTCTGGATTCAAAATGGATGTATTGAGATCCACTCCCCCAAAATGGTTGGATCTCCCAGTGAAGGCGGCGCTGAGTTATTTACCCTTGATTATTTTGACCGAAAAGCCTACCTGGCACAGTCTCCGCAATTTTATAAACAAATGGCCATGGCTGCCGGTTTTGAACGCGTTTTTGAGATCGGCCCCGCATTCCGCGCGGATCCATCCTTCACTTCACGTCACATGACAGAATTTACCAGCATTGATACCGAAATCTCCTGGATTGAAAGTCATGAAGATGTGATGTCATTCCAGGAACGTTTACTTAATTACACGTACCAGAAAGTTAAAGAAGTTCATGGAAATGATATTCAGAAGGTCTTTGGTTTCGAATTGACAGTCCCTTCTCTGCCTTTCCCTCGCCTGACTATGGCTGAAGCCATGAAGATATTGAAAGAACGTAATTACACCGTTCCCGCTGAAACCAAAGGTGATATTGACCCAGGCGGCGAGCGCGAACTCGGCAACTATATTAAAGAAAAATACAATCACGACTTTGTCTTCCTTAAAGACTGGCCCATTGAAGTCCGTCCCTTCTACCACATGCGCCACGCGGACAACCCCAAATTGACCAAGAGCTACGACCTGCTGGCAAACGGACTTGAGATCACCACCGGCGCTCAACGTGAGCATCGGCGTGATATTTTAGAGAAACAGGCGATTGAAAAAGGCCTGAATCTGGACCTCATTGCTACCTATCTGGATTACTTCAAATACGGCTGCCCGTCGCATGGCGGTTTCGGAATGGGGCTTTCGCGCCTGTTGATGGTAATGCTTCATCTTGACAACGTCCGGGAAGCTGTATTTGTCTTCCGCGGGCCCAATCGTCTCGACCCGTAATTCCCAAAGGACAATCGCGTACATGCTGCCAGGAAAGCGGATAAAGTTACGTGCCATGGAGCCGGAAGATATTCCGGCTATGGTTCGTTGGCTGAATGATCCTGAAGTTATCGAGAATTTGTTACGGTACGCTCCTCTTTCAATAAAAGAAGAGGAAGGTTGGTATGAGAAAATGATAGCCAGCCCGGCCGAAGAACATTACTATATGATCGATGTACTCGATGAAGATACGGTAAAAACCATTGGAACAACCCATCTTCACAACGTGGATTGGAAGAACCGGTCAGCAGAAATCGCGATTTGTATAGGTGAAAAGAACTATTGGGGAAACGGGTACGGCTGTGAAACAATGCAGTTGATGCTTCGTCACGGATTTAACGACTTGAACCTCAATCGGATGTATTTATACGTGTTTGATACCAACGAGCGGGCAAAAAAAGCATATCTCGCGGCCGGATTCGTTGAAGAAGGACGTCTGCGGCAGGACATTTATAAGAACGGTCAATATATTGACACACATATTATGAGTGTCCTGCGTGACGAATGGCAGGATGCCAGGGTTTAATTCCAGGTCAGGAGGAATACATGTCCAATGCACCTCATATCCGGCATGACCGGATTCAATATGGAGACATAAAACTTTACGCGGGAACCGGATGCCCTGAACTGGCATCCAACATCGCCGGATATCTTCGAATGCCTCTTTGTGAACGCGATGTGATCATGTTCCCGAATGATAATTTATTCGTTCAGTTGCATACCAGCGTCCGTGGACAGGATTGTTATGTCATTCAAACCACATCAGCCCCGGTTCACCGGAACTTGATGGAATTACTGATCATGCTGCAAACCCTGCGGTTGGATTCCGCAGCCCGCATCACAGCCGTGATTCCGTATCTGTGCTATGCCCGGTCTGATAAAAAAGACCAGCCGCGCATTCCCATCACCGCGCGCCTGGTATGTGACATGATCGAAGTGGCCGGAGCAGACAGGTACATCACCATGGACCTGCATGCCGGTCAAATACAGGGCTTTTTCTCCATCCCCGGTGATGTTATGACCGCATTCTATATTCTCACCGATTATTTGAAGAAGAAGTTGCCCACCATGCAATCGCCGGTGGTTGTAACGGCTGATCTTGGGTTTGCCAAGAAAGCCCGTAACTTTGCTCAGAAGCTGGATGTCCCCCTCGCGTTTATCGAGAAACGACGCGTTTCCAATGATTCCAAAGCAGAAGCGTTGACGTTTATTGGCGATGTACAAGATCGAGATGCCATTATTGTGGATGATGAGATCAATACCGGTGGCTCAATGGTGCAGGCTGTCAACCTGGTTAAAAGCTGCGGGGCGCGCAATGTCTACATGGTGTTTGTCCACCCGGTTCTCTCAGATCCGGCGCCACAGGTACTTTCGAAACTCCCTGTAACTGAATTTATCACTACCGATACCATCCCGGTTCCAGCCGAAAAAATGGCCTGGTTTGGTGATCGGTTGAAAATACTATCTGTTTCGCGCCTGCTGGGTGAAGTGATTATGCGTGCCAATGAAGGCCGTTCTGTAGGCGCTCTCTTTAACGAGTAGGCGGCATTCATGCCGGAGCTGCCAGAGGTTGAGACCATAGTCCGCGCCCTGCGTAAAGGAGGGCGCGGAGATGTTTCAATTGTGCAACGCCGAATCCACTCGGTAGATCTACGTTGGGCCAGAACATTGGCCTCTCCAAAGATCGAAGACTTTTCCAAACGAATTATCGGACACCAGATTACAGATGTCACACGCCGGGGGAAGTTTATTATCATCCACCTCGATGAAGGTTTTATTCTGGTTCATCTACGCATGAGCGGTGATCTGCGTGTGACTGCGCCGCCAATTCCAGCACCAGCACCACACGATCGGTTGATCATTACATTTGAGGATGGCCACGGCCTAATTTTTAACGATCCACGCAAATTCGGCCGGGTATGGCTGACAAATGACCCATCTGAGGTTACAGGAAATCTGGGTCCTGAACCTTTTGATCTGACTTTCACTCCGGGAATTTTTTATCAAAACTTGCATCGTAGGAAAAAATATATAAAATCATTATTATTAGACCAATCATTTGTCGCCGGGTTGGGAAATATTTATGTGGATGAAAGCCTGTTTAAGGCTGGAATTTTTCCACTACGATTATCGAATACGCTGTCTATTCAGGAAGCCAACAAACTTCTTGAAGCTATTCGAGAAACACTAAAGGATGGCATCAATAACAACGGCGCCAGCATTGATTGGGTTTATAGAGGTGGCGATTACCAGAATAAATTTCGGGTGTACCAGCAGACGGGCAAGCCATGTCAAATCTGTGGGTCACCGATCGAACGTATCGTTGCCGGTCAAAGAGGGACACATTACTGTCCGAAATGCCAGCCGAAAGGGGTAGACAAATGAGCTCAGGATTGCCAGTCAGTTTCACCATCGTGATGGTTTTTGTCTTTACAATCATCGGCTTCTTCGTCGGTAGATATGTGAGCCTCTTAGTATATAAACGCAAATTCGCTGAAAAGGAAGAACTGCTTCGATCAACTTTAACTGCCCCGGTAGTTGAGCAGTCCACTTCCGCGCCTCTTGCCGATCCGGCAAAATTTACAGAGCTTCTTAAGTTATATCGTGAGAAACAGAGCGGAGCTATCCATGTTGAAACCAGCGGGCATCTTCTGGCCACTTCTGCCCCGTTAAATCCCTCTCAAAAAAAGAGGTTCATCGACCTTTTAAAAGAACTGGCGGTTTGGATTGGCGTTCCGGCAACTGAAATTATCTCTGCGCCAATAGAACCGGATTCGAAACCTTCTTCTTCCACTCCTTCGGTACCGGTAGCTCAAAATCCACCCGCGGTAACAGAAGCATCCAGAATGACTTCCGCTGCTACCCCGGTAAAAACAGACCCGTTGCCGGCTTCAGTACCTCAACCTCCCACACCGCCCCCGTCTGTAACCCCAACACCGATACCTCCCGTTCCTTCAGCAACAGTTGCGAGCCAACCATCTGTTCCAGCGGTTCCATACGCGGCAGCCGTTCCGACCCCTAAACCCGCCGCTGAAACTGTGAAAAAACCAGCCGTTTCTATGGTTGAGCAAATTGACGAAATTTTACAAGAGATCATTCAACGTTCAGATAATCCCAATCGCCGCATTAAACTGGTGGAAGAACGAAACCAGGGTGTAGTTGTCTGGGTAGAGCAAGAACATTTCAGCGGCATCGACGCTGTGACCAATGAATCAGCCCGTGAATTAATCCGTGCCGCGGCTAAAGAATGGGAACGGCGGGCTGAATCTCGATTGTAAGCAGCCAGCTGATTATTGAACGATATCCGGCTTCCCGTCAACGTTGGCAGACATTTTCATTAACAAAGATTCAAACTCGTCCACCCGTTGAACGAGTGTCATCACTATTTCCATAAATTGTTTTTCGTCTATCGCCTCAATTTTCGCGTTGTGCATAAAGGAATAGACTATCTTGTTGCCGATCTGTTCCAGACACCAGAAGCCGATTTTGGTTTTGGCATTCACCTGCAACAAGGTTGATGAAATAAAGTGGGGCACAGCGTCCAGCGAATCAAAGGCAGCAAAGCTGGGAACAGAGAATTCGAGTTCATCACCAAAAATAAAAATAAACAGAGTCTGAGACCGGGTTTGATCCAGGGTGAATTCGATTATCGCATGTTCATCATCGAGCTCGCGTGTTACCCAGTTGCTCGCGGCACACATACGTTTAATAAATGATGAAAAATTTTCCTGCTCATCGTTGTTTTCATTTATAGTTGCAACTTTTTCCATTTTGGGGCTTTTTTCATCCATATGTTTTTCGGCAGACATCTCTCGCATCCATTCATTGATATAAAATCTATTCTAGCATTAAGATTACAATAGCTTTTGCTTTATGGTGAAGTAAAGTGCATCCAAATTATGCTTGAGAAATAAGCATTATGTCATCAGAAAAAGAAGTTTCACGAATCTTGCAGATGATCCAAGCCAGGTTGATTACTGCCTCAGAAGGTGTGAAGCTTCTTGACTCTGTTCCTAAAAATGTTAATAAAACCTTACCCAAAAGTTCAACGCAAGGTACCCGGCCGCATGGTTGGATCAGGATCACAATTACAGATCAAAAAACCGGGAAGGAAAAGGTCAACATTCGTCTCCCCGCCAATGTTGTGGAGACGGGCATGAAAATGGGAGCATGTTATTGTCCCGGGGTGAACAACAGTGCTGAAAATAAGATTCTAGACGCGCTACATGCCGGTATAACCGGTAAAGTAATTGATAGTATCCGTGCCGAAACCGGTGAGCGAATTACGGTTTCTTTTGAATAAAAAAAATCAATAATACATATTTGTAAATCTACTTTTCTTCAATAACGTGAATATCAGGAAAGAATTGATGAATCGTTCCCTCCACCCATCCGTGTAAGGTGACAGGCGACAGCGGGCAACCAAGACAAGCCCCGCCTAATCGTACTTTAACTTCAATATTTTGAAAGCTGACCATTTCAACGGAACCACCATGATATTGACTGATATACGCGTCTAACTTATCAATTAATGCCTGCATTCTTTCCTGGTCAGTAAAATCAGGGGGAATAATTGCCATTAGAAAACCTCCTTAAACTTCATTTACCAGGTCGATACCTCTTATTAATAATCCGAGAACTTCTTCATATGTACTTCGCAATCGGAAAGCGATACCAGAAGCCATTCGTTCCAGTAATTTATGTCCTAATTCAGGATTATTGTGACAGAATTGACGCATTTCCGCAATTGAAACACAAACGGCTTCACATGGAAGAACCGCTACAGCCGAAGATGTATATTTTGGTCGTCCCAGCGCGGCCGACCATCCAAATAAATCTTCCGGGCAAATACGGCCAATAATCAGAGATTCTCCATCGTAGGGTTTATATCTAACAATTACCTCGCCGGAAAGCAGGATGTAAAAATTCCTGGCTTCAGATCCCTGTTGAAAAATCAGTGTATCTTGTGAGAATTGGCACGCGTGAAGGATCGGAATAATCCGGTTGATTTCCTCACGCTCAAGCCCTGAGAACAATGTTATTTCGTAGAGGGTTTTATCCAACATATTATTGATATTACTTACGGCTCACAATTACAGGTAGTGGTAAATTTCCCGGATGCCTTTGCTGATACTCATTAGTATATTGTGCAATTTGACTTATACGTAAAGAAAATAATGTGATATTAATTCACTGAAAAAATGGGAATTTATCAGATAAATTCGGCATTTTGTATTCCATTTTGAGATCGCATTATGATAGAAAAAGACCCCGAAATTTTAATTTCAGGGTCTTTGTGTTATCAGTCATTTCCCCGGCCGCGCAAACGTGGGTCCATAAGATCGCGCAGGGCATCGCCCACCAGGTTCCAGGCTAAAACGAATAGAATAATCGCAAGTCCCGGGTATACAACAATGTACCAGTATGTACCCAGTGAAGGTATCCAACTCCGGGCAAAACTGATCATCTGCCCCCAGTCTGCGTAACCGCGTTGTGCGCCCAAACCTAAAAAGCTCAAGGCCGCGAATGTCAATACATATGAGCCGATATCCATGGATGCCAGAACCACAACCGGGAAAACGGCGTTAGGCAGTAGATGCCGGAAAAGGATACGGATATCACTGGCGCCAATCAATTTTGCGGCTACGGCATATTCCTGTTCTTTTACTGCCAGAATATTGCCGCGAATAACACGCGCGTACGTCATCCAACCAAACACGATAATAGCCAGCATACCCGTTAAAATCTGAATCTGGATTGGATCAAGGTTAGTGGTCGGGCTCTGGAAGAAGGTCAGCATAGCCAGACCTTTTGCCAGGTAAATGAGAAAATTCGCTTCTCCTCGACCATACACAGTCTGCAAAACAGAAGTCAATGTGATGGCAGCCAGCAAAAATGGGAAAACAAGGAATACTTCCGTAATCCTCATAAGGATTTCATCAACCCAGCCTCCATAGAAGCCAGCCAACGAACCAATGATTAGTCCGATAAGCGTAGTTATCAGTGTGATGACAATACCCACACGGAAAGCAGTTCTCGTGCCCCACACAACACCGTACAGAATGTCATATTGACCTTCTGTTGTGCCCATGATGTGTTTTTCGCTCGGAGGTTTAGGTTGATTGCTGAAACCGTCACGCGGGATAATATAAACATTCCGCGAATTTTTTTCCGGAGACGCAATGACCGGCGCTGCAATAGCTACAATCACAAACCCCAGCAAAAGAACAATGCCAATCAGAGATGTGGGATTTTTTATTAATCGTCTTAATACATCCATAGATTCCTCGTTCCAGGCTGTGGTTTACTGTAAGCGGATACGCGGATCAATGACCCCGTACAAAATATCCACAATCAAGTTACCAACTAATAAGATCATACAGTTGAACATAGTCACACCAAGAACGGAGACTACATCCAACGAAAGGGCAGCTTCAGCCAGGAATGAACCCATTCCTGAAATATTGAAAATCGTCTCAGTGATTACAACACCATTCAAGAGCGCGATCAACATTAGCGCGCCAACAGTGACAACAGGGATTAACGCGTTGGGAACTGCGTGACGAGAGATCACCTTTCGTTCGCTGAGTCCTTTTGCCCGGGCGGTGGTCATGTAATCCTGATTCAGTGTATCCAACATGGATGAACGGGTAACACGCAACAGGTATGCCCAGTCAAGGTAAGCCAGAGTTAATACAGGCAGAACCAGGTGACGCAACGCGTCCCAGAATATATCCAATCGGCCATTTAACAGGGCATCGATGGAGTACATGTTCGTGTAACGAATGAATTGAGATGATTGGACAATTTGAGTTGACCAATCAGATAACCTGCCAGGTGGAAACCATCCCAGCTTGGCATAAAAGAAGAGCAAAACAAGAAGACCAAAAACAAATACCGGAATTGACCAACCAACAATACTAAATACCCGTAAGACCTGGTCAATCAGTTTATTGTGATTGACAGCAGAGACAATTCCTAAATAAATGCCAATACCCACCATCGGCAAAGCTGTCCATAGAGCCAATTCTGCTGTGGCAGGCAGGCGCCGTCCGATAACTTCCCAGACAGTACCTTTTCCGGTTTTTGACCATCCGAGGTTGCCCCGCAATATGCCACCCTCAATCTCGCCGGTTGTTTCGTTCTTAGTGCCGGTCATCCAGCGCCAGTATTGAACCGGAACCGGATCATCTAGACCATATTTTTTAATAATACCTTCCATCGCGCCCTGGCGTTTCGGGATGTCTTGCACATACAAAGAAGCGCGCTCATACGGAGTGAGCATGGACAACATGGAGAAAATTAAAATGGTCACTGCCAGCAACAAGAGCGGGAGAATTAATAACCGGCGAATAATAAAGGAAAGCATTGACAAATGGCACCTCCACAAACCTGCCCGCGAATGTAATGTTGAGGCAGGGGGATTCAGGATATTTCGTATCCGGGAGCCGGAAAAACCGGCCCCCGGATAAAAGCGATTTGAACGTACGAATTACTTGGGAGCTACTTTAGACAGAGAGTAGATCCAACCGTATTCCGGATTGCCATAGGCAGGATTGAAGTAGAAACCCTGGATCCAGCTCTGGAAAGGATAGCCTTCCATAGCCTGATAGAGCCAGATATCCACAGCATCTTCCTGAGCCATCTTCTGGATCTCTTCATAGATCGGAGTACGGGCTTCTACGCCATTGGTTGTGGCGCCTTTGATGATAATATCGTCGTATTTCTTCTTATAATCGTCTGTCATGTTGACGATACGGCCATAGGCACCCTGTGAATACAGGAAGGGATTAACCCAGTTGTGCGGGTCGTGGTAGTCTTCTACCCAGCCGCCTACGTAAATAGGCAGTTTACCCTGGCGGCGGCTCTCAAGCAGCACAGGCCACGGCAGATTCAACACGGCGATGGAGAACTTGGGGTTAACTTTTTCAATTCCGGATTTCAAGATTTCAGCCGCCAGACGACGGGTATCATTTCCGGAGTTGTAGCCAATCTGCATGTAGAAGCCTTTGCTCCAGACATCATCTTCGTCTTTATCAGCGGTGATACCATCGCCATCCAGATCGGCCGCTTTGAATTCCTCTTCGCATTTCGCGATATCAAATTTGTTGATTGGAGGAGTATCTTTCAGATAACCCATCATACCCTGAGGAATGGGACCCTGTGCCTGAACACCTTCTCCGGCCAAAGCATCTTTAACCATGGCATCGTAGTCAAAGCAGGCTGAGAATGCTTTGCGGATGTGTAAATCTGAGAAGAAATTGGCAGGAATACCATTGCCATCAAGTTTTCCGGAACCAGTATACGGATTGCCGCCTTCAACATTGATCTGCCAGTTTAGCTGAGCAGGAGTGATAGCAGGCATTGGGAGTTTCCGGTAGAATTTCAAATAACCATCGGCTTTGTCATCTTTGCAGGTGGCTTCATCAATTCCGCAGGTGACTTTCGCGAACGGTTCAAGTTCAGCGCGATACTGAGCGGGTGTATAAATTTCATCCGCGTCGCCAGCCTGAAGCATGGACAAACGAGTACCCCACTCATCCACGTTCTTGATCACAACACGTTTGATGGAGGCAACGCCACTCGGGCCGCCTTCCCACATGGGTTCTTTCCGCCAGTAGTTTTCGTTGGCGGCCAGGGCGATTTCTTCACCCGGGGTCCAGTGGTCCAGTTTATAGGGACCAGTACCATTGGCTTTATTGAAGAGGATGGTCTTTTCAGCAGCCGGATCAGCGAATTTAGTCCAGGTAGCGCAATCGCCATCCCAATCGCCATTCTCAGCCATCCATTCTTTATCGAGGATACCACCAAGGAACTGCTGTGATGTCAGGGCGAGCATCCAGGGGACGGGCTGTTTGAACTTATATGTTACGGTTCCAGCCTCATCATCAGCGACGATCTTGGTTTTGATATCTTCGCAGACTTTGACCAGATCTTCTTCTTTAAGATCTTCGAAAGCCGGGGCTTTTTCGGCACCAGCGGGTTTCAAGAACTCCGCCGCGAAATCTTTGATACCGGCCATGGCCATATCCGGGCCATAGAAGGCTTCGTAAACGATCCACTGCCAACCGTCAATACGACCCTGGAGGAACGCGCGCTGGGCGGTATAAGCCACATCATGAGGTTCCAGGGTGCCGCCTTCATGGAATTTAACATCTTTGCGGATGTTAAAGGTCCATTCTTTGCCATCTTCGCTGGTCTTCCAATCGGTGGCCAGGGCAGGAATATATTCGTCAGTTTTCTCCCGTTTGAAGAAGGTTAAACCTTCATAGATGTTCAATTCAACGGTAGAACCGGCGGTCTCATAGGTCCAGGCGGGGTCTAATGTTTCAGGTTCGCCGGCGCCGGTGACGAATGTGATCGTATCCGGATTCTTGAATTCAGGACCTTTGGCCGCGGGAGCCTCAGCCGGTTTTTCGGCCGCGGGCGCTTCAGCGGCGGGAGCAGTCGCAGGAGCAGGCTGACAGGCACCGAGAAGCATGCTGACGATCATAACCAAAGACGTCAAAAGAATAAATCTGTTACGCATTGTTCTTCTCCTCTCAAGATTGGGTTGATTATCCAAGTTTGGTTAGAACTTGCAAATCACAACTGAATAGAAGGAATCACCTCCTTTTTCAAACCATTTAAAGTTTGGCAAGGTGACAGGCCACAAAGTGACCGGGCGTAATCTCTCTAAGTTCCGGGCGTGATTCGGCACAGACTGCTTCCGCTATGGGGCATCGTGTGCGGAACCGGCATCCGCTGGGCGGGTCTACCGGTGATGGTACATCGCCTTCCAGAATGGTCCGTTTCCGTTTTTCTTCCGCTACAGGATCGGGAATCGGAACGGCAGATAATAAAGCTTTTGTGTACGGATGCAATGGGTGGTTATATAAATCATCGCGGCTGGCTTTTTCAGCAATAATACCCAGATACATTACAGCCACCCGGTTGCTGATGTGCTTAACCATGGAAAGATCATGGGCGATGAACAGGTAGGTTAGTTTTAATTCTTTCTGCAGATCTTCCAACAGATTAACTACCTGAGCCTGAACAGATACATCCAGAGCCGCAATTGGTTCATCACAGATGATCAAATCCGGGTCCAGCGCAAGGGCGCGGGCCACACCGATACGTTGACGCTGCCCGCCTGAAAACTCGTGGGGATACCGTTTTACAAACGCCGGGTTCAGGCCAACCAGTTCCAATAAATGCATTACACGATCCTGTAATGCTTTCCCCTTGTATGTGTTATGGATAATCATGGGTTCGGCAATGATCTGACCGACATTCATACGCGGATTCAAACTCGCGTATGGATCCTGAAAGATCATCTGCATTTTTTTCCGGGTTTTACGAAGGGTTTCGCCCTTCATTTTTACCAGGTCTTCACCCTTGAAATATACATGTCCGGAAGTTGGGCGGTAAAGTTGCAGTATCGTACGTCCGGTTGTTGACTTTCCACACCCCGATTCACCTACCAAACCCAGCGTCTCGCCAGAATAAATATCAAAAGATACATCATCTACCGCGTGAACATCCCCCTTATGTGTCTTAAACACAAACCCCTGCATGATGGGGAAGTATTTGACCAATCGGTCAACTTTCAGTAAAACTTCTCGTTGCTCTGCCATTAGTGTTCCCTTCCCGTGTTTGGATCGACCCAGCAGGCGACCTTATGATCAGGTGTCAGATCTCTTAATCCGGGATTTTCCATCTTGCACCGGTCAACAGCATACGTACACCGAGATAAAAATGGGCAGGAGCGAGGTTTTTCCATCAATATCGGCGGCATACCATCAATGGAAACTAATCGACGGTGTTCCGTTTCATCCATGCGGGGAAGGCTTCCCAGCAACCCGCGCGTATAGGGATGCATCGGGTTGACATACAGTTCTTTTACTTCAGCTTCTTCTACAATACAGCCACCGTACATAACCGCCACGCGCTTGGCTAAACCGGCAATGATACCCAGATCGTGGGTGATCCAGATGATCGCCATGCCCAATTCCTGCCGCAACCGTTGAACTAGTTCCACGATCTGAGCCTGAATGGTCACATCAAGGGCTGTGGTGGGTTCATCAGCGATCAATAGTTGTGGATTACTGATCAACGCCATTGCGATCATCACGCGCTGACGCATACCACCCGAAAACTGATGCGGATAATCATCCAACCGGTCTGCCGCGCGGGGAATACCAACCATCTCCAGTACTTTCGCAGCCCGTTCGTACGCCATCTTCTTATTCATGCCGGTATGAACTTCCAGCGGCTCTGAAACCTGCTGCCCAATGGTAAGCACTGGGTTAAAGAAGGTCATGGGGTCTTGAAAAACCATACCAATTTGAGATCCGCGAACTTTGCGGATTTCATCATCCGTCATTTTCAGCAGGTCATTCCCCTGGAAAATGGCTTTACCGGCAACAATTTCACCCGGCGGACACGGTATAAGGCGCAGCATGGACATTACAGAAACACTTTTTCCACAACCGCTTTCTCCTACAATACCTAAAGTCTCCCCCTCTTTAAGGTTAAAAGAAACACCGTTTACCGCGTGCACAATTCCTTCGCGAGTTCGGAATTGTGTCTCAAGGCCTTCAACGTTCAGGATATCGGCCATGCAATAAAAACCTCGACAAAATTAGATTGAAAAACCTGATAAACAAACAATGCCAACCAGAACAAATCCGGAGGCAGTAGTCAGTGTAGCTATTCTATCTTTTTTTTGCGGATGAGTCAAACCTGGAGGGCATCAACTGACTGAAAAGTAAAAAATGTCACCTGAATGAATGACCCTGCAGAATTTTGCAACTGTTATTCTATATCACCAAACCGCAGGCGCAGGTAGGAGTCATACCGGTCCGGGTGTATCCGGCCCTCATCCACCGCTTTGCGGATGGCGCATCCCGGTTCGTTGTGATGCGTGCAATCATTGAACTGGCAGTCCTGTACAAGATCTTTAAATTCTCTGAAATATCCATCCAATTCTTCCGGTTGAATATCCCACAGTCCGAGGGTTTTGATTCCGGGCAGGTCAGCCAGCCAGCCGCCTGCATCCAGGGGGAAAAGCTCACGCACCTGAGTGGTATGCATGCCTTTGGCTTTTACCCGGCTGACTTCCCTCACCTGGCCGCCCAATCCAGGCTGCAAGGCGTTGAGCAGGCTGGTCTTTCCCACTCCCGATGGCCCGGCCATTACAGAGATTTTGTCATGCAATTCCTTACGGAGCTCTTCAACCCCCTCACCGTTGACAGTAGACACATAATCCACAGCGAATCCCAGATTTTCATACAGGGAAAACATGGCTTCAATTTCGTCCCGCTTAACCAGGTCAATCTTATTAACCACAATACGTGATGGAATTTGTTGTTTTTCAAGGATGATCAAAAATCGGTCGATCATTCGCAGGTGAGGAGCCGGATTCGCGCAGGCGAAAACCAGCAGCACCTGATCAGGATTGGCCACCAGCACCTGTTCGCGCGCACCTCTGGCTTCAGGAGCCATCCGTGAAAGGACTCTATTCCTCGGTTCTACCTCTTCCACCTGTCCTTCGGTGTTTGAAGAAAGTGTAATTCGCACTCTGTCGCCAACAGAAATAATATCGCTCAATTTGTGATGCTGTTTAAGTTTCCCTCGCAGGCGGCAAATAAACACTCCGGTTTGTGTGTAAACCCAGGCAAAACCGGATTGTGTCCGTATGACCAGCCCTGTTTGCTCAATCTCATTCATGGGGTAGCTGAAACCAGAACAGGCGATACTGTTGGTGCTTCGTAAGCGGCATCAGGCTCACGGGTTGAAATTGTCGGGATTTCAATGACTTCACCTGTGGGAGTAACCGTTGGTGTAGCTTCGCGTGTGACATAAAGCGACGATTCCCATGGGAACAACTTTGACGGCCGGCCGTTATAATACACCTCTATGATCCGGCGAAAGATAGGGGCAGCCACCATGGAACCTTCGCCGGCATTTTCTGCCAGAACCACAATGGTAATATCCGGTTTCTTTGTTTCTTTTGCCCCGTCAGTATAACCGGCGAACCAGGAATGCGGCTCATTCTCAGCCGTTGAGGCTGTTCCGGTTTTTCCATAAATAGGGATCTGAATGCCGGCCAGAGCCGGTTGCGCGGTTCCTTTTTCGTCTGTCACCACTCTGCGCATGGCGGTGCGAATCACGTCCATAATTTGCGGGCGTTCGGTTAATTTACCCATCACTTCCGGCTCAGCTGTGAATGTGACGTTCCCATCCGGCGTGGTGAATTTTGACACGATCTCGGGCCTGAACAAATTGCCTCCATTCCCGATAGCTGAGATCATCACAGCCACCTGCAATGGAGTTGTCAACATCGAACCCTGTCCAATTGCCAGTTGAACTGCGTCCCCCTCATTTTTGGGGTCAATTACCTGCCCCGTAACTTCTTCCAGCTCCTTAATACCTGTTGGCTTTCCCAGTCCATAAATGGCCGCGTGATCCACGATGTCATTGGCTTCCCCTTTTTTAAAGAGTTCCAGTCCAATATGCCAGAAATATGGATTACACGAACGTACCAGTCCGGCAATCAAGTCGATCTTGCCGCTTGGGCTTTTACCATATTGATAGGTCCAGTCATACAGAGTGGTACCCGGTAATTCAGTGAACCGGTAACCACAATCATAAATAGTGTTCGACCGGAAATATCCGCTTTCAAGCGCGGCAGACATGGTGATGATCTTAAAAATGGACCCTAAAGGATATGCCCCCTGTGTTGCCCGATTTAATAATGCTTTATCCGGGTCATTAATGGCTTTGTTTAACAGATAACCTGAGTTGAAATTATTGGTTTCAAACAGGTTGGCGTCATACCCCGGAGAAGATACCAGGGCCAGTAGCTTACCTGTATCGCGCTCCATGACGACAATCGCGCCCCTGTATCCTTCAATAGCCCTCTGAGCCTGCACTTGCAGGTCTTTATCGATGGTTGTGTACATGTATTCCGGCGCTTTAGACCGCGCGTTAGCCAGCCGGGTGATAATGTTACCCCGGGGATCGACCACGTACACTGATCCGCCGCGTATACCGGCAAGACGGTCTTCCGCCCAGGCTTCTAATCCAGATACTCCAACGGTTTCTTCGCCGGAATAACCTTTGCGGCGGTAGGCTTCCAGCTTTTCAGGTGGAATTTTCAATAAATATCCGATTGCCTGTGGAGCAATGCCCTCATTAAAGTAGAAACGTCCTTTATAAGGTGTTAGCACCAGTCCCCGAAGCAGACTTAGCTCATCAGACATTTGTTGAACGGCCTGAGATGTCACTTCGCTCACGGGAATGTAATTAGAATCGCGGTTGGCGTCGATTTGTTTACGCAATGATTCTTCTGTTCGGCCGGTAAGTTTTGTGAGAGCCAGCAGCAGGTTCCCTTCCTGGGGTTTAAGCATATCCTCCGGTTTCAGGCCAATGGCCACTGCGTCCATCTGTGTGGCAATTGGAGCTCCATTACGATCGTAAATATCACCACGCCCGGCCGTATCATAATCGGAGGTCAAACGATTACCCCCTCGCAACTCAGGGAGGATCAGCCCGTCTTCCCATTGAACCCGCCATAAATTCTCTTCACGGGTGGTATTCATCACAATATCGCGTGATAACTCACCGAACACGGTGGTTTTAAATGTCACCCGGATACCAATTTGAGTCACCTGTTCTCCCGGCATTACCGAAAGGATTTGACTGTTGAGTTCGTTAAATCCCAGGTGTTGTGCGACATCGCGGTATTTTTTTTCAAAATCTTCGCGTGAAATGGCGTCTCGGCTGACCAGAGTGGTCAGATCATACATCGAGGCGTAATCTTCATTTTTCCAGGCGTCTAAAAACCTTTCAGCCGTTTTTTTCGCGGCTTCGGCGTGTAAAGAACCCGTGCCAGATGGAACCACTGTCCCAATGCCTTCCACCGCGAACGAAGAAGGAGTACATGAGGAAAGAATAAAACTCAGGACTATCAAAATTCCTGTCGCAATAGTTAATGGATTTTTCATACTAATCCCGGATTTGTTACCCAATCCTAATCCCGCTTTCCACTAACTGATGTATCGGACAAGTGTAATCGTTGATCCGTTCACACGTGGATACCAGATTTTGGGATACATCCATCCCAAAGTTCCCTGCCAAACGGCGCAAATGGCACAGAGGAAGCCCCATAACACTGGCAAAACATCCATTGAAGTTTTCTACGGGGTGAAACCCCGCGTGTTGAATGGCATAAGCTCCGGCTTTGTCCATCGGGTCATCCGATTCAACATAGCTTAGAATTTCGGCATCGGAATAATTCCGCATGGGTACGGTGGTAACACATACATCCTGCTCTACTTTGCCTGTTTCCCGATCAAAAATAACGATGGCCGTCATTACACGGTGTTTATGTCCGCGGAGCTTTCGCAGCATTCGGAAAGCGTCTGATCGGTATTCCGGTTTCCCCAATAATTCTTCCCCATCCACCACAATCGTATCGGCGGCTAAAACAATATCCGCGGTCTTCTCAGGGCAGGCATGAGCTTTTTCGCGTGATAACCGGCTTACATAATCAAAGGAGTTTTCTCCGGGGCGGGGAGTCTCGTCAATATCGGCTGGAGAGACAGAAAACGTCCAACCGGTGAGTGTTAAAAGTTCACGCCGCCGGGGTGAATTGGAAGCTAAAACAAGACGCTTCGAAGCGGGCATGAAGAAATTTTAACACGTTTGCGTTCAGGAAACCCACATGCATGAATAGTCAAATGAAGATTACAATACACCAAATTCTTGAGGAGGATGGTATGAAGGCGCTTCAGGACCGGATATTAAAAGACGGGAAATATCTCAATAACGGCATTCTGAGGGTAGATAGTTTTATCAACCACCAGGTAGATCCTTTGTTGATGGATCAATGTGGAGAGGAATTCGCGAAGGAATTTGCCCGGGTCAAGGCAGACCGTATCCTCACGGCAGAAATCTCCGGTATTGCCCCGGCATTAATGGCAGGCAAACACATGAACCTTCCTGTGGTGTACGCGCGTAAACATAAACCTGTCACCATGCCAGACCAGGTGTACTTTACTGTTGCACCTTCGCATACCAAAGGTAATATGGTTGACCTCATCGTCTCACCCGATTATTTGCCTCGCGGCGAAAAAGTGCTGATCATTGACGACTTCCTTGCATCCGGTTCCACTATTCTTGGTTTGGTACGCCTGGTTCAGGCAGCCGGTGCTGAACTCGTAGGCATTGGCACTCTGATCGAAAAATCATTTGAAGGCGGCCGTCGCAGCCTGGAAGCACTGGGCGTGCCGGTTGTGTCACTGGTGCGCATTTCTTCAATGGAAAGCGGCAAGATCACTTTCACAGAATAAAATCCGGGTTCTATGTTTCGGATGTCTATTTACCAACCATGGCTATTTCGCCATGGTTGGTCTTTTAAAACAGAAAAACCACTTTGGGGTTATATTATTTAAGCTCGAATTTATTACTCCGGGCGGGAGGTCAAATTGAAACAAGATCGTTTTCTTACGGGCATATTGATCGGGATTGGTGTGATTGTCATAATTGCGCTCAGCCTCTATTTTCTGCGCCGGGGAGAAGCCATATATATTTCCGATGATAAACCGGAAGGTGTTATCCATAACTATGTTCTGGCACTACAGAAAAAGGATTTTGAAAAAGCGTATGGCTATCTGGCTGAAGGTGAAAATAAACCGGAATTTAGCGAATTTCGCGAATTCTTTATTTCCAGTTTTGAATCATATAACCGCTCCGGACTCTCTTTTGGAACCAGTTCCGTTACCGGTGATTCAGCATTTGTTACTGTAATCATTCAGCGTAACTATGGTGGGCCGTTCAGTGAGATATCGCGGCAACATGAAACAGTGGATCTCATCCGAGAGAATAATTTGTGGAAGATAAAACATTTTCCATACCCGTTTTGGGGTTATGACTGGTACCAGGACAGGTACAAACAGTAACGTGACATTAATCAAAGTCCAAACCCCAATTCCTTGAAGGAGCAAACATGCGTACCATTCGACGCCTGTATTTCTATCTTCTGACATTTATCAGCCTTGAGGTGGTTTTATGGAGTGTCATCACACTGGCGCGTACGGTCTTTGACGCGGCGTCACTTAATAACATTGGTGACCAGATCGCCGGTGGTTTGGCATTTCTTATTGTTGGACTTCCCATGTTCCTGTTCCACTGGATATTTGTACAGCGTGACAGTGCTCGCGATACAGAGGAACGTTCCAGTCTTCTGCGCGAGATCTTTCTATATGGTACTTACCTTGCCACGTTGATCCCAATTGCTCAGAATGTCATTGCGCTGGCAAACCGGGTATTACTCGGCTGGATGACTATTGATAATAACTTTGCCTTTCTGGGTTCGGAACAAACTACGGCCGATAATCTGATTGCCATCATAATGATGGGAGTCGCATTTTATTATTTTCATTCAGTGTTGAAAAATGAATGGGCTGCCAATATAGAAGGGAACAATCTTCCCGGAACACGGCGTCTATTCCGTTACATCTGGATGCTGTACAGTCTGGTGCTGTTGGTATTCAGTATGGTATTCATTCTTGAATTTATTTTCCTGACACCTGTCGGCTTCGGAAATCCTTCGCGCGAATTACTGGCGAACGGACTATCCATACTTGTGGTCGCCGCCCCCCTGTGGGTGTACAACTGGCAGATCATTCAAAGATCGCTGACAGATCGGGAAGAATACGTATCCACGTTTCGTCTTGTGGTCTTATATCTTCTTACCCTTGGCGGAATCATCACTACATTATTCAGTGCCGGTTGGGTGCTCGCCACCGTTTTGAATAATGCGCTATCAACAAGTCCAATGGATTTTACCGGCTTATTCAACAAGTTGAGTTCCACACTGGCACTGGCCATCCCAATGGGTGCTATCTGGGCATATTTTGGCAGGGCCTGGAAAGACACTACAGACCAGACAGCCGATCCGTTGCGTAAAGCTGCTTTAAAACGTTTTTATTTTTATGTACTCGCACTGCTGGGAAATATTTCAGTATTCTTTGCTATCCAATTGTTGCTTGGAGTAGTAATCGATATCACGACCGGCGAATCCACCGGGTTGGCCAGTTTTTCCGATTCCATCAGCTCGTCACTATCCATGTTGATCATCGGGTTACCTGTTTGGCTTCTTAATTGGCCTATTATGCAATCGGAAGCTGCATCACAAGATGAAGCCGGCGACCATGCCCGAAGGTCAATCATTCGCAAGAGTTACCTGTACCTGGTAGTTTTTTCACTGGTTGTTGGCTTGATGGCATCAGCCGGAATGTTGCTCTACAACTTGATTAGCACAATAACGGTAGAAAACCCGGGTAATCCATTTATAGATTTTTTGCATGACTCCAAGACACTTGGCGTGATTGTCATCTGGTTGGTCTATCATTTCCTGGCTCTGCGGAATGACGGCAAAGCGGCTCAGGCCGCCCTTGCTGACCAACATGCCGCTTTCACCGTCGGAATAATTGGCAGCCCGAACCTGATAGACGTGAAAAGTATCAGAGACAACCTGCAGAGAACCGCGCCTAAAATCCCCCTGGAAGAAATTGATATTGAGATGGTATCAAAAGAAAATCTTTCCCGGTATAACGCATTGGTCTTCTCTTCCGGTCTGCTCCATACCAATCCAGAATTTTTTCATCGGGTACAAAATGACTTCTCAGGCCACCGCCTGGTTGTCACCGAACCGGTAAAAGGCTGGATCTGGCAGGGGTTGATACAGCGCAACCGTCTGGATTCGGCCAAAGAAACGGCCCGGCTGCTCCGAATGATGGCAGAAAAACAGGAAATCGATACATTCAGAACTTCTGGAGGGCTAACAGTTGCCGCATACATACTGGCCGCGCTATTCGGAACGCAGATATTGTTCATGATCCTTTCCTTGATCATCAGCGTGTTTATCAAATAATTCAAATCTCTGCAAAAGGTGCAAGATTTTTAATAGGATTTCACATGAAAGAAGCTGACGAATTATCAAACCCATACTGCCCCAGATGCGGCGCGCCATTGATCAAAGAAACAGTTTGCTTGTACTGCAGTGATGCTGGTATTCTGGCTGAGCGGCGCCAATTGTGCCTCGATTTTTTAAACCAGATGAATAAAGAATTGGAATATATTCCTGGCGGGTATGGATGGCTGATACTGCTGGTCTGGTGGGGTATTCCCATTCTTGTGACAGCGGGCTATTGGGTCATCCCGGGCAAACTTAGTTTTGTGATATGGTTCCTTCTTGGGTTGGTATCGTTCTTTGTCACTACTATTCTGGCGGCCGGAATGCGTGAGATGTACCGCCAAAAGATATACTCAACACGTTTGTCTGGCCTGCTTGAACAGTTTCTGTTAAAAAACCGGGTGGCGTACGATTACATGTTAGATCTGGCCAATTCTACGTTCCCTGAAAAATCCGCGATCCGTGAAAAGATGACGGAAGGCAAGAAACTGGAACATCTGCTCCAATAAAGAGCGAAACGATATCTACGCGCACGCGTTCATGGGCGCGGTGCGGTATAATTCATGCCGACTATGACTCCGAAAACTCCTGAAACCCCTGAAAATTCTATTCCCGCTGAAGAACCGGTTAACCCGAATCCTTCCGTCGATATCGATCACGAAATGCGCACCGCGTACCTTGATTACGCCATGAGCGTTATCGTGGCCCGCGCCCTGCCGGATGCTCGCGACGGCCTAAAGCCAGTGCACCGCCGGATTCTGTTCGGTATGCTGGAATTGGGAAACCGATCCAACCTGCCATACAAGAAATCCGCCCGTATTGTCGGTGAAGTACTGGGTAAATACCACCCTCACGGCGACCTGGCGGTTTACGATGCCATGGCCCGTATGGCGCAAGATTTTTCCATGCGCTACACGTTGGTGGACGGTCAGGGTAACTTCGGTTCGGTTGACGGTGATTCACCGGCTGCCATGCGTTATACCGAAGCCCGCCTCCACCAGATGGCAGAGGAAATGCTTCTGGATATCGACAAGAATACAGTCGATTTCACCGACAACTTTGACGGTACGCTGAAAGAGCCAACGGTTCTTCCAGCCCGGCTGCCCAACTTATTGTTGAACGGATCATCCGGTATTGCTGTGGGCATGGCAACCAATATTCCTCCGCATAACCTGAAGGAATTGGTTAAGGCCATCAATTACATGATCGAGCATTACGATACCATCGATCAAATTACCTCTGAATCCCTGATGCATTACCTGCCCGGTCCAGATTTCCCGACCGGCGGTGTTATTGTGGGCAACGAAGGCATCCGCCAGGCATATTCAACTGGCCGCGGGCGGTTGGTAGTCCGAGGGTTGGCCCATATTGAAGAGATCAAAGGCGGTCGCTTCTCCATTGTCATTACCGAAATTCCCTATCAGGTAAACAAGACCGGCTTGATCGAACGCATTGCCGAACTGGTGCGTGAAGGCCGCCTGGACAACATCACAGATCTGCGAGATGAATCCGATCGGCGTGGCATGAGTATCGTAATTGAGCTCAAACGCGGAGCTGAACCTCGCAAGGTTTTAAACCAACTTTATAAGTACACTCCGTTGCAATCCACTTTCGGGGTCATTTTACTGGCGTTGGTCGATGGTGAACCGCGCACGCTTTCATTGAAACGCTGCCTGCAGATCTTCATTGAACACCGCAAGACGGTTATCACCAGGCGTGCCCAGTTTGATCTGGACAAAGCCCGCGCCCGCATGCATATCCTTGATGGTTTGCTGATCGCGCTGGCAAATCTTGACGAAGTCATCGCGACCATACGCAAATCACCGGACGCTGATACAGCCAAGACCCGCTTGATGACCAAATTCAAGTTGAGTGAGCTGCAGGCTCAGGCGATTCTGGATATGCAGTTGCGCCGTCTGGCCGCCCTGGAACGTGAAAAGATCGAAAAAGAAGCCAAAGAGGTAAAAGCTCTCATTGCCTATCTTGAAGATTTGCTGGCCAATCCTCGCAAGATCCTAAAAGTTATCTCTGATGACCTCAAACAGATCAGCGATAAATATGGTGACGAACGCCGTACCCGCATTGCTCACGATGCCTCTGAAAAACTGGAAGAAGAAGACCTGCAGGCTGATGTTCCGGTATTGATCAGTATCACCCAACGGGGATACGTTAAACGAACACAGACCAGCCAGTACAAAACCCAGGCGCGCGGTGGACGCGGTGTCTCCGGTCAGGGCATGAAAGATGAAGATGAGATCGCTATGCTCATCCCGGCACGCAGCCTGAACACTATTCTGTTCTTCTCAGATCAGGGCAAGGTGTACTCAGAAAAAGCCTACCAGTTCCCGGATGCCAACCGTACGGATAAGGGTATTCCCATTCAGAATATTCTATCCATCGGTGCGGATGAGAAGATCACCACAGCTGTTGCTGTTCCGGATTTTGACAAAGGTCAGTACTTTACCATGGCAACCGTTAACGGCAAGATCAAACGCGTTGTTTTGTCTGAATTTGCATCAGTTCGGACTTCCGGGTTGATTGCCATGGGATTGGATAAAGGTGACCAGCTAGGCTGGGTACGCCTGACCAGCGGTAACGATGAAATCATTCTGGTCTCTCGAATGGGCAAAGCCCTGCGCATGAAAGAAACCGCCGTTCGTGCGATGGGGCGTCCGGCTTCCGGCGTGGCGGGCATCAACCTGGCCGAAGGTGACAGAGTTACGTCAATGGAAGTGATCGAACCAGATAGTTATTTGCTCACCCTCACTGAGAACGGCTTTGGTAAACGAACCCCCATAAAGAGCTACCCTGCCAAAGGTCGCGCTACGTCTGGAGTAATGACCATAGATGAAAAAGCCCTGGAAAAAACCGGGCAATTGGTTGCCGCGCGTATTGTTCATGAATCTGATGAGATCACTATCATGACCAGCGGCGGCGTAATGTTGCGCCTTAAGGTCAAAGATATCGCATCACAGGGACGTGCCAGCCGTGGTGTTCATATTATCAACCTTACCAAGGGGCATTTGGCTGTATCCATGGCCCGTCTCACACAGGATGACCTGGCTGTAGGCCAGCCGACCAAAGATAAGTAATATCTGGTGATGAATCAAAAGGAGCCGGTCAAAATAAAACCGGCTCCTTTTTTTCTTTTAGGAATTTTAAAAGAACGGTGGAATGATTCGTTCCGTGACCAACAGGCAGAATGAGCCGAGAACGCATGTCAACATAAAGATCAGGAAAACAATGATGAACCGTTGAAAAGGTGACATACCCAGGAAGCGGGATGGCGCCGGTTTGGGTTCATAGGCCGGTAGATCACGGGATTGGACCGTTTCTTCATATTGTTGTTGATCATTGGTACTGCGAAAATCATCCAGCATATCCAACCTCCCGATTTACTTATCCGGTTTCTCTCCGGTTTGTCTTAATGATACATCACCAGCCGAAATAGATATATCAATTCCATTCTTCTGTCTGATCCACAATTTTCCATCTTCACCGATCCGCAACACTTCACCGGTAATTCCGTCCATTCCCGGGCGGTTGATGTGAACCTGTTCACCCCGAAATGCCAGTCTTCTGTTCCATTCTGTCAAGAACTCATTTGAACCTATTCGTTCTTGCCATTGGAAAATGTGCCAGAGCACCTCTGCCAGCAAATCGATCCGATTCAGTTCTATTCCCAGTCCGTGTTGCAATGAATCCGCAGGAAAAAGAAAATCATCATCCAGACTAACGGATGAGGTTGCAATATTTATACCAATACCCAGCACCAGGCCGGCGAACCTGTCACCTTCCCATGAAGCTTCTGCCAGAATGCCGCTCACTTTTTTTCCGCCCAGCAATACATCATTGGGCCATTTTATTAAAGGCCGGGATGTTGTCATGCGTTCAAGTGCCAGGGCTACGCCCAGAGCACCGAGCGGTGCGTAAAAAGGTATTCGATCTGAACCTTGAGGTTTGAAAATTATCGAGAACGCCAGTGACGTCCCTTTGCGCGTAACCCATTTCCGATCCATCCGGCCGCGTCCTGCCGTCTGTTCGTCTGCAATTACCAGGCTTCTATCCGGAGCGCCATTGCTAATCCAGTTCAGAGCGTCATCGTTGGTAGACCCGGTTTGCTCATAATATCGGATTTCCGCGATCGAAAGGCCGGTCAATCGTTTTTTGAGGATTGCCAGATTCAAGTCAGTCATAAGTATCAGATATATTTCCGGTCTGCTTTAGGTGTTCGCAACCATTCTAAAAGCCGGTTCGGCTCCCATGTCGAAAGTACCTGCTCCGGTTTAAGCCAGGCTCGCCGGGCAACAGATACCCCATACACTGCCAGATCAAGCTGTTCGACCATATGCGCGTCGGTGTTAATGAAGATCGGGATTCCCATATCCACTGCCTGACGCACGTGCGTCTCATCCAGGTCCAGACGTGACGGGCTGGCATTGATCTCAAAGGCCGTTCCGGTATTTCGGGCTTCTTCCAGTACCAGGTCCCAATCGAGGTCAGCACCTTCACGGTTGGGCATCAGCCGCCCGCTGGCATGACCAATGATATCCACATGCGGATTCCGGATGGCCTTCAACAGTCGGCCGGTGATGACTTCCCGCGGCTGACGTAATGAAGTATGCAGCGAAGCTACAACCACATCGAATGCCTCCAGGGTTTCATCATCAAAATCCAGTGTGCCATCTGCGCGAATCTCGACTTCACTGCCGCTAAGGATCGTAATTTCATTTCCCAACCGCTTTTGAACGGAATCTATCTCTTTTTTTCGTTCCTTTACATCCTCTTTTTTCATCCCACCGGCAATACCCAGGCTTCCGGAATGGTCTGAAACCCCGTAAACCTTTAAGCCACGGGCAATACAGCCGATGGCCATTTCTTCAATGGTATTGATACCATCGCTCCACGTGGAATGGGAATGCAGTTCCGCCTTTAAATCTTCCAACCTGATCAGGTTCGGGAGGGTGTGTTCTACCGCGGCTTTTATCTCGCCGCGGTCTTCACGCAATTCCGGCGGGATGAAATCCAACCCGAGTGTTTTGTAGATATCCGCCTCATTCGCGAAGAGCATCTCGGTGCCATCTTCACGGGCAATACACCGTTCGCTTAATGAAAGCCCTTCCTTTTGAGCCAAAGCCCGCAGGGCTACATTATGGTCCTTGGAGCCTGAAACAAATTGCAACAGCGTACCAAAGCGTTCCGGCGGTTGTGTCCAGACCTGCATGTTGATGCCGCCGGGCAATTCCAGGCTGGTTTTGTTTCCTCCAGTACCCAACACGCGCTGAACATCTGGGTGTGATGCCAGCCCGGCCATCAGTTCAGCCGGTTCCTGGATGGCAACCACAATGTCAATATCGCCAATGGTGGTCTTCCAACGGCGCAGACTGCCCGCGGCTTCTGCGTGCTCCACGCCTGGCTGCTGCCGGATCCAATTCAGCCAGCGAGCCGCAATTCCCTGCGCGGTATCCAGGTTCAACCGGTGACCACGCCGCTTCAAAGCTTCAATCCCGGCCAGAATACGCGCTTCTGACTTTTCTCCCATCCCCGGCAGATCGCGGATACGGCCGGCTTTAACAGCCTCTTCCAGCCCGGCGAGTGATGTCACCCCGGCCTGTTTCCAGAACAGCGCGGCTTTCTTTGGACCGATATCCGGCACTTCTAACAATTCAAGCAATGTAACGGGGACTTCCGCTTCCAGGCGTTCCAGAAAGCCCAGTTTACCGGTGGTGATGATCTCATCAATCTTCTCGGCGATAGCCTTGCCCACACCGGGAATTTCCATCAGTTTTCCCTGCTGATGGATTCCGGTCAATGAACCGGGCAGTGCGCGAATATTCTCTGCGGCTTTCCGGTACGCGAGGGTCTTATAAATGACTTCCCCTTTAATCTCCATCAGGTCGGCAATGCGGTCAAAAATCAGGGCAAATTGTTCATTGTTCATACGATGATTATAGGATGGTTTTATCTCATAAACTTCAGATTAATATAACCTGTATAAAAAAACCGCGGATTTTCACCCGCGGCTGGTAGAACAAATCAATTGAAAAAATCTACTTTTTTCGCAGCAGGCGAAGGACATACAAAACGATCACCGAACCCACAAATGCCACAATGATCGTAGTCAGATTAAAACCGGAAAGCGCGTTATTGATGCCGAGCAATACATCCGCCAGCCAGCCGCCTACCAGCGCGCCGACCACACCAATGATGATATCTCCTCCAAGTCCGAAACCGGAACCCTTCATCACCTTGCCCGCCAGCCAACCGGCGATCAAACCTACAACAATCCAGGATAGTAAACTCATTTTCTCCTCCAGATTATGAACTATATTGGTATACGGTAAACCCTTATATCAGGTTCCAGGTTTTATAACACTCGTACACCAATTTGGATTTCGTCTGTTTCCTTTATGGATAACAGCCCTGCGGCATGTCAGGATCGTGATACAGTGTAAACCTGTAATCACCGGTATACGTTGTGATAACACATGGAGTTTTGTTAAAGAGGCGTAACTGTTCGTCTAGAGGCTTAAACCACGCCCGATCCATGCCGGAAAAGAAAAACACAAATGTATTCCGGTCATTAAGCATCAATGAATACTCTTTCGGAACGGGCGGTTCCTTGATCCGTACCTGCTCTATCTTGACATATTCAAGTTCAGGATAAACTTTTTGCATCATACGTAAGCCTTCAACACTCCAGGTATCATCAACTATCACCGCAAATGTTTTTGTCTCATGCAACAAAACAGGGTTTAATCGCTGTGCCACCCGTATGAAAAGAGACTCGAAGTTAGCCTGATGCGCGAACCGGTAATGTGACAATGGGTACGCTTGATACAGATTGATTCCCATTAATATAACGGAAAAGGTTATTCCAGCAATCCGGGAAAAATGTTGGCTGCCCGTAGATACAAAGATTATTTGATCCCAAACCCGGCATACCCCCCAGGCAGCTATCAGCATATAAAGTGGAATAAACAGAAACATCCGTGTATTTGGTGGATGTGTGCGATCATGCGATACACCAATAACGAAAATAAAAAAAATGTACGCCAGCAAAATGAAACGTGGAAATTTTTGCCGCCGCATTTGAACAATTAACACCCAGAAACCAATCGCGAACAATCCGCACGTAATCGGGTCTAAATAAGAAACCGCGACAAAATGTGATTCCTCCACAATGAACATATATGAAAAAATACCATATAGCAGATTCGAAACCAAATGGTATGTCATTGACATAGTAGACCGAGTGATTTCCGGTTGGTTTAAAAATGTACCGGGCACTTTGGCCGTCCAGTAGACGGGCTGAATAAGTAACGGGTAGATCAGGGCTATTGTGGTCAACAACATGACCAGCCAGAGCGTGATCTTTTGTTTTGTTCGGGGAAAATCATATAAAGCCAAAAGCAGGAGGGGCAATGGAATTACATATAAAGCGGCTGGATAGACATAAAAGCAAAAAGCCAGTTCACTACCCAAACAGGCATACGTGAAAAGGTTTCGCCAGCGTATGGCCCACGCTGCGGTTGTCAGCAAGAGTGTCATGGCAAATAATGACTGCAGGTTGTTGTAACCGATCTTCGAAAATGACATCAGGTAAGATGAGACCGCCATCAGAAATGACGCGATCAGCGCCTGGCGGTTGGGGATGAACGATCGGCAAAACAAATAGAAAAGTACCACAGAAAGCGTACACAGTAACGGGTTGCTAAAACGCCAGCCGAAGTTGTTATTACCCAAAATAAACATAGATAACGCATGTAAGGCAGATGAAAACATCGGGTGAGAACCGTGGGCGCCTTCCGCTTTGAACAGAACATCGCCCACATCCTGAACTCTTGGTTTAGCCAGTATTTCCTGAGCAACTGTCATAAAGTTGTATTCATCACCTACCGCAGCCGTCCACCAACCATTCAGATTTATTGTGAAAACGATCAAACTCAGGGTAGCGATCCAATAAATAGCCGGTATACGGCTCCTGTACCTCCAGAGGTTCCCGGCGGTCAGAACCAGTAACCCCGTTGATAACCATATTCCATCAGGGTTTCCATATAACCCCGACAAGACCAGAATGATAGCGAATTGAAAGAGTAACAATGAAATATATCGACCGGCTTTTTGCCGGACGATGGTTTTGATGAATCCCCAGGGAACCGACATAAAAAAACAACCGGTAATGAAGATAAGCCAGAGGAAAACCAGATTCCAACCGGGCAGTATTTGTTGATAAAAGCTGTATCCAGCCAGAATAAGAAAACCAAGGACAGACAGGATGATATAGATAATACCGGCTCTCGCCTGATTTTTCGACACCGGGGGCATTGTGACAAATTCAATGGGTACTTCTCTGATCACCAGAGTCTGCTTACGCGTAAAAAACACGACTAGAAATAATAATGCCAGGCAAATAAACACAATTAAAAAATACGAAGGCAGCATAGACCGGCACAGGAAGTCTGATTTGCACCAGTAAGGATTAACGACTTCCCGTTCCATAACCCCCAACCAGCGGTCAGCCATAACCAGCGCTGATGGAATACCTCCTAACAAAACAAAAAACAGTAGAACGAACCCATTTTTCCAGGGCAAAAGAAATAGTGATGGAGTTCTCCAGGGCCAGATTGTTTTAATGGCCCGTTTCAAGTGTCTCTTCAAAAGATCCAACACAGATACAGCCTGGTCATCCTTCACATTATTACCTGAAAAAACATCGTGGAGATTTTTGCCATAAAGCTCACTCATATGACTGCAATGTCAACGAAATTTCCATTGGCCGCCCTCTCCAAAAAATCGATCGCGTTTTCATGATGTTTAATATCTAAAATTATATTCAGTTTTAATCTATCAACGTTATTTTTTCTGATGCCGGCCAATCAGGTACAGATGTTCGCCATAATGTTTATACGTGTCTTCGGCGATGAATTCTTCCAGGCTCATCCCGTACATAAAGGGAAGAGATAGATCTTCCGGTTCTAAATCTTCCATCCAGTCCGTCAACGCGCGGAAAGATGAATGGAACTCATCCAATACCTGTCCGAGAGACATTTTCCCTGCTGCTTTTAGTAATTCCGCGTTGAACGCGTCAACACCAGACTGGCCTTGCAATTCTGTCAACGGTTCACCGCGCTTCCAGCGAGCGTGATCCTCGATCAGGGTTCGTTCCCAGCCGGAAAGGTGGACGAGCGTCTCTTTGACGGTCCATTCACCTGGAACAAAAGAGTTCTCCAACTGTTCGGGTGATAGGCCGCCTAATGCTCGTTCAAGTTCGGTGTGCCCGTTTCTAATTTTTTCGATCAGATCTATTTTGTCCATAAATCACACCGGATTATGATTTTAGTGAAATATAAAAATCCCTGATACTTTTGATCAAGCCCTGTCTGTCAGCCCGTTGTTGGATGATTTCGGCGTTGATTGCGCGAGCCTTATCACGGAGTGTCATATCATTCAACCCGGACAGAATAGCGCGGGCCGCGCCTTCCACATCACCCGGGTTGACCAGGCAGCCATTTTCTCCATCCGTTATCCACTCTCGGGTTGACTCAATGTCACCCACAACCGGGAAACATCCCAGTGCCATGGCTTCCAGCAGTGAATTGGGAGTGCCGTCATGTTGGCTGATGGATACCGTAACAGACGCACGCCGAAACAACCGCCACAGGTCTTCCTGCGGCATAAAGGGAAGCAGCCGGAAAGACTGTTCGATACCCAACCGTTCCAACCATTGCAACGCCTCCGGTTGGCCGGCCATCCCGGCACACAGGAAAAGGGTTTCGGGTTTTTCCCGTAGAACCAGAGAAGCTGCCTGAAAGAATGTGTCATTGCGCACACTACCCGGCCGAAACCCGCGGGGATTGATGACCACGGGAACATCAGCCGGAATGTCTACCGGTAGAGGATGGTTACCGGTAACTACATCTTCCATAGCGTTAAGATCTATCCCTCCACCGCCGGGAATGCACAAATCCGGCGCGTTAGGTTTTAAACCCCATTCTCGTGCCAGCCGCAGGTCGCGATGGGCATCAGCCAGCAATCCGTCTGCTCGGCGCAGGGTAAGCCGCGTTTCTCGTGCCATGAACGGGGAGCCTTTCGCATGGAGGGTGAGGTCGTTACCCCAAATAGACACGATAAAAGGTATTTCTGATGGTGTCACCCGCGCCAGCATACCTTCAAAAGGCACTCGCAACGCGTGGACAACATCCGGCCGATAGGTGTCAACCTGTTTGAGGAATGTCGCGCGTGATCTTTGCAGTGACAGCGGTCCCAACCAGTAGCGGGCCAGCATGAACAGGTTGCGGAAGCGGCTGACGGTACGGCGGGTTTTCGTTTTCGCGGTTGTTCCTCCAGCCTGGCTTCCGGCCATTCCTGAAAACGCGGCCGGGATAATTGCCAGATCGGTTAATCCTTCGATCGATGAACAGGGAAAGGTTGAGAGCAGCGCCACTTCCATACCGCCAGCCCGCAGAGTTCCAATCCATCCGCGGGTGATCGGGCTGCGGCCATCGGCAACCAATAGGATTTTCATGTCTTACTCCGCTCGATCGCGAATCTGACGGCAGCCTCAAACGCGTCTGCCATGCGTTCCATATTGACTTCATCGCGCACGATCCGGAAGGATTCTTGCCCCTTGATCACCAGATCCATCGGGTTGGTCAGCGCAAGCCGTAACGCGGATTTCAGACTTTGCAGATCACCCGGTTTTACCAGCCAGCCATTCTCAGGTCTGACTAGATCCATCTGGGTGCCATCACCTTCGGCGGCAATAGCCGGCAGGGCAAAACTTAATGCCTGTTGCAAAGCCAGACCACCTGTGCCGGGAAGCACAAACAGATCCGCCTCGCGGAAACAGTCATCCAGGTCAGTGCCACGCAGATCGCCGGTAAATTCGGCTTTGGGATAGACCTCTTCAGCCAGTGCCTGAAGGGCAGCCTTCTCCGGTCCGTCACCCACTATTACAAGATCGGGTTGAATACCGGGTTCCAGTTCGGCGCAGGCCTGCAATAAGAGGTCAACGCGTTTACGCGCCTGCAGCCGGCCAACAAACAAAACTTTTGCCGGTCCATCAGCAAATGACACGCGGTGAGCTGGCGCGTCTCCGGTTGGACGGAAGGCAGCCGCGTTGGGTGCCAGAAAAATGCTTTCAGGTAGCAATCCTGCCGCCGCGTATTGTGACTGCCCGGCCCGGCTGTATGTCAGCAACGCGTCAAATTGTTTGAGGAAGGCCAGACGCAGGTTCGCGCGGATGGCTCCACCCGGCGGCACCCCCAACCCCCAGCCAACAACCGGGCGCTTTCGCTGGTGCATCCAGCGCACTACCTGCGGTGTGGCCAGGTAGCGCGGATTGGCTTCCACGATCAGCGCGTCCGGCTGACAGGATTCAAGCCATTCGATCACTCCTACCTGCTGGCACAGGTACAATCCGCCTTTCAGCACATGGATATTGCGCACAGCATGAAAAGCACACTTCTGAGGCACTCCCGTTATGATCTGTTCTTCGGGTCTGGGATCTCCGGCTGCTATCTCTACCCCTGAAGGGAACTCCCCGGCAAGGAAATCAAAGAACCGAACACGGTAATCGGTTAATACCCGTTGGAGAATTCCGAGTTTTATGCCGGAGAGAGCCATTACGGAACAATCACTTTCGAACCGTGGGGTGTCTTCTCAACTTCTATACGGGCGGGGAAGGCTTCTTTTAATTCTTCCATGTGGGTGATAACCAGGATCTTTTCAAATTCTTGCTGAACAATGTTGATCGTCTCGATCAGACGCTGACGGCCATCGGAATCCTGGCTGCCAAAACCTTCATCAATCACCAGGGTTTGCAGGCGGGCGCCAGCGCGATGCGCCAGTTCTTGAGACAAAGCCAGCCGAATGGCGAAATTAACCCGAAAGGCTTCACCACCAGAGAAGAGCTCGTAGGCGCGTTCGCCGGCGCCATCACTGATCAAAATATCCAGTGTCTCCTGTTTGTCTTCGCGTTTTTTGTCCTTATACTCTTTCTGAGTGACCAACTGCACAGACATTGAACCGTCACTGAGCCGGTCTAATATCTCTCTTGCGCGAGATTCGATTTCAGGCAGCGCCTCTTCGATCAATAAAGCGGGTACGCCGCTCTTGCCAAACGCTTTTTCCAGAATTTTCAATCGGTCCAGCAGACGACTTTTGTCTCGTCGTTCGTCAACGATCTGTTTCTGTTGTTTTCGTTTTTCTTCCAGCACCTGGACTCTCGAGCGGGCTTCCCCCAGTAATTTTAACCGGGCAGCTTCCTGATCGCTCAATTCATCCAATTGCCGGGTTAATTCCGCGAGATCCGGCATGCCGTTCGATAAATCGGACAAATGTTTTTTGGCCTCTTCCAGTTCCGTTGAAATACGGATCAGGTCGCGCTCTGTTTCGTCGATTTGAAGTTGGAAGTTCTTTTTTTGTTCAAGTCGCTGTTCAAGGCGAGTCTTTGCCTTTTCCAGGTCGTGATATTCCGCTTCTACAGGGCGCAGTTCACTCTCACGGGTGGCACAACGCGTAAGTTCTTTTTCGTCAAAACCAAGGACGGCAATCTCTTTTTCAATTTGGGCGTTTTCCTCACGCACCTCTCTGGCAAACATACCCGAATCGAGCGTAGCTCTTACTTCGGCTTCTTCATCGATTGCAGCTTGCTGGTCCTTTTTTTCTTGTTCTTTCCTGGCGAGTAAATCAACATCCTGATTGTATGCCAGTTGACCGGTATGCCATTTCTGTGAAATCTCGTCGCACTGGCGAATCTGCTGTTGAACCGAATTCAACTCTTTCTCAATTTGCTGAACTCTTAATTCGCAGGTTTCCTTGCGCGCCTTCAATGCAAGACCTTCTTTTTCCAGTTCTGCCAGCAATTCATTCCGGTGGCTCTCCGTCAGTGTTTGCCGGCAGAAGGGACACTCCGCTCCGGTCAACTTGCGTAATGATTTAAACCGGTCGCGTAAAGCTTCAAGATCGGTATCAATACGCTTGGATTCAGACTCGTTATGCGCTTTTTCCGCATTTAAGTTTTGCAGTTTTGTCTCCAGTTCAGGTCGACTGTCAATTATTATCTGCCAGGAATCCAGTTGACGTTTTTGTTCCGGTATAGATTTGGCCAACCGATCGATCTCTGCCTGGGTAGCATCAATGCCTTTCTTTTTTTCGGCCAGTTGAGAGAGCCGTTCCCGCAAGACACCTTCTTCGCGAGAAATCTTAGCCAGTAAGGGGTTCTGTTTTTGGGTCAAATGGTGGTAACGATTGGAAATTTCTTGAAGACGGTTTTTTTCTTCGCGGATGGAATTCCACTCAGTGAATCGAGCCGTGATTTCCGACTCATTCTGGATCAATCGCTGATCCAATTGGATCATCTCCTCCAATTCCTCTAATCGGGATTGGACCGAGCGAACTCGTTCAGATGTTGCCTGATATTCCCGTTCCATGCGCTCAATCGCGGTCTTTTGAGCCTTAATTGCCGCGTCCAGCTTTTGCGCGTTCTGTACCATTGCCTGCTTTTCCGCCCTTTTCTCACCGATCTCTTTACAGGCGGATTCTTCTTCGGCTAATTTTTGTTTTCGCTGTTCTTCTTGAGATAGTTCAGAAGCAATTTCCTGAAGCTGTCCATCAAGAATATCTATTTCCCCTTTTACTTTCTTTACCCGTTCACTGGCTTCCAGACGGTACACATCCCATTGATCCAGACCGAGGATAGAACTGAGAACTTTCTTTCTTTCTGCCGGACTTTTCTGCGCGAACTGATCGGCCTTACCCTGCAAGAAGAAAGACGCGTTGATAAACGTGTCATAATCCATTCTCAGCGTCTCACAAATGAGTGCTTCGGTTTTTCGTATGGATTCTCGCGTTAGCACAGTCCAATCGCCGTTGGCGGCGCGAATATTGAATTCCAGCACACCGGTCTTATTTTTGTGTTTTTCTCTGGTTACCCGGTAGGTTTCGCCTTCATACTTAAAAACAAATACCACCCGGGCCGTATCCCGGTTTGAATTGATGATCGAATCGTCATTTTGACGGGCTTTGCCGAACAACACCCAGGTGATGGCATCCAGCAGTGATGATTTGCCGGCCCCATTGGCCCCGGAAATACAGGCAAGGTTAAATCCGGTAAAGTCAACCTCCACCGGTTCCTGGTAGGATAAAAAACCACTAATTTGAAGATTTACTGGAATCATGATGCTGGCGTCCTATTCGTATTCTTCCGGTGTTTCAATGCGCTGGACAAGTACCTTATCCACGCGGCGTCCATCCATATCTACAACTTCGAACCGCAACCCGGCCCATTCAAAATGTTGACCAACGGATGGTATTTCACCAAGTTGGTTCATCATAAATCCTCCCAGGGTGGAAAAACCGGCATGCTCTTCTTCGGGCAGTTCATCCAAATCGAGAATATCTTTCAATTCATCGATCTGCAATTGTCCATCAAAGAGATAAGACCCGTCCTCCCGCTCAACGACCTGCGGTTCATAATTTTCACCCGGAACAGGAACATCGCCGATAATCGCCTGAAGAACATCTGACAGTGTGACCATACCCTGCACTCCGCCGTACTCGTCAATTACCAGCGCGGCACGATTGCCGGGTGTTTTCAAGAGTTCCAGTACTTTCAATGCGGGCATGCTCTCAGGAATAAACAGAGGAGGGATCACAATATCCCGCAGCTGAACCTCTTCTCCATTTAATTTGCGTCCCACTAATTCTTTGGCACGTACAATTCCGATGATCTCATCCAGACTTCCGTCTCCTACAGGAAATAAGGAGTGACTGGATGAAAGCACCGTCTGGATATTTTCATCCAGTGGTTCCTGTATATCCAACCAGATCAAGTCAACCCGCGGAGTCATAATGGCATCCGCCCGGCGGTCACCCAGACGGAAAACGCTTTCGACCATATCCTGTTCCATATCCTGTACAGAGCCTGTCTCGCGAGCCTGTTCCAATAGCATCATGATTTCTTCATCTGAAACTGGCGCTTCGCCGCTGTCTTTTACTCTCATTGCCTTAAGTCCCAGATCAGTCGAATTTGCCAGAAGAGTAACTACAGGCGAGACCAATTTTGAGAGAAATCGCATCGGTCGTGCCGAAGCCAGGGCGATTTTTTCAGAGGATTGAAGCGCCAATCGTTTAGGTATCAATTCTCCGAACACCAGTGAAAAATATGTGATGATCAGAACCACTATCACAAGAGATATCGCGTTACTATAAGGTTTCAAAACGGGAATACTATCTAACAATACCGCGAGCTTTTCAGCAAAACTGGCGCCACCCATAGCCCCGGCAAACACGCCAACAAGTGATATTCCAACCTGTACGGTTGAAAGAAACCGGTTGGGTGATTCTAGCAACTCAAGGGCGATTTGAGCGTCTTTATTTCCATCCTCGGCTTTTTGTTCCAATCGTGATTTTCGAACAGAAACCAGAGCAATCTCCGTCATGGCAAACAGGCCATTCAGGATGATCAAGAAAAATATTATCAGGGCTTCCACCCAATTACCGGACATGACTCTCCCCAGTCAACTTAAAAAATCTGGTCATCACCCATTCCAATGGATGTCGAAAAAATGCTCTTCGCCAATTGATTCAATGCATCACGTTCATCTTCATCTATCCGGAGAGATTTCCAGTAGGCATCTAATTGTTCTTCCTTTTGCAAACTACTGATACCCTGACTGTCAGCCAGGCGGGATCGGGCTTCGGCGCGCGGATGCCGTATCAGATGAAATTCGAACGCTGCCGCCGCCTTTTCACGGATATCCCCTTCATTGATCATTGACTCTATTGAGCGCGGATAATCCAGGATCAGACGGAAAATCGCTCCGTCCAGTTCAGCCGCGGACGGAATCACTTCCGGCAGTTTGGTCAAAATATCTTCGGCCGAATCCAGTTGAACCTGGCGGTCGATAAACTTTCGCCCCTTCAAGACACGCCGTTCTATGCGGGTCGGTTTCCCCGGTTCCACAGTGGCGATAACAAAACCTTTCTCATCATTGATTTCGCCAAAATCAACTCGCTCAATAGAGCCGGCATAAATAACAGGAGGCTGATTTCCCGCGTTCAGGTCCTGGTATTTATGGACATGGCCGAGAGCGGTATACGCCAGCCCCGGGTGTTTAACCAACGACCCGGGGAAAACCAGGTCGCTCCCCAGGCTGATGGTACGTTCGGATCCCAGCATGGCACCCTGCACCATACCATGAGCTGTCAATATGAGCGGAATGGATGGGTCAGCGTTTTCAATCCATTGAGTAACCAGACCTGTGCTCAATTCCTCCAGCTTTTCATATGCTTCTTCCGATGATTCACCGTTTTCGGTCTGCAGGGCCATGCGTCCAGAACGTGATATCCATGGGAGCGCGATAACCTGCAACGGCAGTCCGTTCAAATCGTCTGGTCCTAAAAAACATGGTCTTGACAGGACTTTGATATATGGGACTTCAAGGGTATCAAATTCTTGAAGGGCATTCGCTCGTTCTTTGGCTGGTGGAAGGTCATGATTGCCTACCAGCAGTAACGTGGGAATTCGGTTTTGCGATAAGCGCATGATGCGCCTTCCCCATTCCCGCTGATAGGTTGGAACAGGTGTGCGGTCTTTATAAGCATCCCCGGCAAAGAGAACGAGGTCCACTTTCTCGTTGATCGCTGTATCCACAATTGAGTCCAACGCTTTTAGAAAATCTAGCACTCTAAAGGGCAATCCGGTTTCAGGGTCTCTTCTGCGTTGGCTGGCAATGTCAATGTGGGCGTCGGCAAAATGTAATATTCGCATGATGTTCTCTTGGTAGAAAATATTTACAATGGTAAAGTAGCAGTATTTCAAATTGGAATATATCCGAATACCCTTCACATCCGGATATACTATTATTTTACAGACAATTGCCCGATGCGATTGGTTCCTTGCCTTTAATTTGCTCCCAGAGATTGCAATTCCAGCAAACTCGGTTCAAAATTCGGATGAATTTGCAGGGTGAGGCGCAGGTCGGTTATGGCTTTATCACGCTGTCCGATCGCGGCATACCCTTTGGCGCGCCAGTAATTTGATTCTTCCAATCCGGGGTGACGTGCCAGTCCAAGTGTGAAATCGGCCAGGTTGACCAGATCCTGATATCGGCCGGAATAATAATAAGCCTGATAGGGGCCTGTCTGATACCAGACCATTCGAAATGGACGGGTTTTTTCCGGTAATGTTTGATACAGGGCGAAAGCTTGATCGTACGCCTGGGCGGCTCCGGCATAATCCTGCAATTTAACCATAGCTGTCCCCCGGTTAAACCAGGCAAAATATTGGTCCATATCCGTCATCTGGCTGATCTCGAGGTTTGCCCGGTCATACGCGGCGCGGTTGGCAGTGGTCTCATCCCAGGCAGGTCCCATTAACGTCATCAATTGTTTTTCTTTATCGGGTGAATACACAATCAAATATAAGAAATTAAACGCCCGCCATTCACTTTCGAGTTTCTTGTATTTCATGCGATGATCCGGGCCATTATATGCATCCTGCAAAATGAACTCACTGTTGGCATCATCGTAACCAGTGACCAGAACATAATGTCCCATCCAGCTTAATTCATTGGACAGGTCAATTTCGTACACACCGGTTTCCAAAATGACGGGAAATCCACCGGCGACCAGAGTTTTTAACTGCTCCAGCGTTCCCCCGATGCGGGTGACAGCGTTCAGGTTGGCTTTCTCCACTGTGTAATCCGCCAGTTCATAGGGCATTACGTTGTAATCGTCGTCATACGGTTTGACGACCTTGCCAATATCCGTCCGCGAGCCCTTCCATCCATAGTATGAAAGTGCCATACCTAATGTGGACGGCGCGCAATAATTACGCACACCATGTTGATCCATATAGCGCACCCCTTTTAATGTGACCGCTCTCGGGATAGCTGTAGGGGCCGGTGTGGGAGAACCGGTTGGTTCAACTGTAGCGTTTTGTTCCGCGGTGGTGGGTATAGTGGTAGGTGTGGCAGAAGGCACCGCAGTAGGAGGTAACGTTACTACCGGTGTGGATGCCGGTGTAAGAGCCGCCTGCGGCACAAAGACTTCCTTCTCCGGCGGGCGCAGTATCGCGATGACCTGCAGCCGCCACATATAGATTCGGCCGTCCACGCGTTCGCGTATCGGCGGTATCAAGTAAAGGATACCCGCCAGCACAGCCAGCAGAACCAGAATTTGTAAAACATTAACTCGGCGGCGCCGCCGCCGACGGGTAATGGGAGTAGGAGTAGGCATAACGGCATTATAACATCCGCCGGAGACAGGTTTATCACGCACAGCGTATAATACGCCCATGAATATTGTGAATATGTGGAAAAAGTCCAGCAAATTCCTTATAACCACCTTTGTATCATTTATTACCGCTTACCCGGCCGCCTGCCGTTGGTTTGACTTCTTTCAAAAACCATTGGTGGAAAAATTTTTGCTGGTTCTGGTTTTAACAACAATTTTCTTCCCAATGATCTGGTGGAAAATTCACCGGTCTGTAAAAAATTTTCAAATCAACCAGCTTAAACCTGTCGGTATAACGGCAGCCGCGTTGGCCTCCATTGTGGTCATGATCATCTTCCACTGGCAGCCGCCGGCATTTCAATCCACGTTCGATATTGAGATCAAGCCGCAGGGCCATGTAATATTGACTGCCATTCGTTCAACCGGCGCAGTATTCTCGCTGGAACAATTTACCCCCACGACAGGTTGGCAGTTAACAGACGATGGCTGGAAACACGATGACCATGGAGAGAGCAGCCTGACCTTCTCTGGAACAGCATCCGCTCCACTGGAACTGGTGTTCGTTTCAGGACCGGAAGAAGGATCAGCATTAATAAGAATGCAAGATCACACAACTTCGGTGGGTTTGAAAACACCTCTCGCGGATGTCCAGATAGTCAGCCCATTCCCGGCAGCCATGGGAAAACCGGCATTGATATGGATCATCTGGGTCAGCCTTCTCGCGTTAACGGAATGGCTGCTGCTAACCGCCCTGCTCTACTATATATTCTCCCGTCACACAGCCGGGTCGATTGCCGCCCTTTTCCCCCTGGTGTTTCTGCTTCCGTACGTCACTACGTTCGCCGGGCATAACGTTACACTGGGCAATGATTTTGGTCCGTTCTATTTCGTCTATAAGAACTACCTGCTGGATTTCCTGTCGAACGGGCATTTCCCGCTCTGGTCACCCATGGAAGGAGCGGGGTTCCCCTTTTTCTCAGACCCGTTGACACAATCAGTCTATCCACCCAATATCCTGTTGGCAATACTATATCGGCTGAACCAGGGGTATACACGCCTGGATCATCAGGTTTACACAGTGACAGCCATCTGTTGGTTTTCACTGGGCCTTTATATCTGGCTGCGTTCATTGAAGGTGGAAAAACGATTCGCGGTCTTTGCTGCCGTAAATATGGCGGTGAGCTATAAGATGGTGGAATTAATTCGGTTCCCCAACGCGGCACATGAAGCAGCCTGGTATCCGTGGATATTACTATCTTTGACCATGATGGCTAAATCTACTGACTGGCGGGCGTTGTGGAAATGGTCCGCTCTGCTCGCGTTTTCCCTGATCTGCCTGTTCACTGCCGGCTACCCGTATTATGTGTACTATCTTCCGTTTCTAGCCGGCCCCTACCTGATGTTCATGCTCGTTCCTCGTATTCGATCCGCGATCTTTGGGATTGATCGGATGGACTGGCACAGATTTCTTACAGGCTTCCTTCTGGCATGCATTATTGCTGTTCTGATTTGCGGCCCATATTTACTGAATATGGGGCAGACCATCACACAAACCTCCGGCCGTGCCGGCGACGACTACGCGCACGCTACCATGTACCCCTTTGATTTTTTTGATACGCTTGAATCTCTGGTCTATCCGCCGGCATCCCGCCCGGAAGGATGGTTCTATTTTGGCCCCCTGGCTTTAACATTAATGCTGCTCTTTCTTGTGAATCCTGAAAAAGATTTACTCGATAATGAGGGAACAAATCTACACAATTGGCGCTCTTTGCCGGTTAAACTGGCATTGCTCGCCTGGCTGGTTTTTCTCAGTTACCTTTCGTATGGAGAAAAATCTTATCTTTTCCAGGTATTTTACCGAATATTGCCAGGTTTCTCAGCGCTTCGCGGATGGGGACGATTAAGTATTGCCCTCTTGCCGGGGTTGTCCGTTCTACTGGCATACGCACTGGCTGATTTCGAAGTTCGGATACGTCAACCGAATAAAGGTCGAATAAAACCACGTGTCTGGCTGTCACTCGCATTTCTAACATTGTTTAGCCTGGGATTACAGTGGCTGGAATTTACAGACAACATAATTGACGAATATTGGGAACTTTACTTCATTCCCCGGGTCGCATTTCTGCTACAAACCATTGCCAACGCGATGGGGAAAGAATTCGTGCCTGATCCGGGGCAATTATCAGCAGCTTACAGTCTGTCATATATGGTTTTCAGCCTGCTGGCCGTGTTATTGGTTTTATTGCTCCTCTGGAAATACCGTCTGACCGATAAACACGAATGGATTATGCTGGCAGGGTTGGGGATATTTTCCACCATCACGCTCTGGCATGGCGGCCCCTGGTTATGGAATAACGGGTTAGCCCCTCAGGAAGAACGGAAGATTGGCGGATATCAGCGCATGATGCAGACTTCGCTTTCAACCCCGCGGAAGAATGAAAATTCCACACTGACATTGTCTCCCTCATTTTCGGTGGGCAGCCCACCAAAGTGGCATTTCGCTCGTTATCAGGACTTTTATTTTGGTTTTGCAAACGAATCCACTGAGCGCGATGAATTGCTGGGCGTGATCAATGGAAACCGCTTCTTCTATTCGAGCCGCATCGACCAAACCGACATCGCGTCATTTCTGGAAGACGCCCATTCATTTACCATCAAACCGGTGGTGCACGAATACACCGGCGACAGTCTGGTGGTGGAATTAGACGCCCCGGCCGATGGTTACTTTTCGTTCATAGACAACTGGGATGAGAACTGGCGCGCCCGCGTTGATGGTGCACCGGTGAAAATCGAAACTTTGTTTGGCACATTCAAGAGTGTAAAACTCACCGCCGGGCACCATGAAATATCGATGTCCTACTGCCCCCGTTTCTTTGAATGGGTCAACCCGGCATGTACGTGGTAGTTAAATACCTTAAGGCTTTCCTTCTACCAACTGAGTTCCTCAAAGGTTAAAAAGTAAACCCCTAGGGTTTTTGAAACCCTAAGGGTTTTAAGTCACGATTTTGCGAACATTTCTAAAATAGAAACTTACGCGTCTTTGAATTCACCATCTACCACATCACCCTGTGGGGTGCCCTGAACTTCAGCTTCAGGAACAGGGTTACCCGCTGAATTGTTTTGAGGTATTGACTGCATGGCTGTCTGCACTTCTTGCATCAGTCTCTGCATGCGTGAGACATCTTCGCCATTCATGGCTTGCTTCAGTTCGTTAACCTTATCCTGCAGCGAACCATGATCGGTGCCGCCATTTTCTTTCATTAATTTTTCTGCGGCATAAACCACGGTATCCGCCTGATTACGCGTTTCAACAACTGTCTTACGGCGGGCATCTTCGCTGCGATTGGCTTCCGCGTCTTTCACCAGCCGCTCAATTTCTGATTTGTTCAGGTTGGTTGATGCGGTGATGGTCACTTTCTGTTCATGGCCGCTTGCTTTATCTTTGGCAGAAACGTTCAGGATGCCGTTGGCATCAATATCAAAGGTGACTTCGATCTGCGGAATACCCCGCGGTGCCATCGGGATACCTTCCAACCGGAAACGTCCCAGGCTCATGTTATCAGCCACCATCGGGCGCTCACCCTGCAGCACATGGATATCCACCGCGGTCTGATTATCGTCAGCCGTTGAGAAAACCTGTGATTTTCGTACCGGGATGGTGGTGTTGCGTTCGATCAGCGGGGTCATCACTCCGCCCAGGGTTTCGAGTCCCAGAGTAAGAGGAGTAACATCGAGAAGAAGTACATCCTTCACTTCGCCGCCCAGAACACCGCCTTGAATGGCCGCGCCAACCGCCACAACCTCATCAGGGTTGACTCCCCGATTCGGTTCTTTACCGGTCAACGAACGCACGAGTTCCTGTACCATCGGCATACGAGTGGAACCGCCTACAAGCACCACCTCATCGATCTGAGACGCGGTCAATCCCGAATCGCGCAAAGCCGATTCGAACGGGCCTTTACAGCGATTCAACAAGTCAGCCGTCATTTGTTCGAACTTTGCCCGATTGAGCTTCATCTGCAGGTGACGCGGCCCGCTGGCATCCGCGGTAATGTATGGCAGGTTGATCTCAGTTTCCATCAAAGTGGAAAGCTCGATCTTTGCTTTCTCAGCCGCTTCGCGCAGGCGCTGCAACGCCTGACGGTCCTGACGCAGGTCAATACCCTGATCTTTTTTGAACTCATCGGCCATCCAATTGACGATTCTCTCATCCCAATCGTCGCCACCCAGGTGGGTGTCACCATTGGTTGATTTAACTTCAAACACTCCGTCACCGACTTCAAGGACAGAAACATCAAATGTACCGCCGCCCAGGTCAAATACCAGGATCTTTTCGTTGGTTTTCTTATCTAATCCGTACGCCAGAGCGGATGCGGTAGGTTCATTGATGATACGCAGAACGTCCAAACCTGCGATTCGACCGGCATCTTTTGTCGCCTGGCGCTGGCTATCGTTGAAGTACGCCGGTACGGTGATCACAGCCTGGGTGACTGTCTCACCAAGGTGCGCTTCTGCGTCGGCTTTCAGTTTCGCCAGGATCATGGCAGATATTTCCTGGGGTGTATATTCTCTTCCAGTCTGTGGGACTTTTACCCGAGCATCACCACCCGCGCCGCGCACGATGGAATATGGAACCATCTTGCGTTCCTGTTCCACTTCGTCATATCGGCGCCCCATAAAGCGTTTTATGGATGAAATCGTGTTCTCTGAATTAATTACCGCCTGCCGTTTGGCTGTCTGACCCACCAGCCGCTCGCCATTCTTGCTGAAGGCGACAACAGATGGGCACAGGCGTGAACCTTCAACGGTGGTGATCACAACCGGATCGCCGCCTTCCATAACAGCTACAACGCTGTTCGTGGTACCGAGGTCAATACCTATAATCTTGCCCATTTTTTACTCTCCTGAATCAAAGTCTTAATCGGCTTTAGGATAAACTTTTTTTGCATAAATTCTATTAACATTTTGGAAGAATTTTATATACACAACCGTGTGAGTAACCATGACGGAACAAGACGTTCTTTCAGTTTTTTATCCCGCGTATAATGAAGCTATGAAAAATATTCGTACAACAAAAATACTTTTCCTCAGCGCAATTTTGATACTGTTCGTTTCAGGTTTCACATTAATTCATCCATTCGCTACCCCTGGACCGAATCGGGTATTGTTGCTGAAGTATGATGGCCCGGTCACGTCAGTTATGGTTGATTACATCTCCCGGGGAATAAACGAAGCCGAAGTTGGTGATTTTTCGGCGATAATCCTTCAGATGAACACGCCAGGGGGCAGTATAGACCTGATGAACCGGGTAGTTCAGGTTATTCGGGGTAGTCATGTGCCGGTAATTGTGTATATCGCGCCACAGGGCGCTATGGCCGGCAGCGCGGGGACAATCATCACTCTTGCCGGTCATATTTCTGCCATGGCTCCGGATACCGCCATTGGTGCAGCCAGTCCGGTTGGATCAAACGGTGAAAATATTGGAACTACGATGGAATCCAAGGTCAAAGAGATCCTCAAAGCTACTGTGCGAAGTCTGGCTAAGGAACGCGGAGAAGAAGCCATAAAACTGGCTGAAGAGACAATCGAATCAGCCAAAGCTGTTTCCGGGGCGGAAGCGGTGCAAGCCGGTTTGGTGGATGTACTGGCTGCCAATTCACAGGCACTGTTAGAGCAGTTAGACGGTAAAACCGTTCTCGTTAATGAAAAACCATATCGATTGGAACTGGCCGGCGCGGAAATCATCACCTTCGAAATGACCATGATCGAAGGGCTATTGATGATGTTGACCAACCCCAATCTATTATTTCTTCTACTGGCTGTAGGAGCTCAGGCAGTGTTGATCGAGATATCTACACCGGGCGGCTGGGTAGCCGGTTTTCTGGGAGTATGCTGTATCGCTCTGGCCATTTATGGTATGGGGATCATGCCGGTCAATCTTTTCGGATTGGTCTTCCTTGTCATTGCATTCGTTCTGTTCATTCTGGATATCAAAGCCCCAACCCACGGCGCGTTGACCGCCGCCGGTACAGTGACATTTATTGTGGGGGCTTTGGTCCTTTTTAACAGCGTCCGCCTTCCCGGGTATCCGGCAATCTCAATTCCACTGGTCATCGGTACCGGGCTGGTACTGGGCGCATTCTTTTTTGCCATCGTCTCCATAGGAGTACGAGCCCAGAAAAAACCCGTTATCGCCGGGGTGGAAACCATTGTAAACAAAACCGGTTACGCGGTGACGGATATCAACCCGGATGGAGAGGTTCAGGTGGCGAGTGAACGTTGGAGTGCCTCCCTGGAAAAGAACGACCCGGCCATTCCTGCCGGAAGCCGGATCGTTGTCACCGCGGTTAATGGACTTCGCCTACGGGTCAAGCTATATAAAGATGGCGGTGATTAAGCCCGCCAGAAACCGCGCCTCATGGGGCGCACATCTTCGCGGGTGACAAAAGCCTCAGGATCAGTCTCCAGAATGATCGTCTCGAGACGATCCACATCTTTTCGGAAGACATTTGTCAGAATTACTGATACCGTGCCATTCTTCCCGCGCCCAGGAACCTCAGTCACGCCGAAACCGGCGATTCGCAACGCATCACAGATGGCAGCTCCTCGGTTTGTGCTGAAGATCATCAATTGAATATGCCCGACAGCCAATCTCTCTTCGATGAGCATTCCCAGCACATTCCCGGTCGCAAAACCGGAAGCATAACCAAGAACGTTCAACGGATTATCCAATTGAGAAAGAACCGTTGTAATGGCAATAACAAATAACATCGATTGGAAAAATCCAAGAACCCAGGCTATTGTTTTCTTTCCGCGCACAACAAACAGGACACGCAGGGTATCCAACGACATATCTCCTACCCGCAAACTGAAGATCAGGAGGGCTGATAACCATGCCTGGGGTGAGGAGAATATGTCGAAATTCATGCTTTTTCGCTTTCCAGCGGCTCCGGAATTTCTTTTCCGCCGCTTTCCATCTCGGGCAGATACATCTGAGACATATATTCCTTCAACATACGGCGGGTGCTGAATTGCGGTGCCAGCGTACGGATGGATTCTTTGATCATACCCACCCATTCATTGGGCAGGTTGTCAGCCGAGCGATTCGCGTAATACAACGGAATGATTTCTTTCTCTAACGTGTCATACAGAGACGCCGCATCAAATTCGTCTTGCTCATTCGGGTCAGCTCGTTCGATTTCATCACCAATAGCCCAGCCGTTGCGGCCATTAAAGCCTTCACGCCACCAGCCATCCAGAATGGAAAAATTCAACACACCATTTACGGCGGCTTTTTCTCCGGATGTTCCGCTGGCTTCCAGCGGGCGGCGAGGTGTGTTCATCCACACATCCACACCCTGAACCAGATAACGGGCTACATTCATGTCATAATCTTCAATAAATGCCAGACGTCCACCGCAATGGGAATCTTTTACCATTCGGTATACTTCCTGGATCAACAGTTTTCCGGGTTCATCGGCAGGGTGTGCCTTTCCCGCGAAGATGATCTGTACCGGCATAGACGGGTTGTTGATGATGCGCAGCAACCGGTCAATATCACGCATGATCAGGTTGGCGCGTTTGTACGTGGCAAAACGACGGGCAAATCCGATGGTCAATGAATACGGTTCCAGTAAAACACCACCGGCGATAACCTGCACCGGATGTACCGAGTTTGACATCCAGGACCGGCGCGCGCGCTCGTTGGCGAAGGTCACCAGTTTGCGTTTCAGGTGACGGCGGATAGCCCATAATTCTGCGTCGGGGATTTCTTCAATTTGTGCCCACATTTCCGGGTCGTCAATATGCTGCAACCAGTCAGGCCCAAAATAGCGGTCAAACAGGAGGCGCATCCGCCGCGCGATCCAGGTTCCGGTATGTACACCATTTGTAATATGACCGATGGGAACTTCCTGTTCATTCAAATCCGGCCATAAGAACTGCCACATCTTGCGTGAAACCTGTCCATGCAATTCCGAAACGCCATTGCGCTGTTCAGAAAGCTTCAAAGCCAGAACCGGCATACTGAACTGCTCACCCCATTCAGACTGGGCGGAACCCAGTTTAATGAATTCATCACGGTCCAGTTTTAATTCAGGCCAATAAGAAGAGAAATATTTATCCAAAAGCCAGAATGGGAAAGCATCATTCCCGGCTGGAACAGGCGTATGAGTTGTAAAAACATTAGACTTCTTTACAATGTTTCCGGCCGCTTCGAAAGAATAACCTTTTTCAACCAGTTCACGAATCCGCTCGAGAACAAGGAAGGCGGAGTGTCCTTCGTTCATGTGCCAGACATTTGGTTTGTAATCCAGCTTCCGCAACGTTCGAACACCGCCAATTCCCAGTAATATTTCCTGGGAAATACGGACGTCCAAATCACTGGTATAAAGGCGCGATGTCAATTGCTGATCAGTGGGATTATTGGTAGATACGTTGGTATCCATCAGGTATAGACTGACCCGCCCTACCTGAACCTTCCATAAGCGTGCTGCCACGGTACGTTTGGGAAGCTCAACATGAACCACAAGCGGGCGGCCTTCTTCGTCATACAGCGGAATAACCGGCATTTCATCCAGTTTCAAAACCTGTGTACGAGTCTCCTGCCAGCCGTCTTCCGTGATTCGCTGTGAAAAATAGCCAAGGATATACACAAAACCAACGGCAACCAGGGGTATCCCCAGGTCACTGGCTTCCTTCAGGTGGTCTCCGGAAAGAATGCCAAGACCACCTGCATAAACCGGCAGGGATTCGTGCAGTCCAAACTCGAACGAGAAGTATGCGATCTGCTTATCGGTGTGGTTGGGGTAGGTCCGGTCATACCATGTGTTCTCGGCCTTCATGTATGTATCAAAGTTATGAAGAACCCGGTCATAAAAATCGAGATAATTTCGGTCACCGGTTACGGCATTCAAGCGGGAACGTTCCACCTGGCGTAAAAACGCGATCGGGTTATGTGAAAGCCTGTCCCAGAGTAATTTATCAATAAAAGAGAACAACATCTGGGCTTCGGGATTCCAGGTCCACCACAGGTTGTAAGCCAGTTCAGACAGGCGTGACAACCGTCGCGGTAGACTGAAGTGATTGGGTAAAACTCGAAGATTTTGCTCCATAGAGCCACCTGCTTTTCAGGTTGCAAGTTCGATTCCGGGAGGGCTGAATCAAACAGCAACGTGGGATTTTTGGGCACATACCTAAATTAGCTTATTATTACCCATATAGTCGCGCTATTATACTATGCTGTCAAGTGGAATTTGGTACAGATGTCTATAAAGGTACAGACAAATTACCCTAGACAAACTGCAGATAACCCGATCACTCTTTGACAACTTCGATCGCTTCGATGCCCCATCCCGCTATATCGCGGGTTAAAATGAATTTCCGGGGATAGTTTTTCCCTCCAGCCTGAATGACCACCACTATAGAAGCGGTCGGCGGGTCCGGGTTTACGGCAGCCGATTGAATGACCATGCCTTCAAAATTACCGGAGATCTGCAACATTGCCGTGGAACCTCCGGGAGGCTGCTGCGCCCGGCGGGTTGACGTCAGAAAACTTGACATTCGGTCTGGTGATTCCTGGTAAGATGCCAGGAAACCCAATATCACACCCTCGGGGGTAGCAGGGTACTCGCCAGATTGGGTCAGAATGGTGAGCCCATCGATCTTCCATTCATTATTTTCCATTACCAGGTTAAATCGCACATTGGAAGGCTCAGGGAGGTAGATCGTTGAATCCAGTGAAGCAGTCATCGCATCCGCGGAGTAAGAAGGAATACCAACTTTATATTCTCCAATTACCGCATTCGAACCCAAAATAGCCTGCAGACCGGCATCATCTTTTACCTGCGCGGCAAATTTCGCGCTCAAAAGAGCGGATGCGAGCGCGAAGTTAGCATTTGCCTTCTTTCCTTCTATAAAGAGCGAAACCGTTTTTTCCGGGTCAATATCCGGCAGGGAAGGCATGGTGGGAGAAATCTTTGTTTCAACAGTCGGTACAGCCGCTGTTGGCGATATAACCACCGGGGTATTGACTGTGGGGACAGTTCCAGTAACCGGTGTTTTCGTTGGTCCATTAGGGATCGGTGTGGCTAAAACGGCAGCAGTCGGAATGGTCAGTGCGGGTATTTGTGGTAAACCGGCACAGCCCGAAAGTGAAATTGTCAACAATAAAATGCCTATGATCAGCTTCTTCACAATCTAACCTTCCTGAGTGAATAATAGAGGACACGGGCTCAAATTTCCCTTTGGAAATCCAATCCCGTGTCCCTGAAATGATTTATGAAAAAATGTTACCGGCTGGAGCTGTTATAGAACCAGTTGAACGCATAGTACCCTGACGGACTATCCATGCGAATGGCAATGGCTTCTGAACCCTTGAGGGCGTCTGGAATGGTGTAGGTAGCGGTAAAATCTCCACCTTTTCCGGTGTCCGTCGTTGAGACCACGACTCCGCCAACACCTGCCGTTCCATACTCTCCCATGCGAACAGTAAAGGTCTGGTTTGCCGGGAAATCTTTAGCGAAAACAGAAACCATGGAATCTTTCACCACCGAACTAATTGTGAATGAAGGTACGGAATTGTAGTCAGGTGAAACATTCGGGCTGATCATGGGTGCTTCGCCGGTAGAAGGTCCCGCAGTAGCCGTTTCGGGGGTGACTTCAGTCAACGGTGCTGCTTCTGAACCTGATGTGGAACCAGGTTCAGTCTTCAACGGGCTTACCGGTGTGGAGGTGGGAACAGCCGGTTCAACAGGAACTGTTATTTTGGTGTTGAGGTTCCGGAACCAGTTATACGCGTAATAACCGTTGGAGGCTTCAAGTCTCAGGGCAATAAATGTGCTGCCTCTCAGGTTTGCCGGGATGTCAAAGGTCAGTTGCAGGTTACCGTTATCTTCCACCTTGCCGGTTCCAGCCACTGTACCGCCAACGCCCATTGTGCCATAAGGCCCCATTAACACGGAATAATCTGTGTGAAGAGGAAGGTTGCTGGTAAGAATGGAGACGGTTTTATCTTGAACCACTTCACCGATAGTGAATGTGGGGATACCCACATAAACCGGTTCAACAGGTGACGGTATGGCTAGTTCAGGTTCGGCCGTACTTTCGCCGCCAGACACGACCTCTGTTCCGGCACTGCCTGTGCCACCCGTGCCGCCCGTGCCGCTGGCGCCGGGTATGGCGGTGTTCACATTGTAGAACCAGTTGTATGAGAATAGATATCGGGTTGCATCCATACGGATAGCGATCTGATGAACACCGCGCAGAGAGGCCGGGATTTCATATGTCTCTTCCATATCTCCGCCCTCGCCCGTATTGGTCGTTCCAACGATTTCACCGCCTTTTGCCAGGGTGCCAAAGTACCCCATGCGAACGGTGAAATCGCGATTGGGCGGGAAGTTGTGCATCTTCACTGTCACCTGTGAATCAGCTTTCACAGATTTGATCGAGAATGTGGGAATTCCTGTGTAACCCGGAGTGGTGGAAACCAGAGCGCCGGCTGTTCCTGCCGGAGGGGGATTAATAGCGCTGGCCGGATTCAGAAAATTGGGATCATTGCGGAAATAATTGTAGGCATAAAAACCACCGGGTGCATCCATTCGGATGGCAATCACATCTTGCCCCTTCAATATATCAGGGATCAAATAGGTTTCCTGGAAAGCACCGCCGGCCCCGGAATTCGTGGTGGCAACCACCACACCACCGGATCCATCGGTATTACCGTACCCCATTCGGACGGTGAAGAGCTTATCCGGTGGAAATGTTGACGTTTGAATGGTGACAGAAACATCCTTGACCACGGAGACAATATTGAACGTGGGGATGGCTTTACCCCTGGCACTTGAGCCGGGAGTGATTACAAATCCTGCCGCCAGAATAAGGGCGACGATAACCTGTGTTGTGATCAGGAAAATGGAGGTCTTTCTGGTCTGGCTTCCGATCATTTAACATTCCTCCTGAAGCAAAAAATACCAAAATACCAGAATAGTATAGCGTGAAACATACAATTCTGCACTATTTGCTGGTTAATTGCACATTAAAGAGTGCAATAATCATTCCCGTTTCTCAGGAGGAAGGTCTAAAAAGGTTACCAATTCAGAAAAAAGCTTGCGTACTGCCTCAGAGTTTATCTCGTGACGGGTGATACGCCCCTCTTCCCATGAGTTGATCAGTCCCGCTTCGCGCAATACCCGCGCGTGAATGCTTACCGTGGGGCGTGAAAGCCCAAGATAGGCTGCCATATCCGTATTGGTCATACTCAAAACGCGAATAAGGCGCAATATGATCAGCCGGGTGGGGTCTGCCAAAGCCTGCACCTGTCCGGCCAATGTCTGTGTATACGACATAAAATTTTCATAGATCTGACCCGGTTCGGCAAAGGAAAGATAAATATTTCCGGGCAAAAGGGTGAAAGAATCGGCCATCCCGAAAGGTTCCAACCAGAACTTAACCCGCAGTTGACCGCTTTCGATGGCCGACTTTATCTCAGGGTAACGCAACGCCGGATTGACATCCGGCAGCCACGAAAGATTGACCGGTCTGCCCTCTCCCCGGGCCGCACCTGTAATGGAGATCACTTTTTGTTCCTGACTCGCTAAATAGGGTTTACGGGTCTCCAACCAGGGCTGGTAAACCCCGTAATAAAACCGATCAAGCCAGTGCCAGAACGCGTCATGATACTCTCCGCCTTGCAGAATGCTCAGGCAAAGTTGAAGCTCCTTGACCAAACGATTTTCAAATAATTTATCTTTAGGGTGAACCAGATGGATCGATTCAAAACCAAATTTTCGGTACGCAACAAAGTTTTGGATCAGCGTTTCTTCGGGGGTTGACCCGGTCAACAGATCGAGACCTGCGGCGGAGACCATCTGGGAAAGGTTTTTTCCAGCGGTCTTCAGGGTCATCTGGCGAATGGTCATAGTGGCGCGCGCGTAATCCGGCTCATCCATCACATCCGCCAGGAAACCGGCGTGCTCCAAAATTGAACTAAACCAGCCCATATCCCCAAAGTAAAACCGCCATTCCTCTTTCCAATCTGCCGGGGTATCCTGAAGCGCCAGAATATCCGAAGTGATCCCCGCTCTGGGAAAGCTGCCGCCGGCCATGGCCAGTCCTACATCCAGATCCAGGGTGGCAGATTTAATGATCTGCCACCCGAATTTTTTCCCGCCGAAGTCGTTCATCCGATTATTTTACTCAAGTTCCGGGCCTGCCCCGACCGGTTCCAGCCCCGGTTTACTCAACATAGTCATCAGAAGGTAAGCCACCAGCAACCCGATCACCACGATCATCGCGGTAAAGAACATATCCATTGAAACATATTTCGGAACCAGCAGTGGTGTGACCAGCAGTCCGACCAATTGCCCGGCAACCATTACGGTTTGCAGCCAGCCGCCCACCCGCCCAAGGATGTTGGAGGGAGTAACCAGTTGCATGATCGTCCCCACCTGCACATGCACAAGGCCGTTTCCAATACCGCCGACGAAACACGCAGCCAAAAGTAGATTCCGCGCCACATTTACGTCTTCAAACTGGAAACCAATAACGATGGCTGCCGGAAGGATCCCCAGCAGGGCAAATCCGGCGGTCATATCTTTCCACGGGCTGCCGTTTTTCTTGCGCAACATCAGGATGGCGGTGGCCACCAGAGAGCCGATACCCACCAGGCTGACAATGAAACCGTATAATTTTTCGCCATCATGCAGCACGTCCCGGGTGTAGATGGATGACAGTACGTCAAACCCGATGATGCCCAGGATCGCGGTGAACACAGTGACGAACAGGACCTGGATCTGCGGGATGGCGCGCATCACCGCCAGTGGATTGCCAGATTCCAAAGACTTCGTCTCTCTGGTTGGTTCGCTGTCGCCTCCTGCTTTGTGCGGCGGCAGCGAGGGCAGAAAGGCCAAAACAATGGCGGATAGGAAAAATGAAGCCACATCGAACAGAATGGCCTGATGCGGGTCCATCACCGTGAGCACCAGGCCAGCCAGTACCGGCGAGAATACCTTGACCAATCCCGCCAGTTGCTGCAGAAACGCGTTGGCTTTCGTCAGGTCATCGCGGTCTACCAGATCGGGGATGACCGCCTGCCGGGTGGGGGTGATCACCGAGATGACCATAGCCAATACCGCAAGAATGACATAGATCATTTCAAGTTGTGTGGTGAAAAATAACCCGCTGACCACCAGGCCGGCCAGAAGCTGGCTGCCGATGAGCAGGGTCTTGCGATTCACCCGGTCCACCAGCCAGCCGGCCAGCGGGCTGACGATCAACGTGGGCACCAGCCCGGCCAGGAAAATACCGCTGCTGGCAGCCACACCGCCCCCGCCGCGAAACACGAGCATGGCCAGTACGGCCATCATGGTGATCCAGTCACCGATACCGCTGACCGATTCAGCCGCACCGAGGATCAATAAGGATTTTTTGGTAAAGATATTCTTCATTTGTTCTCCTATACGTAGCTTATTGGCTACGTATTTATATTAGCACAGTTTATACGATTGTCAACAATAGAATTGATTCAATGGATAATTTGATTCTTTTTCGAGTAGGATGCGCTCGCTTTTGAGCGCATCAGGGATTTGAAATTACAATGTACAATTCTTATTAGGGGAATGAATGATCGGGGGTAACGCACGGTATCCCGAAAAAGCAAACGATGATTAATTAGTCAATAACAGAATATAGGCGGGTGACCAGATTGAGGTCAGTAACTATGGTTGAAAAAAAGATACTGAAAACAGCGTTTTCAAAGTGCTTTACTGATACCGGATACAAAAAAAGAGGACAGCTTTTGTATCGGGATGGCAAAGAAGTTTATATTGCTGTTGATTTGCAGAAAAGTAATTATGATGATTTTTATTATTTCAATATCGGTTTTTTCCTGAAAGCCCTGGGGAATCATGAATATCCCGCTGCAAATAAATGTCATATGAATTACAGAGCAGAAAATTTATTTCCGGCATATCAGGAGTTGATTTACCGTGGATTACTTCTTAGTGATGGAACTCAAGAATGGCTATCCGATCTGATTGTAGTTGTCAAAAACGAAATCATCCCCGCGTTATTCACGTGTGCCGAAATAAATGGACTTCGAGATTTTTTATCAAAAGGCTCTATGAATAATGGATTGATCACAAAAGAAGCTCGTGAATTTCTCTTTAAAAAATAGTTGAAGAATGCGCTCGAGTGCCTGCCCAATGTCTTTTAAGGGATGTATGCATCAACAGCCCGGCTCAAATAACCTGAAGAAAAACGGGTTCATTTTTTACCATTGATCATCAACAATCGAAATAAAAAGATGCGCTTAAACGCGAGCGCATCCTTGGTACCCACCAAGGAATAATAAATCCTCGGCAGGGTTGATGCCGGCGGGGGATTAACGCATCCGGGCACATTTATACAATTCCCGCCGCATCAACCGCGAGCCTGTGAGATATATCCAGCCACAAGTTTCATTCCCGATTGTGCCTCGGTAGATGCAAGCGGATTTCAGCCAAAGATTTCACACCATGTATCCTCCCGCTTGCATCTACCCTGCAAAAATAATCCTGTTGACAAAAACAATTAACAAAATCGAGCTATAATCCCAAAAATGACCCCCAATATAACCATCCGCCGTGCCACCCTGGACGACCTCGAAAGCATCCTCACTCTCGCGGAGCAGCTCGGCTACCCCACCGAACCCGAGGCTATGGCCAACCGTATGAACAGTATCCTGTCAACTCCGGAAAAAATCATCTTCGTCGCCGACCCCGGCGATGGCAACGCCGCCGGTTATATTCAGGCCAGCCATCATGTCAGTATTGAGGTGGATCCACTGGTGGAAATTGACGGGCTGGTCGTGAGCCGTGACCACCGCAGGCAGGGGATCGGGGGGATGTTGATCGCCGCGGTGGAAGAATGGGCCAGAGAATCCGGCATTCATACCGTGCGGTTGCACACCAATATCATCCGCGAGGAAGCGCACAAATTCTATAAAGACCTGGGCTTCACCATCAACAAAACCCAGTACTCGATGGTCAAAAAACTTCCGGATTGAAACCGGCTTATTTTAAGTGCTTGCGGGCCGCATCAAGGCGGGTTTTCACCTTCCGCCAGCGCACAAACAGCGACACCACATACCCCAGTATGGACAGCATTATCACCGCGTAACCGGCGTAGAAATATGTCCAGGTATCAGGCATCATGATCCTCCATTGGAACCGGCTTCCAGAGTCTCGAGCGTGTCAATCTGCCTGCCCAGCATGTACCGGTGCCAGAACAGGTCGACGAACAGCACGGTGAAAGCCGCCAGACATAGAAAGAACGCCGCGAGCATAGGTTTGTCCATGGCAAACATGCCGCTTGACCCGCCCACAACCACCGGGTGAATGGTGCGGAACAACCGGATGGAAAAGAAGGTCAACGGCACAGTGACAAATCCCGCCAGGGCGTACACCGCCGAATAACGCGCCCGCCTTCCGGGGTCATCCAGCCCGCGGCGCAGCATCTGGTACGCCAGGTAGATCAACACCATCACCGCCGAGGTGGTCAACCGCGGGTCCCAGGTCCACCAGGTGTTCCATACCGGTTTGGCCCAGATCGACCCGCTGACGATGCCCACAAGGGTGAACACCAGTCCGATCTCCACGCCGGTCTCAGACATCAGGTCCCAGCGAGGTTCACGTTTCTTCAGGTATATCCCTCCGAACACCGCCGCCGCGAGAAACCCGAGCATCCCCACCCAGGCGGCGGAAATGTGCATGTAAAACACCTTCTGCACCGCCCCCATAGTCTCTTCCAGCGGTGTGAAGAAAAACACTATTACCAATGCGGCCGCCAGCAGCATGACAGAAGCCGCGTCCAACAGGGTTAGTCGCAAGGGTTGTTTCCGCAAAGGTATCCTCCCGGGTTATTCTTCCACCACATAGTCGAACAGCATCCAACCCAGCACGGCAAAGATCACATCAAACGCGGTCAGCATATCCACCCAGAAACGGGCGTCTGTCAACGGAAAGCCGCTGAGCAGCATCCCTGTCGATCTGACGGCTGCAAGCAGCACAGGCAGCGCGAGGGGGAACAGCAGGATGGGCAGCAGCGCGTCACGCGCGCGAGTCTGGATGGTCATGGCAGCCAGAAGCGTGCCGGCCATTGAATATCCCAGCGTACCCAACACAATGATAAGCACGATCCCCCCATGAAGTATATTGACCGGGTACAGTACCGCCAGCAACGGCATCAGGAACCCCGCCACAACCCACATGGAAAGGGTATTCCCCAGCGCTTTGCCAAAAAATATCGCCGAGCGATCAACCGGTGCCAGCAGCAGGCCGTCAAAACAGCCGTTGACCTTTTCAGCCGCCATCGACTGGTTCAGCCCGATAGTGCCGGCAAAAACCAGCGTAACCCACAATACACCGGCTACAATACCCGCCGTCCATGAGGATTCCAATTCCAGCGCGAAATTAAACATCAAGATCGCCAGCAGAGCGAAGACCAGCATACCGCCCACCTGCTCACGGCTGCGCCATTCCAGCATCAGATCTTTCCGCAGGATGTCAATTGTGACCCGGATGAAATTGACCAGAGGCGTCATTTCACCGCCCCGCCATTCGAAATGTTTTCCACATTCTGGTACAGGCCGTTAAACCCGTCATCCGGCAGACTGCCGTGTTCGTGAACACCAACCACCCGGCCTTCCGCCATTAAAATGAAGTGGGATGCCGTCTTCTTAATACCTGAAAGGTCATGCCCCGAAAGCAGAATGGTACAGCCGCGCTCTGCTTCCTCTGCCAGAGTACCAGATAATTTCTCAGAAGATTGCGTATCCAAACCGGTAAAAGGTTCATCCAGCAAAAGTACATCAGGCTTTGGCAGCAGAGCTTTGGCCAGCGCAAGGCGCTGCAGCATACCACGCGAAAATGTACGCACCGGTTCAGTCCAATCCGGGTCCAGGCCGAGTTCAGTCAGCAGACAGTCAATTCGCGCATTCGGGTCTGGTATGGAATGCAACCCGGCGTGAAAGCGCAAATTTTCGCGGGCACTGAGTTCGCTATATACCATCGGATGGTGGAATACAGCTCCAATACTATGGCGAGCGCCCTCCGCCTGGGCGGGCAGCCGGTATCCGTTGACAACCACCTCGCCCGAATCTGGCCGCATCAATGTTGAAAGGATCCGCAGCAGGGTTGTCTTTCCCGCGCCATTCGGTCCGATCAATGCCGCGATTCTGCCCTGTTCCACTCGCAGATCAACACCCCGAAGAACATCTCTTCGTCCCAGCCTTCTGGTAAGACCCCGGGTGAATATCAAACCTGTTTCCGAAGTCATTCCGAAACCTTCCCCAGCCGGCTCTTTAATTCTGCCCGTCTTTCATGATAAGCAGACGCGGGGATCTTACCGGCCTGGTACTGGTCATCCAGCGCGATGATCGCGTCCAGAATCGCGTTACGATCAATCGTCTCCGTATGAGCAATACTGGCTTCTTTTTCCAGTGTTCGTTTGTCCAACATATCCCGAAAAATGCTCGTGCCGATTAAGACAAGTACGATCACCAGGGAGACAACACCCACTGCCAGACTGTTGCTCATTTCGTTTTCCCTCGGGGTAGTCACCCGGGGCTTTCCTGACATCTGCACTCGGAGCCTGCTTCCGGCATTTACTCCAGAAGCAATAAATAACTGCCAGGATTTGTTTTGAACAACTTTTTCGCCGATCTCCTGTAAATCACGCGATTTTAATGTGACACCTTCGGACGTAAGAAGTATATTTACAGCTTCGGTTTTTACAGGAATGGTGACTTCAAAAAACGCCTCTCCACGATATGGAAGGTCATAGGAAAACAGCACCTGGGTACTGTTACCGGGTGGTATCGGTTGTGTGTCACCTACCCCATCTCGGGTCATCAAATAACGCTGTCCGAGGGTTCCGTTCTGAAATTGCAGGTTTAATGCTCCAGCGGGCAACGGATAGTCGATTACAATGCCATTTGAAGATGACGCCGTGATTATCCGGTTTGTAGGATTATTCAACTCATACAATTGAACCACTCTTAAAATATCTGATCGTGGGAACTCAAAAAAGACATGCGCGCGGTCAGCTGTGATCTGTGAGACATCTGTATCAGGTTCATAAACAATAACAAGAGCGTCTTCCAATTCACCGGGTTGGCCGGCGCGCAGAACATCGGATGTATATTCAATTCCCCGATATTGGGTTGAAATAATATATGTCTGATCGGGCTTTGAGGGGATTTCGTTGAACACAAAATGACCGCTGCTATCTGCCATAGTTTGCCGATTGAAACCCGGCTCCCGGTCATCGTATGCCACAAGCCTGACGGGTTGCCTGAACGGCATTGTTTCTCCAGACCCGTTCACGATCTGGCCGTATATGGTTATGGTTTGAGGATTGGATTCGTTTTTTGAGGGGAGGTTTTCGACACTTTTTTCCCCGGTTGTCTGCCGGCTAAAAAAACGGGCACGCAAAAAGGCAATAATGCTCACCTTCTCATCATCGGTCAAATCGATCCCCGCGTGGATCATTGAATCGCGGTTATATGAAAGCACAGATATCAGGTCATCCACAGATCGATGGAACAATTCCGGGCCAATCAGTTCTGGTGAATTGCCATAACCGCCGGTGGTTTCCGTGCCATGGCATTCCTGACATTCCAAACGATAGATGTTCATTCCCCGTGCGATCTGCTCCGGAGTTGTGCCCAGCGTCATCAGGTAGGCCACAATATCCCACCGTTGACGGTCACTTAGCGAAGTACCGTAACCCGGCATTAACCGGTCAATTCGTCCCTGAGAGATTACCTGAAACCATCGAGAGGGTGAAATTGACCGCGAATACGCCGGCAATCCAACCGGAGGGGGAATGGATGGAAGTTTTTCCGCTCGCGGACCATCTCCCATTCCGCTATCGCCATGACAGGGCGCGCATTCCTCTATGTAAATCACTTTCCCGGCAGCAGGGTTCGGCGGAAGTAGTGGAGATATATCCACTACCCCCAGAATTGACGAAGCCGCCTGCGGAGTAGTTTGAGCCATTCGCGGCGGAGTGACATCTTGAATCATAGGTCCGGTACATCCGGATGCAAAAATAAGGCACAACGCGGAAACTATCAGACCCGCAATACCTCGATCGGAGAAAAACCGCCTGGCTGAGTAAAAAATTGGCATAACCACAATTTCTACACTTTTGCTCCGCATAGTGGGCAAAAATAATCAGATTTTTGCAAAACTTTTCCGCAGTGAGGGCAAAAACCCGCTGACTTTTCACTCCGTTTCCACCGGCGTTCGGCGATTTGTTCCTCGATTTCATCCCATTTATCCGGGGGAGATGTTTTTTCCGCCGAATTGCCATTCTGAATTACATAAAATTCATCTGCGGCAGAAGCATGTTCAAGTTCATCAATTGACCGCATAATCCAGGCTGCTTCACGCATGAACCGCTCACGCTGCATGTGGTAGGTGGGATCGGGTATTTTTCCCAGGTCGTGATCGGTGTCAAGATCCCGCAGCACAGATAACAGGCGTTCTTTTTCAATCATCAATTCAGATATTTCATAATCACTATCAGATATTCCGGCGGTTGGGTTAGCTCGCCCATTCGGGGTAGATGAATAAAACGGACGCGAAACAATAAAAACAACCAGAATAATTATGGCAGTGATGAGTAAAAGTGATCCGGTATCCATAATCATTCCCCAATCAGCAACGGATCAATAATCTGTGTGATATTGTCGCTTGAAGAGATTGGACCTTTAAGTGAGTACACCAGTACTCCATCGCGGTCAAAGATGTAGGTTTCAGGAACACCACGAACTCGGAACGCGGCAGAAATCCGTCCACCGGCATCTGGTCCATTGGGATAAGAGACCGGATTAGTTGAAAGGTATTGAAGAGCCTGGGTTTCGGTATCCATAAAATCCACACCCAGGAATAGTACTTTCCCTCCATCACGGTATTTTTGCCAGGCTTCTTCTAATTCTGTGGTTTCTTCTTTGCAGGCCTGACACCATGAAGCCCAGAAGTTGACTACAACCACAGAATCTGAAATATCGGTGGTTTTATAGGTTTTTCGGTCAAATGTTGTCAATTGGAATTCAGGACATTTTGAGCCGTTGGTGATAGTGCCTGAGGTTATTCTCAAATACCCAGCAGCGATCAACCCGACAAAGCCAGCCAGAACCATAAAGCAAAAGACAATAAACCAGACCGGCTGGCGTTTATGTTCGGAGGTTTCACGCTTTTCAATAGCCATAGGAATTCCGTTCTTCAAGGCTTTCTTTGATCCGTTAACTCTTCTTCCACTCTGGCCAGGTAAGGGTCATTATCCGGTAGTTCTTGAGGTTTAGCAACACCCGCCAGTGATGTCCGCTTGAGCAGCGAACGGATGTACATAACAGAAAACACTCCGCCGGCAATAAATAAAAGGAAAGGCACAACGTAGATCATCCGGTTGGGACCATTGATAGAAGGAGAAGATAAAACCTGCTCTCCATACTGTTCAGCAAAGTACTTCTTGATCTCATCTTCAGACCAACCCAGCATGATTTTTTCTCGGATCATTTCGCGCCACTGCGCGCAGGCTTTGGTCGGACATACATCCAGAGGCGTATTCTCACAAACGGGACAATACAATTGCCGCGCCAGTTCATTGACGTCATCATCAGAAGGAGTGGGTTGCTGAGCCTTTACCGGCTGGTGTATCATCAAACCGGTAAGGATTATCAAAAGGCCAATTAAAAGCAAGGATGACCGTCTCATCTCCCGGCTTCCTCCCGTGCCTGGCGTGCTGCCATCCTGACCAATCGTTCCCTATCCATCTTCAAGTCTGGCCAGGCTGCGACCAGAGTTCCTAACATGAACACCAGCCCCCCAATCCAGAGCCATCCTACCATGGGATTTCGGTAAATTTTATAGGTGGCACCCTGTGAGTTGATCGGTTGCCAGTCTACCAGAACCACATACAGGTCTTCTTCGAGAGAACTCATTACCCCGGGCACAGATACAGGCTGCTGAGACTGGTAATAATAATCGCGGCGCGGGTAGACTTCACCAAGAACCCGATCGCTTTTTTTGATATTAATAACCGCGCGTGTGATATTCCGGCCGTCAGGTGTATCGAAATTGGAAAGATCCCGGTAGGTAAAGGAATAGGAACCCAGAAAAATACTCTGTCCGCGAGAAATGGTTCCCTGGGTTTCTGTTTGAAAGAATTCTATCCCGATGACTCCCAGAGACATCATCACAACGCCGAGATGGATAATGTAACCGCCATACCGCCTGCGGTTCATGCTGACAACCTGCCAGATGGCAACAACAGGTGGGACGCCTGTACGCTGGCAGCGGGCTGACACCAGATTCTGAAATTCGTACAAAATGACCAGAACCACCAACGCGACAAAAACCAGACCGATGATAGCGGCAAAGGAACGGATGCCGAAAACCAGGATTACTACGATAACCGGAATCAGGCAAAAGAGGGGAATGGTCAACCGCCTCGCCAGGGTTCGGGCAGTGGAATACCCCCAAGCTGAGAGCGGGGCAATTCCCATTAAAAAGAGTAAGAAAGCGAACAGAGGACCAGTCGCACGCTCAAAAAAAGGCGGCCCAACGGTTACCTTCTGCCCGGTAAAGACCTCTGAAATGATCGGATAGAGCACACCCCACAGACAAATGATACAGATTCCCAAAAAAATAAAGTTGTTGAATAAAAATAAGGATTCCCGTGAGAATAATGATTGAAGCGGATTGGCCGTCCGTAGGATATCCCACCGCCAGAGAAGCAATCCAAGAGAAAAACCAAATGTTATGGCGATAAAAACCAGGAAAAACAATCCGATCGAGGATTGCGAAAAGGAATGCACAGAAGATAATACCCCGGATCGAGTAAGGAACGTGCCAAAAATAACCAGATCATACGTGAGAACGATCATCACCATGTTCCAGCGTTTGAATAGCCCCATCTTTTCCTGTGACATGACCGAATGTAAAAATGCCGTCCCCAACAGCCATGGCATGAAAGCGGCAATTTCCACCGGGTCCCAACTCCAGTAACCACCCCAACCCAGAACGTCATACGCCCAGCGGCTGCCCAGAATAAGCCCCAGTGAAAGAAACAACCAGGCGATCAGGGTCCAGCGCCGGGTCAGCCTGATCCAACGATCATCGGTTCGGCCGGTGACAAGGGCTGCGATGCAAAACGAGAACGGGATGATAAACCCCGTGAATCCAAGATAAAGCATGGGAGGATGAAGCACCATTCCCAGATGGCGTAGTAACGGGTTCAAGCCTACCCCATCTACGCTCAACAAGGCAGACGTTCCTTCGGGTTGCATCATGGAAGCAACATATGATCCATCCGGGTATTGCCAGAACCGGATAAACGGGTTCTCGAAAAAGACCGACAGACATAAGAAAAAACCTAATGTTATGGAAAGAACTACCAGAACCCAGGGAAGAAACTCATTATCTCTATCCCAGTGGTTTCCGGTGACCAGACTGCCATATCCACCCAGCAAAAATGACCAGAACAATAACGAACCAGCCTGACCACCCCATAACGCCGTCACTCTGAGGTAAACAGGCATGTCATTACTGATCACACTGAAAACATATTGCACGTCATAGCGCGCGCTGATTAACAAATAAACCAGGCAACCAACTGCCACGCTGGTCAGCAAAAAAGAAAGCAACAATCCAAGCCGGGCACTTTCAATAAACAAAGGCGCTTTCTTCTGTCCACCCAGATGCGACATAAATGCGCTGTATATGGCCAAAAAAAAGGCGATGACCATCGATCCGTAACCAAGATTAGCAGCCATATTACCGGGTTTCCACCTGATCAGGAACAGCCTGTTTATATTTTGTCGGGCACTTCAATAATACTTCTTTCGCGATGAAAGCCCCACTGCGATTCAGCGTACCGGTCAGAATCACCTGCGATTCATCTTTCATTAGATCCGGTTTTACACCCCTGTATACCACATTGATCGTATGACGGTCGGGATCTGTGGCTGCATCGTGAAGGGCGGCAGACAGCCCGCCTGCCTGCTCAATTGCGGCGTTATCACCATCGATGTGGGCAATGGTAAATGACAGAGTCAAACTATCAGGTTCATAATGTATGGAATCACCCAAAACCACACCTGATACACGAATATTCTTCCCTGCCAGTTCGTTTCGCTGAGCAAGCACTTCATCGACAGTTAAAAAGTATTCCGCGGTTGCCTGCGTGGATGAAACGATAAGGTATATTACGATCGCCAGAAACACAACCAAGCCAACAATAATTTTTATTGGGATGGATTGTTTCTCTCTGATGAACTGATCCTGGCGCATATCGATCTCCGATTAATAACAGAAAAGGTACAGGGTTACTTATCCGGCTCGATCATTTCTGGCTGGAAGTTTAATACCACGGAGCTCGAACTCAGGTATTTATTGATTATATCCAATGTCAATAACGACCTTTAATCCCACCTGTCGAAAACAAGTCAAGCATGAAATGGAGAAAAAGGTAAAATAGAATATACACTTTTTTATGTCACGATAGCTTGAGGAGGAAATTAAATGTTCCAGACAATCATTATCGCCGGTAATCTTGGTAAAGATCCTGAAATGCGGTACACGCCATCAGGACAGGCTGTAACCAGTTTCAATGTAGCTACAAACCGGAATTACACCGATTCAAATGGGCAACAGGTAAAAGAGACAATCTGGTTCCGGGTATCCGTTTGGGGGAAACAGGCCGAATCTACTCATAATTTTTTGAAGAAAGGCAGCAAGGTGATTGTTGAAGGCCGCCTGGTTGCCGATCCCGCCACAGGCGGTCCACGTATCTATAAACGGTCAGACGGCTCATCTGGCGCGTCATTTGAGATCAGCGCAACAAACGTGCGCTTCCTGAGCTCGCGTACTGAAGGAGGCGAGCAATCCGGCGTCGGCGAAGACATAGATACCGTATCCTCCTCTGAAGACGAACTTCCCTTCTAGGTTTTGACCATGTTAAAATTGCAGGCGCTCGAAGCGATCAGTGAAAGATCGCATAAAGATTTTGACACTCGCACTAAAGTACGAGACGAGGCGCTTGCCCAGGCGCGCCAACTCACCCGTCACGCGGCTCATACAATCCGGGCCATTCACCGTGGTGAAGTGGAAAACGCGCTTTCTGAATTAAATCAAGCCGGGGAATTGGCTAAATCGCTCAAACAGGGTTTGGTCAATTTCCCCGATCTTTTCTACGCTGGCTATACACAAGACGCCATCAAAGAATTTACGGAAGCCAGCATTACAGTCGCTCTGATACTGGATAAAGAATTACCTTCTCCTGAAGATCTCGGGGTGGAAACCGCCACCTACTGGAATGGACTGGCCGAAGTAGTGGGCGAATTACGCCGGCGCTGTCTGGATATACTTCGGCAGGGTTATTCTGATGAAGCGGAACGCCTCCTGTCCAGCATGGATGAGATCTATACGCACCTGGTTACAATGGATTACCCCGACGCGGTTACTCAGGGATTACGCCGTCAGACCGATCTTGTTCGCAATATTGTCGAAAAGACCCGCGGTGATCTGACTCTCAGTCTGCGTTTCCAATTAATGGAGCGCGCGCTGATCGAACACACCGAGCGCCTGAATGAATCAGAATAGTCTCGACGACTTCTGATCAATTAAAACTCTTTCCCTTATAATACCTGTATGAAAACAGGCGCTTCGATTTTGCGAAGGTTTGCCATTGTCTGCCACCCTGATCTTGCAGACGCATCTCAAACCGCTTCGGTTGTTGCCAGGTACCTGATCGAACATGGTGCCGAGACCGCGTACGAAGGGTCAGTCTACGACGAGGTAGTCAAGAGCCATGTTCAGAGTGATGATTTTGACATGATAATCGCTCTGGGGGGAGATGGCACCATTTTGCGTGCCGGTCATCTGGCAGCCCCCAAAGACATACCCTTGTTCGGTATAAATATGGGTCACTTCGGGTTTCTCACCGAAGTCGGTCGTAACAACTGGCAATCCGCCCTGAACATCATACTGGCAGGAAATTACCGTCTGGAAGAACGGATGATGTTGAAGATCGAACATTTCCGGGGGAACCAGTCTCTTGGAAACTGGCAATCGATCAACGAAGTGGTGATCTGCCGTGGTCAGTTTGTGCGCCCCATCCAGTTAACAGCCAGCGTCAACCAGTCACGCGTTGCCACTTATGTGGCTGACGGTTTGATCGTGGCCACACCTACCGGTTCCACCGCATACGCGCTGGCGGCCGGCGGGCCGATCTTACCACCGGAAACCCACAACCTGCTTATCGTGCCCGTCGCGCCGCACCTCTCTATGGACAGGGCTGTAATATTACCGGAAGGCAGTGTGGTCTCTGTCAGTGTGAGTACAAACCACGAAGCAGTATTAAGTGTGGATGGACATCCGCCCATCGTGGTTGTGGATGGCGATAGAATTGACTGTACCGCGTCGGATTATCATTTGCGGATGGTCCGATTAAAAGATCCGGGATACTTTTACCGGAATATAACCCACTACATGGAACATAATCCCAGCGCCGGAAATAACGAATGACCGAAGAAAAATCATCAACCCTGTATTGCGCCAACCACCCAACCCGCGAAACCTACCTGCGTTGTAACCGCTGTGAAAAACCAATTTGTACAAGTTGCGCGGTACATACCCCTACCGGTTACCGCTGCAAGGATTGCGTTCGCGCGCAGCAGAAAATTTTTGACACAGCTCAACCCATTGATTATGTAGCGGCTTTCTTCATACCCATTATCCTGTCCTTTCTCGGAAGCCTGTTGGTTGGTATGGTCGGCTTTTTTATCTTCCTTATCGCGCCGGTCGTTGGCTGGGTCATTGCTGAAGCAGTGCGGAAAGCCACCGGTAGACGTCGCAGCAAACCAATGTTTCTGGTGGCTGCCGGCGCTTCGGCGCTTGGTGGTATCGCGCTAGCCATCCCAATTCTGTTCATCGCCTTACTGGGTGTGGCCGGGCCGGAGATATTGATCGATGTGGTCTGGCCGGCAATATATACGGCACTGGTTGCCACTACTGTGTATTCGCGTCTGAGCGGAATCCAAATCAGACGATAGAGACAGATACCATGCTGCAAGAACTCCGCATCGACAACTTTGCCATCATCCAACACCTTGAACTGCGCTTTGATTCCGGCCTGGTGATCTTCACCGGCGAGACTGGCGCGGGAAAATCCATCATTCTGGATGCTATTGAAGCCCTGGTAGGCGGCAAGGCAGAAGCGGGCATGGTTCGCAGTGGGGAAGATAGAGCCCTTCTGGAAGCAGATTTTTCTACGAATCCCGATGTTGACAGGATCCTCGAACGAGAAGACTTGCTAGACGAACCAGGGCAGGTCATTCTCAGCCGTGAAATCCGTAAAGAAGGACGCACATCCTGCCGCGTAAACGGCCGCTCTGTGAGTCAGAGCCTGTTGAAAGAAATTGGTTCGTCGCTGGTAGATATTCACGGGCAATCTGAACACCTTTCATTGCTCAATATTAAGCAGCACATCCAATTACTTGACCGTTTTGCCGGTTCCGGCACATTACTCTCAGCGTATCGTGAGGATTACAACCGGCTATCCAACCTGCGCAAGAATCTGACAACCTTGAGGGAACAGGAAAAAGATTCCGCCCGCACGATTGATTTGCTGCGGTATCAGGTGAATGAAATCGAATCAGCCCGTCTCAAGCCCGGAGAATTGGATGAACTGGTAGTGGAACGTGATCGGTTGGCCAACGCGGAAAACCTGGCCACCCTTGGACAAGACGCGATGCGCATCCTGGATGAAGGAGAAGCCGATTCGCCATCAGCGAGCGACCTTATCGGGCAAGTTGTCCGCACGTTAACCTCACTGGCACGCATCGATCCATCCATGTCATCTGTCCTTGATAAAGCAGAAATCATTTCAGATGATATAGCAGAATTATCTCGGGCATTAAGCGATTACCTTGAACGTATAGAAATTAATCCACGCCGGTTGGAACAAATGGAAGACCGCATCGAATTGATCCGGAATCTCAGCCGCAAGTACGGTGGAAGTGAAGAGGCTGCCCTGGCGTTTATGGAAGATGCCCGCAGGCAACTCGAATCGATAGAACATTCCGGAGAGCAGATCGAGCAATTGGAAGCGGAAGAAAAAAGCATTCTGGCTTCGCTCACCGAAAAAGCTCTCGCATTGAGCCAACTTCGCAAAGAGGCAGCCGGAAAACTATCATCTGCCGTGGAAGCGCAGTTACAGGATCTTCACATGCCCGGCGCGCGCTTTATGGTAGATATGCGCACGCTTCCAGATACATCCGGGATACCGGATGAAACCGGCAATCTGGCTCGTTTTGATAATTCTGGCTTTGACCTGGTGGAATTTCTCATTGCCCCTAACCCGGGTGAAGGTTTGAAACCCATGGTCAAGATCGCGTCGGGTGGTGAGACATCACGCTTGATGCTGGCATTAAAAAATGTTCTCGCGCATGCCGATGAAGTACCTACATTGATCTTCGATGAGATCGATCAGGGTATCGGCGGCCGCGTGGGAACCACTGTGGGTGAAAAATTATGGCAGGTTGCACGGTCACACCAGGTATTCTGTGTAACCCATCTTCCTCAGCTAGCCGCGTTTGGCGACCAGCATTTTACGGTTGGAAAGAAGATCGTCAACGATCGTACAATGACTGAAACTAAAGCTCTCAACGGGGATGACCGCATCCGTGAATTGGCGCTAATGCTGGGAACAAATAGTGAAGCCGGGATGGAATCCGCCAGAGCACTCATAACAGAAGCCGGTAGTTTTATCGAAAAAGCTTCTTCTTACTGAACGCGATGCTAAAAATACTTCTTCTGGGTCCACCCGCCATTCTTGATGACGATAAGCCATTGAAGATTCAGCGACGTCAGGCAAGATTATTACTGTATTATCTGGCAGGACAACCGGATGGGGTTTCTCGGGGCGATCTGATCTCACGGTTCTGGAGAGAAACCAGCGAGGCAGACGCACGTAAAAATCTGCGGGAATTATTAAGTAAACTACGAAACGAACTACCTGACCCCGAAGTCATCTGCACTGACCAGGATCGCATCTGGCTTGACTTCGATAAAGCCTATTCTGACCTTCAGCAGTTCATTAAGCTGTTACAACCAGCCATTGTCTATTTTGGTAAATCTCAAAAGCAAAGTGCATTATCTGAAAACATTGCCGATAATCTCGAGAAGGCTGTTTCATTATGGAGATCGCCTTATTTTTTAGAAGGTCTTGGAGATTTATCATCAAATTTTCTTGACGATTGGATTCAATCAAAATCAAATTCATTAGAGTACTACCGTCTGCAGAGCCTTGAACGTCTGGCAGACCATTTTTCGTCAACGGGTGACCTTGATAAAGCCATTTTGTATCTCAATAAGGCATTGGAATCGGATCCACTGGATGAACACCTGCAAGAATATTTATTGGCTCTGTTCTACAGGGCTGGTCGAATATCTGACGCACAATCCTATTACCGATATTTAAAAGACCTGTATCAACGTGAATTAGAAGAAGTTCCCCCTGAAATCCTTCAATTAACCATAAAAGATACAGCCGAAACACCAACAAACGAGCTGAGAAAAAAAATGCCTCCAGGCACGTCCATCCGAAACACCACGGCCGGTTTTATTGGCCGTGGAAATGAGCTTGAACAGATGGAAAAATACTACTACGAAGGTGGTATTGTATTCCTGGTAGGTGAAATCGGTTCAGGAAAAACACAATTTGTTCACCAATTCTGTTCTTCTTTGAAATCAAAGCAGCGAACCTACGTTATAACCTGCCACGAAGGGGAAATAAATCAACCATTTCAACCATTTATAAACTTGATTCGGAACAACTTTACACACGAAGACTTCTTCAGGTTGGATGAATTAAGCCAGAACACCCTTTCATTAATTATTCCAGGGTTCACTCCCCGAAATAATACCGCATCATTCCATGAAGATGTACCGCTCGAAACGGGCCGAGAAGCAGTTTTTGAAGCGTTTTATCAATTGTTTTCAAAGAATAAAAGGGACTCTCGAATAATTCTGATTTTTGAAAACATCCAATGGATTGATACAAATTCATTGGAAGCGCTAATGTATCTTTCAAAATCTGGATTTTTTAAAGATGATGCCTTTCTGATTTTGACATCAAGAATTGAAATGGATAACAGAAAACTGCGCTTCCTGATATCGGATGATGTCAGACACAAGTTTATTCCAAGAATCGAACTTAAACCCTTTACACTACAAGAAACCGGAATGATGGCTCGACATATACTTGGAAAGGACCCGGACCAGATTTTTCTAAAAAAGTTGCAGACAGCTTCAGGGGGAAATCCGTTAATAATTCGTGAGACGTTGGCTTCCTTTCAGGAGTTTGAAGAAGAACCATCATCGTTTGATCAAAACAAGATCCGAATATCGGAAAAGATAACGTCCATTTTTGAAGAAAAAGAAAAAATGCTGGATAGTCTTTCAAATGAAATTCTTGGAGCAGCCGCTGTATGTGGTATGGAGTTCCAGTTTGACATCATCGAATATCTGAATATCTGTCCCCCAAAAGATCTGGTTCGAATTCTTGAAGAGCTTGAATCTAAGCAGTTTATTCATTCCCTGTCTGCCAGTGAAGGTATTGGACGATATAGTTTTAATCACAGTATTTTTCGTGATCTATTACTTACTCACTTATCCCCTGCCAGATTGTGTTATTTAAATGAACAGATTGCCCGGGCAAAAATAAAATTACGAGGGAATCAGTCACGGCGGCAGGCCAGCACGATTGCCCGTCATTTTGAGATGGGTGGTAAACCGCATGAAGCGTTTCAATACTGGATTAAAGCGGCACAATCTGCCCGAGAATTGTTTTCGCGTGATGAAGCGAATTTCGCTTTTTCACAGGCAAATCAGATCCGGTTGGAATTCGGTGAATTGATTTCAGAAGATGATTTGTACGCCCTGTTTTCTGAATGGGGTGAAATGGCTTATAACGTGATGGATTTACCATCACTGAGTGTTTGTTTCGCCAATATGCATGAAGCTGGTTTACAAATCAATAGTCATTTATTAATAGGAGTTGGCTTATGTGGAATGGGACTTTCAAGTTTTTATAAATCAGAAATTGAAAGAGCTCTGATTTTTTTTGAAGAAGGCATCCAAATTATCAACAAAACAGATAATCTATTAGAAAAAATTAAATGTCGATATTGGTTAGCCATGACGCTCTCAACTGCGGGGTTTAACGCACGGGCGATCGAAATTCTGAATGAAGCAATTATTCTTGGCGAAAATCAAAACAATCAAAAGATAAGAGAAGTTGTAGCATTGGTTCAGGACTTTTCAAGTCTTCTATGTTCAACTCTTGGCCTGCTCTCGCAGGCTGTCGAATATGGAAAAGCAGCTTTGCGAAATTCTTATTTGCTGATATCCAAACATTCTGCTCATCCGGGAGCATTTACGTCATTAGCCATCGCTGAATTTTATTCGGGTAGATTTTCGGAGTCAATGAAATATCTTAATCAGGCAAAAAAAATAAAAATAACTTACCAAAATCCACGCATACTGGCTTATGTTTCGATTATTGAATCTCGTTTAAATACTCTCCTGGCCAGATTAGATAGTGGATGGGATCTGGCGGATTCAGTAATGCAATTGGCAACTGAAAATAAATATATCGAAATTATCTCGTCGGCGTATTGTCTGCGCGGTGATGTTTTTCTGACTCTTCATATATACGAAAAAGCAAAAAATGAATACAAACTAGGTTTCGACATAATGCCAGAAGCCCATGCCGGGTTAGATAATTACTATCGGCTTGGATATGCTACAGCCATGAATGGAGACTTGGAAGCCGGTCTTCAGATTCTCGAATCAGCTATAGAACAAGCCGAAAAGAAACAATTGGGATCGATATTTATTCCAGCCAGGTATCTTTATGCCCAATTATTGGAATCCAATGGACAGATCGATCAAGCAAAAGGTATATTTAAAAACGTTATTGAAGTAGCTGAATCCCACGGTTTCTCGTTGATTACCATTCCCGGTAGTCTTCCAAGATTAAGATATTTATGGGATACCATGGAAAACTCACTAGCGGAACTGGTTATCTCAAACCTGTATTCAAAAGGCGTCATTCAACCGGGTGAATGGATCGAAAGATTAATCGCAAACGCGAAAAAGAACCATATGTATTCTGATAATTTTGATGATGAACGATTCTTTAAATTCCTTAGAAATAGCGCATCACCAGGATGAAACACTCCCAAAAGCCGATATCTTTCACCCGGTATTGGATAGAAGACAGACCCACTTGTCAATATTTTGTCAATGTTATATAGTTATACTTGCTGATAGTGACATCGCAAACATCGGCGCAGGTAGAGGGAACCAGCGCGAAAAGGTCGGTAGTGAGTCGGGAGAAAACACTATCGACCTTTTTTATTTAATCAGCCTGAATATGGGCCACTGTTACGCCTTCACCGCCTTCATTGCGAAGACCGTCTTCCCATCGGGTGACATGCGGCGAGGCGCGCAGCGCGTCACGCAATACCTGGCGTAACTTGCCGGTCCCTTTGCCATGAATAATACGAACGAAGGGCATTCCAGCCAGATAGGCAGATTCAATATAACGTTCCATAGCTATCAGGGCATCTTCCGCTCGCTGTCCACGCAGGTCAATTTCCATTCCAGGAGAGGGCGCCATTGTACTTCCCGTTCCTGAAAATGAGCGAGATGGGGGTTCAACAGGCTTTTCGACCACCGGAGCCGACGAACGCCGTTCAATCTCATCCTGGCGGGTACGCAAACGCATGGAACCTACCTGCACTTCCACATCTTCTGAACTGACACCGCATATCACACCGTCCAGCCCAAGTGACCGGATTCGCACCCGTTCTCCCAGGCGGAGACCTGTTTTTGGTAGTGTCATTTCGGATTTACGCTCAACCGGTTTAATGGTTTTTTCTCGCAATTCGCTGAGCGATTCTCGTGGTTTTTCCAGAGCCTGTAATGGCTGCCGTGCTTTAGTTAATTCTTTCCTGAGGCTGGATAATTCGTTTTCAAGGTCAGAAATTCGCTTTTCAGCTTCCACCCGGGCCTTTTCCAGAACATCTCGACGTTCATCCTCGATTGTCGCCAGTCGATCAGCCAGTTCTTTCTTTATTTTTTCCGCTTCAATTCGTTCGTTTTCCGCAGCCGCGCGGTCGATGCGAGCCATATCACGCTGGTTATGGATCTCATCCAGCAAATCTTCGGCTCGCATGTCCTCTGGACTGGTGGATGAACGCGCGTCTTCAATGATGGAAGCCGGAAGTCCAATTTTTTCGGCGATCAACAATGCGTTGGACCTACCGGGTAAGCCGATATTCAGACGGTACGTCGGCCGCAATGATTTCAAATCAAACTCCATGCTGCCATTGATGGCACCGGGAGTTGAATGAGCATACGTCTTTAATTCCGGGTAATGTGTGGCCACCAGGCAGGTGATACCCCGCTGAATCAAATTCGAAAGTATGGCTCGCGCGAGCGATGCACCTTCCTGTGGATCGGTTCCCGCGCCGAGTTCGTCTAACAACACCAGTGACGCGCGGTCGGCCCTTTTTAAAATATGCACAATATTGCGAATATGCCCCGAGAATGTGGATAGCGATTGCTCAATCGATTGTTCATCTCCGATATCAGCGAAGATCTTGGGGAACACATTCAATGCCGAACCGGATCGAACCGGAATGTGCAGCCCGCTCTGAGCCATCAAAACCAGCAGACCAAGGGTTTTCAGTGTAACCGTCTTGCCGCCGGTATTGGGGCCTGTGAGTACCAGCGCGAAGGTTTTATCATCCAACACCAGATCAACAGGCACAACAGCTGCCGGATCCAGCAGGGGGTGTCTCGCCTGGTACAGCCTGATGGTGCTGCCCGGGTGATTATCCGGCCGCCCCTGTTCAAACATTATTAACTCAGGTTCCACGGCACGCAGGTCTTGCGCGTAACGGGCGCACATAAAAGCAAAATCCAATTCAGCCAGGCTTTCAACGATATGCGTCAATGCTTCGGCGTTGGCTCCCACTTGAGATGAGAGTTCCAGTAAAACCCGGCGTTCTTCTTCCTGTTCCTGCAGGATCATTTCCTGCCACTGGTTATTCAGTTCAACCGTTGCCAGCGGTTCCACGAAAAGGGTAGCGCCGGATGCGGATTGATCATGGATGATCGCCTTCACACGCCCCTTATAATCAGCCCGCAGTGGGATAACATATCGTCCATTTCGCTGCGTGACGATGCCCTCTTGCAGCATGGGCGCGATGTGGCTGTCATTCACTATACGGTCCAGTTTGCTCAACAATTTCTCATGGGCCGCTTTGACTTCCCGGCGGATTCCGGCCAGCTTATCAGAAGCCTGGTCCATCACCTCACCGCGTTCTGATATACAGCGCGAGATGGCATCCACCAGCCCCAATCCCGGAGACAGCGGTTCAGCCATGGCGGATAATCGCGGATAGTCGTCACCCGCATGGTCAAACACACGATACAGTTCACGCGCCGAAACAAGCGTCCCTTTAATGTTCAATAATTCACCGGGCGTTAATACTCCACCACGCCTTGCCAGCGAAACCAACGGACGGATGTCCACCGCGCCGCCAATGCTGACTGTATCATTGACACTTAAAAGCCGCGCGGCTTCGGATGTGACAGCCTGCCGCCGCCGGGCTTCTTCCAGACTGCGGGTAGGTTTCAATGACCCGGCCAATTCCTGCGACGCGCTGAATGAAGCGTATGCGGCCAGCCGGGACAAGATTTTTGGGTATTCCAAAATATTAAGGGTCTTCTCATCCATAGCGTTGTGAGTGTATCATAAGTCTGTTTACTGGTTAAACCTGACACAAATCTTTTTTAGGACAAATTGCATGCCTCCAATTGAACTACCGTTATTGTTCCGGATCATCACTGGTTTTCTACTCGTTATGCAAACCCTGTCACGCCTGTGGATGACCCGCAACAAACCTCTGTCGGAAAATAGCCGGTTTTCACACCGCTCGCGCGAGCAATTTTTCATTCGTCTGACCGGCGGAGCAATGATGTTAGCCTACCTTTATGCCATCCTCCCAGATTCATCGAGCCTGGATTTCATGCTTCCCGGTCTTCTCCGCTGGACCGGCGCCGCGCTGATGTTGGGGGGAAATATATTGTTTATCCTGGCATATTTACACCTGGGCAAACTATGGTCACCAGAATTGGAAATTCAACCCGGACATCGTCTGGTCATTCGGGGAATATACCGTTTTATCCGGCATCCAATGTACACCGGATTTCTAATTTTTGGACTGGGACTAATACTTTTATCCGCCAATCTTTTCGGGTGTGTTTATCTTCCGGCTGTCACTGCAATGATCATTACACGGCTGCCTTCAGAAGAACAGCTTCTGACAGAAGAATTTGGCGAAGAGTATCTGGACTACAAGAGTAAAACATCCGCTCTTATCCCGGGAATCTTCTGACATTTTAAAAATCAATCGGATAGACAGGGTAATCTATCGGAAATGGTTCAAGCGGAATACAATCAACATAATGTTCAAACAGACTGAGAACTTCGCGCGGCGTGTGGGATTCAGTGTAAAACAGACATTCATCGCCCTGCGCCATCCTAATTATCGATTGTGGTTTTACGGTCAACTGGTTTCACTGGTTGGCACCTGGATGCAGAATACCGCACAGGGTTTTCTCATTTATCAATTGACCAATTCGCCGGCATTTTTGGGTTACGTGGCGTTTGCTTCAGGCCTGCCTTCATGGTTGTTTACATTGTATGGCGGCGTGGTAGCTGACAGGATCTCTCGGCGCAAGTTGATCATCATCACTCAGGCATCCATGATGATCCTGGCATTTATCCAGGCTGCGCTGGTTTTTACCAGATTTATTCAACCCTGGCATATTCTTGTCCTTGCTTTCCTTCTGGGTATAGCCACAGCGTTTGACGCACCGGCGAGGCAATCATTTGTGGTCGAATTAGTTGACCGAGAAGACCTTACCAACGCGATCGCGTTGAACTCTACGATGTTCAACATGGCAACCGTGGTAGGTCCTGCCGTAGCTGGTTTTGCCTACGCACTGGTCGGCCCGGCCTGGTGTTTTACGATAAATGGAATTTCGTTTATCGCGGTCATCACCGCGCTTGCTTTAATGAAACTTCCTGAATGGTCAATGAAAACTGCATCCGGTACCATCCTCGCCCGTATCAATGAAGGCCTTGATTACATCCGAAACAATCAGGTAATCATCGGCATCATCAGTATGGTCGGTATCGTCGGTGCGTTTGGAAGCGGTATATTTACCCTGACTCCGGCGTGGTCTGTAGAAGTGCTGCGGGGTGACGCGTCTACCAATGGATTGATGCTTTCCGCCCGTGGTTTGGGGTCCATGATCGGCGGGTTATTCATTGCCTGGCTCAGCCGATATAAGGTGAGAGGAAAATCGTTCGCCGCAGGAGGTCTTTTGCTCCCTGTAGTGATTGCCGGCTTCGCGATCATGACAAATATCCCGTCATCGCTATTGTTCCTTTGCCTGGTCGGGTTCTTCTTTATGCTGGTGATCAACAACGCGAACGCGCTTATTCAAACCGCCGTACCCGACCATTTGCGCGGTCGAGTGATGAGCATTTATGTGCTGGTCTTTTTTGGCGCACAACCGCTTGGTTCGCTCCTTGCCGGCGAACTGGCAGAAACAATTAATGAATCGATGACAGTGTTGATTTTCGCCGCCTTACTTTTATTATGCTCAATCATCGTCTTTTTACGCGTTCCTTCTCTCAAAAAACTTCATTAAACCTAACAATTTCAACGGTTGATTATCACCATTTAAACCTGTACTATTGGTGTACTCTTTTAACTACCATTTGAACAGGAGGCAAAATATGGTCATGTCCGTATTGGAAGCCAACGTACCGCCTGCGAAATGGGAAGAACTCAAAATTGCATTTCGACGTGCCACGGAAATTATCCCCCCCCAGATTCGCGAAACAATATTGATCCAGTCGGTTGACAATCCATGTAACTGGAAGATCGTGACATGCTGGCACGTGAAACGAAACACCCGGGTAATTCAGGATGAAAACCTTAAGTGCGGAGCGGCTGAAATTTTCCGCTCCATAGGTGTGGAACCCCAACAAGGACTTTACAACATACTCATGAGCGCCCGTGAACCTGATCTGGGTTCGGACATGGCAGAAACACCCGTATCAGATATGTTGCTGGCTATGGAGGATGATATCGTCTAGCGCGTATAATTACGGCATGACAGAAATTATCATCGCTTCCAAAAATCCTGTTAAGAAACAGGCGATATTACATGGTTTTCAGGAGCTCTTCCCCGGGGAGAGCTTCTTTATTACACCTGTTGATGTTTCTTCCGGTGTTAGCGACCAACCGGTAGGCGACGAAGAAACCCGGTTGGGGGCGGTCAACCGCCTGAATGCCGCCCGGTTATTGCACCCTGAAGCCGACTACTGGTCAGCGATCGAGGGAGGCGTGTCCACCGTTGATGGACAACTTTCTGCATTTGCCTGGATCGTCATTGCCAACCGGCAACAAACAGGTTGGAGCCGGTCCGCCTCATTTTTTTTGCCGCCCGGTGTGGCAGACCTCGTTAATCGAGGGGTTGAACTGGGAGAAGCAGATGACCAGTTCTTCGGACGCCAGAATTCCAAACAAATGAATGGCGCGGTGGGTATTCTGACTGCCGACAAGGTCGATCGGGAAGAGCTTTACCGGCACGCGGTCCTTCTTGCCTTGATCCCGTTTATTAATCCACAACTTTTCCCCGTAAAATGAGTCTTTAAATAGCTGAAGAAGCATGCGCACGCATACTTCTTCAGCTATTTCTAAGAGTTCCACCATATATAAACCAGTAATTAAATCTGTTCGATCTCCGGGAGGAAAGACCGAACAATATGGTGGAGCGTGTTCTCTTGTTAACCGGTAATCCACGCCTATTAGATAATACACACCGTATATATCAAAATCGAATAAATTATCTGTAAATTCAGTTTTTATCATCTCCGAAGAGGTCCAGCCATTCTTGGATCTCTTCGTCACTCAAGCCGACATCTGAGGCTTTTTTCTTTTTTTGAGGCTCTGGTTTTTGGACGGTCAAGTTCTGGGCGAAAACACCACTGGGGATCACTTCAGCCCGGTGACTGCGTGCCTCGGCCTGTACCTGCCTGTCCGCGCTGACAACAGCTACCCCGCTGCCCTGGGGTAACCGTTCCAACCGTCGGCGGATGGCATCATCAGCGGTACGGCCGCGCACCACGAAATGCGCGATTATGCTGCCAAATTTTCGTGTACCAGCCCAACCAGGAGCTGCGCCGTCGAAAAAAACCTCTACCTGCGCCCGTTTATCCCTGGCAAATCCCTGTAATAGATCTAATAAGCGCATCTCATCATCCATTTGCTTGAGGCTTAATCCTCGCACAAAAGGAATGAGGTTATGTCCATCAATTAAGTACAACATGCTGGCTATTGTATCGCCAAAATTGTGCTATTATTTCACCTGTACAACATGAACCCCTGGAAGCGACTATTATTTTACCTGTTTCTCAATGCCGTCGTGTCAGCCGTCACGACGTTGACTGTCATCTCCATCTGGGACCGGACGCATAAACCATCCATCCAACCGGTCGTCCAACCTGTGGCACAATTGGCTGCCCAGAAAACCCGGGAAGCGGAAATTCAGTCTGCCTCCCTACCAACATCGGCGCCATCCGATCCCACTCCTGTACCAGCTACAGCATCGGCACAGACCAGCGCCCCGGTAACCGGCTCAATGCAGATAGAAAATGTCTTTGGTGTGGGTGACCTGAACACAGAAGTTATACTTCTCAAACATACCGGAAGCGGAGAGCTATGGCTGACCGGTTGGAAATTAGAAGATGAAGACAACCACCGATATGTCTTTCCACAATTGATGTTGAATAAAGATGGAGCCATCAAACTGTATACCAAACCGGGGACCAATACGGTCATAGAATTGCACTGGGGTATCAAAGAACCGGTCTGGAAATCCGGCGAACTGGTCACTTTACTAGATCAAAACGGAACTGCCCAGGCAACTTACAGGATCCCATAAATATGGACGCTCTTCATTTGATCGCGGAAAATAAAATTAAAACAGCCCAGTCGGAAGGAATCTTTGACAATCTGGAAGGCAAGGGTAAACCGATCCACCTCGATGACCCTCAGGCAGCCGGCAGCGATTCCTTTATGGCCAACCATATTTTAAAAGCCAACCGCTTTCTACCTGTCTGGCTGGAAGACCGCCGGCAACTTCAACAGGAAATTGCCACCTTCATGGAACTCATACGCAGAGGGACTATTCTGACAGATGAAAAGGTCGAGGCAATCCGTCAGTTGAACCGAAGGATTTCCGGTTACAATTTGCGCGTCCCTGTGGATTCTCTGCGGTTGATGCCCATTCAACTACCTAAAGAATAACAAACCGCGGCTGAAACACAGGCAATCTTTCAGCGCGTCTGGTGAAAATTATGTCTCAGGCACTTTACCGAAAATGGCGCCCCCGTTTGTGGGATCAGGTCATTGGTCAGGAACACGTAGTCAAAACACTGCAAAACGCCATCCGCGGCGACCGAGTGGGGCATGCTTACCTGTTCTCCGGACCCCGAGGGACAGGCAAAACAACTACAGCCCGTCTGCTGGCTAAAGCTGTCAATTGCCTGTCTGAAGATCCAACACGCAGGCCATGTGACGAATGTGACAATTGCCGCGCGGTCAACGAGAACCGCATGCTTGATTTGATCGAAATTGACGCGGCCTCTAACACCAGCGTTGACGATATGCGCGACCTGCGTGATAAGATCAATTTCGCGCCCTCCCAGGGTAGGTTCAAGATATACATCATCGATGAAGTTCACATGCTCTCAACAGCCGCATTCAACGCGCTGTTGAAAACACTGGAAGAACCGCCGCCGCATGCCATTTTCATCCTGGCCACGACCGAAATCCACAAAATTCCAGCGACCGTTCTGTCACGCTGCCAACGGCATGAATTTCGGCGTATCCCGGTAGCTGAAATTGCCGCGTGCCTGCGCCAGCTTTCTGACAATGAGAAGATTGATGCCGATGATGATGCCCTTACGCTCATCGCCCGACAGTCAACCGGAAGCATGCGCGACGCCATCTCATTGCTGGATCAGCTCGCATCCACCGGCGAACCTGTGACTCTTGCTCTGGCACAGACTGTACTGGGTACCGCGGCATTACAGGCTGTAGTTGACCTTGTGGATACCCTTATTGCCGAAGATCCGGCAGCCGGCCTGCAGGTTATCCACAACGCGCTCGATTCCGGCAGCGACGCCCGTCAACTGGCGAGGCAGATGGTAGACTACCTGCGCAATCTGCTGCAAGTGCGAGTGGGCAATAAAGACGCGGTGGAAGCTACCATTGAAAATCGAGACATTATGGTGCGGCAGGCGGAAAAATTTTCGACGCCTCGCCTGGTGGAAACGATCAAGTTGTTCAATACAGCCGCGGGAGAGGCTCGTTCCACCTGGAATCCCGGCCTGCACCTTGAACTGGCGGTGATATCGGCTATCGAAGCCGCGCATCCGCCTGTAATTGAGCCTGCACAGGCTGCTCCGGAAGTAAACCTGCGGGATATGAAGATGCCCAGTTTCCAGGCACCATCGCATCCGCCATCACGCCATGCCGAAAGCTCGCAGGAAACACCCAACGCGGCAGAGTATTCTGCCGCGCCTGTAAAGGAGCCTGTCAAACAGGTCCTTTCAGAACCGGCGGTACAGGTGGCGCGCGCGAATTCCATTTCTCCTGAGGCCGCCAGCCAAAACCCTGCGGCGGTTCCGGTTTCCGGTACGATAACGATGGATGAATTGAGAAAAGCCTGGCCGCAGATTCGGATGACCGTAAAAAAAGCAAAAGCCCAGACGGAAGCTCTGTTGAATTCAGTCCGCAATATCAGCATCGAAGGCGACAGGCTGATCCTCAGCTTTGCCAGCGATATTGTGAAGCAAAAAATGGAAATGGACGACAACATGGAGATGACCCGCCGTGCCATCTACCATGTGACCAAAGCCAACCTGCAGATTGTCTGTAATGTGGGCAGCGCGAAAACAAGCGCGCCCGGAAACACAGAAATACCCCGCGAAGGTCTGGTCAACACAGCTATAAACCTCGGCGGACAGATTAAAAAGCAATAAGTGACAAGGAGATAACCATGGCAAAGGGATTTAATCGAGGCATGGGAATGCCCGGTGGTATGGGTGGTGGAATTGGTGGCGGAATGATGTCACAATTCAAGAAATTACAGGAACAGATGGAAGCCGCCCAGAGCCGCCTGACGGAAATGACCGTTACATCCAGCGTGGGCGGAGGCACCGTTCAAGTGGTAATGACCGGGGACCAGCGCTGCAAATCAGTAACCATTGACCCTGATATGCTAAAAGACGCTGACGCGGAAATGCTGCAAGACCTGATCTTAAGTGCCGTCAATCAGGCGCTGGACAAATCCCGCGACCTGGCCAGTCAGGAAATGGGACCGCTCGCCAGCGGACTTCCCTTCTAATCTATGCCAATCCTGCCCACACCGGTGACCAACCTGACATCAGCCTTTGAACGCCTGCCGGGAATTGGTCCAAAAACGGCTTCACGATTGACTTTCTTTTTACTGCGCTCGCCAGAAGAAGTGTCACGGCAACTGGCAGAAGCGCTTCAGGCATTAAAAAGTGCCACCGCGTTCTGCAAGGTCTGCTACAACATTACAGCTTCCACCCAGGAAGTATGTGATGTCTGCGCCAATCCCAAACGCGCCACCGGGGCAATTTGCGTGGTAGAAGAACCATTGGACGTAATTGCCATTGAATCGACAGCCGCGTTCAACGGACGTTATCATGTGCTTCATGGCGTGCTTTCACCCATTGAGGGAATCGGCCCGGAACATCTACGCATCCGTGAACTACTCGAACGGTTGCGTACCGAAACTGTGACCGAGATCATTCTGGCCACCAATCCGAGCATGGAAGGTGACGCTACAGCCTTGTTCCTCAAACAGCAACTGGCTCCGTTGGGCATTCGTATCACCCGCCTGGCGCGCGGATTGCCGGCAGGAGGCGACCTGGAATACGCCGATCAGTCCACATTGTTGCGGGCTCTCGCGGGCCGTCAGGATATGTAATTGGTGATCAGACTATTAAGAGCCGTTCTTCAATTAGAACGGCTTTTTTTATTTTCGGGTGAAATCTAAGCCTCTCCCCTTCGGGGAGAGGTTGGGTGAGGGTCTTTTTTATCAATAGCATTCAACCTGGCAAAAGAACCCCCATCCCGTCCTCAGTTTCTAATTCTCGAGAAACACCATACGCAAAAAAACACCTCCTCCATTTTCGCCGTTTGAAAATAGGGGAGCCAGGAGGGGGAAAGGTCTGCCAGAAACAATGTCATCCACCCGAAGCGAACCCCCTTCCCGTTCTTCCCCCAAATCAAAATACGGATTTGGAGAAAGAAACATTCTTTGAAAAAACCGGAAAGAAAAATCCCCTGTAAACATTGGATCTACAGGGGATGACGACAAAATGTTTATCTATCGCTTGAACGCGGGAATGAACCGATCTTCCAGGCCAGCTTTGACGGTGTAATACGGTAGCCAGGCAATACCGAACAGTTCGGTGTAAATATCTTTCTTCGCCGGCGTTACCGGAATTTCCATTACATCTTCGGCCATTTTTTGCCATTTTTCTAAAACGTCGGCGCGTTCCTCGTCGAGGCTTTTCTGTAGCTGTGCCAATTGGTCTTCCAGCATTGCCAATTCCTGTTTTTCCTGCTCAAGGCGCGCGCTGGCTTCTTCCGCCTGTCTGTGTTTGTTCATAGCCGCCGACCCGCCGGAAATGGCAGAGCTTAGTCCGCTCTTTTTCCCGCCGAACAATCCCAGTAAAACATTACCGGCAACACTGGCGCCTTTAACAAATGTGTCTGCGCGTTTCGCGTCGGCCACGCTTTGTTTTTGGTCTATTTCAATTTTTTGTTTTTTGATTCTTGCCAACAAAGTGGAATTTTTAGCCTCAAAAGTTCTATTAAGCTTATCCAGATCATCTTTTGCCGCATCTTCAGCGGCTTTCTTGCAGACCGCGATAAATTCATCCTTTGACATCCCAACAGGGGCAAATTGCTTAAGCGACTTGTTGGTCAGGATACTGATAGAACCGGTTCGATAGGCCCAATCTTCGAGGTCATTCTGAAGTTGGCCCAACCGTTTGGTATCCATCAACCAGCCTGGAAGAGCTCCATAAAGGGCTGATACAGGTTCTCGCTGTGCTTTTAATATTTTTAAATCCTGCTCAGGGAAGTTCAAATCTTCCCATGCAGGTCTGCCGGTGATCTCTTCTTCGACCAGAACCGCTATTCGACGCGATGTATCCAGGTTATACGAACGGGACAGGTAATTTATCTGCAATTGTGCCAGCAAAGCCGGCCGATAAACCAGACCACTCTGTGAACCTGTAGCTCGAGCCTGTTCAGCAGCCTGTGTAAACGAAAGGTCATTGGGGAAAAACACTTCGTCCAATCCCTGTGGTGTGCCCGGGCGGGTGGATGTATAGCCATTTCCGGCAGATCGCAAAGCGGCAGCCGGTTGTGCCACTGCCGAAGTAACGGAATTCTCCGCTGCACCTGCTGTGTCTTGTACAACGGCTTTTTCCAGTCCGGAAGCAGAAAATGGCTTTACGCCTGCCAGAGCATTGGCCGCCGGTATTTGAGCGCGAGTCATCGGGCCAGCCAGGTAATTCAGGCACCAACGGGTTCCGATGAGCACAGGATTTTTGGCATGGACATTTTGTACAAGAAAAATTCGTTTTCCAATACTGGATATCAGCTTATCCATTTCTCCGCGGTCAATTCCGCCCGCCGCACTGGTCAGGCCGTCAAGTAGTCGGTTCTTATCTTGCTCTGTTTGAAGACGACCAATAACCCAGGTTCCAGCGTTAGATAGGGCTTTATAGTCCAGATCAACCGGGTTCTGTGTGGCCAGCACCAGCCCCACGCCAAACGCGCGAGCCTGCTTCAGCATCCGTAAAATGACTGTTCGCGAAGGCGGATTCGAAACAGGCGGCAGATAACCCATGATCTCGTCAAAATAGACCAGCGCCCGAAGACTACCGGTACCTCGCTGAGTACGCATCCATGATTCAATGGACGAATATAACAGAGTGACAAAGAACATCCGCTCTGTTTCGCTCAGGTGCGCAATGTAAAAGATAGAATGGCGCGGTGAGCCATCATCTTTGTACAGGATCTTTTGAATATCCAGCGTCTGCCCGGTCAGCCAGACCTGAAACGAGGGGGATGCCATGAAATTATTCAACAGCATGCTAAGTTCATTGCGATCTTTCGGCGGGAAGAATCCATCCACCGGAAGAGCTCCAAGCCGGTCAAACGGGGGTTTCTGTACCTGCAGGATCAGATCTGTCAGTTCGAGCGACTTTCCGGTACTCCAGGCCGTTTCCAAAAGATTGGAAAGCAAAATATGCTCACGGGATTTAAGCGGATCAATATCTGCCAACCCAACAAGTCCGAGCAGCGCGGTGACAATGCTGGCAATCTTCTCGCGTAGTATCTCCTCGTTGCCACTCCAGGGTATCTCAGGTGATTGGAACGATGCGAGGATATTAACCGGAACGCCTGAAGTAGATCCTGGTGTGTAAATAGTAAAATCGACTGAAGACTTCAGTTTTTCAAGTTGCTCTTTACCCAATCCGTAATCAGACAGGCCTTTCGCCCAATTCGCGGCCGTTTCTTCAGCCAGAGCATCCACCGTCTTGCCTTCCCGGCGAGCCGCATCAGGGTCAACCCATGGTTTAAAATCCGCCGGTAAAAGATCCGGGAAATGAAGCACCAGGTTCGTTAGATCACCTTTTGGATCAACAGAAATGGCCGGAATACCCTTCAACGCGGCCTCTTCCATCAGGCTGACACAAAACCCGGTTTTTCCCGAACCGGTCATGCCTGTGATTACCGCGTGGGTGGTCAGATCAGCCGGATCATACAGATAAGGGTCTGTACCTACTTTGCCCAGTTTTGAGTCAAATAATCGCCCGAGGTAGAACTTAGTATCATCCGCCATTGTTTTCTCCCTAAATATCGATTTACTTGCATTGATTCTATCGTCAAATGTGGTTCAAAACAACAAGAGTAAAATGATGTATGTTCAAAAAAAAAGTATTCGGGGTGGTTATGAATAAAAAATATCTTTTGATCTCACTGCTGCTTTCGATGATGATGATTGCCAGCAACAGTGTTAATACCACTCCGGCTGCTTCGCTTGATGCGGGCCTGACATCATATTCCCTCCAGACGCCACCAATAGATGCCTGGCTTTTATTTGACCTGGTCGAAGAATCAGCCATTCGCCGGGCTTTGAATATGACCGGTAAACCGTTGATCGAATTAGGCAGTGGTGAAGGAACTGAAGTGTTTGCTGCTTCAACCAACCCTGAACAACCCTGGTACAGCGAATACTTTCATACCATGAATGATGGTGATATCGCGGTTTTAAAGGTCGAAAAAAACACTCCCACAGAAATCATCCCCCTTCTGCGGTCACAGGACCTGACAGTCAGTGAAAAAAAGCCCATTTTTGAGATTTTCAAAAAGAACGATCAACCATTTATGGTCTGGTCACCAGAAGGCACACGGCTGGCATATATTGATATTCCTGTCGGGAAAAAGACACGCCTGATGATTTATGATACGGCGTCGAAAACTTCAACCCTTATAAGCCAGGCAACAGAAGATGTTATTGCGCCTGTCTGGTCACCGGATGGAGAGTGGCTTGTTTATCAGACAGTGGATACCATCAAATCGCAGGGAACAACAACCGTCACGGGAGTACATGTGGTTCGTTCCAACGGCAGCGATGACCACATGTTGTATCAACCCGCCAGTCTGCGTGAGATAGTTCTCGGATGGCAAGGAAACGACACAATCGTGGTTGAAACCGTGATCGAACTCGGAAATCGTGATCTTCGAATGATAAGCATAAAAGACGGCACCAGCTTGAGTCTGTATCCAGGGATGGTTAAAAGTGCCGGATGGGATGCCAGCTCCAACACTGCCATGTATCTGTTAACAGCTTCGGAAATGAACAATGAGCAGCCGGCTGGTGTATATGCGGTGAAATCTCTATCCCCGCAGCGCATGATCTTACCGGGAAAGTGGGATACATTGAAATTTTTCCCTCATGCGAAAACATGGATTGCTGCCAGTCCGGGTATAACCGGTATCATCCGTCCGGATGGTGTAAATGTGACCATTAAAGATGTCGATACCATCATAGACATTTCACCAGACGGGAAATATATTGTCGGGAATACTTCCCCCGGAGGACTTGCGTTATTCACTAACGAAGGCATAAAAACCATCGTGTTGTCTGAAAAACCAGCGCGAAAAGCGTACTTTTCCCCGGATGGTCAAAAGATCTACTTTGAATCCGCCAATGCCATGTTTACTGCGTCTGCCCCTGAATGGAAACCGCAACCGTTTCCTGATGGCAATATTCTCATCGGCTGGGTTGGATATTGAACAAATAAAAAAGATTACTGGATGGGTCTTAATTTACCCGCGCATACGCCGGGGACAATAACCCTCAACTTTCCTGTCGGGTAGTACGTAAAATCGATAATGGTTTTTATTGTTACGGGCTGATCACCGGCGAACCGGTAAGTAGCGGCGCCCTGCCATTTATCCGCCGGCCAGGTTTGCGAGATCACCATTTTAACCAGGTATCCCCCCTCTTGCGCCCGAAACAATTCACTGTCGCTCATACTGATCAAAGAATCGGCAAATGGACTGTTTTCCTTTTTGAGTTCGTACCGATCGGTCAAGACACCATTTACCTTAATGCCTGATGCGGTTTTTTTTGCCGTTCCGGTGATGTATGACTTTAGAAAGGAACCGGGCCAATTTGTAGGAGAATGTTCTTTCGCGTTTGAATCCGCGAATACATTGCATGAGTTCTTTGCCCTGGCATATACCCGGCCATTAATGATCGAAAATTCGGTATCTTTTTCAATAGCCCGATTGTTTGTCAGTTGGAAATGGGTATAGTTTGACCAATCAGGAATCGATTGTTCCATATTTTCCTGAACAATTTTAATCTTCAACGGAGAGCCATTTACATCCACACCCTCGTATATATCTTCCTGGTGTTGGATAAAACTGGTTGAATAGACCGTGTTTAATGCTTCATCCTGCAAATCCAGCATAACCGGACCCCCTTTGGAGGTTGTAGATTGTCTGCTGATCAGCGGGATAATAGTTTTGATAAATAACCCGGTTCCAATTGCCAGCAGTACTATGAAACCTCCTATGGCCGTCAACAATTTAGGGTTTCTCATAGCGGACCTGATCACATCGACAACAAATGCCCCAGCGGTATTCTTAGACGGTTCCTTTTTATTATCAACCGGTATCACGGAATCCAACCGGGCATCCGGAATCACTGCGCTCATAGAATCCGCTTCGAACGATGGTTCCTCCACATCAATATAACCGGGAGATTGAACAGAATAGATCGCATCCTCAGTAACCGGAGGATCAAGAGTTAAATCAATATCCGGTTCTGTGAGATCAGGTGATTCCGGTAACTCTGGTTCGATGGCAAAAATCAGATTATCCTCGTGAGACAGATCCAACCCGATTTTTTTCTGTATCTCCTCCAGGGTTGGTTCGTATTCTGGTCCTGTGACTTTGAAAACCACTTTTCCGATGGCAACGGTATCGCCAATATTGACCACCCGACTGCCGGTAATTTGTTTTCCATTGACATAAACGCCATCATCGCTGTCTTTATCGATTACTATGATTTCCCCTTTTGATAGTGAGATTTCGGAATGAAAGGGAGAAACACTAGAATCCAGCAAAATTAACGTATTCGACGGATCACTTCCAATCGATAACGGTTTTTCCAACGAATATTCTTTACCAAAAGTATCTTTTAAAACTATACCCAGCGTTATTTCACGTTTAACCTGTTTCCGCATTGTCTTTCTCCGGGAAAATCGTTCAGACAGGGATTAATCTTCGATCGAATTTTCACTATCTTTGATGTTCTAAACCATCCGGGAAAAATACCCCGACTACATCTCTGCATCGTCATGATATACAATAAATTTCGTCTTTCCAATTCGAATCTGGTCGCCGGACACCAGCGCGGTAACCCGGGTAATTTTTTCATCATTTACAAATGTTCCTGATTGGCTCTCTTCATCTCGAATCAATAAACCATCAGGGAATGTTCCAATAATGGCGTGACAATCTGAGACATCCTTATCTCTGATCACGATATCAGCCCCCGGATCAGAACCGATTCGCATGGATAATCCTACTGGAATCAAATTTTTTTCTGAATCACGTAGAAAATACCCCATCAATCCTCCATCAAATCCCGGAACAATAGATCAGTAACCGGAAGAAAGTGTGATTTTTCGTCCTTAGTTGTTGTGGAAGAAAATCCTATCCGATCATTAATTTTCTGATTATAGCGTAACCTATTTTTCGAACATTTGAATTAATTCGGGCTAAAACCAATATAAACGATCTGAAAAATGTTTCGGGGCTCGGTTACAGACTATAATTTGACCCACCATGGATGAATTGACCGCTCGCGCCCAAACCATATATCACCGGTTATTGCAAACTTTCGGTTTCCCCGAATGGCGAAAAGCGCTTTCACCGGTAGATGAACTGGTTTCCACCATTCTTTCTCAAAATACCAATGACCGCAATCGGGATGTGGCATTTGACCGCCTGAAAGCCGCATTCCCCACCTGGGAAGATGTGCGCGATGCCGATCCGGACGATGTTATTGAATCCATCCGCCCGGCCGGGTTGGCCAACCAGAAAGGACCACGCATCCAGACCGTACTGAAAGAGATCAGCGCTGAACGCGGAAATCTTGATCTTTCATTCCTATTGGATATGACGGTAGATGAAGCGCGCTCCTGGCTGTTGCATTTTAACGGTGTAGGCCCCAAGACTGCTGCCATTGTGCTTCAGTTTTCATTAGACAAGCCGGATTTTCCGGTTGATACCCATATCTACCGGGTCAGCGGGCGATTGGGATTAAGACCCGAGACTATGACCGTGGAACAGGCACATCCCCACCTGGCCTCTCTGTTTGATCCATCGACATACGGACCGGCACATCTCAACCTTATTCGACTTGGCCGTGAGATCTGTCACGCCCGCAGGCCGAATTGCGACAATTGCCCATTAAACGATATTTGCCCGTCTTCACTGACCAGGTCACCGGGATCGACACCCGACCATCTGACACTATAAGATCTCGGAAAAAACCACCGCATTGGAATAACCTCTTGAAGAAAAACCTTTCCCTCTTAATCGCAACTGCCGTATTGTTTGGAGCCGGGTTAAGCACCGCGCTCTTTACAATGCTCTACAATATCTGGGAACTGCCGGCCAATAAAGCCCTCATAATACTTACTGCGGCAGCACTTGTCTTTGCCACAGCCGATTATTTTTTGCTAAAGAAAACGGATTTTTTGAAGAAATCCTATGGATTCCCGGCTATTTTAGGGATACTACTGCTGTTTGCCGCGCTGATCGTATCGGTTGTCGCATTGCCAACCGGCCGCATGCCCGATAGCCGGCAGTTAATCGAGATCAAACCGGTGGCTGGCAATACGAAATCTGTGGTGCTGGTGGAAGAGATCAAAATTAACGGGGAACCGGTGGAGTTGCGCACGTTATTGCCGGATACCGGCTGGCAGATAAACGAATGGGGACTGCAAAGTGAGCCCGGCGCGCAAACGTCAATCACATTGACACATGACGGTCGGCTGCAATCCCCGGTGGAAATCCTTCTGGTTCGCGGCCCGGAATATGGTTCAGTTCTGCTGCGTCTGGGCTGGCGGACACAGATCATCGACCTTCATCAACCTGACGGCTATACCGAGTTGACTGTCAACCTGCCGGTGGAAATTGCCGAAACCTGGGATTTCCTGCTGCGGCTTTCCCTGTTCCTTTCCGCGGGTGGTTTATTGATACCTCTGGCCAATTTACTCGCGAAAAAGTTTGACAATAATGTACTCACAGGCTGGAGCCACTCGATATTATTTTGGATCATCCTGGGATTCCTTTTCTGGTATGGTTATTCCTTCACCCGTGTCGTCTTTTTCAACGCCGATGGAATGATGGCGAATGGCAATTTCCTCCCGGCCATTCGCCCGATAGGTAATGACCTGAATTTGATCCTGGATGCCAGCCGTTCAGTCCTCTCCGGCGGCTCGGTTTACGCGGGAGCGAATAAATATCCGCCTCTGGCTACCCTGTTGTTCATTCCCCTGACATTCCTGCAGGGTGACGCGCCGTTCCAGGTGCTGACATTGCTGAACTACCTGTGTTACGCGTTTATCACCCTGATCTTTCCGATACGGCTCTCAAATCGTCGTGATCTACCGTCCTGGGCCTGGTTTCTGGCCGCCGCCGGGTTGTATTCTTACGGGCTGCTCTTCGAGATCGAGCGCGGGCAATTCAACCTGATCGCAGTGGCGTGTGCCTTCAGTGCCATACTGATCTTCCGCCGGATGCCGCGCCAGCGCTGGCTGGCGTATGTCTTATTGACAATCGCCATTCAGCTAAAACTATACCCGGCGGTTTTTGTCTTCTTCTTTGTAGACGACTGGAAACAATGGAAGATAAATCTGACCCGATGGACGATTTTGGGATTAGCCAATATCTTTATGTTATTCATTCTGGGGGTAGACACAGCCCTTCATTACATTCGTGCCATGACATCCGTCGTTGCCTCTCTGGGGATCAACGATTGGCCGGTCAGCCATAGCGTGGCCAGTTTTCTCGATTTTTCTAATTATTACATGGGCATTAACCCTGTAGTTTTGCGCGCTCTACAGATCATACTTCAGGTATTGATCCTTTCCATTACCGCGTACATTCTGCGAAATGCCTGGCTCCGAAACCGGCTGACTGACGCTCACCTGCTTTTGGCCTGCACATTGACCGCTTTGACCATCCCCGCGTTGAGCAATGACTATACGCTGTCATATCTGGTAGGTCCAGCCATTTACCTGTTCATGAACCTGGAATCAAACCATGCCGTAAACGGGAAAGATTTTCCGGTCATCCCGGTCGCGTTAATAACACTATGCCTCGCGGGGACGTACTTCTCGTATTTCCAGAAGCCCATTCCGCTGCAGAACCATTTCCCGGCTCTGCTGACTATGCTCATCTGCACGGCAGTGCTATCCGTGCGTGAATGGCGGGCGTATAAAATTACCTGATCAGTCTGATACCAGTTGAGGCGCCAGTTCAGCTTTAAATACGGTCAATGCCTGCCCTCGGAGCTCCACCCGGCTTCCGTTATCAACCACCTGGAGGACCCCGCCGCGCGCGCTGGCCTGGTAGGCCGTCATCTCTTTTTTACCGAGTTTCTTCGCCCAGTATGGTGTCAACGCGGTATGCGCCGAACCCGTTACTGGATCCTCATCAATACCGGCGCCGGGGGCGAAAAAGCGAGAGACGAAGTCAAAGTCTGGTGAAGAAGATTTTGCTGTGACCATAACGCCGCGCAGTTTTACACGGCGCAATTGACTGTGGTCAGGCGTTATATTCCGAACCTGTTCATCGGTATCCACTTCCACCAGGTAATCCATTTTATTGGAACCTACAAACTTCGGTTCCGTAATGTGCAGCCCTTCCAGTAAGCCGTCGGGGATCTCTGCCGGTTCTACCTGCTTGGTCGGAAAATCCAAAGCAATCCAACCTCCGTCCATCCAGCGCGCAGTTAATAATCCGCTGCGGGTGTTGAATCGGGCTTCTGTGTTTTTATCGAGGAAACCCTGTTCCCACAAAATATGCGCGCTGCCCAGGGTAGCGTGCCCGCACAGGTCCACTTCAACAGCCGGGGTGAACCAGCGCAGGTCGTATTCTCCGTTTGCACCCGTCGGAACCAGAAAGGCGGTCTCAGAGAGGTTCATTTCACGCGCCATGCCGCGCATCCATTCTTCAGAACGGGCTTTTTCACTGATGTATACACCAGCCGGATTGCCTTTGAATGATTGACGTGTGAACGCGTCTACCTGATAGATAGTATTATTCATTTGATTGCCGCTCAGGCTGTATCGTGAATGGTGATGTTCTCTTCGCCTACCAGCAATTTAAGAGTGATCAGCATATCGTCACAGATATGGGTAGGTTGATTGGGAAAGTCCATCTGGTATTGCTGATTGTTTTCAAATAACATGAAGTCAAAATGATCATTTCCGGGGTATGCGGTAAGAATGGTGTGCGCGCGCACCAGTTTTGCTTTATCGCGTTCCCGGTCGCCGGTAGGGGTGAGCACAACAGTAACCCGTCGCGATGGCGCGTTGGGGTCAAAAACTGGAGGTTTGACTTCAGGTTGTTCTGCAGCCGTATCTATTTGCGCCAATGTATCGGTTTCATGTACAGCCTTCACAGCCTGATCATTGTTCGTATCCGTAGAGATACCCGTCCGGCTATTCGTTACCGGCTCGGATGAAGATGCGGGAGCACCAGATTGTAATCCGGTTGTGGGATATGTATCAGGGTCTTCGGGCATAGGTGGCATGGATGTCCAATCCGGTTCAATTTCATTAACTTCCAGAGCATCCAGCCCAGTATCTTCTGGTGATGAAGGTTCAATAAGGGTATTTTCATTTTTTGCGCCGTTTTTCTTTTTTGGTGGTTTACTCAGGTCGATCACTTCGATCTTGTCCACCAGAACTTTGGGGTCACCGGATTCGCAATCCGGCTTGCCAGAGACCAGAAGAACCGCGTCAGGTTGGATCAAGGCGCTGTACTTTTCCCATGAGCGCGGGAAGATCACCAGTTCAATAAAGCCCTGAGGATCTTCGATCGTCGCAAAACCCATCGAGTTGCCATCTTTGGTAGTGTGCGAACGAAATTTTGATACCATTCCGGCAACGGTTACTTTTTCTTTCGGATTGGATTCTTTTAATTGACCGGAGAAATGCGTTACAGCTTCGGTCATATAGTCCATATATGGCGATAGCGGATGGTCTGTTACATATAGACCGATCAATTCTTTTTCCCAGTTCAATTTTTCACGGCGATCGACTTCAGGTACCACAGGCAAGGCGATGTGTTCTTCTACGCCTTGAACTGTGCCAAAAAACGTCATCTGGCCGCTCTGCGCGGCTTTGAAATGACTGCCGCTGGCAGAAATAATGGAATCCAACGCCTGGAGCAGCGCGGCGCGGGTGCCAAAAGAATCCAACGCGCCAACTTTGATCATTGATTCCAATGGGCGGCGTCCCACCGCGCGCAGATCGACCCGGCGGGCAAGGTCGTTCAGGTCTTTGAAGCGGCCGCCTTCATTGCGTGCCGCCATAATGGTTTCCACCGGACTCTGCCCTACATTCTTTATGGCGCCTAATCCAAAGCGAATCTTGGCGCAGTTATCTTCGCAATCTTCAATGGTGAAATCCCAACCGCTGGTGTTGATATCCGGCTGCAATACACTGATACCCAGTGAGCGGCAATCGGCGATATAAAACGCCACTTTTTCCGTCTCGTTTTTCGAGGCGGAGAGCAATGCCGTCATATATTCTATGGTGTAGTGGGTTTTCAGGTATCCGGTCTGTACGGCTATCACACCATAATCAGCGGCGTGACTTTTGTTAAAACCATAACGGGCGAAGTTTTCCCAGTCTTCAAAGATCGCCGCGGAAGTCTCTTGAGGAATTCCTTTATTCTTGGCGCCTTCGATGAATTTCAGGCGGTGTTTTTGCAGGGCTTCAGCATTCTTCTTGGAAATGGCTTTCCGCAGTTCGTCGGCTTCAGAAGCGGTATAACCGGCCAGGTTCATGGCCGCCATCATCAACTGTTCCTGGTAGATCGGGATGCCGTAGGTATCGCTGAAGTTCTGTTCCAGCAGCGGGTGCCGGTAGCTGACTTCTTCCTCGCCATGCATTCGTTTGATGTATGTGGGGATAAAGTCCATGGGGCCCGGGCGGTATAGAGCCACCATGGCGATAACATTGTCAAGGTTTTTGGGCTGCATCTGGGTGATGTAGCGCGTCATACCGCTGCCTTCCAGTTGGAAGATGCCGGCTGTGTGTCCTTTGCTGATGAACTCAAAAGTCTCGGGGTCATCTGTGGGGATGTTTTGCAAATTCAACCGAATGTTATGCCGGTTATAGATCAGATCAGTGGCGCGTGCCATGATGGTCAAAGTGGCCAGACCAAGAAAGTCAACTTTTAGCAGGCGTTGGGCATCGAGCACACCCATATCAAACTGTGTGACAACCTTCACCGGGCTGTCATCGGAACCGCTGGTCGGGCGGTGAAGTGGTACCAGGTTGACAATGGGCTGGTCGGCAATGATCACCCCGGCCGCGTGGGTACCAGCATTGCGAACCACGCCTTCCATATCGCGCGCGGTTTCGATCAGGCTTTTCAGGTTCGGGCTGCTTTCGTAGGCTTCCTTAAATTCAGGGACAGTTTCCAGTGCCTCAGCAATGGTCAACGCGCCGGCTCCCACATTGGGGATCATCTTTGCCACCCGATCAACTTCGGAAAGCGGCACATCCATCACCCTGCCCACATCACGCAGGGCGCCGCGCGCGCCCATGGTGCCAAATGTGATGATTTGCGCGACGCGGTCTTCACCATATTTCTGCGCGCAATATTCCAGCATACGCGGGCGAAGATCATCCTGGAAGTCGAGATCAATATCCGGCATGCTGATACGATGCGGGTTCAAGAAACGTTCGAAGATCAAACCATGATTGATAGGTTCAACCAGGGTGATATCCAGTGTATAGGCTGTCATGGAACCGGCAGCCGAACCACGCGCGTTGTACCAGATTCCCACTTCACGAGCATGGCGGCACAGGTCCCACACGATCAGGAAGTAGGCATCAAAACCCATTGTGTGAATAACACTTAACTCGTAATCCAGCCGTTCTCGAACTTTGGGATCATTAGCCCGCGTGCCGTATCGCCGGATGAGGCCTTCTTCACACAGGTGACGCAGGTAGGATTCAGCGGTATACCCTTCAGGTACCGGGAATACCGGCAGATGCCAGCCGGTGACGGTCAGATCAACATTACACCGCTCGGCTATCGTCAGTGTATTGCTGAGGGCTTCCGGTACGGTATGGAAGATCTCTTGCATTTCTTGCGGAGAGCGCAGGTAATACGTGGGATCCGACATACGCATGCGTTTCGGGTCGTTCAGAGTGGTGTTGGTTTGAATCGCCAGCAACACATCTTGCAGGCGGGCGTCTTCTTTCCGGATGTAATGAGAATCATTAGTAGCCACATACCGTGCCTGATAACGCGGGCCTAGCTGTAATAACGCTTTGTTCAGGGTTTCCAGTTCCGGGATATTGTGTTCCTGTAACTCCATAAAGAAGTTGTCCCGGCCGAATACATCGTAATACCAGTCCAGCTTCTTTCGAGCAGCCTCTTCACCCTGCTCCAGAATGGTACGTGAGATATCAGAAGCGAGGCAGCCTGTTGTGGCAATCAATCCTTCGGAATGCTGAGCTAAAAGATCGCGGTCAATGCGCGGGTAGTAGTAAAACCCTTCCAGCTGCGCGGCGGAAGCCAGCTTCAACAGGTTTCGGTAACCGGTCATGTTCTCAGCCAGCAGCAACAAGTGGGTTGAACTGCGGTCAAGGGTTGACTCGCGGTCTGTCATTTTTCTTGCCGCCATATAGGCTTCCATCCCGAGGATGGGTTTCACTCCAGCTTTGGACGCGGCATTGTAAAACTCGATAATGCCGTGCATCGTCCCATGATCGGTCAGAGCGATGGCCGGCATTTCCAATTCTTTTGTGCGCTCTACCAGTTTCTTGATGTTAGCAAATCCATCAAGCAGCGAATATTCTGAGTGGACATGAAGGTGGACAAAAGACATGATATTCTACAAATAAATCCGGTTTCTTTACGCGATCAATTGTCAAAATTATAGCATCGAGAAATGTGGATAAAGTCCGTCCAGTATTAAATTGTGACAATCTTTAAGACTTAAAATCATCAAGGCAGAAAGAATGATGAATACGTTCCACCCAAATGGGCTGGTAAAAGCGTCATCAGATCGTTCACAGCGGATTTTACGAGTTCTGCCCCGCCATCATTCTGAGCTTCGATCGTGACCAAAAGGTCTGTGGTCTCTTCGCGAGCAGCGCTTTCTTCGCTCTGCCGCCAGCACCACCTTCGGGCAATAACCACATCAGCCTCATCTGTGAAAATAACCTCACCCGCGGCCGGGTGGTCTGCCTCAGATTGGTTTAAATTGATGAAAGTCTCATCTCCACGAGCGAACCGGACGGTAATCGGGAGATTAACCTGCCGGGTATCGATCGCGGCCACCGGTAAGCCATAGCGAATGCTGACCAAATTACACAGGTCAACCAGAAGGTTTATAGATGGAATATCACCTTTCTTGGTCAATCGACGCAGCAAAGCTTCTGCCGCGCTGCGGTATCCTGTAGGATCCACACCAAACTGGCGGAATGCCGCGCGCCACCCGGCCAGAGTAGGTAATTCGCTGAGCGGAGTTTCGCCAATACGTTCTTTTACGCTAGCCTGTTCCGCTAAATACATGTCTAAAACATCCGGTGTCGAGGAACCGTTTTTTATCCCGCTGCCAACAATAAAACCGCCGGATAATTGCCTGAACGCGGTTGTTATGGCTGTGTCATATTGAAATACGGCCATATCATCCTCCCTGTTATGTAGATATTGTTTGATTTTAACAGTATTAGGTATTTTGTTCAAATATGTCCCGAATTTCTGGTATGATGAACATCCCTGACCTGTTGTGATCCTTTGACGATTTTCGCGAGAACGAAATATGCTTGAGAGTTTTAACAAAGCCAGAAGAGAGTATCCCCCCCAGTTCTGGCTTTTATTCTGGGGGTTGTTGATCAGCACCATTGGCGCCAGTATGATCTGGCCGTTTCTGATGGTATTCGTCAGTAAGCGTCTCACTCTTCCATTGACAGCCGCCGCCAGTGTAATGGCTTTCAATTCCACCGCGGCTGTAATCTTTACTTTTGTCGCCGGCCCGGTAACCGACAAGCTCGGGCGAAAAGGCGTGATGGTTGTCAGCCTGCTGGGAAATGGGCTGGTCTACTTGCTGTACCTCAATGCTTCAACATACTGGCATTTTGCGGCCGCCGCCACACTCGCCGGAGTTTTCAACCCGCTCTTTCGGGTTGGCGCGGATGCCATGCTGGCAGACTTGATCCCTGAACATAACCGAATTGATGCCTATTCGCTCCTCCGGTTGAGTAACAACCTGGGTGTCGCCATCGGCCCCGCGATCGGCGGTTTTTTGGCTTCCACCTCGTACACAGTGGCTTTTCTGTGTGCCGCCGGGGGTATGAGCATGTACGGGTTATTAATGCTGATCACAGGAAAAGAGACAATCCCCTCCAAAACGTCGAACGAACAACTGCCACGGATATCCCGCAAATTTGGCGGCTACCCCGACATCTTCCGTGACAGGCCGTACATTCTCTTTATTCTGAATTTCACCCTGATCCAGATCTGTGCTGCCTTTGTGTGGATTTTGCTATCGGTATACAGTAATCAGCAATATGGTATGCCTGAAAGCCAGTACGGCTTTCTGCCGACATTGAATGGCTTGATGATCGTACTGATGCAATTGTGGATCACAGATCAAACCCGCCGCCGGTCGACATTCAGCATGATGGCTGTAGGTTCAGCATTCTATGGATTGGCGACATTCAGCATTGCCTTTATGACAGAGTTCTGGGGTTTCATGTTCAGTATGGTGATCATGACCATCGGTGAAATGATCCTGATGCCCACGTCCAGTACGTTTGCCGCCAATATGGCGCCGGCTGATATGCGCGGACGATACATGAGCCTTTACACCCTCACCTGGGCGGTCTCAACTGGCGTGGGTTCCATTTTTGGCGGCTTTCTTTCAGACAGCCTTGGACCGCGTTCCATCTGGTACGGCGGTGGTGTGATTGGACTGATAAGCGTAATTGGATTTTTAGCCCTGAAAACCTTATACAAAAATCGATTAAATGCCGCCAACCCGGATTTAAAAATTCATTAGAAGCGGCACAGTATCAGACATCTGACCGCACTTTAAGAGTTCTCTAATGTTATTGATTCCGGATTTCCGACGTGCTACATTGTAATTGCATGGGCGACTCTCCAATTTGAGGACACCAGGGATGGAGGTTAGTTCTCCAAAAACCTATATTCTCAGGGGTAGAGGCAGTTACTGCCCCGTGTTGGATTGTTAGAAGGCAATCCGTGTGTGGTTTTGACGCGCCGGCCCGATGAGGCGGCTCCTGCGATCAGGATAGACGTCCATATTTATTCGTCCGGGAAAGTTGCCCATGTTCATTTCTTAAGGAATCCGAGCTTGACTCGGATTCCTTTTTTTCATATAAACTATAAGCATGCCAATAATCATTCGATGACTGTCGTGAAATGTGCCATACACCTTTAGGTGTCACATTTTTGCTCTTACATGACAGCGAATACACAGGAGGAGATTATGTCAAAGAAGTTTGTTTTCATTTGCTTGATCGCTGTGCTTATGCTCACATCATGCGCACTGCCAGGCGGAAAAGCCCCCAAAGCTGAGGAACCCGCGGTGGTCCAGGTTTCTCAACCCGCAGAACCCGCCCAGCCTGTTCAACCTGTTGAGCCCGCTCAACCTGTTCAACCCGAACCCACGCTCGAACCTCCGGCCGCTGAACCGGTTGTGGCTGAGCCAGCCCCGGTCGAACCAGCCCCGGCTCAACCACAGGCCGAAGAACCTACCGTTGAACCTGCTGCCAGTGAAGGTTATTCTTTCCATGATGACTTCGACACAGAAACTGACAGTTACACGGAAGATACGATCACCACAACTCAGGCTGTAACCCGTGATCAGGTGCAGACTGAACCATCATCCGTTCAGGATGGACTTCTTATATTCAATATCCGTGATAATGAAACATATATCTACAAACTGATCAAAGATTCGATGACCGAGAACGCTGTCATTGAAGCGAAATGGAAAAGCAACGGGCAAAGTTTGAATGGCGTTTCGTTGTTGTGCCGTGCTTCAGAAGACTTTTCCGGTTGGTATGAGTTCCGCATGTCAGCACAGGGTGAATGGCAGTTGCTTCAGTATGACCGTTCTATCCGAGATAACGATCCATACAAGAATCCGTATGTGACCATCAAAAAGGGACAGGCCAAACAGAAGTTGGTTCGCGTTACGGGTGACAATGTATCAAAATTCACCTGCAACGGTAATAAGCTCAGTTATGAAATCAACGGCCAGAAAATTATTGAAACCACCAATACCAAGATCAAAGGTGGTGGTCTGGTTGGTATCGGTGTTATGTCATCCACTTATCTGCCCGTGATCATTCAGTGGGACTATCTGGACGTTTCTCAACCGCAGGATTAATTTCAATGTAAAAATACACAAAAAAGGGAGAGAGTCACACCTCTCCCTTTTTTATTGGAAATTTACCGGTGAGATGCTATAATCCGGTTGCCGCCCCAGTAGCTCAAATGGACAGAGCAGAGCACTCCTAAGGCTAAGGCTGTGGGTTCAATTCCCGCCTGGGGCATATACAGAGCTCGCGTTCCCCTTGCATTTTTGGGGATATCCATATAAAATACAAATAGATAAGCACTTGGGTGCCCCCCTCACCCAGGTGTTTATCTCTTTAATGGACAGATTTATGGGCGATTTTTCGAAGCACGTCACCAAAATGACGAATTTCATCCAGAGTATTGTAGTGCACAGCGCCTGACCGCAGCAGCCCGCCATTGCCTTCTAACCCCAATCGTTCGGTGACAGCCACCGCGTAAAAATTACCGTTCCAGGTGTAAATACCCTGCCGGTCAAGCTCGCCAGCCAGTTCTCCGGGGAACCATCCCTGCAGCGTGAACGAGAATGTCGGCACGCGTTGTTCCAGTTGTCGGTTATCTGTGATACCGTACAGGGTCAGTCCGTTAACATCTCCCAGTTCCTGTAACAAGGTTCGGCTGATCTCAAATTCATACGCGCGGATGGCGTGCATTGCCTGTTTAAACACACGCCTCCGTCCGATGTAATCATCTGTGATTTCTCTAAACTCGCTGCCGAATTCTTTGCCGATCCATTCAAAGTATTCCAACGCGCCTAGAGCTCCGGCCATATGCTCAAAATTGCCTGTTCCGGTTTCAAATTTACCCGGCGGTAAAGCCGGCGCGGGGCGAACACGGTACGCGCGAAGTCGGTCAAGCAAATCATAGCGGCCGTACAGCACACCTTCATGCGGCCCGAAATATTTATAGGCCGAGCAAACCAGAAAATCACAATCAAGGTCTTTAACATCGATCGGACCATGCGGCGCGTACTGCACCGCGTCAATGTAAACAAGCGCTCCCGCTCTGTGGGCAAGCGCGGTCAGCTCTTTTACCGGATTGATCGTACCCACCGCGTTTGACGCATATCCCAGCGCAACCAGTCGTGGATTTTCTTCCATGGCATTTTTGAAGTCTTCCACATCCAACGTGCAATCTTCCGGATGAAAATCCACCCACCATACACGGCAGCCGCGGTCTTCCGCAGCCAACAGCCAGGGGGAGATGTTCGCGTCATGGTCCAGGCGAGTGACAACGATCGTGTCACCCCGGTTGAATTCACGGGCCAGAGCGCGGCTGATATTGAACGTCAACGAAGTCATATTTGGACCAAAGATGATCTCGTCCGATCGTTCTGCGTTGAGGAAATCAGCCGCCGCCTGCCGCGCTTCTTCTACCAGGTTATCAGAAAGACGGCTGGTTTCAAAAGCGCCGCCATGGTTGGCATTCTTATTAATCAGATAATCGTGAATGCGATCCAGGCTCCGGCGTGTTATTTGAGTACCGCCCGGATTATCAAGAAATAATACCGGGCGGGACAGGGCGGGAAATTCGTTACGAATCTTCTGAATGTTCAGCGTCATCGTTATTCATCAAAATCTTCGCTGCCAGTATCTTTGCCAGCTTCCGGTTCCGTTTCTTCAAATTCCAATCGCACCCATAATAATAGAACTGCACCATCCTGCGTATCCACACTGCGGGCAGCCATAATAGGGGCTTTTTCTTCCAAACCCAGTTCGTTTCGGTAATGTAAAAAGATATTGGAACGGTCATTCCAGGCCCGGTGACACCGTTCGACCAATGCCTGCCCGTTAAATGTGCGAACACGGGTCATAACCAGGTCATATAAAACAGGACCTTCATTCAGTCCAAGTGCCCATCCGTCATTGATCTCTTCAAATATGGGAGTTGGTCCTTCAATTATGGTGATCTTATCGTCCATGATTCTCTCCTGAGAAAAAATCATACCACATATTCAATGTGACGATTTTTATCAGCTCTTACATTTCTCCTATTTATTTCTTGCAATCCTCTAATAATTATCGCGTATCCTACAACTATCACCATATAAAACACATATAAACCAAGTAAAAACTGGAGGAAAAATGACACTCTATTTCACCCAAACCCCGCATTATACCCGTCGCCCATGGGCTCGCCGCTGGATGGAAGCCGAAGAACGGAATCAGTATTGCGATGTCTTTATCCCTGTGGATGTAAAAGCCGAAGATGAAGAATATGTATTAACGGCTATGATCCCTGGTGTTGCAGCAGAAGATCTGAATATTCAGGTCGTAAATGAAACCGTCACCATTCAGGGTGAGATTAAAGCCTCGGATGACAGCGAGAATTACCTGCTTCGCGAACGCCCGACCGGTCATTTCAGCCGAGTGTTGACGCTCCCCGATGAGCTTGATGCCTCAAAAGCGGACGCGCATGTATCCAATGGTGTGTTGACTCTGCGCATTCCGAAGGCGGAAGACGCCAAACCGAAATCAATTAAAGTTGTAGCGAAATAATCTCACAACGTCAGATAGCTTAAAGAACAGGGAGCCGCGTATTCCGGCTTCCTGTTCTTTTTTTCGGTATGACGGCCCAGTTCATTTGCGCGGTTCAACGCAACGGTTCCCGTTCCCTTTCCGAAAAACGAAGCTTTGGAACATACCATCATCGTATTGGCTTCCATACCGATCATCGTTAAATTGTCCGCCATGCGCGGTATAACAAACCAAAAGCGAATGGGCTCTTATCAAAATGAGGGATGATAAGAGCGGAATGAAATATTTACCGGTTTATTTACGGGAGTGGGGTGTAGAACACCCGGTTGCCCATCGCGATCCAGGCAACCCGATTTGAAGCTACATCAAACGCTGTAACGGGTTTATCCGGTAAGGAATACTGGTCAACCGTTTGGAAACGCAAACGGCGCTGCAAATTCAATCGTAGAGTGAAATGGAAGATAGTCGGCCCATTTGTATCAAGAATATAAATTGATGGATCCGGAGGAGGGACCGTAACCAGCTGCAGGAAAAGCGCGTCGGGAAAATACGCGATTGGTTTCCCAGACTTATCGCCAAAGCCGGCAGGATCCTGACAGCGGGTTGGAGCACTACTGAAATTATTGAACGTACAGCGTGTGACATGCCCGTCTTTTCTTAATAAGAGCAGGTCATCCTGATACATGGCAAGGTCTATCACATCAGCCAGCTGAGGTATCTTATTATTAAAGAATAAGTGCGGCTGCCCTGGAAAGCCAACCCCGTTTCCGGCAACCCACCAGACGGCGTTGCTGGCTTGATCAAGAATAATCAGTGATCCTTCTTCCACTGTGAACGCAGTGATCTTCCCCCAATCTGTATCGGGCGGGGCAAGGGAAGAAGACAATGGCATAGAACCAGGTATGCAGTACAGCAAATTTCCCTTTGCGTCCATGCCCAAAACCGACGCCTTATACTCATTGTTTGGGGGCAATGTGACAATATCGACCAGCGCGCCGATCATTTTTCCGCCGGAAGGACCCGGTCCGCAATTGAAGTTAGGGTCTAATTCGTAGCCGTCACCAGTCAACGCGAAACGCAAAACTCGACCCTGAAAAGAATCTAACGCGAAAACGTCTGTCGTTGAAGCGGCGATGCGTGAAATGCTGATATTGGAAGGAATGGCATCCGGAACCGCTTCCTGCACAGGAAGACGAATGATACTGTCTAATGCGTCTAACGCGGCTTGCGCCTGTTCGCGCAACATCTTAGTCTCATCGGTGCGTCCATATTCTTCCGCTTTTTTTACGTTGTACAGAGATTGCGTCCACCCGCTGCGTTGTGCTTCAGGATCAATTTGACCGGCAGCCTGCAATGCGAATGCTTGAGCCTGAATCAGATATTCGGTACGTTGTTCCCCCCGCCCGGACCGGGTATATACATACGTGGAAATGAACACCACAATGACCGGTACAGCGAGCGCGATAAATAACAGTGTTGACGCGGCGATGCTTCCGGATGGGTCTGTTTTTACCGGATTGATTTTTATGACAGGTGGTTTAACTTTTGGAGCAACCTGCTCTGGGATCTGAATTAACCTTTCCAGAAAAGCGGTGATCTTATCCAGCAGCGGCGTTTCAGGCGCGGCTACCTGCGGTCCCGGGATCTCGCTGGCAGGGATGGTTCGGAATCCAATTTGCTCCTCTGTCGTTTTAACTGGCGCCGGGCGGGGAGTTTTTACCTGAGGGGGTTCACTTTTTTCGGCCAGATTATCATCAATTGGAAATTCGGGTTTTCCGGCCGGTTGCCCCGGAAACCTGAATGCCTCGGGTGTGGTCAATGGAAGATCGGCCGCCGGTTTGAATTGCGGCAATGGGATTTCGCCATAAACCGGCTCTGTCATGGGTGGGGTTTCAGGAGGTTCAGTTTCAGGCGATACTGGTTTCGGCTCAGAATATGGGTCTGCCGGAGCTGCTTCCTGGGGAACACGCGGTTTTAACCGGTGTACTTCACCACGCCCGGATTGAACCTGTGCCACGGCAGCCGTCATGTTAAATGGAGACTGGGCCAGCAAACGCCGCCTGAACTGATCGAGATTTAGGCGTGAACTACCTGTCAGCAGCGCGGGGGTCCAGGTTGGGGGTGGTGAAGGACACAGTAATACCATTGATCCTTCACGAATAGAGGTGGTGAAATAGCGGGGGGTGATGGTGCTGCTCACTCCCAGCCCCCGACCGGCGCCTTCCAGGTCAACAAAATCGGTAACCCCGTCGGGGTTGACAACCAGCGTGTGGGTCGGGCCGGAATGAAGTATGTACAGTGTACCTCCGTGGAAAACCACCAGATTCAGTACACCCACATTCGGTCGGCCGGAAGGAGAGTCAAACTGATTGGACCCCAGGATGAAGGTGTTGATTTGTTCTGATGCTGCCCGTAAGCCGGATGTCACAGACCCCGGAGTATTGAAATATGTGGCAGAAAGATGCAGTAGCATTTCCTGTTGAGATTCGGCTGTGAGGATATTTTTACTGGGTAATGTTAAAAGCGCGGCCAGTGTGTCACCGGCGCGATTGCGTAACACACGTCTTGGGGCGGCAGAAACAACCAGACCGGGCAGGTCAGGCAGTTCTTTACCGCCGGAAAGATGGATGGGGAAGATAAATAAGTCAAACAAGGAGTTCTGCTGTTTTGCGTTGATTAGTTATGATTATACAACCCGCCGGTTACGGTTTGCCCGTAGGAACCGGTGTATTGATCAACTGATACTGTCCACGCCGAGTCGCAGTAGGTTTGGGGGTCGGTTTGGGTAATACATAATCATTATCGATAGATCGGATAACCAGATTCGAATAACTTACCGTGATCGGGGTATCTGCTGCCTGGCGGGCAAACAGACCAATTTTACCGGATTGAAAGATCGAGTCTCGCGCGGAAAACTGAAATACATCATTCAGGAAGAACCGTAATTCATCTTTTACAGCCCACACCCGCAGCCGCAACTGGTATGGAGATCCCGGTAATACCTGCCCGCTCTGCATCCAATCTACCAGTGTGTAAGGTTTTCCCGATTTCAAGATCTCCAATTTCACCTTTCCCTGGCAATTGACCAGGAAACGGTATCCGTTCATTTCATTGCTTGCTCGTATGAGCATTCCATAGGAATCTTCGGCTTTACAAAGGGTTACATTCGAAGTGACTTCTACCGAGGCGGAGGAAAGGTCATCGGATGTGAACAGGCTGGCGATATAAGCTTTTTCTTCCTGTAATGCCAGAGTTAATTCGTTATTGACAATAGTAATATTTCCTCCGACACCATTTTTTGACGACCACAACGCCGGTCGCGAGAAATCATCCCGAAGGTAAATATCTCCCACACCTGGATGAAGATTTTCGGTAGGTTCCGGTTGACGGGTTGGATAAGAAGTGGATGTGGACGTTGCGGGGAACCAGATGATGGTTGGACTGGAAGTAGACGTTACAGTGGCGGTGGATGTTTCATATACCGGTTCTTCCGGTTGACCGGTGCACGCGGATATTAGGGACAACCCGACCAGCCATACGGTAACAACAGGGAGTAAACGGAGAAAAGTCTGCCTGAGCATCATACCTGGAAGAAATTATACCTGCCGGGAGGGAACCTGTACTGTCAATGTTATAATTTCGAAAGACAGGACAACTTATATGAACAAATTTTTCCTTTCAGGATTGATACTTGTTGCAAGCTTGTTATTATTTAGCATCTTCCCGGTTCAGGCCGGTTCCATTTATCCGCAGGTAGTTTACGGAACCCCCACCCCTAACGCGGACGGACGGATTATTTACATCGTCAAAGCAAGTGATAATTGCACCAGCATTTCTTTTTTGACCGGTGTTTCCATTGATGATATCCGCCGTTTAAATAATCTGAAAGAGGATTGCGCTCTTCGGGAAGGTCAACAACTTCTAATTGGTATTGCCGATAAACCAGCCGCCCAGGCAACAGCCACACCGCCAAACCAGATTCCTACTCCCACCCTCGAACCGGGAATTGGGCAGATCTGTGTATTGCTCTTCAATGATATCAACGGCAATTCCGTTCCAGATGGAGGAGAGTTACCTTTGGCAGGTGGCGCGATCAGCATCACCGATCGCGACGCTAAAGTAAACCTGACCAATAAGACTGATTCGTCAGCCGCTGTGTGTTTTTCTGATCTTCTCGAAGGTGAATACAACGTCAGCGTAGCTATCCCCGAAGGTTATAATGCTACATCTCTGCTGAATGTGCCATTAAAACTTGGTGCCGGCGACAAATCCACGCTGGATTTTGGCGCGCAGGTTTCATCAAAAGCAGTGGAACCCAATACAGGAAATGCGTCAACTGAATCAAAATCTCCCCTTCTGGGAATTGTTGGCGCGGTACTGGTGTTGGGCGGGATCGGTCTGGGTGTGTATGTCGCCCGGCTTGGTCGTCAGAGATAGGTCAACGCAGGCGTTCTTCTTTCCAAACATCCGCGCTATTGTTGTATCCTGCCTGTTCCCAGAAACCCAGACGATCTGTCGGCAAAAATTCCAGTCCGCGAAGCCATTTAGCCCCCTTCCAGAAATACGTGACTTTCAAGTCGTCACGGCCTACAATCGCACCAATGACACCGCGTAGAGGGAAACCGTGTTCAGGTGTAATTGGAAGTCCGTCGTAATGGGTAGCAAGCAAGAAGTTGTCGGCCAACATGATCTCAACCGGCAGATTAGCGGTAAAACCAAATTCGGCGTGTTGTAACACAAAGCGAGCTTCCGGTTTGGGTTTGATCAAACCTTGTTCGATCAATGACCGCACGGAAACACCTTCCCACAGGGTATCCGGTTTACTCCATTTTGTTACGCAATGAATATCTAACAGCAATTTCGTGCGTGGTAACTGATTAAATTCGTTCCAATTCAAGGTCAACGGTTTTTCAACTTCCCCCCAGATTTTAAAATTCCACGTGTCCGGGTCAAACGCCGGAACCGGACCGTAATGCAAAACTGGAAATTTTTGAGTTAAAGACTGCCCCGGAGGAATACGACCCTCTTCTCGGAGATGGTTTTCGATTTCTTTCCTTTGTTGAAAATTATTCAGCATAATCCATGGTCTCCAGTCATTATTATAGCGAAGGGAACTAACTCTGTCAGCAGTGTGTGAATGGTTTGACAGAAGAGGATGATTATGGGTTAGAATCGGAACGTCTACAGGCAGGAGGATCTCTTTTTGGGAAACAACTCGCGCGCATCCATGGAAGCAAAGATGGCAGCGCTTCATCAGGCTTCCATCCAACTTGTGCAGGATGTCTCTATCGAATCTCTGCTGGAACGGATAACCGCCCAGGCATGTGAACTGGCTGATGTTCAATATGCCGCGCTGGGTGTTCTAAGCGATACCGGCCGGTTGGAACGTTTCATTCCAATTGGCCTTAAAGCAGCCGATCTGGCTGGAATAGATCATCAACCAATTGGTTTGGGGCTGATCGGTGAATTAATGTGCTCCAGCGAGACCATCATCGTTAATGATATTGCTTCAGATCCACGTAGTGTAGGCTTCCCGTTCAGCCACCCAAAAATGAAAACATTTATGGGTGTGCCCATACGTCAGGGGAATAAGAACCTGGGAGTTATCTATCTGGCAGACAAACGTGATGGGTCATCATTTGATAAAAACGATCAATTAATTATTGAGAGATTTTCAGCTTTCGCGGCTTCGGCCATAGCCAACGCGCGTCTTCATGACCGCCTCATAAAACGTGACCAGGAATTAACCCGCCGCAATGAAAACCTGGCATTATTAAACAATATGGCTTCCACGCTGGCGACATCAACAGAAATCGACGCCATAATCAAGATCGCCCTTACTCAATTGATGGATTTCCTTGATCTGAAAGCCGGTGAAGTATACCTGCGCCCTGAAGGCGAGAAAAAGCTAAAACTCGTACTGCATCGCGGAAAAACAGTATCGGCCTTATGGAAGGAAGAAACATTTGCCGTCGGGCGAGGAATGGTGGGCATGACGGCCAAGACCGGCCTGCCCAAAGTGCTGACGGTCAATCCAAATGACAGCCAGGAATTGAACGATGCTGTATTGAACAATAACGTTCACCAGATCGCCAGCTTTCCGCTGCGCGGTCGCAGCAATGTGCTGGGAGTTCTTTGTGTGGCCGTGCTTGATCGCCGCCCGTTAACCGATCTGGATATTCAATTCATCAGTGCCATTGGTTCGTGGATGGGAACGGCACTTGAAAACGTTCGATATAACAATAACAGCCGCCGGTTGGCTGTGCTGGAAGAACGAGAACGTATTGGGATGGATCTGCACGACGGTATCATCCAGTCAATATACGCGGTCGGTTTGACGCTGGAACACGCGCGCCTTTTGCTCTCAGAAGATCCAGAGCAATCCAAAGAACGCATTGACCAATCCATTAAAGGATTGAACAATACCATTCGGGATATCCGTACGTATATTTTAGATCTCCGCCCGCGCCAACTGGTAGATGAGAATCTGATGCAGGGGCTGCAACGTCTGGTCAATGAATTCCGCGCCAATACCCTGGCCGAAGCTCACATTACCGGTCCTTCTGACGGGTTGGAGAAGTTGCCCGCTTCCCGCGCGCTGGCTCTCTTTCATATCTGCCAGGAAGCTCTGGCCAACACCGCGAAACATGCCAAAGCCAAAAAGGTTGAAGTGGTGGTGTGGACTACCGGGGACCGGGTCTTGATGGAAATCCGTGACAACGGTAAGGGATTTGATATGGAAAGCACCCGCACGTCACTCGGACACGGACTCTCAAATATGCAAACGCGCGCCCGTAATGTGAACGGCGATCTTGAGCTGACGTCTGAGCCGGGTATCGGCACAACTATACTAACCTGGGTTCCGTTTTCTTCCACGGAAGAATAAAACCAGAACACCATAATTGGAATATTCACGTGATCGATCATAATCCCTCTTCAAAAGCCGCCCTGCGCGGCGAGCCTTCGTATGTATGGCGGGCCGGGCAGGAACGCCGTCTGGCTATGATCCGGCAGGCTGCCGGTGAAAGAGTTTCCGGTTATGTGCTGGAAGACGGGTGTGGTGTAGGTTCATATCTGGCACGTCTTTCTGAAAACGCTTCGCTGGCCGTAGGGCTCGAAATTGAACTGGAACGCGCCGTAGAAGCTCACGCGAAAGGGCCATCAACGGTTGGCGGAGTGGGTGAACACCTGCCCTTCCCTGACAACACATTTGACCTGGTGTTAAGCCACGAAGTGCTGGAACATGTACAGGATGACCGCCAGGCTGCCTGTGAGATCACGCGGGTTCTGAAACCCGGCGGACGGTTGACGTTGTTCGTTCCCAACCGGGGATATCCGTTTGAGACCCATGGACATTACTGGAAGGGGACGTATCACTTTGGTAACACACCGCTGATCAATTACCTTCCCCGCCGCTGGCGTGACAGGCTCGCCCCGCACGTCAACATCTATACCGGAAAAGATCTGGAACGATTATTCTCCGGGCTTCCCGTCAAAATCGTGTCCCGAACCATCATCTTTGGCGCGTATGACAATATCATCGCCCGCCGTCCCGCGCTGGGAAAAGCCCTGCGCGCCATCCTGCAGTGGCTCGAAAAGACCCCTCTTCGGGGTCTTGGATTGTCACATTTCTGGGTGATTGAGAAGAACTAGAACGACCGGAAGTCGTATATACCGCCGGTCACCGGATAGCGTTTGCCACATTTCGGGCAAACCAGTTCTGGCGGAGTATCAGGCAGGTCCGCACCGCAGGCCGGGCAGCAGAAGAATGAAATACCGGGGGTAGTAACCTTCTCGGTGACCGTGGAGCGCGTGAACACGCTGGGAGTCAATTGCCACCATTCGCCTGTATGAGAAGCGGCGGAATCAAGGGCTGCCAGGAAACGGGCAGGGAATATTTTCTTCAGGAAACCGATTCGGAAATGCGAAACGGTGACCTGGCGCTCCAACTTGAATCCGGTTTCCGCCAGCCAGTTGCGGATGGCCTGCGGGTGAAAGTCAAAATTTAATTCCACAAATTCCACCGGTTCCAGTGTAAACGGGCTCCATGTCTGTTTCTTTAACAGGTATCGCAATATAGCCTTCAGGTTTAGTTTGTTCGCGTATTCCAGAATGAACACCGCACCAGGTTTCAGGCTGGCGTGGATCTTTTTCAAAGCCAGCGGGGCATCTTTCATGTGATGCAGGGTGCGGATCATGGTAGCTGCGTCAAATTGACTTTCACCAAACGGTAAATGATAGATATCGGCAGCTACATATCGATACTCCGGAGAGTCACCCAGCCGTTCCCGCGCCTGCTGTAATTGCGTCAAAGAGAAATCGACCAGGGTTACCTGCTGAAAACCCGTGTAGCGGGGGGTATTACGGCCGGCGCCTGCACCCAATTCCAGCATTTTTTTCCCTCCGGCCGGCAGCAGCTTCTTGAGGGCATGCACCTCCGCCGTGTCTTCATACGCGCGTCCGCCTTCGTCCCAGAAACTGGTCTGATAATCTGAACCTTCGTAGCTGCAAACAGGCGGGGTTTTTTCGGTCATTTCAATCAGCTCCATTCAAAAAATGCGTTCGGGCAGGAAACCCGGCGGCACCCAGATGGTCCTCCTTACCGTTGCTTCCTCTCAGACCTGGCGGGGTTCGAAGGATTCTGCCGCGCCGGACCCACCCGAACGCGGCGTAAGGATACCGTAGGAATGTTCCTGTGTCAATTGTTTTGGTTAAAGCACGACAGCTCCAGGATGGGAGCTGTCGCAACTGGTTTAGACGGAATATTTTGCCAGTCTGCCGCTATTTCGCGAAGATGGAGACCCCCAACGCGGCCAGCACAAAAATGACAGAGGCAACGGCAATTTGCGTATGGAAGGTAATGCTGCTGGCTTCCGGTGCGGTACCAGCCGGTGTATGAGAGTTGATCCAGAATCCGCAGAGCAAGGTTGAACCCAGAAGTAACACACTGATGGAACCCAAAACGATACTTAAAACTTTCATTTTTCCTCCGAAACTAAATACTGGTCGATTATGCGGTCGATCAGTTCATTACGCATTTGTTCATTATGAATTTCAAGGCCGGCATACAGGCGGAAAGCGTCATCGCGAATGTAGGCAACCTGCATAACCGTCACCATTGAAAAGGCGATCAGGCGGATTTCCAGATCGTCTTTTCGCTTCCCGTAAAATTGCCTGATCAGGGGAACGATCATTGCCGGGACTTCCATGTTTCCCTGCAGCAGCGCGTACTGAACGGCAAATCGTCCCAGCGCGTAGCGCGCCCCGATATCTGAGGTTGCCTTGAATATTGACCGGATGGCTTCTTTCGGGTCACTATCCATTGAGGACTGAAGAGAGAGGTGTGGTTTCACCGCATGAAACATCATTTGCCCGATGGCATCATTGATCAGTGCTTCACGGGTTTTAAAATGGTAGTTGATCAGCCCAAGCCCAACCCCGGCTCTATCTGCTATCATGCGCATGGTGATGCTCTCAGCGTCGTTCCGTTCTTCAAGCAATTCGATCGTGGCGCGTATAATTTTTTCTTTAACATCTGTTTTCATCACAATTTCCATATTGAACATTTATTGAACATGTTCAATATTATAACCAGATTTATTTTTCTGTCAACTGACAAATTCAAATACCCGGAGATTTAGATTCAAAATTCAAACCATGTAGTCATTAATGTAAAAAAACATATAATTCTTTGCTACAAGACTGAAGGCCAATCGTATATAGAATGTCATCCGTTACGCAATCAAACTCCAGAGGACAGATCCTTATGCGGCAAAAAAAAGCTGAAAAGAAAATTACCGTTTTTCTCGCAATCACACTGACAGTATCCTGCCTGTTCTATTACCTGATCATCCGATCCGGGACATTAATGGCCGCGGGCGGACTGTACGTCTTGTTATTAATGTGGACTCCCGGTGTGGCCGGCATTATTACCCAACTCATTTTTGAACATTCTCTCAAAGGGATGGGGTGGAAACCGGGTAAATTCAAATACCTGGCTTTAGCGTACGTTGTTCCATTGTTGTATTGCCTGGTGGTGTATGGGTTCACCTGGATTTCCGGCCTGGGAACTTTTCCCTCTGCTGAATTCTTAAAAGACCTGGCCGCGAGTTATCCCGGGTTATCAGGAACGCAAGGTCTTCTGATCTTCACGGCTATCATGTCCACGCTGGGGGTGATCACCAGTCTGCTTTCCGCGCTGGGTGAAGAGATCGGGTGGCGCGGTTTGCTGGTGCCGGAGATGGCAGAGATCATGCCCTACACCCGGGTCAGTTTGATAAGCGGTGTGATCTGGGCGCTGTGGCACATGCCCCTGATCTTTTTCGCGGATTACAGATTACCGGGAGTACCCACCTGGTATGGAGCAACTATGTTCCTGATCATGGTGGTGGGTATCAGCTTTGTTTTTGCCTGGCTCCGTTTAAAATCCGGCAGCCTGTGGACCGCGGCCATACTGCATGCCAGTCACAATCTATTCGTTCAGGCCGTTTTCACTCCAATGACAGGGCAAAACGCGGTAACTCCGTATATCATAGATGAATTCGGATGCGGACTGGCGATTGCCATCGTCATTGCCGCATTTCTGTTCTGGCGCAAACGCCATGACCTCCCGGAAAACAATCATGTAGATGCAAGTTCGTTCTAATACAATACAGTACAACACCTGATAGTCTGCCTGTCTGAGACTAAAATTACACCTATAATTAGGCTGGTTCACATTTGCCGAACTACGGGAGAGTAATCGAATGTCAGATCGGATTCTGGTCACTTATGCCAGCCGCACCGGGTCAACCATTGGAGTTGCCCAGGCGATAGCCGCGGTTCTAACAGAGAAGGGATTTCAGGTGGACGTGATTCCCATGCCGGCGGTGAAGGAAATATCTCCGTATAAAGCCGTTGTCGCCGGAAGTGCCATCCATTCTGGAGCATGGCTGCCGGAAGCCATGGCATTCTTACAGACTCACAAATCGGCATTGAATCAGCGCCCGTTTGCCGCATTTCTCGTCTGCATGACTATGGTTATGGGGGGCGGAAAATACCGCAATCATGTGTCAACTTTTTTGCAACCAGTCCGCTCTCTGGTAAAAACCCGCAGCGAAGGCCTCTTTGCCGGCGCGTTGAACATCGCCGCGTTACCTTCGCTGTCAGATCGGATCAAATTTCGGCTGAGTGTCCTTTTCGGCATCTGGAAGGAAGGCGACCACCGCGATTGGAACGCCATCCGTGCCTGGGCTGCTGAATTACCCAACAACGGTTTCTGAGGTTCCATGCAAATCCAATCTATCCGCAACGCAACCATGCGCATTACCTATAACGGACATCTATTTGTCTGCGACCCTTACCTGGCAGACAAATTCTCGCGGCCGTCTTACACCGGAAAGTCACCCAACCCGCTGGTTGACCTGCCCATGCCGGCCGTCGAGGTGATCAAAGGCGCGGAACTCTTTGTGCTCTCTCACCTGCATTCCGATCATTTTGACCCGGCAGCCGCGGAACTTTTGCCCAAAGACAAACCGGTACTTTGCCAACCCTGTGACCAGTGCAAATTGAAAGATATCGGTTTTACCAGCGTTACCCCCGTGGACGATGACGCCGATTGGAACGGCATCCATTTCCGCCGGTTCTCCGGCCAGCACGGCAGCGGACCTGTATTGCTGGAAATGGGAAAATCATCTGGATTTGTGATTTCCGCACCCGGGGAACCGACCATTCTGTGGGTGGGCGACTCATTGTTAACAGAATCGGTACGGAAAGAAATCGAAACGGTCAAGCCGGACGTGATCATCACCCATTCCAGCGGTGCGGTTTGGGGTATCACCAAAACTCTCATCCTTACGGATGCCGCGCAAACCGTGGAGATATGCAAACTCGCGCCGCAGAGCACCGTGGTGGCTGTCCATATGGAAGCACTGGACCATGGTACCGTCACCCGCGCCAGTTTGCGTGAAGCCGCCCGCGCGAACGGAATTGAGGATAACCGGTTGGTGATCCCCGCCGATGGTGAAACAGTGGAATTCAAACGTTCTTGATGTTATTCAGGAGTGCATTATGTGGTTTATGAACCATATCTGGAATCCGATCGTCCGCTTTCTGCTGCGTTCACCTTTGCACGGGATGATGAGCAAAAGCCTGATGCTGATCACCTATACCGGTAAGAAGAGCGGAAAAGAATACACACTTCCGGTGACATACCTGGAAGATGGTAAGACCATTTATGTCATGCCGGGCATGCCTGAGAAAAAAGTCTGGTGGCATAACATTGAACAAGATACTCCGGTAAAACTGACGCTGCGCGGAAAAGTGATCCCGGCCCGGGCAACCCGGTTGGAACCCCAAAAAGACCTGAAAGCGATTATCCGGATCCTACGTATGTTCATCACAAAGAATCCACCGGTTGCCGCATTATTCAATGTGCGGCGGGGTGAAGACGGTTCACTAAGTTCAGAAGATCTGGATAAGGCATCGGAAAAACTTATTATGATCCGAATGGACCTGAAGAAATAACCCTATCTCTTACGGCAAGGAGACGTAAAAATGCGGCAGATCATCAGTCTTGGGCAAAAAGAGGCCCAAATCGCTATTGAAACTATCCGAATGGAAGCAGAAAAAGCCGGAAAAGCCTGCGTTATGGCAGTGGCAGACTCGCAGGGTGAACTGATCGCCCTGCTGCGTATGGATGGCGCACCGGTCTCTTCGGTGGTGATTGCCACAAACAAAGCCTGGACGGCGGCCCGTGAACGTAAACCATCCGGAGATATCGGCAAAGCATCACGTGACCCTGTGAATGGTTTTGATATCCGCAACTATGGCGATCCCCGGTATATCGGTTGGGGAGGCGGTCTGCCGGTGATAATCGATGGTATGGTGGCCGGCGCGGTGGCTGTCAGCGGATTATCATCTGAAGAAGATGAGGAACTTGCCCGGGCCGGGATTCAGGCAATATTAAGCAACCAATCCTGATCAAGTCTATTCCCTCCCTAAAACAATACACTGTGCCTGAATACAGACTGTCGATCACCAAAGCAATCACCAACGATTATGTTTTGTTCAATTGTCTGGTCTTTCCTGTTATCAGTCTGGTTGTCACCATTATGACAGCAGGGAATCCGCTTCTGATAGGTATTCTTGCCATTGTCTCAATTACCGCATTAATGATTGCCGCGATCAGGTTCATACGAATTATGAAGATGATCAACGAAAACCAGATTGTTGACGGTATAGTCGCCAGTATAGAGCTAAATACAAAACGGGGAACTATTTATATCGATTATGTTTATCGCGAAGGGAAATATCGTTCCTGCCAGTATGTCATCCGGACAAGATCCTCCACTTTCTATAAGCAGGGTGACAGAGTCCGGGTGCTGGTTGACTGGAACGATCCCCGCAAAGCCCTGATAGCCGGCCTGTACACCACCCCCCGGCAAACGACCTGATGAGTATTCCCTTTCCATCCCACCTTTGACAAACTCTATCGGGATGGGTAGACTGGAATCATCCATTACTCACAACCGTTAGTTGCAGGTCCTAACAAGTAAATCAATGTAACGTCAAAGCTGCCATTTCCACCTTACAAGAGGAGGAAATTTTGGGCGCTTACTCCAAACAATCTTTAAGGGGAGTCAAAAAAAAGACTCCGGCATTCTATTTTAGAATCCTTCTACTGATTTTTGCCGGGGTGATCATGGCAGGTTTCTGCGGGTTGCTTGCCTGGGGGTTCTATCAGGTCAACAAATTACCCGTTCTGGTAGATGTTTCCGAAAAACCATCCACCAGCATCGAGCCGTATGTACTATCCGAATCTCAAACCGAGATCCTTCGACAGTATGGAAATCCGCATTCCTTTTCCATCCTGTTTTACACGGTAACTGATGCCGGGAATACCAGCATTGGCGTTCGGGATGAAACCTGGACGTATTACGACCTGAGAAAGACTTTCCAATTTATCAATGGCGAACTCTCAGAAGAAACAGCTTTCACTCCAGAAATCATTAATGCTACGCGCAACTCGTATAACCCGCAAAACTTTTCAGACGCCATGGATCTTTCAGATGTTATCTCTGCCAATGATCTGAAACAATATCTTGAGATCCCACTGGAGGATGAACTTGTTCCAAACAGCCGTCTTTATTATGCCAACCGGTTGACATTCGCCCTCCAGAATGGCCGGCTGAGGTATGTTGAATCACTTCCCCTGGAGGTGAGGGAACAATGATCTCGCCTCTGGTTCGCCCGATCACTTTTTTGATTATCCTATCATTAACGGCTTCTCTGGTTCCGCCCTGCCCGGTTTCCGCCGGTTTTGAGGAGACAGATTCATCGATGGATGAAGCCATATTGTTGATGTTCACAGCCAACGCCCGTCTTTTAAAAGACCAATCACAATTACCTGATAATTCCTTTACATACATCGGGCATCTGGCATTGCCCGCGTTTCAAACCTCCCGCGGACAGGTCAACGAACAAAGGCTTTTATCGCAGTATTACTTTGATCTCGCGAAAAAATTCCCTGTTGAGAGTTCTCAGAATAAAGCCTTCATGGCAAAAGCATATGCCCATGACGAAATGGCCAATATTTTACAGCGCCGCAGAGACCGCGAAAACAATCCATTACAGAAAATCGGGCGAGGGATATCACGACCGTTCAAATTCATCGCGCGTGAGATCACACATCTGATCCGTAAAGGGATCAAACTTCTTGAAGAAGTTGGTCCTGAGATCATTTGTGATATGGTCACCGGGTACATCACTTCAGGTACACCCATCAATGCCAGAATATTCTTCAACAAATTCAAAGATATCGCCATGGAAAGGGTGAAGAAATCCTTAACCAATAAAGCCACCGCTGTCATCATGGGAATTCCACCCCACAAAAAAACCGCCAGACCTTCTGCCACACAAACCACATCGCGGTTAATGCAAACCATGACAGTCCGGGCGGCAAAAACATCCGTCAAAACGGCCACGCCGGAATCGTCACCGGAAATGACCATGTCTCCGGAAAAGCCGAAGGAATACGGAAAGCAAACGTTGCGATTTAGTGTTAAGGACATAAGCGAAGGGATGGTTGTTGCCAGAAATTATTTCACCCCATTAATTTCACCACGCACAGAGTGTGCCTACCCGGATTTTCAGGGTTGGGATATGGAGGAACTAGCATTAACGATCAGTATGGACCTGGATAAAGGAACAATGGGAGGAAATCTATCCGGCATTGCCACCGATTACATGGAAGAAAGCGATATTTCCAATGTCGGGTGGGACTTTACCGCCCGATATTCCGGGCAGATCATTGATGGTACGGTTTATCCGAATGCAGATAAAAGCGGCTGGATACTGGAGGGCGTTGTTCAAATAACCATCGCGCCTGAAGGGCAATTGCGCTGCTACTTTTTCCCTCCCGCCTACCCGGAGGAACCAATGGAATATGTCTGGTTGAAACCTGACAGGAATCTAACAATAAACCATACCATTTCAGGCGCAATAAACCAGCAAAGGGGGATGAAAGACGGGAAACCGGTAATTACGCCAGGAGGAACAATCACCTTGGATATTGGATTGGACGAAGCTCTAGACGACACCGGTGATTATGTTTTGGTCAGGCTTGAAAACGCGAAAATTCCTCCGGCATTTCCTGTTCCATAGAATAGGCCAGGTCGGATACGGCATTTAAAAGCAGTTACCCCGGGGAATACAAATGGTAAAACATGTACCCCGCCCCAACTCGCTTTCCGCCCGGATCGTGCCTCCATGCGCCTGCACCAGTTGCTTCGCGATAGCCAGTCCCAACCCGCTGCCGGTACCCTCATGCCGTGACCGTGATTTTTCGGCTTTCCAGAAACGTTCAAACACATTGGGCAGGTCTTCGGGTGCAATTCCGCTGCCGGTATCTTCCACGATCAACGTCACATTTTTATCGTCGGGAAAAGCAATCAGCCGGATAACGCCGCCTTTTTGTGTGTAGCGCATGGCATTAGCCACCAGATTATTTAAAACCTGGCTCATCCGGTCCGGGTCTGCGTTCACTGTCAATTCCACATCTGTACCGGTGATTTCTTTCTGGAGAGTGATTCCATTTTCAGCCGCTATTACCGAAAAACCGGTCAGTATATCTTCGATCAAGTCTGATGCCAGTACCGGCTGGCAATGTAATTGAAGTTTCCCCGCCTCAGCCAGCGAAAGTGTTTGCAGGTCATTCACCAGGCGTGAAAGCAAGCGGGTTTCCTCTAAAGCAGCTCCGATCTGTTCTTTTGTCGGTTCGTAAACACCATCCAGCATACCCTCAAGGTTTCCCTGAATAATGTGCAGCGGTGTACGTAATTCATGGGCTACATCAGCTGTTAAATTCCGACGGTTCTTTTCGGCGTTATCCAGCTCTTCTGCCATGCGGTTAAAACTGCGCGCCATGCGGCCAAATTCTCCCCGGGCATTTTCATCCACCCTTACGCTCAAATCGCCATCGGCAACAGCATCGAGAGCGGCCATAACATCCGCCAGCGGCGAACCCAACCGGCGAAATGCCAACCCGCCCAGTATAAAAAAAAGAATACCGATGACTACCGGAAACGCAAAGACCACTGGCATAAAGCCACGAAGATCAGGAAAAACTTCTTGAAAATTGTCGTAGAACAACTTCAAGATCGTCAGGATAATGGCAATAAATACGAATAGAACCGGAAGGAAGAAAGATAGAAATCGGATAAAAAGAAACCGCCGTTTCTCAGGACGGTTATCATGTAATGACTTATGCCGCTGATACCAGTCATCTTTCTGATGGGAATCATTTTCCGCAAAGAAGGTGCCGCGGCAATTCCACATACGCTTATCTGGCTGGTTGGATCCATTCTCATCCATCCAGTTTTGAAGCATACCTCGAAAGAACCGCCTTTTGAATTTCATCGGTAATCCAGGAAACGGTATCCTTCCCCGTATATGGTTTTGATATAAACCGAATCGCCCGGGTCGGTTTCAATTTTTCGGCGAAGGTTCTTAATATGCGAATCTATGCTGCGGTCAAAGCTCTCCAACGAAATGCCGTGCATCTGGTCAATTAACTGTTCGCGAGTCAGCAGCTGTCCGGGGTGCCTGGCCAGAATAACAAGAAGCCGGAATTCATTCGGCGTCAGATGAACAGGCTGGCCTTTTAATTTAACAAGGTGGGCATCCTGGTCAATTTCCAGTTCACCCGCGTGTATAACTGATTGAGGTTTTAACCGTCCCTGAGAACGCCGCAGAACCGCTCGTACCCGGGCCGCAAGTGTGCGAGGGGAAAACGGTTTGGTAATATAGTCATCCGCTCCAAGTTCAAGCCCAACTATCTGGTCACTCTCATCAGAACGCGCGGTCAACATGATGATGGGAATGCCGCTCTCGCGCCGCAGCGTCTGGCAGACCTCCCACCCATCGAGATCGGGCAGCATCAAGTCAAGAATGATCAGGTCTGGCTTTTCCCGCCGGGCTGCTTCGAGCGCCGTACGGCCGTCATTCGCGCTGATCACCCGAAATCCATCTTTTTCCAGGTAATCACTTGTAAGCTTGACTATTTTCGGTTCGTCATCAACAACCAGTATTAATTCCTGCATGGTAATAGTGTACTTTATATCAAGACAGGTGGAGGTCCAACCCGAACGAGTTGGACCCTGTATCATCAAGCTTTTTCTGAATTCTCTGACGTTTTATTATCTGATTTTTCTTCGTCTTCCATCTTTTCATAATCCCAGAATGGATGCCGGTAGAACTTCCCACTACATCGGCAAAATCCACGATGCGGGAAACCTAAAATCAGGTGTTTGAAGATACTTAAAACGATCATCAAACCGATCAACACCGGAATGATCCCAAAGAAACCCATGAACGGGTGGAAGGGATAACCCGGCATCATTGGATAATACGGAACAGACGGTTTCAATTGCTCAGAAGCGTCCGATCCGGCAGCGCCAACAGCAGACAAACCCAGGGCGTATCCCTGTGCCTGCCCCGCATGAAAAGCCATCGCGCCTCCGCCAAAGATCACCGCTAACAACACGATGGCAGCGATAACACGAAAAAAATTTAAACCTGTTTTTGACATTCAATCCTCCAGAATCAGTAGACTTGCGTCTGTTTTTATCTTGCACACAGTATGGCGTGTGATTGTGTAGGCATTATGGAGGTGAAATGGAGATTTTTGAGAGAACTTCATTGAATTCACATCAATTGCGTGAAAAGGTCTGATTTCCTATAATGAAACCCAGGGAAATAAAAATTTTCGCAGTTGGGAGGTGTTAATTGCTTTCAAGATTGCGAAAATGGCTAAAATCACCGGATTTTCCCGGCGATGAAGAAACATCCACTATAGCCGGTATTCTGAACAAAATGGGAGTAATTCTTCTGATTGTTCTGATGTCTACCGCGCTGATTTTCGTCCCGCTGTTTTCCAATCGCAAGGTTGAGTCATGGCTGATTATTGCATTCCTTATCCTGTTATTCTTTATTGGCAGGCATTTTTTAAAACGGGGGAAAATTGAATTCGCGGTGTTGATCATGGCTATTCCAGCCTGGGTGTTGTTCTATGGAATTGCCGCTATAGGAGGAAATATCAACAGCCCATTAATGCCGGTGATTTTGACATCAACCGTTGTGATCAGTTTCATAGTAAGCCGCCGATTCGGGTTAATTTTTCTTATCATTGGGGTACTATCGTCGCTCGGATTGGCATTTATGCCTTACATGTCAACTAACGCGCCACTGGTATTTGAATTCTCGCCCGCGGCTTCCTGGTTTCTTTTCAGCCTTTCGCTTATTTTTATGCATATTTTCATCTCAACTGTCATCACCAACTTAAAAGTTTCACTGAAAAAAGTTCGAGATGAAAACGCGGCGCGAACCAAAGCGGAAGAAGCTCTTCAATTAAGCGAAGAACGGTTCAAACGCTTTATGCAATTTTTTCCGGGGCTTGTTTACATTAAGGACGCAAATGGGCGAACAATATTAGCCAACCAGGGATTTGATACTTACCTCGGATTAGACCCTGACCAAATGTTGGGAAAGACCAATCAAGAGCTTTTTGGAGAGGAATTCGGGAAAAAAATTGAAGATGACGACAGGTTGATTTTTGAATCAAAGATCAACCAGGCGATTGAAGAGGAATACGGGGGAAAAGTATGGTCAACGCATAAATTTTTGATCGACCAAGCCGGGCAGGAGAAAATGCTGGCCGGGGTGACTCTCGATATTACTGAACGGAAAAAGGCGGAAAAAAAGTTAAAAGAGAGCGAAGACTTTTTTAAACAATCACAACGCGCGGCAAATATTGGCTCATATCAAAACGATCTCATTACCGGCAATTGGGAATCATCTGAGGTATTAGACGACATATTCGGCATAACTCAGGATACTCCACATTCGTATAAAACATGGATTGACCTGATCCATCCGGATGATCGGGAGATGATGGCCAACTATTATCTTGAGGAAGTTGTCAAAAAGGGGAATACGTTCAATAAAGAATACCGGATAATCCGAAAATCCGATGGTGAAGTTCGATGGGTCTTAGGGCTTGGTAAGATCCTCGTTGATGAAGATGGCAAACCGATCATAATGACCGGTACTATTCAAGATATAACTGAAAGGAAAGCCGCAGAAGAAGCATTACGAGAAAGTGAAACAAGATTTGGCAATCTGCTACAGGGGGTCGCGTCAATAGCAGTTCAAAGTTTTTCACCCGATGGAACGATACATCAATGGAACAGGGCGTCGGAATTATTGTATGGATACACGAGCGAAGAAGCCAGGGGGCGTAACATCTTTGAATTGATTGTTCCACCAGAATTGCGTGACACAGTTCGGACGAATCTAGAAAATATGCTCAAGACGGGTATCGCGTGTCCGCCTGAAGAGTATTATTTCTTGCGAAAAGATGGGTCGAGAGTACCTGTGATCTCAAGCCCGGCCGTTGTCAATTCACCCTTCCATGCTCCTGAATTGTATTTTATCGATATTGATCTTTCAGCAAAAAAGAAGACTGAGAAGGAACTGGCGCAAACCCAAACACTCTTCAAAGCAATTGTTGATAACACCTCAGATATGGTCTGGTCTGTCGACCCTGTGGATTTTGGATTAATAACCTGGAATCCCACCTATGAGAAATACTTCCTGGAGAATCGCGGCATAACAGTAAAGACCGGCATGAGGCCAGAAGATCTGTATCCGGCAGAATCAGGATATGTGGAACTCTGGCGTGGTTTATATGAAAAAACGCTTCAAACCGGCTCATATTCCACCGAATACAAAGTTCTTTCCACTACAGATATTGTGCAGCTTAATTTAAACACCCTGAAAGTGGATGATCTGGTATTCGGTATTTCTGTTTTTGGCGAGATCATAACCGAACGAAAAAAAGCGGAAGAACGTATTGAGCTAAGCGAAAAAAAATATCGCGAACTCTTTAAATCCAACAGAGATGGTATTCTAATTTTTACAAGCTCTCATGATGGAACATTTTCCACTTTTCGGGAAGTAAATGATGCCGCACCTGCCATGCTTGGTTATACCCCCCAGGAACTACTAACCCTCACGCCATTGGATCTTGAACCGATTGTCTCAGATGAACAACTGGCAGCCAGGCATCAGGAATTGGAAACAAAAGAGATCTCCGATTATCAAACTGTGTATCGGTGCAAATCGGGCCAATTCATCGACGTGGAAGTATCCAGTCAAAAAATTGTGTATGACGGGAAACCGGCAATCATGCATATCATCCACGATATCACCGATAGGCGTCAACGCGAACATGAACTTCAGGCTATTGCCTCATTGAGTTCCGCTTTGCGCACCGCGTCGGGGCTTAAAGAAATGCTGCCCGTGATCGTCAATGAGATAGCCAACCTGATAAATTGTGACTGTGAAACAATTGAGATTATCGACCCGCAATCCGGCGACGCTGTGGTAGAAGCCGCATATGGAATGTGGGAAAAGTTAATAGGACAGCGTCAGAAAAGCGGCACCGGAATGAACGCCGTGATAGGCGCAACCAGACAGCCATTCTTGACCTCAAACCTCGAAAAAGACGCCCGCGCGTTCTATCACGAGTGGGCGCGCTACGGGATCATCGGGTGTGCCGGCCTGCCCATGGTTGCGCAGGAAAAATTGATCGGTTTCATCTGGATAGGCAGGAAGAGTGAAATCTCACGCAAAGAATTACGTTTGATATCTGCGGTGACGGATATCGCGGCGAATGCTATTTATCGTTCAACCCTGCACGAACAGACACAGAAGACAGCCGCGGAACTGGCTGAAGCGTACGAAACGACTCTGGAAGGATGGGCCCAGGCATTAGAACTTCGCGAACACGAAACCGCTGGACACAGTAAACGCGTCATTAAATACACCGTTTCACTGGCCAAAGCGTTTGGATACAACGGAAAGGATTTGATCAATATTCGTCGGGGAGCCAGCCTGCATGACATTGGCAAAATGGGAATCCCGGACGAAATTTTGCTAAAAAAGGGACCGCTCACTGCACAGGAATGGAAAGTTATGCGGAAACATCCGATCTACGCGTACAGGCTGCTCTCACGGATACCATACCTTACCCCTGCTCTGGATATCCCGTACTACCATCATGAAAAATGGGATGGAACCGGATATCCCAATGGTTTAAAAGGTACCGAAATTCCTTTACCCGCGCGGATTTTCTCGGTGATTGATGTTTGGGACGCATTGTCTTCGAACCGACCGTATAGAAAAGCCTGGCCGCCTGATCAGGTGGTGCAATACCTGAAAGATCAGGCCGGGAAACAATTCGATCCGGATATTGTCAACACATTTATTAATTTGATCCTTAAACAATCAAAAACGGGTAAATAAAGCGCCATTATGTCAGGAATCTTGTCCACATACGGATCAAAATCAATTCCACGGAGGATGACCGTTGATTGACACGCTGAATCCCTGGCTTATCACGGCTCTTGTATTTGCCCTGACTCACTGGCTGGCGCGTTGGAAAGGTATGTCCAGACTGGCGGCCGCGACAAAAATGCCGGTGACAGCCGCGCTTATCTTTTGGAGCCTTTCAGATGGTGACTGGTCTGGCGGCAAGATATGGATTGGCGCGGGATTATGCTTTTCACTGGTTGGTGACGTATTACTTCTATTGCCGCGAAGGTTCTTTTTAGCCGGACTGGTGAGTTTTCTGCTGGCACATACCGGCTATATAGCCGGGTTTATTCTTCCATTCCCGGTTGTGCATCCCATACTATTTGCCCTGTCCGCTCTTATCGGAACAGGGATATATTTCTATCTCCAGAATTTGAACCAGGCTCTTCAAACCCGAAAGCAGGGGAAGCGGTTATTTCAAACCATCATTTTGTACAGTCTGGTATTATGCCTGATGACCCTCGCGGCCTGTCAAACCATGCTGCGGACTGATTGGCCGCCTGCCGCATCTCTCTTCGCTGCCAGTGGAGGGATACTGTTCCTGCTGTCTGATGGGTTGCTTGGATACAACCGGTTTGTCCACGCGCTCCCCGGCGGCCGAACATTCGAAATGATGACGTATCACCTCGCTCTCACCTGCATAGTTGCCGCGGCCATTATCCGGTGGTAGACTGGTCAGGACAATTTTTGTAAAAGGGTAAATTTATGCTCAAGATCGGTGTTGCCCAGGCTGATTTTAAACTCGCAGATACTCAAGCCAATCTTTCGATTATCCGCGAGCTGTTGAACCAGGCAGCCGATACCGGTATCGACGTACTGGTTTTACCGGAACTGGCCAATTCGGGATACAACTTTGAAGATATTGATCAGGCGGCTTTAACATCAGAAGAAGCAGACAAAGGACCGTTCTGTGCGCTGCTGCGTGACTGGTCAGCCGCCGGGCGGTTGATTGTAGGCGGTTTATGTGAACAGTCTGACGGAGTTTTGTATAACTCTGCCGCAGTTTATGGTGACGGCCGCCTGATCACGGTATACCGAAAAGCGCATTTGTTCGCCAATGAAGTCACATTCTTTAAACCAGGAAATGATAAACCGCCGGTGTTCGATTATCGCGGCCAAAAATTCGGGGTGATGATCTGCTTCGATTGGTTCTTTCCTGAAATGGCCCGCAGCCTGGCGCTGCGCGGCGCGCAGATCATTCTGCACCCGTCAAATCTGGTGCTTCCATGGTGCCAGAAAGCCATGCTCACCCGCTCCATTGAGAACCGGGTTTTCACCGCCACCGCCAACCGCACCGGCGTTGACCGCGACCTTTCCTTCTCCGGCTTTTCACAGGTGACTTCTCCGAGGGGTGAAGTGCTGGCGCAGGCAGATGGTGAGTCAGCCGACGTGGTATGGGCCGAAGTTGACTTGAATGCCGCGGATAACAAAATGGTCACCAAACAGAACGACCTGTTCCAATGCCGCCGGCCGGAATTGTATGATGACCTGTGCGGGTAAATCACGATTAGATTTTTATAGGTCAAACGACGGCGATCTGGTTTCGGCCTGATTTCTTTGCCCGGTACAGGGCAAAATCAGCCTGCTCAATCAACGCTCTGAAATCTTCATAGGTACCGTTATCACTGGCGGCGCCCACGCTGATGGTCAGCTCAATTCTCTTATCATTCCCGATTTCAAATCTCGTATCTTGCACTTCTTTCCGTAGACGCTCGGCAATTTCGACAGCCCGCGATTGCGGCGTGTTGGGTAAAAGCAAGATAAATTCTTCTCCGCCGGTTCGCCCGACCATATCTGAGCCACGAACGGATCTCTGTAAGATTTTGGCAAATTGACAAAGGATATCATCGCCAGCAATGTGTCCGTACGTATCATTGATCTCTTTGAACCGGTCAATATCGAACACCAGAAGCGAGAACGGGTGATTATCTATCCGCGAATAATGGAAGAGCTTGTTGCCTTTTTCCATTATGGATTGGCGGCTGTGCAGACCGGTCAGGTAATCGGTGTTTGCCTGCTTATGGTAAAGTTTCTGCTTTTCAAAAGCGATCTCAAACATTCTCGCTGAATCGACGACCATTTCGTCAATTACCCACTCAGCGGGCGGGGTATCGTCATCCACCAGTTCGTATTGAGCTTCCGTGATACTGTCACTGACAAATTCTTTGCGGTGCATCAATAATTTCTTCTTATATTTGGAAGTTAGATAAACCATGCACAGATTTAATGGACAGGCAAGGAATGGATTAAGGGATAAATCATAGAGTTCTTTATACGCCTCATTACCATACAGGCCTTTCCAGATATAGTTTTCTCCTCTTTCTGCCGGGATGACCGTCAAAGATTCCGCGAAACCATTCTTTACGAACAGGTCGATCAATGTTTTGAGATCATCAATTGAGCCAGCTTCATTGAACCCGAAGCCATGATCATTGAGATAGCCGATAATCTCTTTACCGATATCACGCATAATGATGTTTTGCGTGAAAACATCATATTTTGCCAGAATCTTGGCAAAAGACACAAGAACCGCTTCATAGAGAACGGTTTTAAATTCTTTCATACATCCAACTTTTCTATTATTAAGGGAGGTTACAATTGTAAGTATAGACCGGTATTCGTCTGTATAGAGTTAAAGTCGTGTAAAAAGAACTTTGGACGAAAGCCGGTATTTTTCTGAAAAGAGAGAAGAGCATGGAAAATCAAACTTCCGGATCATGGAAATCCACCACATCCTTCGTACTCGGTTTACTCAGCCTGGGAACCTGGTTGCTGCCCATCTGCGGCGCTCCGGTGACCATTGCCGGGTTGGTCTTCGGGATTCTGGGCATCAACGCCAATACCAAACGCGGCACTGCCATCGCGGGGGTGATTCTGTGTTCCATCGGGTTTTTGCTCACGCTGGCCAACGCGGCCGTGGGGGCATATCTCGGAGCAACCGGGCAACTGCAGCTCTTGAATGGTATAAAGTAGAACAATTTCAGCCCCCCCCAAAAAAAATGATCCGGCCGAGACCGGATCATTTCGTCAGATTATTCCGTCTTCACCATATCCATGCGTTCCGATGCCCCCAGTTTGCTCAATGTCAATCCGCTGTCAGACTGGGTAAACGTATATGTCCAGCGTTCTTTCTTCCCATCTGCGAAGGTAAACAGTACCTGTTTCCCTTCGATCCGGAATTTTATACTTTCACTTTTTCCGTCAACGGTATCCATGGTCATCATTCCGTCCGTTTGAAACGTCAGGAAATTTCCTATTTCCTGCCAGGAGACTCCCCGGTCGCTTTTAGAGATCTTGATCACCTTCCAGGTACCGATCAACTTATTGAATGCCACCAGCTTGGGGTCTGCCGTCGGGCTGATTACTTTGATTGGTCTGGTTGCCGTCGCGGTTTTCTTCACTGGTTTCACCGTATTAGTGGGTAATTCTTCAGTGGGTTCTTCAATCGTATCGGTGATCTCAGGTTCCGGCGTGGCCAGGTCACTCATGGCGTTGCCGGCTTCCTGGGCTTCAGAGGTTTTTGTGGGTTGGGCGTTGCCAGAATCTGATCTTCTGATGGTGCAGGCAGAAAAAGCAAGGGTGAGAAGAACAAAAATGCCGATGGAACAGATCAAACGTTTCATAGCCCACCATTCCTGATAAACTGAACCTTGTTGAGTTAATTTTAGCATTTTTTATTGGAAGTTTTCATTTACTCTAATATAAACATTTATTTCAGTTTTAACATAAATTACATAAGGATTGAAATTTTGAGAATTATGGCATATTGGTATGAAAGCTATAATGGTTATAATTCAGTAATAATAAAAAAGGGAATATGACCTTTATGCGAACTCTAAGCCCTTTTAGATATCCTGGAGGTAAATACTCACTTCGATATCTAATTAGAGATTTAATTGAAGAAAAAGGAAATGTGGATTTTTTCGTTGAACCATTCGCCGGTGGGGCAGGTATTTCTCTTTGGTTAATCCAGAATAATTTTGTTAAAAAAGTTAAGATAAATGATTTTGACACATTAATTTATCTTGTATGGAAAACAATACTGTACACCCCATACAATATTATAAAGAGAATTGAAGAAACTGATATCAACCTTGAAAACTGGGAAATTCAGAAAAAAATATTAAAGGATGAACATAAATTTGAAAAATTTTCGGAACTCGATTTAGGATTCGCGGCTTTTTTTGTGAATCGTTGTAGCCGATCTGGAATGATCACAAATCGAGTTGGACCTATAGGAGGAAAAAAACAGTTAAGTGAATGGAAAATAGATGCGAGATTTAATAAGAGAGAATTGATAAAAAAAATTGAAATGCTTTCAAATTTTTCTGACCGTATTGAAATTTCTAATGAAGATGCTGTTGTGATGTTGAATAAACTTGTAACTCCAGTGGATAATACACTGGTTTATATTGATCCTCCTTATTTTAAACAAGGACCTGAACTTTATCGGCAATATTTTGAGAAATCTGATCATTTGCGTCTTGCCGAATACCTTCAGAATGGGTTCGAATACCAGTGGATTGTCTCCTATGATAATAACGATTTCATCACTGAAATTTATAAACACCAAACTATTGAAAAAATAAACCTGTTTCATCGAGCACAGAAACAACATATTGGAGAAGAATTAATTATTCAAAGGAAAAAATAAATACGCGGGGAAAATGTGAAAAAGAATCTGGTAAATGTAGAATTTGAAACCGAGAGACTTCAAAAGTTAAATGAAGTTGTACTTCAAGATGAATTCAGCACGCGAATTAGAGAAGTTCGCAACTCTAATATCACGATTACTCAAAAACCTCAAGTTGGTGAGTTTACATTTCCAAATTCAATAGTAGAAAACCCGATCCTGAAGACTTTCGAAGATATTGGAAAATATAGATTAGACGCCAAAGTTGGCGAGGATTTTTCAAAGCAAGTAGCTTTTGCCGGATATGATGAATCGAAATATAAATTCTTGGCATTAGAGGGTGAAGCTCATGCTACTTGCCATTCGCTTACATATTACGTAAATAATGAATTTGCCCCTGTAAGTAAAATTACTTTTTATTTTTACACTAAATCGAAAAGATTGCAGAAAGATTCAAAATATATTAAATATACTGACGATCAAGCGAGCGAAGCAAATAGAGATTATGCCATTGACCGAAATTCATTGATAATGGAATATGCGCTAAATAGCTCGATTTTATTTATTGATGGTCCTATGATCGGGGGAAATATAACAAGCTATTCATTAGATCTTATCAACTATCTTCATGAACATAATATTATTCCAATATTCTTTGTAAAGAATAGCGAAAGTAACATGATTGTAGAAAATATCCCTTCAATTAAGTATGAATTCAATTCTGATTTACACTGGGCTTATTCAATACTAGATAAAGGATCCAGAAGTTCTCTTTTTCTATATACAGATTCATATAACAATGAAAATTCAAAATTATTCTGCTATTTCAAGACCTATGCTTCAATAACTCCGCAAAGGATTGAGTTTCATCCGAAAACGTATGAACTTTATTCAGAGTATTTCCCAAAATTATTTGATCTGATTTATTACCTAATGTTGGTACATGGTGACACATCAAATCCCCAAATAAGGCCAATTGCAATTTCTGAAATGTATGCTCGAGAAGTAATAAGAACCCTGAATATTGAATTATTACTAAAAAATTCAAGTCTTACAAAGACAATGGATCAATCAAGGTTTGGAGGGTGAAAAATGGCATGGATTGTCCTAGGTGAAGAAAATGGAAAAGTCCGTTTAGTTTCAAAAACGAAAAGTGAAAATGAAAGACCTGGTATTCTTCCTAAAGGTTCATATTTAACAGTTGAAGACAAGAAAAATGATGTTAAGTTCATCTTGCGCGTTGATGACAGTAGTCAATTCGAACCATATAAACCATCACCATTAATTGTTGATATGGATTTGTCCGGATTGTATGGTGATGTAAAGTGTCAGAATATAATTTTAGCCTATAGAGTAAAAAATATTAGTTCTCGTAATGATGGGAAAATTGATTTTATCCCACCACAATCAATAGCGAGAAGATCTACTCAAGATGAAATAGATATAGCATTCGGAAATATTGATAATGGGCCAAAAGTTTTTTTGGCTACTATCCACGGAGGACAAGACCAACTCCTTGTAGATGATAAATTACAACTGATAACATCAAAATTGCCTGAAGAGATGTTTTTTCATCAAATGCAAATATGTGGAAAAACTGGTAGTGGAAAAACTGTTGCTATGAAATACTTGGCCCAGTACTTTTGCGAAAAAATGAATGGAGCAGTATTAGCAATAAATGTAAAAGATACAGACTTCCTACGTATGGACCAACCTTCTTTTCCATTTTCAGAAAAAATATCAGAAGAATGGAAAATATTAAAAGAAACTCCTCACGGAATTGAAAATTGTGTTGTGTATTACCCGGCAAACACAAGAATTGAAGATTTCCAGAATATTAATTATTCAATATGTCAGAAGATTACATTAGATGTTAATAAAATTGATCCAGAATCATTAACTGGTTTATTGCAAAATATCTCTGAAATTGGTGCCCAAAACTTCCCCGATATCTTTAGATATTGGCAACTAAGATTAAATGGTCGAACATTTATTGATTTTGTGAAATATTTCGAAAATGGACAAGATAATCCAACATTCAATACTCTAAATACAAGGAATGATGAATCCCAGATAAAACTTGCTAGTGGAACTTATCAGAACATTAGACGAAACTTAAATTATGCAATAAACTTTTTTGATAACAACGATGCGAAATCTTTGGATTGGGATGATATTTTGGGTTTTGGGAAAATGTCGATTATCAATGTTGCTGGTGCAAACGGTATACAATTTGGATCAATACTATTGCGGCATCTTCTAAAGAGAATTGTTGAAGTTAAAAGTCAACATGTAAGTCAAGTCCCAATATTAGTTATCATAGATGAAGTCCACCAATTTTATAACACCGAAAGTTCAAGGGAAGCGCTTGGCGATTTAGATACCATTTGCAGAACTGGCAGAAGTCAAAAAATAGGTGTTGTCTTTGCTTCACAAAATCCCAATGACCTACCCAAAGGTTTATCAAGTGTAATTAATTCAAAAATATTTTTTCGATCAGATGGAATCTCAAACAATAATTTTGGGATTTCGGGTGATGAAATTCAATCATTAGATCCAGGTTTCTCCGTAGTAAACATACATAATATTCCCCAATTACGAGTAATTAAGTTTCCACTCGCTCTTTGTGGAGTAGTCTCTTCCTAGATATTCTATCGGAGGTGTTTTAAATGGAAGATCCTAATTTTGATAAAAATCTCTTTGATTTATTTTCATCAGTTATTGATAATGAAAATGAAGTAGATATATTGCATCAAATTCTTCTCGGAAAAAGTAATATGGAAATTCTTGATTCTTTTATTAACAAGAAGGAAGAAGGGGAAGATGTTGAAAATTGATTACACCTTGGAAAGAGATATATCTGGAGATATCGAAATATTTAAACCCAAAGATTTACCAAAAGAGTTTGAAAGTAATGTTCTTTACATAAAAGCTCCAAATGCTTCTGGGAAAAGTACATTATTGAATCTTATTGCTTTAGGTTTATTTGGAAACAAATTATCCACAGATGAAATTGACCCCGTTTTAAAAAATAGAATCATAGAATTGCAATCATCAAGTCGTCAAAAAGTTATATTTGACATTTGTATAGATAATCCAGAAATGGGATTATCTATATTATCCTCAAAGAAAAATAGAGAAACTCAAGATATTTCAGTCATAAAAAAAGTCGGTGATAAATCCACTCAATTGAGTGCAGAAACATTTTTTAAGGAATTTAGAGTTATCTATGATATCCCACAAAAACCATTAGAACGTCTTCCTCAATTAATTTCTGAAATCCAGACAAAACAGAATGATTTAGGAAATCGAATAGGGCTCCTAAAAGATTTTTTAAGGACGAAGATTGAAGAAATACGAAATTCAAAAGATCCAAATATATTATCTGATTTAGAAAATAAAAGAAAACAATTGATTGATGAGTTGGAAAATAATGAAAAAGACCTTAAAGCACATCAATTTTTCTTGGAAAACCTAAACACTTATTTTCTAACTAGGACATACGTAAGTTTATATGACAGGTTAGAAGAAAGCAAAAAGAGATACGCAAAAGTCAAAGAAGAGATTAGTTGTACACAAGTTAAAGGAACAAAAATTGCAAAAAAGCAAACTGAAATATCTAATCAAATAAAAGAAAGTATCAACACATGCAGAACACTCTTTTTTGGTACAAGGATACTATTAGAAAAAATATTACCAAATAATGAAAAAGATAGATTTATTCTATGGGATCAATCAAGTATTGATGATGAAGTTAACTTTCCTCAAAACCATCATACTCTGAGAAATCAAAGTAATTATTTTGTTACCTTATTGGATACTCTCATCGAAAAAGAAAAAATTTCTGATTCATTAGAATCTGAGAGGTATGAGGTCTACGAAAGATTAATCTCAATTCTTAGTGATGCGCGGTTTTCAGATTTAACCCTCCCGGGATTTAACCAGACTGTTAGTTCTTTCTTAGGTTTGTTGTCCGAAGAAATCAAGATTTTCCAGGAAAAAAACAAGAATATAAAAGATCTGTCATTATGCAAAGAAAACCTGTCAAGATTCATACAGCAATTAGAAAAAACGATTGATTTAATTTCTGAATTTAGAGAAACTGAAGCTCAAGACCCTGATCCGAGCTACATAAATATTCAAGCAAGGACTATTGAACAAGAACAATTAAAAAGATTTATCGCCAAATCTGAAGCAGATATGTTTGATTTAAGAAAAACGCTAGTAGCTAATGGTATTGATCCATTAAAAGCAAGAATAATACTAAATCAAACAAAACAAGCAAGTGAAATTTCCACATATTTAGACGCAAGTGATATTCAATTATCAAAAACCATTGAAGAATTCACTCAAAGAATTCACTCATATAAAGATAGAATTGAAGCTATCCAACGTAATATTACTATAAAAACTAATCTTATTTCAGAGATGAATAATAGGGAAACCCATCCATATTATCAATATTTAAACAGGATTGAAGTATTATTCCAATATGTTCAAAGGCTTGAACAAAGATTTAAAAACCAATTTATGACTTATGCAAAACATAGTAAAGAAATAACTTCCGGGGGAATTCTTACACAGAAATTACAGGAAAATGAGATGAGATATTTAGACAATCTTGGTATTTATTTAGGAAAAAAAATTGGACATGTCCGACATATCGAAAGCGAATATAAAATTCAAAAATTGAATTTATTAAAATCTTCAATAATTGTTGAAGATTTAGATAAAAAAGTAATTGAAATCATGTTTTCTGATTTAAGTACAGGACAAAGTCAGTCAATGTATTTACGCAGTAAATTAAACTTAAATGATAACAAGAAAATTATTGCGCTTTTTGATGAAGTAGCAACTATGGATGAAACTTCATTAAAACCTATTAAAGATAAGCTAAAGGAGCTTTATTACGAAAAAAAGCTTTTGTTGGCTATTATTGTGCAGAAAGGCGAAAAGGTAGAGATAACTTCACTACTATGATAAATCAACCTAGTTTCATGCCACTAGATCCAATTATGATGAGTTACCTAACTAGCCATTATGAAAAGCTTGTTTCAACGTTACTAAATTCTAGAGGGAAATTAATTAAGGGATCTGCAATATTAACACTTATGAAAATTAATAGTAATAATTCATTAAAAATCTTTACTGATTCTTCGATTAAATATCCGAATCTATTCAATAACAGATTAGATACCTTGGAAACATTAGGTTTAATTAGAAAGACAGATGCAGTTAATTTAGAATACATAATAACATTTCTTGGTTTATGGCAAATTGAGTCATCAAAAAACATAATTGATATTAATTTACTGCTTGAAGAAATTCAAAGTGAAAAAATTAGAACATCATTAATTAATCAGCCGTTAAATGAGAAAGAGAAATTAATTATCTTTTCATTATTGTCTTTACGTTCTTTCTCAATCTCGTCATCAATGGATTTAAATGTTGAGACGAACCCGGATAACTGGTTATCAATACTTAATAATGTAATTATTCCTAAATTAAAATTTTATAAGGTTGTTGCAAAAGATTTCTCTTTACTTAGTGATTCAGGAAATGAGCATCCTATCCGGTTTATTATGAGAAGAGCAAATAATCTTTCAACAAAAACTGATGGACTATTTTCTTCTCCAGGGAATAGTCAATACTTTCTAGCGATTGATATCTTAGATAAAAAAAATGCTTCAAACCAAATAAGTTTTCTTTTACGAAAAGTATTCGCAATGAAGAAATCCTATGAATTAAATGAAGAATTAAAAGATTTTCTTTGTAGTACTCCATATAATGAAAGTCTTCATGTAACACAGTCTTTTGAATTTATCCAATACGAATGGGATTCCATTATAAGAGAAGCAGTTGATCAATTTACTTTGTTATAGTGGAGGAATTTGAGTAACGACCAAAATTAGATTATCTTTGTTTGACTAATTATTTTTTATTTACCAAAAATTGGGAATATTACACTCCCCTTTTTTCTTTCTACCCCCATTTGCACCCTGCCCCATCTTGTACTATAATTCACAAAATTCAATTTCCTTCGGGGCAGGGTGCGAGGCGACACAACCTCAATTCCCGATCGGTGGTGACAACCCACGAGCGCAATACATCGCGCGCATGATCTGGTGAAATTCCAGAGTCGACGGTACAGTCCGGATGCAAGAAGGATTTGCTGGCAAACTGACAAGGCACAAACGTAAGTTCTCCGCCAGCCTCCGCCCCGAAAACCAGAATTGTTTTCGGGATTTTTGTTTAATGACCGCCAACACACCTCTCAAAAAACCAAAGGTATTGTTGACTTCCCGCCAGGCAAGGCGGCAGAGATGGTTCCTCCCGCTGTCTCTCGCCGGCGGTCTCTTGCTATGGCAGTTCGCTGTGATGATGGCCGGCCTGCCGGCCTTCATCCTACCCTCGCCGGTGGAAGTGGCCGTACGCTTTTGGGACATGCTGGAAAGCGGTCACCTGCTGACACATACCCTGGTCACCCTGGGCGAGGTTCTGCTGGGCCTTCTGGCCGGCGGCGGCGCGGCTACTCTCATTGGTTACGCGCTGGTCAAGTCGCCCACCACCGAGAATTTGCTTTCGCCATACCTTATCGCCAGCCAGGCGGTTCCGGTGGCAGCCATTGCCCCGCTGCTGATCATCTGGTTCGGTCCGGGCATGGGCAGTAAGGTGCTGATCTGCGGATTGACGGTCTTCTTCCCGGTGCTGATCAACACCATCACCGGGCTGCGTTCTGTCCCTGAAAATTTGCGCGATGTAATGCGCTCCATGCGCGCCACACGCAGACAAACCCTGCTTTTGCTCGAAATCCCTGCCGCGCTGCCAGTCTTCTTTGCCGGGCTGCGGGTGGGAGCCACACTGTCCGTCATCGGCGCGGTGGTGGGTGAACTGGTAGGGGCAGATCGAGGGCTGGGATTTCTGGTCAACCTGGGACGCGGTCAGTACGATACCGCCCTGGTATTTGTTGCTGTCGGCGGGTTGGTCACCCTGGCGCTGCTGCTGTACGGCGCCGTGCTGCTGCTGGAAAAGCACTTCCTTTCCTGGCAGTCAGAACCCGATTTCGAATTATCGCCAAATACACAATAAGGACTCAAAATGAAACGTAATTCCATACTTTTATCCATCATCACTCTGGCTTTGCTGCTCACATCCTGCACGGCCGCTTCAACCCCATCCGCCGCGTTGACTCCCATCAAGCTGCCGCTGGGCTATGTGCCCAATGTGCAGTTCGCCCCGCTCTATGTGGCGATCGAGAAAGGCTACTTCAAAGAAGAAGGGCTGGATGTCACCCTGGATTACAACATGGAAACCGACTCCGTGGCTCTGCTCGGCGCGGGTAAGCTTCAGTTTGCCATCGTCTCCGGCGAGCAGGTATTGCTTGGCCGCGGTAAGGGACTGCCGGTGGTCTACGCGGCCGCCTGGTACAACAACTTCCCGGTGGGAGTGATCGTTGACCCGGCAAAGAACGTCACCAAACCGGCTGACCTGAAGGGACTGAACATCGGGCTGCCCGGCACGTACGGCGCCAACTACATCGGCCTGCGCGCGCTGCTGGCCGCCGGCGGGCTGAAAGAGGAAGATGTGAAATTGACTCCCGTCGGCTATACCCAGGCGGAAAGTTTTACATCAAAGAAAGTGGATGCCGCTTCGATCTATGCCACCAATGAACCAATCCTGCTTAAGGAAAAAGGGGTGGAGTATTCCCTCCTGAAAGTCTCCGATTACACAACACTGGTTGCCAACGGATTGGCCACCAACGAAGAGACGATCAAAGCCCACCCGGAACTGGTGCGCGGGATGGTCAAAGCGTTGTTGCGCGGCGTGGATGACGCGGTCAAAGATCCTGACGGTGCCTATGAGATCTGCAAAAAATTCATCGAAAATTTCGATAAAGCCGATTCAAAGGTTCAGAAAGCCGTGCTGGCCGCGTCTATTGAGTACTGGAAGAACGACCAGGCTGGCTCCACCGATCCTGAAGCCTGGCAGAACATGCAGACTCTGTTGATGGATATGGGTTTGCTGCAAAAAGAACTGGACCTTTCAAAGGCTTACACCAACGAATTCTTACCCGGGAAGTAACCCGAACTGCGATGAGCCCTGAAACCCTGCTGCGTATTGAAGATTTGTCCGTCACCTTCCCCAACGGGAACGGCGGTCTGGCCGCGCTGGAATCCGTCAACCTTGAGGTGCCGGAGTGCCGCTTCATGGCTGTTCTCGGTCCCTCTGGCAGCGGTAAATCCACGCTGTTGCGGGCTATCGCTGGTCTGATTCAGCCGACCGGCGGACGTCTGCTTTTTAACACTCCTGAAGGCAACCCGCCGCGTATCGGGCTGGTGTTTCAGCAGGCCAATCTGATGCCCTGGCGGACAGTGATCGAAAATATCACGCTTCCGCTGGAAATCCAGGGACAGCATCCCGGGTACGCGCGCGACCTTGCCTGTGAATTCATCGAATTGGTGGGGCTGGACGGGTTTGAGAATAGCTGGCCGCGCAACTTATCGGGCGGAATGGCGCAGCGAGTGGCACTGGCCCGCGCCTTGATCATGGAACCGGACTTGCTGCTTCTGGATGAACCCTTTGGCGCGTTGGACGCGTTGACCCGCGAACACATGGGCGCCGAACTGCTGCGCATCTGGCAGAACCGTGAGACCACCGTGGTAATGGTCACACACTCCATATCTGAGGCGCTGCTGCTGGCTGACCGCATCGTGGTGCTAACGTCACGCCCCGGGAAAGTGGCGCGCGTGGTGGACGACCCGTTCCCACGGCCTCGTACTGATGAGATCCGCTACTCGCCGGAATTTGTGGCGCTGTCACGTGATATCCGGGCAAGTATTATGGAGTAAGTGGCTCGCTTCGTTAAAACAAGATCCGGCCCTTTCGACCTGTTCAGGGTCCGGGTAAAAAAACAGACCCTTAAGGTTTAAAAACCCTAAGGGTCTTATGTGTGAACGTTCCTTTTTTATTGTCAGAGGTGACGGGGCGAAAACCTTCTAGAACCGGTCGATCACTATCACACCGGTTCCCGGGAAATTATCCATTTCCATTAAGAATTTGGCTCCCTCTTCCAGAGTAACTCTCTGGCCTATCAGCTTGCCGGGGTCAACCTTACCCGTTTCGATCATTTCGAACAACTGCGGGTATTTGTAAGCCTGAATACCGTGACTTCCGTAAATCTCCAGTTCACGGCCGATCACTTTATCCATTGGAACAGGCGGATGATTCTGCCCGCCGAGCATTAAACCGACCTGGATATGCTTGCCGCGTTTGCGCAGATTGGCTATGGAGTTAAAGCAGGTTGTCGGGTTACCCAGCGCATCCAGTGATACGTGCGCGCCGCCCTTTGTGATATCCATTACGGCAGCTACCACGTCAGGCACGTTCTTTGAATTGATCACCGCGGTAGCGCCCAGGGTTTTGGCGAGCGCTAATTTGTCATCAGAGATATCAATGGCTACCACGCTCGCGCCAGCCGCGCTGGCGATCATAATGGCAGAAAGACCTACACCACCGCAGCCATGAACCGCCACCCATTGCCCGGCCGCCACTTTACCCTGTTCCACCACGGCACGGAATGAGGTGACAAACCGACAGCCCAGGCTGGCCGCGGTCACATAATCCATTGATTCGGGCAGACGCACAAGGTTGCCGTCAGCGCGGCCGATGGCCACATATTCTGCGAAGGAACCCCAGTGGGTGAACCCCGGCTGAAATTGGTGGTCGCACACCTGCTGATTGCCAGACTGGCACTGCGGGCAAACACCGCACGCGCACACAAATGGCAGCGTCACCCTATCGCCGCTCTTCCAGTTGCGTACATTTTTACCTGCAGAAACCACTTCACCGGCCAATTCGTGCCCTGGTACGTGAGGAAGAACCACATCGGTATCGTGCCCCATCCAGGCATGCCAGTCACTACGGCACAGGCCGGTGGCCATCACTTTTATGACCACGCCATCATCGGTTGGTGTTGGATCAGGAACATTTTGCACATGGATAGGTTGACCAAATTTTTCAAAAACGGCAGCTTTCATGATTTCTCCCGAATCTTAACAATTCTTTAAATGGTTTTTTACAGGTTATCTGGATTGTTTCTGATAAAATCTTTTAATGAAATTGATTCTAAAACAAAAACCCGGAATATCCAACCATCAATCATACAACGCCATGAAATATAAAGTTGCCATTTTTGATTTTGACGGCACTCTGGCCAATTCATTCCCATTCTTTCTGAGCATTCTTGACGAATTGGCAGATAAATATCATCGCGAGCGAGTCTCTCCGGAACAATTGCGCGAATTGCGCAAGATGTCTACTTCAGAATTATTGAAATATTTCCATTTCCCGATGTGGCGTTTGCCATTGATTGGCCGCAATGTAAATCATCAGATGTCACAAAATATCAACAAAATCTCCCTCTTTGAAGGTATGGACGCATTAATCCAGGACCTTGCCAGTCTGGGAATGATACTTGTTGTTGTCAGTTCCAATTCTTACGAGAATGTTATTCGCGTGTTGGGTGAGAACGCGGCATTATTCAGTCACTTTGAATGTGGCAGCGCGTTATTGGGTAAGAAGAAACGTTTTCAACGGGTACTAAAAAAATTTAATGTAGATCCGGCAGAAGTGATCAGTATCGGAGATGAGATCCGTGATATGGAAGCCTCAAAGAAAATGGACATCGCTTTCGGGGCGGTCACATGGGGATTTAATGATCCGGAAGTATTTGAATCCCGGAATCCCGACCATATTTTTTATAGTGTCAGCGAGATTGGTTCAGTTTTAACTGGCGCCTGATCAAGCAGTTTCAACCCGGTTGCGGCCAAGATTTTTAGCTTTGTAAAGTGCCTGATCGGCTTTGGCCAGTAATTCTTCCAGGGTCTCCGTGTTTTCATTTTTACAGGCAACCCCCATACTTGCCTGCAGGTGATCAATTTTATTAACTTTCGGGGCTTTTACTCTGTGGAATTCATCCAGCAGCCGGATGGCTGCCGCCCGGGCATCATCCAATCCTGTACCTGGGAGAATGATACAGAACTCATCTCCGCCATATCGGCCGGCTGTATCGATCTTGCGGATAAATGTGGAAAGGGTTTTCCCCACATCGGCCAGTACCATGTCACCGGCCTGATGGCCGCGGGTATCGTTAATTAATTTGAAGTTATCAAGATCCAGCATAATGATGGAAATGGGGGTATTGTAACGGCGAGATCGTTCAAATTCCTTCTCTGCGATCGAAAGCAAGTTTCGCCGGTTATTGATACCCGTCAGTGAATCCATGATCGCGTTTTCCGCCATCTTCTGGTACAGACGGGCATTATCAATGGCAATGCCAGCCAGATCGGCAAACGCTTTTAACCGGTCGCATTCTTCTTCAGATTGAAACGAATTGGTCTTATCAGAATCCAGATTTAAGAAGCCGATCACTTTATTTTTAACCTTGATCGGCGCGCCCATATAACTGAACACATTCGGGTTGAGAAAATAATCCACTTTCCGGGTATCTGCGATAAACATAGGTTTGCCGGTATCGCGCATCATTTTAAGATTGTAAATATCTTCCACCTTAAATGTGGCTGTCCGCACCCATTCTTGCTCTTCTTGACTGATATACCCATGGAAAACTTCGACATGAGCGATTCCATCTTCGATCAAGGCTATATTCGCCATGTTGCAGGGAAAAAGTTGAAATACACTGGAAAGGATGCGTTCAAGCACCTCTGTTAAATTGAGTGAGCTGTTGATCGCCAGTGAAACATCACGCAGTGCTTCGGCAAATTGCCGGCGCTCAATTTCATAGCGTTGGAGTTCTTTACGGAAAGAAATATCGCGCAGGGTGATCATCCAACCCGCAAATCTGTTCCCGTCTGCCTGGATAGCCCGGCCGTCTATTTCAATTGTTTGGCTATCCTCCAGTGTTGCTTCATATGAAAAAGCCTTTTTCGGATTCAATTTTTCTAACAACCCTGGAATATTGACCACCCCTTCTGAAATAGAAACGCCCATCCAGTTATCGTCCGGGTATTGAAGAAAACTTCGTCCAGCTTTGTTTATATCCACCAGTCTTTTTGAATCATCGATTACCAGAATCCCATCCAGTAGATCATCGAACAGCAATTCTCGGGCTACAGGCGCGATTTCAAGAAGGCTGAATTTACTCAAACCGATAAAGAGAAGGACACCGGTATAAAAAAAGCCAAAAGGTGTCAGATCAAGATATTTAATACCCGGTAAACGGAGCAAGTAGAGAAAATTGCAGAAAATGGGCGGCAAAAAAGCCAGAAAAACTATGAGAGCCTGGTTTCGGTAAATGGCGAACCGGGATTGTCGGTATTTATTCCACAAAATAACCATTATCCCAACAACGATCACATAACTGTAAGATACATGAAGCCAGTATAGCGGACCACGAAGATAGACCAGGGTTTGATATGCGGCATCCGGCGGGGTGATAAACGCGGACCAGATCAAATGATGAGAATTGTTCGTTATGACCAGAAAAAAAACTAATACTGGAATAATCCATAACGAAAACTTGCTCAAAAGTTTCAGCTTTATTCGGTTGTCAAAATAATGCAAAACAAATATCAGAACAAATGGAAGACAATTAACTACCCCAAAATAACTGAGCTGAGTGAACAATATTTTTAATTCTTGAACCTCGACAGCGCTTTCTAGCCCCAGGAAAAAACTCCATTCAGAAATGCAAAGCATGGCAAAACCCAGGAGCAAACACTCTCTGTTCCTCCATCGCAAAAACAACATAACAGCGAGAACAAAAGATATTGTTCCAGTGAGCAGTAAAGCAATCGAGTATGGGTTGAAATTCCAGGCAATCAAAGAAATCACTCCCCTGTTTGTATTTCAGATTTTTTGCGTAATTAGAACAATAGAATGAAAGAACCCGGAAAATAAAAATAAATGATCAGACAAAGATTAATTTTACTCTAATGTTCAACGAAACTGATAAATACCTTGACGAATTATGTCATTATATAGTCGGACAAACAAAAACCGTAAAATGATACAATTTTTAAACGAATTACCCGTCAGGAGGTAAAAATATGAACTATCGTCATCTTGGACGTTCTGGAATCAAGATTAGCGAATTATCGTTAGGTTCATGGGTTACTTTTCACAACCAGGTAGGTGTCGACGCAGCCGTAGAGGCTATGGCAGCCGCGTATGATACTGGCGTTAACTTCTTTGACAACGCGGAGAATTACGCGGCAGGATTGTCAGAAGAGGTGATGGGCGCCGCGTTAAAGAAACTCGGCTGGCGAAGGGGCAGTTTTCTTATTTCGACTAAGTTCTTCTGGGGTATCAATGATTCCCCCAATGAAAAGAACACACTGAATCGGAAATATTTAATTGAAGGTATCAACGGCTCGTTAAAGCGTTTGGACCTCGAATATGTTGATCTGATCTTCTGTCACCGGCCAGATCCCACCACGCCCATTGAAGAAACGGTTTGGGCAATGCATAACATCATTGAATGGGGCAAAGCGTTGTACTGGGGAACGTCCGAATGGTCGGCGGCGGAAATTATTGCCGCGATTGAAATTGCTGAACGGCATCATCTCCACAAACCGGTTATGGAACAGCCGCAGTACAACATGTTTGTACGCCGCCGGGTTGAGGTGGAATATGCCCGTCTTTTCACGGATTATGGTTATGGTGCCACTACCTGGAGCCCCTTGGCATCCGGATTATTGACGGGAAAGTATAATAACGGCATTCCCGAAGGTTCACGAGGCGATCTGCCCGGGTATGAGTGGCTAAAAGACCATTTGACCAACCAGAACGCCATCGCGAAGGTGAGACAATTGCAGGGAATCGCAGCCGATCTGGGCACAACCATGGCACAAATGGCTCTGGCATGGTGCTTAAAAAATCCGAATGTCAGTACAGTAATTACCGGTGCAAGCCGGGTTGGACAGGTACAGGAAAACTTGAAAGCCTTAAATGTAGTGGAAAAACTCACACCGGAAGTCATGCAAAAAATCGAAGTGATCATTTCCGGCGGAGATATTCTGGGCTAAAACAAACAGAGAAAAAATGGAACATTCCGGTAAAAAACAGGAAACACGAAAACGTATCGTTGTAGAAGATGACGGCCCATACCGCGTAGAAGGCGGTATTCCGTTGGTTATGAAATCACAGGTGGTATCAGAATATGGCGAACCGCTAACCTGGAAAACCGAAAATCGCATTCCCACAGAAGATGTGTATTATTTATGTCGTTGCGGTCAGTCACATGATTTTCCGTTTTGTGACTGTACTCACGGCCTAATCGGTTTTGACGGTACCGAAACGGCACCCACCGATACATTTGAAGAACGTAAGCAGATTCTCGCTGGTGGAACCGGATTGGTAGTAAAGTTGGATAATACGCTTTGCATGAATTCAGGTTTTTGCGGAAACCGGCTGACAAACATCAAAAAAATGATGCCGGATACCGTAGAACCCAGAGTACGCGCTGAAATCATCGCCATGGTAGAACGTTGCCCGAGCGGCGCGTATACGTATTCCATGTCTGAAAACGAGCCTGATATCGAACCAGACCTGCCAGAACAGATCGCGGTGACTACCGAGATCACCAGTGATGGCGCGGTTCGCGCATCGTACTGGGTGACGGGCAATATCCCTATCGAGCGGGCAGACGGCCAGCCGTTCGAGATCCGCAACCGGGTAACCCTGTGCTCCTGTGGTGAGTCAAGCATCAAACCGCTGTGTGATGGAATTCACCGGTCACTGAATCACACAAAAATATCATAAGTAAAATCGGGCTGGTCCAAAAGTCAGCCCGATTTTTTCTGTTCATTTTTCAACATTCTGCGTTTTCGAGTAGAAATTTTTATATTCACGAAGAGGTTAAACCATTCCTGCCAACGCTTTACAGATACGTTCGTATGTTTGACTTAATTCTTCAGGGATCACCCGGGCATTGCCTGTTGTTGTGATGAAATTCGTGTCACCACCCCATCGGGGAACTACATGAAAATGCGTATGGCTTGCCACCCCTGCCCCGGCTACATCACCAATGTTAGAGCCAATATTAAAACCTTCCGGTGAATAGACCGCGCGCAATATTTTTATCGACAGGTTCAATAGCATCATTATCTCACTGCGGGTATCATCATCCAGAAATTCCATGGAAGGTTGATGATCATTGGGTACTACCATCAAATGCCCACTGGTATACGGGTACCGGTTTAATATAATAAATGAGCGCTTTCCGCGATAAGCAACCAGATTTTCTACCCCATCGGCGTGTTTTAACGCATCACAAAAGATGCAGCCATCTTTGTGCTCGTGGTTCATAATGTAACTCATTCTCCAGGGTGACCAGATGTGATTCATCGTTCCGGTTATTTTAACATAACTGACATTTCTGGCCGGTACCCAAACGGATAAAACACTGGATTACCCTTCGAAAAAAATTAAAGGTGTTCCGGAATAGCGTCTACAATATATTCCAAAAACACACCATACCCTTGTAACGCGCCCGCGATTCCCATCATTTCCAGGATGCTTGGCCCCAGAGGTTGACCAACCATTCCCTGAAGGATATTTAACTCATTGGGTATGCGGGTGTAATAACTGTCTGTCCAAAGGTGCTGCATTATCGGGCTGAAAAAGCCGGGCCTGACAAACCCGTTGTCTTCGGGAGTTCGCGCCACCATATATCGGACGGTTACCGCCTTGCCAATTCTATCGGCCAAAAATTGCCGCGTACCTTCTTCGGTTGTGACAAGCCCGGAGGCGAAACCACTCCACTCACCGTTCAATGCCGCGTCTGTGATCCCAAGGCTTACTTCCGGACCAACCCCTCCCTGATAAATGAGAACGGAGCAGTAACCGATCCCCTTTCGATCCGGTAAGTTGATCTGGAACGGGTATTCTCCCACAAAGAGCATCTTCTGCCATGTTACACCCAGCGCGTACTGGTCGTTGTAATCTGTGGTGGAAGAAGTTAGAACTTCTTCTCCGTATGTTTCTTTGAAAGCTTCCCAGGCAGATTTCAATGTCGGGTATCCCGCACGTTGCAGCCATCCTTCAACGATCCCATTAGCCATCTCAATATTAAGACAGTTCACCGGGAAAGTGGATGGATCGGCGGTCGGTGGGAGAGTATAAGTCGGTGATGGCAGCGGAATGGGTGTCAGAGTGGCAGAAACAGAAGTATCGGGAAAAGCGCTGGAGGATGTTGCCGTTGAAAAACTGGAACATGATGCCAGGAAAAAAAACAATAGAAGCTGTGTGACATTTTTCCCATTAATTTTCATGCATTGATTATAAACCGGAGGCTTATACCTGATAATTTGGTTTTTCTTTGAATCGACTATATAATGAAAAAACAATTATTTGGAAAAGGAAGGGAATCTCATGTCACCTGAACAGAAGAAAAACATTTTAGACCAGGCTATAGATTTGTTGACCGACCGCGACGAAAAAGCCGCCGCCGCCGCGAAAGCCGAAGCGGAAGCCAAAGCCAAAGCGGAAGCCGAAGCGAAAGCGGCCGCGGAAGCCAAAGCCAAAGCGGAAGCTATGGCCAACGAAGCTTACCAGAAAGCCAAAGCAGACGAAGCTGAAAAGAAGCGCAAAGAAGCAGAAGCCGCTATGGCAAATGAAGCCTATCAAAAAGCTCAAGCCGAAGCCAAGGCGAAAGCGGCCGCTGATGCCATTCTCACTACCCATACAGTTGTTGCCGGTGAAACACTGAGCGGAATCGCGTTGAAATATTACAAAAGCTCAACCCGTGAGAGCTGGATGAAAATCTATGAAGCCAACAAAGCCGTCATCGGCGACAATCCCGGCATGATCAAAGCCGGTCAGGAACTAAAAATCCCCAAAGCTTAATCGGAATTGATATGGCAAAAACATCAAAAGTAAATCTGGCCAAACTTTTTGGCACAGTGGCCTCTGAGTTGGCAAAGAATCAATCCGCGCTGAACCAGGCAGATACGAAGAACAATGACCATGGCACAAATATGGTCAACGTATTCAACACGATCGCCAGCGCGATGGAAGACAAACCAAAAGCCGCGCCCTCTGCTCAATTGGAATACGCGGCGGAGCAAGTACGGCAAAATTGCCAGACGGGCAGCGGTACGGTGTATGCTGATGGACTGGCTCGAGCGGCCGAAGCGCTGCAGGGGCAGAACATTACCAGTGACAACGCCATGCAATTGATTACCGCCCTGCTGGGTTCTTCTATTGGCGGGCAGACAGGCAAACCGGCTTCGTCCGGTGACCCGATGGCCGATCTGCTGGGCAGTCTTCTGGGTGGTTCCGGAGCGGGGCAATCATCGTCCGGAAATACCTCTGCCGATGCTCTCTCCTCCCTTCTGGGTAGTTTGATGAGCGGTGGGCAGCCGGCGCAACCGGCCCAACCTTCTGCTTCAGGCACCGGTGGGATCGGATTGGAGAACATTCTGGCCGCCGGATTGGAATTTGTTCAATCTCAGAACCAGGGGCAAGACACCATGTCGTCACTGCTGGATGCCGTGGTAGCCGGTTCTCAGGCTGGCAGCGGATACCGGGCAGAATCCGGAAAGCTGGTGGCCGGAACTCTGATGCAGGGTCTCAGCGCCCTGTTAAGCCAGAAATAACTAAAACATCGATAAAAGAATTGCCCGGCCAAATACCGGGCAATTTTTTGTATTAATGCTGATGGGCTTTTAAATTTTCCGCGCCGGGCAATATTCCGACCAATTTTTGCGGAGAGTGGATGAAAACCGGTAAATGCTCCGGGCATACATGGTAGGTATCTCCGCGATACGTCAGTTGGATCAGTGGAACCTGATCTTGATCGGATTGACAAACCAGACATATGGGTGTTTTTTCTAACATTTCTATTCCTGATATATAAGAGTTAATTTGTATTATTATACATCAAATAACCGATTGTACGAATAGTACAGGTGTATATAATAATTACAGGGAATGGAATTTGCGCAATAAATCCATTTAGAGTACCGGTGGTGGATGATTGTTATCCAACTTTGATTCAGTTCCGGTGGTTGAAGTAAAAAAGGGGCTTTTGATTCAAAAAGCCGGCGGATGTATGCGAATACTGTACCAGCGGCTGCACCGGATCAATCAACCAGAAATTTTGGGGCGCTGTCTGTTCCTGTTGATATTCGGCTCGTTCCTGTTCAATCTGGAATTCAATGTGATTTCCATCAGCAATTACTCGGGGATCTCGTTCCTCGAGATATTAATTTCGTTTGCCATTATGTTCATCGGAATGTTATTGATCTACCGGTCACTGGCTATGACCTTCGATCAGACCGAGATCACCATTAATCCACGCGGACTTACCGTCCACCACGTACCGCTGCCGTATCCCGGTTCTCCCGATTTGACCATTCCCCTTTCCCACATCCGATATATCAACTGGCATCTGGCTTATGATCAGATATTTAATCCAGTGTTCCTCTGTAAAATGGGTGGTCAGCCCATAAACATCGCTCTGGTGGACCAGGAAAATATGTCACATTGCATCTTGGCGGATATTCAGGATGAACAATATGCGGATATTCTGGTGAAAGAGATAAACGGTTTTCTTCATTTATGAAACGCATAGTGAATTAATACGTGCTATGATTGACATCTGATGAGCACCCATTATTGTTGAAAGCAGAATTTACTGGTTATCAAACGATAGACCGTCACAATATCCTGGATCCCATCAAAGGAGGGGTAATGAATACCAGCACAAACGGGATGGATTTTCAGATATTGATGCCCGGTCTGATCCGTTATACCGATGGCAGAAGTACACGCGTTACTTTCCGATGGTTCTATGGCGTTGGCGGCTGGGCAGCCAGAATACTTGAAATTCTTATCCTTATTTTCGGGATTATTGTTGTCGTGGCCAGTTACACCGGAGTGGCAGCGATCTTCACCGGCGGATCAAATTTTTCCCTAATATTGATCGATGGATTCTTTTTCATAATCGGTTTGATCCTTGTGTATCGTGGATTGTTGTTGCTGTTAAACACATCCACTTTTGAATGGAGTGAAGACACCCTGTCGGCGCGCCATGGCCCGTTGCCGGGTCTGGGGAACTTTAACCTGCATCGTAACACAATTACCGGAGTGGAATGGCAAAAGGTGGGACAATCCCGCGGTTCAGGATATTCCGGCACCCGTTTGACCTCCGGGTATTCCGCGATGTTTAATGTGATCCTGCATACCACATCGGGCAAAACGTTGACGTTGGTATCTGGCATCCGCGCCCGTGAATACGCGTTCGCTCTGTCATCCGAAATTAGCAACCTTTTGAAATAACCGTCCGATATTGTAATCTTTTTATTAATCACAGCCGCATACCCCGCGATGGAAGGCGCATCCGGTATAATCACGCAATTACGCTATGAACACTACAACCCGTTCTCAATTCTTCCGCGGTGTTCGCGATCTGTTACCCATATTGCTGGGGGTTATGCCCTTCGGGCTGATCTATGGCATCGCCGCCGTCAACGCGGGCATCCCACCGCTGCAGGCGTTCCTGATGTCGTCCGTCGTTTTCTCGGGCAGCGCGCAATTTGCCGCCACCCAGTTGATCGCCAACGGCGCGCTGGCTACGGTGGTGATCTTTTCGATCATCGTGGTCAACCTGCGCCATGTGATGTATTCCGCCACCATTTCCCCGCATTTCAAAGGGATGACCATCGGCTGGAAGACCTTCCTGTCCTACCTGTTGACAGATGAAGCTTTCGCCATGACGGTCACGCGTTTCAACGAGGAACCGGAAATGCCGCACAAAAACTGGTATTTTCTGGGCGCCGGCATGGCATTGTGGGTCACCTGGCAGGCATCCACGGCCGTAGGCGTGTTCGCCGGCGGGCAGGTACCCGCCAACTGGTCGCTCGATTTCACCATCGCGCTGACCTTCCTGGCATTGTCCGTCCCGTCCATCCGGGACCGTTCAACCGCCGTCGCGGCAGTGGTGGGCGGTGTTGCCGCCGTGCTGCTGCGCGGTATGCCGTTCCAGCTCGGGTTGGTCACGGCTGCCATTCTGGGAATCGCCGCGGGTTATGGAGTTGACCGATGGACTCGCTGAACCTGTGGCTGATCCTCATTCTGGGCGGTCTGGGCACCTACCTGCTGCGCCTGTCTTTCATCCTGATCTTCCAGCATTTCAAGATGCCGGACTTCATGGAACGCATCCTGCGGCTGGTGCCGCCGGCGGTATTCTCCGCCATCGTGTTACCCGAACTGCTGGTACGCGACGGCTCGGTTCAATTCTCCGTCACCAACCTGCGGCTGATCGCCGGATTGCTGGCGGCCGTCATCGCGCTGAAGACACGCAATGTGCTGGTCACCATTGCCAGCGGCATGGTCATTTTGTGGCTACTACAGTACGTTGTGCCTTTAATTCAGTAATGATCGTAAATATGTTGAGAATTACTTAATGAAATAACCAAATTGTCTCATATTGACGATAGCAAAACGCACATTTTTACAAATGAATAAGTATACGATCATTCAAATACATGTTTAGCTTTATGATCACATGTTTAGCGAGGTTTATCATTCAGAATATAATTCTAGAAAAATTTTTATATAATCAATTTATTGTGGGGTTTAGACTTTACAAATATTAAAGTAAAAATGGAATATAGGAGTTTAGATTTAAGACAGTGATTGTTGGATTTTTTGATATCTTGAACCAATTGTTTATTTATTAAAATCGAAAATTTTAATCCTTGTTTTTGAAGAAAAAGATCTGGTAAAACTTATAAGGGGCCTAATTATGAGTTTTTATGATGAATTTAAAAAAAAATACGAAACCAGATACGAAAATTAGAAACGGCATCGTTAGTTATTTCTGCCACAACAAAACTTCGAGAAATTGAATCAAAATCGATTTATGAATGGCAAGGCTTTCTACCATGGCGTCTCCTTCTTGTGATCAAATGGGCATTTGAATTTGGGAGTTCAAATTACCCATATCGACACTCAGATGAAAATATTTTGAATAAGCTCATGAATCTTATTGATAATTTTGAAGGTGCTGAAACAAATCCTTTTTTATTGGGTGATAGACCTACTGATATACAAAAATTCATAAGGACACTTGCTTTTCAACAGTTTTGGATACAAAAGAAATTTAGAGCTTGGACTATTTCACGCCAAAAAGTATTATTTTGTAGTCTACCAACTGATAATCCAATTCGAAAAACGATAGAAGAGTCTTTAAAGCTAGATGATATAGAGTATTTTCTCGAACTATCCTGGCTAGTTTGGGCATGGTTAATGAATAACCCTAGAGCGTTTATTTTTTCTCCTGGTGATTTGTTCCACAACCTAGATTATTCAAAACACGAAATTAATTCCTTTTGTAGTGCAATTTCATTATTGCCTGATGATGTAAAAAAGTTTCTAAATAACCGGAAACAGCTCATAGAAAACCCTTTCTTACAATTAACTGAAATATCTCCTTTTGTCAGATATCCATTTCTTAAAATCGAAGAAAAAATTCTCGTTTATTCACAAGAAGTATTAAAGGAAACAATTTCAAATATTTTTTATGACGTTATGAAATCTGAGGGTGGAAGTTCTTTAGCCGAGAAATTTGGCACGGAATTAGAAAAATATGTAGGAAGATGTATATCTTCATTAGGATTTGCACACTACATAGAAAAAGATTTATTCCGTGCATTTCCGAAGGAAAATGTTGTTGATTTTCTTCTCCCATTCTCTGAATTTGCTTTATTGATCGAAGTCAAGGCAATTGAAATGCGTCCAATAGTAAAGGTAAATCCTAAAAACAAACCACTACAACATGAACTCCAAGATAGTGTAATCAAAGGGGTAATCCAAGGATTCTCGTTGGCAAATTCAATAAAACAAGCTCAAGATAATCTGAATATATTAAATAGAACGAATTTTTTTCTTATGGTTGTTACATATAAAGACTTATATTTAGGTCCTGGTGATATCGCATGGGAAGAATTTATCGAAGAATCTGTAGCGCCAATATTGGCAGAGAGGCAAATTGACTCAAACTTAATACCTCATGAACAAATAATATTTTTATCTATAGAAGAATTTGATCAACTCATCGGTATTCTTTGGCAAAAATCCGCTTCAATAACTGAGATTTTTTCAGAGATGCTACAATCTAACTCGAATTGGAAAACAAGAAAATGGTTGTTTTCACAACAATTAGATAAATTTCAACAAAAAGAAATAAGACATCCCATTCTTGATGATGAGTTTAATGCTTTTGTAAAAATACTTAAAAAAGATACCTTTCAAATTCTTAGGTATAAAAACATAATTGTTAATATAGCAATTGATTTGTTTTCTACTTCATAAAAAAAATAATATTTTGTCAGAGGAGTATAATTTTCAGTACCATATTCATTTAAACCGAAAATATTGAGAATTGAATAAGAAATACCCTCTTCAGGCAAATCCATTACAAAATTTACAATCAAACTCCTTGACTCTTTGAGGTTTTCCGGTAAAATAGCGCACGGCATGTACAAAAATCCCCCGCACGTCCGACTTTTGAAACTGGAACGGCCTTTGACCGGCGTGGACGACGTATTATTTGTTTTTATTAGAGAGCCTTTATCAGGCTCTCTTTTTTTGTCCTTTCATGGAGGGTACCAATGCGCATCCCTGGATTGATCGACCCGCATGTGCACATGCGCGAACCCGGCGGTGAGCATAAAGAGGACTGGGATACCGGCACCCGTGCCGCCCTGGCCGGGGGCGTGACCATGCTTCTGGCGATGCCCAATACCAGACCCTCCGTGACCGATCGGGAGACCCTGCGTTCAGCGCTGGCCGCGGCTGCCTCCAAAGCGCACTGTGACTACGCCCAGAACCTGGGCGCGGGTTCCGGCAACCTGATGGATGCCGCCAGCCTGGCTCCATACACCGGCGCGCTGAAAATGTACCTCGACCAGACCTTCGGCACCCTGAAGCTGGACAACATGTATGACTGGATGCGCCACGCACGGAACTGGCCGGCCGGCTCTCCGCTGTGCGTGCACGCCGAAGGCCCGTCACTGGCAACGGCCATATTGCTGGCGCAGGTCTACAACCGTCCGGTGCATCTGTGTCACATCTCTCTGCGCAGCGAGATCGAATTGATCCGTGCCGCCAAAGAGCGCGGCATCCCGGTGACCTGCGAAGTGACGCCGCACCACCTGTTCCTGAGCACCGCCGACATCCCGTCCATCGGCCTCGGCCGCTCTGAAGTGCGCCCGCGCCTCTCGTCACCGAATGATGTGCAGGCCATGTGGGATAACCTGGACGTGATCGACTGCTTTGCCACCGACCATGCCCCGCACACCCTGGCCGAAAAGAACGGCGAGAATCCCCCTCCGGGCTTCCCCGGGCTGGAAAGCGCGCTGCCCTTATACCTCACCGCCGTCTCTCAGGGACGCCTGACCATGGACGATGTGATCACCCGCTGTGTGACCAACCCGCGCCGCATCTTCCACCTTCCGGAACAGCCGGAAACTTACGTAGAGATCGACCCGGCGGAAACCTGGACCTTCAGCGCCGCGAACACTTTCACCCGCTGCGGCTGGACGCCCTACGAAGGTTACCGCATGACCGGCCGCGTGACGTCGGTCACCCTGCGCGGCCGTGTAGTCTATAAAGACGGCAAAATACTGTCAACACCCGGCACCGGCCGCAACATCCGGCCGGCATTACCCGAATAAATCCATCTCATATTCGTACCCATATATAAAGGAGATTTTGTATGACCCCTCATGAACCCCCTGCCTTCCGCCCGAACCCGGTGCTGCCGTTCGGCGACCACAAAGAAACCCGTTTCTACGGAACCGATGTGATCTCCGTCAAACAATTTGACCGAAAAGATCTCGACTATATCTTCGCGGTTGCCAAAGAAATGCAGGGTATGGTTCGCCGCGTTGGCACCTTTGATCTGCTCAAAGGCAAGATCCTCGCCAACCTCTTCTATGAACCATCCACACGCACCTCCGCCTCCTTCACCTCCGCCATGGAACGATTGGGCGGCTCGGTTATTCCGATCAATGAAGTGAAATACTCTTCCGTCTCCAAAGGCGAGTCCCTGCCCGATACCATCCGCTCGCTGGAATGCTACGCCGACGTGATCGTACTGCGCCACCCCGAAGTCGGCTCCGCCGCCATTGCCGCAAAATACGCCCGCAAACCGGTCATCAATGCCGGTGACGGTGTGGGCGAACACCCCACCCAGGCGCTGCTCGACCTGTTCACCATCTACCAGGAAATGGGCCGCATCGACGGTCTGACTGTCACCATGCTGGGAGACCTGAAACACGGCCGCACGGTTCACAGCCTGGCCCGTCTGCTCACCCTGTTCGATGTGAAGATCAACTACGTGGCCCCCGAAGTGCTGAGCATGCCGGATGAGGTAATCAATGAAGTCAAAGAAAAGAACATCCCCCAGAATGCTTACACCAAGCTCGATCCTTGCCTGGGCGACTCCGATGTGCTGTATGTCACCCGTGTACAGAAAGAACGCTTCCCGGATGAAGCTTCGTATGAAGCGGTGAAAGGCAGCTACGTCATCGGAACAGACACCATGTCTAAAGCAAAAGAAGAAATGATCGTTATGCACCCGCTCCCACGCGTCAATGAAATTGCCATGGAAGTGGATGATGACCCGCGCGCCGCGTACTTCCGCCAGATGGAATACGGTCTGTATATCAGAATGGCTTTGCTCGCTCTGGTTCTGGGCAAGGTATAATAACGCAAAAAAGAGGTGGAGATGAAGCCCTTTTTCGCTCAATTGGAAGAACGGTGCAAGAAGACCGGATCCCTGTTATGCATAGGGATCGATCCGCGCCCTGACGACCTGGCAGAGCCGACTGCCAGCGCCGCACGGGACTTCAGCCTGCGGTTGATCGAAGCGACGGTAGACGTCGCGGCCGCATACAAACCCAACACCGCCTTCTTTGAAGCTTTTGGACCGGAAGGCTGGCAGGCACTGAAAGATGTTGTGGCTGCCGTGCCGGCAGATATTCCGGTCATTCTTGACAGCAAACGCGGTGATATTTCTTCCACCGCTGAAGCGTACGCGCGATCGGCCTTTGAGAACCTCAAAGGCGGCGCCATTACCCTCAACCCCTACCTGGGGTATGACTCGATCCTCCCTTTTTTGAAGAACCCCAATACGGGTGTCTTCCTGCTTTGCAAAACATCCAATCCCGGTGCCGTTGACCTGCAGGACCTGCACCTGGCCGGTGAGCATAAACCGCTTCGCCTCTTTGAAAAGGTCGCCCTGTTGGCCCATGAGTGGAACACCGGCAGCAATATCGGTCTGGTGGTGGGTGCCACTCAGATCGACGCCCTGCGCTGCGTACGAGAACTGGTTCCAGATATGTGGATCCTGGCACCCGGCGTGGGTGCACAGGGTGGTGACCTCTCCGCCGCGCTGCGAGAAGGTCTGCGTGCCGATAAATCCGGCCTGCTTATCCCGGTATCCCGCGCCATCTCCAAAGCGCCGGATATGCGCAAAGCCGCGCATGACCTGCACGAAGAAATTCAACGCCAGGTAAAAGAGAGCAACCCGACAGCAACTGTAGCGCGCGGCAACGGCCACCGCCGCATGTCAGACGCGCTGGCCGAAGGCCTGCTCACAAACGGCTGCATTGGTTTCGGGAAATTCACCCTCAAATCCGGGTTGACCTCACCCATTTATATCGACCTGCGCCAGCTGGTATCACACCCTGAATTGTTGGCTCAGGCTGCGGCTGCCTTTATACCGCTCTTGAAAGAATTGAAGTTTGACCGTCTGGCAGCCTTACCGTATGCCGCTTTGCCTATTGCCACAGCCATCAGCCTGCAAACCGGCTGGCCGGTGATCTACCCCCGCAAGGAAGTCAAAGCGTATGGCACCCGCGCTGAGATCGAAGGCTTTTACAAACCCGGCGAACGGGTTGTGGTGATCGACGACCTGGCCACTACCGGCGGCAGTAAATTTGAAGCCATTGAAAAACTAACCTCCGCCGGTCTCATAGTAGAAGATGTTGCCGTACTGATCGACCGTCAATCCGGTGCCCGTGAATCACTCGAGGCAGCCGGCTTCAACCTGCATTCCGCCCTAACCCTTACGGGGTTGCTGGATCACTGGGAAGCAGAAGAACGCATTCCACTGGAACAGATAAAAGCCGTACGGGAGTTCTTGAAACAATCGGGAAAATAAAACATGAACTATAAAACGTTTCGGCCGCTTATTTATAAGCTCACCCCGGAACAGGCACACCACACCACCATAACGATGTTACAGTTGGCTGGTTGGTTTCCGCCTGCCACGGCGATAGTCCGGGCTATGTACCGGGCAAAAAATCAGGGACCTGAAGTTACCTGTATGGGTATCAAGTTCCCCAATCCGGTCGGCATGGCCGCCGGATACGACAAAGACGGTTTGGGCTGGCGCGGTTTGGCCGCTCTGGGTTTTGGACATATCGAGGTGGGAACCGTCACCCCCAAAGCTCAACCGGGTAACCCGAAACCCCGCGTGTTCCGTCTGGTAGAAGATGAAGCGGTAATTAACCGTATGGGCTTCCCCAATAAAGGGGCTGACTTCCTGGCGAACCGTATCAAAAACGCCCGGGGGCACGGTTTTGTTCTGGGGGTCAACATTGGAAAAAATAAAGTCACGCCGAATGAGAAGGCATTGGATGATTACCTTCAATTGACGCGCAAGTTCTTCCCCCTGTCCGATTACCTGGCAATCAACGTCAGCTCACCCAACACACCAGGACTGCGCGAACTGCAAACCCGGAAGGCACTGGAGGAATTGCTGGAACCATTGAGTGCCGAAGTCTCCGCTGCCTGCGAAGCCACCGGACGCTCCGTGCCGCTGGTCGTCAAACTGGCGCCGGATCTGAGCGATGATGAATTGGACGGCGCTCTTGAAGCCGTGATGCACACCGGGATCGATGGAGTGATCATCAGCAATACCACCATCAACCGCCCCCCACTTGAATCAAACCTTGCCAATGAAATCGGCGGATTAAGCGGCAAACCATTGAAAGACCTTAATACCGAAATGATCCGCAAGGTCATTGCCCGCACAGGCGGAAAACTGCCGGTGATCGCCAGCGGCGGCATCATCACCCCCGAAGACGCGCAGGAAAAGATCGATGCCGGCGCCGCGCTGGTGCAGGTTTACACCGGGCTCATCTATACCGGTCCTGAGCTGGTACAACAGATCCTCAATTTTGGATTGAAATACAACAAATGAACCGCCTGTCACGGCACCCTTCGGAAGTTCCTGTTTTATTGACCACCCTGCTGCTTGTCGGCGGGGTGTTGGTCATCACCACCGGTTTGACAGTATGCATCGCGCTCGTTCTGATCGCGATGATGGTGGCCTACAGTTACATCGCCAACCAGCAGCACCATGCCGCGTTGATGCAGCAGGCGATACAGGTTCCGGTGGATAGCCCCACAGGTGAGAGCCAGGGGTTGGATGATCTGGGGCAACTGGTACGGGAATGCCGAGCGGTATTAAGATGCGATCCTGTAGATGTGTTCATTGTTCCAGGCCGGCAGTTGAACGCCTATACCTTCGGGTTGGGTTCACCCAAAGTGATAGTCCTGTATCAACCCATGTTAAAAGTGATGGATGCGGATGAACTGAAATTTGTCATCGGGCATGAGATGGGGCACGTGGTGTTTGGCCATACCTGGTTGAACACATTGATCGGCGGGATGGCCGGAATGCCTTCTTCCTTCGGGGCGGCGGTCATCTTTACGTTCGCCTTCCGCTGGTGGAACCGCGCCTGTGAGTACAGCGCCGACCGCGCCGGCCTGATAGCCTGCGGAAAACCGGTTAAGGCCATATCCGCTCTGGCGCAACTGGAAGTAGGTGACTTTAACACGGCGGAAGAGCTGCGCCAGGCATTGGCGGTGATTGAACGGCAGGATGATTCGCTGGAAAACATCCTTGGCGAAACTCTGAGTGACCACCCGATGATCGTCAAACGTATCAAAGCCCTGAGGGATTTTGCAGGAGTGTAAATAAAAAACGGCGCATTCCAGATCTGAAATGCGCCGTTTTTCAATCACTGTGAAATCTAGGGGGTTGTTACCGCAGTAGGTTCTACCGGCGCGGCAGTCGTCGCCGTGGGGGGAACAGAGGTAGCCGTAGCCGGAACGGTAGCTGTCGCGGTTGCAGCGGCTACTTCAATTTTTACCCAGAAGCCCGTGTTGCCGGGGCCGAACATGGAGCCATTGGGGTTTTTGATCTTCCAATACCCCTTGTATGTCCCCACAGCATCCGGGGCTTTCATCGGCACAGACATATCATAGATCTTACCGGGTTCCACAGGCACGTTGATGCGATATTCGTTGGCGGCGCCCATCTGGTCACCCTGGAAGAAGACAAATTTATAGTCGGTACCCCAGGTGGAGGAACCGGTGTTCATCAGGCGCCATGTTTTGGTGAAGGTGGTACCGGGCAGGAATTTTGTATCATCGGGAATGGTTTCGGCTGCCAACTGCGCGGCATCGGTACCCGAGGAAACTTTCTCGGTCGGTTGTGTCTGCGGGACGGCAATCGTGGGGATCACAGCCGGCGCGGTGGTCGGTTTGACAACTACCGGCGCTGTAGTGGGTTTGACCCCGCCGCCTGCCGCCGCCGTGGCGGTCAGATTGGCGTTGACCATAGCTTTTGCCGTCTCCAATACAGAGTTGGCGCCGCCGGCTTCCGCTGTTTTTGTGGCGCTGGCGCTGTTATTTACGGGTAGATTACACCCTGCCAGAAGTAAACTGGCAGCCAGTAATATATATAATGGAATTTGAATTTTTTGTTTCATTGTCTTTTCCTCTGGTCAAATGGGGTGACCGAACGCCGGCACCCCCGATTGTTATCGTGGATCAATGGTCTATTCCAATCATGCTTTCGTGGGACGTCAATTCTACTTTATGAAGGCATAATTGTATAACGAATTACGCCTGTAATAAGTTCCTTAAAAAATTGCCCGAGATTTACTTCTTCGGTTCGATCGCTGGCTGGTAGAAATCGACTGTCCAGTAGCCCGAGCCTTCTTCGCGGCTCTTTTTATGCTGCTGCCAGGCCAGTTGGGCATCTTTTATATCGTCTGTTTCCCAGGGGGCGGTTTCGTACACAGGCGCGTTCTCCGGCGTCAGGTGTACCCAGGTTTGCCCCGGTTTGAAGGGGAAAGGATTGCCATCCTTGTCAATGAAACGGATCGGACGCGCAAGACCAGTTTTCTGTTCGTATTCTCCGCTGCGGGTCGTCCAGAACAAATCGTACTTTTGCCCATCGCGGAAGAGTACAGCTTTGGCTTTATTGATGTACATCAAATCAATATCCATCAGGGTATCCGCGTAGCGGTGGTGCGGAGCGAACAAAATGACCACATTCTCATAGGTCAATGGTTCGCCATTTAATTTGTCAGATTGCTGGATGAAGGTTGTTCCATCACCATTGTCCTGCCAGCGGGTATATGCCCCGGCAGCCGGGTCATATTTCCACACCACCTGATTCAGCAACGCCACCGGGTACCAGATCTGCGCGGCTGCTTTTCCATCATTTGGCGGTTGCGAATCAAAGCGCATGCCTCCCAATCCTTCAGCCGTCATTCGCAACTTCCCACGATATTTTTCCGCGATTGACCGCAGGTCAGCTACTTTGATCGAACTGCCGCCTTTCACATCGTCATCCATGCCGTAAATATCGGTAAACTCGCTTAACTTCTCGGCAACTGAGGAGTAGGCGGAAGCCATCACCAGAAAACCGTTGTACAACTTGCGTACACTTTCATAGGGTAAACGCCCCGAGCGGATCGGTCCAACGCGGGGACCGTCAGCGGTCAACGCATCCGCTTCATCCACCGCGGACCGCGGATAACTTCCATAGAACAGCGCCAGATATCGAGACATGCCCTCGCCGATAAACAATTCAAACACCCACGGGCTGAATGAAAGACCGGATTGCGGCCGGGTAGATGGCGGGAATGTGGAAATGGACACTAGCGCGGGAGGAAGCTCCAGATCAGCCGGATTTTCTTCCGGAAGTCCGGTCAACGGGTTGACGCCTGCCGGGTAGGTCAACGGACCACTGGGTTCGATGACAGCTGCCTGACTTCCGGGAACCGGAGTAGCCGCGGCGGCTGTTCCTGCCGGGAAAATAAACGAACCCGCAAGCAGGGAAATCAACAACACATAGATCGCAAACATCTTACGCATAGTACAACCTTTATCCAGAAAAACACCAACACACCTATTTTATACAGAGTCCGAGTTGACGCAACAGACAATACTGTTAGCTTCCAGCTCCCCGTGCTTTATACCAGTTAATTGCGGTCGGTTCCAGCTTTTTGATAAAACTGTCTTTTTCATCCATGTAACCCTGAATATTAGCCGGGTGATGGGCAAACGCCGCTCGTTTTACCTGCTCGTACTCCAGTCGATCGGCTTCGTGGTTACACAGATAAGCGCAAAATGCCAGATGACGAATAATATCAGGGTGCTCCTCGGGATAAAAATGGATATTGTGCGTTCTGTAGTTATTCCGGTCGCGCGTGAAGAAGCGCCGACCCGGCAATCCGTATTCACCCCAGGCACGGTACCCTTCCTTTTCCAGTATCGGCGTCAGCTCATCCACCCGTTGTATTGACGAAACCACCGGCATCAGGTCGATCACCGGTTTGGCAGCCAGCCCGGGTACTGAGGTGCTGCCAATATGATAGACAGTGATGATCACGTCACGCAAGTACATGCGTAAACGAGCGGCTTCGCGCTCAAATTCCAGCGGCCAATCGGCAGAATACTCAGAAAAGGTATACAGGCTTGTCATCCCGGTTATTCGTTCGGTTGCATGTTTTCCGGGTGAACAAAACGAACTGCCCAGATACCTGAACCGGGTTCCCGGTTGTTCACCAGCCGGTAGTAATCTTCCGTGAACTGAGTTTCATAAACAGGAGTCTCTTGCGTTACGATCTCTACCCATGTCTGGCCGGGTTTCAGCGGAAACGGATCGCCATTTTTATCGAGAAAACGCAGCGGACGCAGCTTTCCGGTGGTCTTTTCATACTCTTCTCCGCGGGTCGTCCAGTATCCTTCAAAGATCTGACCATCACGGAAGAACAGGGCGCGTTCTTTGTTGACATACAGCAGATTCAGATCGATCAGTGTTTCACGATAAGCGATGTGATCGACGAACAACACAGCCACATTTTCGATCTCCAATGGCTTTCCGGTCAGGCTGTCAATCTGTTCAGTATAATCTTTTCCATTTTCCTTGTCCTGCCAGCGGTGGTAGGTATGACTCGTCTGATCATAATGCCACCAGACCTGATCAACATACGCGTACGGAAGCCAGATGGTATGACCGTCTTTGCCTCCTTCCGGGATGGCGGTATCAAATTTCAACCCGATCGGATTAGGCGGGCCAAGTTGTTCGGAGAATTTATTTTTTAGCCCGGTCAGGTCATTTACACGCAACCGGGCACCATTGATGTCATCGGGATGCTCAGTTTGCAGATCATGCACATAGTTCAACTTGGGGGTGACCCACACCGAGGCATACGCCATTACGATGAATCCGTTTAGTAGTTTGCGAATGTGCTCATATGCCAGGCGGCCGGAACGCACCGGACCAATTTCAGGGTTGGGATTTTCATCCGTTTTCGGTAGGTCACCGTAGAAGATGGTCAGGAAACGGCTGTTCCCTGCGCCAATGAACAATTCATAGATCAGCGGGGCAAATGACAGGCCTGCCTGCGGCCGCGCGGTGACCGGCGAGTTGCTGATGGAAAGCAATGCGGGGGGCAGTTTCAGGGTTTCCGGGTCTTCCACACGCAAACCACTTAACGGGTTGACGCCCTGCGGGTATGAGTCAGGCCCCACCGGGTACGAGATATCGGGTACGGTAGTGGTGGGTGCCGTCGTTCCGGTTGCCGAAGGCACGATGGATGGTTCCAGGGTGGGTTCAGTTGTTACGCCTTGAGTGGCAGTGGGAATAATAGTGGCTGTATCAACCGGAGTGGCGGTGGACGTTGCGGCCGGTTTTACGCCTGGTGTGTTTTGCAGCACAAGAACTGCCGCTGCCGCAAAAACAATCAGCGGAAGAACGATACGCAGTACGTTCATATAAACAGGTTTCATACCGGCATTGTACCAAATCAGTACGGTGTATCTGAGCTCTGAAGCTGTAAAAGAGTACGGATTACACTATGCGGTGATTAAATATTCCATTGGTGTGAAACGAATGCCATTTATGGTCTTTTCCGTGTCAGTATCCACAAAGCCCAGCCGGTGATACACCTCCACCGCGTACGGTGACGAATTTACAGTAATCCGATTTACACCGTTCTGATCACGGCATTCCATTACAACTCGATCAAACAATGTCCGTGCGATCCCCTGACGATGGTTTTCCTTGCGAACAAACAGCAGGCTGATATGGTCTGCCCCACGAGTGGCAATAACACCCGCCAGTTGGCCATTCACGTTACATCCCCACAGCCGCATTTCACCCCGTTCCACCATTCCGGTTAAAGTTTCCTGGTTGATCGACCGGCGGAATTCTTTCACACCCTCGGTTGAATAATCTGGCCCTTCGAACTCGTCAAAGACTGTCCAGATCAGGTCTATGGCAGCCGGGATATCATCAACAGATAATGTAATGATTTCCATAGGTGCTAATAATAATACAATCTATTCCACCTGGTGCATGTATTCCAGTTGATTCGTTATCGGGATAACTTGATCAATCACGGGGCGAAGTGTTCCACATCCATAAAAGTAACCTTCCTCCGTCTTCGCCTTCAAGACGGGGAAAGCCGGGATGGGGGTTCATATACTGACAGCAGGCAACGACATCACCAGCGATTCGATCAACAATTGGATGTTCGCGTTACCCAGACGGTTGGATACAACCTCCAGCCGGGTTATCTGCTCACCCGCTTCCGCCGCATTAACAGCAGCCGCCAGCTTTTCGATCTGCGGACGGTAATCCACATTGGCAATTTCTTCCCCCATTCCGCTGGATTGCAGCAGCACATCACGCCATAGGCTCTGCCAGAAAATGAAACCTTCACGCAGGCGCATCCGTAACTGGTCACGCTCTTCTTTGGATGAATTTTTCAGCTTCACCTGTTTTTCCACATAATCAAAGCGCTGCGCCATCGATTCACCCAAAAGCGATAACAGGTGATCCATCCATTGTTTTCGATTGGCTTCCAGGTCGGGGTCCGAGTGCAACCGCAGGGCGATCCCCGGGCGGCCGCTGCTGATACGCGCCAGAGCCAGCGCACGGGTCAGATGGATATCCAGATTCTTCTGCAATTGTCTGCCCAACGCGTCGACAGATAAAGGCCTCAGCCGCAACAGTTCACAACGCGAGACGATCGTGGGTAATAAATTTTCGGGGGTATCTGCCGTGAGCAGCAGAATCGACTTCCCCGGGGCTTCTTCCAACGTTTTCAACAGGGCGTTCTGCGCGTTCTCATTGGCTTCATGGAATCGCAAAAGCACGGCGATGCGCCGGTCAGTCTCATACGGTGTAAGTGACAGGGCATGCTGCAACTCTCGTATCGTATCCACCTTCATTTCACCGCCCACGGTTTCAGCCTGAAGTACCGCCAGGTCAGAAAACTGTTGACGCGCGATCATCTGGCATGGGCGGCACTGCCCGCAATAATCCCCCGGTGACGGCTTGTTCTGGCATGATAGCGCACGGGCAAAACTCAAAGCCAGTGTACGTTTACCCACGCCGGCCGGGCCGGTGAACAGGTACGCGTGCCGCACCCCGCCGCTGCGAATATGTTCACCGAGCAGATTAACCGCCCATTCGTGACCCATCAGATTCCATGACATCGTATCAAATTCTACCCGATTCCTGCGGTACAATCACCCCGCCATGATAACCAATACTGATTTTCTTTCCGGATTAAATCCACAGCAAAAACAGGCGGTAACCGCCCAACCCGGTCACATCCTTGTGCTGGCCGGTCCCGGTTCGGGGAAGACTCGTGTTCTTACCCACCGTATCGCTTACCTGATCACCCAGTTCCATTTGCCGCCCGATAACATCCTGGCTGTGACTTTCACCAATAAAGCCGCCCGCGTGATGGAAAGCCGGGTAGAAGACCTGCTGGGTGAAAAACCCCGCGGCCTGTGGCTCGGCACATTCCACGCTATATGCGCTCGAATATTGCGGCGTGAAGCTGATCACCTGCCGTTCGGCTCCAACTTTGTGATCTATGATGAAGATGATCAGCAAAGCCTGGTCAAAACCGCCCTGCGTGAGTTGAATATCGATGAGAAGATGTACAAAGCGGCCAGTATCCGGGGCGCGATTTCAGCCGCCAAGAATAACATGCAGAAACCCGAAGACCTTACATCACGCACCTATCGCGAGGAGGTCAACCTGCGGGTGTATCAGCGTTATCAGGAATTGCTGCGCGCGAACAACGCGGTGGATTTTGACGATTTACTGAACGAGGTGGTCAACCTGTTCGAAGCCAAACCCGAAGTCCGCGAGCGGTACAGCCGTCGGTTCGGCGAAGTGTTGGTGGACGAATTTCAGGATACCAACACCGCCCAGTACCAGATCCTGCGTCATCTGGCATTAAGCGGCAACAGTATGTTCGTGGTAGGTGACGAAGATCAGTCCATCTACCGGTGGCGCGGCGCGGATTACCGCAACGTCCAATCCTTTGAACGCGACTACCCCGATTGTCAGAAGATCCTGCTGGAGCAGAATTACCGCTCCACCCAGACCGTGCTGGACGCCGCAAGAGCGGTGATCGACCACAATATCAACCGCACCCCCAAGCATTTATTTTCCGATAACGGCAAGGGGGAAAAGATCATCCTGAACGACCTGATGGATGACAAGATGGAAGCCGATTTTGTGGCCGATACCATCCAGAAGAATATCAAAGCGAAATTATGGAAGGGCAGCGATGTGGCGGTGATGTACCGCACCAACGCCCAGTCCCGCCTGCTGGAAGAGGCTTTTCTGAAAGCACGTCTTCCCTATCGCCTTGTGGGCGCGCAGCGGTTCTACGGCCGGCGCGAGGTCAAAGATATCATTGCCTATCTGCGGCTGATCTACAACCCCAGCGATGAGGTCAGTCTGACGAGGGTTATCAATGTTCCCACTCGCGGCATCGGTGACAAATCTGTGTCCACATTGCTGCAGTATGCGCACAACCTGAAACTTTCTGCAGGAGATGTCCTGTCCGAACTGGGCAAACTGGGACAGCAGTCACAGCATTTTTCAGCCTTTTCAGGCAGTATCGGTATCAAACTGGCAGATTTTGGCTCCATGCTGAACAGTTGGCGCGAATCCATCACCAAAGGGTTCCCATTAACCCGCCTGTTCCAGCAGATTCTGGATGACATCCGCTACGAAGAATATATCGACGATGCATCAGAAGAGGGCCATCAACGCTGGGAAAACGTTCTGGAACTTGGTAAGATCGCGACTGAATTTGACGACCGCGGCCTGGATGAATTTCTCGAACGGTTGGCGTTGGTCTCCGATCAGGATACCCTGGCCGAAGGCACCGAAGCCCCTACCCTGTTGACCCTTCATGCCGCCAAAGGGTTGGAATTCGCGGTGGTGTTCATTACCGGCCTGGATGACGGTGTTCTGCCGCATAGCCGTTCACTGGATGACCCGGAAGAGATGGCGGAAGAGCGCCGCCTGCTGTATGTGGGAATTACCCGGGCCAAAGAACGCCTGTATATTACCCGGGCGGACCGTCGCAGTTCGTACGGTGGTTATGAGAACTGTACACCCTCACGTTTCCTGAGGGATATACCGGCAACTCTGGTCATGAATTCCGGGATCATTATGCCTACACGCACATCTCGGCCATCGATGGAACGCCGGATGGAAAATTACTCCAACTGGTCCACGCCATCTCCTACTTATGGCTCATTCAAACCCGCGCCACGGCAGTCCAAACCACCGGTGGAACAGCGCTTCCCGGCCAATTGCCGAGTCAGACATGAGGTGTGGGGCGAAGGATTGGTGGTCAAAAGCGTGTTGGAAGACGGCGACGAGACGGTGGACGTGTTTTTCGACACAGTTGGTTTTAAGCGGTTGATCGCTTCGCTGGCGAAATTGGAAATCGTGAAGAAATGAATCCCCCTCCGGAGAAACCCATCCGGAGCGCAAGCAGCCTTCCTCCCCTTCACGAAGGGGGGCAAGGTAACGATGCAACAGTTCTGCCCGTCTATGCATATTTTCACGGGCAGGGTTGATGCCGGCGGGGGATTAATGCGTCTGTAGGCCTAAGACAAGATTCCCGCCGCATCAACCGTGGGCTGGATGAATGTGTATTCAATCCTCAAGATCTCGCCGCAATTGTGTCACGGTAGATTCAGGCGGATTCTGTCCAGATAAATAAAGACACATACCCTCCCGCCTGTATCTACCCCAACCAATGATTCTGGACGCGTATCACCCTTTCTCCATTTCCGTTTTGCGTGTAAAGTTAACGCATGTTTCAGCCTTCCCTGCTGCGGCCATCATCCTATTCGGTTACAGAGATCACCCAGTACCTTCGCACCCTGTTGGAAAGTGACCCCATTCTGCAGGATGTGTGGATTTCCGGCGAGGTATCCAACCTATCACGGCCGTCCTCCGGGCATATTTACTTCACGTTGAAAGACGGCGGCGCGGCCATTAAATGCGTCATCTGGCGCTCGGCAGCCATGCGGATCCCTGATTTTCAGGTCGGGTCGCAGATCGAGGCACACGGCGCGGTTTCCCTGTACGAGCGAGACGGCGCTTACCAGTTGTATGTCAACGCGGTGCGAATGCGCGGCGAAGGCGAACTGTATCAGGAATTCTTGCGGCTGAAAGCCCGCCTTGAAGCCGACGGCTGGTTTGACGAAGACCGCAAACGTCCCCTGCCGGAACGTCCGAAGACCATCGGTATTGTGACCTCCGCCACAGGTGCCGCCCTGCAGGATATGCTGAACACCCTTCGCGGGCGTTATTGCCTGGCGGATGTGGTCATCGCGCCGGCTGCCGTTCAGGGCGTTGAAGCCCCCGGCGAGATCGTGGCGGCATTACACAGGCTTAATCGAGATATTCACCCGGATGTCATTTTACTGGCTCGCGGCGGCGGTTCCATGGAAGACCTCTGGGCCTTTAACAACGAAGGTGTGGTCTACGCCGTGGCCGAATCGGAAGCACCGGTGGTCACCGGCATCGGCCATGAGACAGACTTCACCCTGGCAGATTTCGCGGCAGACGTTCGCGCGCCAACGCCAACCGGCGCGGCGGTGATGGCTACGCCCTCCAGAGATGACATGCTGGCAGAACTACAGGGAACGCATCAAGAGCTGAATTATTATGTCAGATCAACAATAGATAACCTCCGGGCAAATCTGGATCAGACCTCTCGAAGATTGAACCGCGAATCACCCGTCCGCCGCGTGGAACGAGAACGCCAGCAGGTTGACGGCCTGTCACTTCAACTGGCGCGGAATATTTCTCACCGGCTGGAGCTCAACCGCGCAAACCTGAAGAATACCTTCTCGCGGCTAACGGCATTGGACCCGCGGGCTGTATTACAGCGCGGGTACGCGCTGGTCCGTCTGGATGATGGCACCATCGTGCGGTCAGCGGAACAACTTGACGAAGGAACCCGAATTACCACGCTTCTGGCTCGCGGCTCCGCTGTCAGCCGCGTCGAATCGACCAGAATGGATTAGAATCAGGCCATGACGAATAAATCACCCGCCATTACCTCAACCCCGGTAGACGAATTGACATACGAACAGGCCTATGCTGAATTGGAAGGCATAGTCACCTTACTGGAACAGGAACAGACCGATCTTGAAGCCACCATAGGGTGGTTTGAACGCGGACAGGCACTGGCTAAACACTGCCAGGAATTGCTGGATAAAGCAGAATTACGGGTACGAACTCTGGGCATAAATCCGTCTGAAGGTGACGCTGAATAAGCATGACCAATAATGACGTTTTTCATAACGGTGTTTTGTTATCGGCTCTGCTGGGATGGTTTCTGGCTCAGGGGGTAAAACCGTTTGTGCATTACGCCCGCACCCGCCGCTGGAACTGGGGCCTGTGGTTTAGCTCCGGAGGGATGCCTAGTTCTCATTCCGCGTTGATGTCTGCCACTACAGTGGCTGTGGGTCTATTTGAAGGTTTCGGCTCATCGCTGTTTGCCGTCTCACTGGCTATCACCATGATCGTTGTCTATGACGCGGCTGGCGTTCGCCGGCAGGCGGGCATGCATGCTGAACGGATCAATAAAATGATCAATGAGCTGTTTTCAGGGCAGCCGATCAGCGAGCAGCAATTAAAGGAAGTGCTGGGGCACACGCCCCGGCAGGTTATCGCGGGTGTGTTCTTCGGTATGGCGATCGCGGTGGCGGTATGGTTGATCTTCCAGGCCGGCGGGAATTAACCCCCATCCCGGCCTTCCCCCATCCAAAAAGCGGATGGAGGAAGGTGCCTTTCATGGACATGTAACATCTCACTCTTATTGTCATGCTGAGCGATAGCGAAGCATCTCCCACTATTAGGCAATTACTATAGGATGGACGAGTAGCCTCTAACTCCAGCCAGTATCCTTCCGCCCAGACGGGCGTCAGGATGACGGATGAAAATGTAGACCCAACCCTCGGCGATGGCTGACCTAAAATCCCAATTCCTTGATCGACCGGTCGACGTCAATCGGCTTATCCGCATCCCTGCCCGTCAATTCCTTCCAGAAACGCTCGTCATAACGCCGTGACCGCACTGGCAGCGGCATAGGCACACCCCAGCCGAGCAGCAGCACTTCCTCTTTCGGCTGCAGGCGAGAGAGCATACCGCGCAGCGAATCCTTGCCGGCCAGGCCGGATAGCACTGCCTGGATATCCAGGTCGTCACCCAGCCAGCCGGAGATGCGCGTACCAAGCTGCGACATCACCTCGTCATAGATCTGCGAGGGGCGCTGGTCAATCACCAGCAGGGTGACGTAATACTTGCGCATCTCACGCGCGATCGTGCTGAAGGTGGTCTGCGCGGCCATCTCGCGGTTAAGCATCTTGTGGGCTTCCTCCACCACGATCACCAGCGGGCGCGGCTCGCCTTCTTTATTCGGGTTGCTGCGGAAGGTGTTGGTCTTCTTCTCCCAGGCGTCCCGGATGCGGCGCGTGAGCAGGTTGGTGACCAGCAGATAATCCAAATCGCTCTCGTTCTTCCCGAACGACAGGATCACATGCTGCCCGTTTTCCAGCGATTTGATGATCTCGCCCAGCCCGTCCGTAGCGGGTTCGGCCAGAATATACGGCCGGTTGAACACGCGGGTCAACTTGCTGTGCAGGCCGGCAGCCGCCCCGGGATGCACGCCTTCGCGATACGCCCAACCTTCCACACTGTCATCAGAAGGGATCTTTTTACCGTCTTCGTCAATTTCCGTCTTACCGGGAACAAGGTCACGAAATTCGCGGAACCAGTTCTCTTCGCCGAAACTGCGCACCAGCGCGTCCAGTGTGGTGGCGGTGGTCTCTTTGAGGTTCAATTCACGGGTCAACAATTCAATATCTTCCGGCCGGATGTCCTTCTCGGCGATCTCCAGCGTGTAATCCGGCGGTTTGTTGTGAATGGTAGCCGTCGCGCCCAGACCCACCACGCGAACCTTAGTTGGAAATTTAGACCTTAAACCAGATACATTTTTCCCTGTATCGGATGACTTATCATCAAAACCATATTCGTTATGCATATCGAATACAAGTAATGATGATTTGTTGTATTTAATGAGGCCGGCTAATACCAATCGAGTAAGGAAAGATTTACCCGAACCAGTTGCTCCAAAAACTCCTGATGAACGTTGAACAAATCTGTCCAAATCAATGCAAACTGGATGCCCCAATTCGCGGCTATATCCAATAATAAAATTGCTCCCATCTTCTTTGTTTGGATCACCGAATATCTCAGCGATATCACCTGCTGACGCAAGGCGAACAGAAGAATGATGAGCTGGAACTGTCTTAATCGAGATCGGTTTTCTTTCGCCTGGGTTCGCCGCCAGCCAGGTTTCATATTCAGGCGTTCCGGGTTCAGGGCCGCGGTCGAGCATTAGCGCAGGGAGGATTTCGAGGTTGGTATACAGGGTTTGGCCATGCAGCAGGCGCGCCACGTTGGGCGGCAGGCGCTGCTCACTCTGCTCGTCGGCGAAGCGCGGGTTGGTGGAACCCAGCACCAGGTTGGTGACCAGACCGTAGAACTGCCAGTCGCCGCTGCGGGTGACCACAAAGCTGCCTTCCTGCACATCATGTGCGGGGACGATCAATCGGGCGTTCAGGCTGTCTTTCAGCGACCCGCCGACAATATAGCCGATCTCGGGGTTCTCGCCGGGGTTGGATGTGGGATTATTCTGTGCCATGCCTATGCTCCTGCCTGATCCTGGTATATCTCGCTGATGGCGCCCAGCACACGGTTGAGGGTTTCATAGTCATCCCGTAAGAGTACGATCAGCTCGCTGACGGCGCTTTCCAACCATGTCTCATTGTTCAATTGCAGATAGACAGCGTGAGTCTGCTGCAAATGAGCCGCCAGCAACTCCGCCACGGGCAGGTCAAGATTGCCCAGAATATGCCGGAAATAGCCGAATCGGTTGCCGGCCGTGAACGCCAGAGTCTCCTGCGCGCTGCAGGTGAAGATCTGGTCCAATGAAAGCGGCGGTCTTGGCGGCATTAAATGTGACACATGCCTATCACGCTGGTAGCCCACGAACAGCACGCTGATCTCCGCGGGAATATTGCGGTTAAGACGGTTATCTTGAATTAACATTTCATTGACATGCTCGGCGGTCACGAGCTGGCGCACCAGACCGTCATCGTCAATATGGATGTCATATACCAGCCCGAATATCTGGTAACCCGGCGCGGCGGGGATTCGAACCAGGCCGCCGAAGGTCAGGTTTTCCACCTGAGTGACCTGGCAGCCGATCACGCAGCCGGTGGTCGACGCGCGCAGCAGGCGGCCGATCTGGATGGAAATGGGGGTAAGCGGAAGCATCAGCGGTTCCTCGTTCTTCCTGAAAGGTTTTTGGCGAATTGCTTGTTGGATGGCTCGGGTGGGTTCATCCCCCGGGCGATCATTTCGCGAATAATCATCTGGCTGATCTGTTCTTTATCCAACAGAGATACCAGCGCGATCTCGTGTGAGCGGTGTAAAGCATACGGGTAGGGCATCCCCCCCAGTATCGCGCACTGTTCCAGAAGCACGGCATGCAGCAGGTTGACCCGGTTCGCATCAGCTGCCACCCACTCGGGAATTTCCACCCGGGCAAGCGATGGCTTACCGGGCAGGCCAGTGTTCAGATAAAAGAAATGCAGCGCGGTCTCATCCGGGTAGCTTTGCGCCGAGCGTGAGTGGATGCCGAAGATGGCTGAACGCGCCTGCGGGGGAATACGATTCCGGAAAAGATACGCATCCGATAACGGCGCGAGCGATCGTTCTTTTTCAGAAACGGTATTTTGTTCTGACTGCGGATCAAGCAGCCCCAGCATGCGAACCACCAGGTCAGAGCCGGGGCGGTCAACATACCCCGCGGTGATCGTGCCCTGCGCGGCCAGCTGGTGTAACACGCCAATATACTGCTCAAATTCGTTCTGTGTCTCCAGGCTGCCCTGCGGGTCCCGGAAAAGTTCTAAAGGACCATCGGTCAGCGCGAGAACGGTGCCGTCAATTTCCTTTGACAGATCCGCCAGCTTGCGGCGCTCACGCAGGTCGCGACGAAGCGCGATAACCTCTTCTCCCACCAATCCATATTCGTTTGTTATCTCGTCAAGGTCAAGCAATCGCGTTTCTACGATCTCCCGTGGCGGCGATTGCAGGGTGGAGTCCATTCGGAACACGCCGATGTTGATCACCCCGAAGGGTATGCTGTCATGCCGGCTCGGGTTGACCTGCGACCCGTCCGCCGCCAGCAATGTGTAATCCTGTGAGATAGCCGGGGCATGGAAGACTGCCGTGATATCCTCCCCCGTGGGTACGGCACTGCGCAGGTTGGCATTCAGCGCCGCGGCAGAAAGGATGACTTCGCGGGTGTGTTCATTCTGCCCGGCAAGGCTATCAAGCAGCACGGAAGCGTGTTCGGCTTTTCCGGCTTCCGCCTGCTGGCGGGCGTCGATCTGGCCGGCAAGGACTCTCAATTTATTCTGAATGGCGGTGTAATCCAGCGGCATGTTTCCCCGGTTGTGTGTGTCAGAAATGGAACATCTGTTTGAATTATAGCCTGCCGGATGGCTGGAATCAAGGCAAGGGTAATATCAAATCCCGGTCACAAAAACAGGTGATTGGCCTTCTTTGTTGATACAATACTTTATGAACCAGTTTTAAAAAAGCAATGCTTTTTCACGGGGTGGATTATGAAAGCGATAAAGATGCTGCTGGCACTGCTGATCGTTTCGGTAATTTTCATCGGATTATATTTATCCGGCTTTTTCTACTACACAAAGATCCTGAAGTGTTATCCGCCGCCCAACATTCACCCTGACGGCCGGGTGTATGCTGTGGTCTTCGCCTGGGAAGATACCAACCGAGACGGCTATTACGATGATGACGAACATGCCATGCCGAATGTCACCATAGCCCACCCGTTGACCCTCAGCGTTACCTCAGCCACCGATGACCGGGGTGTGGCCGAAGCGATCGAATACAAAGCCGGCTGCCCCTGTGACTGCTGGCAGGGTTCGTATGTTGAAGTGCTTACGCCGAACGGCTATATTGGTACGCGGGAGACAAAACAGCCCATTACCGGAGAAAACCAGACCCTGATGTTCGGTTTTGCCAGGGCGAATTAGAAAGAAGAAGGACCCTATGCTGCCGTCTAGAGCTATTATTTCTTTTTATTCAGGCGATTTGAAAAACAGCAACCGGAAACTTGAAGATATCTGGAAGTTCAACGACGATGAACTTGAAGGGTATCACACATATATCCAATGGCTTTTCCCCCTGGAAGAGCCTAGCGCGATCAATTTTGCCGCACCCGTATTGGATAAAGCTGTTTTTCAAGAATTCCGAAAATCACCGGAATTAAAGGCAAAATTATTGACTTCATTGGCAATAATGCTAAAGTTTTATGGCTTCCAGATCGTTGAAAATGGAAGCGATGTGACAATAGAAAAAAGCAGCGATTATGCCACAAAGAAAGAAAACTGGATCAGCCACAGGAACCATAATTATTAACGCATCACGCGTATTCTGACATCTCTGCGGTTGCTCGGACTGGAGAATTATTCCAGGGCATTTTTTACATGTTTGGAACGGATTTATGCAGAAGAATCATATGAGATAGGTGAAGAAACATTTTTGCACTGGAAAAACTCTCAGAAACCGATACAGGTTTAATGTGAAATTAGAAAAACTTGTATACACACCCTAAAACTGAAGAGACCTTTAATTATCTGTCTTTCTTACATCCATAATCGCTGTTGGCAGCACGAATGCCACCGTCAATCCTCCGCCAGGTCTGTTTTCCGCCCGGATGGCGCCCCCCTGCAACTCAATGAACTGCCTTGCGATGGCCAAGCCCAATCCGGCACCGCCGGACACACGGGCGCGTGATTGGTCACTCCGCCAGAAGCGGTTGAAGACCAATGGTAATTCATCTTCCGGAACGCCCGGTCCATTGTCGCTGACAGCCGTTTCCACCCCGTTCTCCACCGGGTAAATATTGATGTCAATCGATCCGTTTTCCGGAATATACCGGATGGCGTTGACCAGTAGATTGTTGAGAACCTGGCTGATTCGCTGAGGGTCACCGGTAACGAACGGCACATTCTCTGTTGCTTTCAGCCGGATGGTGATCTTCTTCTCCCCGGCTTCCGCTTCGAAGAATTCCCCCGAACTGCGTGCCAGCTCCACCATGTTGACTGGCATGGAGGAAAACTTCAACTGATTGGATTCCGCCTGTGCCAGCATATCAAGATCCGTGATCAGGCTCTCCAGCTGGCAAGTCTCATCGAGAATAGGTTGTATATGCAGTGTATCGGATGGATAAATCCCATCGATGATCCCTTCCAGTTTTCCCTGAATGATCGAGAGCGGTGTACGCAGCTCATGGGCAATATCCGCGATCAATTTGCGCTGATCCCTGTCATTTTTCTGCAGCGTAGTAGCCATCTGGTTGAAGCTCTCTGAAAGCATTTGCAGATCATCTGGCCCCTGAACCTTAACCCGCGCGCCCAGGTTGCCGGTTGTCACCGCCTTTGAGGCGGCTATAACTTCAGCCAGCGGGTTTATCAATCGGCGTGAAAGCAGCAAGCCGATCAAAACCGTCAGAATGCTCAAGAAAACCGTTGTAGTACCGAACGGCAGGGCCAGAGAATTCAACACATCAAATCCAGCCGGCATGCGGGTGACGATCAATGTGCCAACCACTCGGCCGTTGGATCGTAAGGGGATTGGAGACTCATCTGGACGGGGTGGGTATTTCAATCCAACATGCGGTGACAGCGGATCACCGTGATCCAGCCGCACATAACCCTCGGCGTCCAGCAGCACACTATCGCGCCATTCGTTCCTTTCCAGGCTTATCGGGTTTCCCGGTTCGGAGGGGATTAATTGTTCAACACCTTCCCAACTCCCATGCCCAAGGTAATAGGCCTCGAGCATATTTGAGAGCATGGGGCGGAACGGAGGATAAAAATTGATTACCCTGAAATACAGATAGAATGTTGATCCAAGGATTAAGATCAAAACGATGATAAATACCACCGTGAACGATTGCAGTAATAAAAGGAACAAGCGTTTCCGGATCGCTTCTGAAGCTGATCTGATCGCAGCCTGGTTCATTCGACGTACTTATACCCGTACCCATGAACGGTGATGATGTGTCGTTTATTGTCACCATCACGGTCAACTTTTCTTCGAAGGTTCCGAATATGCGAATCGATAGCGCGTTCATAACTCCCGAACGAAACACCGCGGATTAAATTTAGCAATTGTCCCCTGGAAAATACCTCTCCCGGTTGGCTGCTCAAAATAGACAGAATATCAAATTCAGTTGGAGTAAGTGAAACCTCTCCGGCAGGCAATAAAGCCCGGTAATGGTCGCGGTCCAACCGTATGGCGGTTGCTTTTTCTGTTTCAGACTCCGGGTGATTTTCCGTGCGGCGGAGTACAGCCTGCACCCGGGCTACCATTTCCCGTGGGCTGAATGGTTTGGTGATGTAATCATCCGCCCCGGTTTGCAGGCCTTCCAATTTATCCGCTTCTCGGTGACGGGCAGTAAGAATAATAATGGGAACCGCACTGTGCAAACGCAGCCTGCGGCAAATTTCTATGCCATCCATCCCGGGCAGCATGAGATCCAGCAGAACCAGAACAGGGTGAATTGATTCAGCCAATTTTAATCCAGCGATTCCATCTGACGCCGATGCTACCTCGAACCCGTTGGCCGTCAGATAGTCACGGCAGATCTCAACAATTTGCTGTTCATCTTCAATAACAAGGATCGTTTTACCCACAAAGGCACCTTCCATTTCCATTAAACCATAAACCTGAAATGCGAGGATTGATGAAAAGTTATCTCCACAATTCTCGACACTTTTTTCATGGATTCTTTATGACGTGATTTTTATGATAGATAGTGAAAGGCAATGGATTACCACAACAGAACAAATCACCCGACATGAAGTCTGCTGACCGGTAATATGCCGAACTTAACCATAAATCAAAGGAGTGATTATGTCATCAATCTCAAGCATCAGCAGCAACCAGTACATTCTGCAATACCTTCAGCAGCTTACTGGATCAACCAGCACACATACCGCTAAGGGAACGGCAGAAACATCAGATGTATCAGGCGTCAACGGCATGACTCCCCCGCCTCCACCTCCTCCTGGTGGAATGCGTGGAATGGGCGGACCGGACAGTGCTGAAATGTCCAACCCGGCGGAATTTTTTAACACCCTGGAAGAGCTTCAGAAATCTGATCCTGAAAAATTCCAGGAAGTGGTTTCCTCCATTGCCGATCAATTGGAGGAAGCTACAGAAGATGAAGATCTCTCATCTGTCAGTTCAATGCTTTCAAACCTTACCGCAAAATTCCGAGATGTGGCCAATGGCGGAGACATCTCTCAACTCAAACCACCTGAACCGCCTGCCAACCCCGGAATGATGCCCCCCGACGAGCAATATGCCCAGCAGGAGCAAGATCTGCAGAACAGCATGTCCTACGGAAGTTCCATAACATCACAGAATTCAGTGCAATCAAAACTGAACGAGTTGTTCTCCAGCATTTTCAGCAGCCTGAACAATATCTGATCCCTCGTCGGGTTTATTAACGCAAGAGACGAGCACCCTGTTGAGGTGCTTGTCTCTTGCTGTCTATGAACCCTTTTGTTTTATACCTACCAGTTCAACCGCGTCAATTTCGTTCCACCCCCATCCGTTGACCCGCTGATCCAGGGTAACGCGCACTTTTCGTACCGGTTTTTTGATATCTGTATCAACGGTAACAGTCATCAGATCGGGGCAGTCTTTCACCCTTTCCGGGTATCCCTCCCAGATGACATGTCGCGTTCCATCTTCGGTGAACACAGCCACTTCTGTCACCTGTGACGGATTGTAGTTCTGATAGATATTGACTTCAACTGGAAAGACGGCTTCCGCATACTCCAGTTCGATCCACTCAATCGTATCCTGATCGGCGGCCGCCCAGGCGGTAGCACTGTCAGCACAGGTAAAAGTATTCGGCTTACCAGCCGCCTGCATGGCTGACCATTTATCTTCGAGAAATTCCGAGCTGGCGTATGCCTTCACCGCCCATTGACGGATCTCTCCAGGTCGGGCAGTGGGGAGAACATCTTCGATGTTGAAGTATGTCGGTGTCGGAACAGGTGTGCCCGTAACGGCTTTATTCTTAGCCGGTTTCATTGACGGGTCGCTGTTCTGCAAAAATGCGGGCAATTCCCCTTTTTGGAACACACAACCGGCCGTCAAGAGAAAGACGGTGGCAATTAACATGATTTCGGGCAGCCGGGTGGATTTCATGAATTGAACTACTCCATCAGGCTACGGTTTTATCACACTTTTTGAATTAGGGAAACATAATACCTCGCGTTAAGAACCCGCTATTCTGCCGGGATAAATGCCAGCCCGGCCATACCGGTCAAACGCCCATCAAAGAAAATCCCGGTCATCCGATCGCCATTCGGCGCGTACCATTCATACGATGACTTAATAACATCATCGGCGATAATGGATTCGCGTAGAAAACCGGGTGACTTTAAAAGATTAGCCATGTCAGCGTATAAAATAACTTTGTCTTTTTTAAAAATGGCATCCAATTTGTCGTAATTGGCTTTGGTCACGGTATCCAGTTTGTAATCTTTTGGATAAGCACTGGCAGGCATGATGGACTTTTTGTACACCAACCCGTTCGTTAGCACACCAATATACGCTTTCATCCCATCGGGGAAATCATAGATATAGGTGTCCTTATGATCCGGGCGCGGCTTGAAGTTCTCCGTACTTTTCTTTCCCGTTAAACCGATCAGTCCGTCAAGTTCGGTTTGTTTTGTTTTATTGATCCCCACCTTTACATATCCCTGGTAGTTCTTGCCGGCCATCCAGCCCGAGTAATTTGTGGGCGCCGGTTTACCCGCTGCCGGGTTTGACGCGCTTGATGAAGCTGCGGTTGCTTTGGGCGCTGCCGTCGGAGCAGCAGCCGTGTCACTGGTTCCCACAAGTTCGACAGCGTCAATTTCGTCCCAGCCCCATCCCATGATGCGCTGATCGACCGTGATCCGCAGCTTATTCACCTTGACCATCTTTGTCAGGTCTATCGTGATGGTCATTTGATCCGGGCAATACTCCGTAATAACAGGTTCACCCTCCCAGACAATATATTTCTTTCCATCGGTCGCGATCATTTGAACTTCAACCACCTGCGAAGGGTTGTAGTTCTGGAAGATATTGATCTCGGTCGGCACCACCGGGGTTTCATAGGTGAGTTCGATCCACTCTTTGGTGTTGCTCCCGTATGAAGCCCACGCATTGACGTTGTCTCCGCATTCCGTCACATTGGGTTCACCGGTTGCCTGAGAAGCCGCCCAGTCCGGATTCCCGTATTGTGAGCTGGCACGCGCGGAAATAGCCCACTGGCGCAATTCACCGGGTCGGGCTGTGGGATTAATGAACTTTGCGCTATTCTCTGTGTCCATACTTTTCGGTGCGATACCAGATTCAGCCGGAGCTTCTTCTGAAGGTATTTCGGGTTGTTCTTCCGGTTGCCCCCCGGTAACCGGTTCAGGTTCCAACCCAAAATTGGGGTCGGGGGCAAAGAATTTCACCGAACCGAGAACAGCATCAAAAACAGGAGAGAGGTCATTCCACTTTTCTGAGGGAGAAAAACCCATCATGGTGAACTGCTGTTCATCCGTCACCATCGCAACGACCATTTTCCCCTTTACTTCCGTGCCTTCATAGCTGCCCGACACATCAGCCGAAAAACCTTCCACCCCGGCCACTTTCATGGTTTTGGGTTTGCTAACTTTTAAATCGCCACTCTGTTCAGAGACCTTTTCCATCAGCGCTTCATTTGTGGTACCTTTGACGGTCAACCCGCCCATTATGATGATACCGGGGCCTACCTTATCATTTCCACCGGGAGCAACCATGTTGACGATCCCGATCACGTCCTTGAAATCATAGTCCTTCGCTTTGCGGATGGAGAAGCCGCCGCCTTTACTGCTGTACTCATCACCCAGATATTTATCCGAATCACCAGCCGATGTTTTTTCGCCGCCAAAAAGAGAGCAAGCCATCAGCAGCAGCAATAATCCCGATACAATTCCCAGGAAGCGCTTTGTATTCGATCTCATCTTTCCCTCCAGAACATGACGCCTTATTAATTGTTCAATGACAGGATGCTTTCACCCAGCCGTATCAGCCGTTCCAGTTCTTCCGGCTTATCCATGCGGTGTCCTTTCACCGTTATTTCCAAACCTGATGGTTTCATTATGATCAACGGCCGGTTCTTGTCAGGCCAATCGGATAACTGTCTGAGTATGGATGATCGTGTCAACACTTGTAAGTCCAGGCGTTCATCCGCCAGGCATAAATAGTCAACCGATAAGCCGGGGGGATTCGGGTTTATCTCCCGCAATCTCGCGAATTCCGGCGGCAGGAACAATCCGGGTGAGCCTCCGGATAACCGAGGGCCAATCAACAGGGTATATTCCAGAGGCGTTTCCCAGTCCGCGGTGAAACGCGTATCGCTTTGGATATTAGACGATCCTGAATCTCCCACCTGCCCGACCGACTCTGAACGCGCCACCAGTTCCCATTTCTTTGTGGATAGCCTGGTTCCCCATGCCAGCTTTTCAGATATGTTGGTGTAAGTCCATCCATGTTGAAGAGCCATTTCCCGGATCGCGCTCTGATTCCGGGCTTTTGCCTGATGGGTAAAGAAAAAAATCGCGGCCACCACAACACCCGTTACGCCCACTACGATAAGACTGGAAGTAAGATCATCCATTTTGCCCCTCCTCAATTACTCCATCATCAGAAAGAGAAAAACCAGTATCATGCAAACTGGAATTCCGAAGAAAGCAGCCATAATAAAGACCAGTAGACGGGAGTCCAGATGCAGCGTGGGTGACGACTTCCCGGACTGAAGAGAAACATCAAAATGAGGCAGGTTGGCTTCCTGCAATTCATCCGCCATGGCTTCCAATGATGACACCCACCGGTTGACGGTATCCTGGTCGATCACTCCCGGAGTGTCACCGGGTGCCGCATACAGGTGAAAGTTCAATTCACCCGGAGCCAACTCCACCTGCCGATAAGCGGCTTGTTCCGCTCCATCTTTCATTAAGACCCGAATAGCCTTTGCTGCCCGCACACCATCTAAAAAAGTTGGCAGCCATGGGGTTTCTGCCGGGTAAAACGCCAGGTCTTCCAATCCCGGCATGTATGAGAACACGGGTTGTGTTTGCCGCAATCCCGCGATCATTTGCGGAGGAATAAAATCACGTTGGAATATCCGCAAATGCGCGTTTACAGGAACCGCGATCCGAATATCCATCGCGGGACCTTTGAATACATACGCATCTATGGCATGCGCGCCGAATTTTCGGGAGTAGTGCCGGCCATTGATCATAAACCTCTCGCCGGTGAATCCCAACGGCATAAAGATATCATCCCAGTGCTGTGCGTTTCGGGTGGAACTCAGATAATAGAAGATCAGAGGAACCACACCGGTGATCAACATGATTGCGGCAATGATCAAAATGGGCACAGAAGAGGATGAAATCATCAGGATCCTTTTATATAAACAATATTCGCGATGTTCCAGAAGGGAAGGAATCAGACAGAAAATTAGAATCTCCCATTCAGGCAGGCAGCCGTGATCAAACGATTTATTCCGACAGACCAATTGCCCGCGATTCCCGCATTGACTACTCCCTCTAATTAAGTGGGTGCGGGTACCTATCTTTGATGAAATGTGAAATTTACGGGAACTCTGGTAGCCGTGCCTGATGGGAAGGGTTGTTGTCTTGTATAAATTATAAGAAAATCACTCAAAAAGCCAACTGGTGATTTTGCCTCTATCTTTTATTGGCCATGCGCCCGATCGTACCAGTCCGGATTTTGCGCCACCCAGCCTTCCCGATCAAAACCGAATACTTTTATCTTCCACCACGTCAGATTGTCCGCCTTTTCCGGGCCGTCCGTTATCTCAAAGTACATATCCTCTTTCAACATATCCACGATCTTGGCGGATTTTGACGGTTTCTCGCGCAGATTCAAAGGCGGATTGCCGCCTTCCTTCGTTATCAGGTACACATCTCCCACCCGAAACGCCAGCGCATTGACGGCTTTCCCGTCTTTCAGTGTGTACGTTTTGGCCAGTGAAAGCTGACCACCCGGCGTGCCCACCAGCTTCTTACGCCATTCTTCATCCGTCAGCCGGTTGGAACGCGGCTGTGTGAATTCGTAATACGTAAAGATGCCGCCCTGAGCGATCTGCAATTTCTTGTTGAGCGGAACAACCACATATATGCGGTCAATCCGGCCGACTCCGGCTTCCAGAACGTCATTCTCATAGCCGGATACCGCGGCGATCACCGGAACCGGCGGCATTTCCATGTTGGAACCCATGGCGAGCGCCTGATTTTCAATCGTTCCCAACCGGGAGTAAATGGCATAGCGGTCTTCTTCGGTCAATTCTTCACCGCGCAGTTCTTTTACGGCAATGTCACCCAGCTTGATGAATTGAGCTGCGAGTACGTTCATTCCACTGATCATCATGTCGAGAGGAACGCTTCCATCAGATGGATCACCCCCGAAATAATTACGGTTCATCAATCCTTCGCCTAACGCCTGCGAGATATACCCCAACCGGTAGAACACATTCGGGTTGGCTTCCACATAGCCCGGAGGTGGTGGAGAACCGGGAGGGCCGCCACCGCCCATTCCTTCAGCCATCTTGGTGTACAACACCGTATCATGTTTTAATTCCGCCCAACTGCCCAGAGCGCTGTTGACTTCACGGTTGCGCCATACATCGGTCTGCATCACCGGCGGATAGGCTTCCCCTTTGGGTTTCACCTGTGATGTGAATGAATAAAGCCATCCGGAGTAAAACGTGCCCAGCCAGTCTGATTGTTGTAAAGACTGTACCTTATCCCTCATCAATTTCATCTGCGATGTATAGTTTTCATATTTATCTTCCCCGGCTGCCTTCTGGGTTTCTCGTGCGGTATCAGACCCAAATACCGCCATCAGGTCCAGCCCGGACGGGAATTTGCGGGGGTTGGCCGGCGTGCCAACCCTGTCATAGATCAGGTTCTGAAAGATCATCGCGTCCAGCGTGAAGCGTTGGCCCATCATTCGCCAACTGCGTTCCTTCTCCAATAATTCCGATGTGTTCTCAAAGGCAGAATTGATCTGTGCCTGCGGCAAACGGTCGATATTTGCCAGAAAAGTACGCCATGTGTCATCATTAGCCAGATCTTCAAGACTGGCATCCATTCCAAATACCGAGTCCATCAATACGGCCAGTTCAACCGGGCCGCCATCATCGGTCGGACCTATGACAAAGGTCAGGGTTTCCATCAATCGTAAATACCGATTCCAGGTTTGCCCGTCCGCGCGCATTGCCCGGGTGATGATCAATGGCGCCCGGGAAGGTTTCGGTGTGTTATTAAATTTGAAATACACACGGCCAACCCAGGTCATCGCTCTGAAATAATTTTCCAGCACCGGGTCGCCGGCGTAATGGCTCACCGGTTTGTATGCCCCGTAATCATCGATGAGATCAGGGATTAGAACAGATTGATCACGCCCGGCCGCGTTGCGGATCTGCTCAATTTGAGGTTGAACGCGCTCCTTGATTTTTTGGGGTAAGTCTGCTTTCGAATCAAATAACACCAGCGCCACAGCCAGATAATCCTGCGCGAGTTGAGCGTCTTTCTCGATCGAAGTGCCTTTTACCGCCGGTAAATCTCGGGAGACTTCGTTGAACGCCGCTCTGACGATCGCTGCCGCTTCATTATTTAGAACAGTTTTTTCTAATTGCTTCAACAACGCGTCAAAATTGACGTGCAGCGCGTGAAATGCCGCGTCGGTGGTCAGATAATATGGTTGGCCGTACACCTCACCAACCCGCTCCCGGATATCAGAAAATTGTTCATCTCCGGTATGCAGAACCACAAAACCATTTTTCGAGAGGAAAGCTTTCTGCTCCCGGGTAAACCCGGCCATTACATCCGGATTTTCGATCATCTCCAGGTTGATTGGTAGTTCGTCTCCCTGCCTCACATAGGTTGTCTCTTCCCATTCTTTCAGGGTTGATGTACCAAAAGACTTCCCGTTCGCGGTTACAGGTACTGGTCCCACCAGCGCCAGCAGTTGACTGAAAATGATCCAACCGGATAACCCTACCAGAAATGACTTCTTTTTCATGCGAACTCCAGCAGAGGGAACGAAAATCACATCGGGTACAAATTTCCACCACTATATTAATTTTAGTCATTTTTTTATGTATGTCTAATTTACAAAACACTCCCGCCCGATGTAAACCGGACGGGAGTGTAATGGATGTATCGATGGATACTACTTCGTTTTTAAGGCGGTATTGATCTTGACCGCCAGTGGGCGGTATTTATCCGCCATGCTGGTGGGGAATTCCACATTCACCATTTGCAAATTACCGTCCACTTTTATCCCGGTCACAATGCCTGTTGTGTCTATACCGCCGATAGAGTAGGTGATCTGCCATCCGCCGCCTTCTATCTTGTCTCTCCGCAGGATGGTGACATATCCCTCCTGATTTTCAATGGTGGTTTGTATGGCGCCGAAAATGGCCGTGTCATCGGTCATGGTCTTGTCATTCCAGGGAATGGTAAACCGCTGCATGAAGGCTGAGCCATCCGGAGCTTTGTATTTTTCCAACGCGTCAGCCGGGTCCAACCACCAGCCCCCCGGAATGGCATAATCAAATTTGCCGTCTTTATCAGTATACGTGTATAACTCGCTATAGGGAATTTGCGACTGGATAACCGCGCTGTCAACTTTCAGGCTGGCATAGACACCCAGGTATAGTGCGAGATACGAATCGCCCAGAGCCGTCTGAGTGAAAAAGTTGGTCTGTTTAATCACCGCACCTTCCCGGTCATAGAATGTTTCAAACAAATAGGCAATGCCCGATTTAGACACTGTCCTGGAGACAAACCCGGTACCCTTTGCCGCTTCAATCCTGCGGCTGACTTCTTTGTAATCCGCAATCGATTCCTTGTTTCTCGCTTCGTTTGCGTTTATGTAATTGGTAAATGCCTCATCATTCAATGGAGTTATCGTATTGATCGCCGAAAAAGCAATGATCCCGCGGGCTTTAGGATCCGATGAAACAAAGGAAAACGAAGATGGTTCCTGAAGTTTCCAACCCATGGGCAGTTTTGCAGTGACTGATCCTTTGGAATGGGTATACGATTCAGCCGATAACTCCGGAATAGTATCGGAGTCACTTCCGGGTTCAGCCTGTCCGGCTTGGGGTTGAGTTTCCGGTATGGCAGCGCCCTCCAGTGTTGAGATCACACCGATGGCGCCGTCACTGCCGGCAACATAGAGCAGGGTTCCTTCAGAATTGAATGCCAGGGTGCCGGGAACAGCCGCTATCTCTTCAAAGTAGGCCACGCGAGAACCATCCAGCAGGCTCCACAGGTATACATTCCCCTGGGAATCGACACCGGCTAACAGACTCTTATCGGGCGAATACGCCGTGTGGACAACCTCTCCGGCCAGTTTCGGCATTTCAACCGGCAGGCGCATCTTGCTGCCGGTATCGATCTGGAACACCATGTTGATCAACCCGCGTTCTTTGGGCTGCACACGGGTACCGCCAACTGCGATCAATGAGCCGTCCGGCGAGTAATTGATCGATGAAATAGCCTCCGCGTCCAGAGCGGCGGTTTTTCGGCCGGTTCCCGAATCCGTCAGATACAGGCGGTTGTCGGTACTATCAGAGGCGACAATTTTCCCATCCGTAGACCAGGCGACATCATTCCGGCCGGCAAACTCGGCCTTCTTCGAGCCGGATGCCACATCCCAGAGAAAAACCTGTCCTTCATTCAATGAAGCGATGACTTTTCCATCCGGCGAAAAACGCACTTTGTGAATGGGTGTTCGGGTTTTCGCCGTGATCATCTGTAGTTTTTGTCCGCTGGCCGTATCCCAGATGATGATCCGATTTTGCGCGTCAACAGCGGCAACCCGATCGGCTGCCGGAGAAAGGGCGGGCGCGTACAGGTCATTTTGTTCAGGGCTCAAAGCTTTTTCCAGGGCGCCACTCAGTAGATCCACAATCCAGATTGCCTTGCGTTCCGGTGATACCAGAGCTGCCTTCCTGCCATCCAATGACAGCCCCGTTCCGGTTCGGGAATAGGCCAGCGCCCCGTCTCGCTGCGCGACAGGTTTCAAGTCAACCGCGTCCCACAGGATGATCCTCCCGTTGGCTTCCAGAGAGATCACACCCTGGCTGTCAGGCGTAAAATCCATTCCCACCACCGGTGAACCGTGACCGGTGAAAACGCCTTTTTCTTTCCCGCTTTCGGTTTCCAGTAAATGAATTTTATAATCGGTCGTGGCTACCAGAATGGATGAACCATCCGGAGAAACCACATAGTCCGAAATTATGCCGGATTGTGGGTAGGTTTTGATCAACGCGCCATTAGAGGCGTTCCAGGCGGTCAGCGTGTTGGACGGAACAGAAGTCAGGCTGCGGCGATTGATACCAAACACGCGTTTGGCATCGGGAGAGAACTTCCACGCGTCCATCTCGTCAATCACCCCAAGCAGACCGATCTTGTACTTACCGTCAGTGACGTTCCACTGCTGCACCTGTTTTCGCGGTTTGGAATCCAATCCATCGATCAGCAATGTGCCGCCGCCGGGAGTAAGACTGATTCCGTTCAATCCGCCGGGGTAAGAAGCGCCGTTGTTCTTCATCACCTCGCTGCCGGTGGATGTATTGTAGACCTTTGTAACTCCGCTGTAATCCAGGATGGCAAAGTATTCGCCCCGTCCTGAAAGCGCCATAGAGACTACCCCTTCCCGCTGGGGAAGAATGGTTTTTAAAATGGCTCCCGTGGCAGAATCGAACATCATTACCGTGCCGCCGGGTGAATATGAAACGATGTGCTTTCCATCTTTTGTAAAAACCACATCGTTCAGAATGCGGCCCGGGTCAGTTGTCCAGACCTTAGTGAAATCACTGGCATTTAACAAAACCAACTGGCTGGTATATGACAGGAGAACTGTCTTTCCATCCGGTGAAACAGCCAGTTTTTGAAGTGATCCGAGCCCGATTTTTTCCATACGCTGCAACGTCAACAGAGAGGCATTTTCTCGGGTGATCACCTGCGCGGCAACCGTGGGAACGGCTGTCGGTTCGGGTACGGGAGGTTCTTCCACAACAGTTTCTTCGGTCGGAACCTGAACCACTTCCGGCTGTTCCTCGATCACAGAGGTAGTTGCGGTAGGCGCGGGCAGGGTGGCTGTGGGGGGGACTGCGGTAAACGTTGCTGTTGGCGGTAGAGGTGTCTCCGTCGCGGTAGGTGGAAGCGGGGTCGGTGACTTCACACCGTTTCCCAAGTCAACCGATATGCCGCAGCTTAACGAGCTAAATATCAAGGTTGAAATAGTGATAACAAATATCCACTTTTTGTTCATTAAACTGTCTCCTCACAAACCATTAACCGGCCTGTTATTGATTCATTATAACCATCACAAAACATGTTTTTCTATACCGCTGAATCGCGCGGTGAATTATCACGCCCTATATGGGCCAAATTTCCGTAAAGTATCGAAAGTGGTTTTCGCCAGCCGTTCATTTTTCGGGCTGATCAGATATAGCCCACCGTTACGGTGCAAAAGCGGGATTCGCCGGCGTTGTCCGCAAAAGTAATCACGCGCCTCTTCTGACATTGCCGCGTAGCTTTCAAATTCATCCGGCCACTGGTTGAAAAGCTCATCAAAAGTGCCAACGAACTCACGCCGGTAAGTCTCCGTTACCCGGTCAAGGTGGCTGAGCAGCCAGCAATACGGCTCAAAATCCCAGTAATACGCCAGACCGATAAACCGGTAGTCATCCGTCACGTACGGAAAGAACGGGAACTGACGGCAGCTTGTGGCACGAAATTCCCGTTGACAATCTGCCGGGCCCTTGCAGGCCAGCAGGGTCAGATGCCCGGGCGTATCAGCGCGCATTTCAGAAGGATCCACCGGTTCGGCCGCGCATTCGTCACCCCGCCATTCATGCCACAGATCGGTGTTTGCCTTGAGGTAATCCCATTCCTGATGGTAAGCCACCGGAACCGCGCGGCAGATATCGCAACAGAAAGGTTTCCCATTCGGGTTATGCGGAGCGCACATTCGGCCGCAATCCTCCACGGAAACCGGTGAGTTAAAACCCCGGTAGAGGGCTGCCATATCCAGTTTTGGTTCATAAGCGCACATTCGAAACGCATTGTACCGGAAAACCGTTCTGGTGTGAAAAAATGGATACAATTACCTTCATACCGACTTTTACCGAAAACAGGAGACCTTCATCATGAATCGAGTGGAAAAAGCCATTGAACGTCACACCAGCGGATTCGGTTGCGCTCAATGCGTTGCCAGCGTATTTGCCGAAGAATTGGGCGTGAATGAAGTCATTGCGCAAAAAATGGCCCTCGGAATGGGCGGCGGTTTGGGGCGTTCGGGTGAAGTTTGTGGCGCGCTTTCCGGTGGAATTATGGTTCTGGGGATGAAATATGGGGTCAACAGTATGGACGGCGAAGCCAACAAAGTGGCCAAGGAAAAAGTTTATGCGTTAGACCAGGAATTGATTCGACGTTTTAAAGAACGTGCTGGAGCTATTCGTTGCAACGACATCCTCGGATTTGACATGAACGATGCCGACGCCCGGAAGGTTGCCTCAGAAAAAGGCGTTTTTGCCACCCGCTGCAATGGTTGTATCAAAGACAGCATCGAGATTGTTGAAAGCCTGATCAAGGATTAAGCTCAGCGGCCCGGATAAGGTCAAAGGGAGATTTAATGGACCAGTATCTGAACCGAACACGTGAATGCGCATTCACTGAATTGGATTTATCCATTCAGGAGGCAATTCGCACGCATTTACACCGGTACGGGATAGAAAAAGCTCTGACAGGAGAACCAATCTTGTGCATAGAGACTATGGCACAGGTGATTAAGTCAGGATTGTTTGCCGGAAAACCGACCATTACAACACATACCAGCCTGTTGACAGATGACTGGCTGGTGACCGCCTCCATGCCGGAAGGCAAAACACCCGGGGTAATTTCCGCACGGTATGGTGAAATTTCAACACAGGATTACGAAAATACAGCCGCGTATAAATTGATACCCAATAGCGGGCTCGATGTGATCGGCTTGCGAACCAATTCAGATGAAGGGTCGGGGAGTATCTTCATTCCGCTCGGACCGGAACCTGCCGCGGTGAAGTTCCGCATCATATTGAAAGATCTGATCGCCCGATCTTTGTAATTAATATTTTGATCAAAAAGCACCCCCTCTATGATCTCCCCCATTTTCCAAAAGACGGAAAATGGAGGAGATGTTGTTCTCGGTACGCCTGATATTAAAATTCCCGGACTTTAATGTTGGAGCTCCGGGAATTTTATTCAATTTTCCATTCCGTGCCAGTCACCTTCCTCCATTTTCGCTTTTGAAAATGGGGGAAGGCCGGGATGGGGGGCGGGTTCTGCCGGGACTTTACCTCAGAACAGGATCACCAACCCGTATGCCACTAATAGCAAAATACAGGCGACCGATGACAGCGCGATTGCTTTGGTCATGGCGGCTTTATAGCGGTCAACATCAGCAAAACCAAAGGTGAATTTCACCGCGTCATACGCCATAGGGATAGAGAGTAGTACAAGCAGTGCCCACACAGGGACCAATCCAGCAATGACACCGCCGATAACCGCCAAATAAGCAATAACCGAGCTTATAGCCATCAATTTGACTTCGGCTGCCTGACCAAAACGCACAGCAAAGGTCTTCTTGCCGGATTTAATATCGTCGAAATAGTCAAAGGTGTTGCTCACCAGCACCACACCCATGGTGAACACCCCGGGTACTAACGAGACCAACAACGGTTCCCAGGAGAACGTTCCTGTTAACGCCACATACACGCCGACAACGATCATCGGGCCAAAGGCAAGGAATATGGCCGTCTCACCCAGACCGCGGTAGTTCAGCATCACCGGAGGTGAGGTGTAGAAGAACACAATAAACGCTCCGATGACGACCATCCATACGATGGGCATACCCACGTTGATAAACACATACAGGCCGGCTGCCAGGGCAATAGCCAGGCAGATCAGCGTGGCCACCAGTACTTGATTAAGGGTGACCTTACCCGAGATCAACGGGCTGTCATGAAATTGTTCTTCCTTGTTACCCAGGTTACCTTTTTTGAAATCAAAGTAATCATCGATGAAATCCGCCGCGGAATGGGCCATCACCACTCCGATGACACAGGCAATGAAGATACCCATGTTGATCGGCCCAGCAGCCGCCGCGATGATACCGCCCAGCAAAGCTGGCATCAGGCTGACCACCAAAAACGGTGCCCTGGCTGCTTTGAACCAGGTCACAAACCAGTCCTTCATATAATTCCTCCAGTGGCAAAAAATTAATGGATAAGGAAACCAAGGGCAATCAACAGCCCGGTGACCACATAAACGATCAATGAATACACGGTTGCCCACAGGTAATTCACCACCGTTTTCTGCCGCTCAATTCGCGTTGAGACCATCCAGGCGAAGGGGGCGGTAAGCAGACCGGCCAGCGACCAGACAGGAATGAACCGCGCGATTACCAGAATGACCAGGCTGAGGTAAGCCAACCCCGCCAGCCAGCGAATGGTGGTCACTTTTACATTTAACACAACCGTTCCCGATTCGGTTTGCTGAACCTCAAACCGGGCGCTTTTCAGATACGCCACCAGGGTGACCAGAAATGCCCCGGGCAGTGAAGCCAGAACCGGGTCAAGCGAAATCTGTTTGATCAGCACATAGTACACGCCAACCATCACCAGCGGACCGAAAGTGACAAAGATCACCGGCTCTTTCAAACCGCGCAGCATCAGCGGGGTGAAGAACACCGCTACTGCTCCGCCAATGGCAGCCAGCAGAATGACGGTATTGCCCAGTTGCACCCAGAAGAACACCCCGATAAAAAAACTGACCAACAGGCAGGCCGCGCCGGCAAAAACAGTATGCTCGGGTTTGAGAAGGGTGTCAACGAAAAGCGGCTTCCAACCGGCAAAAATCTTGGTGTGCGCGTCGCGCTGGTCGGTATGGTAGTGGGTGAAATAATAGTAGAGGTAGTCACCGCCCACCTGGGCAATGAAGATGGCAACTGTCACCAGCAGGAACCAGTTCACATTGACGGCGCCCACGCGGCTTGCCATGGCTCCCGCCACCAGGCAGGGGATGACGGACGCGCTGAACAGCAGGTACTTGATAAAACGGATGGCTTTCATCTGCGGCGCGGGTTGGGAAGGCGTAATAATATGGGTCACAGGCACACCTATTTAATTCAGAGATACTCCTCTTGAGAAGTTACCCTGTAATTTTAACGAATTTTTTAATGTAAAAGCAACCTGTTATACCAGGTTGCTTTTAATAACTATTCAGCCCGACCTCATAAAGACAATTCTTTTGTCAGACCGGCTTTATTGACAAAACCGGATAGTCTACCGGCGGATCGTCAAAGACGATCTTATGCGACTTCTTCTACCATTTTTTGCTCTAATCTTCCGGCCAGTTCCACATGCAACCGTTTCAATATCGCTTCGCGTTGTTGCAGCATCTTGCGGTATTCCCGGTTGTCGGTTTGCATGATCTCCATCCGTAGTTCCGAGACGGCCGTTTCCAGCAGATCGATCAGGATTTGAACATCATCATTTGACAGGTCCAGTTTGATCATATTCTTCTCCTTTCAGAACGTCTGGTGGGAATCAGACCGCCCGGGAGAATGCGGATCAAGGAGCTATATTTACCGGAGGTATGAAACCCGCCTGGATTAATTGTGACCTGCTACAATACATCTTGCAGGCCGGGACGCTGTAGTTATGGAAGTCATTTTCGTCCTTAATTCTGAGTCTAATAAGATTCGCAAGAATTTCAAGCGTCAAGTGAGGCAAAATTGTCTTTTCATGGAATGGGGTTGGGCCGGTTGGCCCGAGAAACCGATGAAAAACCGAAAATAACCCGTGCTCTTCTCAAACGGGTACTTTCATACGCGAAGCCGTACTGGCGGCGTATGATCGCGATGCTTATGGTTATCCTGGCTTCAACGGCGATTTCCATGCTGTCGCCGCTGGTGCTCCGCGATCTGATCGACCGCACCATTCCGGCAAAGGATATTCAGCGTTTGATCTGGCTATCCTTAGCATTGCTTATGCTGCCGATCACACAGGGTGCGTTAAATGTATTCCAGCGCAAATTGAACGCCGGTGTGGGCGAGGGGGTGATCTACGACCTGCGCATCGCATTGTATTCCGGCCTGCAGCGTATGTCGCTCCGCTTCTTCACCAATACCAAGGTCGGTGAATTGATGAGCCGGCTGAACAATGACGTGGTTGGCGCGCAGAACGCCATCAGCAACACCTTTGTGACCATCATCACCAATCTGATCCAGGCGGTGGTGGTGCTCAGCGTGATGTTGACCATGGAATGGCGGCTGACGGTCATCAGCGTGATCGTGATGCCGCTGTTTATTTTTGCCTCGAACAAGATGGCCGATCGGCTGCGTGATATCGCTCACAGGCAGATGGAAGCCAACGCGCAGATGAATGCCATGATGAATGAAACACTGAACATCGGCGGGGCGCTGTTGGTCAAATTGTTCGGCCGCCGCCAGCTTGAGATTGAGCGTATGGCAGGACGCGCGAAGGTGGTGGCCGATCTGGGGGTCAAACGCTCGTATACCGGTTCCATGTTCATCTCGGTGATGATGCTGTTGAGCGCCGTAGGTACCGCTCTGGTCTACGGCCTGGGCGGGTACTTTGTGATCATCGGTACCTTTACCGTAGGAACCATTGTAGCCTTTGGAGCCTACCTGGGCATCCTGTACGGCGCTCTGCAGTCACTATCCAACGCCCCGGTGGAATTCTCTACGTCGATCGTCAGCTTTGAGCGGGTTTTTGAGGTGATCGACCTCCCCGTTGACATCCCGGAAGCGGACCATCCTGTTGTTTTAGATAAATGCGAGGGCGGCATCGTCTTTGAGGATGTCACCTTTAAATATGAAACCGGTGACGAATACCTGTTAAGTGACGTGCGCCGTTACGGCAGCATGGATTCGGTGACTGCCGTTCTCTCCGGCGGCACACCAAAGAACAACAAATCGGAACGCACTGACGAGGAAGCGGAGCAGCCCACCCACCACCAGGCGCGCGGAAACGCGCTGGAGCATGTCAGCTTCCGGGTGGAGCCGGGTTCTCTGGTGGCGCTGGTGGGACCCAGCGGCGCGGGCAAGACCACCCTCACCTACCTGATCCCCCGCCTGTACGACCCCACCGAAGGCCGCATTTTGCTGGACGGCCGCGACCTGCGGGAGTTATCGCTGGAATCGCTCTCCAACCAGATCGGTATGGTAACTCAGGAGACCTACCTGTTCCATGACACCATCCGCACAAACCTTGTCTACGCGAAACTGGATGCCTCACAGGCAGACCTGGAAAAAGCCTGCCGCACAGCCAATATCCACAATTTCATCGCCAACCTGCCCGAGGGGTACGATACCATCGTTGGCGAACGCGGGTACCGCCTGAGCGGCGGTGAGAAACAGCGCCTGGCACTGGCGCGTGTGCTGCTGAAGGATCCGCGCATTCTGGTGCTGGATGAAGCCACCAGCAGCCTCGACAGCGAATCGGAAGCCCTGATCCAGGAAGCGATGAAAGTCGTGATGGCCCGGCGCACAAGCATTGTCATCGCGCACCGCCTGAGCACCATCCTCGCGGCTGACCAGATACTGGTGATCGACCGCGGTCAGGTGCTGGAACGCGGCACCCACGCGGAGTTGTTGGAATTGAATGGGCTGTACACGCACCTGTACAACACGCAATTCAAGAAGGGCGAAGAGGGGTAAACCGAATTCATCCTGTAGGGTCGATGCAGGCGGCGCAAGTCAACAGATAGGAAGGATAGACGTCTCCGCCTGCATCGACCACGCAAATTCGAGGATGTTTTCTTTACCATCGTAAACATCCCGCTTCACGCGGCGGGCGATGCATCCGGAAAGATGCCAATTCGCATCCCGGTGTTTCCGCCCGGATGCAACGCCCCTACAGGAAGGATCCGTATAGCATGGTAGGGTCGATGCAGGCGGCGCAAGTCAATGGATGGGAAGGTTAGACGTCTCCGCCTGCATCGACCACGCAAATTCGAGGATGTTTTCTTTCCATCGTAAACATCCTGCTTAACACGGCGGGCGATGCATCCGGAAAGATGCCAATTCGCGGCCCCGGTATTTCCGCCCGGATGCAACGCCCCTACAGGAAGGATCTGTATAGCATGGTAGGGTCGATGCAGGCGGCGCAAGTCATTGGATGGGAAGGTTAGACGTCTCCGCCTGCATCTACCGCGTAAATTCAAGGATGTTTTCTTTACCATCGTAAACATCCCGCTTTACGCGGCGGGCGATGCATCCGGAAAGATGCCAATTCGCGGCCCCGGTGTTTCCGCCCGGATGCAACGCCCCTACAGGAAGGATCCATATAGCATGGTAGGGTTGATGCAGGCGGCGCAAGTCAATGGATGGGAAGGTTAGACGTCTCCGCCTGCATCGACCACGCAAATTCGAGGATGTTTCCTTTCCGTCGTAAACATCCCGCTTTACGCGGCGGGCGATGCATCCGGAAAGATGCCAATTCGCGGCCCCGGTGTTTCCGCCCGGATGCAACGCCCCTACAGGAAGGATCCGTATAGCATGGTAGGGTCGATGCAGGCGGCGCAAGTCAATGGATGGGAAGGTTAGACGTCTCCGCCTGCATTGACCGCGCAAATTCGGGGACGTTTTCCTTCCATCGTAAACATCCTGCTTAACACGGCGGGCGATGCATCCGGAAAGATGCCAATTCGCGGCCCCGGTGTTTCCGCCCGGATGCAACGCCCCTACAGGTTAAATAAAAAAACCGGGCGGGTTCCTTTCAAACCCACCCGGCTCTTCAACCAACCTGACTTAAACCACATACGCGTAAAGCAGTTGGTCCAGCACCTGTCCATCCTTGATGGCGCTGCGGCGCATGGTACCTTCGAGCACGAAACCAGCTTTCTCGAGCACTCTCGCCGACCCCCTGTTATACGCGAAGGGGACAGCGAACACGCGAGTCAACCCGTGGGTTTTAATGGCATACTCCGTCACCGCTTTCACGGCCTGCGAGACGATCCCCCGCCCCCAGTAGGGTTCACCCAGCCAGTAGCCGATCTCGGCGGAGACGCGCTCAATATCGGAATGCAGCACAAAGCCGATGCCGCCCACAGCCACATCGTCAACGCAAATCGCGAAATTGGTCTCGGGATTCAGGCTCATGGAATGTTCCACAAACCACTTGCCATTCTCAAGTGTGTAGGGATAGGGAAACCCGTCTCGCATATTCTTCGAAATGTTGCGGTTGTTGGCATTAAGGGTGATCGATTCAACGTCCGTGATCCGGTAGGAACGGACAGAGCAGTTATTCAATTCGATGTTCATAGTTGATCCTTTACGGCAAAAAACGGTTACGTTCCAGCAGGATAGTCATATCCTTCGATGATGATCAGGTCACCCGATGAGACGGGTGTGCGGAATGCCTTTGCCCGCTGGTATTCGGGCGAGTAGTAGCACTCCCGCGCGGCTTCGTAGCTGGGGAATTCCACCACCACGTTGCGTGACAGGCTGGTGCCTTCGGGATTTTCGAATTTGCCGGCGCGCACCAGATGACGGGCGCCGTATTTTTTAAAAGCTTCCACATTGGCGGCAAGATAATCTTTGTATTTTTCGGGGTCGGTGACATTCAACCGTACGATCCAGTATCCCTTTGGCATAGCTGTTCTCCTGATCATCCCCGGCGCTCCGGGGAAAATAAGACAGACGGTAAAGCTCAGTCTTTTAGTTTGTCAATTTTGAAATACACCGGGCGGGTGCCGTCGGTGCAGCAGGCGATGATCGTGTCACCGCCTTCGTACCACATGCCGAAGTTGCCGTCGGCAAAGTACGCGCTGACCACCTTGTAGATATCATCCCACGCCCAGGCGCAGAACCCGGCCGGCATGCCGCTGACGGCGTCAGCGATAAACTCCTGCCCTTCTTTAAAGACCTCGCAGGTGGAGAGGGTCTTTTTGCGTTCCTTCTCCACATACAGGTCAACATATTCCTTATTAAATGAAGTTTTCAGTACGGTGATCTTTACCCGTGCCATGATTGATCCTGTCTGTTCTACTTCAAATGCGTTTCTTCCATCAGTTTCTTCGCCCAGGCGCCTTTGTCTACATGCGGCGGCTGATAGGCGGCCATCTTGTCCAGCAGGCTTTCCGGCTCACGGTCCACCAGGATCATTTTTCTCGGCATTTCTCCAATGAAACGCTCGTCAACCGCGTGATCCAGGAAGTTGAAAAGACCATCATAGTACCCGTTGGTGTTCAGGAACGCGCAGGGTTTTCTATGGATCCCCAGCTGCGACCAGGTGATCACCTCAAATATCTCTTCGATGGTGCCCAACCCGCCCGGCATCGCGATAAATCCATCGGCCAGTTCAGCCATACGGGCTTTGCGTTCATGCATGGTTTCGACCACCTCAAGGTTTTCCAGGCTGGTCAACGCCACTTCCATCTTCACCAACTGGCGGGTGATCACGCCGATCACATCTCCGCCGCCTTCAAGGCATGAACGGGCTGCCTGGCCCATAAGCCCCACATTTCCGCCGCCGTAAACCAGCGTGAGTTGCCTGCGGGCTAACAACGAACCCAGTTCCCTGGCAGCCTCAAGATAATTCGTCCCATTGCCGGGACTGGAACCGCAAAACACACAAACCCGTTGCATTCACTCCCCTTTCACGACTGTGAGAGGAACATCCTATCCGCTTTAAAAATATATCGCATCAGTATACCCAATTTTTTGTAGAATATACCTTATACAAACTCATTAACTTTTTTTTCAATCGGGAGTATCGTTGTTCCAGCAAGGAGATAAACAATGACACATTTATTTGACCCATTAACCATCCGCGGCGTCACTCTGCGTAACCGCGTGGGTGTTTCGCCGATGTGCATGTACAGTTATGAGGACGGCCTGTCAAACGACTGGCAGGTGACCCACCTTGGCGCGCGGGCTGTCGGCGGCGCCGGCCTGGTAATCGCCGAAGCCACAGCTGTTGACCCAGCCGGGCGCATCACCCCGCACGATGCCGGCCTGTGGTCGGATGACCACATCGAGCCGCTGACCCGCGTCACAAAGGTTATCAAAACCAACGGTGCGGTGCCGGGCATCCAGATCGGTCACGCCGGGCGTAAAGCCAGCACCAACCGCCCATGGACGGATAACGGTCAGCCCATTCCCGCTGACAACCCGGCCGGGTGGCCTGTGGTTGGCCCAAGCCCGGTGGCGTTCAACTGTGGGTACCAGGTGCCGCGTGAACTGACAGTTGATGAGATCCATACCATCCAGAACCAGTTCCGTGACACAGCCCGCCGAGCTCTGGCTGCCGGTTTTGAATGGCTGGAAGTTCATGCCGCGCACGGCTACCTGTTGCACAATTTTTACTCACCGCTCTCCAACCACCGTATGGATGACTACGGCGGCAGCTTTGAGAACCGGGTGCGCATGCTTATCGAAACGGTGCGCGCGGTCCGGCAGGTGTGGCCGGAGAATCTACCGCTGGCCGTTCGCATCTCGGGCACCGATTGGACGGATGGCGGCTGGTCGGTGGATGATTCCGTAAAACTGGCGCCCATGCTGAAGGCCGAAGGTGTTGATCTGTTGGACTGCTCCTCCGGCGGTAATGTGCACGGCGCGAAGATCCCTACCGGCCCGGGGTACCAGGTGCCGCTGGCAGAAGCGGTGCGCGGAACCGGCATTATGACGGCCGCCGTGGGGTTGATCACCCTGCCCGAACAGGCGGAAGAGATCATCCGCGATGAACAGGCGGATATTGTGCTGCTCGGGCGTGAGATGCTGCGTAACCCGTACTGGGCGCTGCAGGCTGCCCAGAAACTGGGGCGGAAAGTAGACGTGCCGCCGCAATACCTAAGAGCTTTCTAAATTCCAGGTTTTTGAAATGAATTTTGTAAACAGGCGGGTTACCCCGCCTGTTTTTTATGTAATTTCATCAGACGCCATAACCACGCGATTCTTTCCCTTTTTCTTCGCCTCCTTCAAACAACCTTCCGCCGCGTCAACCAGTTGCGCCAGGGTTTTCCCATGATAGGGGTATAGCGCAATCCCGCCGGACATTGTAGTGTTGAATTTCCAGCTCAACGAAGCCTGCTCCACCGAAACACAAACCCGGGTACCGATACGCAGTGCTTCTTCTTTGCTGGTAGCAGGAAGGATAAAGGCGAACTCGTCTCCCGTCCGCCAGCGGGCCAGAAAATCAGTATCGCGAAGCTGTGCTTTTAATGTGCTGCCCATTAATCGGATGGCTTCGTCACCGGCTTCGTAACTGATCTCGTTATACTGGCGCAGGTTGTCGCCATCAAAGAGCATGATGGCCATGGGTACCCCGGTTTCCTCTGCGTTCCGTAGCGCTTCTTCCATATTCAACATGGCCATACGTAAGTTCGGAAGCTGTGAAACCGGGTCGGTTTGAGCCAGAATGTTCGCCTCGTCCACCATTTGGCCCAACCGCCTGATCTGTGACGTGAGGTCCAGCATCATCCACGAAAAGTCCGGCATGGACCGGATGTTGGGTGCGTCAAACTCGCGGGCGATTCCGTCGTTACCGCGGTAGTGTTTATCACTAAGGGCTTCGCCAATGCAGGCCACAAAACGCCCGTCAGCGGCTTCTTCTTTATAAGGGAAATGGATGACTGCCACCCTGGGGAGCCGGCATCCGGATACCGACACGAGCTGTGAGATGCGGTTGGCATCGGTGAACGCCTGTCGCCTGTCTTTTGGGATGATCACAAATTTATCGCCGCCTGTGCGATAGACTTCCCCGATATCCAATTTTTTCAGGCTCTGAGCACAATCGCGGATGAGGTTGTCGCCGGATATGTGGCCCGAACCACGGTTGACATCCCATAGCGGAACAAGGTGAATCGCGATAAGGTCAACCGGGAACGCGCCCTGCTCATCCATTTTCCGGCCCATCCATTCCAACAATCCAAGCAGGTTGGGCAAGCCGGTCAATGGATCTTCCCGCACGGATATGGTGGATGATTCTGACCCGGCATTTTCCATGGGTGTATTCTTCCGGGTCTCAGCCCGGCGGTTTTCTCTGGAAGCCGAAAGAGGCCTGTCAATCTCATTCAGCAATGCGGTTCCCGGCAAAGGTTCCCGCAGTGCTGTCCAATCCGACGGTACCGCGCCGCTGGATAAAGCTACAATGCCGCCCACAATGGCGCAGGTGGTGTCACTCTGACCGAGGCCGGAGGCTGTAGCCCATAAAGCTTCTTTAAAGTCATGCATGTGATGCGCGGCGCACCATAAGGCAAAGGGCGCGGCCGTCTGTACTGTGGAGAAATTGTCACAACACAGGAATTTAAGGCATGAGCGCAGGTCATCAGCCGGAATGGCTGTGATCTGCTTGATAGACTGACGGACCCGGCTTTCCGTCACATATTCGATAACCTCCTGCAGGAATTTTGCCCCTGTGGAGTGGATTGGCATGGCGGCTATGGCGGCCGCCACCGCCACAGCCTGGGCGCCGGCCAGACTTTCAGGGTGGATATGGGTAATGGCTGCAGCCAGGGGCGCCTCACGCGCCGCCTTCGAGGGATTGCCGGTATAAAACGCCCCAATCGGAACCGCTCGAGAGACTCCGGAGCAGCCATAGGAACCACCGTTTTTCACCGCTTTTGAAATTGTCCGGAAGTATTCACCCTGTCCGATCTGTTGGAGAACTTTACGCGTTGTCGTTCCATATCCCCGCCCGGGATCGGTGGAATACCGCCAGGCCATACGCCGGGCCAGGTAATCCTGGTCGATCCAGCTCCTTTGCCGCAGTTCCTCAACAACAGAAAGAGCCATCTGGGTGTCATCCGTCCATGCCCAGGGACCCAGAGGCAGTTCACGCCGGCTGATCAAACCGCCGGCTTCGGGGTTGTGGAGACGTTGCCCGAAGGCATCACCAACAGATAAACCTGAAAGGGATAATAACGCGTTTTCTATACTCATGATTTTTCCGGGAATGGCACATTACAGGATGTTTCACATTTTCCCCATGAATCAGCCGCAATGGTCACCCGTTCTCATCAGCCAAAATCCAGAGGGAGGGTCTCTGGCTTTGGAATGATCTGCTTATTCAGGTTGTCTACTTTGTTGCCAGGGTACGGTCACGTGAAATGGGGTGATCCGCTGAATGGCCAAATATGCGGATCACCCGACAAAGCTTTAATTATTTCTGTGAGTTTAATTTGTTTACAGCTTTTGAAAGCTTTTCAGTTTCCGCGTCAACAATTGGGCCGCCGGTCTGAACAACTCCTTTAACCCGGTCGGATATGATCTGCATCAACGGAAGAATGGACGAAAGGATCTGGTTCTCATTGCCTACAAAGGTCAGGTTGGAATCTTTGAAGATATTCGAAAGTGATTTCGTGATCTCCGGGATCTGTTCAACCGGCAGGATCTCTTTGCGCAGTTCCTGGCGGGCTTTTTCAAGCAGCATATCCCGCATCACTTCCTGCTCGCGGATCTGGTTTTCCACCTTTCGCATTTCCAGTTCGCGGTTGAATACTTCGTGCTGGTTCTCGATCTGCAACAGTTTGACCGGCGTCTCGGTTTCCACTTTCTCCTGCGCGGCAGACTGTTCGAGTTTAAATGTTTCAGCCGCCAGCTTGATGGCTTCCATTTCAAGTTCCTGGTTCTGCTTCTGAGCCCGTCGGCGTACCTGAAGGTTAGCCAGTTCGATCTCTTCTTTCTGGCGGATGGCATCTTTTTCCGCGGCGATCTTGTGTTCCTGAATTTGCCGGTCAGACGCAATTTGAGCCATATTGATCGCCTGCTGTGTGGCGATATCCGATTGCTCACTCTTGGAAAGGATCTCGTTACGAACTTCGGCTTCCAGTTGTTTGCGCAAAACGGCATCCACAATGAACACCTGCGCCACCTGTACCAGTTCAAGTTCCAAACCCCACTTGGTTCCGTTGGGGCTGGACCCATCCGCCAGGATCTCGCGCAGCGCCTTGTCCACGGTGGCCGTGAGAATGGTCTTGCGGTTTTCGATGCATTCCTGCATGGTCATGCCGGAAACAGCCGCCCGCAGTTCACCCAGGCAGATATTGTTGATCAGGGTGCTGATCTCAACCAGACCCTGCCCGCCATTGAAGTTGAAACTCATGGAAGCCACAACAGGGTCAACGATCCGGTAAATGACGATCCCTTTAAACCGCAGGGGAATCCCGTCACGGGTTTCCTGTGTCATTTCAAACAGAGCTTCCTGCTTGGTGCTGGGAATCAAAACATACGTCGATCCCGGCCACAAAAATACCTGAATACCTGTCCCCCGGTTTACCACCTTCCCCTGATGACCAACTACAAGAAAATTGTTCGGATTTGCTGTTGCAAACGCCATAATGGGCTCCTATTCCCCATGCCACATGGTTATAAAATTTTTATCATAGTACATCAGCTGGTTGGGATAATAAAATAAAAACCGGGTTAAGAGAAACTAACAAAATTGCAAATATTTTTATAACTTTTTATATCTAATATCTAACCATCAAACTGGTACCGTGTCAGAATACAAAAAGAGGGCGTGAACACGCATGCTCACGCCCTCTTTTAGCTTTCAGTAAGACAATTAATTGGCCGCGGGTGCGGAAATGCGGCGGCGGATCTCTTTGCGCAGGCAGAATGCCACACGGGTGTGGTCATCGGATTTCATGGATCGTTTGACGGTGTCTGATGAGTTGGACATCAGAGTATCAGCCATGGTGTAGACATTGTTGCTGTGCTGGTTGGCCATTTTGGTCAACACCGCTCCGTTCAAAATGACCGAGACCAGGCGGTCCATGCGAGCGGGTTTGACACTGCCGGAAGTAGGATTGTTTGAATTCATTTTATTGTGTCTCCTTAAATTTTAAGCGGCGGGTATTATATACCGGTTTCTCGCATAATCCGTTTTTTATCTGGTTAGAAAATTTTAATGAAATACCCCGATTGTCTGCCAGACATTGGTTTTGACACATTACTGCCATAAAATCATGCTATGCTTTCTGTTATGCAGACTACCATCCTGATCGTTGACGACGAACCGGCCGTCACAGATCTTTTAGAATACAACCTGAAAAAAGCCGGATACGCCGTTCTCACAGCATCAGACGGTCTTCAGGCACTGCAAACGGCGCGAACCTCGCAGGTGGATATGATCCTGCTGGATGTGATGATCCCGGAGATGGACGGGCTGGATGTATGCCGCGAATTACGCAAATCATGCGCCACACCGATCATCATGATCACCGCCCGCGGTGAAGAGGTTGACCGGGTGGTCGGGCTGGAACTGGGCGCGGATGATTACGTCTGCAAACCCTTTAGCATACGCGAGCTTCTGGCGCGAATTAAAGCCGTGCTGCGCCGCTCACAAATGCAGGAGGATTCTCGAAAGGAGTCGGCGGTTATATATGGACCGGCCGGTCTGGTGATCAACACAGAAACCCGTGCGGTGACAGTTGCCGACATTCCAGTCACGTTGACAAAGCTGGAGTTCGATGTGCTAACCGCGCTATGCCGTGCTGCCGGCCGGGTGCTCACCCGCGAATATCTACTGGAACAGGTGTGGGGCTACGATTTTGCTGGCGGCGACCGGGCTGTTGACAGCACCGTCAAGCGCCTGCGCGCGCGTCTGCGGGCCGCCTCGCCGGAAGCGGATGGCATAGAAACCGTGCGCGGACTCGGATACAGGATGGCGAAGTAAGATGGGTCAAACTCTGCGCGACCGGTTGTTTTTGAACGGTCTGGCTATCATTCTGGTTGGAATGGGACTGGCCGGTTTCCTTTTCTGGCAGGCGGCTGAGTCATTGTATCTGGATAACCGCAAAGAGAATATGCTGGCTCAGGCAGAATTGACCGCTGCCAGCCTGCAGGGGCAGGCGCTCCCTGCGGTCCCGGCGGATACATATTCGCAGGTTTCAAATGTAATGCCCGGCATCCATACACGGGTCATCGGTCCGGAGGGCGCGGTGATCATCGGCCTGCCATTGGTATCTTCCGGCACAGCAGTACAGATGCCTCCGGCCGAAGATAACGCCATTATCCCGCCGGAAGAATTGCTGAAACGTCCGGAGATCCAATCCGCGTTGCAGGGGGTTCCGGCTGCGGAGATCCGCTCTGTTTTGAACGGTACACGCCGGGTGATGTATGCGGCCGCGCCTGTAATGGAACCAGACGGTTCGATTTCCGGCATCGCTTATCTGGCGGAACCACTTCCGCGAGGCGGACTTCCCTCGGAATTCTTTCTGCAGTTGACCGTCGCGCTGTTGGCCGCGGCCGCCCTGGCGCTGGCCGCCGGCTGGTTTCTCTCGCGCCGCATCTCTCACCCGGTGACAGAAGTCATCAGCGCGGCCGGCCAGGTGAGCGAAGGGAGCCTGGATAGCGAAGTCGCATCAAACAGCGGCATCCGAGAATTGGACGAACTGGGCGGGGCATTCAACCGCATGGCTGCCAGCCTGAAACGATCCGACCGGGCGCAGCAGGCTTTTGTGGCGGATGTAGCCCATGAACTTCGCACCCCATTGACGGTGATCAAAGGGACGGTTGAGACGCTGGAAGACGGTGCCTGGGATGATGTTGAAGGGCGCGGGCGGTTGGTCTCTTCGATGCAGAACGAGACCGACCGGCTGATCCGCCTGGTGAATGACCTGTTGGTGCTTACCCGCGCGGATGCCGGTATGTTGAAACTGAACATCCAACCGGTTGACCTCGGCAGACTGGTACGTCAACGCTGCGCCTGTTTTGAACCCGTAGCCGGGCAGAAAAAGGTTACATTCGAGATCGAAACACAGGGTTCATCCCGTGTAAAAGGTGATTCTGACCGCCTGGCGCAGGTTATTGACAATCTTCTTGATAACGCCCTGCGATACAGCCCGGAAAATGGCATTATTTCGATCACAATCCAATCCAGTGATTGCGGAGAACGGGTATGTTCCATCCATGATGAGGGTCCGGGGATCCCGGCGGAACACCTGGCGCGACTCTTTGACCGTTTCTACCGGGTGGAAGCCTCGCGCAGCAAGCGCGGCGGCGAAGCCGGATTGGGACTGTCCATCGTCAGGTCGCTTCTGGCGGCACAGGGCGGTTCTATAACCGCCGAAAGTTCCCGGGGCAAAGGAACAACCCTGACATTCCGGTTGCCGGCTTTACCCGATTGAGCGACTCCTGACACAATTCTGACATCACACCGCCCTGCCAACCGGGTATCTTCATGGAAACAAAAAAGGAGACCCCATGAAGACTATTTCCCGTTTTCTAACCCCGGCTGTGATCGTCTGTGCCGTGTTTCTGGCCGGTGTGCCAACCATCCAGCCGGTATCCGCCCAGACACCCGCCCCAACCGCGGCTGCAGATCCAGCCAAATCTGTATGCGAGAATTCCCGAACCATCAATGTGACCGGTTCGGCAGCCATCAATATCGCTCCGGACCGCGCGCTGATCCAGCTCGGGGTGCAGTCCAACGGAGTCACCGTGGACGGCGTGCAGTTCGACAACGACCGCGCCATTCAGAACGTGTTGGCGGCGGTCAAAAACCAGGGCGTTGACCCGGTGGATATCTCCACGGATATTTACGTGATCGAGCCAATGTATGAAGACTATGACTCGCTTTTCATCAAAGGTTACCGTATTGATAACACGGTGTCCATCACCGTCCGCGATGTGCCAAAAACCAGCGCGATACTGGCGGCGGCGTTGAAAGCCGGCTCCAACCGTGTGAGCGACGTCTCATTCTATACCAGCGACCTGCGCAAGTACCGCGACCAGGCACGAGACCTGGCTATGACCGCCGCAAGAGAAAAAGCGGACGCGCTGGCCGCTGCCGCCGGCGCGAAGACCGGCTGTGTGATGAATATCAACGAGAACTCGTGGACGTACTTCAGTAGCCCGTGGAACAGTTCATACCGTAATTCCAGCCAGATGACCCAGAACGTGATCCAGAATGCCATGCCCTCCGGAGATTCTTCGTCTGGTACGGGTGACGAAGAACCGCTCAGCCCGGGAAAGATTGCGGTAAAGGCTGAAGTGTCCGTCACATTCACATTGCAATAAATCAGAGTGTTGTGAATTCCAATCCGGTGAAGCCCGCGTTAACCCGCGGGCTTCACCGTATAATACTGTTCATGGCCAGGTCAATCATGAGAAATAATTCGGGCGTGGGAAGCCAGCTTTCAGCCAAACCATACCTGATCGATATCACCCTCTTGCGTGAAGGGATCAAGAACGAGGCAGAATACCCTTTTTCCATCCCAGCCCTCCGTGATTTGACTACATTGACCTTCCATCCGGATGTCACCTATTTCATCGGGGAAAACGGCACGGGAAAATCCACATTAATGGAAGCCATCGCCAGCGCGATGGGTTTCAACCCGGAGGGAGGCACAAAGAACTCGCTGTTTTCCACCCGTAACACCCATTCCAGTCTGGCGGATTTCATCAAGCCCGTGCGCAGTTATAAAGCCGCGCGTGACGGGTTCTTTCTGCGCGCTGAATCATTTTATAATCTGGCATCGTATATAGACGATGTGGAATACACCGGCAGCTACGGGGGAAAGTCACTGCACGGGCAATCGCACGGCGAATCCTTCATGGCTCTATTGACCCAGAAATTCCGGGGGAATGGCCTGTACCTGTTGGACGAGCCGGAGGCGGCCCTGTCACCTTCACGGCAGCTATCCGCCCTGGCAGTGATGCATAAGCTGGTGAAGAACGATTCACAGTTCATCATCGCCACTCATTCCCCCATCCTGATGGCCTATCCAAATGCCCGTATCTACCTGTTCTCTGAAACCGGGATCCGTGAGGTGGTGTATGAAGATACCGACCATTACCGGGTGGCCAAAGATTTTTTGAACCACCGGGAACAGATGCTGCAGGTTCTGTTCGACGATGAAGAATAGCCGGCCAGTTATTTATCCGTCTTAGGCCATAAAATTCGGGGAATGATAAACGGCGTTCTTTCACGATACGTACGGTAACTTTCTCCGAAACGCGCCTCAAGTTCCTTTTCTTCAAAACCCTTAACGTACGCGATGAACAAACCCGCGAAAAGCACCACGCACAGAATGGAAGCCGGTGAACCGGAAAAGAGGGACAATCCCAGGTAAGCGGATATCGCGCCAAAACCCATCGGGTTGCGGCACAGGCGGAATGGTCCGCTGACCAGCAGTTCCTGGGTTGCCACCAGTGGTATGGGTGTTCCTCGCGCGAGAATTAGCTGATCTGAAATAGACCATATCGTGAACCCGAATCCCACGATCAACAGAATTCCACCGGTGATCCATTCCCTGATACCAACCTGAAATGGTCTCAAGCCGAGAATACCGTCAAGATCAGGCGCCCATAGGAGCAGCGCAAACGGGATGAGGACGGCAAAGACAAAACCGGCGCTCAGGGTGACAGCCAACCGCACGGGCAGGGAATATTCCCGTTTTGTCAGTTGGAGGAACCGCTTCATCATAAGCCCCTCGCATTATGTAACGCCATTTTCATAACCATGATAACGCATGAGAGGGCAAATTAATGGATGAAATACGGGCTACTTTGCCGCCGCTTTGCCCGCCAGCGCGCCGCTGCTGAAGGCGAAATGCAGGTTGTACCCCCCGCACGGTCCGACCACATCCAACGTCTCGCCGGTGAGATATAGCCCCTTTATCCGGCAGGATTCCATCGTGCCGGGTTCAACCTCGGTAACCGGAATGCCGCCGGCGGAAACCTGACAATACTCGAAACCGCGCACACCTGTCACCTTCAGACGGGTATCCCGCAGACTTGCCGTCAGGCGGTTCAGCTCTGCTTCATCCACGTGATCAAGAGGGGTTCCGGTGGAAAGTCCTGCCTTGCGAATAAATCCGGCCGCGGCTTTGGGCGGAAAAAACGCTTCCAGGAATACACCCAGCAGTTGGCCGGTTTTTCTTTTTCTTGCCAGCAGCATGTCATATTCTTTATTAACGAATGCCAGGAAATCCAATGATAGTTCCAGTGATTTCTCAGGCCGGGCGGATATGGCATGGCTGATGTTCATCACCGCCGGGCCGTTCAGCCCCCATTCGGTGAAAATGACGTTCCCGCGCGAAGACACCAGTTTTTTCTTACCCTCAAACACCGATGCTTCAACATCAAAGCGCATACCCTGCAGTGGTTTAAGGCTGCCAAGCTCCGCCAGAACGGGGGCGAGCGCGGGACGCAGCGGCAGCACAGTATGCCCAAGGCTTTCGAGCACCGGGAACAAGTCACCACGCGAACCGAGCGACGGATACGCCTTGCCGCCCGCGGAGACGATCACCCGGTCGAAGGTCTGTTTTTCGTCCATATCTCCCTGCCGGCAGCGTAATGTGATGCCATCAAAGCCGGACTTGATAGAGAGCACCTGGGTGCTGACAGCCAATATCACGCCAGACAATCGCAGTGAACTAACCAGCGCGTCTACCACGGTGTGCGCCGATTCTGACAATGGGTAATACCAGCCGTCAAATGTGGACCGAATCGGGATGCCCGCCTCCAACAGCATGTCCTTCAATTCATTCACCCCAAAGCGTGACAGCAAGATCTCCATCCATTTGAGATCGGAACATGTATACGCGGCAGCCGTCACCGCCTCATTGGTGATGTTGCAGCGACCGCTGCCGGTGACAAGAAGCTTTTTCCCCGCTGTTTCATTACGTTCATACAGGGTGACATCCGCCCCGCTCCAGGCTGCCTGGAGGGCGGCAGACAGACCTGACGCGCCAGCACCAATAACCGCGACTCTCATACGCGCATTATACCGGATGGGACTCATACCTGTTTCTAAGAGTGCAAGAACGTTCAAGAATTACGGTTCCAGAACGGGTATCCTGAAGAAGAAATCAAAAACAGGAGAAAAAAATGTTAACCACCATAGAAACCAATGTAATTTTTACCCGCGAAGAGAGTCGGGACCTGGAAGAAATCGCCTGGAACAAACATGCCACCTTCCCGGGTGTATATCTGAAGGATCTGGTAAAAGGTGACCAGACCGACGGGAAATTCAGCTGCCACCTCGTCAAAGTGGAAGCCGGATGCGAGCTCGGTGAGCATATCCACGCGAATAACTGGGAAATCCATGAGATTGTCATCGGGGACGCCGTTGGATATCTGGAAGGCAAAGAAATGATCTATACCCCCGGAACCACCGCTATCATTCCTGCCGGGTCAAAACATCGGGTGGTTGCCGGTGAGCATGACCTGTACATCCGGGCCAAGTTCATCCCGGCGCTGGTGTAACCCGATCGCCCATCCAGCGGATGCCTCAGGGCATCCGCTTTTTATTGGCTTTTATAAAGCGGCCGGGTGACACCCCCACATTCTTCTTGAATATCCGTGAAAAATGGCTCTGGTCGGAAAATCCGAAGAAATAGGATGCATCGATAATGGAACCGGTTTTAAGCAGCGTATCGATAGCCTTTTTTATTCGGGTTTGCAGTTGATAAACATGCGGCGGCACACCAACCACCTCGCGGAAAACCCGTTCAAGATAATACGGGCTGACATTGTTTTCCGCTGCCAGTTCATCCAGAGAAATGGTACGCATGAGATGAGCGTTAATATAGTCTCGAGCCTGCCCTGCCAGATGAATCCGCGATTCAGAAATGGCTGCCGGATCTTCCGTATCTGCGTAACGCCTGATCAGGAGAGACAGCACCGATAACACGTCATCCCGGTTGACAGTTCGGTTATCAACACTCTTCATCATATTAATTAATTGGTTAATCAATGCGTTTTCGGATAACTTTACAATGGAAAAATATGGAACTTTTTCACGCCCGAACACGTCGATCGAGGCGGCCTTCATCAGATCTGTCTCCAGCGATATCACCCGGTAATCATGCCCGTTTTCCGATGCCGGAACACAGGAATGGGGAACACCGGGGCTAATGATAAAACCCTCTCCGTTCCGAATCAGATAGTCTGCGCCGGCAGCGTATATATGCCTCTCCCCCCGTGTAACCAACCCCAGTATGTACGAATCATGAATGTGGACGGGAAACTCATGGGCCACATTCGTCCCATCCAGCAGGCGGATACCGGATCCAACCGGCATATCTTCCACCAGAATTGTTGATTCCGCTTTTTCGCCGTTCACTTTCACCCTGACCTTTTTTGATTATGCCATAAAAAAAGGAGCCGCCCTGTATCTCAGGCAGCTCCATCAGACATAGACCCGTCAGACCTAGCCTTTTACCGCGCCGGCCACCACACCCTTGATAATATACTTCTGGAGGGTCAGATAGAAGATGACGATCGGGATGATTGCCAGAACCAGCATAGCCATCATGGCTCCCATATCCCGGCTGCCGTAACCTCCCTGCAGGTATTGCACGGCGATCGGGATGGTCTTGTAATTGCTGCCGATGACCAGATATGGCAGCAGGTAGTCGTTCCAGATCCACATGGCATTCAGAATGGCCACAGTGATGCTGATCGGTTTCAGGATCGGGAAGACCACCAGAAAGAAAGTCTGAAGTGGATTGCAGCCATCGATCAGCGCGGCTTCTTCGATCTCCCGCGGAATACCCTTGATAAAGCCACTATACACAAACACCGATAACCCCGCGCCGAATCCGAGATAGATAAAAATGATACCGATCGGGTTATCGAGATGGGTCATGTTGGCCATTTTCGACATGGTGAACATCACCATCTGAAACGGAACGATCATCGAAAACACCAGCAGGAAATACACCGCTGAGCTAAATTTGGACTTAATGCGGGTGATCGCCCACGCTGTCATGGACGTAAACAAGACGATCGCCCCAACAGAAAACACTGTGATGAACAGAGAATAACCGAAAGCCGGAATAAACCCGGTTTTTTCCAATCCACTGCCATAATTCTTGAGTCCCACAAAAGTCGCGGATGTTGGGAATTCGAACGGCGCGTCAGCAATAAAGAAACGCCCTTTAAAGGAATTCATTAACACAATCAGGATGGGGATTAAAAACAGGATGGTCAGGATGATCATTCCGCCAAAGATAATCCAATCGGCTGTATCGCGTCTGGTTTTCATCAGTTTTCAACCTCCCTCGTGCGGGTCAACTTAAGTTGAAGCAGCACAATGACCGCGACTATGATGAAGAACACCACCGCCTTTGCCTGCCCCACCCCTTCATACCCGTTACGCCCATAAAATGTGGTAAAGATATCCAGCGCCAGCATGGCCGAAGCCCTGTCAGGCGCACCGGCGGTCAACGCCAGGTTCTGGTCAAAGAGTTTGAAACTGTTCGCTACGGTGAGAAAGGTGCAGATGGTCACCGCGGGCATTACCATCGGTATGGTGACATTCCCCAGTATCTGCCAGGTATTTGCGCCGTCAATTTTTGCCGCTTCAATAAGTTCAGGCGAGATGGATTGAATGCCAGCAATATAGATGATCATCATATAACCCACCATCTGCCAGTTCATCAATACCACCAGTCCCCAGAAGCCGTATTTCGCGTCAAATGTAATGTCAACTCCGAAATTGATCAAAATACCGTTGATTAACAATTGCCAGATATACCCGAGGATAATGCCGCCAATCAGGTTTGGCATGAAAAAAACCGTGCGGAACAGGTTGGTGCCTTTCACGTTTCGGGTAAGGAGCACCGCCAGAAAGAACGCGATGACATTGATGAGTATCACAGAAACCACAGCAAATCGGACGGTAAACCACAGCGCGTTTAAGAAAAAGCGGTCTTCGGTAAACGCGCGAATATAGTTGCTCAGTCCTACCCAGCGCGCATCGGTCACCGCAGTAAATTCTGTGAAAGACAGATAAATACCCGCCAGGAATGGAATCAAAAATGCGATTAGAAAGGCCAGAAGAGTGGGAAAGGTAAATAATATGTAATACTTCCAGGACATCTTTTGCACGGGAATCTTCTCCTGCTAAAGGTGAAGAAAACGGTCAAAAAATCATCGTCACCCCGGGATTAACCCGGGGTGACGCTAATCAAATATGAGAGTTATTTCCCGCTTTCAGCTTTCCACTCCGTGACAACCAGGTTCTTAACATCATCCCATTTCATGTTGCCCTGAGCGTATTTCAACAGCGCGGCACCAAAATCATTCTTGAAGGTCTGGCTCGGGAACTTTACAAAGTTCCAAGAGACGTTATAAAGGTCTGGGGTGCTAAGGTAGCGGATGACTTCTTTAGCCAGCGGATCGCCCGGCTTTTCATTTTCGGCGAAGGTATCGAACGGAGCGATAAATTTCAAATCATTGGTCACAAATTTCTTTCCGGTTGGGCTGCTATACAACCAGTAGATGAAGTCCGCAGCCAATTTTTGCTTATCTGCCGGAGCTTTGGCGTTGATAGCAAAGAAGTTTTCAGTTCCTACACTGATGGACTGTTTTTCTTCACCCTTCATACCGGTGTATATGGGTAAGAATTTGACATCTTCCGCTTTGACGGTATTGCCGTCAACTCCAGAGATCTGTCCCCAGGCCCAGTTACCATTCTGCACCATAGCGGATTGACCCAGAGCGAATTCAGCCATCGAGTCATCGACGCTCTTACTGCCCAGCAGCTTTGAAGAAGTCACAGAATTGTTGATATAAAGGTCAAAAATGTTCTTGTAATTGTCGGAATACTGGAATTTGAAATCTTTCGTGGCATCAGTGGCAATGTCGATCTTGTTGTCACGCCATTCATAGAATACCGGCACATTTGCCAGATGTGTCTGCCAGCGCCAATCTTCACCAGGTTTCAGAGATGTTGAGGAAAAAACACCTTTGATTCCCAGTTTGTCTTTTTTAGCGGTCATATCTTCGACCACAGCCTTCAGGGTTTCAAAGTTCTTGACCTCATCCATGGATTTGGCTTTGGCACCTTCCATCGCGAAATATTTTGACATGATGGCATTGTTGTAGATGATGCCGTAACCTTCCACCACATACGGGATACCGTACACACCATCGCCCGATGTGACAGCCATGGATTTGTCAGAGAGGTGCTTGTACAATTCGGTGTCTTTCAGATCAGCGCAGTAATCTTTCCACGCGGCATAGCCAATGGGCCCGTTGATCTGGAACAGAACAGGAGCATCCGCCTTGGCAATCTCTGATTTCAACGTTTGCTCGTAGGTACCTGAAGCCGCCGTGACAACTTTTAATGTATTGCCCGTTTCAGCCTTCCAGGCGTCGCCGATCTTCGAGTAGATCTCGGCCACTTCTGGTTTGAAATTCAGATAATACAATTCACCGCCAGAAGCTTTTGCCGGAGCGGCCGGGACAAACGCAGAGAGAACCATCATCAAAACAAGCAGGATTCCCAACAAGCTGATTGATTTTTTTGACATCTCTTTTCTCCTTCAAGTAAAAATGGTTTTTTTCGCTACATCAAATTGCTTTGTTTCGTCGAAAAATGGACCACCTCCCTTCTGAATGGCTGAAGAGAATGCGCTATAGCCGAAACCGGCGATTCGCAACGCATCACAGATGGCAGCTCCTCGGTTTGTGCTGAAGATCATCAATTGAATATGCCCGACAGCCAATCTCTCTTCGATGAGCATTCCCAGCACATTCCCGGTCGCAAAACCGGAAGCATAACCAAGAACGTTCAACGGATTATCCAATTGAGAAAGAACCGTTGTAATGGCAATAACAAATAACATCGATTGGAAAAATCCAAGAACCCAGGCTATTGTTTTCTTTCCGCGCACAACAAACAGGACACGCAGGGTATCCAACGACATATCTCCTACCCGCAAACTGAAGATCAGGAGGGCTGATAACCATGCCTGGGGTGAGGAGAATATGTCGAAATTCATGCTTTTTCGCTTTCCAGCGGCTCCGGAATTTCTTTTCCGCCGCTTTCCATCTCGGGCAGATACATCTGAGACATATATTCCTTCAACATACGGCGGGTGCTGAATTGCGGTGCCAGCGTACGGATGGATTCTTTGATCATACCCACCCATTCATTGGGCAGGTTGTCAGCCGAGCGATTCGCGTAATACAACGGAATGATTTCTTTCTCTAACGTGTCATACAGAGACGCCGCATCAAATTCGTCTTGCTCATTCGGGTCAGCTCGTTCGATTTCATCACCAATAGCCCAGCCGTTGCGGCCATTAAAGCCTTCACGCCACCAGCCATCCAGAATGGAAAAATTCAACACACCATTTACGGCGGCTTTTTCTCCGGATGTTCCGCTGGCTTCCAGCGGGCGGCGAGGTGTGTTCATCCACACATCCACACCCTGAACCAGATAACGGGCTACATTCATGTCATAATCTTCAATAAATGCCAGACGTCCACCGCAATGGGAATCTTTTACCATTCGGTATACTTCCTGGATCAACAGTTTTCCGGGTTCATCGGCAGGGTGTGCCTTTCCCGCGAAGATGATCTGTACCGGCATAGACGGGTTGTTGATGATGCGCAGCAACCGGTCAATATCACGCATGATCAGGTTGGCGCGTTTGTACGTGGCAAAACGACGGGCAAATCCGATGGTCAATGAATACGGTTCCAGTAAAACACCACCGGCGATAACCTGCACCGGATGTACCGAGTTTGACATCCAGGACCGGCGCGCGCGCTCGTTGGCGAAGGTCACCAGTTTGCGTTTCAGGTGACGGCGGATAGCCCATAATTCTGCGTCGGGGATTTCTTCAATTTGTGCCCACATTTCCGGGTCGTCAATATGCTGCAACCAGTCAGGCCCAAAATAGCGGTCAAACAGGAGGCGCATCCGCCGCGCGATCCAGGTTCCGGTATGTACACCATTTGTAATATGACCGATGGGAACTTCCTGTTCATTCAAATCCGGCCATAAGAACTGCCACATCTTGCGTGAAACCTGTCCATGCAATTCCGAAACGCCATTGCGCTGTTCAGAAAGCTTCAAAGCCAGAACCGGCATACTGAACTGCTCACCCCATTCAGACTGGGCGGAACCCAGTTTAATGAATTCATCACGGTCCAGTTTTAATTCAGGCCAATAAGAAGAGAAATATTTATCCAAAAGCCAGAATGGGAAAGCATCATTCCCGGCTGGAACAGGCGTATGAGTTGTAAAAACATTAGACTTCTTTACAATGTTTCCGGCCGCTTCGAAAGAATAACCTTTTTCAACCAGTTCACGAATCCGCTCGAGAACAAGGAAGGCGGAGTGTCCTTCGTTCATGTGCCAGACATTTGGTTTGTAATCCAGCTTCCGCAACGTTCGAACACCGCCAATTCCCAGTAATATTTCCTGGGAAATACGGACGTCCAAATCACTGGTATAAAGGCGCGATGTCAATTGCTGATCAGTGGGATTATTGGTAGATACGTTGGTATCCATCAGGTATAGACTGACCCGCCCTACCTGAACCTTCCATAAGCGTGCTGCCACGGTACGTTTGGGAAGCTCAACATGAACCACAAGCGGGCGGCCTTCTTCGTCATACAGCGGAATAACCGGCATTTCATCCAGTTTCAAAACCTGTGTACGAGTCTCCTGCCAGCCGTCTTCCGTGATTCGCTGTGAAAAATAGCCAAGGATATACACAAAACCAACGGCAACCAGGGGTATCCCCAGGTCACTGGCTTCCTTCAGGTGGTCTCCGGAAAGAATGCCAAGACCACCTGCATAAACCGGCAGGGATTCGTGCAGTCCAAACTCGAACGAGAAGTATGCGATCTGCTTATCGGTGTGGTTGGGGTAGGTCCGGTCATACCATGTGTTCTCGGCCTTCATGTATGTATCAAAGTTATGAAGAACCCGGTCATAAAAATCGAGATAATTTCGGTCACCGGTTACGGCATTCAAGCGGGAACGTTCCACCTGGCGTAAAAACGCGATCGGGTTATGTGAAAGCCTGTCCCAGAGTAATTTATCAATAAAAGAGAACAACATCTGGGCTTCGGGATTCCAGGTCCACCACAGGTTGTAAGCCAGTTCAGACAGGCGTGACAACCGTCGCGGTAGACTGAAGTGATTGGGTAAAACTCGAAGATTTTGCTCCATAGAGCCACCTGCTTTTCAGGTTGCAAGTTCGATTCCGGGAGGGCTGAATCAAACAGCAACGTGGGATTTTTGGGCACATACCTAAATTAGCTTATTATTACCCACCCGGATTCCACGTCAAATAAAATTTGCCATTATTTTCCCTCTGAAGGGTGATGGTTGTGGCTGAACACAATTAATTTTAGCATTGTTTACTCCATTACATGACTTTTTAGCGGTCAATTTTATAAAATAGGATGTTGAAAATGGTTTTTCTTGCCCTGATTTAAATACAAATAACAGAATGGGACAAAAAACATTTTTTTAGGGAAGGCTTTTTTCATAAATCTCTTGATAAGGATAATTTTTTGAGAGTTTCAATACGACACTTCTCGCAATTCTGGTGATCTTCCCTGCCAGAAATATGTACTTCAAGCGAAATGTCTTAATTTGCTGCCGGTATTCCGTTCCATTTGCAAAGTCCATCTTCAACAGTAGAAATAAATTGTATGCCAGCATCATTAACTGAAAAATGGCTTCATTGGCCCAAAAGGATTGCAACAGAAGGTGCCCAACCGCCATATCGTATTTGGCTTCTTTGATGTAATTTTCACAATTGCCACGTTTTTCGTAAAATAAGACCACTTCTTCAGAGGATAAATCCGTTCTATTGGTGACAAAATAGAAATAATCGTACTCTTCACCTTCCAGTAAAGACATCTGTTTTCTGTCCTTTTCATCCTTCAATACGCGAGAAACAACAAACCGTCTGGTTTTGCCCCATGTATTCAGAGCAGTAGTAAGCTCGGTGGTTTCGCGTCCTTCCTCGCCAGTAACAAAAACAACAGATGGATCGGTTACCTGTGTAACCAGTGTCGGATATTCTTTACCCTTGATCACGTAAGTACACCCAAATGATTCAATGGTTTCCAGGATATTATCGTCAAAATAGCCGCTATCCATGCGAAAAGTGATTTCCAAACCTTCATCATTGAGATAGGTCATTATTTCCTTTATCATTTCTGCTGCGCCATTGGCTGTATAGGTGTCGCCACTTCTAACCATTCCCGTGATATAAGCCTTTAATTCATCGCAGAATGCAAACTGGATGTTGTAACAATTATTTCCGAGCTTTTTTGGATTGTATCCTCTAACTGCTCCTTCCTGATGACCTTCCACATTGACCACGCTGCTGTCGATATCGATGGTAATAGATTTTAGATTTTTCTTTTTCAATAGCTTTCCAAAGACTTTGAAATTGACTTCTCGCAGCATGTGGGTGGTTTTGTAGCTGAAGTTCCCTAAAAATCGTGATACCGTTTCTGGTTCTTTGATCGAAATGGCAAATTCATTGATCAACGGATCGCTTTGCAACAATTTCAATCGCTCCAGTTTATCAATCCCAATGAAGTTGCCACACAGCATGGTCTTGATGTGGTTCATCTTAATCTTATTAGTCGATGCATTGTCAAAAATCAGATTGTGATCAATCAGTTCAAAAATCCCGTTCATATTGGCATGTTCGAGCAATAGAAATAACCCGGCATTGGAAGTGAGATTTTTGGCAGAGAATTCAATTTTTTTGATCACGGCAATATCCTCACGGTATATTTTCTTTCACTCAAAATTTTAACATGGTATCTCTACTAAAAATATCCGATTCACTTTTTTAGTGAAACTTTGATTTTGGCTCCAAATCCCAAAATTCATTCAAAGTGGGTGGAGAGTCGTGATTTTGACAGGATATTGATGTGCTATTGGCTATTAAACGCCATTTTTACACACAAAGTGGGGTTTTTCTTCAACTCATTCCTTTTTGTTGATTTGGCAACGTAGAATCCGGGCTATATATCAATGTACGTTACGTTGGTGTTCCCCCGATGTTACGCAGACCACTGTCAAATGACCCGTGCATCTTGCCTCACATAGATTACATCATACGCGTTTTACCAATAAATGCAAGTTAGCAACTGTAAGTCACTTACATGTAACCACTTATACAGGTTACATGTAAAAGTATAGTCACCTTTTTTTAAAATTCAACCGGTAATAAATGTTTAATAAAAACTTTAAGATTTTCGTCGGGTATTGATCAAATCAACACCCTCTCAACAGGTCTGCGAAGAGAACGAGGCATCTCCGGCGCACAGCCATATCGGACCAGCAACTGTGGATAGGCGCCTGCCAAATTCAGGGAATTGGACAGTTCATTTCGCAACTCTTCCACCTCAACCGGCTGATTCAACATCGATGAACGGAAACCTGCCGCGGTCATCTTTAATGCCCAGCGTTCATAGACCTGTCCCGTCCGTACCCAATCCGATCGGGTTTCACCTTCAGAAGCTATAACCAGTACTCCAACAGAATTACGCAATTTTTGCGTATCAGTTTCAGCCTGCTTTTTCGCATCTAGTGTATTAATGAACCATTCCCCGATAAACCGCGGTGCTTCCGGATTTCCCGAACATTTTGAGTACAGGCCGTCCATGGAATCAAGGGCGTCTTTCTTATTGAATCGCAACCAGCGTTTCAGTTCATCCACAAAGGCTTTACTGGTGTATTGGTTTATTGTCCCCCGTTTTACGAGATCACTGATCGCATTCAATTCTGCCTCACTGTGAATGTAGCGAAGAAGAATCCCCGGTTCAGAGAACACGTCAGTCGAAAACTCACTTTCCGGGTTTACCAGTCCATCCTTCACAGAGTAGTTTGACCGGGTGTTCTGGCGGGAAAAAATGGCATCATACAAATTGGATTTTTCGGGTTCAATAGTATATTCCCCGCTTAACCGGATATTGATCCTTTCTTCTTTTTCCGGATAGTCAATTTCACAGGATAGACCATGGGATTTTGCCGCGATCAGCAGGTTTTCCAACGCGCAACCCAGACTTATCCACAATTCTCGGTCTTGAGGGTCTACAACCGGTAACCTTCGACTGTAATCTGGAAGGATATGAATATCCGTATTCTGGACGGAAAATTTCCATGGTTGTGAGTTGTGACTGCTGGCCGCAAGTATTGACAAGCGGATGAGCTCTTTTGTATAGTCCATTTCTAACCCTTCTTCTAAAAACGATTGCCCAATATCGTCTAAATTTACCCATGGGCGGTAAACATCCAACAACGAACATCCAGCTGCAGAAACAGCCGCCACACTGGCCCATTTGATGAAATCCCGCCGGCTTAAAATTCTTCTTTGTTCACGCACGTTGACCTCCAGCCGATAGCAATGGGGCGACTATGAGCATTACCAGATCCACCCCTTTTATAAAATCCGTCCGATCCACCGTTTGCCCTGTACTTTCAAGATAATTTAAATAGTGGTTCGCGGTGATCCAGGCAACTGTGAGAATATCGGCCGCTGAACGTATGGTTTCGTCATCAAGCCCGGCTATATTTGATAAAAACGCAGTTTGCCAGCTAAAACGTCGCTTTGTGATTTCAAGATGACGCTGTCTCAATATCGGGTCAATATTGATAAGAGCGATGGTCTCGCGATTAAAAAAACGGTACTTCCATAGAAGTTCAAAATTTCTCTGGATGAATTCTCGCAATACATCCAGCCTGCTTAAAGACGAATTCTCTAACCGGTCGTACTCTTTATCCCAATCCAGGATCATTTGCTCATAGATAGCGCGGATAATATGCTCTTTATCACTGAAATGGTAATACAGGTTCCCCGGACTGATCCCCGCGTGTTTCGCGATATGATTTGTTGTAGTCCTGGCAGTTCCAACTTGGTTGAAGAGTTCCATGGCTGCCTGAAGAATGATCTCACGGTTTCCCATTTTGCCCTGATTAGTGTATTTACTCTATTATAAGAGTATTTACTCTAATTCGTCAAGAGCTGTTTCGATCCGACCCTGATTGCTTATTACTATTCCACGCGCCAAACATGTACCACCGGGCGGGCGCCATCGGCATACAGTTCCAACACATACAATAAGCCATTCGCCCGGTCAAACGCCGCGTCGCCAATGCGGTAACGGCGTTGGTCACCGGTTCCCACCAGTTGAATATCCCACTCCGGGGGAGACAGGTAGAGGTGTTCATCGATGTCGATCGCGGCGTAGGGTTGGGGCTGCCAGGGTTCCATGTAGCCCGCGGCCACCAGCGCCAGGTCATCCGTATCATACAGGATCAATTGCGCGTCAAACCGGTTTGACCACCAACCGCGCATGGAAACGCATCCCCCGCTTTCTTCCGAACAGCACCCCGCCATATCAGATGACGGGCACAAACCGCCATCCGCCAGCCGACACGTAGGGTATCCGGTAACTCCGGCATCCACGCATACCTGTTCAGCGCCAGCCGGGTTGATGTAACCATACCAGGTCTTTTTCCCGGTGGCTTTTGTCCCCGCGAACAATATGGCGGATTTACCGCCCGGTGTGGTCAGCCAGGCGCCTCCCTCCCATTCGTCCGCATGTTGATACCCATTCATGCAGCGTACAAAATCTTCTTTGTTACTGGATTTTTCATACTGGATAAGCGGGACTTCCCGCAGATGCGTACCATCCGCAGCGGGTGACCCATCCGCGTTCCAGGGTTGGTAGGCAAACAATTCCGGTCCCATGCCGCCCTGACCTCCGTCACGCATACGCCCGGTAGCCAGGGGACGTCCGCCGCTATGCAAGTCCGCCCATTCTTTCGGGATTTCGAACATATACCCGTTCACACTGTACAGATCCTGGTTTCCGATGAACCAGTACCCCTTAATGTTCGGATTGGCCAGGTTCGGGGAAAACCAGGCGTGTGACGCCTGATCCGGCGGCTGCAGGTGCGCCCCCCAGGCTAAATGAACAAGCGGTCCCGTTTCCGGCCGGTTCAGGTAAGTCATACCCACTTTGGGAATCTCATCCATTTGCTTGAACGAGTCTATTGCGACATTGTGGAAATCCTGAATAAAACCGGCTGTGTTCAGGTCATCCAAATTCCGGTCGTTTACTGGAACCGGTATGTTGACTTCTGCTACCTGGTTCCCATCCGGTAATTCACCATACGCGATGCGGTCGTGCCCCATTACAAATAACGAGCCAGGGAACCCGTCTGCTTCACCCCGCGGGTCACCCTCCGGGTTGAAGGTCATGGCGTTACCCCCGTAGTCAAACGTACGCGGTCGTTCATCCGCGCCCGGCAGCCGGAAAGCGCCCAGGTAGGCAAAGTCCTCCGGTTGCAGCCGGCTGGAATCCGCTTTTGTACCGGGCAAACGAATCTGAGGGGACTCCGCGTCCGATAAAACCGGTATTACAGGGGTGTTCACCTTTTCCAGTTGACCGGCTACCGCCGTAAGGTTGCATCCCAGCGCAATGATGGAAAGCACCGGGATAATCAAGTGAAAAAGGTGCTTTTCGGAGACAGACAATGTTCTCATCCACTGTTCCTCCGTGCACAGAAACATCCCGCTGATGCCCTTACTATAGGTCATCGGGGGGATGTTTTCAATACAGGTTTACAGAAATGGAACAGGTATTATCAGGCGTTGACCACGTTCAAAGGCTTACCTTCGATATAAGATTTGACATTCTCAAAGGTATGCTCCACCAACCGCCTGCGGGCGGCTATGGTGGCCCAGGCGATGTGCGGTGTGACCTCGCAATTGCGGGCTTTCAACAACGGGTTTGCCGGGTCAGGCGGTTCCTGCGCCAGCACGTCCAGCCCGGCGCCGGCAATCGCGCCGGAGTTGAGCGCGTCAGCCAGAGCCTGTTCGTCAATCAGTCCACCACGGCTGGTATTTATGAGGAACGCTGTTGGTTTCATCAACCCCAGCAGGTGTCTGTTAACGAACCCGGTATTGTCTTTAGTGATCGGGCAGTGCAGGCTGACCACGTCACTCTGCCGGAATATGGATTCGAGATCGGTATATTTAATACCATCGATCTCCGCGCGGTCATAGCGCACATCGTAGGCGATCACGTTCATGCCGAATCCACGCGCGATCCTGGCTACATCCGACCCAATGCGCCCCATACCCACAATACCGAGAGTCAGGTCAAACAATTCCACCAGAGGGTTTGGCCAGGTGGAAAAATCCGCCGAGCGTACCCAGCCGCCATCCAATGTGACGTCGCTGTGATCAGCCGTGTGCTGGCAAAGGTTGAGCAGGTGCGCGAAGACGGATTGCGCCACGGAGTGTGTTCCATACTCGGGCACATTGGTGACCAGAATGCCGCGCTCCGCAGCGGTGTGAATATCCACATAATCAAACCCTGTTGCCAGGGCGCCGATATATTTCAGGTCCGGGAGTTGTTTGATCATCTCACCGGTGATGGGGATATCCGTGGTGAGTAAAATTTCGGCGCCCGCCGCCTGTTCCACCACCTGCTCCATGGTGGTATGGTCACATACCCGGCATTCCCCCAGAGAGTGGAACATGTCCCACGTGAGGTCCCCTGGATTCACCACATACCCGTCAAGAATTACGATCCTGGCCATATTCTCCTCCAATGTTAGCAGCAAGATAATGAGCCTGAGTATAAACGAGGATTTATAGCTTTGATCAGGATAATCACAGAAAGATTTCATTCCGCGGCTGCTCCCAGCCCAACAACTTGACATTGGTCTTGACCATCTCCGCCACTTTTTCTGTCGGGCAGATAACAGCCTGAGACGGGCAGACAATCGCGCAGTGGTAACAATACAGGCATTTCTTTTTGTCACGCACGGGAATGCCATACAACCTCAGCGCGCCGACCGGGCACTCTGCCACACAACGTTGACAGCCTTTACATCGGTTGGCGTCAAACGTGATGGGCAGCTTACGGCTTTCGCCCACTATTTCAGCCAGATAATAAGCGATCTTCACTTTGGGGGATTGGTATGAAAAAAGTTCGCGCAACCGGAGGGGTTCTATCGGACGGTAATCATTTTTCTCCAATCCGGAAATAAACCTGTCAATTACTAAAAGCGCATCCAGATCGGGATACACCATTCTATTGTAAAAATGCGGCGCCCATAGTTTGACCGCGCCCATAATGGGAACGTGGAACCGGTCAAGCAGTTCGGAAAGGTTGAGCAGGGCTTTACCAGAAGAAATACCTCCATAGGTCACATAAAGGAAAGCCTTTGTAAGCGGGTTTAACAACGGAAGCATATTGGAAAGGAAAGCTTCCAGCGGCGGAAGGTTGCGAAGATGGAATACGGGACCGCCGATACCGATAATGTCAGCGGACTGGAATATTTCAGGATCAACTTCGGTATAAGTCCGGTTACCCGGCCGCCCGATATTCAGCAGCGTTACGGTGTGGCCATTCTCTTCGAAGCGTTCCGCCAGCGCGCGGCTGACCTTCGCGGTGGTGTTACCCGGTGAGATAAACAATAACAAGATGTTCATTTTTTCTGTCTTTCAAGCAAACGACTCATTATCCAACACATTGATTTCAAGTGATCCGGGAATCGCCAGCTTACGCATGAACTGACCGGGGTATGAATTGATATACGTCTCAGCTGCTTCCCGCGATTCCCACAGGTACTGTCCCCGGTAGGATGTATCTGAAGACCGGTAATAGAAGGCTTTGGCGTGAAATCCAGGCGCTCCGGTAAACAGCGGTATGCCGGCATACGGCAAGAAGTAACGGTGGAACCATTCCAGGCCTTTCACCCGAAATGTGACGCGCAAAGCGGCATTGGAGGGTTTATCCGGGTGATCACAGGTCACAACCAGAAAAGGGGCAAACAAATCGTCACCTGGTTCGGAGTTTTGAGGGTACAGCAGGTTGATCTGATCAAATCGCGGGTAGTGAACCTTTCCGGTTAACACCAACCGGTGAAAGTTCAGGAATACCAGGATGGGATGTAGTGACATTCTATTTGTTCCATATTTTTATTAATTTATTATACTTATAGTATAAACTTCATGTATAATAATTTCATTGAGTGTCTTTGTCAAGATATGAAATACTGGTTTATACTCCCGGTATAAATTGAAAGCGGCATAAAGGAAAGGATCTCATCCATGGTAGGAAACAAAATGGGCGAACAGACCCGGCAAAAAATCCTGGCCGCGGCACGGGATGAATTTGTGAGCCGGGGTTTTGAATTAACAAAAATGGAAGATATAGCCGCCAGGGCGGGCGTCACTAAAGTGATGCTGTATTACCACTTCAATACCAAACAGAACATCTTCCACGAGATCATCCATAAGACCGTGGAGGAAATCAAAACCGAGTTCTCAGCCCGCATGAAACCCACGGATTTCTCGAACCCGGAGGATTTTCAAAACCACCTGCGCCTGATGTTGGATTACTACCGTTCACACCGGCAAATTCTGCGGATGATCATGGCGGAATACCTGAGCCCTCAGAACACTGCAAAAGAATCACTGGGATTTTTCAGTGACTTTTTTCAAATGCTATTTGAACAAACCGGCCTTGCCCAAACCGGTGACCGCGACAGGTTATTGACCCGTGTGTTCTTTTTCAACGCGCTTCCCATGATCCTGTATACATGTCTGGACGACACGTTCTGTCAGAATTTTAACATTCCGGCGGATGAGGCGCAAAAGGTATTTCTGGATACCTTCACCCGCACATTCGGGCAAAATCTCAATCCTTCCGGTAATGCGCCCTCTGCGTCATGAATCTCAGGCGGCCGCCTGCCACGATTCCGTGATCAACCGGCTTTTCTTGGCCGACATCATCTCTTCCGTCAGGTTCCAATCGGTCAGGAAAAACTGGTATCCGGCTTTCATCCCCTCGTTGGCCTTGATCGCCTGATTCGGGCAAATGTAGACGCAGTGCATACACGAAATGCAAGTTTTAAAGTCAGACAATCCGGTTTCCGAGTCAAACGCGTTGACCGGGCACTCGGTTTCACACAGCAGGCAATGATCACATTCTTCCACTACTCTCGTAGGATTTGTCCATCCGCGTTCCGTCTTAACCGGTGGATTCCGTTTTGAGTCCATAACCGTGTTATAACCGAACGGTTTTTGAAGGCGAAACTCGCTCTCATGAACCGCGGAAAAACACTCAACCGCCAGTCTCGCGTAATCCCTAACAATTTGATAATCATTTTCAGATGGCCGCCCGGTCAACGCAGTCCAGCCGGCCACGTTGTAAGTGTGCGGTCCCAAAAATTCCGCCGAAAACTCGACCTTGAAATTGGCATTGCGTAAAAGCTGCATGGTGTGGAAATGCGCGTAACCGGTTGTCCTTCCGCCATAGGTGAAGAACATGGCGCACTTCTTCCCTTTTCCATCCAACCCGTCAATCCATTCGTTGACCACAGACGGCGCCAGATCGGAATACACCGGAAAGCCGAATATCACACCATCGTATGTATCCAACTTCTGCCCTTGTTTGCGCGAATCAAACGGGGTGATATTGATCAGGCTGGTCCGCGCGTTAAGTTTCTCAATTTCTTTTTGGATTGCCCCGGCGTAATTGGCTGTCACATTGGTGGCGGAGAAATAGATCACGGCTATGTTGAGTTCTGTCATGTGTTCCCCTCTATTATTTTAAGGTTGAATTCACAATCATAATCCTATTAATTGGTTCCAAACAGGAGACCCGACGGAAGAAAACGCCATTCCCGCCAGTCTAAATTTGCTCTTTACTTTTCACTACTTAAAACGGATAATTAACCACGTTTATTGGAGAACCGTTTATGAAGGCTTCCAGATTCTGGCAGGCCATATCCATCAACCTCCCCCGGGCGGCTTTTGTTGCCCAGGAGATGTGCGGGGTTATGGTGCAATTTTTCGCGGATAGTAATGGATTATTCGGATCGGGCGGTTCCACAGACAGTACGTCCAACCCCGCGCCGGCGATCAAGCCGGTATTTAAAGCATCCGCCAGTTCCGCCTCGTTGACCAACTGACCGCGGCTGGTATTGATCAGAAACGCGCTGGGTTTCATCAGACGCAACAGCGCGGCATTGACAAACGCCCGATTGGTTTCTGTTAATGGGCAATGAAGGCTGACCACATCACTCTCTCGGAAGACTTCCTCCAACCCGGTCATTTTCACCCCTTCCATCGGGCTGTCTTTTACCGAAGGGTCATACGCGATGACTTTCATGCCGAAGGCTCGGGCCATTCCGGCTGCCGCCAAACCAATGCGCCCCAGTCCGACAATGCCCATGGTGAGGCCGTACAGTTCGATGAGCGGGAAATCCCAGAAGCAGAAATCCGCCGATGCCGCCCATTTGCCGGATTTTACCGCCGTCGAATGTTCCGCCGGATGCTGGCACAGGTTGAGCAGGTGGCTGAAAACCATCTGCGCCACGGAATACGTACCGTACACCGGGATGTTCGTCACCGGGATGCCGCGTTCCGCCGCGGCTTTGACATCCACAATGTTGTAGCCTGTGGCCAGCACGCCGATGTATTTCAGGTCAGGCAACTGCGCGATCATCTCGCGGGTGACCGGGGCTTTGTTGGTCAGCAGAGCGTCAAATCCTTTTGCCCTTTCCACAGTCTCGTTCACCGGCATGCGGTCATACACCACCAGTTCGCCCAGTGACCGCATTTGGTCCCACGAAAGGTCGCCGGGATTGAGGGTGTAACCGTCAAGAACGATGATGCGCATGGTTATCTCCGTGCAAATGGAATGACTCATTCTATCAAAAACAGACTCCGCACGCGGGCGGAGTCTGGATTTTTTTCGGAGTTTGTCACGATAAAGGAACACCCGGTTTCGCGATCTTGACCGTGCGGAAGATCAACCCGTTCTTCACCATGTAATTGTCAATTCCCGCCGCGGCAAGGATCACCCGGATATCATTGACCTTTGATCGCCGGCCTTCATGCGGGGCTCGCAGATCATAGATCACCATCAAGCCGTCGGGTTTGAGCGCTTTCATCAGGTTCTTCAAGCCAAAGATCGGGTTGCCCCAGTGATGCATAGACAGGGTGGAATAGACCAGATCAAATTGACCGAGACTTGTGATAAGGGTGGTATCTTCTACAAAACCTTCCACCAGTTTCACCGTATTGCTGAAACCCCGCTCCGCTATGTAGTCACTGGCCGTGTCCAGCATGTCACGAGACGGCTCCACGCAAACGATCTCATCCGGTGAAAGCCGCCGTACCACTTCTGCCGTCTGGAATCCGGGGCCGGAACCAATCTCAAGGTATCGGCCTGACCGGCGCTCTTGCTCCAGTGTTCGGTAAAAACCACCCAGATATAAACCGCCCAGGATCTTTTGATATCGAAGGTATTCCCTCGCGGCATGCCGCCCGGTCATAACCTCGGATGTTTCTGTTTCTGTCATAGTACGTTTCCTGTGTCCTCGTGTTTTGCTTTATTTGCTCCCCATAATACATAGACATTGTGGAGAAATTATGCAGGTCTTTTGTCAGATTTTGACAAAAATCGATCCGGAATGTTTCATTCTTAACAACCGGCTTTGGGATTTTTTTACCCGCGTATAATGGCGGAATGATCGTCAAAGAGATATACGCCAAATCCATCCTATCGGTTTCAAAGATCTACCCGTATGTGATCAATCCATACACCGGTTGCGCCCATTGTTGCTCGTACTGCTATGCCAGTTTCATGAAACGCTTCACCGGGCATACAGAACCCTGGGGCCAGTTCGTTGACGTGAAGGTTAACGCGGCTGACCTGCTGCGCCATGAAATACTGAAGAAGAAAATGGACCGCGTGTGGGTCAGCGGGGTGTGCGACCCGTACCAGCCGTTGGAGGCAAAATATCAGCTAACCCGGCAATGCCTGGAGATACTTGCGCAGTACGGCTGGCCGGTGACGGTGCAAACACGTTCGCCCCTGGTATTGCGGGATATTGACGTGCTGCAAAAGGGGGAGAAATTCGAAGTGGGCTGCAGCATCACCACGGCGGATGACAATATCCGGCGCATTTTTGAACCGTCGGCGCCGCCCATCGCGGAGCGTATTCGCACGCTGGATGAGCTGCACAAAGCGGGCATCAAAACCTACGTGATGATCGCCCCGCTGCTGCCCGGCGCGGAAGGACTGGCGGAGGAATTGGCCGGCAAAGTGGACAGCGTGCTCATCGACCGCATGAATTACAACCATTCCGATTGGATTTACAAAAAACACCGCCTGGAAAAATTCAAGACCGGTGAATACTACGAAGGCGCGGCAAAGATGCTGACAGCCGGATTCCAAAAATCCGGCGTACCGGTTAACATCGTCGGCTAAACAAATCTATCGGGGTATTGCCGGAAAGGTTTCATCACGCCAAATGCGTCCAACACGTGTCCGTAAAAACCGGGCGCGGTTGCGGCTTCATCCGTCACTTTGTGCGTGACGATGACGGCGTTCAGCCGCAGTAGAACCGCATCGGGATGATCCGCCGTGTACCCGCGCGGGATGGTCTTTGAAGGGTCTCCGTTAACCCCGCCGAAATACTCCACAAATTTCTTCTCGAAGATGATGGTTTTGAATTCACACGCGTCCCGGCTGCCGTCAACTGGCTGGGCTTCGGGTTCATACAGGCCACCGGCCAGCCTCCCATTGCCCGATTTGAGGTAAACGTAATACCCCGGCGAGGGTTATTTATTTCCGCCAGGGCGATATACACGCTAAAGCGGAGTTTACAGGGTGAGTTATTTTTTAAAAAGCGCAGGTCGCGATTTAAGCGGAAGATGTGATCTTTCGGTGTGATATCGCCGAGTGGTTCGGTATTGCAGAGAACCAAAATCAATCCGCTAATAAAATCTTCAAATCACGAGCGGGCCAGTTTGTGATCCGCTTTGTATTCCATAAACCAGGGATGGTTGTTGTTCAACTTCAGGTCCGCGGCAAACCGCAGAACGGGGGAAAGGTTAAACTCGGGCATGTGGCGGCTTTTAAAGTTCTACTTAAAATGATTTTGAATTTTGTTGCGTATCCATCGGGCAATACACAACCTGCTTGCCGGTTTAGATTTTCCCATCCGGTCTTTCCCGCTTTTTACAGGATAATATGACACAGGAATGTCATTTTAAACAGGATAAATAGATATGCGTGTCAACCGGTTACTGGAAATGGTTACCCTCCTCTTGAACAGACAAACGATCACCGCGGGGGAATTCGCGGAACGTTTCAATATTTCTGTCCGGACAGTGTATCGAGACGTAGAAGATCTGTCATCCGCCGGCATCCCGGTTTATATGAGCAAGGGAAAAGGCGGTGGGATCTCGCTTCTGGAGGATTTCACACTAAATAAAACTCTTATTTCCCGGCAGGAAACGGACAGTCTGCTTCTGGCATTAAGAACACTTCAGGCAGTGAAATACCCCGATGTAGACCGGTTCCTGGAAAAACTACAGTCGCTGTTTCACACTTCGGCTCCTTCTGACTGGGTTCTCGTGGAGTTTTCTCCCTGGGGAAGCAAGCCGGATGATGAGCAAAAATTTACAGAGATCAAGATGGCGATCCTCAGTCATAAAGTTGTTGCATTTGACTATATCAATAGTCGGGGAGAGAAAAGCCGGCGCGAAGTTGAACCTTCAAAGTTGATATTCAAAGGTCAGGCATGGTACCTTCATGGATACTGCCGAAGCCAGAATGCCTTTCGTACCTTTCGAATTTCACGAATTAAAAATCAATCCGTCTCTCCTGAAGTGTTCCAGCCGCGTATAGAGCATGAAGAAGAAATCAAAACGGAGCAGAGGAAGAATTACATTCCTGTCCGGTTACGGTTTTCCCGGAATGTTCGTTATCGGGTATACGATGACTTTGACGAAGCCAGCATTATTCGTAATCCGGATGGCTCGTGTGATGTGGTATTTTCCTTTCCGGAGGACGAATGGTTGTACAGTTACCTGCTTTCCTTTGGACCCGGGGTGGAAGTTTTAGAGCCGGATTTTTTACGGGGAAGACTGGCTGATAGGTTGAAAGAAACATTGGAGATTTACAGGTAATGTTTATATGACATTCTATTGTCATATTTCAACGGGTACGATAAACAAAAATAGGAGCCGGTATGAACATTTACACCCTGTTAAACGTAAAAAAAGAAGAACCTCAAATCATTTCCCTCGAAACGCCCATCCAGATGGTCGGGGTATCCATCCGAACGGATGAAAAAAGGATCTTTAAAGATTCACAGACACTGGGTAAGGAATATGAGCGGGTCAAAAAATCCGGGGTGATCCAACATAAAAAAGACCCGTGGGCTTTTGTCGCCATCAGCAAAGATTACCGGCCGGATGGAAGCTGGGAATATCTGATGGGAGATGTTGTCACACAGGTTGATCCTCTCCCCAAAGGCCTGACGTCTTTCGAGATACCCGCCGGGAAATATGCTCGATTCATATTTCAACCGCGTTCCTTACTGGTATGGGGAATCGCTCTTGGTGTTTTAAAAGGATATATCTATTCAGAATGGCTGCCTGACTCGCCGTATGAAAATGATACGGCCATCATTGGTGATTTTGAGTACCACGATGAGCGCAGTAAGTCAAAAAAACCATCCATCGAGTTATATGTGGCTATAAAAAACAAGAAATAAACGGCTATCGGTCAAAACAGGATAAACCACCAGCCAGGTGTGTTTATCCTGTCTTTTTATTTTTCATGTTTTCGAAAATAAATTAGAACCCAAACAGCGATAGCCATTCCCAGCCAGATAAAACTGACTGCTATCATTTCTTCGGAGAATTTGATAAAGGGGAAAGAATTTCCGGGATAGCGGCCTTCCAACAACGGGGTCACTTCGTATTGCAGCCAGGAAAACAGAGTGGAAATTCCCAGGTTCAGGGGGATCAACCATCCGCACGACAAAAATACCATCAACGCAGTTTTGATTTTCATACCGATACATTTTACCTGTCATTCTGAAATAACCATTGACAAATCACAATTCTTTAGTAAGATTTGTCTTGTATACAAGATTAGTCTTACTGCGAGGTTTGTTATGACCAAAGACCCTGAAAGAAAAAGATTTTACGGTTCCATTACCGTGAGTGACCGCGGACAGATCGTCATTCCAGCCGAAGCCCGGCGTGACTTCAATATAGAAGTGGGCGACAAGCTTCTGGTGCTGGGAGACCTGGATGCCGGACTGGCATTAATGAAAGCTTCCAGCCTGTTGGAAAAACAACCCGGCTTTTTCGCATTTATGGCAGGAAAGCCGCAGGCATCAAACAAAGAAGATAAGGGGTAAGAATGAATAAATTATTCTGGAAAATATTAATCCCGTCATTGGCCGGGGTAGGCGCGACCATCTGCGCCATTCTGGCATTCTATTTAATTAACAAAAGTCTCCCCGGGTGGGGTATTCTCGCCGCTCTGGTTGCGGGAGGAGTGGGAAATCAGCTTTTTACCCTGCTGGGAAACAGCCTGATGCGTTTCAATGCCTGGTTGATCCGTCCGCGCGATGGTGACGTCATCTTCGCGTTCAACCGCCTGCCGATGGAAGAACCATACACCTCACAGGCCGGCGGCAAAGGGAAATCTCTCGCGATAATGAAGCAGGAAGGCGTGTTCCCCGTTCCAGATGGCAGTGTGATCCTTTCCTCCGCCTTTGTCAATGGCAATCTGACTGATGAAGCCTGGCGCCAGGTACAAAAAGAACTCACCCGCTTGCGCAAAGGTGGTGAGACAGCCTTTGCTGTGCGCTCTTCAGCCCTGCAGGAAGATTCCGCGCAGGCATCCTTTGCCGGAGAATTTGAGAGTGTGTTGAATGTCACCACCGATGACGAGGTTCGTGATGCTATTCGCCGGGTGGCCGGTTCTGCCAGCAGCGAACGAGTGGATAGCTACACCCGACACCATGGATTGCAACCGGGTGAACACGCCGTGGCCGTGGTCATCCAGAAGATGATCCAGCCGGATTACGCTGGCGTGCTTTTCACTGTCGATCCGCTTACCGGCAACTTCTCGCAGATGAGCGGCAACGTAGTCAAAGGTATTGGCGAACAACTGGTTTCCGGTTCCGTTTCGGCGGATACCTTTACGTTTGACCGACCCGCCGGAACGTATCACGGGCCTGATTCTCTGGAAGCTGCCGCCAGACCATTGTTCCGAGCGGCCGCGGCTATTGAAACCCTGATGGGCTGCCCTCAGGATATTGAATGGGCCATAAAAGATGGCAAGGTATTCGTTCTGCAGGCGCGGCCTATCACCACACTTAACGGGTTTGATCCGGTAAACGCCGTCTGGAATGATTCACTGAAAGGTGAGTTCCTTTGGTCTGCCACCAACCTGATGGAAGCCAGCCCGGAAGTGCTCACACCCTTCACGGCTTCACTGCTCCCCTACCTGACAAAACGCGGCGGCCCGTCATTGAACGTGAAAGGGTATCCCATCAACGGCATCATCGGCGGACGGTTTTACGTCAACATCAGCGTGCAGGTCTCCGCTTTCTCACGCATGTTCAAGGGTGACATTCGCCGCACCTATAAAGAACTTTCCGGCTGGTGGGGCGACATTCCGGAAGGGATGACCATTCCTGTGATCCCGCTCACCGGTGATGAGTGGTTCAGAGGAATATTGCCTGAGATGATGAAATCCATTTCCCAGTTCGGAAAATACCAGAAAAGCGCGCCAAAGTTCCTGGCGGAAAACCGGGCGGTTTGCGAAAGCCTGCGTGATGAGATCCGGCAGATGGCAGACAAAACCAGGCTGGTTGATCTGTGGAATACGAAAATCTTTCCGCGCTACCGTGACTCGTTCCTGTATATCGTGGCCAATTCCACGGATGTACAGGTAAAGGTTGAGCGCGAGCTGCGTCAACTGGTGGATGGCGATACAGCCAGCGCGCTGCTTTCCAACCTGGGCGGCGGTGACGGTCAACTGGAAAGCCTTGGCCCCATGGCAGGGCTTGGACTGGTAGCATCCGGCCGCATGACCCGGGAAGAATACATGGAAAACTACGGTCACCGCGGCGTGAACGAAGGCGAGATCTCCTGGCCCCGGCCGATGGAAGACCCGGAATGGCTGGATAAAAAACTCGCGGAATGGCAGAAGTCACCGGCCGATGTAGACGCCCTTCTTGCCAGACAACGGGAGGCGTATGATGCCGCCTGGAAGGAATTCTGCGCGAAAGTTCCGAATAAAGCGAAGTACATGCAAAAGCGGCTGGCACAGGCGGCGCAGGCCGCCCGGATGCGCGAACGCGTACGCTCTGAAGCCACACGCCGCATCTCTGTACTGAGGGCCTTCACTTTGCGCGCGGGTGAGTTGCTGGGGATCAATGATGGCGTTTTTTATCTGACCATCGATGAACTGTTAGAAGCGCTATCCGACAGCACGTATACCCTTCCTGATCTGGCCAAACGTAAGGAAACCTACGAACGCTACCGTGCCCTGCCGCCTTACCCCGCGTTGATCCGCGGCCGGTTTGATCCCTTCGCGTGGGCCGCTGACCCCAACCGCCGGTCAGATGTGTTTGATGCTTCAGCACAAACAACCACCCCGATAGAGACCGGCGCGGAAAACGTGATCCGTGGTTTTGCCGGCGCTCTGGGCGTGGTGGAAGGTACCGTACGCAGGCTGGAATCGCTGGATGACAGCAGCCAGTTCCAGGCGGGTGAGGTGCTGGTGACCACCATGACCAACATCGGATGGACACCGCTCTTCCCGCGGGCCGCGGCGATCGTGACAGACCTGGGCGCCCCGCTCAGTCACGCCGCCATTGTGGCGCGTGAGATCGGCATTCCTGCCGTGGTGGGGTGCGGCAATGCCACCATGCGCCTGGAAACCGGTGACCGTGTCCGGGTGGATGGCGGGCGTGGACTGGTAGAGGTCCTCTCCTGAAACGATCATTAAAGTATCCGGTAAGGTGAAGTAACATAAAAAAAACAGCCTGCCATCCAATGTTTGGATGACAGGCTGATGATCGTATACTGGGTTTTTCGTCGGGGGTCTACTTTGAGGGCCGGCCTTCCATAGTTTGAAGGAAGCGGATCCCGGCCAGAATTTGTTTGATCCGCCGGCTGTCCAATGAACCAACGTAATCACCGAGCTTCGACTTTTCTACCGTGGATATCTTTGAAACCACAACCACGCTCGATTTTTCCAGATTGGCCTCATTGGGATCCAGCAGCACATTTCCGGGCAGGGCGGCCATTTTCAAGTTGGTGGTAAGCGCGCAAACCACCACCGAATCAACCCGGCTGTGGTTGAACAGATCATCCTGAACCACCACATATGGATGGGCATAATCCGGATCGGTAACCGGTTGGTCCAATTTTATCCAGTAGATATCACCTTGATTGATTTCCATTTACCCTCGCGATTTAGAGTCGTTTTGCCACGGGATGATCTTCCCGGAATTGCAGCAGGTCCCACAGGTTGCCGTACAGGTCTTCGAACACGGCGACAAGGCCGTAATCCGCCTGTTTGGGTTCGCGGATGAACTTAATTCCTTTCGCCTGCATAGCGTCGTAGTCACGCCAGAAGTCATCTGTGTTCAGGAATAAGAACACCCGCCCACCCGTCTGGTTACCAATAAACGGTTCCTGTTCCGGTTTTGACGCCCTGGCCAGCAGAAGGGTCGTTCCGCTGCCGCCCGGAGGCGCCACCACCACCCAGCGTTTATCCTGTTCAGGTTGGTAGGTATCTTCGATCAACTCAAAGTTGAGCGTATTTACATAGAAATCCAGGGCTTCGTCATAATCGCGTACAACCAGGGCAATATGCGCAATGGATTGTTTCATGGAATAAACCTCAGGACAAATTTGACTACCGGACGAATTATCTCATATCAGAAAGGTTTTCATAGAAGTTTCGGCTCTATCGTAAACAATGGGAATAATCATTCAGAGCACAAAGGAAAATTAAGAATTCCACCATGTGGAACCATCAAACTGCCAAACTTAACCATTTTTCAATTTTTTAATACCGCCCGGCTGTCGGCTAATTCTGGTGAATTTGCCGGAGCAGCCGGGCGGTATTGTTGTTCTCTCGGCGGAAGAAGAGTCTTATCTCCCGCTGGCCATGGAAGTCGCTGATAGCGAACTCGCATCATTTGTCACATCATGGGATGATGCCCTGGCCAATTCGCCCGATATGATCCTGTGAGTAATTTCGCCTGATGAACTATCGGATAAAACGATCATCGAAGCCGAGTATGCCCTGAAAAAGCACAGCTTACTGCCATCTGTGGAGTTTTTCTGCGGTAGCACCTGAATATGCGCATTACATCATCCGGCAGGATCATAAACAGCAGAGCAATCCAGATTGCCGAGAAGAAGATCCAATTCTTGCCCGCTATTGCCTCTTATTCAGCATCCGGGATCACATTGATCACCAGCTTAGCCCGGGCATGACCGGTACCAATAAGACTCATGGCTTCCGGGGTTTGCTCCAGGGTGAATTGCCTGTCAATCACCGGTTTGATTGCGCCGGCTTCCACCAGTTCTTTGATCCTTATCAAGTCTTCGCGCGAATTTCTGGACAGTAAACTGCCCAGTTTCTGACCGCTATTCCCGGCTACGATTCCGCCCAGCAGCATGGCTTGAAAGATCTGCCGGTCAGAACCTCCCACCATCAGGTATGTTCCTTTTGGGGCAAGTGCCTTGTGGTAATCACTGATCGAACGGTTGCCGTTGATCCCCAGGATCAGATCATATTTTGTTCCATTCGCGGCAAAATCCTCTTTTGTGTAATCGATAATATGATCTGCACCCAGAGAACGCACCAGATCAATATTTCGTGTGCTGCACACGGCGGTTACTTCGGCGCCCAGGTGTCTGGCGATCTGCACGGCAAACGTCCCCACCCCGCCGGCTGCCCCATGGATAAGCACTTTTTGACCGCGTTGCAGTTTCCCGCCATCGCGTAATGCCTGCAGTGCGGTGACCGCTGCCATGGGCAGCGCCGCGGTTTCCGCGAACGTCAGGTTGACCGGTTTCAGGGCGATCAGGTTTTGCGGCGCGCAAACATATTCCGCGAACCCGCCGAAACCGTTCAATCCCAGGTCACCGTAGACTTCATCGCCGGGTTTGAAATCGGTCACAGCGTTGCCAACAGCCTCCACCGTGCCGGCGATATCCGCGCCCAGGATGGATAGTTTAGGCCGGAACAGGTCGAACGCCATCCGGGCGAGAAACGGTGTACCGGTGAGCATATGCCAGTCCGCGTAGTTAACAGATACCGCGTGAACCTTGACCAGAACTTCATTTTCAGAAGGTACCGGTTTCTGTACAATTTCCATGTGAAGTTGGTCAGATTGGCCGTATTTTTTATAGACGATAGCTTTCATTGTATTCTCCAATTCATAGTATGGGCGTTTATTTGTTAGCTTCAGGGACAGGTATTCCAAATACTACGATCCATAGACCTGTAACAAATTCAAAGGGAATATAAGGCAGGTAGAACCATATGGGAAAATGGTATCCGAAGAACGAACCCACGGTACTAACCAGGCAAGGGCAAATGGCGGTGACCAGTCCCCACATTGACATCCACCGGGGCACCAGGCGGGTACGAAACAGCAAATAGTAAAACAGGGGCGCGCCAACCGAGAAAGCCAGCATGGCGGCTGAATAATTAAATGCCCGTGAAGTCATCAGCATCCCCGCCAGAGGAGCAATGCTTTCAGGTTGAACAGTTGCCATGTAGCTCTGGCTCAATTACAGCAGGAAAATATCATTCGACCGGCTGACGACAACCAGAACTGCTTCGAGAATGTAAAAACACAATCCAGTCATCGCCATGATCGCGTTTTCTTTACGCAGAGCCTGGTAAAGCACCACGCCCAGGAAAATGATCCCCAGTGCCGTGATCAATTCTCCGAACACCCCGATCTGCAGCTGGATGGCATGCCCGGCTACGTTGACCATGGTCTGATGGATGTCATCTGCATTGATCAATGGACTCAGAAACGCCATATTGGCAACGATCGGCACAACTGATTGGATCAGAAAGGCAATTCCCAATACGCGGGACTTACGAAGTGACTCTTTCATTTTTTGATCCTTACGATCAAAACCATCTTTTTAACAAATCCGGTAACCGGATTATTCAGCAGCTTCAGCCGCGCGCCAGTTCCAAGCAAACCAGACAATAAACGCGGCGGTAGAAGCTTCAATAACAGAATAAAAAATGTAATGCGGGGTGGGACCAGAGCCCACAAATAATGAACCGACTTGCACCAGTGTCATGATCAGACCGGCGACGATGTTCGCCCAGCGATTAACGCGGAAAGGAAGCACACGCGAAAGCAAGACCATTGCCGTCGGTATTTCCATGAGCAGAGCGGCATTCAGCATAAACGCAGGTGTAACTGCCATTCCGGCAATTTGCCCGTCAAGCAATCCCTTAAGTACCGTGGATTCCATGTTTGAGAGAAAATCACAATATAAATAATTGAACATCAGAAAGATCCACAGCGTGGAGAAGAGTGCTTTCTTCCCGGCGGATGGATCAAAGACAGTATTTCGTGTTGCCATTTTTCAGCTCCTGACAGGTCACATTTTTTCACGCCTGGGAACGGCCTGTCGTTCCCAGGTGAACACACTATACAGGGATGAAGGTATTGCCCGGAAGATACTTAAGTATGGCCGGGGGTATTGATTTCAGTCATCAGGCTGACTTACGTATCCAGCAGGCCCAATTCGCGCGCTTTTGCCACAGCTTCAGTACGCCGTTGTACCTGTAATTTGTCAAATATGACCCGACTGTGTCCTTTTACGGTGCTCAACGCGAGAAATAACCTTTCCCCGATCTCGCGGTTAGAAAGCCCCCGGGCGATCAATTCCAGCACTTCCATTTCTCTGGGACTGAGCGGTTCGACCAACGTCTGCCCGACCTTTTCTTTGCGGATGCTGTGAGATACGCCCGCCTGTGAAACAAATGCATCCAGCAAACGTGCCGTATATTCAGGTTCTATCCCCTGACGGGCCGCTTCAGTCAAGACCTGCCGCATAGGCTCGCCTTCATCCACAAACAGGCGAATGAAATTTTCCGCCTCCGCCAGGGAGTAGATTGTATCCAACTGCCGGATGGCTTTACCGGTCTCCCCGCTCATTTGCAGGGCCGCCGCCAGCAGGGCTATGGTTTTCAACCGCTCATCCGGGCGGTCCATTTCTATCAGTTTCCAGAGAATTTTTTCCAGCATATCCAACGCGGCATCGGTTTCTCCCACGGCAAGCAGGACTCTCGCCTGGCTTAATGCCAGTCCGGATTGATCCGCCAGCATTTTCGCCGCGTTCACGTTACCCTGCCGAAGCAGAACTTCCACATGAACACCATCTATCTCGGGGGTGTGGTCGACCAGATCACGTTCACGAGCCGTCTGGTATGCAACAGCCACCTGAGCAGCCGCGCCGGGCACATCGCCTCGCGCCAGATAGATGCGCGTCAACAAGACCTCGGCTGATACCACTATGCCGCATTCCACCCGGGGTGCCATTCGGATGCAAGACCTCGCGTATTCTTCCGCCATGTCCAGATCATTCCATTCGTAATGGATACGCGCCAGTCCGTAGTACGGGTCATACGAAAGCCAGTTATCCGGGTCGTTGATGATCTCAATCGACTGCTTGTACGAGCACTCCGCGTCACGTAATTTATTTTCAGATACCTGCAGGCTGGCCAAGGATGACAGTGCCGCCAGTGTGAACATTGTATTCCCGGATGCCTTTGCGGTTTCAACAACATCAATAAATGCCTTCTCGGCTGCTGTTCGGTCATTCCGCAATTCATACACTATTCCCAGCGAGAATGTGACCATTGTGCGGATGCACATGTTCGCGGGAGATAGGTACTCCAATGCCCGGTTTGATTGCGCAAGGATGGCGTCAACATCATTCTGAGATGCCGCGACAAGCGCGCGCATTCCAGCGATCTGCCCGATCAGATCGCGTTTTCTTTCGGTATCCGGCGAGCCCTTCATAGCCGCTTCAGCAGCTTTCAATTTGGGTTCTACCTGACTGGGATGGCCTGAAATCATGGTCGCCGCGCCGTACGTCACCCACAGCGATGGGCGTTCATTCATCACGGAAAAGGGTAGAGAATCCAACCAACGAAGCACAGGAGCCGTAACACCCCTGAAGTGCAACGGCATACCGTTCCCGTCGATCAGCCGTTCGGTTCGATCCAGGTCACCCGCCAGCGCGGCATGTTGAAATGCTTCAACCGCCAGTTCGCTTTCTTCATACCATCGACTGGCACGGATATGCAATTCCGATTCAATTTCAGCCCCGGTCATCTCCATCGGCAGAGAAGCCAGCGCGGGTGGATTCAGACGCAATTGTTGGCGCAACAAATCGGCAAACAGATGATGATAACGATACCATTTACGCTCGCTATCCAACGGGATAATGAACAGGTTGGATTGCTCCAGCGAGAGTAATATTTCCTGTCCGTGCCCTGGACGGCTTTCCAACAGGGCGTCACACAGCGGACCGCACATTCGGTCAAGGATCGATGTGCAAAGCAGGAATTTCTGCACCGTTTCAGGTTGCTGGCGGACGACTTCGGCAATCAGGTAATCGAGGATGAAATGGTGACTGCCGGTAAAACCGCGGATAAACGCGGCCGAGTCTTTCTGGCCGCGCAACGAAATGGCTGCCAGTTGCAGACCGGCTATCCAGCCCTCGGTGCGCGTCTTCAGGATGGAAATATCTTCACCGGGTAGGTTCAGGTCCATTACTCTGTTTAAAAATTCAGCCGCCTCGGGCAAAGTGAATTCAAGATCGGCTGCCCGTATTTCAGTTAACTGGTCACCTGCTCGTAAGCGGGCCAGTGGCAGCTCCGGATTTTCGCGCGTAGTGATGACCAAATGAATTGCGACTGGTTGGTGCTCAAGAAAGAATTTCATGATCTCATTAGCCGGGCTGGAATTGATCAGATGGTAATCATCCAATACCAGAATGACCTTCCGTTCCAACACAGAGATCTCATTGATCAATGCCAGCAGCAGGCTATCCACCGCGGGCGGTTGGGGTGAATCCAACAGCCCGAGAATTTCCCGCCCCACGCCGGGACAGGCTGTTTGAATAGCACGGATTAAATAACGCAAAAAACGCGCGGGATCAGAATCGCCATCATCCAGCGAGTACCAGGCCGTCGGATAATCACAGCCGGACGCCCACTCACTTATAAGCGTGGTTTTTCCGTAACCTGCCGGAGCAGAGACCAGAGTCAACTTGCGGTGAACCCCTTCTGAGACCAGGTCAATCAGCCGCTGGCGCGTGACTGTTTTTGGCCTGGGCGTCGGGATGAAGAGCTTGGTGGCCAGAACGGGTGTTTCCATGTTTCAATTATACGAGAACCCCGGAATTCGACCGAAAATTCAGCGATCTTTGAAGTTGCTTTTGATAAAATCATCCCCATTGAGTAAAATTAGACAGATTGATTTTTTGACAAATAATCACCATTAATCTACGCAGTAATGGAGGAAGTAAAAATGAAATTAGTCTTGATCCGGCATGGTGAAAGTGAATGGAACCGGCTTAATCTTTTTACCGGGTGGACCGATGTTGAACTTTCAGAAAAGGGTGTTGAAGAAGCCAAAGCAGGCGGACAGGTCCTCAAACAGGAAGGCTATGATTTTGACATCTGCTATACCTCATACCTTAAACGCGCCATTCATACCCTGAATTATGTTCTGGCCGAACTTGACCGCGAATGGCTCCCTGTTGTGAAATCGTTCCTTTTGAACGAACGCCACTACGGCGCTCTGCAGGGTCTAAATAAAGCCGAAACCGCCGCGAAGTATGGAGAAGATCAGGTCAAAATCTGGCGCCGCTCTTACGATGTCCCCCCACCCAGCCTTGAACCATCCGATGAGCGAAATCCTCAGAACCAGATCCAATACCGCGCCGAGAAGAAGGACCAGCTTCCTTTGACTGAAAGCCTGAAAGATACCGTTGCCCGCGTGGTTCCATATTTCGAAAACGTGATCAAAAAAGACATGGTCGCCGGGAAACGTGTGCTTGTTGTGGCTCATGGCAATTCTCTGCGCGCGCTCGTAAAATACTTTGACAATATGTCAGATGAAGAAATTATTGGCGTTAACATCCCCACCGGTGTTCCGCTGGTGTATGAGTTCGACGATAACTTTAAAGTCCTCAAGAAATACTACCTGGGTGATCAGGCTGCCATTGAAGCCAAGATGGCCAGTGTTGCCAACCAGGGTAAGGCGAAATAAGCATCACCGAAACATGAATCAGAACGTCCCCGGTAAAGTTCGCCGGGGACGTTTTCATATCAGCCTTTACAGTATCAACTGTATAGAATATAATTTCTATATTAAGTAGATTATATCGAAGTTTTTTCGGAGTGAGATGGCCATCACAGAAATAACATGCGAAAGCGCGTTAAACAAATTGAAACGCAAAATCCCATTTGGTTGGGATTTAAATATTTACCGCGGCTGTTCTCACGCCTGTAATTACTGCTATGCCATTTATTCGCACCAGTATCTGAATTCTGACGGATTCTATGATGACATTTTTGTAAAAACGAATATTGTTGAACAACTGGAAAAAGAATTGTCGTCTCCATCATGGAAACGCGAGGTTATCAATATCGGCGGGGTAACCGACAGCTACCAGAAAGCGGAAGAAAGCTACCGGTTCATGCCGCAAATTCTAAAGCTGCTGATCAAATACAGAACCCCGGCTATCATCTCGACCAAATCCACCCTCGTACTGCGTGATTATGACCTGATCGATGAACTTTCGCGCGTCACCTATATCAATATTGCCGCCAGCATCACAACCATGGACGAGAACGTCCGCAAGAAGATCGAGCCCGGAGGAGCGCCGTCAACCGAACGCTTCGCCATGCTGAAGGAATTCCGCAAGACCAACGCGTCCATAGGACTGCATGTGATGCCGATCATCCCGTACATCACAGACAGCCGCGAGAACATGGAAGCGTTGTGTGTCAACGCGCGGGAGTGCGGCGCGGATTATATGCTCCCCGGCACGTTATACCTGCGCGGCGCCACCCGAAATGTGTTTTTTGAATCCATTCGAAAGAAATTTCCTGAAGAATACATAAAACTTCAGGCCATGTATAAAACCGGAGCCGCGTCTAAAGAATACAAAGACCATCTCTACGAGATGGTCAATGAACTCAGAAAACAATATGGTATTTCATCGAGCTACGCGAAGCCGATGAAAGAGAAGATGCACCGCGATTAATACCTATTTTTCGGCAACGATCAGGTCTTTCAATTCACGTTTGGGGACGTGATGGGTTTGTTCGGCATCACGCCAGTATTTAATATCACCATCGGGTTTCAAGGTTTCAACCACCACTTTTTCCACCGGTTTCCCCAGCGCGACCACATACAGGATCTCAAATTGAGATGGAATATCAAGAATTTTTGCCAGGTCGTCTCGGCGCACGGTTTGAATAATACATCCGCCCAGTCCTTTTTCCACCGCACCGAGAGTAAGCGATTGGATGGCTAATCCGGCATCAATACCATAATTGTTGGCAATGGCGGTATCACCCAGGACGACAACATACGCGGCCGGTCGCTCACCTTCTTCAGGGCCATCCCACTCTTTCAGGTAACCCGCCCAACTCAGAGTCGGGTAAACTTTCGCGCACATTTCCTCTGAAGAAACGAGTATGTATTTTAACGGCTGCGCGTTGCGGCCTGAAGGTGACAGGCGCGCGAGATCGCATAGCTCACGCAGTGTTTCAGGAGCTATCCGGGCAGACTGGTCAAAGCGCCGGTAACTACGGTTTTTAAATACCAGATCTTTAATCATGATTCTCTCCGCGAACAGTTTAGGTTTGAACAAGTCAATTATATGTCATGTAACCCATATAAAATAAGTGGCCTAAACCAACTTTTTTACCGAGAATTCCAAGAAACGAAATGCTAATTAAGTAAATGTGGTATCAGGAAAACATTCAATTAACGTAACGGCCGATTTCTCAAAGGATATTCTCAAATCCACCGTTCCTCTTTACCTGTTTAGTCGCTTTCTCATAACCAATTAATTGTTGTTCCAACGCTCACAATAATTAAAAGATCGACGAATGATCGAGCTTGCACCCGATATTCGTCGATTTTTACCGGTTTCTTCCTGATCCTGGCAGTCTCAAAAATAAACCGCTTTAACACAACTCCCGTTTATCGAAACAGGTGACTTGCTTTATGGCTGCGTTGTTGCCAGCGGATTTTTGATCGGTTGACCGGCATTGCCGCCCTGGTAATACGGGAAGGTCACCGGTAATTCAAACCCGAAATATTCCGATACTTTTGCCACGATCTCGCCCTTTATCTGGGAACGCCGGGTATTGTATTTCTTTACCGCGTCATTCCAATCGGTGCCGGCCAGTTGAATGGTATTCATGGCTTCGTCAATTGTATCTCCCAATGCCAGGGTGACCTCTTTGTCAGGTACGGGCGGTGGAGCCTGGGTTATGGCGTTGACATACAACGAGAAGCCCTGCCCCAGGTCAGTGGGCAGCGCGCCCTTCTGCTGCAACTGAGCCAGATTCAGCTTTGATACATCAATAGGTTGACCATTCTCGTCTTTATAATTCTTCAGTAATTCAGTCAACGCGTCAGATTGTGACTTAAAGTTGCCCGTCCACACTTCGCCGCTGTTGGATACCGCGTTGTAGTAGTCTTTGGTGATCTGGGTTTTCGCCTGTATCTTGGCATACTGGGTATCTGTCACCAGTTGAAAATTGGACGCGGCGGATTGCACACCCTGAACCAGGGCAACCAGTTCGTTATATTCGGTCGCGCCGGTATTGACCACATTGCCGATAGTCGCGCAGCCTGCCAGACCGGTCAACAGGACAATAATGCCAAACACATAGAAAGCTTTACGCACATTCAGTTTCATCTTAACCTCTTTCTTTATTAGTTACCCCGGCCAGACCGTCCGCTGCCTCCACCACCACGGGTGAAGCCGCCGCCTCCGCCGCTAAAACCACCAAATCCTCCGCCACCCGATCCTCCCCAGGAGCCGGGGCCCGGTGGACCAAAACGAATCCCAAGGCGTGACAACTGATACAGGATCCAGATAAAAATGAATAAAACAATGATACCGATACACACCAGACACAACAGCGATATGATCCCTGCCGGGCCGGATGGTAAATCAATGGTTTCCGGGGTAGGTGTGGGAATGATCAATGGAGAATAGTTATCCCTTGCCACCCGGTCATATTCCTTTATCAGTTCAAGCAATGCTTTATCAAGGCTGCCGGTGGATTGATACGTCTCCTCCGCAAGCCGGTTGAGGTTAGTCAGTTCGCTGGCTGTCAGCGCGGGTAGTCCGAGTCCCACGCCGTAATGCACATCAATCTTTTTGGGTTCAACAACGATCAAAAAGACAAAGCCATTGTCTTTGCGTTCACCATACGGCAGGCCGAGTTTCATGTACCGCAAGAAATGGACGGCACAATTCACCCGGTTGCCCACTTTTTCCTGCGGAAGGACAAGGATCATGGTCTGGGCGATACTGTCATAATCCAGCTCATCCAGAATGGTATCCACCCGGGCTACCGTCTGCTCTGAAACGTATCCTTCATACCCAACCGTCCAGTGAGGTTGGCGGAGCGGGTATGAGAAACCATAGTCAGGAGAAGAACCATTACCACACAGAGTATCATCCGGCAAATTTTCAGCCGCGACAGGGGTAACCAGTACGACAAAAACAAATAGAACAAGCGATAGCACAAAGAAAAATCGCTTCGAAGAGAAAGATTTCATTATCGAGATAGTGTTTCGCATAAAAAATGCATTATGTCTAATCATACAATATCAGCCTACTCCGTGTTCATTAACAACTCTACATTAAATACGTACACAATTAGTGCAGGTAGCGGAACACATCAAAACCAGAATCCCTCAAAACCGGTTAATTCAAGTTTTTTATCCACGGGCAGACGGCCAGACACACATTGCAGCCCTTATCACCCCGGCAGGCGCGCACATCAAGCACATCTTCCCGACTCGCGGGATGGTCTTCAAACCGAACGTATTTCAACGCGTGATGGGGGCATTTATCGATGCACTGGGTGCAGTCGCCGCAGTGATTGGGCATGCTTTCATCCGGAGTGAGTTCCATATCGGTTAGCAGCCCGATACAGCGGTAGATCGGCCCGATCTGTGGCGATATAATCAGCAACGACCGCCCCTGCCAGCCCAGGCCGGCACCCCTGGCCAGCGCTTTTAATGAGATCAACCCCAACCGTTTTACCGGGTCATACTCATCTTCCGGGTGAATGATCAACACATTCTTCCCTTTATCCTCAAGATACGTCATCACCTCAAAGGCGGCTCTTTCCATAAACAGGTTCATCTCAATGGCCGGTTTATCTTTCAGGTGACATCCCAGAACGATCGCGTTTTGATACCGCTGAAAAAACTCGTCCCGGTCTGTATTGATTCCCATTATCATTTCTTTATAGGGTTCCAGCCGGGTGACTCCTACCAGATCGACTCCAAGATTTTTAATGAACGTCTTTATAGTAGTGGTCTCATCTTGAACCGGCTTGATTAGATTTTCCATTTTAAGAATTATCCCATTACATTGAAAGGATGGCGATATGAAACCGGCACTTTTAGTCATTGATATTCAAAAAGATTTCTTTTCCATCAGCCCGGAATGCGCCAGGTCGCTGAATGATGCGATCGAGAACATCAACCCGGTTCTCAAATTCTTCCGGTCGAAAGAATTACCGATCATTTGTATACAACATATGGAACCGGATGAAAACCTTTTGCCGGGTCAGGAGAAATTTGACCTACCAGAATCACTGGAGATCATCCCTTCCGATATACGGATCCACAAAACCTATCGCAATTCGTTCAACAAAACCCCTCTGGCGGAAATTCTGGCAGAAAAAGGGGTGGACACCGTTTTCATCACAGGCTTTTGTGCCGAATACTGCGTATTGTCCACCATCCGCGGAGCAATGGACCTTGATCTGAAGCCAATAGTGATCAAAAACTGCCTTGCCAGTGAGAAACCGGACAATATTCGATTCGTGGAAGAAATAGACGACCTGGTGACCTTCGGCGCGCTGAAAGCCATGCTGGATTAGACAGCCTTCTTCCCTAAAAAATGAAGAAGGTAATCGGGGCTGGCAATTTCTGCCCACCCCCGGCCAGAAAACACTGAGTTTTACCCTTCCACGAATGGATTGCCATACACGCGGTACATCTTGGGGATCTGGTCTCCGCCTTCCCAGACCACGCGGCGGTAATCATCCGGGTCGGTATTGCGCTCCGAGTTGACCAGCAGTACACGGCTGGTTTCGTCCAAACCGAGGGTCTCGCGGATATGCTTATACCTGTCCAGCTCCATGACGAACATCAACGCGCCCAGTGAGACCGCGCCGGATTCGCCGGCGATGATATATGGGTCTCCCTGCAGGGGAACACCGCCTACGCGCATGCCCTTGGCTGATACATAATCGGGGCATTTGATAAATCCGTCTGCCACATCATACAGCACTTCCCAGGCAATAGGGTTCGGCTCGCCGCATGCCAGGCCGGCCATGATGGTGTTCAGGTCACCGGTGACGATGTGCGGTTTGCCGTCGTTCACTTCCATAGAATGGAACAGGCAGGCCGCGCGGTCGGGTTCTACCACCACCATTTTTGGGCGGTCAGGAGCGAACAGGCTGGCGTAAAAACCGAAAGCGGATGCCGCGAGTGACCCTACACCTGCCTGCATGAAGATATGTGTGGGGCGAAATTCTCCCATGGCAACCAGTTGCTGCTGAACTTCAGAGAACATGGTGGTATAACCCTGCATCACCCAGACCGGGATTTCTTCGTACCCTTCCCAGGATGTATCGGAGATCACCTGCCAGCCGTTCTTCTGAGCGTCTTCATTCACCTGACGGACAGCATCATCATAATTTCCATCAATAACCTTTACTTCGGCGCCGTTACTGGCAATGGCATTGATTCGCGCTTCTGAGGTCAGCTTATGCACGTAGATGACCGACTTGAATCCCAACCGGGTGGCAGCCCAGGCTACACCACGGCCATGGTTTCCGTCGGTGGCGGCGGCGAAGGTAAGGTCACCCACTTTCTTGCGGACTTCCGGGTTGCTCAGGTCATCAAAGGTGAAACCTTCCGGATTGCCGATCATCTTGCGAATGGTCTGGTAAATGGCGTATGAACCGCCAAGTACTTTAAAAGACCCCAGACTTAACCGGTCAGCTTCATCTTTGACCCAGATTTTTCCAACTCCGATCAAAGATGCCAAACGGTTCAGGCTTTTCAACGGAGTGACTTTGAAGGCGGGGATTTTCGAATGGAATGAACGGGTTTTTTCAGAGATTCCGGCAGGAAAGTATTTTTCTACCGCCGGGCTTTTTGCAATGGTCGCGGCACGCGGATTCGCGAGCCAGGTAATAGGTTCAGGAGTTGACATAAGCATCACCTGTTTTCGTATTTCTCTCTTTCGGGAGATGCTTACATTCTAGCAATTGTCTGACAATTAAACGAGTGCCTAACATCACACAGCGGCATGATGAAGGGAACCCGTCCGGGTTCTATCATTTTTTTGGGATGTTGTTTACTTTGTTCCCATAATCCGGTTTGAGAAACTGTCAGCGGTACGATTTAAAAGCCGTTTTGCACAAACAAACCGGTAAAAGCGAAAATATTTACAAAAATATGGGCAACGGTAACCGCCGTGATTGTTCCGGTCTTTCTGGTCACCCAGGCCCAGATCAATCCCATTAGATATGCGCCGCCGACCAGCGCCATAAAACCGCCTTGATATGTGATCCCTTTAATAAACCATAGCGAGATATGGTATGTGCCAAACAGCAACGGCGAGACAATCAGGCTGACCACCGCACTTTCTCTGAATTGGATAAGATACATTCCACGCCAGAAGTATTCTTCCACCAGACCATTACACAGAGACATCAGGATAACAAGTAAGCCCGCGCCTGTTGTCAGCATACGGACATTGGGCAAAAAGGAAACGAAAAATACGCCGAAAACCGGTATGAAGGCAATAGCACTGATCACCAGAGAAGACCGATCAGAAAGAAACAGAAATAGTTGTCTCACAATGCGAGAATTGATACTGTTGGTCCGCATAGAGAATAAAAGCGCGGCGATCCAGTAAAGAATTGATCCCGTTATGTAACCCCACTTTGGACCCAGAATCAGGGGAAATAGAAAGAACAATCCGAATGTAATACCAACTAACAATATTGAATTAAGAATGAGCTTTTTCTGTGGAATTGTCATCGGTTGCCCTCCCATGAGGGCTGATTATACGAGAATCTTGCCTATCCATCTCATTTTCTTCTGGCTTTTTAAACGGTTCGCCACAAATGAAAAGGGTTGGCCTTTTATTACAGCCAACCCTTTTTGTTTATTTAAAAGAATCTACTGTGGAAGTTCTGATGCCGTTGACGGTTGCTCTGAAGCCGACAGATCTTCAAGAGTATTGATCTCACGATAAGTAAGGGTCCACACATTAGCCTCATATACCCGATACATACCTTCGACCAGCGTCAACGGAGCGCCAAGGATCAGTCCAAAGAACGGCAGCGCGATAAGACCGGCAATGATCCAGCTCCAGGGTCCCGCGACAAACAGGCTGGAGATCAGGTAAGCGATACCGCCCGGGATGGCAGCCACCAGGCCTGCCGGAAGGATCAACAGCAGGAACACCGGGATCAACAGGAAGAAGAGGATGAAACTGGCAATACCGAAGGCAATACCAATGCCGACCATAACCAGCCAGACAAGTCCGGCGCTCTTCCAGTTGCGCTTGAACATAGCCCAACCCTGTCGGATGGATTCTCCCACACCCAGCCCTTCAATGGCAGCCTTCCGCGCGAAGAAGTTGCGCAATAAGCCAAGGAAAACGGCCACCACTAACAGCAGGAATATGGTAAGGAATAACAATCCAATACCGCCGACCATGCCGGCCACATTCATAGAGCTGGTCCCGCCAACCGTGCTGGCCATAATAATGACTGCAGCACCGCCAAGGATCAAAAGTACAAGCAGAACCGGCAAACTAAGAATTAGATCGATCAACCATAGACGAAACGCCCGGCGGTTCCAACCCATGCCCCATCCCGCTTTAAAACCAGCCTTAATACCGGTGGTTTCAAAATCATCTACCATGCGGATGACGGCTGTTTCTGAAGGATAACGTACAAGGGCAGCCAACAGTCCAAGCACAATGATGATCAACAGGATAACCAGTCCGATGGTCACAAAAGTCGAGACATGCTGTTCGGGGTGAATGAACAATGGAACAATATTGTTTGTGAACCACTCTGCCATGTCTTTCAACCACTGCGGAGAGTCAGCCGGCAACTGGCCATGAAACCCTTCAAAACCTTTGAAATCACCTGAAGGTTCGCCGCGGCCTCCGCTGCTGCTTCCGCCGCCGCCATTACCGCCACCCCGTCCGCCGGTGGTGAGGGCCAACAGGAATCCGAAGATCCATAGAACGCGATAGTTCCACAGAATTTGCCATGAACGTTTGAGAATATTTCCGATCTTTACCATTTTTCTTTCCTTTTCTTGAAAACAACATTGATTAAATGTTGATTTTTACTTTTCCATCATTCCGGCCCATTGACGGCCAGCCGTATTTTTCCAGGCCAGAACAAATAAACCCCAGTACAGAATTGCCGCTGCAGTTTGCCAGGCGAGGGTGACCAGCACCTGTTGAGTAAGTACTCCGGCATTATTGACCAAATTCAGCCAGGTAAGTCCGGGAACAGCGGTAAGGTCACCCGGAAGCATTTTCAGCGCGCTAAACCAGATCATCTGAGAAGAATTGCCGCCGCCCAAAGTCATCAACCCGAATTGCCCGGCCCATGCCAGAATGCTGGAAAGGTTCGTGGTAACCTCAAGGAAGATGAAAGCCACCAGCGCAACTACCGGCCCGACCCAGAGAAATTTCTCACGTCCATTCTGCCGGTTGACGACCTGCTGCCGGGGTAATTGAAGCATGAGGCGGGTTTTGAAGTCATTTGCGGGTGTGAATTCAGGCAGGCGGGCGTCGTGAAGCAGGTTGGAAACTCGGGTCAGTTCCTGAATTTCTTCCCGGCAGGCCGCGCACGTCTCAATGTGACGTTCCACTTCCAGCCGTTCCTGGCGGTTCAATTCTCCATCTATATAAGCGCCTAATTTATTTTGAATTGGATCAGGCATATTCACGCTCCATTTCAAAGCGGTCTTTCCGAAGTATCTCCCGCAGCCGATTGCGGGCATAGTTCAACCGCGACATCACAGTACCCACCGGTATATCCAGCACCGAAGAAATTTCGTCATACGAAAGGTCGCCATATTCCCGTAAAACCAGCACAGAGCGGGCGGCTTCGGGCAGCGCGCTGACGGCTTCCTGTACCATATCCGCCTGCTCTTTTTGCAGGTAGGCGGTTTCAGGGTCCGCTGTTTTATCCGAGAGCAGAGAGGCATCCGGTGTTTCATCCAGGCTCTGCTGCGGCTTGCGGCGCAGGGCATCCAGCGCGAGGTTGACGGCGATGCGGTACACCCAGTGACTGAAAGGCGCTTTTGATTGAAATTCGGGCAGTTTTACCCACGCGCGGATAAAGGCTTCCTGCACCGCGTCCTGCGCGAGTTGTTCGTCACCGCACAGGCGGTATGTCACCCGGATCACATCGGCGTAGCAGCGGGAGACCAGCTCGCCGTAGGCGTTGCGGTCACCTTCTCTGGCCTGAATGAGCAGCCCTTCTTCAATTTCGGGTATCTGTTCCGTCACGTTTTTGAACCTCTATAGATATAACGAGTATAGAGGTGTTTTTATTCGGTGTGAAATTAATAAAGTTAATAATTCCAACTATGAAAATTTGGAGGCGGTCTCCGGATTTCCATGGTTGGAATAAAGATTACATAACTATCAGGCAACAACTAATTATGTACAGAATATCAGACAATTTCTTTACAGCTGAGTTTACCCTTTGTGACGAGTAATACCACCAAAGCTGCCACCCCAAACCCGATCAACGCGCCGGTGTTCAACATAGTTGTGGTCACCGCCGGGAACATGGGCACCAGCGCCACCTGCGGGGTGTTGACGCTGGCATGCGCCAGAATCGCCATAAATATACTGCCGCCGGTATGGTTGAACAGCCACGTGAAAAGGATGGACAGCGATGTCACCAGCAGCAGGAACAACACGAAGTTAACCAGCAGCGTGGAGGCCGGCACGCCGGGACCTCCGCCCTGGGCGGATGTAAGAAAGTCAGGCAGGTGCCAGCATGTCCAGATCAGGCTCAACAACAAGGTCCCCTTCAGCGAACCATACGTCCCTTGCAGGCGGGGCAGCGCGAACCCGCGCCACCCGGGTTCTTCACCCAGTGGGCCGCCGCCAAACGCCACGATCACAAATGAAACCAGATAGCCGATAATCACCGCCGGGGTGAGGCCGGTGAAACCGGATGCCGCCCCCGGTTGGATCAGCAGACCAATCATGAACAACGCGGGTATGGCCAGCAGCGTCAACGCGTACCACACCCAACCGGCTCTCCACTGGCGGATCCTTCCACGCAGCGTTTCGATACCCTGCTTTCCTTCTGTGATCCCCGTCACGATAAGCGCGGCCGCGAATGGGCCGAATGATTTAATAATGAAAGCGATCCGATAGTCACCATGCAGTACACCCCATTCTGACAGAATGAAGGGGATTACGAGAATCCACGAAATGGCGTACGCGATGACCGTGTAAGATGCCAGTGGATGTTTTTGTATTGCCCCGCGAATGTTGGTCATTGTCTTCTTTTCCCCGGTAAAATTTTCGGATATATAGATGATCCGGTTCCAGATATTATACGTTCATCAAGCCCGCGATGCGGGAATCTCACCGCCTCACTATGGACGATTCTACGGTTATCGCCGATAATCCTGTGTACAGGAAAGTTATCATGTGCCCGGATAGTCAACCCAACAACCCGCTTCACGGGATCACGCTGGAAATGATGCTCACACAACTCGTGGAGAAATACGGCTGGCGGTTCCTTTCAGACCGTGTGGCCATCCGCTGTTTTTACAATGAACCGACCATCAAATCTAGTCTGCATTTCCTGCGCCGAACTCCCTGGGCCCGGCAAAAAGTGGAAGCCCTGTATCTGGAGTTGATCGTGGATAAAAAATGACGCCTTTCCTGTTGGGAAAGGCGTCATTTCTATTCGGAATAAAAAAAATCAAGAAGTTTTCAATCCAAGCACAACAGGGGTGGATTTATACCCCACGCCCATGCGGTCAATACCCATATCGATCAGTTTCAGGAAGTGCTCTCGGGTGCGGATGCATCCGCTGCCCTTGATCTTGATGCGGCCCCGGCACACGTCCATCATCACCTGAATGATCTCCGGCGTGGCGCCGTGGCTTTCGAAGCCGGTCAGAAAACCGGTGCTGGTCTTCACAAAGTCGCAGCCGGCTTCGATGGCGCACTCACAGGCTTTCTTTACCTGTTCCACCGTGAGCGCGTCGGTCTCAAAGATCACTTTGACTGCCGTGCCGTATTTGTGGCAGACATCGGTTACGGCTTTCAACTCGGCGGTGACCTCGGCCCATTTGCCGCTGCGGATCCAGCCGTAATTGGCTACAATATCCAACTCGAAGATGTCACCGCGTTTGCATAAAATTTCCGCCTGCATCACTTTGGATTCGGTGGTGCTGAGCCCAAAGGGGAAGTCACATACCACGCAGATCTTTGTCTCTGTACCGTGAGTGAGTTCCGCGGCAATATCGAGCGCCGATGGATTTACACACACCGTGACACAGCCGTACTCCACACCTTCCTTAACATACTTTCGAATTTCTTCTTCCGTAAATTCAGGTTTCAATACGGAATGGTCAATATAGCGGGCCAATTCTTTGGCCGTCATTTCGGATGCTTTCTTCTCAGGTTTCATTCCTACCTCCAATGCTGATCGCTGATCTGCGATCGATTTAACGGTTCGCGTACCATTGCGGATTATTGTATTGTACTGTTGTTACATTGTCAAATTAAATATGTAATATAATTACATTATGGACACAGAAAATACCCTTGAATCCCGTATAAAATCCACATACGCCCGGTTGGGAAAATCTGAACAGAGAGTCGCGGATTTTGTTCTGCGGCACGGGCCGGAAGTCGCCCGCATGTCTGTGGCTTCCCTGGCCGCTCAATGCGGCGTCAGCGACCCCACGGTAGTACGCTTCGCGAACCACATCGGATTCGAGGGGTTCAGCGATTTTAAACTGGAGGTAATGAAAGACTGGGGGCAGAAATCAGCGAGAGAATCCTCGGCACCATTGCTGGTTGACCTGCATGTCAAACCGGATGACCGGCTGGAAGATATTCCGGCCAAGATGGTCAACACCACCATTCGCGCGTTGACGGACACATTGAACATGATGAACCAGTCGGCTTACCGGCAGGCTGTTTCGGCGATCGTCAACGCGGGGATCATTGATATTTATGGCGTGGGCAACTCGGGCAGCATTGCCAATGACCTGATGAACAAATTTCTGCGCATCGGCCTGAACGCCCGCGCTTTCGAAGATAACCACCTGCAACAGATCAGCAGCCTCAGCCTGACAGCGAAAGATGTAGCCATCGGTATCTCGCATTCCGGCAGCACGCGTGACGTGGTGGATACGCTCAAACTCGCCCGCGAATCCGGTGCCACCACCATCGCTCTTACCAACTTCAAGGCATCAAAGATCACGGAATATGCCGATATTGAATTACTGACCGGCGATTTTGAGACCACGTTTTATAGCGAAACGATGGTCTCGCGTATTTCGCTGCTGGCCATCGTGGATATGCTTTATATGGGTGTGCTGCTCAGTGATTACGATACCTTTACCGCCCGGCTAAACCGGGTCAACAAACTGGTGGAAAATAAGAATTACAAGTAACTGGTTCTTATTTTTGAGATTCTTACTGTTGCGTTTGATTTGGACCAAACACCGGAACCAATACCGTTAATTGATGAAGATACGGTTGCCCGTTCTTATCCAACCGGTGAATGTATAGATCCATTGAATAATCCGCGCGTATTTCACAACCGGACATGGGGAACCATTCTCCGTACGCGTAGCGTACCAGAGCGCTGTATTCAAAAGGATCCAGCGGGCGCTGCGGGGTGAAAGCCGCATAATACCCCGGTTCAAGACTGCGTACCGTCATTCTCTGCGGAGCTTCCGGTTTTGTTACTTCCACGCACGCCATATGCAGCAGGTCATCCGTCAACGGATCGCTGACTTCATACGCGATAATTGTGTCAACAGATGCTCGATTCTGAATTTCGTACAGGCGCGGGGTGAACACATTCTCCCAGAACGCCGGGATGGTCAGGTTATCAATATTTTCTGCCACACCGGTGTGGAATTCCATGCCAGCGAGATGCAACCTATCTTTGAAGATGATTTCAGCTTTAACCGGTATCTCGAATGGCTGCCGCTGACCGCGTGCTTCCATCTGACGGGCGAATTCATCCATCTGGTCAAACCCCTTAATGGAATTTAGTCGGTTCTTCCGATACTCCCCCGGTGTGCAACCATACAGACCTGAAAATGCCCGCGTGAACACCTCCTGCGATTCAAAACCGCATTCCAGCGCTATATCCAATATCCGGGTTCTGGATGTCACCAGCCGACGGGCTGAGAGCGCGAGCCGCTTGTTGCGAACGAACTCCTTAATTGAGAAACCGGTGATAGCGGGGAACACCCGGTAAAAATGCGAGAGCGAATAGCCTGATTTTGAAGCGATCTCCGCAAGCTCCAGAGGTTCGGACAGGTGGGCGTCAATGTAGTCAACAGAACGTTGAATGCGGTTTTCGTATTTCATGAAAAAATTATACCCGCCGTTCTAAGTGGACAGGAATTCATAAATTATAAGAAAAAACATCAAACATAATTTCGCGCGTGAGAGTATCCTCTCATTCGTATCAACCATATTTACGGAGGCTTACCATGTCAGACAAAAAAGGGGAAATCACGGTAGAAGAACTTAAACCGCGGAAGGTCGTTTGCTCGCGCGTCTTCAGTCAGACGCCGGAAGAAGATGTGATGCAGGCGGTGGAAAAATGGTTCACCGGTCACGGTCTCAAGCTGGAAGGCCGGCGCACATTCGGGTTTGACGTTCCCGTCAGCCCGGCTGAAGCGGCAAAAGGATTGCGCGGGTATGAATACGGCATTGAGATCAGCGAGAAGGAATATGTGGCAGACAGCCTGCCATCTCGCATCTATGGCGGCGGCATGTACGCGGTGACGCGGGTGGTCAACGCGTTTGAGGCGCCGTTCAAGACCATACCGGCCGGATGGCAGAATCTGATCGGCTGGGTGCAATCCAGCACGGAATGGCAGACGACATATGACACCTGTTATGAAGAGGTCGTCCCCGGTGAAAAAGGGATGGATTTAATCCTGTATTTATGTGTGAAGAAGAAGTAACAGGTACAGTTGATTAAAGAAATACCCTGGTGGTCTATTTCAACCATCAGGGTATTTCTTTTCAATAGCTACAACTTACTTTTGATAAATTGTTACTGCCTTGTCTTTCTTCTCGGCGTTTTCCGCGATCTTCAACTCAATAATATCCATCCCTTCTTTTGGGATGCCGAACGCGAAATCGACCTCACCCACAGTGTCAGCTTTCTCGCTGGCATAGTAACCTTTCAACAATCCACCATTTTTTTCCCAGCCTTCATAGGTTTTCGTTTCACTGCCATCCGAGAAAGTGACAATGACAAAGGTGCTCGAATTGATCACCTTCTTATACATCTCGCTGGTATCTGTCATAAAGTACAGATTGGCGGTCTTTTTTCCGCGGCCGTATTGCTCTTCCTGACCGGTTGTGGAATGCGGGTCCATCGGCCGGGTTGTCTCGCTGACCTCATATTTCACGAACTTGAAATTGACTCCCTGCCAGGATGCCGTGTTGATGGTAGCCGGCGCCGGAGTGACCCGCGTGAAATCGGTGAAATCCGGTGTTGGGGTAATGGTCACAGTTGGCGTCGCGGTTGGGGGCATGGTTTCAGTGGGCGTAAAGGTTGGCGCCGGTGTATCGGTCACCACTGGGCCGGCCATTGCCGCCTGAGTAAGCACAGCCATCGTCTTGGCCACGGCTTCGAACTGGTCATTGTTGCCGCATCCAGCGGTAAGCCCGCCAAATGAGAGTAGAACGATCAGAATGAGAGCGATATGGAATTGTTTCTTCATGGATTTCCTCCTGCTATAGCGGCCTGAAAATCTACCTGGTCTCAACGTAAGTAACAGGCATAGCTGAGTTCTGGAAGTAAAACATCCTAATAGGACACATCAATCTTCGCTACCTGCTTATTCTATCAAAACTGCCGAAATGCCGCCCATTGATTCACGGGGCAAATCGCCACACAGGGAGGTTACAATAGTCGTATGAAAAAACGGTCAATAAAATTTCATCCAGACTCCCTCGCGCGGATCACCGTCTCTCTGATAATCGGCTCGTTACTGGCATGGCTGCTGCGTGACCTCTGGGCGCCGCTGTTAACCGCCGGACACACATTTGAAGAACGCAGTATTTATGTGCGTGCTTTTCTGGTTCTGATAACCACCGGCATGTTTTTTCTGATCTCGTGGGGTGCGCAGAAGCTGCTTGACTCTATCCAAGCATCAGATAACTCACCTGTTAAAACTCACGACGTTCTCGCTATCATCGGCGGGCTGACCGGAGCCATCTTCTTCTACCTGATCTACGGAACCGGCACTCTGGATACCGGCCGGGTGGACTGGCTCTTCAACCTGGGTGATAATGCCCAGCATTATCTGGGATGGGTGTTTTACCGCAACGATCCGTGGACGTTTCCGATCGGGTTCAGTTGCAGTCTGGGTTACCCGACCGGTACCTGCATGTGCTTCACGGATTCCATTCCCCTGTTGGCCATCCCGTTTAAAGTTATCAGTTACTTCTTACCGGCCACATTCCAGTATTTCGGTCTGTGGACTTTACTAAATTTCATCCTTCAAGGCGCGCTGGCCTCTCTGATTCTGTTTGAGGTGAGTCGCAGCCGTCTGGCCGCCTTTTCTGCGCCCTTCTTTTTCTGTCTGGCCGATATTTTCTTATTCCGCGTGTTCCGCTATACACCGCTTTCAGGTCAGTGGATTGTGTTACTGGCGTTATACCTGTATTTTCTGAACAAGCGCGACAGTCGTTGGAATAAATACTGGCCGCTGGTGCACGGTATGGCTGTGCTCATCCAGGGGTATTTCTTTGTGATGACCTTTGTGGTCTTCTGCGGAACGCTGCTGGAAGGCTGGTTAAAAAACCGCAGGTTCATGCCGGTTATCCGACAACTGGCTGTCAGTCTGGCTTCCACCGCGCTGTTGATGTGGGTAGTAGGGTTCTTTTCAGACGCGGTGGATATGTCTGATGCCGGGCTGGGGTATTTCAAAGCCAACCTGAATGCCTTCGTCAACCCGCTGGCCGGCTGGTCGCGCTTCTTTGATCCGCTTCCGCTGGCGGAAGGTACTTACGCGATGAACGTCAACTACCTGGGGATCGGCATCATTCTGTTGACCGTCATCGGGCTGGCAGGGCTGGTCTACCGAAACCGCAGGGCATTCACCTGCGTATTTTGCAACAATTGGGGGCTGGTTTTGATCGTCCCCGTACTGGTGGTTTTCGCCCTCAGCAACGTTATCACCCTGAATGACCGGGTGCTGTTCACCTACCCTCTGCCCGACCCGATCCTGCGGTTGTGGGGTGTGTTTCGCGGCACCGAACGCATGCTCTGGCCGGTGTATTACCTGATCTTTGTTTTCGCCATAAACCAGACAGTCCGGCTTTCACCGCGCCGTTGGGTAACCGGTTTGATCCTGCTTGCCGCGTTCGGTTTGCAACTGGCGGAAGTTCAGCCGCAGTTGGAGCGTTTCCACGCGGAATTCAATGATCCCCGTGGTAAACAGACCACCCTGAAATCAGATTTCTGGAGCGACGCCGCCGGACAGTTTGAGACGGTTGTCATCTTACCGCTCAGCCTGGATAACTGGGCCCGGTTGACAGAATACGCGGCGGACTACCGCCTGAACATCAACTATTCGTATTACGCCCGGTACAGCCCCAACCTTGAACCGGCTGCAAAACAAAAAATGTTCGATTTAGCATCCGGCAAAGTCACACCCGGAGAAATGTACATCATCAAGAACCCTGAACTTCGCAAGAATATCTGCGAACAGTATCCAGGGGAATTTCTGGCACTGGTCAATGAAGAATGGGTTTTCGCCCCCGGGTTTGACCGTCAGCCGATTGACTACCCGGATATCGCGCTCACTGGCTCTAATTCCAATTGTTCCCGCTTGACCCTGCCAGATTTCTTGCGGAGATATGTTGATAAATTGATCATCATCAGTGTGATGGATGACGCGTCCACTCTAATTCTCCCTGAAACCGGCGCCATCCTGAGCAAGGCAGGTCTGGCACAGGGACTTCTGGAAAATGAAGGCGAAAGCTACGCGGCCATCTTCAGAGATGGCAAGGTGATTTTGGAGAAGGCATCACCCCAGAAGATCGAATGGTCCGGCGGCAAAGCAGACGGGCTGCCGGTTGACCTGCAGCTTACCAGCGCCGGACGCATTTCGGGTGAAGAAGATGCCGTCATCCTGATCAACGGACGCGACTACTCCTACCACCAACCCGGATTGAATGTGGTTATGGTGGATCCTTCTTCGGGTACGGTAATCGATACCGCCCTGTTTCCGCCGGTCAAAGAATAGACCCGGCAGTCAGGCTTACGCGAATTCCACGTAATTCACCGGCGACTTGCTTCCGTTGCCGAAATCAAGCCAGTGAACCTGGGTGGTCCCCAGCTCGGTCATATGGGAAAAGCGAATGAAGAAGCGGCGAGAACGGGAGCCTCGCCGCAGGGTAACAAAATCACCCATATAGATGCGGTTAACCCTGTGAGCCTCATCACGTAGGTAAACGATGACCCTGTCTACCTTGTTGACCAGCGCGGGGCTTAGCATCCATTCACCTGTCTCGCCTTCGCCGGATGGGTCGATAGAAAAACTCTGCCCGTGGGTGAAAAAAACAATAGCCGACTGGCCGGGTTCCAACAGTTCGCGCGCGGTAGTGATTTTCATCGCATTGATTTCCTTTCAGAAGCAATCAATAATACCCCCTTTTACCGCGCACCGGTATTCCGGACTCACATCTTTTCGATCAACGCCATTACATTCTCGGCGAAAACGTCAAAGGTCGAATCCCAAACCTCTAGCGCCTGAGTTCCCCTGGGTGTTAACACCGGGCAGCAAAGATCGGGCAGGTGGACGGGGTCACGCGTGTCGCGGGTTTTTATCCGGGTGATATATCCATCATTGACCATCCCCATGATCAGCTTGATATACGCGGAAGGCAGCATATGCATATCCAGCAGCGTTGGAAGCTTATGATGGTCACGAATATTAATAAGTACCCGGGTAAACTGAGGCGACTCAGGTTCATCAGGAGTTCCAAGGCAAAGAGCTCGTGCCGCTCCAGGAAGTGAAGCAATTTTTTCCGCCAGAGCCGGATCCGCCTTTTGTAGGTGCCGCAGATGAACTTTAACCGATTCATCATCCATCTCGTGGCTGTAGCACAGGCATAGCATAACCTGAGATTTGGTATAACAATTTGGCAGGTCAACAGCCGCCAAAAAATGGCGCGCAGCGGTTTCCCACAGGTGCTGGCGGGCATTGTCCATCCCGATGGTAAAGGCGTTTTGCAGCCGGGTGGCTTCTTTTTTATCGGCGAACAAACTTTGTAGAAGACTCATGGTTCCTCTCCAGTCATCATCTTCGGTTTGTACGTCTCCTCCCCTCTACCTATACTATACAGGATTACTTCCAGGAGATACAAGTATGAAAAACAACCGGCGGAAGTTATCTGCCGGTTGTTGTGTAATTTTTTCGCATTCTCACGTAAGCGGAACGGCTGGAACCACGAAGCCGGCTATCATGATCAGGTGACACAGGCATCCCAGGATGACAAAAATATGCCAGACCTCATGAAAACCGAAAACACCGGGAACAAAATCCATTTTTTTTGTTATGTAAACCACCGCCCCTACAGTAAAGAATAAGCCGCCGGCTACCATCCACAGGATCGCTCCCGCCGGCATATTGCTGATGATCTGCGGTATGGCAAATACCGCCAGCCAGCCCATTGCCAGATACAGTCCGGCGTTCAACAACCGGGGAGCATGGATCACGCAGATCTTCACTGTCACACCGATCAGAGCAAATGCCCAGACGGCTGCCAGCATCCCCCAGCGGTACGGGCCTGTGAAATATGTCAGACAGATGGGTGTATACGTTCCGGCGATCAGCAGGTAAATGGCGGAATGGTCCCATTTACGCAGAAGGAGTTGTTTTTCCGGCGAAGTGATCACCAGATGGTAGGTGGCACTGGCCGAGAACATCAGGATCAGGCTGATGCCGTATATAGCCAGCAGCACCTGTTTTTGGGGGTCGCCCCACGAAAGTATCAACATAACGAGCAAACTGATGGCGGAAAAAATAGCCGCGCCCAGATGGGTGAAGCCGCTGACAGGTTCGCGGAATTTTTGGTTCATAATGGCTGCTTCTTTCACGGAAAAATTTGTTGTGTGTCAACTTTAATCCAATGAAAGCCGTTCATCATGTGCCGATTGGGGGATAGTAGATGGGAGAAGAGGGCTACTTAATAAACCTGAAGGTACTATTCACACCAGCTGCGAGTCACCAAGGGTATTAAATGGATCATCACTATGGTTGGATTGCCTGTGCCTTCCCCTTTTTAAAGCGCGCCTTTTGATCCGATGTCATCTTCTCGGTGGCATATTGGATTATCAAGCGCGGAGCAGAATCCTTCCACCTGAACAATAATTCCTCCACCGGAACCGGGTACCGCTTCCAGGCTTCCCGCAGAAACCAGCCCAACCCCTGATGGACCACTTTTTCCGGCATCAGCATCATGGGTTCCAGAAACGCCAACCAAACTGTAATATCAGGACATGCTTTCAACTCTTTGATAAGACTAACGGGTACCACGCGGCGTTTCCACTTGGATTCAGCGGAACGCCAGGTAGAAAAAGCGGTATAAGAAATGATCTTCTTCTTCAGAAAAATGGGGAATATTTTCACGGCCATCATATCAGCATGCGCCCAGTTGCGTATTCCATTGTCCAGCCAGCAACCGAAGCGTTCAAAATGTTCCGGGGTATATTCTTTCGCGAAATCCACGGCGAACATCAAAGCCAGGCTGGCATCTTCGTATTTCCCGGTTTTAATCAACCGGTCGCCCAGAGAAAGGAAACCGTCAAACCCGAGCGCTCCCCGATAATTCACCAGCAGTGTTTTGTGAATTTCCTCCATGGCTGTACCCGAAAGACCGAAAGCATCATACCCCTCAACAAAATAACGACTTTGTTTTTGTACGACCGCCTTATCACCATTCTGGCGGCAAAACTCGTGAAATTGTTCCAAAACCAGTTCGACTTCCATGAATTCTCCCATCCTAATAGAACAACCTTTGCGCGAATAAAACAATGAATATGAGAATAATAACGATTTCTGCGATCGAAAGAACAATATAGCTATTATTGGCAACTACTCGTGGAATAATGTGTTTAAAATATTAAAACGTCCACAGTGACTGTCAAATATCGGGTTCCAGCCATATTCAGCGGCAGACAATTTTGCCTGAAATACCATCCGGGATCCTTGCAGCAAAAACCCGGCTAACCAGAACAAACTAAGCGAATTATGGCTCATTCGGAAGCGACGACGTGGTAAAGACTGGTGGGCACAGTAATTCCATTCGAATTAGAGATTTTATATAGTAATGATTTCGAATTTTATCCGCGAATGGATAGTATAAAAATCCTAACTCCACACATGCCAGGTATTGTATGAACAAAAACAAAATAGCCATAATCACCGATTCCACCTGTGATATTCCCCAGGATATTATTTCCATGTATGGGATTGGTGTCGTTTCACATTATGTTATCTGGGACGGCCATGAATACCGCGACCGGATAGACCTGCAGCCGGAAGAGTTTTATTCCATGCTAAAAACGCGAAAGAACCGCCCAACAACATCTCAGGCTTCAGAAATGGACTTTTTTAAAGCCTTTAAAGCCGCCGAAGAAAAAGGCGCACTGCAGATCATCGCGTTAACTGTCAGCGGTGCCCTGAGCGGGGCTCATCAGATGGCCTTGAATGCCGCCAGCGCCATGCGTATTCCAGTCGATGTAGTGGATTCAAAAGGGCCGAGCTTCAGTCTGGGGTGGCAAACGCTGGCTGCCGCGAGACTTGCGGAAGCAGGGGAAAACACGAAAGCCATATTGCGTCAGTTGGATGAAATTCGAAAATCACTGGTGATGATCGTTGGGATGAACTCACTGGAATACCTGAAAGCCGGTGGAAGGATTGGCGGGGCAGCTATCTGGCTGGGCGCCCATTTGCATATTAGACCGGTGATTTCTATCAACCACCTTACAGGTCTGGTGGAACCGGAAGGTATATCACGCACGCATAATCACATGGTCGATTTTGTGATTAATCGATTTAAAGAAAAATTAGACGGACATAGACCGGAACATATAGCCCTGTTACACGGGAACATACCAGAAGAGGCTATGAATTTAATGAAACGTATACAGGAGGAATTTTCTCCCGCTGAATTAATTGTGAATATTCCCGGGCCAGCCCTGGGAGTAAATTCAGGTCCCGGTGCCATAGCGTTATGCGGTTATTAATAATCAGGACGTTTGTCGCGTAGTTGTCTGACATTTATCCTGTATAATGTAGACATAACTATTGATTATGTGTTATACTAATGAAGTAGTGAATGAGGGCTTGTGTGCAAGTGTCGCCAAACCTTTTGTTTACAGGGTTGGCGGCTTATTTTTTCTGGAACAACCCCCGGAAGTAAAGGAACAAAGTAGATGGTAGTTTTGCCGGATTAACAATATTATTCGTTTTCAGGTATTGAAAGCGGATTTTATGTGTTATACGCGCAGGTAAGTTTTTTCATTCATAGTTGTTGAAGTCCATAAAACGGCATAGAGATTGCATTTTTTATGGCAACCGCGAAAGCGGAATTCAAAAGGTCGTAATCGGGAAAAAGTCCCGTACGGTAACAGTTTTTTCAGAAGAAAGTTTGGAGAAAAGCAAAAATGGCAGATCGTGTAGTTGGTACAGTCAAATGGTTCAACAATGACAAGGGTTATGGTTTCCTCTCCCAGGAAAATGGTGCGGATGTCTTCGTGCATCATTCCGTGATCCAGAGCGATGGTTTCCGCACCCTCACCGAAGGACAGAAGGTGGAATTCTCCATCGAAAAAGGTCCCAAGGGCCTGCAGGCTGTAAACGTAGTAAAACTCTAAGTTTATTCAGCCCATCCGAACCCCCGCGATGATCGCGGGGGTTTTTTTATTTCACCTTATTCCAAAAAAGTAGGGTTGGGTCATTACCCAACCCGCAGACCAATCTCAGGTTTCCTTGCAATGTGAATCTTCATCAACCCTAAAATGGACTGGCCTTCTATATACTCAAAACCAGCGTTGCTGAATAAATCCCGAAAATCTTGTGTGCTATAGAATTTAACGTGCGCGGCTTCGTGTTTTCTTACGTATTTATTGAACATTGAAACGAGAAAATTATCGTCTGTAAGGTCCATGACATACATGGAACCTCCAATCATCAGAACCCGATTAGTCTCGCCAACAACTTTCTGAGGATTCTGATAATGGTGAAAGGAATTTGTGCAAATTATCAGGTTTAAGGAAGAATCATTAAATGGCAATTCTTCCGCATTGCCAAGTTTATAGTTATCATCTGAGTCTGAGTTGGCGTTTTCTTTTGCTTTTTGGATCATTTCCGGAGAAATATCAATCCCGAAGAATTCACCTTGATAATTACACCGCCTCGCAACTTCACGAACCGCCCAGCCTGTTCCACAACCGAGATCAAGAAAATGTATACCGGTTTTTAATGGAAGAATGTCTATAAGACGTTTTTGCATATATCGCATGACATCGTATGATTTATTGTCATAGGTACTTGCCCTGCGATCCCATTTTTGGGCATTAATTTCTGCTTTATTCCCCATATTTTGCCTTAGAAATTGTAGTAGGTTGGGTCATGACCCAACCTACGATATGTGCTCTTATGGAAAAATTATTTGGCTTCGCGGGTATTGAAATCGATCTCAAGCAGAGCGTCAATCACATTGCAGACACCCTGCAGAACGATGAAGAAGGTAATACCGGTGAAGAAGGGGGTGACCAGGTTGGTAACCATCCACAGGCGTGCGCTGGCGCCTTTGATAAGGTTCATGAAGGTTTCGCCCTGCGCCAGTTCGCGCAGATTGTAGATATTGCCAGCCACAATGAGCACGAAAACAGCAAAAACCACCCATGATATCACCCGGGCGGAGGAAGCTACCAGATTGAGCGTGGCGGCATTATAAAATACCGGTTCGTTTTCATCCACATCAACTTTAGGTTCAACAATTTCATCAGTCATCAGATTCTCCAATTATTGTGATGAGCAAGTCTATCACAAACCCGGTTGATTCTTCAGATTTTTTAACTTTCCTGTCTATTTTCTGATGTCACTTTATCCGCCAGCGCCCGCAGCCCCAGAAGGTAGGAATTAACACCCAACCCGCTGATCGTGCCCGCGCAAACAGCTGAGATCATCGAATGGTGACGGAATTCTTCGCGCGCGTGAACGTTGGAGATATGCACTTCGATCACCGGGATGTTGATGGCACTGATGGCATCGCGTAATGCCACGGATGTGTGGGTGTACCCGCCCGGGTTGAAGACCACCCCGGCCGCCCAGGTGCGCGCGTCGTGAAGGGCATCGATCAACGCGCCCTCATGATTTGACTGGAAGCAGCGCACCTCAATTCCCAGTTCCTTCCCTAGTTCGACCATTTTCGTGTTGATATCCTCCAGCGTTGTGGAACCGTACACACCGGGCTCACGTAAACCCAGCAAATTCAAGTTAGGACCGTTCAAAACAAGTACGGAAGGCATGGCTGCTCCTTAATTCATCCAGTGAATAATTGATCCCAAATTGTGACTGGCCGATCGCTGTGGCCAGGGCAAATTTTACTCCGCTGCCTGCCCGTTTCTTATCACGGAACAGGGCTGTTTCAACAGCATTTTTATCCATCCCCGCCGGCACCGTCACCGGCAGGCCCAACCCGGTCAGCAACCGGCTGACGTCATCCGCCAACCCCGGCCTGGCCAGATTGCGTTCTTCGGCCATGCGGGTTTCCACTACCAGACCGATAGATACCGCTTCCCCGTGGCTGAGGGAAAAATTCGATGTCAATTCGAGGGCATGACCAATAGTGTGCCCCGCGTTCAATGTGGCGCGAATACCTTTCTCGAACGGGTCTTGCTCAATTACCCGGATCTTTACGGCCATCGCCCGGCGGATGATGGCGGTCAACGGTTCGCGGCGAATTTCTTCTACCGTTAATCCACCCAGACCGCGACAGGCATCAAAAAGAACCGGATCGCTGATCAGCCCATGCTTAATGATCTCCGCGAATCCGCCTCGAAGTTCACGTTCTGGCAGTGTGACCAGCACATCCGGGTCAGCCAGCACCAGCGACGGCGCGTGGAATGCGCCGATCAGGTTCTTGCCCTGCGGCAGGTCCGCGCCTGTTTTGCCGCCCAGTGACGCGTCTGCCATGGAAAGAAGCGTGGTGGGCAGCCCCACCCAGCGGATACCGCGCAGATAGGTGGCGGCGGCAAAACCGGCCATATCGCTGACCACTCCACCGCCGAGGGCTACCACGGTGCTGCCGCGGTCCAACTGGTTGGTCAGAAAGAAATTCCACAGGCTTTCGATCGTTTGAATGGTTTTGAATTCTTCACCGGCCGGAACCTGGATCGCTTCGGCAGCGAATCCGCTCTCCCGCAGGGATTGGAGTACGGTTTCCGCGTATAACGGGCCGACGTGGTCATCGGTCACCAATGCGACCGGGCCGGAAAATTGTCGGATTTGTAATTCATCACCGATGTCTCGTAACCCTCCTGGGCAGACACGCACGTCATAGCTGCCGCCTGTCCCAGCGCCGCCGGGCATACCCGTCACATGGAACATGCCGGTTTGTACCTGAATCTCCCAAGAAACCTGGACGGGGGTGAGATTTCGGGTATCCACATGGTGTTTGAATGATTGGTAATGTTCTGAGCGGGCTGCCAATAAATTCTCCAGCTTCGCGGTCAACTCGCCCGCCAGCAGGGGACGTTTATCGGGAGCCGCGCTAATACGCGCAAGAATAGTTTGCAAAGGCGCGTCCAGCACCACCACCTGCCCGGATACTTCAGCCAGCCTTCGGTTTTCATCCGCCAGCAGTGTCCCCCCACCCAGCGCGATCACGCTGGAAACGCGGCCGGATAATTTCTTAAGCATGTCAGATTCCCGGCGTCGGAACCCGGTTTCGCCTTCAGAGGCAAATACTTCTGAAACCGTTTTGCCGGCTTCTTTCTCGATCTCAGAATCCAGATCCAAAAAATCCAGGGACAGGTCGCGCGCCAGCAACTGGCCAATGGTGCTTTTGCCGCTGCCGGGAGGACCATACAGGAAAAGGATGGAACCACTCATTCGGGCCACCAGATGTGAGTGGTATTGTCCATATGGAAGTCGTCCAACCGCATTTTCTTCAAGGCAGCGAATCGGGTCCGCATCTCATCAATCGAGTCTCCGCCCAGTTTTTCTGTCAGGGCGTCTGCCAGCACAAACGCCAGCATCGATTCGACAACCACCACGGCACGCGGAACCGGGCAAAAATCAGAACGTTCATATTTTGTATCAACCATTTGACCATCCGCCAGGTTGACGGATTTCTGCGGGTTGAGGGTTGTGGCAATGGGTTTCATCGCCGCGCGTACAATCAGCGGTTCTCCATTGGAAATGCCGCCTTCCAAACCGCCGCAGCGGTTGGTGGGGCGGACCAGATTGCCGTCTTCGACCTGAATACTGTCGTGCACCCGGGTTCCCGGCTGGCGGGTATTATCAAAAGCCGGGCCAAATTCCACGCCTTTGATTGCCTGAATACTTAAGATGGCCGCGCCAATGCGTCCTTCCAGCCGCCGATCCCACTGGGTGAATGACCCCAGCCCGGCGGGCAGTCCGATTGCGGCGGCTTCGATCACCCCGCCGAGGGTATCTTTGTTCAGCGTGATCTCGCGGATCAGTTTCTTCATGGCTTGCGCCGCACCCGGTTCCGGGCAGCCGGTTTCCGCTTCACGGGCGCGGGATATGCGGTCTTCCAGCGAGATGCCGGTAAGATCCGCGGTAATCTCTCCCAGGGAAACTACATATCCTCCTACATTAATGCCGAATTGCGCCAGCAGTTGACGGCATACCGCTCCCACGGCCACCCTCGCGGCTGTCTCACGCGCGGAAGCACGTTCCAGCGCGGGGCGCATATCGGTGTAACCGAATTTGGCGGCGCCGGTCAGGTCAGCATGACCCGGGCGGGGAATGACGAACGGGTCTACCTCTTTCCCCTTCCAGTGGGCATGGTCACGGTTTTCGATCATCAGGCTGAGCGGCGCGCCGGTGGTTCTTCCGGCCATCAAGCCGCCGAGCACCACGGCAGTATCCTGTTCCATTTTCATACGCGGACCCGCGCCGCTGCCAGTTTGACGGCGGGACAGATCTGAGTTGATAGCATCCACATCCAATTTCATTCCGGCCGGCAGGCCGTCAATTATCGCCGTGAGTGCCGGCCCATGGCTTTCGCCGGCTGTCAGAAAACGTAATGTCATGAGGGGGTCCTTTCAAGGGCGGCATTTCGAAATATGTCAACCGGAACAGCATGGCCTGTCCAGATTTCAAATGCCAGCGACGCCTGCTCTGCCAGCATACCCAGACCGTTGACAGCCACCAGGCCGGCTTCGCGGGCAGAGCGCATCAGGCAAGTCTCAGCGGGATTGTATATCAGATCATAGATCAGCGCGCCGGGTGGAAATTCCAGACCATTAAGCCAGGGGGATGCATCCACGTGCGGGCTCATCCCCACCGGTGTGGTATTGACGATCAGCCGGGTTTTTACCAATCCATCAAATTCATCCATTGAATGGGCTGTGACAGGATTCTCAGGCGTTGAGAACTTCGCTGATAAATCACGCGATTGTTCCGGCCGCCGGGCGGCGATATTTACACACCAATCGCTTTTTACAAGCGCGTAGACCACAGCCCGGGCTGAACCTCCAGCTCCCAGCACCAGAGCCTGACGTCTCTTACCATCTCGACAATCCGGTAGATACGCTTCAAGGTCGTTTAGAAAGCCAGCCCAATCTGTGTTATCACCCAGCAAACGGCTGTCCGTCATCACTATAGTGTTGACAGCACCAATGGCTTGGACAGCCGGTGACAGACCGTCAAGCAGGGGAATAACGGATTGCTTGTGGGGAATGGTCACATTCAGCCCGGCCAGTTCTCCGGTTCGCAGCCAGTTAACCAACCCGTGTAAATCTTCCGCGCCCTCCGGCATCGGCCGGGCAGGGAACAGGTTGTAGTCACCTTCCAAACCGGCTGCGCGCAAGGCCGCCGAGTGCATCAGCGGTGAAAGGCTGTGTCCAAGAGGCCATCCGGTAAGTCCCAGGTGATACCGGCCGCGTTGAACGGTTGTCATGCGGTTGTCTTCTCCAGTACCGGCGTTTCATCCGAAATGAGTTCACCGCCCAGTCTGGTGATGACATCGGAGAATTCAGGGAATGATTCGCGCAAAATTTCGGCATTTTGAATGGCAACCGGCTGCGCTGATGCCAGGCCGGCAACTGCCAGTGACATGGCCAGGCGGTGATCGCCATGCGGTTCGACCGTACCACCGCGCACTTCTCCGATGCCGTTAATGGCAAAACCATCCGGCAATTCCATCACCTCAACCCCTATGTTTCGCAGTTCAGAGCATAACGCACCAATGCGGTCTGATTCTTTCACCCGCAGTTCAGCGGCATCCCGCACCGTTGACGTACCGGAAGCATACGCGGCTGCTATGGCGAAAATAGGAAACTCATCGATCATACGCACAACTTTTTCGCCGCAAATGTCTACGGCTTTTAAATTGCTGTACTTAATTGTAAGATCTCCAACAGGCTCACCGTTACGGGTAGGTTTTGCATTGATCTGAATTGACGCACCCATAGTCAAAAGCACATCCAAAAGTCCGGTACGTGTGGCGTTGAGGCCAATATCCTTCAATGTAATGTTGGAACCCGGGGTGATCAACGCCGCGACGATCAGGAAAGAAGCAGAAGAAAAATCACCCGGCAGAGCCATGTTCAACGGCTTTAATCCAAAACGGGCAGTCGGTGGGGCAAGATGGGTTAAGTAACGGGGGAACCCATCTACACTGATTTTTTCACTTTTAATAGTCACGCCCATACTGCTGAGCATACGTTCCGTGTGGTCGCGAGAAAAGCCAGGCTCAGAAATGGTCACCGGATCGCCGGCAGAAAGCCCTGCCAGCAGCAGGCAGGTTTTCACCTGCGCGCTAGCCACATCTAAACTCAGTGTGCCGCCTTTAAGTGGCAGAGCCGAAACGCCCATACTTAATGGGGCATATCCGGCTGCGCCTTTTATGTTCACACCCATACGGTTTAACGGCTGGATAATGCGATCCATTGGCCGCCGGCGCAGCCCCAAAGAACCGTCTAACACCGCCGGAGTGCCGGCAGCTGCCAGAGCACCCGCCAGGAAACGCATAGTGGAGGCGGAATTGCCGCAATTTAACGGACCGAAGGGCACGGAAAATCCGCCCAGACCTTTACCATCCAGGATCAGAGTGGTTCCATCCAGTCTCCAGGTGATTCCAAGACTGGTAAGAGCCTCTAACAAACGGGATGTTACACCCGAAACCAGGAAGTTATCGATCTGACTGCGACCAGCCGCCATCGAGGCGATCAGTGCGGCGCGATGTGACAGTGATTTATCTCCAGGCAAAGATACGGTTCCGGTCAACGCGTGGCCGGGGTTGATCGTTAGTTTCATAGGACAATACCTCTTTTGGCAATATCGATTTGACGGCGGTTTTCGGCCCCGGCGTTCAATTCAGAACGCAGGTGGTCAAAATCGTCTTTCATTAGTAATTCTTCTATCAATGTCAGCCGGTTGATACAGGCATGCAATGCTTCGAGAATGACATCTTTGTTTGTCTCCAGTACATCCATCATCATCGCTGGAGAAGACACCGCAAGCCGGGTGGTGCTGGCAAAACCGGTGGATGTCAACGGGGCTGCTTCTACAGGAGTACAAAATGCCAGAGTGTTGGATACCAGGAATGGTAAGTGGCTTGATGCAGCCACAAGACGGTCATGAGTCTCCGCATCAATAAAAACCGGATGCGAACCTAACAGACTTGAAAGCACTTCAGCTGTCTTACGCGCTTTCTCACCGGTGCGTTTCAGTGGGACAATGGCAAATGCCGCCCCGTTGAAGATGGTTTCATCAGCGAAATCCAAACCACAGGTCTCTTTTCCGCACATCGGGTGGCACCCTATCGGATCAAAACGTTTTGGCAGTTCATCCATTGCCCGGCAAACCGCGCGTTTGGTGGAACCAAAATCCAGAACAACAGCATCATTACGGCAAACAGCGTTCAGGTTCCGCAGAATATCCAGAATCGCGTTGACCGGAGCCGCCAGGATTATCACATCCGCATCTTCCAGTAGATGACCGGGCTCGACTGCAGCCTGTGAGACCAATCCTCGTTTCAAGGCAGAGTGCACGGCGTGGATATCAGGATCGATACCCGTCAGCCGGCTGCAGCGACCGTTGAGCGCCATAGCTAGCGAACCACCCATCAAACCCAATCCGAAGATTGCCACGTGTTTCCCCGTAAAAAAACCAGGACCGTCGTCAGGCATATCAGGCGCGTCCCACTTCGCGGGCAATGCCTTTTGCCTGTTTGACCAGCATGGCGAATTTTTCAGGGGTCAGTGACTGTCCACCATCGGAAAGGGCTACCCGCGGGTTGGGGTGTACTTCAACAATCAAGCCATCTGCACCGGCGGCAATACCGGCGCGGGCTACTGGAATGACCAGATCAGCATGTCCGGTGCTGTGACTGGGATCCAGAATGACCGGCAGGTGCGTAAGATTCTTTAAAACCGGAATAGCGTTGATATCAGTGGTGTTACGGGTGGCCGTTTCAAAAGTGCGCACACCGCGTTCGCATAACATCACCCGACGGTTGCCATGAGAAAGAATATATTCAGCCGCCATCAGTAGTTCTTCGATCAGGGCAGATGGGCCTCGTTTTAACAGTACCGGCCGGTCACATTCGCCCACAGCATGCAGCAGGGAGAAGTTTTGCATATTGCGCGCGCCGATCTGTAACACGTCCGCATATTTTGCCACCAGGTTGACCTGCTCGGGGGCCATCACTTCGGTGAAGATCGGCAGCCCGGTTACTTCACGCGCTTCAGCCAGAATTTCCAATCCTTCTTCTCCCATGCCCTGGAAGCTGTAGGGTGAAGAACGGGGTTTGAACGCTCCTCCGCGCAGGGCGTGTGCCCCGGCTTCCTTCACGGCATGGGCCGCTTCCAATAACTGAGTGCGGCTTTCCACCGCGCACGGTCCGGCGATCAAAACGATCTCGTCTCCACCTACTTTGAAACCATCCAACGGAAATACCGTGTTTTCCGGGATGAATTCACGAGAAGCCACTTTGTACGGGCGCGAGATCGGTACAGTATGGTCAACGCCCGGCATGTACATGATCTGTTCGCGGATAACGGATGGGTTCTGCCCGACCACGGCGATTACTGTCCGTTCTTCACCCTTATTAAGGATCACATGGAAGTTGTTGGCTTCCACCCGGGCGATTACGGCTTCAATTTCTTCTTTTGTAGCATCAATACTCATTACGACCATCATAAAAACCTCCTCATAATTTCCAACCGGCCTGGCGAAGGGCCAGCGAGATGTTCAGTCTAACCCGCCCGATAGCAGATCAGGGCGCAGCGCAACAGCTTTTTTCAGATAAATATGTTTGATGTCTTTTTGAGAAAGGGGGGTATTCCAGGTGAGAAGAACGCGAATGCAAAGGGGGAGGCTTCCGGCTACGGGTATTTCTTGCGCGCACATCAGCGGGACAGAGGTCCAACCGATCTGTCTGGCTGCCCTTGCCGGATGCACAGACGTCAGGTCTGATGTCACCGTGAACAGGGCGGAAGCCAGGTCATCCGGAGCCAGTGAGGGGTTGGCTTTCTGGATGGCAACCAGCAGTTCCTCCGTGGCGGTCAGTATTGCCTGCTCTTCATCTTTTTCTACTGTGATGGCTCCGCGAATTCCTCTTGTGAACATTGCATTCTCCTTGAAACAAAAAAACACGATGCCGACCGTTGGCATCGTGTTGAGGGGTTACTTCGTTATTCCCGCTTAACCTAAACCAATGGCGGCCGTGAGGCTCTGGCGCCATAAAAATAAAAATAGGAATAAAAGCGGGAAGAGAGGTTAGACATATCGTTTTCTCGTTCTGAATATTGTAGCGCAATATGTGTGAACGTCAAGATATTTGCTCCATTTTACCCGGGGGTTTTTTAGACGGATATGATCCCAGAACCCGAAGCATGGGCGCGAATTGCTGCAGGCTGCTCAGAGCGTCTTTAACCGGTTGATTTTCGGTGCTTCCCATAAGATCAATATAAAAGAGATAATCCCATGGGGTTCCAACCAACGGGCGGGATTCTATTTTGCACAGATCAATATCGCGGATGGCAAATTCGCGCATGGCATTATAGAGAGAGCCGGGTTCATTTTTTAAGGTAAATACTATGGATGTTTTGGAATTTTCAACTGGATGAACCGGAGTTTTTGAAACGACAAGAAATCGAGTGAAATTAGCCTGATTATCTTCAATGTGTTCCGCCAATACCTGCATACCAAAGATCCGGGCTGCCTGCAGTGACGCGATAGCCGCGAGTGACGGGTCATCTTGCCCGCGGATGATCTTCACGCTGCCGGCGGTATCATAAACCGGTTCAATCTTTACACCCGGGAGTGATTTGAGATACCCGGCACATTGTGCCAATGCTTGAGGATGGCTCATTACCGTTTTGATATCGGCCATCGTGGCACCGGGGCGGGCGATCAGGCAGTGACTTACACGTAAATAATGTTCACCCACCACCTGTAGAGGATTTTGCAGAAGAAGATCATAATTCTGGTGAATGCTTCCGGCCAGTGAATTTTCTATTGGCAATACACCGTAATCGCAGTCACCTTTATTAACTGCGTCAAACACCAGTTCAAAAGATGTACAGGGTACAGCAGACACATCGACCTGCGCAAAAAATTCAAATACGGCTGCCTCTGAATAAGCTCCGGGTTCACCCTGAAACGCTGCGCGCATTGTAATCCTCTTTTTTGTAGGTTTTTGGGGATTTTCGTTCATTACCCCGTTTGAAATTGCCGGTCGCCTTGGCCAGGAGCAATTGAACGGAATGTTCGTCTGACGGATTGACTTTTGTTAGAAAATTTCGGGCTTGTTCACCAGAAAGAGTTTTTACCATTCGGTTTGTCCAAAATATGAACACTTTTCCGTTTTTACTGGCCTTGAATCTAAACTCCGAAAGGTGTTTGGATGTGTCTACCATCTGCCCCATTGTATATGAAATCAGTTGAGAGATAAAGAGAATAACAGATATTTACAGACCGCAGAGTAGTAAATTACAGATAAATTGTAACAAAAGAAAGAATGGAGAAATATCAGTTAAATGAAAAAAGCCTCTTGGCAATGACCTACTCTCCCAGGGGGCCGCCCCCCAAGTACCATCGGCGCTGACAGCCTTAACGACCGGGTTCGAGATGTGACCGGGTGTACCACTGTCGCTCAAATCACCAAGAGACTTTTATTCCAAAGTCAGGTTGAATAGTATGTAGGTCCGCTTTTCTTCAGAAAGAATTCCGAATTCCCCGCGTCACATGGAAGCCCTCGATCATTAGTACAGCTTAGCTCAACATATTACTATGCTTACACATGCTGCCTATTAAGCTGGTAGTCTTCCAGCGATCTTACTTCCTTACGGAATGAGGGATCTAATCTTGAGGCAAGTTTCCCACTTAGATGCTTTCAGCGGTTATCTTTGCCAGACATAGCTACCCAGCAATGCCGTTGGCACGACAACTGGCAAACCAGAGGTCTGTCCACCCCGGTCCTCTCGTACTAGGGGCAGATCCTCGCAAATCCCTTGCGCCCACAGCGGATAGAGACCGACCTGTCTCACGACGGTCTGAACCCAGCTCGCGTACCGCTTTAACGGGCGAACAGCCCGACCCTTGGGACCTTGTACAGCCCCAGGATGCGATGAGCCGACATCGAGGTGCCGAGCGAAGTCGTCGATGTGAACTCTTGGACTTCACCAGCCTGTTATCCCCGGGGTAGCTTTTATCCGGTAAGCCACGGCCCTTCCACTCAGTACCGTGGGATCACTAAGCCCGACTTTCGTCTCTGCTCGACGCGTTGGTCTTGCAGTCAAGCTCCCTTATGCCTTTGCACTCTTT